>NZ_JBEZIJ010000012.1:0-334188 GCF_040650955.1 Streptomyces sp. NPDC048560
CATCCGGTGATCAGAACAGCGTCGGAACGGCTGAGGTGGACATATGCGCTGGGTACGCTGTCCACTCCCCCTGCCCCGACGTGTGGTGTCTGCAGCAAAGCGGCTACGTCGTGCACGGTCCCCCCGGGACATGACAAAATGGTCAGTGGCGCTGATACAGTACCGCCTCATCGGTACATTTTGAATGATCGTCACGCAGTCCCCCAGGGAGCGCGAGTTGGTACAGCAGCAGCGCGCGATCCGCACGCGCAAAGTCTTCCTGAAGGCGGCCGCCGAGGTCTTCAACGAGCACGGCTACGACGCTGCCACGATCGCCGCGATCCTTGATCGGGCCGGCCTCACCAAGGGCGCGCTCTACTTCCACTTCACCTCCAAGGAAGAACTGGCCCGCGGTGTCCTCCAAGAGGCCGTCACCACAGACGGAGTCTCCCCGCAGGCCTTCAAACTCCAGGAATGGATAGACGCAGCACTCCTGCTGGCCTACCGCCTCCCCAGAGAGCCCCTCCTCAGCGCGGCCATCCGGCTATCGGTCGACCCCCGCGCACGCAACCTCTTCGGCACCCGCTGGCCGGACTGGATCACCTACGGAGCCGAACTCCTCACCGAAGCCAAGGAACGCGGTGAACTCCTCCCCCACGTCAACCCGGCCACCACCTCACGCCTCCTCGTCGGCGCCTGGACCGGAGTACAGGTGGTGAGGGAATCGATGCCCGAGCGCCCACTGGCCCTCGTCACCGAAATCTCCGCCCTCTTCGAAACCATCCTCCCCAACATCACCCAACCCGCCGTCCTCGCACGCCTCGACACTTCTCCATACCGCGCCGAACGCATCATCAGCCACACGACCACTGCCACCGCCGCCCCCTGACAGCCAGTCGACTCCCCCACCGGCACCCGAACAAGCGCCCGCCCCCTGCCCATGAAAAACGGCCTGGGCGGTGGAGCGGCGGACCTCGTCGCGGTCGCCGGCCGGCCTTGACGGCGTCTTCCTCGAATGGGCGGGAGCGTACCGATCCGGCCCTCTTCGAGTCGATCCAGGACATCGGTCGCTACGAGGGGGCCACAGGTGACTTTCAGGTTGTCGTGGACCTGTGAGAAGGACGCCGTGTTCCTGCACGACGCGCTGAAGGGCAGCCGTGCCCGGCACGTGGCCCGGTGTGGCGGCCGGCAGCGTGGCGCTTACGTCGACTTGGGGAGCATCGGGGACAAGAGCGTCACCGTCGGCAAGGAGCGCACCGCACCCGTCCCCTGCTGCGACTGCCGCATGCGAAGCTCGGTTGACCTGCCCTGGAGCCGGACCGTTCGTACGCCGTCTCCGAGCAGGGCGAACCGTTCGGTCGACTCGGCGAGCTCCTCACCCGGCATCCCCGCCGACGAGCGGGCCGTACACCTCCTGGCGGCCAAGCGCGTCGGCCAGGCCGCCGACAGCAGCGAACTGACCGCGCGGGCGGAGAAGTGCACCACGATGTTCAAGGGCCTGCCGGGCGCTCTCGGGTTCGAGCAGATCACCTCGCCTGCGCCTGGCCGGCACGGTCCTGGCTGTCAGGGCGCGAGCCCGACCGTCCCCCGGAAGTGCGGACACTCCATGAAGTCCTCGTGCTCGCAGGCGAGCGCGCACTCGATCAGGTCCAGGGATGCCTGCGCGGCGGCGATCCGGGAGCGCAGTGCCTGCGCCTCGCTGTGCAGGACGGGTCGGCGCGCGCCGGGAGCGGACGCCGAGACCAGCGTGCGGATGGCGTCGAGGCCGAGCCCGGCCTCCTTGCCGCGCAGGATCACGGCGATCCGGACCGCGTCCTGTTCGCCGTAGCGGCGGCGGCCGGCCGCGTCGCGGGCCGGGGCGAGCAGACCTTCCGCCTCCCAGTGACGCAGCACGTGCGTGGCGAGAGAGAACCGCTCGGCCAGGACTCCGATACTCAAGGTGACAGGCGGGCAATCGCTTGACTTCATGTCGGCATTAAGTCGCAGTCTGGCGTCATGGACAAGGACACGAAGAACCTTCTGCGCGTACTCGATGCCGTCGACCACTCCCCCGGCGCGGCCGAACTGCGTTCGCTCACCTACGCGTTGCTGAGCGGGGCTGTGGACGGGGCCGTGCTGGACGCCGGCTGCGGGGCCGGGCGCGCGGTCGCCGAACTGACCGCCCTGGGAGTGGCGGCCGAGGGCGCCGACCTGGACGAGGGCATGATCGAGGCGGCCCGTGACCGGCTGCCGGGCGGGACGTTTCACGTCGCGGACGCCTGTGACCTGCCGTACGGCGACGCTTCCCTGGCCGGGTACCGGGCCGACAAACTGTTGCACACCCTTCCGGACCCGGCACGGGCGCTGGCTGAGGCGCGGCGGGTACTCAAGCCGGGAGGGCGGGCGGTGCTGGTAGGGCAGGACTGGGACACCGCGGTGATCGACTCCGACGACGCGGCGCTGACCCGGACCGTCGTCCGGGCCAGGGCCTCCCTGGTCGCCAGCCCCCGCGCCGCACGGGCCCACCGGAACCTGCTGCTGGACGCGGGATTCCACGAGGTACGGGTGGAGGTCCGCACGGCCGTCTTCACCGGGCCGGACCTGCTGCCCATGGCGACAGGTCTGGCCCAGGCGGCCGCCGCGGCGGGCGCGGTGCCGGCGCCGGAGGCCGCGGCATGGATCGCCGAGCAGCACGACCGGGCGGCACGGGACAGATTCTTCATGGCGGTGCCGTTCTTCCTCGCCTCCGCCACCGTTCCACGCGACTGAACGAGAGCACCACCCCGTGCCGCGCGGTCGTAGCGGCAGCGCTCAGCGCGGCCCCCCAGAGTGCAACGGTTGCCGTGCAGATCCACGAAAGGGGCCATCGAGCCGTACGGCTCGATGGCTCGCCCCCCTTCCGGAGAACACACGCCCGCCGCCGTCATGCGGGCGTGATCAGCGGCGAGATCGTCGGTGTACAGGAAGAAGCCGTCCCGTCCGCCCGTATACGTGCGCACGACGGCACGCTGCCTCTCGTCCTTCACCCGTGCGAAGCAGCGTGATGCCGTGCGCCACCCCGGGCAGACGGGCGAACGCCCGGCAGCTGCTGCCGCCACGGGCCGTGCTGTCGACCAACTCACCTTCCGGCACAGCTGCCGCACCCCGGGTCGTCGTGACAGGGGTGCTAGAGCGCGTCTCTTTGATCGGCTGGTCAGTTGATCAGATGTGTCCGTCCGGTTAGTCATCACTCATGCGATGTGGGACCGGATCGAGCTGCTGATGCCGGCCGATCCCGTCCGCGGTCGGCGGTGGGTCGATCACCGCCGCACCTTGGAGGCCATCGCGTGGAAGTACCGAACCTGCTCGCCCTGGCGGGATCTGCCGGACGAGTTCGGCCTGATCCAGACCGCGCACAAACGGCTGATCAGGAGGGCAGTGGACGACACCCGGGGGACAAAACCTCGCCGTAGTCCTGTCAGCAGCGGATTGCAGCGGCGATGTCGGCCGCACCGTGTCGGTGGACTCCACGCTGCCGGGCCCACCAGCATTCCGCCGTAGCCAGGAAAAAGGGCTCCAGGCCGGGCCGAGCCCGACGATCACGCACTCGGACGGTCCCGAGGCCTCGTCGCCATCCTCATCCGGGCCCGGCGATAGACCGCTGTCAGCGATCCACGACCCAGCGCGCGTCCGCGGGCCACGAGCCCGTGCCGACGATGTGCTCCACGAGTCTGCATGCTTCACCCATGGGTACGGTGTCCTGGTCCGGGTAATGGTCGTGCTGCCCGCCGGACAGGAAGAACCCGTCGCTCGACCCACCGGATCCAGGGTCCACAGCATGCTCGCCGGGATCGCCCTCCTCTTCGAGCAGCATCACCATCGCGCGCTCGGTGTTCGTCGCGAAGGCCAGCAACCGTCCGGACGAACTGATCAGCCACGTCTCGAGCCGGCCGCTGTCGATCCTCGACCGAAGAGCCTCCAGCACCACCTCGGACGTGACAGGAACAGAACTGTCGTCGTTGATCACCCAGGTTTCGATCACGAGCACGACGATCTCACGAGCGGATCCAAGAGACAGTTCCTCAGGGGTGCGACAGGGCCTCCCGGACGGCGTCGATGCCGAGGGCCAGGTCCGCGTGGAAGCTCTGGTGGAGGTCGAAGTCCCGGGTCATGTCGACGTAGTAGCCGTCCGGCAGTGTCGACTCGGCACGCGAGAGGTCGCTGTTCAGTTCGTCGAGCTGGTGGATCATCCGGTGGGTGTCGCTCAGGGACTGTGTGAGGGCCTCGGCAAGCGAGCCGCCGGGCTGAGGGAAGTTGTCCGCACCGGGCCGGTGCAACGCGCGCAGCGCCGCACGCACCGCCGCGCGCCGGAACTGGACCAGGGCGAGGGACGCTTCGATCCCGTCGTAGGAGACCTCGTTCGTCCAGGGGTCGTCATGGGCGAGGCCCGCCGCCAGGAAGCCGACGCGGCGCGGGACGTCGAGGTCCTTCACCCAGTCGAACATCGGCGCGGCGAGCGCGGCGTCCTGTGCCAGTGCGACCGCGAACGCCCGCGCGTCCTCCCTCCGGAACTCGTCCCTGGTGGCCCGTGTCCCGGACCTCTCGGCCTCCCGCCGGAATCGCTCCACCTGAAGGGCGAGCACCGCTCCGAGCCGCACGGCCGCCAGCTCGACCGTGGGAATCCCGCCGAGCGCAGCCTCGCGGCCCTGCGCGTCGCACCGGGCGAGGCCGGCCGCGTACGCCAAAATCCCAGATGGCGCGGGCTCGGCGAACGAGTGCAGCTCTGGTGCGCCGAAGGGCGGCACGGGGAGCGAAGGGCCGAGGTTCCACAGCGGAGGTACGGGGGCGCGGCGAGCGATGGTCCCGTCTGCACCAATGGAGCCGCTCACCTCGTCCAGCCCGGCCCGCAGGTCGAGTACAGGATCCAGCGCGGCTGCCAGCTCGCCCAGCAGCTCCGCGAACCTGACGTCTGCCTCGGCGGTCCCCTCGGCCGCTCCAGACCCCCCGGCCTCCCCCGGCGCCTCGGCACTCCTGGACTGCCCTACCCCCGTGTCCGCTTCGAGCAGCTTGCCGACATGGCGCAGGGTGCGGTGCACCTTCGCTATCGACAGGCCCAGCTCGTACCCGATCGCTCCTGGCGCACAGCCGGCCAACCGAAAGGCAATGACGTTGAGTTGGCGCTCGTTCAACTCTCTCAGCGGCGCGAGCGCCACCACCGTCCGGGCCTGCACCAGGGCGTCGGTGCTGCCCTTACCCAGGAGGGCGGGCACCGTCCCGTGCGCCGGGCGGAGCGCTCCGACGCCGCCACCGACGGTCATCCGGCACGTCCAGGACCGCAGCGCCTGCGCGGTGACCACAGGGGTCCTGGTGTCCTTCGCGGCCCCGACCGCGTTCCCGACAAGGAGGTCCATCCACCGCCGGGCCACCGCCATCGAGTCCTGGGCGAGTCGCGCCGCCTCCACCAGATCCGCGCCCCGCAGCAGCGACAGGGCGACAAGCGGCCCCACATGCGCCCGGTAGTAGTCCCCGAACCCGACGCCGCTGACGGACACCGCATCCGCCGGATCTGCCGCCATTACCCCAACTCACCTGCATTCGCCGTCACTTGTAATCTCCGTCGGTGTTCAAGGTAGAGGCTCGACGCGGGGTGAGGAAACCGCCCAGCCCTCTGGAGCAAGTGCGGGCCAGCCGCATGGGCGGTGCGCGGCGCAGCGAGACCCAGGTCAGACCACCGGTGACGGGCAGGCCCGGTTCACGAGGCCCGAGACATGCCGGACCACGCGGATGACCTGGCAGGAATAGCCGAAATCGTTACTGCCTACCAGGCCGCTTCCACTTCGTCGGCATCCTCGTCTGGACCCGACCCTGACCAAAGAGACAAGCCCTCACCGGCCGATCTCGCCGACAACCTCGGCCACGCCACGTCATCGATGGCGAGCCACGGCGCAGCGGCCACGGCGGTGGGTGTCACTCCGGTGAACGCTTTGACCTCGCGGTGGAGGTGGGCCTGGTCGACGTAGCCGCTGGTGGCCGCCACCTGGGCGGCGGCGTCACCGGCTGCGAGAAGATGGGCGGCGTGCTCGAAGCGCACCAGCCGGGCAGCACGCTCGGGCGTGACGCCGATCTGGGAACGGAAGCGGGACCGCAGGCGCTTACGGCTCCACCCCACCTCGTTCGCCAGTGCATCGACGCGCACCCGTCCCCGGCCGGCGAGCAGCAGCCACCAGGCAGCAGCCACTTCTGGATCAAGGGACGGGCTGGCACTCAGCCGTCGGCCAAGGGCATCCTCTGCGATGGTGAACCGCTCGTCCCACGACGCGGCCGCCCGCGCCTGTCCTCGGCTCGCCCGGCGTCGGGGTCCCAGACCTGGCCTGGCCTGGCCTGGCCTGGCCTGGCCTGGCCTGTGGAGGGTCAGTGACCGGCGCCAGCCTTGACCGCTTTCGTGGCGAAGTAGCCGGAGAGCCAGCCGGCGGTGGCCTCCGAGTGGTGCGGCGCCTCGGCGAAGCCGGTGATGGCGAAGCCCGCCGCGATCTGCCCGCCGAGCTGCTCGGTGAGCGTGTGGCTGTACTCCACCGGTGCGTCGAGGCCCCACAGCCGTTCCCGCTCGGCGGGCTCCAGGTGGGTGAGGTCGCTGTAGGGCAGGCGGTGGCGCACCGTCAGCTCGCCGCGCGCCTCCAAGGACTCGGCGTCGAAGAGGTAGAGGTCCGGGTTGAGGAAGCCGGACAGCAGCGTCCCACCGGGGCGCAGCACGCGGTGGCACTCGCGCCAGACCGGCGCCAGCTCCGGGATGAACAGGTTGGAGACCGGGTGGACGACAAGGTCGAACGAGGCGTCCGGGAACGGGCTCAGGTCGCGTGCGTCGCCGAGCACGGTGCGTAGGTCGAGCCCCTCCCGCGCCGCGACCATCTCGTCCTGCGCCAGCTGGCGGGGCGAGTTGTCGAAGACGGTCACCCGCGCGCCCGCCGCGGCCAGCACCGGACCTTGCTGCCCGCCGCCGGAGGCGAGGCAGAGCACGTCGCGACCGGCGATTTCCGGCGGGAACCAGGTCGGGTCGGCCGGCTCGTACCCGATCAGGACGATGGACCACTGGCCGGCCCGCGCCTTCGCGATCACCTCGGGGCCGACCGGGCGTGACCACTCGTTACCCTGCTCCACCTCGCGGTCCCAGGCGAGGCGGTTGTGCGCGACGGGGTCGACGGGAGTCTGGCTCATACGCCGTACCCTAGTTGCTGCACCGCGCAAGTTCCGCTGGGGTGCCGGGCTGCGAGGCACGGCGGGCCACGAAACGGCGGCCGCCTGATAGCCACACCCAGCACCCCCGGGTGATCAACCTTATGAATGGCTCGATCAGCCTGATCAAGAAGGGCAGAGCCGCCTGAGCGGGAAGCAGGCGGGCCTCTCGTGCAGAATCAGGATGAACAATTCTCATTGAGCATCCCTTCCCTCTGCCTGGCACGCCGGTGAACGCGCCGGGGAGTGAGCCGGGGCCGGCGCATCAAGGGGACATCGCCCCCGCTGCGGTCAGTCGCTGTAGACGCCGACCTCGGAGAGTGAGTAGCCCCACCGGGTGCCGCGCTCCAGCCCCTGAACCCGTACGTAGCGTGCCGGAGTTCCGGCGAAGCGCGCCGTGTCCAGGCCGCCGTCACCAGCGGTCGTGGACCACGCCGTCTGCCAGTTCGTGCCGTCGGCCGACAGCTCGACACGGTAGGACTTCCCGTACGCCGCCTCCCAGTCGAGGGTGACGCGCTTGATCAGGTTCGCCGATCCGAGGTCGATCCGAAGCCACTGATCGTCGCTCCACTCGCTGGCCCAGCGGGTGCCCTCGTCGCCGTCCACGGCCCGGCCCGGTGCGAAGTTGACGAACGGGTTCCACCATTCCGACGTGGACGCCGAGGCGGCCGCGTCCGAGGCCAGGTTCACCCCGGACTTGTGTTCCTCGGACTTCCCCCAGGTGCGGAGGTAGGACTCGGCGCCCGCGAAGAGGTCGTCCACGACGTCCTGGCCGCCGACGATCCGGATGTCCTCGATCCAGTCCGGGACCATGCCGTAGTGCGCCGCGCCATGGGTGTTGAAGTCCCAAGTGCGCTCGCCGGTGGTCTGCTTATCGATCACCGAGCCGCCGTCCGTGCTGCGGAAGGGGTACTTCACCGGGTTCGGGGTGTCCCCGCCCCGCGGGCCCGGCCAGCCGCCGACACCGTTCATGTCGGTGCCGTAGCCGTAGCCGACCCCGTATTTCTCGCGTACCGCATCCGTGCGCTTGGCCTCCGCACTGAACGCCTGAGAACCGCTCATGTACTGGCCGATGAACCCGCCCAGCCTGTAGAGCCGCTCGGTCCAGCCCAGGTCCATCCAGCTGTGCGAGGAGATGACGCCCGGGTACGACTCGGATTCGAGGATCTCGAAGGCCTGGCCCGCGGCCTTCACGCTCATGTGGTCGATCTCCAGCATCATCTTGCGCTTCATCATGCCGCGCACCGCGTACTCACCCAGATCGCTCAGCCCTCGGGTGTTGCACTGCGCGTCCGAGGCGTACGAGGGGACGGCCACCCCGGTCGGCAGCTGCTTCTCCGCCTGCGCCGCCACCGCGTTGCCGATGGGATTGTCGTGTTGCGGTCCCCGGCAGGTCTCCACCTTCCAGAAGGTGCCCGTCGACAGGAACTGCCCCACGTTGATCGCCGTACCGAGTGCCCCGGAGTCGAAGCGCACCCCGCACAGGGCGTTGTCGAACTTGTGGCACAGGAACATGCTGCGCACGCCCAGTTTGTACAGCTCGTCCAGGCCCCGGTCGATGTCCTCCTTGGAGCACTGAGCGATGTCCAGGATCTGCTTGCAGCCGAACGGCTCGGAAGTCTCCACGCCCAGGACGACGGCCAGCTTGCCCTGCTCGATGACCTGGCGGGCCTGGGCGCTGTCGGTGACGATGCGGAACCAGCCCTTGCCGGGGCCGCCGTACATCCTGTCGATGAAGGCCTGCATGTCGTACGACTTCTGCGCCTGGAGACGGATGGCGGTCATCTCGTCGCAGCCGCGGTCCTTGAAGAAGTAGACCGAGCAGATCACCCCGTTGGTGACCAGGTCGTTGACCAGAACCCGCTGGCCGCCGCGCCATGCCCGCTCGATCCAGGCGTAGTAGTTCTGCTGGTGGGTCAGCGAGTCGTGGGCGGGCCAGTCCTTGAACGTTGGCCACCCGTTGGGGTCGTGCTTGCCGTCACCGCCCTTCGTGATGAGGTCGAAGACGGCGAGCGTGCCGTCGGGGTAGTGCTCGGGGCAGTCCCTCAGAGCGTCAGCTATGCCCTGCTCGGAGAACGGCTTGCCACAGATCAGCCGGCCGCCGAAGCCCTCGTTGGACATGATGTGATCGTGGGCGTCGACGAAGCCCCTTACGCGCCCCAGGGCGTCGGTGCCCTTGAAGGGTTCGCCCGTAACGTTGATCTGCGAGTCGGGTGCGGGCCGCGCGGCGGGGGTCCACCAGCCGGGCTCCGCGGCGGAGCTGGGTATCGGGCCGAGTGCCAGGGCCATCACGGTGAGGAGCAGTGACACCACCGTGAGGGATCTGAGCCTGCGGTGTGGAGGTCGGACCATGGCTGCCACTCACCTTAATTGACATGCCCACTCAAGTTACTGGTGAGTTGAGGATCCCGGCGGCTGACAGGAGAGTCAATGGCCCGGGACGCCAAATCTGATGGCCCCTCAGTTTTGATGAACTTATGCCACGCGCGAGACACGAGGCGTAACCGAGGACGTGGATGCGTCGCAGCCCATCAGATCGCCCCCGCTGACGCCACTCCCAGAGTGCCGCCAGTCGGACTCGGGCGAGGATGAGCCTGGGCACGGATGCGTCACGCCCGAAGGGCAATCAGCCGCAGTATCAGGTCGCCTCCTGTCTCCAGATGCCTGATCCGCCCGATCATCGCCTTGCGGCCGGCCTGAGCGCTCCAACGGACCGGCCCCGCGGCCACTTCGCACGTACACGTGGCCAGTTACCCATCCCATCTCAACAGACGGGCGAACCGCAGCCGGCAGCCACCGGGTGAGGAAGCGGAACCTGCTGGCCCGGGACGACGCGCCACCGGTACGGTCAGTCCGTGTGCACCTACGCCTCCGTCCACTACAAGCTGCACTACGCGTGCATATCGTGCCGGATCAGCTTCAAGCGCCATCCCAGCAACGCCGGACACACGTGCCCGCGCTGCGCCGGACCGCTGCTGTGTGCTGGCCACGACTTTGCGGCACCTCGCCGCAGTAATCGGAAGGCATGGTCGGTCGTCGCGGTGGTCCTGGGCGCTGGGCTGCGCTACGAGGGCTTCGAACCGTGTGGTTGCGGGCGGGATCCGAAGTTCCGCCCTCGTACCCGTGCACAGCTGCGAGCCCGCCGCAGGGTCGCCGCTCGGACCGGCACTCCGCTCGCGGAGCTGCTCGGCCAGGCCGACCCGCTGGAGAATCGCTGATCCCGGCAGGGCTCGGCGTAGTTCACTTGGTTCAGCTCCTCGACACACGAACCACGGGCACCTCAATCGGTATCGGTCGCGGCAAGCACGGCCAAGCGCCGACGGCCTGAGGAAAGCGCGGCTAGACCGATGTCCCAGGCCTCCTGCTCGAACCACTTCGTGTCGGCACCGTAGCCATGCCAGACGCAGTCCCGCACATGTGCTTCGACCTCAGCGACGGTGGAGCCCTCTGGACTTCCGGCCAGCGCGGCCAGGGACTGCCAGGCCGCCAATCGGCCGTAGGCGCCATAGGAACCGGAGTTGTATGCCCCTCCCGTCGACGCCGCCGCGAAGAGCACTCGCCATGCCTGGGCCGGCGGACGGACAGCTACCGACAGAGGGGCCTTCCTCCCCGCTCCGCGCAGACACTCCAGCCCCAGCGTCAGGAGCGCGGTCGGGACCGACTCGGCGTCCAGGGGTTCCGCGAGGCCGAACACGCGTGCCTCGATGCGCCCGTTGGACTCCTCAGCCCAGTTCGCCACGGCCCTGCCAATCGCACTTGCAGCGGCCTGTGTTGTCGTCTCCTTCGCCGACGGGACGCGTGCGTCGGCGATCACCGCCAGTTCGCGGCTCTCCGACGGTCCGTACGGCATCGAGTGGCTGCTGCCACGGATGCTGTAGCTCGGCAGATCCGCATTTCCCTCCACGTCGGACAGAGTCAGGGGCAGCCAGCCCAGCGGGTGATGACTCCAATGCGGCGACGTCGCCCAACCCGCGATCCCCGGCGTGTCCTCGACGAACACGCCTCTGAGAACCAGCTCATGGACCAGGCAGGCCCGAAGCTCCTCCGAAGCACGGCCGGTGAACGCCGCAGCCAGGTCGGTCGCCTTGTGGCTGGAAGCCAGCAACGAAGCCGCGTAGCGATCCAGCTTCCTGTTGTTGACCTCACCCGAGGAGATCAGCCGCAGCGCCTGGGTGACATTCTCAGGACCGGCGGTGGTGGCCAACAGTCGAAGCAGATGGTCGAAGACGCTTCGGTACTGCCACATCTGCCCCCCGGTGCCGTAAGTCCTGGCGAGAGCGATGCCAAGGTCCGCGGCAAAGGCAGCATCCCCCTGCGCGGCACGGCCATCGGCCACCGCCCATACGCCGGTGACGTCCGCCAGGTCCGGCAGCCCCGTCACCATCTTCTGTATCTGATCAGCCACGGCCCTGAGCCTACGCATCCGACGGCCCCAGCTCACCCCATGAACGACGCCGGTCCGTCGGTGGTGCCAGCAGGCGGTGCGCGGTTCAAGAACCGGCTCCCGGCGGACAGCTAGCTGGTCGCCTCGCTGGGTGAGTTCCTCAACCCCTATCTCGCCGGGGTCGGTGAGGTCGGCAGGTACCTGTCGCCTGGTGCGGAGCTGGCCGCGGTGGCGCGTTCCGGCTACATGGTGGTGCGTGTGGAGGAGCGGCCGCGGACGCAGACGTGGCCGGCGGGCACATGCCCCGGGACGGCACAACGGTGGGGTGCAGAGGTCGGTGACCGCGCAGGCGGCGTAGGCAGGGCGTTGGCCGTTGGCCTACGAGCTGACGATGACGGCTCGGTCCGGTCGGTGGGAAGTCACCGCCCTGCACGCGGGAGCCGATCCGGCGGTGAAGCCGTCGGCGAACCTCTCCGGTGTGGTCGGGGGTGAGGAGCAGTGAGCCGCTCCCTCCTGCTGGCCGGGAAGCTCGATTCGCTGGGTGACT
This sequence comes from Streptomyces sp. NPDC048560, assembly GCF_040650955.1. Classification (NCBI taxonomy): domain Bacteria; kingdom Bacillati; phylum Actinomycetota; class Actinomycetes; order Kitasatosporales; family Streptomycetaceae; genus Streptomyces; species Streptomyces sp. NPDC048560. The sequence goes on from NZ_JBEZIJ010000012.1 coordinate 12,099, forward strand.
CGTCGCTGGGCACCCTTGAGGACTGGAGCGACAAGGGCCTCACGGTCGCGTTGATCTCCATCGTTGTGATCACGGTGCTCCGCAAGGTCAGCCTCTAGGCGGGCATCGGTGCCCGGATCGGTCTGCCGCTGGCCCTGGGCATCTACAACTCCCGCGCTCACCGGCGAACACCTTCGAGGACGAGGTCAACAACCCCGCCAAGTCGCAGCCCGCGGTGACCGTCGTGCCTTAACGAATACGGGGGTCGGGGATCCGAGCGGCATGGTGGTCGGCGTCGATCTGGACTGCGGGACGATCCAGGCCGATCCGGAACGGGGCAGCCGAGGGCATCCACCCCGACCACATCGTCGGCCCGCCCTGCGCATTCGCCGGACCGGTCGTGCCGAGCGGCCTGCCCGGCACCAGGGGCGACCCGAGACTCACCCGTGACCTGCGGAAGATCCACTGCGGGGGTTACCGCGGGTTCCTTCGCCACGCGCACAGGATCGTCACCGAACCGACATACCAAGCGGTCGGAAACCCCTTACGCAAGGGCTATACCCATGAGTAACGTACGCGGACCACCAGCGCCACCCGCCCGTTCCCCGGGGCGGCAAGGAGCAAGATCGATGTCGTACCACCAGCCTTTCCCCGGCCCACCACCCGTACCCCAGCACCGGAATGCCGGGCGGCACCGCCAAGAGGCGGCGTCGCAGTCCTGGGACACCGATCCACAGGCAGCCTGGGACTCGTCCCCGCGAGCGTGGGACTCCTCGCCGCAGGGCTGGGACTCCGCGCAGCAGCCCTGGGACGCTTCCCCGCAGCCGCAACCGCCCGCCGCCACCGACGATCGTGATGATCTGCACCGGCTCGGATCGGCTTACCGCAGGCTCCGCCGCGTCGCCACCTTCACCGCGCTCGGCTACTTCGTCATCTTCCTTTTCCTGTCCGGCTACGCCCCCTCGATGATGACCAGCAACATCACCGGTGGTCTCACCACCGGTCTGGTCCTGGGGCTCCTCCAGCTGCCCGTGGCGCTGGCTGCGATCGCGCTGTACGAGCGGAGCGCGCGCAACCACGTCGACCCGCTCGCCATGGCGATCCGCGAACGCGCCGAGCAGACAGCCGCGGCAGCCGCGCCCCGGCCGGAACGCCAGAGCCGCTCCGGACGCCCCGTGTGGCAGCAGCCCACCGGAGGTGCGCGCGCATGACCAGCTTCAGTTCCGATGCCCAGACCATGTCGCTGATGGCGTTCATCGCGGTCATCACTGTCACGCTGCTGCTGTGCGTGATAACCGGCCCCGATCGTGACGACCTGGGCGATTTCTACACCGGCTACCGCTCGCTCTCCCCCGTGCAGAGCGGCCTCGCGATCGCCGGCGACTACATCTCCGCCGGCACCGTGCTCGGCACCATCGGCATCATCGCGCTCGTCGGCTACGACGGCGTCACGCTCGTACTGAGCACCGTGCTCTCGCTGGTCCTGATGATGTTCCTGCTCGCCGAACCGCTGCGTAACGCCGGCCAGTTCACGATCGGCGACGTCTTCACCCGGCGTCTCCCCGGCCCCGCAGTGCGGATCACGACGGCCGCGGTCACCCTGACGGCACTGCTGCCGCTGGTGATCTTCCAGCTCGCGGGCGCCGGCGATCTCCTCTCCGTCGTTCTCGGCTTCGACGCCGACGGCTTCAAGACCGGGGCGATCGTGTTCCTGGGCCTGCTGATGATCGCGTACGCGGCGATCGGCGGCATGAAGGGCACCGCCTTCATCCAGATCGTCAAGACCGTCGCCCTGCTCGGCGCGTCCCTCGCGATCGCCGCGCTCATCCTCAACCGCTTCGACTTCAGCCTGCCCTCCCTGCTGGACGCCGCCAAGCGCGGCAGCGGGGCGGGAGACGCCTATCTCGCCTCCGGTCTGCAGTTCGGCGGCAACGAACTCGACATGATCAGCACTCAGTTGACGGTCGTGCTCGGCGCCGCGGTGCTGCCGCACATCACCATGCGCATGTTCACCGCACGCAGCGCTGCAGCCGTGCGGCGCTCGATGTCCTGGGCCGTGTCGACCGTCGTCGTGACCTGTCTGCTGATCGCCGTCATCGGCTTCGGCGCGGCGGCGATCGTCGGCCACCAGAAGATCGTCGCCGGCGACCCGCAGGGCAAGACAGCGTTCCTCATGGTCAGCCAGGCCGTCATGGGCACGGACCAGACGACCGTCGAGACACTGCTGTTCACGGCCGTGGCGACAGCCATCTTCCTCACCCTGCTGGCCTCGGTCGCCGGGATCACCCTCGCCTGTGCCAACACGCTGGCGCACGACCTCATCACGCACGGACTGCGCCGCAAGACGCAACTGAAAGCCTCCGCAGAGATGGCCATCGCCCGGACCGCCGCGGCGGGCGTCGGGCTCGTGGCGATCGCGATCGCCGCCGGTGCACGGCATCTGAACCTTCAGGCGCTGCTCACCCTGTCGTTCTGCATCGGCGCGTCCGCGGTCGCACCGGCCCTCATCTACAGCCTCTTCTGGCGCCGCTACTCCCGTACGGGACTGCTCTGCACTCTCATCGTCGGCAGCGCCTCCGCGTTCATCCTCATGACCGGCAGCAACCTGGTGTCCGGATCGCCCCAGGCGATCTTCCCGGACGAGGACTTCAACTGGTTCCCGTTCACCACCTCGGGCATCCTCTCGGCCCCGCTGGGCTTCCTCGCGGGCTGGCTCGGCACGGTGCTCCACGAACGTGACCCGGCCGACCAGCGCATGCGGTACGAAGCGGTAGAGGAGACGATCCTGGCCGGCACACCCGCGGCGAGCAGCGCCTCCGCGTCCTGACGCGCACGCCCCGACGAAAGGGCGCCCGGCCTGAAGTTCAGGCCGGGCGCCCTTCCGGTGCGGCGGGATCAGCGGCAGTGGGGCGCGTGTTATCTGCGGGGCCCGATGCTGGACGGTCGGCGTAAGTCGATCCAGCCGATGGCGCGCGGCTGCCGGACGGGAAGGTGCAGTCCCTGTAGCAGTTCGTGAACCAGTCGCCGTGAGATCCGTTGCCGGTGCGGAAACGGATCCCTCGTCGACTCTCCGAGGCGATCACGCCACAGGTGTGGGTGATCGACGACGTGTCGCTCCCAAGTGCGGCCGGACCTCGGCCGGCGTTGCCCGCCAGTACTGCGGAGTCCTGGGGAAGCGGGCGCACTGCCAGGTCGCGGTCAGTGTCCACGCCGCCACCGACACTGCGTCGTGCCCGCTGGACTGGCATTTGTATCTGCCCCGGGAGTGCACGGACGAGCCGGGCCGTTGCCGTCGGGCCGGTATCCCCGACGGCGAGGGTGAAGCGCCGGCCAAGTGTCCGTCCGACGGGGCGGGTGAAGCCCTCCGCGAACTCGCCGGAGATGTCAGGAGAGTTCCGAGTAACAGTCGGCAGTCCCGGCGAGATCCGCGACCACTGCGTCTCCAGGGTCTCCGGACAGAAGCCGACCGGCTCGCTGAGGTTCTCCAGCGTGACGTTGACCCTCATGAGCACGGTCCGATCTCTTCGGCGACGTCGATCGTGGCCCGCCACCTGGAGGTCAGCGCCTTCCGGTCGGCAACGGCCCTCAGTTCGGCGTCCTCGGTGACGTGGGCATACGTGTGCAGCGGGTCTGCACGTCGGCGTGCCCGAGTCTTCGAGAGACCACGTGGACCGGGACCCCGGCCGGCAACAGCGCAGTGGCGTGGCTGTGGCGGAACCAGTGGAGTATCCAGGGGCCGGGAACGCGTCCGGCGAGCTGGTGTCGGAGGCGATTCACAGGTCGTAAACGCTGTCTGGCGACCAAGTTTGGCGAACCGGGGCTCGCGAGCGAGGTTGACGAAGACGTACGACCGCCCCGTGTGCCAGCACATGCGGGAGGCCGAGGAACTGGCCCTGGCCGGACGGGGGATCACAGGCCACCGAGGGTTAACCCGGCTCCCGAAGGCCGCTTCCGCGTGCCGGCCGCGAGGAGCTGCTCGACGAGCGGCTCGTCCTTCGGAGCGCTGGCCCGGTCCGGGTACAGCGTCTTGTCGATCAGCTGCTCGCCATAGCGCAGCAGGGGCGGACCTGTCATGCACATCCAGTTCGAGAAGCCCTCGAATTAGGCTCCTGCGATCGCACCGGTGGCCGGGCCCTCGCCGGCCCGGGCCACCGGGCTTTCGTCTCCGTCCTGTTCTCACATTCGGAGTTCGGAGACAGGCACTTAGTTTGTTCTTTATCTAGCGGCCCTGGCGGCCTCGAACTGAGTCGCTCACCTGGGGATTGGCCGGACGCGAGGGCGGCAATCGTCTGATCATGTGCTTCGGCCGAGGTGCACGTGACCACGACGAAGGCTGTGAGGGTAAGTCTGCTGCCTGATGCTGTCCGGAGAGAAACGTTCGCGGAGGCGGCACAGAAGAGCAGGCCTGGTGCCCGGCGTGCATGGGCGATCGACCCGCCCGGTGCCCGTCAGGGCGGGCCGGGAGCGAAGGACAGCATGCGGGCTTCGTGTTGGTCGTCGTCGCCGCTCACGCCCGCCGACGTGAGGACGACCCGTCCGCCGGCATAGGCCAGCCGTCCGCCGGCCATCTCGTACTCCTGCGCCGTGGTCGTTGGGGGGTGTCGCAGCACCACCTTTTCCGTACCCGCGGCACCCGGGCCCATCAGGAAGGTCCGGCCGGGGCGGCTCGGTGTGGCCGACTCGTAGACGAGCACCGCCTTGCCCTTCTCCGCACGCAGGGGGTGCAAGGTGCGCAGCTCGTTGTTCTTGACCCCCCAGAGGAACTTCCCGCTGGCCAGGTCGTACAAGCGGATCCTGTCGTTGCCGCCCAGAATGATGTGGCCATGTCCGACCGCTGTGCCGCGACAGGGCTGGATGTCGCCGCCGCTCCCGTCCCCGGCGCATCGCTCGATGCTCGTGCCCCGTGGGTCGATGGTGGCGCCGGGCTTTCCTCCCGGGCTCAGGGCCACGACCCGCCAGTCGTCGATGTGGTCCACGGCGTTTTCCGTGGTGAAGACGACCGGATCGACGGAGATCATGCTTCCGACCTTCCATCCGGTCTTGGTCCGGTGGCGCCACAGGACCTTGCCGGTGAGCGGGTCGATCTCGCGGAGCTGGCTGTGGTTCTTGCTCTGGTCGATGTCGATCGCGCAGTCGGACTTCACCAGGAGCCGGGAACCGCCCGCCACGTCGTCCGGGAAGCACTTTCCAGGGTCCTCCCAGGGGATTTCGAACAACTCGGTTCCGTCATCGACCCGATAGGCGGTCGCCTTCATGCTCCGGGCGATCGCGAAAGTACCGGCGCTGATGGCGCTGTGCACGATGAAGGTGTTGTCCCCGTCACCGGTCTCGGGGAGCTCCTTGTGCCATCCCGGCTTCCCGGTCCTCAGATCGATCATCTGCATTTGGTTGCACCGGTTGTTCCTCCCGGAGTCGGGCCTCTTGTGGTGTACGAGCACGACCTTGCCATCGGGCGTGGGGTTGGCCGGTGTCTCGCAGACGGGAGCGGGCAACGGCATGCTCCAGACCTCGGCGCCGTCCGAGAGACGGTAGGCCGCGACTTTTCTGTGCAGAGTCTGGACGACGGTGTCGCCGACGATCCATAGGTCGTAGAGCTTCTGGCGCCCGCTGGGCAGGTCGGTCTTGTCATCGACGATCCACGCCGCCGCCTCCCCCGGCTTTCGTGCGGCGTTGATTTCCTCCGTGGTCGGTATGTGCTTCGCCTGCGGGGTGTTGACCGCTGGGGAACCAGGCGGGGTCGTCGGCGCGGACGGGCCGGATGATTCCTTCGCCACGGGAGTGGCGGGCCCGTCCATTCCTCGGTCGACGAGGGCGTACACCCCTCCTCCCACGGCCACGAGCAGGAGCACGACGGCGGCCGCGATGACCGGTGCTCCGCCGAAGCGCCGCCGGCGCGGTGGCCCTCCGGGCGGTGGCCCTCCGGGCGGTGGCCCGAAGCCCTCCGAGGCATACGGGTTGCCGGGAACGGGCTGCTGCGGCGAGCCCGGTGTGTACCAGGGCTGCGGCGGATTGGGCATGGGTCTTCCCCCTGAGAGGTGCCACTCGGTCAGGAAACTGCTTCTCGGACTCAAGCTCGGGAGACGCCGGGCGGAGGTGTGCTCCGTCATCTCACGATGCCGCCCGCGAAGATCACTGGTATGGACGCGCCACGCGCCGATGCGGTTCTCCCGCAACGACAAGGGACCGCGAGGTCGCTGAGAAGCCGTCAACCATTCTTGACGAGCTTGTTTGCCATCTACCAGGACCTGCCGGGTCTGCCGATGGCCTTGAGGTTCTCGGGGCGTTTGACGGTCACTTGCCGATGTCGTAGCGGAGTGCCCGACGTTTGTTCTTGGAGCCAGGTGGCCGTCCGGGGCCGGTGCCTGTGGATTGGGGACACGCGCCGGGCAGGCGAGTGAGCGCGGATGTTCCTGACCTCTCGGCGGACTCGGGCCGGGTGAGTCGGTCGGAGGGGGGTGGCTTTCCCCCAGGGTCGTCGGAGGTGCTCGGCGAGGGGCGGGCGAGCCGGAGCTGGGGTGTGGGCGACGATCAGAATCCAGGTCCAGCGGTCCGTTGCCTCCGGGGTAGGGCCGCCGTCCTGCTCGTACTCGCGGCGGCGCACGTGGCGCCTGGAAGCCAGTTGGGTCTGCTGGCCCTGGGTGAGCGACCCAGGGTCGACCGGGTGGCCAATACGACCTACTTCGCTTCGGGGTGACACCCCTTCGGTTCGTCACCACGGCAATCATGGAGCCGGTACCAAAGCTTCATGATCAATATCCTCGTGCGGGCCTCGCAGCGGCCGCCGCTATCACCGCACTCCCGCTGCTCGCCACCGCACCCACCGCGCACGCACTCGACGCACCCGGTACGCCCGGCTCCACAGCAGCGGTCGCCGCGTTCGCGCTGCTGACGTTGGCGGCCGCAGTCAGCCCATCCCAGCGCGACCGAACTGCGCGAGGGATACAAGCGGGACGTCTGCAAACACTGGAACATCGATGGTGAGCCACCGCCACGATGTTGCACTGAATGCAACCGTGGGAGTGGCCGTGCGGAGTGTCGATGTGCCGGGTGCGTTTCGGCTGATCGTCCCGGGAAACGTACGGGCTCTGGACCCGAGCCCGGCAATGTTCGAGGCGATGCTCCTCGGTTGGGAGCAACAGCAGCGGAGCCGACTGCTGTCCCGCAACGTGACTGGGGTCCGTACGGTGTTGCCTTCACTGCTCATGAGCACGGGGGTGCGAGATGCCGTACACGGCGGTGGACTTGGCGTCCCATGCGGAAGCGACGCTGGATGAACTGCCCGAGGATGGTCGGCGGGAAATCATGGAAACCATCGCTGCGGCTCTGGTGCGGCCGTACTCGTGGCCGGAGCCCGGTGGGTGGCGCGGTGCGCTTGTCTTCGGGCCGCGCTCGTGGGTGTGGTTCACCGCGTTCCTGGGCGGTATCGAGGTGATCGATTTGCGTTGGGCGGTTCGGTGCCGCACGGGGTGGCAGGTGGGATAGGGCCCCTTGTGCGGGAGCCGCGCCTCAGCCAGGTCTTGCTCCGCGCCGCCGGCGCCGGCCTGACGGCCGTCCAGACCGGCGGACGGGGCGACACGTCACGCAGGGACGCCGAGCGGCGGGTGCTCGAGCACGCGGGGCTTGTACTCGACCAGCTGGATGCGGCCGTCGAAGGTGCGGTGCTCGATCATCTCGAGGGCAACGTCCGGATAGCCGTCGTAGATGCGTTCCTCGCCCGTGGCCCCGGTGATCACCGGGAACATCACGACCCGGAAGCGGTCGACGAGTCCGGCACGTAGCAGGGACCGGCACAGGCTGAGGCTACCGATCGTGCTGAGGAGCCCCGAGCCGCTCGACTTCATGGCGCGGACCGCCTCGACGGCGTCGTCACGTACGAGGGTGGCGTTGGCCCACGTCAGTGGCTCCTCGAGTGAGGAGGAGAACACCACCTTGGACGCTTGCGTGAGCTCGTCTACGGACGCCTCTTCTTCGGGCCTGAACTCGTCTTGGCCATTCGGGACCTCGCCTGCGGCGAAGCCCGACATCAGGCGGTAGGTATTCGCTCCCATCAGGTAGGTGGCCGCGGGCTGCTCGCCGAGCCATGCGAGGTACTCCGGGCCCTCGAGGCCCCAGAAACCGGGCCATCCCTCTCCCGATGCGTGGCCGTCGAGGGAGGTGATGAAGTCGACAAGAAGCTCCGACATGGCGGTGTCCCTTCCTAGGGTGTTACGAGCTTGGACCAGCCGGGAGCCACAAACTCATCGGCCGCGCTGTGGAGTAACGAGAAAGCCCATGACTCTGCAGCCGATCAGGTCGAGTGAGTCCGGCGGCGCAGATGTCGTCGAGGGCCACGTCAACCGGGTGAAAACACTCAAGAGAGCCGTGTGTGGCTGGGCTTCGTTCGAACTCCTCCGGACCCGCATCCTCACCCAGCCATAAGGAATGCGACTCTCGCTCGTCTCACGGCATGGATCTGGTTGCAAACGCCGCCATCAGCGTGTCCGTCCTCAATCCAAGCTCAGGATCGAAGTCCTCCACCGCACGGACAGAAGTTTCGTCGCCTCCTGCGGCATAGGCGAGATGCGCTTCGACCCGATGGTCCAATCCGATGAGCGGGTAGCTGTACCAGCGATCCGGATGCTCGTCATCGGTAGCCTCGATGCCGAGTTCCACCGCCCGCCAGTCCGTGTCATCGAAGTCGTAGCCGGCGTAGCGAGGCAGAAGGCCCAAGAAGGGCTGGACGTTCTCGTTCCAGATCCAGCCCTCTGCCGCACGGGACGCGCCTCCTTCCCCCACCCTGCCAGAGTGCCCGTACACATGTCCGGTCCGCCATATGGCCCTTCACCAAACTGCGTCCAGAACCGCTTTCAGGGCTCTGACCGGAGTCTCGTGAAGGGCCAGGTCGTCGGAGTGGAGGTGGCGGGGATCCAGCGGCCCCCTTCGTAGGTCGCTACCCAGCAGCCACAACCATGCCGGCCGTGACCTGAGGACGGTTGGGGAGCAGCGACGCGAGGTTGTCCCTCACGAAGTCCGCCGCCCGCTCGATCGACTCTTCGGCCCCGGACTGGTCTTCAAAGACGCTGGTGGAGAGCATCACTCCGTCCCCGGCGTCCACCCAGTAGTAGGCCACGAAGCCGGGGACTCGGCGGAGGAGAGGCACGAATCCCTCATCCACTCGGCGTCCCGCCTCGGCAGAGTCAGTCACTCCTTCGTAACGCCGAATTACTGCGTACACAGCTGATCTCCTCACGGATCCCAAGGTCACCTTGCGCGAAGCGACCTACCCCCACCGAGCGTCTTTCGCTCGGTGGACGCCCGGAAGTGACCCGTATAGACGCACCGGTGATCCGCACCGGGGGTCTGCTGTGGCCAGGGCTGGGCGAACCAGGACATCACGGAAGTCCGGTCAGAGCCGCTTTCAGAGATCCCTACCTGCTCTCGTTGCTGTTATCCGGACTGATCCTGCCTACGGCGTGGTGCTGGCCTACTTCCTGACGCCTCTCTGACCTCTGCCTCAGGCACAGACGTCCGTGATAACGAGTTCTCGACGCTCAGTGATCTTTGGAAGTGTCACCTGACGCATCAGCTCCTATCCCGCCCGTGCTCGACCCACTCAGGCCTCATCCCCAAGCCATGAACCGTGAGGGTCCGGCTTCCCGGATCGTTTGGCCAAGGTTCCGGATCCGCAGGAACCACGTGCGCAGTCCGGCATTCACTTGTGACGGCGCCTGCACCGACACCGTGGACAGGCTGACCCGGTCAGTTCAGAACCTCGATGATCTATGGGCGGCCTCGATCACCACGAGATTGGATACAAGCGTCGCCTCGACCCACTCCCTGTGTCCGGCGGGCGCGTCGAGCTCGTTCGGCCGGACAACTCGCTTTCTCTCTCTCAGCGCAGTTGCTCGGCCAGTCCGACGATGATGCCCTCCGGGCCGCGGACGTAGCAGAGCAGGTAACTGTCCTCGAACCGGGCGATCTCGCCGACGAGCTCGGCGCCGTGAGGTCGCAGGCGGGCAACGGTGTCCGTGATGTCATCGACGGCGAACATGACGCGATGCGTGCCCAGAATGTTGTGCGGCCGGTCGCGCGGCCCGGCACTGAGCGCCGCAGGGCAGCGGTACTTCGCCAGCTCGAGCCTACTGTGACCATCCGGGGTCCGGACCATTGCGATGTCACAGCGAACGCCCTCAAGTCCGGTGCACTGGTCAGCGACAAGACCCTCGACCGTTGCCCTGCCCTCCAGCTCCATACCGAGTTCCACGAAAAACGCGATAGCGGCATCCAAGTCCTCGACAACAATCCCGACGTTGTCCATCCGCTGAATCGCCATGCCGGTTCCTCCTTCATCCTTGCACGGCCAATAATGGCCGCTGATGCCCCTGGGACGGAACAGGTGACACGCCCTCGACATCCACAGGCCAACCGAACCCCCAGATACTGAATCGCGCCTCAGCACTGCTCCAGCAGACCCTCGAGCCAGGCGCGCCACCTCCGACGGGATGCGGCCGCAGAGTGGCTACTCCCATTAGGCCGATCAGCCACAACAGCCGTCCCCACTCTCAATACATCCTCAACAATGCGCAGCATGCACGTTTATGCAGCATGCGCGCTGGAGCATCGCGCCTCCCCGACCACATCACGGTGCCGCGTCAAACTTGCGGGTGGAGTTCCCCGTGCCGCTCACCTTCGCCGCCACCGGCAAGGCGGTGCGGGGTGCGCGTACCAGCGCGGGACTGGGGCGGCGCCAGCTGGTCCGGGCCCGGCGACCAACCCGGTGTTGGACATGGGCGCGCACCGTCAACTGCGCCGGGGCACGGCCTCGTATCCGGGCACGGACCGTGATGCGTGCGGTGATGCAGGTGTGCCCCCGCACTGCTGGAATAGCGGCACGCAGGCTCTCGTGTCGTAGGCCGCCCGTAGCCTGTCGCCATGCAGACAACTCTGATGATCTACGACGGCACCGCACCGGCGGACTCCGACGTCCCGCGCACCGGGGGCGTGCCGCTGGCACCCGCAGGATTCACCTGGCCCTTGTGTGGCTCCTGTTGCGGAGAGCCGCTGCAATTCTTCGCCCATCTCCCTGTCGAGTACGGCGTCCTGTCGGTATTCGTGTGCCAGAACGACCCCGGCGCATGTGAATCCTGGGACGCTACTTCCGGGGCGAACCGGGTCTATCTGTTCTCCCGGGAGGAACTGCAGCCGGTAGCAGTGCCCGAGAAGGGAGTGACGCTCCTGCCCGCCACCTCAGCCATCCGCACCCACGTCGTCACCCTCGACCCCCAAGCCAACGACGACCACGACGAGGAGGTCGCGCCTGACGCATACGACCTTGCCCGTTCGGGCTGGAAGTGGGAACCCGAGGAACGATTCGGGAAACAACGCGAAGTGCTCGGGTCACTCGGAGGCAGCCCCTCATACCTTGAGGACGACCGGCTGCCCACATGCCCCTCCTGCGCCGGCCCGACCGAATTCGCGGCACATCTGGAAGCAGGGATCTCCGCGCAGACCGCGATGAACCTCGGCGGCCAGCTCGGCTACGTATTCGTCTGCCGCCCATGCCGTGAAGGTGCCTTCCTCACAGGCTGAGCCCACAACCACCCCCACCGCCATGGGACGTCACCGGCGAGGATGAACCCACCAGCAGCCGACCAGGCGAGCTCGATGACACCAAACCCCGCCTTCGGACGACGTCACACCCACCACCGTGACCCGCTCACGGAAACTGAACCAGAACCCAAAACGTGAACAACGGCCGGGCATGATCCGTGCGCTCGCGACACGCGATCCAGTACATGGCCCGAGGTCGCAACAGCGCTCGTCTGGCTCAAGAGCTCACGATCCAGAAGGCAATCCCAGAACGCTGTCTGCACCACGCCCGAGGAAAGATCACTCCATCTGGAAGCCGGGCAGTCAGCTCCACGAATTCGGCCCGGAGGTCGGCGGCTGGCTCACCAAGGACGACCGCGCTGATGATCAATTCCATCATGAGAAGGTCGTACTCGTAGTTAATGCTCCAACAGCACTTCCCATCGGCCTCCACCACGGCAGATGCGATCCTCCTCCTCCCACCACCAGACACAGGGACAAAGGACGCCTCATAGACGCCGCGACCGGTCCAACTCCGTTGCATGAAAACGACATCGCCTTCGACGGAGACCTGCCACTTCTCGTCCATGTCCCGGGCTCGATATTCCGCGCCGGATCCGGTCCCGGTCCTCGTCAGTCCAGACGTGAAGCCCACAAACTGAAGCGCGAGGGGCATTGTCTCACTTTGCCCATGGGAGGCACGATGCCCGTAAGGGCAAGGCGGTTTGTTCCCGGAGTTGACAGCCAGCGGCCTCCCGTCGGGCCCTGACCTCGGCGCATCTCCCTCAAGATCGTTCATGGACGAGGTGTCGTGCCAATCACGTCGGCCGGGGGCTGATCATGAGAAACGGCCTGTTCCCGGCGGGCCGGGCCGATACGGCGCAGGCGCAGGCCCTTCATCGCGCAGCCGACGTCAGGAGCGTGAAGCCGGCGAGAGAGCACCGAAGGGGGACTCCCCCACCGGCAGGTTCAGGGCGGCGATGAGGAGCAGGATCACGGGGCGTCCAGGAGGCCCGGACGCGCCTTGGGGTGCAATGCGGACGGAACTCCCGGGGCACGCCGAGAAGGACCATTCCCAATCAATCTCAACACCCTTAATATAAGGACGCTTTGGGCGCCATGGCGTAGGCGAGGGAGTAGAGCAGGTGAAGAACGGGGAGTTCGTGATCACGCTCGTCCTCCTGGTGCTGGTCACCTACGGATGCTTCCGGGCTGCACGCAACTGGTTCTACCACTGGCGCTTGCCGCCTTCGACCATCCTCCGGTCGCAGGTAGATCATCTGGAAAAGGTCGCGTTCCGAGAGATCTGCCGCATGGCCAAGGGCCCGGTCTCCGACGTGGACATGCGGGGATATTTCGACGAGCAGGGCTGGAACCGGGGCGACGTCGCGCTCATCCTCGCCGAGCCGCTCAAACACAAGTTGATCAGCGTGCGTGGCTGGAGCCGCAGCGTGTACTTTCCCACGCGCAGGGGCTGGAGCGAGTACCGGAAGAGGTTCATGTTGGCGGACTCGGTGAACATCTCGGCATCCGCAGGCGGATTCGTGGCAGCCAACATCAACAGCGCCCATGCGGTGGCACAGTCGGGCTACGGCCACCAGGCCGACCGGCACGATGTCTCCCACCGGCACCTGGTCGAGGCCCTGCGAACCGACGCCCGCGCTGCGGAACCCGCGGAGGCCGTACGGGCACATGAGTACGCCGATGACCTGGCGGAGGCAGTCCAGGAAGAGAACCCGGCCCGTGTCGACCGCATCCTCGGCCGGGTCAACTCCCTTCTGGCGACAGCGGCATCTGCGTTCTCGCTCACCAGAGGGCTTCTGCCGCCCGGTAGCCCTTGAGTGAGTCTTCGCAGCCTGAACTGGGCAGAAACGGCGAGGCCGAGATGGCGGAGAGCCGTGCGGGAAGCCAATGATTCTCACCGCCCGATGACGCCCTGAGCTAATACACCAGCCCACCGCCGTCCGTATCCGACGCCGCCCACGAGCCGTTGCGACAGGGGTGCCGTCATCACCGTCGCTCCGAATTCGCTACCGCCTCCGCCCCTGCCGTGGCGCGACGTCGGTCTTCCGACGGTACGCCAGTGACATCAGCTCGGCGGCGCCCTGGGGGCTTATGGGTGCGGTGGCGAGCAGGAGCGCGCTGCTGCGGCAGTGTTCGACGGGCGGGTGTGGACCCGATCCGATGCCGGTGGTGGACAAGGAAAACCCTGGCAGCGGCCCAGGCGGCCACTGCGGCACTGGTACGCCAGGGCAAGGTCTCCGAGCCCGCCGGGGCGAGGTGATTCCCGCCCAGCGCAGCGGTGTGCCGTTCGCCGTAGGCAGCAGGGACGGCGAGCTGTTCCGAGGACCGAGCGGGTGGGGTCGAGCTGGGCGACACCCGCCCTCGAGCCGGTGATCGGCACAGATCACGGCGGTGATGTTCCTCATCGGCGGAGCTACACCGACAGGCCAAGCGATTGTCCGCCGGGGTGGTGGTGCTGGTGGGCGGCTGACTGCCCTGAGCCCTCGTGGAGGAAGAAGGAGTCGTAGAGCGAGAGCAACTGGGGCTGGGGCTATGCAAGTTGTCGGTCGAACAGGTGCGTCCTGGAGGTTCCGGTAGGGTCTCGCGGGCCTCTGTATACGCCGGCGCTCTCGCCTGGGTCAGTCTCGCCGCTGAACAGCCCGTCGGCCGGGGCAAGTCTCAGTCCCAGACTTCTGCCGGATGTGCTCTCCAGGCCCTCGATCCGGGGCCCGTCTTCGACCGTGCCGTCCCCCCGGGCCGAGGTGCCGGACGGTTAGCGGGCGATGGACGACCGGTCCGTACTGAAGGTGCGCATCACCTTCAAAGCGCGGGGCCCGGCGGCACGGATGTGCTTCTCCCTGCCGCGTGGCGCCCTCCTCATGTCAGGTGGGGCGCTTCACGTGGCGGACCAGCCACATCAGCAGGGGGTCCAGGTCGGCGGCGGCCGAGAGGACCCGGTCGACCGCCTCGGGGGTGTGCAGCCACTCCTCGCAGCCGAGGGGACGGGCGGCGATCAGCGAACGGTGGCGCAGCAGGTGCGTACGGGAATGGTCCGTCGGATAGCCGCGCGGAGGGCGTTTCATCACGTCCCCGGAGATGTCGTAGCCCTTCTTCCGCACGTCCTCGACGATGGCGGACAGTTCGCGGCCACTCCCCTCGGCGGCCACGGCTTTGCGGAACATGTCCACCTGGCCGGGATCGGGGTACCACCAAGCGCCCTGGATCCGCAGGCCGTCCAGGGAGAACCGGAGGCCGATCTCGACCTTGCGGCCGAGCCGAATCACCGCGCTCTGGTTCTGCCACCACCAGGAGTCGGTGCGGTAGTGCCAGACGGAGAAGTCCTCGTACCGGGGGTCGGTGTCCGCGACTTCGTTGAGCAGGGCGATCATCGGCTGCCGGACCAGCCGTTCGCGGTCCGCGCGGTAGCGCTCGCGGGTCGCGTGGGTCGGTTCGCCCTGGAGCTGCCACAACACGTCCATGGCCTGCTCCGGCCAGCCGGTGAACTGTCCACGCATGGGCGCAGAATAGCTCACCCCTGATCCGTGCGCGGAGAGTGTGACGGCTGGAGGGCGTAACCCGAGACAAGGTGGGAGGTGCTGCGGCGGGCTCGTCGTCCAGTTCGATGTGTCGTGCGCGGTGGGCGTGCTCGTCGAGGGACACGGGGGGTGCAGCCGACGTGAAGCGGGCGCTGAGATTGTGCAGCCGACTTGAGATCCCACAGATCCTTCCGTTGTGATCGCGCCTCGATCAGCGGGGGTGCGGGGAGCACATTTCCACGCGTCGACTCCTCTTCCTGCCCGCCTCGGAGCCGTTGTCGGCGATCGGCTTTGGCCTCGTCGGACGATCGGGTGCACCCGGCTGGCCAGCTCACGCAAGATCACACCCTCCGGGCCGGGGGTCGGTCGGCCGCGGTTGCGGTGGTGTGAATACGGCCGCCAGGAGGACAAGGGTCGTGGTGGCTGCCATGGTCACTCCGCCGGATCGGTGATCGCGGGCGGCGGCGGCCAGTGCCTCCCGCATCCGGACCCGATCCGGACTCAGGCGGTTCCTCACGGCTGTCCGGGGCGCCGGATTCGACGCTTGCGATACCCGTATCCCGTCCTCACATGGCTACAACGCAGCCCCTCCGCACGCCTCCTGGGTCGGTTGGCCCTGCAGCCCGGCGCCCTCGACCACGTGGCCCTGGACGCCCTGCACCAAGGACACGCCACCGCCTACGTACGCAGGCTGCTGCCAACACCAGCCTTCTTCCGCCACGCGATGAGAACCTCTCCCCCTTGATCAACTGGTCGGCCCACACCCTGGCCAGCCCGCCATTACATGCCCGGCCTCGGCGCCCACTACCCCAGCACCTTCTGGGACGCCGACGGCGCGTACCTGACCGGCGAGCACACGTACCGGCTCCACCTGCCACCCGGAATTCCGGCAGCCCTCTTCTGGGCCGTAAACCTGTACAGCCCGGTCAACGGCACCATGATCGACAACGGACAGCCGTTCCCCTCCGTCAACTCCCTCGACACCCGCGTCGTCGTGGAGCCGGACGGGTCCGTCGATCTCCACTTCGCCCCCGAGCTTCCGGCCGGAGCCCCCGCCACCAACTGGATCAAGACCCATCCGGGCGAGGGCTACGCCGTCGCCCTGCGCTTGTACGGGGCCACCCAGCCCTTCTACGACCAGAGTTGATCCCCGACGACGTCGTCAAGATCGGCTAGGACGCAGTCGGCACGTCGACTTCCTCCAGAAGCTCGGATGTGCCGGAGGGCGAACCGCCGAGCGCGGCGAGCCTGGCGGCTCTGTGTCCCTCTGATGTCCCTGGGACGGAGCCGGTGGCACCCTCTCGACATACTCAGACCTCGACCCCCCTAGACCCCCCTCGGACCGCCGAACTCAGCACTCAGCACTCCGCAATCCGCAATCCGCAATCCGCAATCCGCAATCCGCAATCCGCAAGTCAGGATCGCGCCTCGGCACCGTGGCAGCAGACCGGCGAGCCAGGCGCGCCGCGACCGAGGGTGAGTGCGGTGTATGCAGTCGCTCCCATGAAGACGATCAGCCAAAGCGTGCCGTCCCTGTTCCTCAACGCTTCCTCGACTATGCGCAATGTGCGCCGCTTGAGCATCGCGCCTCCCCAACTGCCGCGGCGCCAGGTCACCCTGGCGGGGCGTCCCCTTGCCGCCCCGTGCCACTCGCCGTGCGCCGCACTCCTCCCGGGCCCGCCGCGCGCCGGCGCGAGACGCGGGCCACGCTGAATCCCGGCAGACCCGGCCAGCCGTGGATGGAAACGCAGATTTGGCTATCGTGAACCCGTGAAATCCGACACTGCAACGTTCCCGCCTCACCCGATCCAGGGCGTCCGAGCCATCTACGCTCGCCAGGCCAGCTGCCCCTCCGACTTCGCGGACGTCACAGTGGACTTCGAGCCGCGGGAAACAGGCATCACCTTCGAGATCGCCGCTGACCTGGCAGTTGACGGCGACGACGACCCGGCGTGGCAGGCCGAGTGCCAGGCCGCTGTCGAGGCGGGTATCCGCGACGAACTCACACAGCCAGCAACCGGGTTCTCTCCAGCTGCAGCGGTGGTCCTACGTCGCATGCGCTTCCACCCGGTCGACTCCCACCCCCGGGCGTTCCGGCAGGCCGGCCGCCTTGCTGTCCGCAACGCTCTCGCAGCAGCCCACCAGCCACCGCGGGCGGGAATTGAACGCCAGGGCTGACGCCAGGATGGCGCCCCATGGCGACCCGGACGACGATCACTTCGTACGCGGGGACATCACAGACCAGCACACCGGCACCTGGTCATCGCCACCAACCCTCACTCCTCGACGGTGGTGGAGTGTACGGCGCGATTCACCGGCGCCGACTGGTACACGCACTGGGGCTCGGAAGCGCGGCGGCCGCGTGAGCAAGCTGCACGAGCTCGTGAGCGAGACCTTCTCATCGCCGAACTCGGGATGGTCGGCAGTGGCCCCGCCACTCATGCGGCGGGGCCAGAACCCTCAAGATCGTTATCGGCTTTCCAGGGGTCCCCGGAGGGCAGCCGTCGACGTTCCGTCCCGGTGCCCTCCCGGCATGCCTGGCCGGCCAGACCAGGCCTGCCGCGGATCCGTCGTCAGCGGGCGGTCGTGGTGCTGATGTCGACGATGTGGTCGTACCGCTCCACCAGCACGAACAGCTTGGTCTTCTGCATCGTCTCGCCGCTGCCGAAGGCAAGGGTGACGACGACTTCGTGGCCGTTACCCACGGTTCCGTTGTCGGTCACCGTCCACCGCGCCGGGACGTTCTGGGCACGCAGGACGCCGTCCACGCCGTTCTTCTCCTCCCAGGCCGCCAGCCGCTTGTCAAAGGCGGGCGTCAGGTAGTGCTTGCGGAGCGCCGTGGCCAGCGTGACGTCCGGGTCCGCGTAGTCGCCCTTCGCGTCCACGTAAGCGCCGTAGAAGTCTGCGACCCGGGTCACCACGTGGCCAGACGTGCCGCTGGCCGACTGCGGCGCGGCAGTGGACGTCTTCACGGTGGCATGGGCGGACGCCTGTGCCGACACCTGTGTTGTCGACACGCCGAGACCGACAGCCAGGAGAACGCCGACGGCGGCGGCGGCTCGGCGACCCGGCCGGCGGTGTGCGGGAGTGTTCCTGTTCATGTGTGTTCCTTTTCTGATCCGTGTGTGGTCGATCGCGGCCGGTTCCGGCTTGCATGTACTCAAGGCGCCTACCGACATGCCGCCATCGCGTCCGCGGCCGATTCGAAGGCCGGCCACCCGACTGTCCGATCAGACGGTCGGGCCTGCGTCAGTGGATGCGTGTCGGATGTCGCCCAAGGCCGGTTGGTCCCTGCAGCCGGGGCCGGCGCGACAACAAGAGCATCGGCGGTCACCGGAGTCCAACACAACGACTGACGCCCCTTTGGCGAGGGTGGAACCGTTCCAGCCCATCTGACGTGCAGGAACATGAGCGCCTGGAATACCGGATCGCGGGCGGACGACAGAGGAACGGTGTAATGCGGGCCGATGTAGTGGAGTTCGCGACGCTCCTGCGCCAGCTGAAGGACCGCACGGGCCGGAGCTACAGCTCCCTGGCCCGCCGCCTCCACATGAACACCTCCACGCTGTACCGGTACTGCGCAGGCGAAGCGGTGCCGCAGGACTTCGCGCCCGTGGAACGCCTCGCGGCCTTCTGTGACGCCACACCGCAGGAACGGCACGAACTGCACCGACTGTGGTTGTCAGCAGTGGCGGCTCGCCGGCGGGCGAGCACGGCCGGTTCGGCGGAGGCAGCGGTGCCTGCGCCGGACACTGCCACGGAGACAGACACGGCGGTTCCGGCGGGGGACACGCACACGGACGGAAACGAGGGCGGAGACGGGGACGGCGGCGGGGACGGCGGCGGGGACGGCGGCGGGGACGGCGGCGGGGCACTCATCGAGAAGAACTGTTCCGCGGAACAGCGCGAAGGCGAACGCGACCCCGCGGAACAGCCCGCTCTCTCCCCCGCTCCCCGCCCCTGGTACCACCACCGCCGCCAGGTACTGGCACTCACCGCCATTGCCTGCGCGCTACTCGCCGCTGTAGGCACCACGGCCACCCTGTCGGACGACCACTCGGCCGACGCGAAGTTCTCTCGCGCGACGGACCTTCCGACAACCACCCCCGGCGCACACCACCACTCGGCGAAGCCATCGGCCGACGACGCCCCCTCCCTTTCCCGAAACTCCGTGCCGCCCAACGCCCAACGGACCACGCCCGCCCCGCGAGCCACCAGCAGCGGTGCCACCTCGGCTACGCAACCGACCACCGGCCTGCCCCTCGCCTGGAGCACCGACTCCCTGGTCTGGGACAAGGGATGCGACCACGACTACGTCATCGACAAGCCGCCCGCACAGGTGCCCCCGCCGCCGGTGGAGCAGGACGCGGAAGCGTGGGCAGCGGCGCATGACGCGCTGCACGGGCGGCAGACGAGGGTGCAGATCGCGGTCCAGGGGCGAACGTCCACGGCCGTGGTCCTGGAGGCGCTCCGCGTCCGCATCGTCAGCCGAGGCAACCCGGCTCCTGGGAGCGCGTACGCCATGGACCAGGGCTGCGGCAGCGACCTCAGACCCCGCCGCTTCACCGTGAACCTCGATGTCGACCGGCCCATCGCCCGCCCGAATGCCGGCGCCGACAGCGGACACACCGTTCCTGCCATGCACTTCCCCTACCTCGTCTCCGCCCAGGACCCGGAGGTGCTACTGGTCGCCGCGACCACACAGACCTACGACGCCCGCTGGTACCTCGAACTCGACTGGTCCTCCCAGGGCCGCACCGGCACTATCCGCATCGACGACCGCGGCCGCCCGTTCCACACCACCAGCGTCAAGGGAATGCCTCACTACTGGTACGGCACGAACGACGCAGGCGGGCGTGCCTGGGTCCCGTACAACAGCTAGAACACTCACGAAGGTCTTGGGGAGGGACTGCCGTAGGCCTGCCCACGGGGGGTTGTCAGCAGATATGGACAGGGGGCACGACGGTGTCCAGGGCCGCACGGACGCTACGAACTCACCTGAGCAGCCCGGGCCCACCACAGTCTCGAAGATGCGTGCGGTGTCCTGCGGTGTTGGAATTGAAGGCGGCACTGAGCGCGGCCGGCGGAACGCGGCTGTCGCACCACCGGAGGCAGAACCGCCAGGCAAGGAGTTCGTATGAGCGTCGACGATTTCTCCGATATGGGACCGGTCGATTACCTGATCCTGGAGTTCCCCGGCAATCGCATGACCGGGGAAGGCGTGCCTCTACTGCTCGATCTCGTGGACCGGCACATCATTCGCATCCTCGACCTGTCCTTCGTCCGCAAGGACGAGGACGGCGGGGTCAGGGCGCTCATGCTCAGTGACATGGACGGCGACGGGGAACTCGACCTGGCCGTTTTCGAGGGTGCCTCCTCGGGCTTGCTCGGAGAGGACGATCTCCAGGAGGCCGCCGCCGTCCTCGAGCCCGGCAACTCCGCGGGCGTCATCGTGTACGAGAACGTGTGGGCCGCACCCCTCGCAGCGGCCCTGCGGCGTGGTGGAGCGCGGATGGTGGCCAACGGACGGATTCCGGCCGAGGACCTCCTCGCGACTCTAGAAGCTGCCGAGGCCGGATCCGCCTCCTAGCGTGCCGACACCCGACCGACGACAAGGACACCTGCCATGCCTGGTCTGCTCCGCGGGGTCGCCCGCACCGCTGTCATCTCCGGAACCGCCACCGCCGTCTCCAACCGGGTGTCACGACGACAAGCCGGCCGATGGGCTCAGCAGGACTACCAGGAGACCGCCCCGGCGCCGCCCCAGCCGGGCTACGGCGCTCCGGCACCCCAGCCCGAGCCTGCGGCCGCAGTGTCGATGGACGCCAAGATCTCTCAGTTGAAGGAGCTCAGTCAGCTCAAGGAACAAGGGGTGCTCTCCGAGGCCGAGTTCGCCGCCCAGAAGAGCCGCATCCTCGAACTCTGACCGGACGACGCTCCACTCCGTACGATCGGGCCTCACGCCGGCAACCGGGCAAGAAGTGACGGCCGGCCCTGGGCGCAAGGCTTGTGCTGCCTTGTTTCAGGAGTCGCCTTTGCGGTGCCGGGGCCCTGCCGTGCGAGTCAAGGGCCAGGCCTCGATGTGTCCACCGCTCACTGGGCGGCATCCGCCGGCTCGTACCAGAGGCTCGCCATCGGGGAGTACGTGGTCCAGCCCAGCGAGGAGTAGAGCCCCCGGCCCTCGGGAGTGCCGACCAGGACGCCCGTCCTCGCGCCGGCCTCGTACGCGGTGTTCTGCAGCGTGCGCATCACCAGGCCGCCGAGGCCCTTGCGCCGGTGCTCGGCGGCGGTCTCGATCTGGTCGACCACGGCCTGATCTCCGACGCGGGCAATTTGTCCGCGGGCAGCGAAATGCCCGTCGCCCGTTCGGACCAGCACCTTGCTGACGCCGCCCCGGGTCCAACTGGTAAGCGTGTAACCGGCCGGCACCTCGGTGCGCTCCGGTTCGAGGTGACCTGCCATCAGGAAGCCGGGACGGTCCTTCCGCCAGCCCTGCCCGACCCAGGGCAGAACCGAATGGTCTTCGGCAAAGAGCTTCAGCCATGTCCCCGGCGCGCTCGTCGCGGCGACGATCTTGCGTACGTCGGCCTCTGTGGGCTCCGGCAGCACGTGCCGGGCAACCTGCATGGGTTGCCCGACGTCGATGGTCCAACCCCACGGCTCCTCGATCGGGTCCGAGCTGCCGCGGGAGACGATCCAGCCGTCGATCCACATCCGCACGAGTTCATTGATCCTGGTGTCCGGCATCGCCGCCCGCCCCCTGACTGGTAATAGCCAATAGTGCGGCATGAACCTTACGTGACAGGGGTGGGATTTGACCACAGGCGCAGGCGGCTCAGCCTAGGGACTACGAGCGATTGTCACTGTTGGCCACGAGGACCGCTCCGCGTCTACGGCGGCAGCTCGACGCGTCGAAGTGGCGGGTCCACACCGGGAGTCCGCTGCGATGCCTACCGGAGCGCTACAGATCCTGATGGCCGCACTGAACGCCGCTGCCGCTGCGGCGAACGAATCTCGCGGCGAAGACGCACGAAAGGGCGGGGACGATACGTCCCACCCGATGCGGCCCAGTATGAGAAAGGTGCTCGCGAAGAAGGCCACTCCCCCGACCGAAGACGGCGGCCAAGAAGATCACGTCGAATGGCCACGAGCTGCGGCAGCACCGTTTTCCAGGTACTCAGAGGCGGTACGCGGCTGTCGCGATCTCGATGAACGATCGGATCAACGGGTTGGTGTCACCCTCGTTCCACACCGCCACCACTCGGCTTGGCGTCATGTCGACCAGCGGCACCACGACCAGCTCTGCGCTCAGGTCGTGCCCTAGCGGGGCCAGGCCGACCGTGCCGTTCCACAGCACGGCCTGCAGGCATTCCTGGACAACGCGCACCACTGGACCCTCGCGCGGCACGCCGCCGTTCCAGTACGACTGCCAGATCGGGTCTGTCCCCTCCGGGAACCGGAACCAGCGACGGTCGCCAAGGTCGGCCAGCCGCAGCCGGCCGCGGCGGGCCAGCGGATCGTCGGCGCGCAGGACCACGCCCACCGGATCCGTACGCAGCTCACGCACCGTCAGGGCGGTCTCGTCGAACGGCGCCCGCGTCAGGGCGACGTCGACCAGTCCGGCGCGCAGCCCGCAGGTCGGGTCGGTCAGGTCGGTGTCGCGGATGCGGATGTCGACGCCGGGGTGACTTCGTCGGTAAGCGGCGGCCAGCCTGGTCGTTCCCGGGTCAGTACCGTCGCCCAGAATGCCGACGGTGATGGCCGCGACGCCGGCGGCTGCGGTCACTCGTACCCGGACGCGGTCCGCATGGTCGAGCAGGGCCCGCGCCTCATCGAGCAGCACTCCCCCTACAGCGGTGAGCGTGACGCCCACAGGCGAGCGGGCGAACAGGAGGGCGCCGACCTCGGTCTCCAGCTGCTTGATCGCCCGGCTCAGCGGCGGCTGGCTCATGTGCAGTCGAGCGGCGGCCCGGCCGAAGTGGAGTTCCTCGGCGACTGCCACGAAGTAGCGCAGGGTACGTAGCTCCACGCTGCAACGATACCCAAACGGTATCGGCGTCGCAGAATGGGTCTTGGACAGTCGCAGGGCACTGGCGGTGCACTCGGAGCATGACCGAAGAAGCGAAGAGCGGGTACTTGCGAAACCTCCAGGACGTGATCGCCAGCAGCCCGCTGCTGACTCCACCGGCCGTAGCCCACGCGATGAGCCCCTGCGCGATCGAGCCCTCAGCCGACCTCGCCTGAAGCCTGCGCGGATGACACCGCCAGGCCCTGCCGTCCTCCACTTGACCAGCGCAGCTGGGCTCTCCCGCCGATCAACCTCCGGATCACTCAGACCATGGCTCTGGCCTTCTCCGACGGCTGCCCTGGGAATCGACCGGTCACCTGCCCGGTGACCGTGGATGGGAATCATGAACATCGCGTACTGGATCGTCGCCGGACTGCTCGCCCTCTTCTACTTCTACGCAGGCGCGCTGAAGGTCTTCCGGAGCCGAGATCAACTCCGTCCGATGATGGCCTGGGTCGATCGCATACCCGTGGCTGCCGTGAGGGCGCTGGGGGCGGTCGAGGTACTCGGCGCGACCGGGCTGATCCTTCCGCCCCTGACCGGCATCGCCCCCTGGCTGGCACCGGCCGCGGCCATCGGGTTCGCGCTCCTGCAGATCGGTGCGATCGCCGTCCACCTGACCGGCGAAGACCGCCGGATCACACTCAACGTCGGGCTCATGGCCACAGCTGTTGTGACCGTCTGGCTGGCCGTCACCTGGCTGTGATCGAGCACGGTTCTCAGCCGGTGGATGCGACTGTGGGGTCCAGTCGCCCCATGTCCACTGGTATATCTCATGCTCTGGCTCACCTTCCGTGGGAGGCTGAGCGACCGTATCGTCGCCCCCTATGACCAGCAGTGAGAGGCTGACGTGAGCCAGTACTACAAATTGGGCGACCGAACCCTGTGGAACCCGCCCAACGGGGCGTCCCGGCTGTTCATGAGCCATGTCACCGTCTATCAAACCCAAGTGGGTCTGCCATCCGGCATCAGCCCCACGGACGCTGACGAGTGTCAGATCGACCCCATAGCCTTCGCGGCGTTCGTCGACGCCCTGCTCGCCTGGCACAGCGAAACCAGGAACGCCATCATGACCACCATGTCCGAAGGGTTCGTTGCCACGGTGCTGACCTTGGCCGAGAAAGCGAACATCGAGGTGAACTGGCAGGCGGCCGAGCACGCCGAGAGCCGCTATCTCAAGACGACTTCGGATCCCCGTGCAAGGGAGTGGACAGCCGCACTGCAGCAGAGGTCACGCGAACTCACCAGACACATGGCGACCTGAGGCTCGTCCGCCCGGCACCGGCGGCAGGGCCGCAAGCGCGTAGGCGGTCGCTGCTCCGGTGATGTCGCGGCCCGGCGCGGTGCGGTCGAGTGGGGCTCCGATGTGTGGACCGGAGTGGTGTGGGCCGGAGCGCTGTGAGCCGGAGCGCTGTGAGCCGGAGCGCTGTGGGCCCGAATGCTGTGGACCGTGCGACCGAATCGGTGGCATCGTCAGGGACCGTGACAGAGCATGGTTTCCTGGCGTTGGCGCCTCAATACACCACGACATCCGAGCTGCTCGCGAGGTCGGCGCATCGGCGGGGCATAGGCGTAGAGGTGCTTCCCGCCCATGGCGGTACAGGCTCCGCCATGGGGAAGCGTGGTGGCCACTACTACGGCGGCCCCGCTTTCGCGGCACGCGTCGTGGATGCCCTTGAGGTAGCGCTCCTGGAGCCATCTGACGACTGGCTGGCCACGTTGCCCTACGAGTACACCGGACGGCGCATTGCCATGACGACGGTGGGCGAGGCGCGCCGTCTGGCCCGGCCGGCGTTCGTCAAGCCGCCGAGTGACAAAAGCTTCCCGGCCGCCGTCTACGCCGACGGTAGTCACCTCCCGGCGGGACCGGAGTTGTCACTGGACGTGCCGGTACTGATCAGCGACGTGGTGACCTGGTCAGCGGAGTTTCGTCTGTACGTGCTGGACGGCGAGGTCCTCACAGGTTCGCAGTACGCCACCTTCGGCCGTCTCGACGCCGAACGGCTGAACGGGCACCGCTATGAAGTCGCAGTTCTGGAGTTCGCGAACGACTTCCTGGCCATGTGCGGCGGTGGCCTGCCCAGCGCGGTAGTGGTCGACGTCGGGCTTCTGATCGCGCCTGGGCGCGGGGCCGCTGACCGGTGGGCGGTGGTCGAAGCGAACATGGCGTGGTTCAGCAGTTGCTACGCCGCAGATCCTGACCGGGTCCTGGACGTCGTCCTGCGCTCAGCTGGTCCGCGGACACAGATGGCGAGGCGAGACCGCAGGTTCTGCAAGAGGGTCGATGCTCACCTAACCGGCTGAGATGGCAGGGTGATTGGCCCAGGCGTTGAGCAACTCACCCGCCGTCCGGGCATGATCCGCCCCTACGGCGAGGAGCAGGCGGACGGGCCTGCCCCTCGCTCACCGCCAGCTCCGGCGCAGTTGGCCGAACACTGTCGGGTGTGTCAACTGTCGAGTGTATCCACCCCGGCCCCCGCGCCCAGCAGCCGCGTCATCGCAGCCGCCTCGCCGTTCTCCGCAACCGCGTCCGCCGATCTTGTAGATCCATACCCGCATGATCTGCGACCGTCCGACTACGTCGACATACAGTCCAGCTTCGCCTCAAAGGGCAGCAGCGCACCGCTCGGTGACGATCGCGCACGAGGTGGTCGCCATCGGCACGGACCTGACCGGCGCTCTTCGAAGCGCTCGACGACACGACTGAGTCGCAATGGGGTGCCCTGGCAGCAAGTCCCCGAGAGCGCCGGATCGGTGCTGATGCCTCGGCCAATGTCCCCTGTGACGTAAGAGACGGCCCGCACATGTTGCGGGAGCCTGTCTCAGGTACCGTCCGCCGACCGAGCAGGTGCCGTTTGCCGACAGTCCGCCACGGCCCGAACCGCTGAGGCAGTTCTCTCCGCTGCACTCCGGTGCTCAGCCGGTGCTCAGCCGGTGCTCAGCCGGTGAATGATTTCCGTTGATCACCTCGCTGCGGCTACGCCGTCGGCCGCATCGGTTGCCAGTCACCGCGAGCCCGCATGGTTTGCTCTCCGTGGGCCGGAGCATCTCTCTGCTGATCATGTCCGGCGCGGTGAATAACTCACCCGGCAGACGTGGTCATGCCTCGGCCTTCTTCATCAACTCCACCAGCGTGGAGAAGCTGTCCGCGGCATGGCTGGCCTCCATGCCACGTCGGCAGAGCTCGACGACCGCGGCCGGAAGCGTGGTGTCGACTCCCGCGTCCGCGTTGGTGTGCAGGACGTGCTCGACGCTGGCCATCCCCATGGCAAGGCGGTCCACGTCGCCGATGTGCCGGCCGGCGTCGATGCGCTCGGCGTAGAAGGAGAAGAATCCCGGCAGCGAGTTGGCGGTCTCCACGGCGTGCGGCAGGATGTCCGCCGCCTTCAGGCCGTTGGCGTCGGCGAGGGCGATGGCCTGCCAATAGCTCAGCATGGAGGTCCAGAACATGACCATGCCGATCTGATACATGAGCGCGGCGAGCCCGGGGTCTTCGCCCCGATGGTCGGTCCGCCCCGTGATGACTTCGAGAGCGGGCCGGTGCTGGTCGAAGACCTCACGCGGGCCGCTGTAGAAGGTCGACGATTCCGCCTGACCGATCCCGGAGGGCGGCACCGTGACGCCGCCGGTCAGCTGGACGGCGCCCCGCTCGGCTGCCCAACGGGCCGCGGTCCGGGCCCTTTCCGGTGTGTCCGAGCTGAGGTTCACCAGGGTCCTGCCGGCCAGCGCGGCCGCCGCGGGCTCGAGCGTGGCGTACATGGCGTCGTAGTCCGTGAGGCTGAGGATGACCAGCTCGTTGGAGGCAAGGGCCTCCTCCACGTTCGGCGCGAGCACCGCCCCGCGCGCGACCAGGGCGTCCGCGCGCGACGCGGTGCGGTTCCACACGGTGACTTCGTATCCGTTGTCGAGGAAGGCGCCGACCATGGCCTGCCCCATGGGGCCGAGGCCGATGACCGTGACCGACTGCTTGGTGCTGCTCATGACAAGAACTCCACCCCTCACTAAAACGAACGCTCTATTTAGAGCGTGGTGAGAACGTACCACAGCCCTAGAACGAACGCTCTACTCAATGGGCCGCTACGGTGGCTGCATGCAGACCAGCACACGGGACCGGATCGTCGTAGCCGCATCACGCCTCCTGCAGCGCCAGGGATACATCGGAACGGGGATCAAACAGATCGCCCAGGAGGCAGAGGCCACTCTCGGCTCCGTCTACCACTTCTTCCCGGGCGGCAAGGAGGCCGTCGCCGTCGCTGCGATCAAGCACAGCACCGAGGAATTCGCGACGCTCCTGCGTAAGGCACTGGACAGTGAGGACGACCCGGCGGACGCAGTGCTGGCCTGCGCCCAGCAACTCGCCGACGAACTAGGCGAGTCAGGCTGGATCGACGGCTGCCCAGTCACAGCAGCGGCCCTGGAGACGCTCGGCACCGACTCAGAGATCCAGCAGGCGTGCGCCGACGCTCTGCGCAGCTGGGAACAGTTGGTTCGAGAGAAGCTGCTGCGCTGCGGCTTCCCCTCCCAGAACGCCCGGGAGCTGGCGACCACCATCATCTCCGCCCTGGAAGGTGCCGAAGTCACTGCCCAGGTCAACCGCAGTGAGGAACCACTACTCATGGCGGGTCGGCAACTCGCTCGCCTCGTACGCTCGCACGATGCCTAGGCCGAGTTTTCTAAGACCGTGTCCTATGTGGTGAGTCGGGCAAGTCGTTTGTAGCAGCAGAGGGCAGCGGCGAGGCCGAGGAAGACCAGGTAGTTGCGGGGTTGTCGTTCGTATCGGTGGTTGAGTCTGCGGTAGCCGGTCAGCCAGGACATGGTGCGTTCGATGACCCATCGTCGGCGCCCTAACCGCTCGCTGGATTCGACTCCTTTGCGGGCGATACCGCCGATGTGCTTGCCCCAGAGCCATTTCCGCAGGTGGGGAACGTCGTATGCCTTGTCGGCGTGGAGACGCTGGGGCTTGAAGTAGCAACCGCGGTGGGGGTCGTGTCTCGTTTGGTGACCCTCGACCATGGGCTTCAGCGCGAGGCTGTCATGGGTGTTCGCGGCGGAGAGGCCGACGAGGAGGGGCAGTCCGTTTGCGTCCGACAGGACGTGCATCTTGGAACCCGGTTTGCCCCGGTCCACGGGGCTCGGACCTGTGAGTTCGCCCCCTTTTTAGCCCTCACGTGGGCGGAGTCGAGCACTGCCCGGGTCAGGTCGAGGAGGCCGGCGTCGTCCAGGCGGTGCAGGATCTCTTCGTGGAGCCGGCCCCAGACACCGGCTCTGGACCAGATCAGGAACCTGCGGTGGGCCGTCGACTTCGATACCCCGAAGCACGGCGGCAACGCCCGCCAGGCGGGTGGGCCGTCGACTTCGATACCCCGAAGCACGGCGGCAACGCCCGCCAGGCGCATCCGCTGACCAGCACGTAGATGATCGCGGCGAACAGCGTCTCATCAGGCGTGTCCTGCGTCCCCCCGCCCTGCGGGCGCACCTTCGACGGAGGGATCAGCGGCTCCGCGATCTCCCACAGCCCGTCCGGAACAATCCAACTCCACGTACCCCGCCCCATGACTGGCCCAACGAGCCGAACCCACATAGGACACGGTCTAAGTCGGCGTGGAGCGGCGTTCGGTGCGCGCTCTCGGTGTGCCGGGCGTCGCGACGCTGCGGGTCAATACGCCAAGGCCCCGGGCCGCCGTCCAGGCCCTGCTCGAGCTCGGCTTCGCGCACCTGGAGAACTGGCGCGCGCTGGTCAAGGCCCGCCCCACAAGTCGCTTAAAACGAGCGCCTGTTGATCAATTCCTTCCCTTCAAAATTGGTTGACATTCAGGGGTGGAATGTCGGACGTTCAGCCGTGACCAACGATGCGCCACAGGGACGAGAGATGGCACGCAGATGACTTTCAGAGGAGGGAACCCGACGCCAGGGCGCGGGAGGCGCCCGGCGGCGCCTGCCGCGATGGACGCGGGCTCGCGGTACGAGCTGAGGCAATTGGTCCCCGTGAAGAGCGTCTCGGAGCAGGTGCACACCGCAGGGCGGGTCAAGGACCTGGGGACCACGCTGCAGTTCAGCTGGCCCGGGGTGTACTTCGAGGGCCGCTTCCGCGGGACCGGCCTCGGGGTGGTACTCGACTGCGCGGCCGCCGACTACGACGTCCAGGTCGACGGGGCCACGGTCGCCACCCTCGTCACACCCGGCGACACCACGCACTGGATCAACGGCCTGCGGGACGGTGAGCACACGGTCCGGGTCGCCAAACGCAACGACACCCCGGGGGACACCAGCACGTTCGGAGGCTTCGTCCCCGCCCTCGGGGGCGCCGTACTGAGCAAGCCGGCGCCCCGGGACCGCCAGATCGAGTTCATCGGGGATTCCATCACGGTGGGCTACGGCAATGTCTCGGGCACCCGCGACTGCAATCCGGAGCAGCTCAAGCGGAACACCAACACCGAAGTGAGCCACGGCGCTCTCACGGCCCAGCAACTGGACGCCGATTACCAGATCAACGGCCTCTCCGGCCTCGGCATGGTGCGCAACGTCGCCGGCATCTGCCCGGACATCACGTACCGGACCTACTACGACCGCGCCCTGCTGAACATGGACGGCGACGTCTGGCAGAAGCCGGGGACGTGGCGCCCTCAGATCGTGGTGGTCAACCTCGGCTCCAACGACTTCACCGACCTCACCCCCGGTGAACCGTGGACGCCCGACAGCCTCGCGGCCGCCTACCGCACCGCCTACGGCGAGTTCCTCCGGAAACTACGGACCCGCTACGGTGCCGGCACCACCCTCGTGGCCGTCGGCTTCGACAGAAACGCCGAGCATGTGCGGCAGGTGGTCGAGGAGCGCAACGACGCCGGCGACAGCGGGGTCCACTACTGGTTCCTCGATCAGACGGGCCTGGACTTCCTCGGATGCGACGGGCACACCTCCGCTCACGACGACCGGGTGATCGCCGACCGGCTTGCCCCGTTCCTCAGGAGCCTGCCGACGGGATGGTGAGGAAGGCTTGATCACCTGGGTCGAGGGCACCACGGGCGAAGGCTACGGGGGTCCGCTGTGGGACAGGCTCACCGCGCGGCAGCGGCCCCTGCCCCGGCCCCGCATTCGGGTCCGGCCGCCGGGCGAGAGGCTGATCTCGTAGCGGAACTGGACGTCCGCCTTACGCGGCGCCCATGGCATGACATGCGGGACCGAGACGTCCGACAGATCACAGCCACTCGTTGATCGCGGCGATGAGTAGGGTTGCTTTGAAGCGGACCGCGAGCTTGTCGAACCGCGTGGCCACGGCCCGGTTCCGCTTGAGCCGGTTGATGCCGCACTCGACCGCGTGCCGGGCCTCGTAGTCCTCGCGGTCGAAGGCCGGAGGGCGCCCACCGGCCGCTCCCCGGCGGTCGCGGTGGCCTGCCTGATCGGCAGGTTCCGGGATCGTGCAGCGGATCCCGCGCTGCCGCAGATAGGCACGGTTCGCGCGCGATGAAACGCTTTGTCGCCTCGCACCCGAAGCGGACGAACCCGGGGCCGCCCCAGCCCAGGACGAGGAACCCGAATAGCTTCCAGCACGGCTGTGAACGTCGGGCCGTCACCCCGCTGCCCTGCTGTGACCAGCAGCGACAACGGCCGCTGGCCTTGCCCACAGGCAGGTGAATCTTCGTGGTCCAGCCGCCGCGGAACCTGCCCAAGCCGTGATCGTCAGGTTCGCTCTGCTGGCCGCCCGGCGGTTCCTTCTGTGTTTGGCCATCCCGCCGGGCACCGGCCACATGCTGATGTGCCCGGCAGATCGTGGAGTCGACGTTCACCTCCCAGATGATCAGCCCGACTGCGTCCGCCCGCGCTTGCAGCCTGGTCAGTACCGACGATCAGACCCCATTGCGTTGCCAGCGGCGGAAGAGCCCGTAGACCGTCTGCCACGGACCGTAATCCGCCGGCAGATCCCGCCACGGGGCCCCGGTCCGAACCCGCCGGCGGATCCCATTGATCAGCTTCCGCTGGCACACCGACGGCCTGCCCAACACCGCGACCGGCAGCAAAGGGCACAACACTGCCCACTGGTCATCAGAAGATCCCCGCGCCCCACACCGAGATCATCACGGTACGAGGCGAGACACGGGAGCCACTTCTCACACACGGCCTAGCCGCCGCCAGCGAGCGGCAGACGTTCATCGGATACGCAGAGCCGTGCCTGACTGTGGCCGACACGTCGGCGAAGGCCCGGCCCCGGCGACTGTTCGCCGACCGCCCTTACGCATGGACAGGTGTGCCGCCGCCTCGCCGGGTCCGCGGCATCACGCCCGAGATTGCCCGCCGCGGTGCCCCGCACGGCTCCGGCCTGGGCAGGACCCGGTGAGTGACCGCGCATTCGCTACGAGGGTGCCCGCCGATTTCCACCTTGTACCCCGGCAGCCCGCCCTGCAGCATGATCTGATTGAGATGCCTCGAACGTCGCTTCGCAAACGATCAGTTAAACGATCTTCGGACGACCGGGAGTTACCGTCGTGTCGCCCAGAGGGACGAGCGCCGGCCGAAAAAGGCCGCATCACACACGCCGGAGGAGGCTGGTGCGACGTGTGCTGGGGCTAGTCGTTGCGCCGCCGGCCCACCTGTACACCGCAGGACGCACGAACATGCCCAGGCAGGCCCGCACCGGCTCCACCCACGATGCGGCGTTTGTCAGCGCCTGAAGGTGTCCTTCGCCCTCTCCTTGGTGTCCCGAGCCTTGCCCCGAGTCTCCAGTGCGGCGCCCTTGGCTGCGGTGGTCTCGTTACCCAACGCGTGGGCCACCTTCCGCACAGCCTTCCCGACAACCTGCTCGGTCTTGGCCTTGACCTTCTCTCCGGCACTCATGTCGGTCCTTTCGTAGGCACTCACTCATCCACCTGCCCCTGGCTCCGAAGCGGAAACCATGGGCACAGCAACGCGAGGTGTACCTGATGAGCCCGGTCGGCATGGGGGGGGTGGGCCTGCCGGCCAGCCGGCCGCTGCGTCGGCGCCACCGCACGTGGCTGCGGTCGTGGGGCGCCCGATCAGCTCCTTGGCGGGACCGCTAACACTGTCGTCGGATCCCGGGCGTGATCAAGAAGAGGCACTGCGGCCGCTCTCCTCGCCTCCGCCCTCCTGCAGCCACTTCCCCGCCTCGACTGCAGAAGACACCGCCGGGATTGACCGGCTCACCTCGGACTTCGAACTCAATCTCCATAAGCCCCGGCAGATAGCGAGAGGCATACCGCGCGGTGATCCGTTTTGCCCCCGGGCGACTGTTCGTGCGCGTGGCTGGAGAACGGGTGGTGGCACGCATGGGGTGCGTGCCACCGATCTACCAGGCTCTACATGCTGGTGCAGCGAGAACTGTGCCCGCCCGTTGCCGGGAGGTGGGTCGGGCCTGCGTCAGCGGTCACTGCGGGCCGTCACCCCTCGTTGAGCTTGTCCAGGATCCACTGGCCGAGTTCTTCGGTCATGACGGTGTGACCTTCGTTGTTGCCGGCGCACTTGAAGTCGTGGAGTTCGCTGTCCTCGGCTTCGATCTTGGCGTAGAGCGTGTCGTGGTTGTCGATGTCGCCCGCCGCGACGGCGCTGATGGTGGGGACGAAGACGGAGGCGTTGTAGGTCAGGTCCGCCTTCTGCCTGTCGATGATCTTTGCCAGCATGGCGGCCATACCGAAGTTGGCCGGGTTGTCCTCCAGAGGAGCTTCGGGGAACAGGCCACCGGGCGCGCCGTCGATTGCGGGGAAGTTGGTGGTCGTGACCGTGACCGGGGTGGCGTCCTTCTTGTGGAGCTGAGCGACGGTCTGCGTCCCGGATGCCTGGGTGTTCAGCACGGTGCCGTTGAGCTGGAGCCCGGAGCTGGTCATCGCGGGTTCGCCGGCCGGAATGCTGTTCCCGGCGCCGGTGCCCGTTCCGTTGGCGACACCGAGCAGGCGGGGGATCTGGGGCCAGCTCCCCATCCGGTCGAGTGCGGCCAGGAAGTCGGTGCGTTCTTGGTCCTGGCCGCCGGCGACGTCGAGGGTGGTGTCGGTGCCGGTTTCGACGTGCCAGCGCAGCAGCTGGCGTGCGGCCGGGCTGTTGACCAGGTTGGAGTACATGCTGAGAAGGGGGCCGGTGACGGGCGTGCTGCCCCAGTGTTCCTTCACGAAGTGGGAGAAGGACTGGACTCCGATGGGCAGCCACGCGCCACGGTGCGGGGTGTCGTAGGAAAGGTAGGTGCCGGTCTCGTGCTGCTCGCGCCGGCGCTCCATCTTGGCCAGGGCGTAGCGGGTGACGAGTCCGCCCATGCTGAAGCCGCCAACGGTCAGTTTGGCCTCGCCCTCGCGGTCGGCGATCGTCCTCCTGATGCACTCGATAGCGACTTCGGCGTTGTCGAGGATGGAGGCGGAGCGTTCCTCGAAGCCGAGGAGCACCACATCGAAGCCGTGCTCCCGGAGCTTGGTGATGAACGGGAACTGCCCGTTCTCCAGGCCCTCGTAGAGCTCCTCGGGCTTGCTGGCTCCCATGGAGAAGCCGTCGGCGAGGATCACCGGACGCTTGACGTGCGTCTGGTCGGGCTCGCTGTAGAACACCCAGGCGGTTCCGCCCCTGAGCGGCCAGGTGTTGTCCCACGCGGCTTCTCGCGCGGAGGTGGGCTGAGCGTCCGGAAGGGGGCCCCAGATGCTGGTGACAGGCTTGGACATGATTCGACGTCTCCTTGATGTGGCGGCTGGTGGTGCCGCCGGACAGGACCATGATCACGGCCCGGCCGCCCCGTTCTGTCCGGAACATCCAGCATCACTCTCCCGTGAAGGAGACGCGCCCACACTCGGGTGACCAGTGCTCGAAACCCCTGGTCAGGCAGGCACGACACCTGCTAGGCCCCACGCCACTACGGCCCGTACGCACCACAGGGACACAGTCATCTCGGCTGGATCTTGCCGCAACCAAGCCCTGTGGACAGGCCGGAGACTCCCGGAAGACCGAGATCGCCGATGGGCCCAGTCCGGCGTACGAGCTCACGGGCCGGTCCTGCTGCCGGACACGGAGACAGGCACGACGTGCGCTGAGCACCGCAGTTGGCGAGACGTGTCGGCTGTGGTGCTGTTCGAGCGGCTACGCAGCCCGTCCACGAGGACGCGGGCCTCGCGACCGATCTGCCAGACCACCGCTTCTCTGGCCAACCGTGCCAAGGTCTGGGTCCTCGACGGCATCACCCACCTGCAGATGCACGCGCCGACGACCAGGACCCCCCTCGACCTGGTCCGCGTTGATGGGCTGGATGTCGCCCTCGTCCTCGTCTGCGTCGCCCTCTGCTCCACACGAAGCACCCGCACCACCGCAACCCGTTCGGCTACCCGTCTGTTGCCCGAGACGTGTGCGGCCCGCGGGATTGCGGTGGGCCTGCCATCCGACGGCGCCTGAACATGAGTCACCTCGTACAGGAGTCTGCCGGTGTCAGGACTGATGATGAGCTGGCGGCGCCGAGTTGCCGTATGCGCGGCAGGAGCGCTACTGGCCTCCACCGCCGTCGTTTCCACTTCAGGTGCGGCCGAGCCTCCCCGTGAGGGCCCGCCCGGAGGCGACCGGGGCACGGTGCTGAGATGGCAGCCCTGCAGAGGCGAAGCGCAGCGCGGATTCGAATGCGCCACGACCAAGGTGCCTCTCGACTACGCCCGTCCTCGGTGGCGCAGCATCGAACTGGCCGTGATCAGACACCGGGCCACCGCCCCCACACGGCGGGCCGCATCGTTGTTCTTCAACCCTGGTGGACCTGGCGGTGCCGGGACCGTGGGGCTGCCGGAGCTGTATGAGAAGTTCCCCGAGCAGCTGCGCGAACGGTACGACATCATCAGCTTCGACCCGCGCGGCATCGGGCAGAGCACGCCCTTGCGATGTTTCGACACCGCGGAGGAGGCCCACGCATGGCACTCGCGAGTTCCGCCGTTTCCCGTCGGCGGACAGGAACGCAGGGCGTTCATCGCCGCGTACGCCGATCTCGCGCGGCGCTGCGAGCAGCGTGATCCGGACCTGATGCGCTACATCTCGACTGCCGACGTCGCCCGGGATCTCGACCGGCTGCGCCGCGCCGCCGGTGAGAAGACCCTGCGCTACTGGGGCATCTCCTACGGCACCTTCCTGGGAGCGACGTACGCGAACCTGTTCCCCTCCCGCGTCGGCCGCCTGCTGCTGGACGGGAATGTCGACCCGCGTGCCTGGATGAACGGCGGTTCCAGGCAGGAGCCCGAGCTGAGCACATTCCTGCGCCTGGAATCGGATCTCGGCTCCGCCGACACCCTCGGCCAGTTCCTCGATCAGTGTGGGAGCGCACCGGCCGGCCGCTGCGCATTCTCCGCAGGATCCCCGGCGGCGACCCGCGCCAAGTTCACCGAGCTGATGCGCCGACTCGCAGCGCAGCCGGTGGGGTCCTGGACGTACGCAAGAGTCGTGAGCGAGGTCCGCGGCGGCCTCTATACGGTCCACCCGGGCTGGCAGCACACCGCCGGAACGCTGCAGAGCCTGTGGGAGGGAGCCGCACCCCAGGAACCTCCGTCCCCTCCCGGCCCCCCCCGGCCTACCCCGGCTTCGAACAGCCTCTCGGTGTGATGTGCGCGGAGAGCCCCAACCCCCGGGACCCGCGACGCTACGTCGTACTCGACGAACTGAGCACATCGCGAGCCGGGGATCTGGGGCACTGGTGGGCCTGGGCCAACGAGCCGTGCGCGACATGGCCGGCCGCAGCCGCAGCGAAGTACACCGGACCGTGGAACCGCCGCACCGCGCACCCTGTCCTGGTCGTCAATCCGACCTACGACCCCGCCACCCCGTACCAGGGGGGCCAGGCCATGGCCCGGGAGCTGAGCCACGCCCGCCTGCTCACCCTCAAGGGGTACGGCCATACCGCGCTGGACAATCCGAGCAGCTGCGTCAACAACCACGCGGTCCGCTACTTCCGCGACGGCAGGCTCCCCCCGATCGGCACCACCTGCGAACAGGACACGGCGCCCTTCGCCCCGACGCCGACACTCCGGTCGGGCCCGGCACTCCGATAGAACCGGAGCGTACGGACGAAGACGCGCGGGCCGCACGGGGACAGGAGAAAGGCAGGGACCCGACGTCGCCGGTGCCGACGGGCCGAGCTCCTCCAGAACTCGGTTGTGACCGTGATCGAGCTGCCCGAGATGCCGACGCCGTGAAGGTCCCGAACCGGCACCGGGTTTGATTCCGCACCGAGTTGCACTCGGACCGCCTTCGCAGGGCCGTCCCGGAGAAGTGGAGGAGGAGGTCCGCCGCTCGTCAGTCCCAGGATGGTGCCTTGATACGGCCGATGATGTCAGCGGCCTGCTCCGGATGTCGGGCCAGCCATGCGCCGAGGTACTCGCGGACGGCTTGCTCGACGCAATCGTGCACGGTGGTGCCCCCCAACCTGCCACGGGTGGCGCCCTCGTACTGGGGGCTGTCCAGTTTCACGGAGACGACCGCTGTCAGAATCCTGCCGACCTGCTCAGCGGTGAGGTCGGGATCAGCCGTCGTCAGCAGCTGCCGCTGACGCGCGTGGGTGTTGACCGCAGCCGTCACCCCTGCCCGGAACCCGTCCGCGTGCGTGCCCCCCTCGCAGGTGGGCACGCTGTTGACGAACGTCCGGACCCGCTGCTCACTCAGGCTGTGCCAGGTCAGGGCCACCTCCAGGGTCCCAGCCATCCTCTCGTCCTCCCGCTCGAAGGCGACGATGTCCGGGGGAACTTGCACGCCGGTTTCCGCGTCAAGGGCGGCCAGGACGTCCGCCGGTCCGTCAGAGTACTGAAACCGTACCGACCGGAGCCCGTTCTTGGGGCGTTCGTCGGTCAGGGAGAGACTCAGCCCGCGGTTCAGCATGGCCACCTCTCCGAAGCGTTTGGCCAGCACGGCGAACGAGCACTCAGTCGTTTCGAAGATGTCGGCGTCGGGCCAGAAGGTGATCGATGTGCCGCTTCCGGTCGCTCCTCCCGCCGCGGCGGGAGGAGCGACGGCCTCGCCCCGTACGTACTCCTGTACCCAGCGCACGTGCCCCCGCCGCACCTCTGCCGTAAGGCGGCTGGACAGAGCATTGGTGACACAAGGCCCCATGCCGTAGACACTCCAGGCCGCCGTGTGACGGTCACCAGGCGCAGCGCCGGCGTGCGGGCGGGTCAGCAGGGATTCGAGGCCGACACCGCCGCCGTCGCCTGCCGCTTCGACGGGGACGCCGGGCCCGTTGTCGGTGACACGGACACCGCCGTCAGGGGTGAGGGTGACGTCGACGCAACCGCCACCACCGGCAAGTACATCGTTCACCGACCGGCCAAGGACCTCGAACAACACCTGGTGCAGGCCGCGGATGGTGGTCGATCCGACGTACATCCCGGGCCGCTTCCGGATGGCCTCACGCCCCTCCAGCACTTCGATGTGAGTGGCCTCGTATCCGCTGGTTCCCTCGCTCACGGAACCCCCCTTACATGCTGTCCGCCAGGACGTTCCACTCTAGGCGAACGCTCGGAAACTCCCAGGTCAGGGCCTGTTTTGCGAGGGCTTGAGTGAGCGCGTGCGGGCCGGTCGCCAAGCAGTCGGCAGGAGACGACGCGAGGGCACTCAAAGCGCACCCGGGGCACCGCCCAGGCCGCCGGCGGCCGTGTTCTGGGCCGCGCCGACACCCGCAATTCCTGTAGATGTGAGACACGACGTGATGGCGGGCTTCTGAGGAATCCGTCCCCACGCGCGTGGGGACGAAGCGATGATGCGCGTGATCTCGGTGCACAGGGTCGTCGCCAGGGAGCCAGCGCAGATCCTGCGCAGACGGCGGCCATCGCATCTGTAGCTCTGAAGCGCAGGGTCCGGGTCGCGATTGTGGCAACACCTGCCGCGTGGGTGCGTGGTGGCCGTTGCAGAGCCCCAGTGGTGCGAGCCGTGACGGCGGTCGGGGACCAACCACGGTGGGGACTCCGCGGAAGGTTGCTGCTGGCTGTTCTCTCATGGGGTCGAGAGGGCCATCGTGTCAACTCCCCCTGGTGTGAATTCTGTTCGCCGGTCATGGAGGCATCGCAAGCTCTGCCCCGCGGCAAGGAATGGCTGCCCGACGGGCGCCTATGAGCATCCGGTCAGCACACGACGATCATCAGCTTCCCGGGACGCGACCGCAGTGGCGGACGACTGAGATGTCCGTCCGCCTAGGCGCAGCGCTGCCGGCGCAACACACTGACGAGCCGTATGCGTTTAAACAACAAGCGGAGGTGCGGGACCACTCATTGAAGCGCACCATTTAAGCAGGGGGCGAAGAGCCGTAACAGGTGGGGGCCAAAGCAATTTGCCGACAAAAATCACCCGTTGCATCCGCGGAGGAGTCGTCATGCCCATGCTGCTGATCAAGGGCTTCTACGATGTCAAGGGCTCGCAGCCGGACGGGGACACGGTCCACTTCACGGCCGATGACCTCGAGGACTGGAGACTGGTCGGCGGCGGGCTGGGCCGCGCCGTCGAGCACAATGCTGTGGGCCGCGCGAAGATGCGGCTTGACGCGATCGACGCACTCGAGACGCACTACGGCCCGAACCGTGTCCACCAGCCGCTGCACTTCGCCCACGCCGCACGCGACGAGATGTTGAAGTGGCTGGGCTTCACCGATGTCCAGCACGGTGCGGGCGAGACGGTGAAGGCCACGACACCGGCGTCGGTTCCCGGGTTCATCCTCACCCGCGGTTCCGATGTCCACGGTCGTTGCATCGCCCTGGCAGGCCGCGGAACGCCCCCGGGGGCCAGCGGGCTGGAGATCGATGTCGACGAGGCCGTGCTGAGGACAACGGTGAATCACCATCTGATCACGTCCGGCCTCGTGTATCCGACGCTCTACCGCAGCCTGTTCACCAGCCTGCGGGTCGAGATGGCCACCGTGACCAAGGAGGCCCGAGACCAGGGGCGGGGCCTGTGGCCGAGCGATGTCACCACGACCGGGGCGAAGATCACCGGTCTGGCCTCGTTGACGGACGACGTCGTGATCCTCCCCAAGCTGTTCCGCCGGCTGGTGGACTACCTCCGGCTCGGCACCATGCCGCTGGCGTGCTTCCCGGCCTACCTGGCCGGTATCGGTGACCGTTTCTCCATCCTGTCCACGGGCCAACGGTGCGTGGGCCTGCACCGAGTCGTGGAGACCTCGAA
Source organism: Streptomyces sp. NPDC048560 (assembly GCF_040650955.1). Taxonomy (NCBI): domain Bacteria; kingdom Bacillati; phylum Actinomycetota; class Actinomycetes; order Kitasatosporales; family Streptomycetaceae; genus Streptomyces; species Streptomyces sp. NPDC048560. Next base: position 51,366 of record NZ_JBEZIJ010000012.1, read on the forward strand.
CGGCGAGACCGTGAAGATGACGCATCCCCCCGAGGACCTGCTCTTCGAGGACTCCTGACACCGGGCGTCCCAGGCCGCGTCCGGCCGCGGGGCCGGGGAAACCGGAAGGATTGCCATGCCTTGGGGACTGCGTGAAGGGGTCGGTCTGACGGACGAGGGCACCCAGTGCCCCAACCACGCCTCCGATCAGCAACAGGTCGCCGAACTCCTCGACGCGGTCGGGCTGCCCGCCGACGGCACATCGCTGGACGCCATCCCGCCGATCGGGGACGGGCATGCCTCGTACGAACTCTGTGAGGCCGTCCGGAACTTCCAGACAGTTCAGGACGGCCTCGTCGCCGATGCCGGGTGGATGTGGGCGGGGGTACCTGGACCCACCTGATGAAACTGGTCGATCCGGCCGGCGCCCCTTCCGAGGCGGGCACTCCGCTACTGCTCGCCGTCTCGAACTATGAGGTCTTCGAGCTGCCGGAGAACGCCGCGCCCTGGCCGTCCCTGAGCTACACCCTCCGAGGGCAGGTCGCGGAATGGGACGGCCCCGGCATCCACATGGAGCTCTGGGTGAACGGGCCGTTGAAGGTCTCCTGGAGCCACGACGCCTACAACCTGGGCTGCGAGGTGTCCCCCGACTTCACGGCCCTGGACGCGGCTGTGGCCTCCGGCAGCGCTCGAGCCATCGGTGGAGTCGCTCTGGACCAGCTCTGCTCTCGGCTGCGCTTCGAGTCAAAGGGCGCGATCGACTCTCTGTTCAAGTCCGTCAGCATCAGCACGGGGCTCGACGGCACACCCCGGATCGGTGGCACCATCGGCGACGACACGGCTTTCCTGCGCGTCGAGTTCGAACCGGTGGAACGTACCGTGATCTACACCGGGAGTGTGCCCGTCTTCAAGACGCACCCCGTTACCGAGGGCGAGGCCCAGGTGTCCGGCGAGCTCCAGGTACAGCTGAGGATCACGACCGGTGAGGAGGACTACGCCGCGAGCGTGGCGACGGCCGTGGCCGTCCTGGCGATCGGAGCCGTCTTCCTGGCCCCCACGGCCGCCTGGCTCGGCAGCACGGCCGTGGGAGGCGGCGCCGACGTGAAGGAAATCCTGGTCCGCGTCCCGTTCAGACGCCTGGCATACCCGTAGGCGTGCTATTTGGCGTGCAGTCGCCTCAGTCGTCAGCGGCGGCGAACAGATGCCGGCGCTAGTCGTGGCCCCCTCTACGACTACCGCCGGCACCGTCGCGCCTCTCGGATATCTCGCCGTACGACCAGCTGCGCACTTTCGTCAGCTCGAAGTGCAGTGGTGGCCGGTGAAGTTGCACTGATTTCTTCCGTGGTGAGCTGCTGCCGGCATTGACGTTGACGCGCTGACCGGTCCTGAACTGTCGCTTGCGAGGGATAGCTGTACGTGGAGTCGTGACCGGTCGCCGCCGACAGCCCGACCCGCCGCCCTTACGCCGCCGCAGCCGACCGACATGCCGGCCACGGGTGGGTTTTTCTTCGCGTTCGCGCCACGGCCCCATGGGCGTTTGGTGCCGAGGCCTGGTGGGGAGCTGAACACCGGATACTGAACCGCCAGCCCCCGTCGAAGACTAGGGCTCGTCCACCACGTCGAAGCGCAAGCCGCTCGAGCCGCCGCCGAAGCCGCTCATCTTGTGACGGGTGGTCCAGGAGTGCGGTGCGCCGTCCTGCCAACGGGTGAGCTGACGACTGCGCTCGACCCTGATGCCGGAGCGCGGCACCTCCTCCTCGAACAGCCAGTCCGTCTCACCCAGAAGCCGGCCCAGCGGGGACTGAGGGTGGCCCTCGCCGCGGACCAGACCTGCGAGGCGGAAGGAGGTCGATTCCATGTCGTCGAGCACCTCAGGCACCAACGGGTACCAGTGCGCCGGGACTTCGGTCGCCACCAGGTAGCGCGGGTCGGCGCCGGGCTCGGGCGCCGGACGCGGCCGGGCAGTGGTCGTCCAGCGCTCGTGGCGGTCGACCCGCTCGCCGGCACGGTCGGCGACCGACTCCTCGACGGCCCAGGCGAGGTTGGCCTGTTCGTCGCGCAGCATCACCACAGATTCCATCGCTGGGCTCGCCAGCCCGCCCGGCAGCGAGGCGGGCCGGTACATCCAGGGCGAGGGCGGTGTGAACATGTCGGGGGTGCGGAATGCGTAGGCCGTGTCCCCCAGGCCGTAGAGGTTCCAGCTCACGCTGTCGTCGGCGGTCGCGTGGTGGAGAGGGGTCTGGTCGCCGAACACGTCGGTGACCGTGCAGTCCACGACCCGGCTCAGGGAGCCGACGACGAGCGGCAGCGGGATGCAGAACCAGTCGCTGTTGTACACGGTGGCGAACGCGACCAGCATCAGCCGCCCCAGGTCGGCGGGGGACGCGTCGATGGAGCCGAAGTCGATACGGGCGTCCTCCATCTCCCAGAAGCGGGACACCGGCATGCCTCCGTACACCGCGGGCGTCGGGATGATCCTGCGTGCCTCGCGCTTCGTCGCGGCCTGGTCGACCGGCAGTTGGGCGTCCGGGGCGTCCACGGCCCACCAGTCGAGGTGACCGCCGTGGTACTCGTCGGCGCGTAGTTCGAGGCCCGGCAGGCTGGAGGCGGACACCTCGAAGGCGTACTCGAGCCGGCGGGCGTTCCACGCCTCGGGAGGCGTTGGCGCCTCGGCCGCCTCCACCACCGGCACGCGCGCCTGCCACCAGGACAGCCAGGCCGTGGCCGCGGTGGCCAGGGCGATACGGACCGCATCGGTGTCGGGGGCGTCGAACTCCTTGGCGGCCGTCTCGTCGCGCTCGGCGAGGCGCGCGAGCCAGGGGGCGAGGGCGACCGGGTCGGGGAGCCGGTCGCGGACAGCCGCGGACAGGCCGGTCGGGGCGAGGGTGCCTTCGGTGTCGAAGGGGCAGACCCGGGCGAAGGCCGGCAGCAGGGCGACGAGGCCGGCGGCTGCCAGTGCCCGGCGCCAGCGCAGCGCCCCCGCCATCATCAGCCGGGCGTCGGGACCCTCCACGGGCTCCTGTTCGACCAGCGCCTCCAACACCATCGTGGACGGATCGTACGGCTGCCACTCGGCGTCGGAACTGCTGCGCCAGAGGTCCAGCCGGTGGGACTCCTGAGCGATCGAAACCGACACCGGGGAGGCAGCGTCCTCACCCCGGAACTCCCCGAACCCGTACTGGCGGGCAAGGAACCATGCGGCGTCGCCGGTCCGGGCGGCGAGTGCCTCCTCCATACCGATGTCACGCGGCACAGGCTGGTATCTGAACATGGTGCTCATAGTGGCAACAATCCCTGTTCCGGCCTCAGCCACTGCACGGGCAGCAGCCCTTGCAGAGCGTAGAGGTCATCGAGGTCCATTCCGCGCAGCCGGGCAAGGGCGAACGTCTCCTCGACGACGGCGTGGACGTCCTGCGTCCGCCAGCCGCGCTGAGGGTCGGGCGGCAGGGCCAGCAGCAGCGCCTGCGGGGCCCGGGCGTCGGGCTGGTTGTAGTGGAAGGCGAGCCCGCCCAGCTCCTCCTGCTCGCCGGGTTCACCCCTTGCGGGCTCGGGCACGGTCTCGGTCCAGGCGTCCACGACCAGCCCGGCGATCTGGCCCGGATCGGCCGCGCCGTCGGCGCGCAGCACCGTACTGTGGTGCGGGGCGGGGTGCTTACGGGACGGTACGGGGGCCGGGCCGCGCGCGATCCACTGTTGCCCGGCGGGCACCTGCGCGACGACGGCGGCGGGCGGTGCCGTGCCCGCCAGGGTCTCGGCGGCCGCCAGCGCGTCACCCAGAACGCCTGCCTGCGGCCTGACCCGTTCCATCTCCATCAGCCAGTCCGCGACCGCGTCCTCGTCCGCGCCCTGCGGGGCGGGACCGCTCAGCGCAGCCGCGGCGGCGCTGCCGTTGAGGCGGAGTACGGGCAGAACCGGCAGCGTCCGGCCCAACACCGAGGAGACCGCGGTACGGAGCTGCGTCACCCACTCCAGCACCGCCGACGGCTCCTGCGGCGGAGGTCCCGGCAGCGGGGGCAGTGGCTCGGCCCCGAAACGTCTCAGAACCGCTCGCGCCTGCTCACGTAGCGCGTCCACCTGTTCGGCGTCATCCGTCGGCCAGGCATTGGGCACCCCGAGGCCGGCGAGGATCTCCAGCCTGCGCACCACGTCGTCCGCGCTGTCCGGCAACTCCTCGAAATCCCCGTCAAGTTCGGCGAGCGCGGAAGAGACCGCCGTGTGCCAGGCGGTGATCCGCGCCGCCAGGTCCGGGAGATCGGCGGTCGACCAGTCGGCGCCCGCCGCGGTGTCCAGGTCGGTGATGAGCAGAGGCCGTCCGGCGGACAGCACATCGGCCAATGCCTTGCACAGCAGCTGGAGTTCGGCGAACCGCGCCGCTCCGGCCTCGGCGACCGGCACACCTGCCGGCGCTTGGCGCAGGAGCCGCCGCGCCAGCGTGCCGTTGGGGTCGCCCAGGGCGGTGGACGCCTGGTCCGCCCGGTGACCGAAGAGCCCCGCGCCGAGCACCGTCTCCAGCGCGCAGACTCCGAGGTCGGCCAGGGTGACCGGGGTGGGCGAGTCCGGGTCGCCGAAGGCGAAGCTCCAGCCGGAGGCGGGGCCGAGGCGGGTCTGGCACCACCGCTCAAGGGCGGGATCGAGGGCGGCCAGCGGCCGGTTCGCCGCCCAGCCGTCGGTGCCGGTCGTAGGGGTCAGCAGGCCGAGGCGGTGGGTGAGGTCGACCGCGGCGCGGGGGGTGCGCAGCACCTCGAAGTCCTGGGGAAGGTTGTCGCCGCGCGCGATGCCGTCGGCTGCCTGACCGGCACGCAGCGGGTTGCCCGCGACGAGGTGGTGCACGCTCTCGGCGAGCAGCAGGTCGCCGACGGCGTCGACTGTGGCTTCCAGGTCGGAAACGAACGGGAGAGCCTGGTCCAGCAGGGGAAGGAGGTCGGGGGTCAGCTGCGAAGTGAGGGAGTCCAGGTCCTGGAGCTCACGTCCGTGGGCCATGAAGTCGGCGACGAGCGCCTGGCCGTCGACGACGTCGTGGGCGGCTGTCGCCGTAAGGGCCTCCTCGCTGTCCGGCGCCTCGGGATCGACGAGGTGCGGTGTGGGATAGCCGGTGCGGAAGACGTTGATCAGCTGGTCCAGGTGTGCATCGTGCAGGGCGCGTTCGAGCCGGTAGCCCAGCAGTGCGCCGAGGGTCTGGCCTGAGCGGATGCCGTCCACCACGGGGAGCGCCTTGCGCACGCGGCTCGAAGTGAGGTCGATGCAGAACGCCTGATCGTCATCGTGGCTGAGCCATCCCGAACGCAGGACGGCCGCGGTGGTGGCCTGGTGCATGGAGGGTGCCACGAGATAGCCGTCATCGGTCCGCCCGGATGCCGCGCCCACCCCGAAGTCGTCCCCGTCCCCGGCGTCGTCCCCGTCCCCGTCCCCTGCGTCGTCCCCGTCCCCGGTGTCGGCGGGAATCTCGCCCCGGAGCCAGGCCTCCCGGGCCTCTTCGTCCTGCGGGACCTCGTCATCACCCTCAGCGGCTACCTCGCCACCCTCGGGGACCTCACCCTCAGAGGCTACCTCGCCACCCTCGGGGATCTCGCCGACGACCTCCTCGCCACCCTCCGGGTTGTCTCCGGCCACCAGCTCGTCGTCCTCCGGATCGGTCGGCACGCTCGGCGGTTCCCAACCGTTGGGGCGCAGATCGGTGACCCAGCCGTACGCGCCGAGGTGGGTGCCTTCGGGGCGGTCGCCGCGCAGCACGTCGAGCCGCGCCGAGGCGACGGACGTGATCCACGCGTCCAGGCGGTGGGACTGGGTGTCCAGCACCTCGCAGAGCAGCCGCTCCAGCCGCGGCAGGTCCCCGTAGGCCAGACCTTCGGCGACGGCCAGCCGGTCGATGGCCATGGCCGCCCAGTCGAAGAGGTCGGGAACAGCGCCGTCGGAGACCGTCACCTGGTCGTTCGACATGCTGACGACGGAGTCCAGCGCGCCACCGGACTGTATGCGCTGCTCATGGCGCTGGTGGTACATGTACAGGGCGATGCCGCCGAAGTGGTACCAGAGCCCCAGACGGCCCTCGCGCAGTCCTTTGAAGGCAGGGGCCAGGTCGAACATCGGCTGGAGGACCTCCGGCGGGATGTCGCCTTGCTGGGATCGTGCCTGGCCGATCTCGTGCAGGGCATGGAACAGCGTGGCGAGCGGCCCGGCGCTCAACAGCTCCTGGAGTTCCGGCGTGGCCTCGGAGGTGACGGAGAACTCCAGGGGGAAAGGCGGAATCGTCAGGTCGGGTGGCTCCAGCCAGGCGAAATTGCTCTTGACCGGGATGGCGACCGGGGTGAAGGGCACGGGCTGCAACGGCGGGTCCACGGGAACCTGCTGCACGAAGCGCACCCGGCGGGAGGCGGGCAGCCGGTGCAGCAGGTCGTTGATGACCTCATCGGCGTCTCCCCCGCGGCCGACGCTCGGTGAACGCCAGGACTGGAATTCGGCGTGGGTGCGGAACGCCTGTATGTGGTCGAGGATCCGCAGGTCGACCTCGGTGCCGTGCCACAGGTCGAGTGAGGTGACGGGCAGGATGCCGTACGGCTGCCTGCCGACGCGCAGCGTGGGCAACTGACCCCGGGCGCGTACGTGTTCGATGAAGTGCGAGACGAGGAAGGTCAGGTCCACGGGGGCATCGACGTCGTAGTCCCGCCATCTGGTGGACGCGGCCACCATGGCGCCGATCGCCGCGTGCAGTTCGGTCAGCAGGTCGTGGTCGTCGACGTCGAGCCCGTCGGCGGTCTCGGCCAGAACGCGGCCGGCGGCAGGACCGAGGGCCAAGGTGGTCCGGGCAGCGGCGTGGGGATCTCCGGGGGCGAGGTCGCCGAGGGCGACGCGCTGTGCGTCGGCCTCCTCGGGGGCCGGCGGGGGCATACGGGTGCGCCAGGCGGACCTGGTGGCCTCGGTGTTGTTGGTGGGTGTGCCGGTGGGCAGCACGGCCAGGCCGTCGGTGCAGCGGTGCGCTTCCAGCAGGGTGCCGATCAGCTCCGCCGTGTGCTCCGTGGTCCCGCCCCGTACCCCGACGGCGGTGACCAGGGCGAAGTCGGGCCGCATCTCGCCCTCGATGACGACTTTGACCCCCATGCCCACACGGACGGCCTCGTCGAAGTCGCTCAGCCAGGTGGGAGGCTCGGGCGAGCCCTGGCCGGGGCCCACGTCGAGCACCTCGGGGATGGGCGCGCCCTCCTCGCGCCAGAGCAGCACGGGTTGCCCGACGCCGTCGACCTCGTAGCCGGAGAACACGAGCCGGTCGGGCATCACGTCGCTGTGCGCCGCCCGGGACCAGGCGCCCTCCCGCATCGTCGGCTGCGTCGCCCACGGCTCCGGTGACGGCCCGGCCTCGCCGGCCGGGGTCTCCGTGTCCGGCGGCTCCGTCCGGTCGGGCCGCAGCGCCTTCACCGCCCAGGCGGCGCGTCCGGGGCCGATCGCGGCGACGAGCCGTGCCCAGGCTCCCTGGCGGCGCTCGTGGTGAGGACCCGCGGCCCACACCTCGCGCCAGTACGCCTCGGTGGCGGCGCGTTCGGCCGCGGTGAGGGTGGGATCGTGGGAGTCGATGTGCACGTCGTCGGGGTAGGCACGGATCAGCAGCTCCAAGCCGGCTTCTCCCGCGTTGCGGTACACCGTCTCCAGGCGGAGCGGGAGGAGAAGCAGCGGATCGGCGCCGCTGTCGTCGTCCCAGAGCTCCGGTTCCGCGTCGGCCAGTGCGTCGTAGGCCTCGCGAGCGGCGTCGTGGCGCGTCTCCTGCTCGGCGGCGTGCTCCTGCGCCGCGGTCAACTGTTCGATCTCCATTCCCGGTTCTTGGGCCACCATGCGCTTGGTGCACATGGCCAGGTCCGTGCGGGCGTTCCCCAGGCTGATCCGGGCGTCGCGGACCTCCTGGTGGGCTCGAGCCAGTTCCAGGTTGACGCTCACCGCGGGTCTCCGATCAGTTTGCGGGCCGACATGAGGACCCGGAAGGGCCGTTGCAGGGACACCTTCGCCACCGTGGCGGCGTTCCACCGGTCCGGACCGGGCTCCTGCGCGGGCAGGTCGGGCATCACGGAGAGATCGGCGAAGCCGCCTTCCGGGACATCCCGCCAGGTGAGGTCCGACCAGTGCTCGTAGCCGTCGGATCCGGTGTCGAACCCGAAGCGCATCCGGTAGCTGTTCTCGGCGAGCACGAACCACCAGTCGTGGATGTCCCCCTCCAGCACGAAGGTGTAGGCGACTGTCCGCTCGTCCAGGGTGAGCACCATCTTCGGGTGCTGCCACGTGCCCTCCGCCAGGTCCTCGGTGTCGCTCACCGAAGACGCCGGTACAGCGGCGACGATCAGGTTGGGATACCGGCGCACGAGGCGGCCCCTGATGAGCAGGACGTCTACCTCGCCGGCGTCCAGGGCGAGCTGGGCTCCGAGTCCCTGGTCCCGTGCCCAGCTGTGGACGGGCGGAACGTCCGCGGCGCCGTCCGGACGCGGCCAGAAGTGGGTGAAGGGGCTGCCGCGCAGGTCGGTGGGGTACTCGCGCCAGCGCATCTCTCTGTTCATCTCGTCGTTCACGCCGACCATGAAGGAGGCTATGAAGGGCGCGTTCGCCTGGAGCAGCACGGCCCGGTCGTCGGGGATCGCCGCCGAGCCCGGCAGGAACCAGTCCGGGGCGTCCTTCTGCAGGGCCAGTGCCATGGGCGCGGCGAAGTCGGGGCACGCCATGATGGGTTCGCCCGGTGCCTCGGGCACGGTGTACGCGTCCTCCGACAGGACGGCGACCCTGCTGTCCAGCCTGGCCGAGAGCAGGGGACCGGGATCGAGGGCCTCGACGAGCCGGCCGCCCATCGCGTCGGCGTCGACGGGCACGCCGAACTCCAGGATGTGCGCCGCGGGGTCGTCGCCCATCGACGCGCCGGGCATCAGCGCGGTGCCGGGCTCGGCCAGCGTCATGACGGAGTCCGGAGGACGCTCGACGAAGGCCGGGTGAACGTCGCCGACCAGGTTCGACGTGTCGGCGACGGACAGTGCCCGGAACAGCCGGGCCGCCCCGGTGAGAGGCTCGTCCTCCGGCGCAGGGGCCGCCCCGAGCGTGGTGGCCGGGCGTTCCAGGAGCGCGGTGATCGCGCTCGCCTGGACGTCGAAGCCGTTCGCCAGGGCGGAGGGGGCCATGGCCGACAAAAGCCTGATCCGCTCGGCGTCGCGCTGCTCACCGGTGGCGCGCACCGCGTTGACCACCGTGGCGCTGAGTTCGTCGGCGTCCGCCCCTTCCATCGGCTCCGGCTGCGCCGGCCGGGTCACCATCGCCGTGGGCAGCGGCGGCAGCAGCTCGCCGCTGAGCGTGCGCCGTGCGTACGACTCACTGTCCAGGCCCGCGTGCCGGGCCAGCGGCCCTCGGCGGCGCAGCAGCCGCCGCAGGGCGGGGGCGACCAGCTCGTTCGGGGCCGGGCTGACCGCGACCTCCGTCTTCAGCGGCAGGTCGCTGTCGGTACGTACACGGTCGCGCACCGGGGCGCTGAACCCGAGGGTCTCGTCCGGTGCGAGCGTCTGCACGTCGCGGCGGTGCACCGACCCGGACACCTCTGCGCAGAACGCGGTGCGGTTGCGCAGCCGGTTGGCTTCGCGGACGGCACCGATCTGGTCCCATGCCCGTGCCATCAGCCACTCCTGGTTGTCCCGCACCCAGCCGGTGCCGAGGGAGGCCGCGATCCGGGTCTCCGGACCGAGGTTGAGCTCCTCGATCCACCCCTCCTCACCGTCACCGATCCGCTCGCGCACGGCCGGATGGCCGCCGTACAAGGGCGGGGCGACCACGTCCTCCCTGCCCCGGTCGATGTACACGGCGACCCGCTCGGCGAAGTTGATCAGGGCGGTCCCCTGCTCTTCCGCGGGAGTGTCGACAAGCTGGAGCGCGCCTTGCACGCTGATGGTCTGCCGGGTGCCAGGCGGCCCGTCGGAGGCGAGTGGCTCGTCGTACAGCCAGGGCTCGGTGATGTCCACGGTCCGCCCGGCCAGCAGGGCGTTCTCCTCGGGCGACAACGGGACGATCGCGGTGGCGAGTTGCTCGAAGTCGCCCGGCTCGCCGGTTCGGAACTGCCAGCTGTGGTACACGGGCAGGCGGATGTCGGCCTGACCGGGCCACCAGGCATCGCCGTGGGGCTCGGCGTCGGTGAGACCGCCGGTGAGCCCCGCCACGACCCCGCCCTGGAAGGCGGGCACGACGCAGGCCGTGTAGTCGGTGCCCGACTTCAGCCGCAGCGGGCACAGCAGTCGTGAGGTCAGCGGCTCCGACCGGCCCGCCGGTCGCTGCACGTGGGCCCACTGCCAGGACTGTCCCAGCGACGGCAGAGCGGCGGCGTCCACCTCCACGAACGGCAGCGCACGGCCGCTCTGCAGCGGGTGCCCGGCGGTCTCCAGCACCACCAGGACCAGCCAGGGCCGCAGCCTGTCGCCGTCGGCGCGGGCCGGCGTGAACAGCCACGGGAGTTCGGGCGCGTCGAACTCGACGCAGGCCATGTAGTTCGGCTCGGCATCCTGGATGCCGGGTGGCGGGTCGACCCGTAGGACACGCCCGGTGTCGATGCCGATCACACCTTCGGGGCCGAGCATCCGCAGGTCACCGCGAGGCGGCCGGACCTTCATCTCCCTGTTGGGCCCGACGAGCGTGAGTTCGGGCTGGATCAGCGCCGGCCCGTCGGGCACGCTGCTGCTGAGCGCGGCGCCGATGGAGCTCTGCATGTACGGGGCGAATTCGAGGTCCTCGGCCATCAGTTCCCCACCTCCCATGCCTCGACGGCTCGTACGCCGGCCAGGGCGCCGCATCGCAGAAGGAGCTCCGCGTCCGTGGCCGTCGGCCCGGCCGCTGTCTCGACGGAGGCCATCGACCAGGTGGATGCCGCGGCGATCGGCGTCCGGTCGGCCACGAGAAGGGTGAATTCGGTCCGCCACCAGCGCGGATCCTGTACGGAGGTCGCGACGGCCACGTCCTCGGCGTCCGCGAGGGACGCGATGCGCAGGAACCTCAGCAGATCCAGGGGCCGCTGGGGACGGGGGTTGGGGACCACCTTCGTCTCCCAGTCGAGCGTGGCCTTGACGAACGCGTCGTTCTCCGGCTCGGTGATGTCGGCCGCGAAGCGCCTGCCCGAGCGGTAGGTCTCGTACGCGGGGCGGGTCAGCTGCTCCTCGTCGCTGAGCCTGCGGAACTGGCCGGGGGCGAAGTCGTCCACGGTCGGTCCGTCGTCGGCATCCTCTCCGCCGAGGGTGGACGACTCGACGTCCCAGTACTCCGGAGGGTCGACCACCGACGGGCCGAAGCGCTCGATGTCCACTCCGAAGGGAAGGACACGCTGTCGCGCGACGATGGTGCCGTGCGGATGGACCAGACTGCCGTCGCCGATCAGCCGGTTGGCAGCAGCGGAAAGCAGCACAGGCAGGTATGCGCCCTTGGTGGGCGGCATCGCGGTCCATGCCTCCGGGCGGGCGAACGCCTTCTCCAGCCTGCCCTGCAGATCAGCCGGCTCGGCCGCCAGTGCGGGCGGAGGATTGCCCCAGCGCTCGTCGAAGTCGAAGGACGCGCTGAACAGGAACAGGTCGATGCTGCCGCGCCCGACCGCATGCCAGGGAGCCGGTCCTTCCAGCGTCAGCGCGAAGGAGATGCCCAGCAGCGACTCCCCGAACACCTCGACGGAGACCGAGCCACGCATCTCGGCGGTGAACGACAGGGTCGGTTCCCGGCGGATCAGTACGTCGAGTCCGAACTGGCCGCGCAGCCCGCAGTCGGCGATCTCGGCGACCAGCGAGATCCGCGCCCCGAACTGGAGGGTGTTGCTGGTGATCGCGAAGTACGCCTCGCAGCCCAGTTGGATCCAGGGCACCGGTGAGAGGTTCATGTTCAGCCGGTGCAGTGCCGGAACGCCGCGCGGGATGGCGTACGCAGGATGGAAGCCGCCGGCACTGAGGACGAACGTCGGGTCGCGTCCGCCCCGGCTCAGCAGCAGGACGTCCCCTTCGAGCGGCACCCCCGCCATGTGCGAGCCGGTGAGGCTCGCCATCAGCAACGCGCTGGGCTCGGAGGTGTCGTACTGGCCGGCGAAGGTGGCCTTCAGATGGATCAGCGGCACCACCGGGTCGGGCACCGCGACGCGCAGTACGCCGAGCAGGGAGAGCCGTACGGGTTCGGGCAGCTCGGCGACGACGGCCGCCGAGACGGAGACCATCCGTCCGCCCCAGGAGACCTGGAACATCGGCCCGACGACGGCGCGCCCGGGCGCGGTCGGGAAGAGCCCCGGTAGCCGGGGCACGACGCGCTGCGCCGCGGCCACCGGGTCGGGGGGAAACAGCAGTTCCCCGGCCGTGCCGTCGGCGATGGCGGCGATCAGTGCGTCCTGGTTCACCGCTTTGTTGATGCCGACCACGCCGCCGACACCGCTGAGCGAGAAGCCGAGACCGAGCTGGAGGCCGGGCGGGGGGAGGACGGCGCCCATCAACGCGACGAACGCCGGGCCGCCCGGTGCCGCGAGGTCCAGCTGTCCGAAGGCGGTCACCGTCGTGGCCGGCACGGCCGCACTCAGCACGCCGGAGTACGAGTCGGGCTGCCGGCGTTCCAGTCGTCCCCGCAGCCGCACCGGAGGCAGTGGGATGTCGATGTCCAGTTTCGTCGGGTCGCTCGCCAGCCGTGCCAGGTCGAGTCCGAAGATGCCGCCCATGTCGCACCTCGCCATCAGCGGTTCCTGGGCAGTTGAACGCCCAGGGGCAGCAGGTCGAAGAAGTGATGTCCGGCCGCGCGTGTCCTCCTTCCCGATGGGACGCCTGCCTGCGGATCAAGCTCAGATCATGGATAGGGCAGCCTGGCCGAGGCGGCGTCGATGCGGTTCGTCTCCAGGTGCACGATCGCGCCCGCTTCGATGTTGGTGGGCCCCAGGACGGTGACGACTCCCTGCCGGTCGATGTAGAAGTGCAGGTCGATGAGCTGCACCGTGTGGGCTCTCACGGCGGCTTCGGTGGTGGCGAACGGCGTGTGCGTCAGATCCGTCGGGTAGGGGGCGACGGCGTTCCACCATTGGCGGCGTGGGCTGTCCATAGGGACATCCGAGGGACGCCACTCGCCTTCCTCGAAGGTGTGCCACAGCATCCAGGCGTGCTGTCCCGTCGCGCGGGCGACGACGAGCACCTCCTTCAGCACCGCGACGTAGGCGTCCCGGAAGGTCTGGGAGCCGTCCTCCGGGGTGGCCAGCAGGTACGACCGGTAGGCCTCGGTCCAGGGGCGTGTCCCCACAGGGCCCGCCATCTCGGCCCTCACCTGAAGGTCGTTCGCGCGCCTGCGCACGACGGCACCCAGGCTCCGGACGTTTTCCCATTCGGGCGCCGGCGGCGGGTCGTTCGCCAGCAGCAGATGACAGTGGAAGAGGTCGAGCGGGCCCGCGCCCCACGACGCGGGCGGTGTGAAGATGCCGTCCGGAGAACCCCGTGGGTTCAGCAGCCACTCGATTCCCAGCAGCAGACCGTCCTGGTACTCCAGCGGCAGCGGTGCGCCCTCCGGGCTGAACGAGTAGAGGTTGCCCAGCGTCTGCCTGTCGAGCTCGTTCTTGCGCGTGAAGTTGAACTCGGGGATCGGCCGTTCCTGCCAGGAGAGCCATTCCTCGCGATCGGCGAAGGGCAGGGCCCATGCGTCGTCGAGGGCGGAGATCGTGTCAATGCCGACGATCGTGTCGTCGTCCAGCCCGTGGCTCTCCTGGAACACCTTCACAGCGGCGGCGGTCTGGTCCCCGAAATAGCCGGTCGCTCCATCGGGAATCTCGTAACTCAGGTCCATCAGGGCGTACTGCACCGTGCTGACATGCTCGCCCTGGTGGCCGTGGCTCACATAGGCGGTCGTATCCGCAGCACGGATGCGTTCAAGAATGGGCTCGCCGCGAAATCGGGCGGACGAAAGCAGCGCCATGACGGACTCCTTCCCCTGCCCACAACGCAACTCCCTTCCAGTATCGACCCGCAGCCATCCACATGCATGTCGTGTCACCGTCCCCTCGGTCCGCGGAGTCCACGCCGGTTTTCGTGCCTGACTCTCAGTGAGTCCTGGGGTTCCAGAGGCGTGCAGATCACCAACTCGTAGCTTGCCGATCGGCGCCGAGTCGGTCCGGCGTGGCGGGCCGGAAGTACAACAGGCCCTGCTGGCAGCCATGTTCGAGGCACCTATGCCGCACCCCGAGGGGCGACGGCGACAGCGTCGCCTGTCGAGTGGGTCAGAGGACCAGTCCGGCGGCCATGGCGGGATCGAAGAGGTCGCTCGCGCCGTCGGTGGTCGTGAGTCACGGTATCTGCGGGAATACCAGAACTCGGTTCCGGAGAAGCACCGTTGGAACGGGCGCACCGCCCGGCGGCGGCAGCAGACGTGTCGTCGGCTGAGCCCGGCCGTCCGCAAGACGCTTCTCGCACTGGCCGAGGAGAAAGACTGGTTGACCCCTTCAAGAACAGCTGCCCGTGAATAGGAGCCGACAGGCGAGCCGGGGCGGTGCGGGGCAGTGCGAGCCGCTGCGGGGCGAGGCGCACGACTTCCGGAGCGAGGCCGGCTGACGGCCGGAATCCGGCTTCCCATTCAACAACGTGGGTACCCCCGTGCGTACGACCACAGCACCCAGACCTCACGACTCAGGGCCGCCTGGGGCCATCCGCGTAGGAATCAGGTGCGCTCGCGCAGTCAATGGCCATCGAGAGCAAAATGTGCCAACCGCACCGCACGACGGCGCGGTTGACCACGCCCACTCTCCCGTTTCACCAGGCCGCGCCGCCCTTCCCCTGGCGACGAGACTGCTTGTGATATTCAACCTCCCGGAGCCACTTGGCCCCGGTCGCAGCAGTCGTTTCGGGGGCATACGCTCGTAAACGTGGGGAGTTTCGAAGGTTCACCGATACCGGGATGAGCGAGGCCCTTGCACCAGAGCGTTCGTGACTATGGGATCGCATTCAACGATCCGCTCGAGGGACGCGTCGACCTCATGTACCTGGACCAAAAGGGCTGGGTGAGTACCGGGATCGGCAACAAGATCGACGAGACCGTGCACGAGAACTCCCCTCCGAGCCCGACGGAGCGCGAATCCTCGCTGGCCGCGGACTGCGGTGGAGCCCGAAGCTGAAGCTGGGGGGGCGGCGCACAACGGGCCCGGAGGGCGACAGGAGGAACGAGCATGGCCGCGTTCGACATCGATGTGTCCAACCCCTTCTCCTCGGGTTTCACCAGTGGGCTCGGCGGCCCGCATGTGGGCACGCATGAGCCACCGGCGGAGTGGTACATCGAGTACGGGATGGACCTGGGTGCGCAGGAGGGTGCGGAAGTCCGTGCGGCCTTCGACGCCCATATCACCGTCTTCCATCGCCATGACCCCGCTGCTGACACTGCCAAGATCTATGGGGCCCAGCTCTTCATGCGATCCCCGAACGACATGATGGGCGGCTTCTACACCCACCTCAAGGACGTGCCACCCCACCTGACAGCCGGCTCCACGGTCAGCAGAGGTGATGTCCTCGGTTCGGTGCTGCGGTTCGACGGCACCGCGTCCCATCTCCACATGGCGCTGGTCGAGATCGTCGGCGGCGCACCGAACGGCTCGTACCGAGGTGTCGACAATCTGTACGGCTTCTTCCAGGACTCGGCCAACTCGGACTCCGTCACCCCCGTCTCGTTCATGCAGGACGGTTCGCCCCCGCTCCTGGGCGCGGGCGGTCCGACGGTCATCCACCTCAGCACGATGGCCGGGATTCAACAGGGCCTGGCCGTACTCGGATACGACCCCGGGGCGATCGACGGCCTGGACGGGCCGAACACCCAGGCCGCGGTGCAGGCGTTTCAGGGGGATCAAGGCCTGCCGCAGGACGGCCAGTACACCGCCGAGACCCTCGGCGCTCTGGCAAGCGCTCTGATGGCGCAGGGCTACCAGGTGGACGGGTTCTGACCTGTGGTCGTGGTCCCATCCGTCTGCAGGCGTAGGGCTTCCCACAACAGTGCGCTTCCGTGCCGGCTTCGGGTTCCGCTCCGGCCTGCTGCCTGATCGATTGCTTCATCACTGCCCCGCACAGGTGACAAACCCGCGTCCCGCGGAAGCATTCCCTCGATTCGCCGAGACATCGGGTGAACTGCTCCGTGTGAATCTGGACGACGTAGTTCGATGCGAGATCCATCCGACCGTGGGCATCGCCCGGGTCGGCAACAGTCCGACCGAGTTCTTCGTGGGTCCCGAGCACCCGGGCGTTCCGGCACAGCCCGCCGGAGGGTTCAAGGACTCCGCCGGACGGGTGAAGCGCCAGGCGGCGCGTTTCCGCGTCTACGGCTACGACGCGGACGGCAACGTCGTGGGCGAGCTGACCGCAGCCCACGCAGAGATCTCCTGGACGGCCGAACTGGCCAACTCCAAGGCCGCGTGGTTCAAGTTCCTCGGCCGGCATCACGACGCCGGGGAGCAGGACGACCCCGACGAGGCAGGCCGCGATCCCAGGACGCGCCGCAACCAGGCAGTCGACGTCAGTGATCCGCAGGCCCGCGCCCGTCTGGTCATCAAGCCCGGTCCCCGTACGGTGAGCGGCCCCGATCAGGACGGCAGCGCCGGCAGGTTCGACACAGGCACCTTCCTCGGCAAGCAGGTGCCACTGGGCGAGCTGCGTACGGACGAGGACGGTCGTCTGCTGGTCCTCGGCGGATTCGGTGACTCCGGCACGACAACGGCGGACAATCCCATCACCGACTACGCCAACAACGACTTCTGGTACGACGACGTATCCGACGGTCCGGTGTCCGCCCTGGTGACACTGCGGGGCGGCACGCGGACGCTCCAGGCACAGCCGGCATGGGTCGTCGTCGCCCCACCCGACTTCTCCCCCCACACCGTCAATCTCGTCACCCTCTACGACGTGGTCTCCGAAACCCAGGGTGCCGAGCAGTTCGAGGACGTCTCGTTCACCAGGGACGTGTACCCGATCCTGCGACGTATCAGCGATTATCAATGGGTCAACGCTGCCGCGCTCCGGGGCCACGGCGACGGCGAGCCCGGAAACTTCGTCGCTCCGGCGTTCCTGCGGCAACTGGCATCGAACGGTCCGGACAGCGCCGATCTGCGCAGCACCGTCTTCCGGCGGCTGCGGGAGCCGGGCAGCACGAACGTCGCCGAGGCGACCTCGGAGTACATGCCGCAGCTCGCGGGGGACGACGGGGAGCCGGTGGACGGCCAGCCCCGGACGTGGATGTCGCTGTTGCCTGGCCAGTACGAGCGCATGAGGCGCTGGGCGGAGGGCGAGTTCCTCGCGGACTGGACCGGCTCGGCTCCGGAGCCCCGGGAACCCACCCTGTCGCAGGAGCCTCACGCCCTGGTACGTGCGGCCCTGGAGGCCTGCACCGGCGGCCCGTTCTACCCCGGCATCGAGATGACCTACATCGCGCAGCGCCCGGATACGTGGTCGGGCCCCTTTCGTCTTCGCGAGGATCTGGAGGCGGGCGATCTGACCAAACACATGGCCGTGCCGTGGCAGGCCGACTTCTACGAATGCCATACGCACTGGTGGCCTGCTCAACGACCTGACGACGTCTACCCCGAGTCCCACTTCCACGCCCTGATCCGCTCCGCGGGCGAACAGGGGGCCTCGGTGACCGGCCCGTTCCCCTACCGACGGCCGTGGGCCCGCGGAGTGGGTCAGCAGGTGATCCGCAAGCCCAAGCTGCCTCGCGGAGCGGGTGAGAGCGACACGGCGTACGAGAAACGGGTGGCCGATTCGTGGAAGAGGATCCGCGAGCACGCGGGCGCCGACGACATGGTCGGGCAATGGAACCGGCTGGGATTCGTCGTGGCCCGGCAGTCCCCGGACGGCAGCCGCGCGCTGGTCGAGTCGGAACGCTCCCACCACGTGGGCCTGAGCCACCGCGAGTGGTTCTACGCGCTGCAGCATCCCGACCGCTTCCCCGAGCAGGTCAGACTCTCACGGGAGTTCGTGCACAGCGTTCTCAGGGCCGCCACCGCCGCTCAGCACAGCCCCGCCGCGGCGCAGACGCTGCGCCCCTTTCGGTACACCCGGGAGAACCTGGAGGAGCGGCTCGACCTCATCTACACCGGACTGGCACAGGACGCCGAGGCGTACGATCCCGCCGACCCGGACGTCGAGCCGGTCTTCCGGACCCGGAATTCGGTCGTCGAACGACTGAAACAGATGGCCCCGTTCAACCTTCTCGACGGCGTCTGGCTGCGATACGTCACCGAGGCCAAACCCATTGACGACGTACACGCACTGCTCTTCTCGATCTGGAAGGAAGAGGTCGGCGACGGGAACCCCGCCCTCAACCACTCGAATCTGTACCAGACCCTTCTCCAGCAACTGGGGATCTACCTTCCGCCCGTCGACTCCTACGCCTTCGCCACCCGGACCGACATCCTCGACTCCGCCTACACGGTGCCGGCCTTCGAGCTGGCGATCTCCGCCCACCCCGAGGCCTTCTTCCCTGAGCTTCTCGGGATGACCCTGTTCCTGGAGTGGGAAGTCATGGGCGTCCTGCCTACAGCGAAGCTTTTGGAGCACCATGGCATCGACTCCCGGTTCTTCCGCATGCACATCGGGATCGACAATGCCGCCGACGGGCACGGCGCGCTCGCCCGCGACGCCGTGATGCACCATCTCGACCAGTTGCACACTCTCGGCGGCGACGAAGCGGTGCAGCGGCAGTGGGAACGCATCTGGAACGGGTACGTCGCCTTCCAGATCACCGGGAACCTCGGCGAGGAACTCGTCGCCCGGCTCAAAGCACCCCCCACGCCGGAGGACCGGCTGATCCGGATGATCCAGGACAAGGCACCGCGGGCCGCGCTCAACCATGAGAGGAAGAAGCTCGCCGACAGCTACCTCAACGACTGGTTCGCCGACCCGGAAGGCCTCCTGGCCGCGTTGAGCGAATCCGAGTGGATCACCCCGGGCGATCCCGGCGACAGCACGTTCTTCCGGCTGCTGGGCTGGGATGGTCCGATGTACAAGGTGTTCGACGACGAGGAGACCGAAATCTGGCGCGAGTGGATCCGCTCACTCGGTGCGGAACCCACGCAGCAGCGGACCTACTCCCCTCTCGAGTCGATGGTCCTGCTGGCCGACGCGGTGCGCGCGCGGCCCGACGGATTCCTGTCCGACGACCGCACCCTCGTGGGACCGCAGCCGGGAAACCCGGACCAGATCGTCGAGAGGCCGGTCGCCTGGTGGTCCCTCCAGCCCGCTTCCGCTCTGCTCGCCGCCGTCACTCATCCCGCCAACAGCGCCGCGGGGGCCTCGCCCGACGGAACCGGGGACGGCCTCGCAGTGGGCCGGAGGTTCATCGACGAGTTCTTCGCCACGGCGGAGCATTCGCGGCTGGCGAACGATCTGCCGGTCAGCAAGGGAGTCAAGGACATCGTCGCCGACTGGGTCGACGCGGGTTGCCCGTTGCCCGACACGACGGCCCCTGTCAGCAGAGTCAGTCTGTCCACCGTCCAGTCGGTCACTGACGTCGACAGCCCGTTGAGACTGAGGGTTGACGGGATGGGCACGATCCATTGACGCCGCGGGTCAAGCGCGCCGACGTGCTGGTGGCCGGGGCGGGCCCAGGCGGTTGTGCCGCTGCGCTGGCCCTGGCGACCGCCGGCGCCGATGTCGTCCTCGTTCATCGGGAGCGGCCGTCCCGGTTGCCCGTGGGGGAGAGTCTGGCGCCCACCGCACGCCCTCTGCTGGAACATCTCGGCGTCCTGGACAGAGTCACAGCACGGGGCCACCGGCCCTGCTACGGCAGTCACTCGGCCTGGGGACAGGACACCCTCACCGCACAGGACCACGTCCGCGGCCCCTACGGCTCGGGCTGGCATCTCGACCGGCGGCTCTTCGACAGTTCGCTGCGTGAAGCCGCGCACGAGGCGGGGGCGCGCCTGCACAGCGGCAGCGTCACGGCGGTGGTCCGCACCGGCGACCTGTGGCGGGTGAGTGTTTCGGGCACCGAAGTCGTCGCGCCCTACCTGGTCGACGCCACGGGGGCGGGGGCCAGGGTCGCCCGCCGGCTCGGGGCCGGCGTCCTGCCGACCGACCACCTCGTTGCCGTGGCCGCCGTACTGCCCGGTGCCCGTCCGCAGAGCGGGACCAGGCGGGGCGGAACCGAGCGCGTGTCTCTCATCGAGTCCACCGCCTTCGGCTGGTGGTACACCGCGCCCCTGCCGTCCGGACACCACGTCGCCATGGCCCTCACGGATCCCGATCTGGTCGCACGCGCGGGGCTGCGTACGCCGACCGGTTGGTTCGATGCCCTCGCTACGACCCGGCATGTGCACGCACGCCTGGCCGTGCGCGGCACCGGGCCGCCGCAGAGGCTGTCCGTGGTGCGCGCCGGTACATCACGCGTATTGCCGACGGCTGGCGCGGGCTGGGTGGCCGTCGGCGACGCGGCTTCGGCCACCGACCCCATCGCCGCACGGGGCATCACATCGGCCTTGGCGACGGGCATTGCAGCGGCCTCCGCTCTCACGGCCCGCGCGGACGGCGACGGGCAGGCCCTCGGCCGCTATGCCGATCTCACATCCGGGGTGCATGACGAGTTCCTGCGGGCACGGACGGCGTGCTACCGGGCGGGGCGCCGCTGGGACACACCGTTCTGGACACGGCGTACGGACTGACAACCGTCACTGGGGCGGCGGTTCGGCTTGCAGACGCCATGCCTGGTTCTTGGCGTCGAGACACGGTGATCGTGCGGCCCAGCGCCGGGTCGAGGGGTCAGACCAACCTGTCGACGCTCTCATCGGCGGAGAACACCGGGCACCCGTTAGTGAACGAGCTCCCGGGTTCCAGCGTCGACATCAGCCGCGCCGGGCCTTCCCTGACGATCTCCGGGCCGGCGCGCCGCTGGCTGGGCCCGGACCGCGTGGCTCGCAACCGACACCTGGACTTCGCCACGCGGTCCGTGCTGGATCGCGGTCCGTGCTGGATCTCAGCCGGTACGCCGCTCTCACCGAGGATTGTGCCGACGATCACCGGAACCGCCACGGAATCTTCGCCCTCACACCGGCACCGGGCATCGGGCATCGGTGTGCGCCTCACCCCCGATGTGCATCTCATGATCGGCTTCTCGCCGTCCTGCAACCGCAGAGCCGATACAGGCGGTACAAATCTCAAGCGCCGGTACGAGCTCAGCCGACTCGGCGAGTGCGTCGACGAGCTCCACGTCGGCGAGTTCCGCACATCGAACGACGTGACCGCACCGCGGTGTCAGTAGCCGCGAGGCTTCCGTTTCGGGTCCGCCTGCTGTACGCGGGCGGCGAAGTTGGAACCATCACGGTTGACGCCGTAGCGATCGCGCACGTAGTTGATGGTGGCGCACATGACGGCGACGACGTCGTACGGCGTGGTCGCGGTGCCTGCCTGGTGGTAGGCGGCGAAGGTGGCGGGAACGCACTGCGTGGCGCCGCGGGAGCAGTTCTGCGGGTGCCCGTCGGCCATGATCCGGCCGTGCGCGTTGGAGTCGACCGTGTTGACTCGCCAGCGACGGTTGTTGCAGGCGGATTCGCGTCTACTGATCGTGAGGAGGGCCGGCACTCCGTAGCGCGGGTCCATCCCGGTCAGCGCACATGCCTTCCTCGCGTAACCCTCCATCGCTCCCTCGCCCGCGCCGTCGTTCGGGTCGTCGTACGTGACCTGGTCGAGTCTGAGCCGACCGGCGTTCGACGAGGAGGCCGTAACGCCTCCGCAGTCCACGGGGAATCCGGCGTGGCGGCCGAGCTCGGTGAGTGACTTGCAGCCTGGGATGCCGTCGGCGTCCGTGCCCTTGTAGCCCTGTGCCTGCTGCTCCTCCGCGTAGGCGGTCTTGGTCTGCTCACCGAAGAAGCCGGTGGCCCCGTCAGGGATGCTGCGGCGCCGGTCGATCAGCGCGCGCTGCACCGTGCGGACGTCCTCGTTCGACAGGCCGAATTGAGTGTTTCTCAACAGCACCATCCCGCTCGGCTCCTTCCCCACATCAAGAAACTGACGAGCCATACTCCGACTACCATAAGTATCGGGATATCCATCTCTCATCATGACAGTCCGCCATCACCTTGCAAACGTTCGCCGGCGCCATGCGCCACTCGCAGAAGTTGAATTCAGAATCGGCTTCTGACGAAGGATCATCAGAAACTCCCGACCTGCTGGACGAGCGTGCCCATATCACAACTCTGATGGCAGGCACAGCAGTCCGGGTCTACCCTGAAAGGGAGGAATATGCGCTGCCCGGGGGATGGAGAGGTTCGCGATGCCCGACAATACAAAGCTCCCGATCGTGTACGTCCGAGGGTTCGCCGGCGACACGTCGGGAATCGACAAGGCCGTCAAGGATCCATTTTACGGATTCAACGAGGGCTCCACCCACGTCCGGGTCGGAGCGGGAAACGAACCGAGCTTCCACCAGTTCGAGAGCCCGCTGCTGCGCCTCCTCCTCGACGACGAGTACAAACTTCTGGTCGAGGGCGGTCAGGACGCCTATCTGAACGCCCATGACAGCATTCCCGCCAACTCGATCTGGGTGCTGCGCTTCTATGACTTGTCCGCCAGCACCTGGGGATCCGAGCCGAAGGAATTCCGGATCGAGGACGCGGCGGCTGACCTGCTGAACCTGATCGACAAGATCCGTACGAAGTCCGGGGCCGACCGCGTCCACCTCGTCGCCCACTCCATGGGCGGACTCGTCTGCCGCTGCCTCCTGCAGAAACTGCTCCCCGACCTCGGACGTGACCCGGCCGACTGCGTGGACAAGGTCTTCACGTACGGATCGCCGCACGGAGGAATCACGTTCGACGCCGGGTTCGGCCTGTTCGAGAAGGTCCGCGACGCAACCGGTCTCAACGGCGCCGAGATCTTCGGGCCGAAGCGCATGTACGAGTACCTCACCCCGAAGTCGGACTACGACCCTCAGGGGCGCCCGTCGGAGTGGCGCGCCCGTGACATGCCCGCGCGCGACGCGGCGCACCCCACGGCATTTCCCCGTCCTCGGATCTTCTGCCTGGTCGGCACCGACCCCACGGACTACGACGTGGCGTTCGGCCTGTCAGCCGCCGCCGTAGGCCCACGGAGCGATGGGCTCGTGCAGATCGAGAACGCCTTCGTGCCGGGTTCGCACAGGGCATTCGTGCACCGCAGTCACAGCGGCCGCTACGGTCTCGTGAACTCGGAGGAGGGCTACCAGAACCTGCGGCGATTCCTCTTCGGGGACCGCAAGGTCGAGGCGACGCTGGCCGACTACCGTCTCCCTTCGGAGGAGGGGACCACCTGGCAGGCCGAGGTACGCATGTCGGTACGGGGGCTGCCGATCGTGATTCACGAGCAGACGGCCGAACACTGGTGCCCGCTTCAACTGCCGCCGTCGGATGCCCCGGCGGACGTTCCTCTGACCAGCACGTTCCTGTGCACCGGCCTGCGGCCTCATGACGGGCAGGGAACCATGCGTTACGCAATGCATCTGCGGATCCTGTCCCTGCACGAACGGCGCGGGTTCATGAGCTTCGGTGACCACCTCGAACAGACCGCCGACTTCGACGACATCCTCGTCATCGACGTCGGCCAGGGGACGTGGGCGGCATGGAACTCACTCATTCCCGGCAGTATCCGGGACCATGCCCCCGGTGGCACGCCGCTCGCGGACGAGGACCCGGCCAAGGGCAGGTGGGAGGCGAGCATCCCGCTGCCCGACAGCGCGAAACCGATCCTGGGTGATCAGGCCCGGATTCGTCTCACCGTCACCCCGTGGGAATAGCAGCAGCTCCTCCGCGTCCGGAGACAGGGCGCGCGAGCCATGTCCCAGGAAGCGAAGTGTCGATCATGGTGAAGCTGACAAACGTCCAGTACGGCAAGAAGAACGACGACGTGCGCGTCGTACAGCGCGCGCTGTTGGCCCGGCGCCGCAGCATCCCTGACGGCGCCACCGGCTTCTTCGGTGACCAGACCAAGACCGCCTACGCGGCGGAGCAGAAGGCCCAGGGCTACAAGGGCACGGATGCCGACGGCATCCCAGGCTGCAAGTCACTCACCGAGCTCGGCCGCCACGGCGGCTTCGCCGTGGACTGCCGTGGCGCAGTCGTTCCAGGCACGCCGGCCTCGGGAGGCAAGCCGGTGGCGTCTCCCGTCCCCGGACACCCCGTGTCCTTTCCCTTCTACGCGAAAGGCCCCTATGCCTGGAAGCCGGAACCGGATGGAGTCGGCCGGCACACGGGCCAGGACTTCGCCGCACCTGCCGGGGCCCCGGTCGTGGCTGTGCGCAGCGGGAGCATCGCCTGGTCGAACGGTAAAGGGGGCGCCTACGGCAACTGGGTCGGGCTGCTCGCCGACAACCGTCATGTCTATACGTACTGCCACCTCTCCACGATGCAGGTCAAGACCGGGCAGAAGGTGCGCGCCGGCCAGCAACTGGGCAAGGTCGGTTCCACCGGCAACTCCAGCGGCCCCCACCTGCATTTCGAGATGTCCAAGGGATCCACCTGGTCGTACGGAAAGGTCGCGAAGCCCCGGTGGTGACGGGAGCCCGGGTCACGGACGAAACGGCAGAGGAGCGCAGCGAACATGCCTCGTAGAAATCCACACCTCGGCGAGACCGGCCTCGGCCCGTCACCTGAAGCTCGAGGATGGCAGGCCGGCTACGACGCGGGCGTCAGCTCACCGGCAGGTGCACCACAGTCTCCGCTGACCCGGGACCCCGACTACATGGACGCCTGGGCCGAGGGAGCGACCGCGGGAAATGCCGACGGCCAGTCCGAGGGCTGGCGGCTGTGCCCCGTCGGGGAGGACGCCGATAGGCCCGCCACACGGGCACAGGACATCAAGCCGCAAAGCAGTGGCGAGACGGGCGACACGGCCTCTGCGTTCGGTGCCGCGTGGAGCAGCGTGGGCTCGCTGCCACTGCGAGTGCTGCTGCACCACGTGGCGCCGGAGGCTGACACCTTCCTCACGTCCCAGCTGGCGGGCAGCGCATTGAACAGGGCACTCACCGAGCTGGGGGGCACCGATCGGCTCTACCTGCCGGTCTGCCTCTCCCCACCGCACGACCTGGCGGGGGACCCGGTGCTCGACGCGGGCTACTGGCACGGTTCGGCGTCCGAGTCCTTTGATAGCGCCCGCGTCGAGGCCGAGCTCCATGCGCGGGTGCGGACCATTCACTTCTCCGGCCTGGTGCGCTACCGCTCTGCGGGTGATCACAACTTCTGGGACTGGATCCCCCTGGACCAGCGCGACCTCACCATGCCATGAGCCCCAGGTGCGACAACCGTGCCAACCACAACGGGAGGTCGAGAAGATGACGCTCATCGATGACAAGTGGGCACAGATCCAGTGGATCGGGCCGCCGTTCGACGCCGGTGCCGGCCCCAACGAGGGACCCAACCCCGACGGCCGCGGCGCGTCGCGCGACTACCAGCACGGCACGATCTACTGGTCGCCGGGAACAGGAGCGATGGAGGTCCACGGCGACATCCGCGTGCACTACGCGCAGTTGGGCGGCTCGGGCGGATTCCTCGGCTACCCGGTCACCGACGAGCTGGGGTGCCCCGACGGGGTCGGCCGGTTCAACCACTTCGAGGGCGGTTCCATCTACTGGACCCCTCGTACGGGCGCCAAGGAAGTGCACGGAGCGATCCGGGACCTGTGGTCGAGCATGGGCTGGGAACGCTGCTTCCTCGGATACCCGACCACCGACGAGACAGGCACCAGCGACGGCCGGCAAAGCCGCTTCGAACACGGGCATATCAGCTGGACTCCCACGGGGGGCGCTCTGGCTCACCGCAGCGTCCTCATCGACTGAAGCGGCCTCATCGACGACCTGTCCCGTCGGCGGCGCGTGAGCAAGTGGGCCGAGCGGCCCCGCTCGGCCCACATTTCTCGCCCCGCTCGCCGAGGCGTACCGCGACCCAGCACCTGCGGACATCTGGACGCAGGCGGACCCGGAACTGCAGACCGGGAACGCACCGGCGTCCTCACCTCCCAGCGCACCGTTCAACGCGCCATCCGATCCACGTATCGCGGCCCGCTCCCCCGTGGGACTTGGAGGCTGCGGTCGAGTGTGGGAGCTGCGCTCGGTACGACCCGCCACGTCGGCGACACCCGGAGGCCCTGCCCGCCGCTCTCCTCCGGGCACGCACTGACGTGCCCGCCTCTCGTCGCCTGGTTTCCATGCCCATCGGTGCTGCACGTTTATGCCGCCGAAAGGAGCGTCGCTATGGAATGGGTCATGCGACTCGGTGCTTACCTCGGCGGCTCGGCTCTTCTCCCGGCTGGAGTCAATTCGACCTGCTGACAAAGATGTTGGTTGTTCAGCGACTTCTGATGGAGAAATTTTGTTGTCCGCTCGACCGTAGGAGGCGGGGCAGCGGAAGGCCGTATTCAAATCGCACGGAAACCGTTGTCAAGCCATATTGGCCAGTCGGCGTGGGCGGGTTTATAGTCGAGATGAGGCCAACTCAGTACGGTGTGTTAACTCTCAAAGTCCTTGCCACGTGCGGCAGCACCGGAGTTGAGGCGGTGTCATCGCTTCTTCTGAGGCCTCCGTGGCGGACAGATAAGATCGACAGTTCTGCCGCTCCAACGAGCGCATCATGACGATGGCTGAGCTGTCCCATCCGGTTCGACAAGACCGACGACGGCCGTCGAATCGTCCAGCGTGGCTGATCGCCTGCTGCCGCAGGATTACGGGCAGCGGAGCGATCCGAGAGCCTGTACCGGCTGGTCGCGAGCCCTCACCATCCGCCGGCGCGTGGTGAGGCGACACGTTCCGGCCACGCCTCGCCGGGAAAGGGGGACAGCGAGAAGCCGCCAGGGACTCGGGGCGTGCCGGCTCGACATCTTCCGAGGAGAACCATGGCCACCCCACTTTCAGCAGACCGCTTCCTTGCCGCGCTGCGCTCCGAGGGGCTCAACGTGGTCGAACACCGGTCGTGGCGTACGCACAACCGTAACCACAAGGGGCTCTGGGGCCCTGTGCACGGAGTGATGATCCATCACACCGTGACCTCCGGCACGATGAGCAGCGTGGAACTGTGCTACAACGGCCACTCCACCCTTCCCGGACCGCTGTGCCACGGAGTCATCGCCAAGGACGGCACGGTCTACCTGGTCGGCTACGGCCGAACCAACCACGCAGGGAAGGGCGACGGCGACGTCCTGCGTGCGGTGATCGACGAAACCGCGCTGCCGCCCGACAACGCGGCCGACACGGACGGCAACGCACGTTTCTACGGCTTCGAATGCGTCAACCTCGGTGACGGGCAGGACCCTTGGCCGAAGGCGCAGGTGGAGGCCATCGAGAAGGTGGCCGCCGCCGTGTGCCGTGCTCACGGCTGGCGCGAGCGCAGTGTGATCGGCCATCTGGAATGGCAGCCCGGCAAGGTCGATCCCCGGGGCCTTGAGATGGCGACCGTGCGCCAGGAGGTGCGAGATCGCCTGGTCGTCACGGTGCCCGGCACGCCGGTGAACTAGGCACTCTCGTCTGGATCAATCCCGCTGGCCAGGCCGTCGGTGATGCCACCGACGATGCGCGACACCTCGACCGGCGTCACGTTGCCGAATCCGGCTCCGTCGGCCACTTCCGCGTCGGCGGAGTCAGCGACGACGAAGGAGGGCCCCGGCCGGGCCACCGTCGCCTTTGCGACCCAACCCGGCGCATCCTCGGTCACACCACTAGCCTCTCCTGCCATGAGCGACTCGGAGCATCTTCTGGCCTGGCTGCAAGGCTGGTACGCGAAACAGTGCGACGGCGACTGGGAGCACGAGTGGGGTGTGAAGATCGCCACGCTCGACAACCCCGGCTGGACCGTCGAAATCGATCTGGCGGAGACGGACCTGGAGGGACACCAGTACCCCCGCCAGGACGTCGATCGCAGCCCCCAGGACTGGGTCTGGGCCTGGACCGCCGAGAAGACCTTCCACGCCGCGTGCGGCCCCGGGAACCTTGCCGAGGCCCTTGCGATTTTCCGTACGTGGGCGACCACCAGCGCACCCTGATGCCGGAGAGCCGGATGCGGGGACCGGCGAACCTGTGCGTGGTGAGCGTCCGCCGATGACGGCCGCACACCCTGGCGTCGGCGAGAGCAAGGCTGACGCCGCCGGGTGTACGGCCGTCGTGTCAGGCGGAGACCGCGGCGACGTCCGCACGCAGCGCCGGCAGCTCGCCGTACAGCGTGGTGCCGGGGCACTCAGTGGCGAGCCAGTCGCGGTGGCCACTGATCATGGGAACGTTCCTCGTGACCCCGTTGACGGGGTTGACGAAGGTGACGTCGGCCTGCGGGTCGAAGTCGTGCGCCGCGGACAGCGCCGCCAGGAGCAGGGTGAGTGATTCACGGGCCGCCGCGGCGGTGGACTGGTCGCTGAAGGTGCCGAGCAGCGCGATGCCGAGGTTGCCCGAGTTGTATCCGGCCGCGTGGAAGGCGGTCACCATCTTCCCGGTGGAGTCATGCGCCGGGAGGCCGTCCGTGCCCGAGTACCGGCCCTCGTAGATCCGCCCGGCCTCGTCGATGAGGAAGTGGTAACCGATGTCGCCCCAGTCGTTCGTGATCGCGTGCATGTGGTAGTACGCACGGATCGTGGCCGCCGGGTCCGGGTCGCCGTTGACGCCGGCCGTGTGATGGACGGTCAGGGTCTGCGCCGGGTAGTAGGACTGCGGCGAGTTCTCGCTGCCGTCCGGCTTGAAACGAAGCGACTCGTCGGCTCCCCAGCCGGCGCGCGTGACGTACTCGACGCTCCCGATACAGCGGGTCGCAGGAGCGCTGGAGGCCGCAGCCGTGGGGCCGTTCACCGTGTCGACTGCGGTCGCGCGCAGGTCTCCCGCTCCGTCCGGCAGGCGGAGCTCGTACCCGGCGGCACCACCGGCCGGCACCAGCACGCCGACGCGGGGGGCGGGGTCACCGTCGGCACCGCCCGCGCACATCGGCTGCAGCGCGGTCCACTCGCCGCGGCTGCCGTCCTGTCCGAGCAGCCGGATGCCTGCCCCGCGCCGTGGTCCGTTCCAGGAGACTCCGACGTACTCGATGGGGAAGTCCGCCCGGACCGGCCGTCCGGCCACGTTGCTGACGGGCGTGGCGAGCGTCCGGGGCGACCGGCCCGCCCGGGCGGCCGGCACGGACGGCGCGGCCGAGGCAGGGGCGGCGGTGGCGAGGCCCGCCGCAGCGGCGACTCCGGCCGCCTGGAGGATGGTTCGCCGCTTCATGTATGGCTGGTGACGCAACGTCAGTCCTTTCACAAGAGGACCAGCATCATAGACATGACACGTCCTGACCTGGCCAACACACGGACGGCATATGCCCCTGATGGACGCCTTGCGCCCGCTCGGCGGAGAGAACCGTGGCGTCGAGGACCGGAGTGACGCGGTGCCACCCGGCGCCGGTGTGCGTACCGGAGGCAGGTGAGTCCTCAGCACCGATGCGGACGTGCGGCGACCCTTGAGCCCGGGAGAGTCGGTCGGCCTGGGTGTGGCGGTGGCCCGACCGATGTGATTCTCACCAGGTCGCACCTCCACATCCGGAAGGTAGTCCCGCCCGGTCATGCCGTTCGGTTGCCCGGGCGGGTCAGCTTTCGTGATTGATCGGACGTCGCCGCCGGCAGACGCCGGGGCCTTGCGACAGCTCTCCGTTTGCGGTCAGGTCGCCCGGCGTTCGCCCGCCGTTATACGGGTTCGACCGCGACCGCACCGCGCGTCGGCCGATGCCACGCCCACGGGTGCGACCTGCGAGACTGGGCCGGAATTGGTCGCGGTCCGGCTCCGTACCGGAGCTTGATTTGATACGTCATTTGGGGTGGGGAATGCCGAAGCACCGGTTGTCCAGGAAGAACCGTTACATCGCCTTGGCGGCGACCGGTGTCGTCGTAGCGGCGGGTGCCGGGCTCGCGGCGCAGACCTCCATGGCCGCCACTGCGTGGCCGGCGCAGAAGACCTACACCGGCCGGGCGTTCGACGCATGCACGGCGCCCTCACTCACCGCGATGAAGGCATGGAAGAGGGACGCCTACTACGGCGGCATCGCCGTCTACGTCGGCGGCAAGAACCGCGGCTGTGCCCAGCCCAACCTGACCAAGTCCTGGGCGAAGTCGGTCAACACGCTCGGCTGGCGGGTGATCCCTCTGTACGTCGGCGCGCAGCCGCCCTGCCAGAAGAGCGCAAACAAGGAGCGGTTCACCGCGGCCACCGCGGCCTCGGTCGGGGTGAGCAACGCCAACGACGCGGTCCTCAAGGCCTCGGCGCTCGGCATGAAGGCCGGCAGCCCCATCTACCTCAACATGGAGTCGTACGACATCGCCGACAAGGCGTGCAACGACGCCACCCTCACCTACGTGCGGGCTTTCACCAAGACCCTGCGTGCCAAGACCTACCGCGCCGGCCTCTACGGCTTCAGCAGCTCCAGCGCCAAGGCGGTCGCCACCGCCAAGGACCGCACGGACCTGCCGGGCAACCTCTGGTACGCCCTGTGGAACGGCCAGGAGACCACCACCAAGGACTGGCCCTGGAACCCGAAGCTGTACACCGACCACAGCCGCGGCCACCAGTACAAGGCCAACAGCAAGGAGACCCGGGGCGGTCACACCATCACCGTCGACCGCAACGCCTGGGACGCCCCGGTCGCCATCATCGGCTGACCGTTCGGTATGACGGCCTGATCGCGCGTCGCGCGCTCGCAGGACCGGCGAGCGTTCGCTCGGTATCACGGCCGCCGCGCGCAGGTGACCGACGTAGTCACGCCGTCCTCGTGGTCACGCCGCAGTCGGAGTCCGCTTCCCTCCGGCAGGTGCACGCGTTCAGTACGCTCCCGTAGCCGGCACCGCGAGCTACGGGAGCGTCGCTCGCGAGCTACGCGACCGAGCGGAAGGCCGGCAGGTATCCGCCGGACTGGCCCGCTGCTTTGGGGTGGTAGGAGTCGGAAACCGGGATGGCCACGCTGTGCAGCCAGGAGTCGGCTGAGCAGATCTCGTGGCCGGTGAACTCGTCGGCGACGCCCGAGAAGGTGAAGCCCGCGTTCGCCGCCTGCTTGGCGATGACACCGTTGAGCGTGTTGGAGCCCTGGTTGATCGCCGCTCGCTCGGTCTCGCTGAGCCCGGCGATACAGGTGCCGGCGAGCTTGTAGAAGCGCGGGTAGCCGAGGACGACGACGTGCGCCCGCGAGGCACGGCTCCTGATGTTGGAGTAGAGCGCGGACAGACTTCCCGGCAGGCTGCCGTTCATCTTGGACACGGCGGTGTTCACCGCCGCGACGCAGGTCGCCTCGCTGTTGAGGACGCAGGTCTGCATCACGTCGGCGAATCCGACGTCGTTACCGCCCGCCGTGACGCTGACCAGGGTGGTGGACGCGGTCAGGGCGCTGAGCTGGCCGCTGCGAACGGATCCGGTGGTGGCACCGGAGCACGCCTTGAAGGCGAACGACGCGGGGGCGTTCGACGCCGCCCACAGCGAGGGGTACGCCTTGCTGCTGCGGCGGCAGTCGCCGCTGTCCGACAGGTAGCTGCCCGCGCCGACGCCCGAGGAGTAGGAGTCTCCCAGGGCCACGTAGTTGTGTCCGGCAGCGACGGCCGACGGAGCCGCGCCGAGTGCTGTCGCGGCCACGGCGAGGGCGGTGGTCGCGGAGAGGACGATTCTTCGCCAGAGCATGCTGATGAGCCCCAAGTCTTGTGTCAGGGAAGGGGAGTGGGGGGTGCTTCTGTGGAGCGGCTCACTTCTAGCAGGGGCGAAGTACCGGCGAGTAGCCCTGCGGACGAAGGTCGTCCGTTTTGGACCGATGTTTATTTCTCCGCGCGTAGAGTCGCCCCCGTTTGTCGATTTCACGGGCCCTTCCCCGTAAAGGTCCGGCGTCCCGCGGCACGCGGGCGGGGCACCGCGCACTCGGGGCATGTCACCCGGACGGGAGCGTGACCTGCGGCGTTGAGCTGTGAAGTAGGGTGACGAACCGTACGGAGGGAGCGTGTGCGTTGACAGTTCGGGTCACCATGGCCGATGTCGCCCGTGCCGCCGGAGTGTCGTCGGCGACCGTGTCCTACGTCCTCTCCGGGAAGCGGGCCGTCGCGGAGGAGACCCGGCGGGTGGTCGAGGCTGCCATCGACGATCTGGGGTTCACCGTCAACACGGTGGCGCGGAGCCTGCGGACGGGGCGTTCGAGCGTCGTGGCGCTGGTCGTGCCCGATCTCTCCAATCCCTTCTACGCCCAGCTCGCGGCCTCCCTCCAGGAGGAACTGCGGACGCTGGGCCTGCACGTCATGGTCTGCGACACGAAGGCGGACCGGGACGAGGAACGAGCCTTCCTGAGGGAGGCGGTCCAGCAGCGGTTCGCGGGGGTCGTGATCACCCCGTTCCGACTGGTGGCGAGAGACTTCCTGACGCTGTCGGAGGCCGGTATCCCGGTGGTCGTCAGTGCCGACCTGCCCTTCGGCGAGGCGGACTTGGTGACTCCTGACGCCCGGGCCGCCATGCGCGCGGCGCTGGCGGAGGTGACGGGGGCGGGACGCCGGCGCATCGCCATGATCGCGGGTCCGCGGGACGCCACCGGCGGCGATCCCCGACTGGAGCTCCTGCGCTCCCTGGCCGCCCGGTTCGGCACCACGCTCCCGGGCCGGCTGGTCGTGCGCGGCGAGCACACCCGGGAGGCCGGCGCCATGGGCTTCCGGCACCTGATGCGCATGAAGTACCGGCCGGACGCGGTCTTCTGCGCGAACGACGCCGTCGCGATCGGCGCGATGGACGCGGCGGAGGAACTGGGGATCGGCATTCCCGGCGACGTGGCTCTGATCGGCCACGACGACGCGTCGTTCGCGTCGCTGGTGCGACCGCGTCTGAGCACGGTCAGGTATCCGGCCGTCGACGTGGGAAAGGCGGCGGCGCGGCTTCTCATCGAGCGCCTCGACGGTCGCGTGACGCGCAAGACCGTGCATGTCAAAGCCGAGTTCGTCTCGCGCGAGACCATCTGAACCGACTCCCCCGCCGGGTCGTTGGCTCAGCGTCCATGACGTATCGCGTAATCGATTACGTCCACCTCGCCGCTCGTACCCGCACAACCGCTTACATTCTCGTTTCTGCAGCTCAAAGCCCGTTTGCCGCCACTCCGACCACTCTCGCCCGCATCACGAAACGGTCGCGGCGCCCATAAGAATCCGGCGAATCTGTTGACTTTCGTTGAACTTTGTTGTGAAGGTAGCCGCCGTCGCCTCACTCAGGCGTCACGGCACCGGCTCAAGGGAGAGCACCCTCATGGCAGTTCACAAGTACGGTTCGGTCGCCCGGCGCGGTTCCCTCGTCCGGCGTGGCCTGGCCGGAGCCGTTGTACTCACCCTCTCCGCGCTCACCGCGTGCGGCGGGGGCTCCGACGACAGCGCGGACTCCGCTGCGGGGTCCGCCTGCGAACCGGCCTCGGGGAAGGTCACGCTCGACTACTGGTCATGGGTGCCCGGCATGCAGAAGGCCGTCGACCTCTGGAACAGCGAGAACCCCGGCATCAAGGTCACACTCAAGACGACGGCGTCCGGCAACGCGGGGACCTATCAGAACCTGTCCAACGCGCTGAAGGCCGACAAGGCCCCCGACCTGGGGCAGATCGAGTACGACTCACTGGCGAGCTTCCGTCTCAAGGGCGGGCTCAAGGACATCGCGAAGTGCGACGGCGTCACGGAAGCCGCGCCGAAGTTCGTCGACTGGACCTGGTCGCAGGTCGACTTCGGCGCCGAGGGCAAGGACGGCGTGTGGGCGGTGCCGCAGGACACCGGCCCGATGGCGCTCTTCTACCGCAAGGACGTCTTCGACAAGCTCGGGCTGGCAGCCCCGACGACGTGGGAGGAGTACGCGGAGGCCGCCCGGAAGATAAAGGCGGCGAAGAAGGGGCAGTACATCACCCACTTCTCGCAGACAGACCCCAACTGGTTCACCGGGCTGCTGTGGCAGAACAAAGCCCCGATGTTCGAGCGCGAAGGCGACAAGTGGAAGGTCAGCGTGGACCGGCCGGAGAGCCGCCAGGTGGCCGACTACTGGCAGAAGCTGATCGACGACGACCTCGTCGCCACCGACCTCCAGGGCTTCTCGCCCGCTCTGTACAAGTCGTGGAACGACGGTGAGGTCGTCACCTGGATCAGCGCGGCCTGGGGTTACAGCACCATTCGCGACAACGCCAAGTCGACCTCGGGCAAGTGGGCCGTCGCCCCCATGCCGCAGTGGGAAAAGGGCCAGAAGCAGGCCGGCAACTGGGGCGGTTCGACCACCGCCGTCCTCGCGGGCAGCAAGCACCCGGCCGAGGCGGCGAAGTTCGCGCTGTGGCTGAACACGGACGCGAAGGCGCTGGAGATCCTCAACAGGGAGGGCGGCCTCTATCCCGCGGCCGAGGCCGGTCTGGAACTGCCCGCGCTGCAGCAGCCGGTCGACTTCTACGGCAAGCAGAAGATCTTCGACGTCTTCTCGGAGGCGTCGGCGAACGTCGACACCGACTTCACCTGGGGTCCGACCATGACCGACACCTACCGCTTCCTCAGCGACGGCACGGCGAAGGCGACCGGCGGCGGCAGCACGCTCGCCGACGTGCTGAAGGACACCGACTCCCAGAGCGCCGAGTCGCTGCGCAAGCAGTCGCTGGACGTGACGGACTGACGCCTCAGGCCGGTCTCTCCTCCCGCCCCCGCTCCGCCGGTACGGCCCAACCCGAAGGTCACCCGTGACGACCACCGACACCCCGGTGGTGGCGCCCCGCCGCCACCGCCGCTCCCTCACACCGCTCGCGTTCCTGGCCCCCTTCCTCATCCCCTTCGTGCTCTTCACGCTCGTGCCGGTCGGCTACGCGTTCTGGCAGAGCCTGCACAGGACCGAGCGCACGGGTGGCACCTTCGGCCGCACCAGGACGGTCTTCGCCGGGTTCGAGCAGTACGCGGACGTCATGTCCGAGCCGTTCTTCGTGGACAGCCTGGTGCGCGTGGCGCTCTTCGCCGTCGTGCAGATCCCGGTGATGATCGCGCTCGCGCTCGCCCTCGCGCTGCTGCTCGACTCGGCGGTGGCCCGCCTCAAGCGGTTCTTCCGCCTGGTCTACTTCGTGCCGTACGGCATACCCGGCGTCGTGGCCGCCCTGATGTGGGCATTCCTCTACGACCCACGGCTCTCCCCCGTCGTCGACCTGCTCCGCTCGGCGCACCTCGACGTCGACCTCCTGGGACCCGACGCCATCCTGTGGTCGATCGGAAACGTCGTCACCTGGACGTACACCGGTTACAACATGCTGATCATGTACGCGGCGCTGCAGGCCGTGCCGGCCGACCTCAGCGAGGCCGCACGGGTGGACGGTGCCGGGCCGTGGACGATCGCCCTGCGCATCAAGGTGCCGGTCATCCGGCCGGCCCTCGTACTCACCGGGGTCTTCTCCCTCATCGGCACGTTCCAGCTGTTCACCGAACCGCAGGTGTTCCGCGCCATCTCCACCAGCGTGACCAGCACGTACACCCCCAACCTGGCCGCGTACTCACTCGCGGCGGGCGACCACTACAGCGAGGCCGCCGCCCTGTCCGTGCTGCTGGCCGTGACCACCTTCGCGCTGTCCTTCCTGTTCCTCCGTTTCACTGCCAGGAGGCAGGGATGACCCTCCTCACCCGTGCCGAAGGCGCACACGCCCCGACTCCCGTACGCCCGCGCCGCGGCCCCGGCCTGTCGAGCGTGCCGGTGTTCGTGTTCATGGCGCTGGTCGCCGGCTACATGCTGCTGCCCGTCTACTGGCTGCTCGTGTCCGCGACGAAGAGCCAGGGCGACCTGGTCAGCACGCCCGGCCTGCTCCCGGCCGACTGGCACCTGGGCGAGAACCTCAGCGCCCTCTTCGCACAGCAGGACGGCGTGTACCTGCGATGGCTCGTCAACAGCCTCGCGTACGCCGGGGCGGGTGCGGCCGTCGGCACGCTGCTCGCCGCCATGGCCGGATACGCGCTGGCCGTATACCGGTTCAAGGGCCGGGAAGCCGTCTTCTCGGTGATCCTCGGCGGCGTTCTGGTACCCGCCACCGCACTCGCGCTGCCGCTGTTCCTGCTCTTCGCCGAGGTGGACGCCACGAACACCTTCTGGTCGGTGTTCCTGCCCAGCGTCGTCAGTCCGTTCGGCGTCTATCTCTCGCGGATCTTCGCCACCGCCTCCATACCGGAGGAGGTCATCGAGGCGGCCCGCATCGACGGCGCCGGCGAATGGCGCATCTTCCGCAGCATCGCGCTGCGCATGATGTCGCCGGCCCTGGTGACCGTCTTCCTCTTCCAGTTCGTCGTCATCTGGAACAACTTCCTGCTCCCGCTGATCATGCTCCAGGACGACCGCCTCTACCCGGTCACCCTCGGCCTGTTCACGTGGCAGTCGCAGACCAGCCGGGCACCCGAGCTCCAGACGCTGACCCTGGTCGGCGCGCTCGTCTCGGTCGTTCCGATCGTGATCACCTTCCTCCTGCTCCAGCGCTACTGGCGCGCGGGCCTGGCCGCCGGGGCGGTGAAGTCGTGAACGGACCCGACCCGGCCGACCCCCTGGAGGCCCTGGCCCGGCGGCTCGGCGGCATCGCCTACGGGGGCGACTACAACCCGGAACAGTGGCCGCGGGACGTCTGGCACGAGGACGTACACCTCATGCGTGAGGCGGGAGTCAACCTCGTCACCGTCGGAGTGTTCTCCTGGTCCCGCGTCGAACCCCGCGCCGGCTCGTTCGACTGGACCCTGCTCGACACGGTCCTCGACCTGCTGCACGACAACGGCATCGCGGTCGACCTCGCCACCCCCACCGCCGCTCCCCCGCCCTGGTTCAGCAAGGCCCACCCGTCCTCGCTCCCGCAGAACGCGTCGGGCACCCGTCTCACCCACGGCAGCCGTCAGGCGTTCTGCCCCAGCAGTCCCGACTACGCCAACGCCTGCGACGCCGTCGTCACCGCGCTGGCGAACCGGTACGCCGCCCACCCGGCCGTCGTCATGTGGCACGTGCACAACGAGTGGGGCAACCACAACGCGCTCTGCTACTGCGACACCAGCGCAGCCGCCTTCCGCGACTGGCTCCGCGACCGGTACGCCTCCTTGGAGCGGGTCAACGACGTCTGGGGCACCGACTTCTGGGGCCAGCGGTACGGCGACTGGAACGAGATCGATCCGCCACGCGACACCACCGCCTTCCGCAACCCGGGCCAGGAACTCGACTACCGGCGCTTCTCCTCCGACGCCCTGCTCACCCGGCACCGGGCCGAGAGCACGCTGCTGCGCGACCTCGCGCCCGGCATCCCGGTCACGACCAACCTGCTGGGCACCCTGGAGAAGAAGGTCGACGGCCACGCCTTCGCCCGGTACTCCGACATCGTCTCCATCGACCACTACCTCGTCGCGGCCGATCCCGGCAACCACGTCGACCTGGCGCTCAACGCCGACCTGGCCCGCGGCATGGCCGGCGGCCGCCCCTGGCTGCTCATGGAACACTCCACGTCCGCGGTCAACTGGCAGCCCGTCAACGTGCCGAAGGGGCCCGGCGAGATGCGCCGCAACAGCCTCACTCACCTGGCCCGCGGCGCCGACGGCATCATGTTCTTCCAATGGCGGCAGTCCCGGGCGGGCGCGGAGAAGTGGCACTCCGCGATGCTTCCGCACGGCGGCACCCGGACCCGCACCTGGGCCGAGGTCACCGCCCTCGGCTCCGAGCTCGCCGCCCTGTCCGAGGTACGCGGCACCCGGGTGCGGGCGGACGTGGCGATGCTCTTCGACTGGCACGCCTGGTGGGCCCTGGAACTCGAGGCCCGCCCTTCCGAGCACATGCGCTACCTGGACACGGTCAGGGACTGGTACGGCGCCCTCTGGGACCTCGGGGTCACGTGCGATCTCGTCGCG
Organism: Streptomyces sp. NPDC048560; assembly: GCF_040650955.1. Taxonomy (NCBI): domain Bacteria; kingdom Bacillati; phylum Actinomycetota; class Actinomycetes; order Kitasatosporales; family Streptomycetaceae; genus Streptomyces; species Streptomyces sp. NPDC048560. The sequence continues at coordinate 89,138 of NZ_JBEZIJ010000012.1, forward strand.
CCCGACGCCGACCTGACTCCGTACCGGGCCGTCGTCGCGCCCAGCCTGTACCTGGTGTCCGACGCGGACGCCGATGCCCTGCACGCTTATGTGAGGGGTGGCGGTCACGCCGTGCTCGGCCCGTTCAGCGGGGCCGTCGACTCCTACGACAGGGTGCGGACCGGGGGGCACCCCGGTGCGTTCCGCGATCTTCTGGGCCTCGTCGTCGACGAGTACGTGCCCCTGCGGGAGGGCGAATCGGCGCTGCTGTCCGACGGCTCCCGTGCGCGGTTGTGGACCGAGCGGGTCGAGTCGCGCGGCTGTACCGCTCGACTGCGGTTCGCGGACGGCCCCGCCGGGGGCCCCGCCCGCGGCGGCCCGGCCGTGACCCGGCACTCCTACGGCGCCGGCGCCGGCTGGTACGCGGCGGCGGCTCTGCCCCCGCGATCCTTGCGCGATCTCCTCGACGCCGTCTGCCGGGAGGCCGGGGCCGCCCCGACGGCGGCCGTTCCCCCCGGTGTCGAGGCCGTGCGCCGCAGCGCCGGCGACCGGTCGTACCTCTTCCTCATCAACCACACGGACGGGGAGGTGACCGTTCCGGTCGAAGCCCACACACGGCTCGACGGCTCGGCGCTCCAGGGCCGCGCATCCGTTCCAGCGGGTGATGTGGTGGTCCTGCGGGAACAGCCCGCATCAACCGCCTGGGCCGTACGACACCGGGAAGTGGACCGCTGATGTCACTCGTCGAGATCGACCGCCCTTCGGGGACCGTACTCCTGCACGCCGGCGGCACCGGTTACGTGCTTCGCGTCGACGGAGCCGCCGGGACCGTACGCCTGGTGCACTGGGGAGCGCCTCTCCCCCTGGAGGACGCCCTCGCGCTGCGCGAGCCGGACTTTGTGGGGAGCAGCTTCCACAGCCCGCTCGACGGTACGGAGGAACTGGCCCTCGAAGGTCAGGTGCGGTTCGCCCTTCCCGCCCTGGACGTGCGGTACGCGGACGGCACCAGCTCGGTCGAGCCCGCCGTCGACGGTTACGGCGTCCGGGAGGACGGCGACAGCGCACAGCTGACGGTGAGTCTCCGCGACGCCGGGCGTCCACTCAAGTGGGAGCTGCACTACCGGGTCCGCGGGGACTGCCCTGTCATCGAACGCTGGACCGAAATACTGCACACCGGAACCCCCCAGGAACCGCCGTTGTCTCTGGTGCGGCACGCGGCCGCGCAGTGGAATCTTCCCGTCCTGCCGGCCTACCGGATGAGTTCCGTGCACGGGCAGTGGGCGGGTGAGTTCCAGCTGCGCCGGACCCCCCTCACCGTCGGCGAGACGACCCTCACCAGCAGGCGCGGCCACACAGGCCACCAGAGCAACCCCTGGCTCGCCCTCGACGCCGGGGACGCGACCGAGGAATGCGGCGAAGTGTGGACCGTGGCCCTGGCCACGGCGGGGAGCTGGCGGATGACGGCGGTGCGCTCGGCGGAGGGCCGGTGCAGTGTGCTGGGCGGCAGCGGTCACGAGGGTGTGGAAATCTCCCTCTCTCCGGGCGAGAGCTGGACGACCCCGGTCAGCACCGGGCAGTACACACCCGGCGGCTTCGGCGGGGCCTCCCGGGCCTACCACGCCTACGTACGGGAGCACGTACTGCCCGCACCCGGGGAGCGGCGGCCGGTGCTCTACAACTCATGGGAGGCGACTGCCTTCGACGTCACCTTCGACGGGCAGCGGGAGCTGGCCGAGCTGGCCGCCCGCGTCGGCGCAGAGCTCTTCGTCGTCGACGACGGCTGGTTCGGAGCCCGCGACAGCGACCGAGCGGGCCTCGGGGACTGGACCCCCCGGCCGTCCGCCTTCCCCGATGGCCTGCGCCCGCTGGCCGACCACGTACACGGACTGGGCATGCGGTTCGGGCTGTGGGTCGAACCGGAGATGGTCAGCCCGGACAGCGATCTGTTCCGCGAACGGCCGGGGTGGGTTCTGCACCTGCCCGACCGCACCGCCCACACCCTGCGCAACCAACTGGTGCTCGACTTCTCGCGGCCCGAGGTCACCGACTGGGCCCTCGACTGGCTGCTGCGCACCGTCGACGCCTGCGGTGTGGACTTCCTCAAGTGGGACTTCAACCGGTCCTTCACGGAAGCGGGTTCAGTCGGCCGCCGCCCTGATGGGCGCAGGATCTTCATCGAACACGCCCTGGGCGCCCATCGCGTGCTCGACCGGCTGCGCGCCGCCCGGCCCGCCCTGCGGATCGAGACCTGCTCGGGCGGCGGCGGACGGGTCGATCTGGCGAGCCTGGCCCACACCGACCAGGCGTGGGCCTCGGACAACACCGACGCGGTGGACCGGCTGAGCATCCAGTACGGCTTCTCGCAGCTCTATCCCGCTCAGGTGATGGGTGCTTGGGTCACCGACAGCCCGAATCCCCACACCGGGCGGGCCGTACCTCTGCGGTTCCGCCTGCACAGCGCGATGGCCGGGGCACTGGGGATCGGCGGTGACCTGACGCGGTGGCCGGAGAGTGACCTGAACGAGACGACCGAGTACATCGCCCGCTACAAAGCGGTACGGTCCACCATCCAGACCGGCGACCTGTACCGCCTGGGCTCCCCGGCGGACGGGTCCCACTGCGCGCAGTACGTCGCCCGCGACGGCGGCGAGAGCGTGGTCCTCCAGTGGCGGCCGGGCCCGGCCGAACGCACGGCACTGCCCCGGTTGAAGCTACGCGGCCTCGATCCCGATGCGGTGTACCGCATCGACGACGACAGCGGGGCAGTGCCGGCGGGAACGAAACACCGCGGTGCCGCGCTGGCGGCGTACGGTGTCGCCGCGCAGTTGCCGCCCGGCGGCTACGCGAGCAGGATGCTGACACTGCGTCGGGTGGACTGACCGCACGGCGGCCCGGTCCCGCACGCTGTTCCTGTCCCACTTCCCGGCGAGGGCGGGCCCCTGACCGGGCTCTGCCCGCCCCACGTCACGCCGCCGCCTCAATTGTCCGACCGGTCGCACAGCCAGGACCGTTGCGGTACTAGACAGCGCCGCGCCAAGATCCGGTCTCGTGGCCGCGGTCCTCGATGTAGCTCTTGAACCGCTTCAGGTCGCCGGTGATCTGCCGCTTGACGAAACCGAGCTTGTCTCCGACCGTCTCGGCGAAGCCGTCCGGGTCGTAGTCGAGCTGGAGCATCACCTTGGTCCTGACGTCGTCCAGGCGGTGGAAGGTGACCACGCCGGCCTGCCTGACCTCCCCGCCCAGTGTGGTCCACGCAACCCGCTCGTCGGGGATCTGCTCGGTGATCTCCGCGTCGAACTCCTTGGTCACGCCTCCGATCTTCGCGACCCAGTGCGTCATGGTGTCGGTGCGCTGCTCGATGCGTTCCACGCCATCCAAGAAGTGGGGGAACGTCTCGAACTGCGTCCACTGGTTGTAGGCCGTGCGCACGGCGACGTCGACCTCGACGGACTCTTCGACCTTCGACACGGTAGGTCCTTCCTCTTCGCCGACCGGGCGGTGCCCAGCCGTACCCGGGGAGCCTTTCCCCTGTCGGCGCCCCTGCCCGCGTTGCCGACGTCCATGCTCCCGACGGGACGCACCAGCAGGATTCAGCCAGAACGCCCGGGCTCAAGACGGAGACAACGAGCGTCCAGGCTCCGCCGGAAGCTCCGCGAAAGCCTGCACACGGCTTCGCCGATTTCAGCGCGCACATCAGCCGAATCAGGATGCTCGACGGCCTCCTGCCCCCGAGAACCCTGCGAGCGCCGTGCAGGGCACGGCAGGGAGTCGTTCAGGTGCCCGTCGCGTCGAGCAGGGCGAGAACGTCCTCAGTGGGCCGGACATCGCCGAAAGACAGGTAGACCGTGCGCAGAGTGGCGTTGTGGTCCTGGTCGCGGCCGGTGGAGTTGGCGTCGGCGACCATGACGACTCGGTAGCCGAAGGTGCAGGCGTCCCGTGCTGAGCTTTCGCAGCACATGTTCGTGACCGTGCCGGTGATCAGAACCGTGTCGATCCCGCGCTCCTGGAGCAGGCCGGGGAGCGGGCAGCGGCCGGGGAAGAACGCGCTGGGTGCGGACTTCTCCACCACCAGGTCATCGGTGCTGGTGGTGAGCTCGTGCCACAGCCGGTTTCTGAGAGGGCCGGTGCCACCGGAGTTGCGGAACATCTCGGCTGCCGCGGGGCCGTGGAATTCGTCGCCGACCGGGGTCCCGTCGGTGCGTGCGGGCAGGACCCAGGCGACCGTTCCCCCGGCACGGCGCAGGTGGTCGGCGAGCCGGCGGATGTTCGGGACGATGCCGCGGGCATAGGGGTTGGCGTCGACGAAGAACGGCACCATGTCGATGACGACCAGCGCGGTGCGGGCGGGTTCCAGGCTCGTGTACGCGAACCGGCGGCCGCGTCGTTCCTCCTGGCGCCGGTACTCCCGGTTCTCGATGTGCCAGGCGTGGGTGAGTGCCTCGGGGTCCGGCAACACGGTGCTCCTGTCAGTCGTGGTCGGGGCGGAGCTTGCGGTGGGTGCCTGAGCGAGCGATGTCCAGGTCCAGGAGGGAGGTCAGCGTTGTGCCGTTGTTCCAGAAGCCGAGCAGGTTGATGTCGACCAGCGTCAGGCTCTGCCGGGCAGCGAATTCACGGGCCGGTTTCGTGAAGACGCAGGAGGCGACGAAGACGGGGACGTCTGCGCCGTGTTCGGCGCGGGCGGTGCCGTTGAATGTCTGGATGTCGCGGCTGCCGACCGTGCGGTGCTTCGCGTAGCGCTTGGCCTGAATGACGATCTTCCGTCCGTCGGGTAGGCAGCCGGTCACGTCGGCTCCCAGATCGCCGGAGCCTCCGACCCGCTTCACTTCTGTGCAGCCGTCCCTGCGGCACAGCTGGGCGATGTACTCCTCGAACTCGCGGTCGTCCATCGCCCACACCGCCTCCAGCGACCGCCGCGCCTGTCGCCGCGCTTCTTCGCCGAGCCGGGCCTTCTCGGCTTGCGCTTCGCGCCGCCCGGCGCGTACCAGACCCGTGACAACCGTCGCGGTCACAACGGCGGCGAACGCCACCAGCAGCACTGTCCCCATGCGTGTGCCCCTCCCCTGTTTCGGCGGTGCGCCGCTTTGTTGTTCCCCAGCGGACAGCCGGTCTATCCGACAGATCCGAGAGACCCGATAGATCCGGCAGGCACGCATGGAGCCACTGCGGTTCGGTGGCGGCGAAGGTTCGGGTTCCGGCCTGCTGCAAAAGCCGTGGCCACGGGTGCGGCCTGTGAGGGAGTCTGTGCACATGCCTCGACGTCTCATGTTCGTGCAGTTGAAAACTGGTTACGACACCGACCGTGGACCCTCCTGGATCGGCTGGGTGGACTTCTCGAAGACCTGGAGCACTGCTTACGTGCACGGGAGGACACTGCGCCGGGCAAAGGGGATGTTCGACGCGAACTTCTACGACGCACAGACCAACGAGGAGTTCTGGGTCTCCGGACCGAAACGGGACCGCGCCGACACCCGCTACTCCCCTTCCGACCCTGAAATCGACCCGGAAGCTGCCGGCACCTATCGAGCCTTTCTGGCGGGCGCGCCTCTGCCGGGCCGGGAGAACGGCTGACTGGGGCTTCGCGAGCGGGTTCGTCCGGCCTCGATCTCGATCAAGTCGGCGCGCGGCCGCGCGGGACGTCACGACACCGTCCAGTCCGCCACGATTCGCATGACGATGCCTGAGCCGTAGTGCGGAGCGATGCTGCGCCAGCGCCGGCCACGCGTGCCAGTAGCCGGACGTGGCAACTCACCTGCCCGCATCCAGTCCTCTCCAGACAGCGGGCATCAGCTACCTCAGTCCCTGAGCTCGATGGCGACGTCGCCGAAGGACGCGGCGAGCGCTCGGGCGATCAGTTCCGGCAGTTTCGTCTGCCCGTCCTCCTGTGCCCAGCGCGTCAGCGCTGTGTGCATCGCGGCCAGGCACGCGCTGGTCGCTGCCTGGGCACGGAACGCGGTGTCGGGATCGGCCGTGTCGGCCCCGAGTGCGCCGACAATGGCCTGCTGCAGCGCGTACTGGCTGTCCAGGTGCCGCGCCCGCAGCGCGGGAGTCGAGACCATGAGCCGGAGGCAGTCCAGCAGGAACCGTTCGTTCGCCTCCGGTTCGTCCCCGTCACCGCCGGTCAACTCCGTGGCCGCGTCGACGAGTGCGCCGCCGACGCGGCGCACCAAGGGGTGCGTCTCGGACGACGCGGCCACCCGCTCGGCGATGAGCCGGGCAGGCTGCTCGATGAGGACCAGATCTTCCTTGGTGGGGAAGTGCCGGTACACGGTCATCGCCGAGACGCCGGCGGCCCCGGCGACGTCGGCCACCGTCACCGCGTCGTAGCCACGGTCGGTGAACAGCCGTACCGCGTGCCCTTGAATCACCCGGCGCGTCTCAAGTCGCTGTCGCTCCCGCAGGGTGGGTTGCCGTTCTCTCATGTGATAGACACTACCGTAATGTTAGTGACTAACAGATGGATGAGGTGGACGGCATGACTGGTTCGGTTCGCAGGACGGCGCTGGTGACGGGTGCGTCGCGTGGCATCGGGCAGGCGATCGCGACCCGGCTCGCGGCCGAAGGGGCCATGGTCATCGTGCACTTCGGCACGGACGAGGGCGGGGCGGCGGCCACGGTCGAGAGGATCGAACGCGCCGGCGGGAGCGCCTTCGCCGTCGGGGCCGAACTGGGTAGGGACGGTGACGTCGAGAGGCTCTTCACCGGCGTAGAGGCCGGCTTGGCCGGTCGACCGCTCGACATCGTGGTCAACAATGCCGCGGCAGCACCGGCCGGACCGCTCGGTGCGACGACACGGGCAGAGTTCGACCACCTGTTCGCCGTGAACGTGCGAGCCCCCTACTTCATCATCGAACAGGCACTGCCCCTGATGCGGGAAGGCGGCCGGATCATCACGATCTCGTCGGTGGCGACCCGGATGGCCAACCCGGCCCAGACGTCCTTCGCCATGACGAAGGCTGCGGTCGAGACGATGAGCAGGACTCTGGCCAACCAGCTGGGAGCCCGAGGGATCACGGTGAACGCGGTCGCTCCCGGAGCAACCAGGACTCCGACCAACGAGGCCGTCTTCGACGTGCCGGGCCTCGCCGAACAGATCGCCGGCATGACAGCACTCGACCGACTGGGCGGGCCCGGCGATGTCGCCGACGTGGTCGCCTTCCTTGCGTCCGACGCCGCCCGCTGGGTCACAGGCCAGGTCATCGACGCGAGCGGAGGCCTGTTTCTCGGCCCACGCGTTTGACCGACGAGGGCAACGCACCGGCCTCATCGCACCGGTATTCCCGCTCGGCGCTGTCCGAACCGGTGCCCGTCTCGTCACCATGGTCGGCAGCCGCCTCCAGAGCTGAGGTTCTGGCGCAGGTTCTGTGGAGCGGCACGCCGAGTGACGGCGAGCGTCGGGCGAGGCGCCTCAGTTTCTGTCGCTGCGCGCCAGGCTGCTTTTCCCTGACGGCAGGTTCCTGTTGCTCCGATCGAGCGGTGCGGTCCCACTCATGCCCTCAGGTCCCAGTGACCAGCAGAAGCGGCGCTATGTTCGCCTTCGGTCACACCAGAGGACACGGAGAGCGCGCATGAGTTATGGCGCCTGTTGGTTGGCTCGCGTCGCCGTGTTCGTGGCGGGCCTTGGGCTTGTCGCAGCCTGCGGTTCGGGAGGGGGCCCCGGCGAGGACGACGCATCCCCCACTCCTTCGTCCCCGAGCCCCACGGCATCCACTCCGGACCCCACCGGTTCACAGACGAACGCGACACCTTCGACGTCCGCCGGTTCTCGTTCCTACGGGGGCGAGTCGGTCGCCCCGCATCGGCCTGTTCCGAAGCACACCGGACCGTCGAAGAAGACGGATCCCGAGATCGCTCCGTCGGATGCTCCGTCGGAACCCCCTTCTCCCGTTTGCCCCGGCGCTCCCGGTTGTTCCCCGACTCCTGGGAACCGCGAGCAAGAGCCCGCGCCGGACGGCACGTGAGCGAAACAGAGCCTCGCCTTGAGCGGTGGGCCAAGCGGGCAGGCCCGGACCCGGCGTCGCCGACCGCGCTGGTCAATATCGTGGTTGCCCAGGCGTCGTTCATCGCCGCGTTGATGTTCTACGTCGGCGTGATCTACACGAGCGCGTATTACGGCTACTTCCACCTTTCGCCCTTCTCTCTCGGCTTCGGCTTTGCTGAGTTCGTCCTGCAGAGCTTGCAACTGATGACCTTTCCGGTCCTCGTGGGCGCCGTCGTGCTGCTCATCGCGGTTGCCATCAGCGGGCGCCGACCGCGACAAGCGCTACCCAACGGTTTGGTGCGCGGCACGTCGCTGGGTACGTCGGCTCTGGCCCGCTACTACTTGGTCGTCGTGGGCGCAGGCCTGCTCCTGCTCATCCTGTGGTGGCAATGGCAACTGTTGCTGCCCTACCGCTGGGTCGGCCCGCTTCTCATCGGCATCGGTCTGCTGCTCGGTGAAGTACGTCCGACTGACGTGGATCGGCCGAGGGGCCTGTTGGACACAGCTGTGCCGATCTTCGCCGCCGGAGTGTTCCTGCTCTGGGCTGTCACCCTGGCAGCAGGCCAGCTCGGCGAACAGACGGCCAAGAACGAGGCCCGCGATGTGGTCAAGCGCACGGGCCTGGTGGTCTACAGCGCGCAGCGACTCGGTCTCCGCTCACGATCACCGGATCTCCACTTCGACGACCTCGGCAAGAACGTCCACCTTCGCTACCGCTACACGGGCCTGCGGCTCATCACGGCACGCGAGGGGCGCTACTACGCCGTGCCTATCGGATGGAGGGCAAAGACCGATCATGTCTACGTCATCCGGGAAGCCGACCATGTGCGCATCGAGTTCACGCCCGGCGTGCAGTAGACGCAGGATCCGTCGAGACTTCCAAGCAGGCGCGCAGGGCTACCGCAGGTCGAAGACGTGACAGACCGCCCGCAGCAGCACGGACTGCGTGGGCAGGTCCCGGCCCACATGACGCGAGGCGGCACGGCCAGGGGTTCGCACCCGCCGCGCGCCACTGCCACACCTGCGGTTGACGTGGCCCTCGACGACGCCTGAGCGTCTTGGCAGGGTCAGTCCGGCGGTGACCTCCCGTCAGAGGGTCATTCTCCGCGTGCTGTGACGTGCGGGAAGAACTGGATGGAGGTGCTTGCAGCTCTGCGACATGATCACGCAATGGCCGGAATGAGAATAGTGGTATGTCTGCCGGGTTCGGCAGCTGGGCAGGTGGACGCGGCGGTGGCGGAGGCGATGGCTCCGTTCGAACGGGAGAAGGGGCTCGGCGCGGAATTCGACATCTGGGACCACTACCGGATCTGCGGCGGCGCTTCGGGCGGCGGCTTCGCTGTCCACGCCGGCTTCGAAAAGGATCCGCGACTTCTGCATGACCGACCGCGGTATGACGGTACAACTGAGCCCAGCCAACACGGCATGTGCGCCGGCGGACCCCGAGGCCTGCTCGACCTCACCGCGAGCCACTCGGAGTCCGTCGCCCTGGCCGGCCGGGCGTGGGAGCTGTGGGCGGAGCTGTCCGGCCGCTATCCCACGCCCCATTCGTACGAACTGTTCCTGCAACGCAGCAAGGCGGAGATGAATGTCCCGCCCTTTCTCCAGTTCCGCATGGAGGGTTGGCCTGACCCATTCACCCCGGCTTGTGAGCGCTACCAGGCGCAGCCCCTCATCGGCGCCTACCTGTCCGCGCTGGACGAACTCAAGAGCAGGGCCCGCGCCCACCGTTACGGCCCCGGCTTCCTGGACATCTGGGATCCCCTGGTGAGCGTCGGTGGTCTCGCCCGCGGGGAGTTCGTCCGCGACCACTCGCTGTGCGACGGAGCGAACCTGCCCAACGTGCTCACCCTGGACGGCTGGTGGTACGCGGACGGCGAAGATGGGATCCACAGTGCCTGCGGCGGCCGCTCCGTGTGCCCGCACGCACAGGACATCGCACCAGGTTCGAACGTCGCCGTGCAGCGTTACCTGCAAGGCGTACCGGACAACACCCTTCTGGTCTACTTGCACCTTCACGTGTGACCAGCGTGATGCTTTTGGCGCCTCACCTGAAGGTGGGTGCGTGGAGACCGCTGTCTCAGGAAGGTTCAGAACAGGCGCATACGCAACGAACACCGGGGGGAGCATTCGCCAAGCTCAGTGGATCGAGTCAGCTGGGCTGTTGATCCGACCGTTGGAGTCGCCGACTCGCCGCGTTGCGAACACGGCGGGTTCGTCCCCGTTCGGCCAGCAGGCTGAAGACCTCGGGTGCGGTGACTATCTCGACAGTCGTGGCTGTGCGCTGGAACCAGTCGGACGCACCGGTGAGGTCCTCGGCGGTCCACGGCTCACGCAACGCGATCGCTCGGAGCAGCGTCCACTCGTTCAGACGGCGGACGAGGAACGATCGGTCGGCGACCACGGTGGCCATCATCTGGGCCCAGGCGGTGAACGTCGGGTCGGTGAGCAGTTGGGCAACCCGGCGTTCCACGTGGTGGTTGACCGCAGACTCCGCCATTGACATGACCGGGTCGCGTAGCACGGTGGTCACCAGATCGGCCTCGTCCGCCTCCGCTACGCCGTCGAGGGCCCGCAGGTAGTGGCGGAAGCGAAGGTGCTCGGGGGGCTCTTCATCGAGGTCGGGGCCGGTCATACGGCAATCCTTTCGGGCCGCCCGATCAGCCGGCCGCGTTTCGAAGTGGGCGCCGACCCGACCGGGGCGACGAGGTGAGGTGCGTTGACCGCGCGCCGGCGGGCCTGCGCGGACTCGATCGATTGAGAAGTGAGGAAGCCAGGTGAGGGGTGAGAGAGGCAGGCGAAGGCTTGCAGCATGACAGCGGTGTGTGCCGTAGGGAAGCGGGATCATCGGCCCTGCAGGCCGTCGGTCTCTGCGGAAGTGGGTCCCTCCGGCGTGCCGACGTCGACACCCGTCGGTCGACCGTGCGGGCTCTCGGAGACCGCGGAGCGCGACAGGCGGATGTCGTACTCGGTCCAGCAATCGGAGATCTCGATGCCGACCTCGCTGTCGCACCGGCCGCACAGCAGATTCGGGCCGTTGAGTCCGTCGCGTCTGCAACACCCGTAGAGCCGGGAGGAGTCCACATGGGGCCGCAGCAGCACACCGTCCAACGGATTGATCACCCAGGTGGCAGTCGCATCAGCGGGACCGAATGGTTCCGGGTCCGAGGAGAAGGAACCCACCCTCACCGTCGAGGGGCCGTACGTGTAGTGCTCCCTGCGCCTCACCCGCGGCAGCGGCTTCCAATCACACTGCTCCAGTGGATTCGACAGGGGCGCACTGCACGACCGGCATCTGAATACGATCAGCACTGTCAAACTTCTCCCGTACGAATTGCGTCGACGGTTGCCATCCAAGCCCCAAGTTCGCTGTGTGACCAGAGCCGGTACCGCAGGTCCACCGAGCATCGAGAAGGTGGAGGCGAGCAGGCAGGCAGTCAGTACACGGTCTGGACGACAGCGACAACCAGGTCCGCCCACCGCGGGACACCGAACCGCTCCGCATGTGGCTGTCGTTGCAGGATGGAGCATGACATTGAGTCGGGCGGATCTGTTGGCACTGCTGCGAGACCTCGATGACCCGGAGTGGCCGCAGCACTACAACCGCGATGAGGCTGCTGCCCACTTCGGCGGCCTGCTGACCCGGCTCGAAGGCCCCGAAAGCCTCTGAGCTGCTGCTTCACCCCGCCGTCGCCCGTTGACCGGTGTCGGGCAGCAGGCGATAGTGGCGCGTGGCCGAAATCGTTCGGCTGATCTTCCAGGGGTGGGGACTCATGCAGGGCAAGGCCGAAGAGATCGATCCGGCGCGCGCGACATCAGCCGAAACAGTGCCCGGGGCGCCCGAATCCCCGCCGGTCCAGGAGTCTCCGGCGGCAGGAGCAGCGCGCGAGGCACACACGGCCTTGCGCGCCCGGAACCTCCCCGCCGCACGGACCCTCGCGCAGTCGGCGCTCGACGTGTACGGCCCCGCCGCCGCGCTCTTCGCCGTACTCGGCCAGGCCCACACGGCCGAGAACGAGGACGACCACGATGACCGTGCCGACGAGGTTTTCCGCCGGGGCCTCGCCCTCTTTCCCGACGACTTGGACCTGCTCGCCGCCCACGCGGAGCTCTGCCTGAACAGCGACCCGTTCGACCGCCCGGCCCGTCACCGCCGCGGCCCGGAACTCACCGCCCGTCTGCGCGAGCTCGCGCCCTACTCCCCCCAGACCACGCGCGCCGAACACGCAGCCGCGAACCGGGGCAGGACCGTCGTCGGAGGTGGCACCAGGCCGCCGTCGCCGGTTCGGGTCCAGAGTCATGACGCCCGTGCGGCGCTCACCGCAGTCCCGGACCGGGCCGAGGCCGCGCGCCTGGCCCGCGAGAAGGCCCAGCGATTCCCGCACGACGTCCGTCTCGCGATCCTCGCCGAGACGCTGACGGCGCTCGCCGCGCCCGGTCGAGGGCTCTTCACTGCCATGGTGAGGGCGCCGCTGGCCGGTCTGTCCGCCCTATCGGTGGGTGTGAGCGCACTGGTGCTCGCGCCGCCGGCCTTCCACCTGCCGTGGTGGACGGGCTTCCTCGGTCTGGTGCTGTGGCTGCCGTTCCGCCTGCTCCGCCTCGTACTGCACGCCGCCCGCCTGCGCGCCGAAACCGCTACGCCTCCCGACCCGATCGCGGCGGGGCAGGCCGCTACGCCCCCGCTGCCTCCCGTCCCGGCGCCGTCACGCCGCGAGACGACAGTGTCCCTGGCCGCGATCGTGCTGGTCGTCGGCGCGGTGGTGGGCTCGGCGGGTTGGTCCTACGTCCAGTACCGCGCGTATCCCCGCTACACGATCTCCGCACCCACCACCTTCCGCGATACACATCTGCTCTCCGACAGCCAGGTCGCTGCAGACATCAGCACCCTGGTGGAGACGGAGAACGCGGACGGCGCGATCGAGCCGTTCACGTATCTCTACGGAAGCGCCGAGGAGGCGGGGGCGGTCCTGGTCATCGGTGCGACCGGCGACTTCCACGACGTCTCGTCGGACTCCGTCCGCTTCTTCGAGGAGGGCCTTCGGTCCATGGGTCTGAGGCCCGGTACCGACGCCTGGGACGCCGATCCCGGCAGACTGGGCGGCTGGCTGAGGTGCGTGCCGTACGAGGAGGGATGGGGCACGGGCGGCTCGCGAGTGGCCTGCTCCTGGGCTGACAAGGGCAGCACGGGCACGGTCACCTTCAACGGGACGGGACTCGATCACCAATACGCCCCCGCCCTGACACGAGCGCTGCGCGAGGCGATTCTCCACCCCTGAGCACCCGCGCGTGGGCTCTTCAGGCCGCGGCCGGACGGCGGGGCTTGGTGAAGGGCCAAGCGGCCAGGCGCCGAACGGCACGATGCGATGCGACCCGAGGAATCGGCCCATGTCGGCCTGGTCTCAGCTGTGTTCAGCAGGTGTCCGACGGTTCGTTGCCGGTGTGAATGAGTAAGAATGGCGGCCATGGCCGGCGAACCCGTGCAGATCCCGATCGATCAGCTTCGTCGTGCTTGGGACGTGGCGCTTCGGCACCTTGAAGCGTCGGCCGGACCCACGGTGACGCTCAAGGAAGACCTCTTCTGGTCTGTCCCAGCCGACGAGCTCTACGACGTCGGCGTCGAGCCGCAGGCCCTCACAATCGGGCAGCTTTCGGAGTCATGGCAGCATCTTGAGGATCTGCTTGCTGACAAGGACCGGGCCGTGGGTTACCACTTGGTGTGGCTTGCCGATGTGATCCGGGCGATCGGCCAGGACGTCCCCTGACAGGGCTGAGGGCTGACGGGTCCCGAGCGGAGCCACAGCCGAAGCGATACAGCGGTCACCGTCCGGTGAAAGACGCAGGCGCGCTTGTCGAACGTCAGAACCGCCGCTACCTGCGGCGGCGCCAGACATTCCGATCCTTCGGGTCGAGGACGCCGCTGCGGTGGTGGGTTGGTACGAGCGCCTGGGCTTCACCAAGCAGTGGGAACATCGCTTCGAGCCGGGGCTACCTGCACTCTGCTGCGGTGGCAGAACGCGTGTGAGTCCGTGGGATCGTGACGACGAGGGAATGCGGCTGCTGCGGATCGTCCGTAGAGGTACCGGTTCGGCGGTAATCGCCGCACGTGACGTCGCCTGATTACGGCACTCGAGCTCGTTGTCAGCGTGACCGTCTATCTTCTGCGCATGACAGAGACAGACGTGGATGCGTTCGGTCGTGAGTGGTCTCGTTTCGAGTCGTGGCTCGTGTCCCACTCACCTGCGGATTACGCCGCCCTACGCAGGCCGACGGAACGGTGGCGGCTCGCCGAACTGGAGTCACGGCTTGGCTTCGCCCTGCACCCGGAACTGAAAGCGCTGCTGGAACTGCACGATGGAGCCGCTCAGCCGGCTGCCGACCCGGGTGCACGCACCGTCCTGCCGATCGGCGCGTTCCTGCCCTTGGGACACCGACTGACCGGGGTGGACGACCTCGTGATGATGTACGACGTCCTCGTGGACGTCGGCGAGGACAACATCGAGGCCGATCTGTGGGAGGAAGAAGCGCTGGCGGTGAATCTGCACCGCTGTGTGCCCTTCGCACTTCCCAATGACGGCGGTGTCGCCTTCGTCGACCACCGCCCCGGACCCACATACGGGCACGTGTATGAAATGGGCATCGGATCGGGGGATCTGGACGGAACGCTGTGGGCGACGAGCCTGACAGAGCTCTTCAGGGCCCTGGCTGATGCCCTGGAGTCGAGCAGCCCTTTCCTGTACTACCTGCCCGCGATCTACGCGGACGAGTCGGGCCACCACTGTCTTGAGTGGGAGATCCGACGCTGAGCGCGGGGATGGCCGTGCCGTCCTCGCCCACGTGCTTCACACGCTCAGCCGCCGGCCTCGGCCGAGCTCCCGCTGCGGAACCCCGTCCCGAGCCAATCCCATCAGCCCCCCCTTGTTCCCGTGGAGCACGCGACCGACGCGCTGCGACGGACCGGTCTCCGCCGGAAACGTTCGCTCCTCCCGCCCGGGAACGCTGCTGCGGCAGCCCGGACCCCTCGGTGGAGGCGGGCGGCCGCAGGGAAGCAGTTTCCCGACGTCAGGAACGGGCCATGAGGGCGGCGAGGCCTGCCCGGGTCGCCACGCCGGTCTTGCGAAACACCCGGGAGACGTGGGTTTCGACGGTACGGGGACTGAGGTAGAGCCTCGCGGCTATCGCCTGGTTGGTGAGGCCCTCCGTCACGAGTTCGGCGACCTCCCGTTCACGTGTTGTCAAGGAGGCCAGCCACGGTGGGGCCGTGGAGGACGTGCGGGGTTCGGACGGCCGCGTCATCTCCGCCAGGCCGATCAGCAGGCCCGCGCCTCCGCCGGTGGCCAGCCCGTGGCCCTGCTCCCACATGGCCGCCCCGCGCGCTCCGAACCCGGCAGCCGTCATCACGGGGGCGGCGAGCAGCAGGGACCGCGCCTCCCAGAACACCGCGCCGGACCGTGCGCATTCCGCCGCCGCCCCGGAGAGCAGCGTGGCCGCCCTGGCGTGGTCGTCGTGGTGCAGTGCGAGCTGTGCCGCGCTCCGCATCGCGGAGGCGCGCTGCACGGGCAGGCCCAGCTGCTCCGCCTCCTTGCGGGCCCGCTCGGACCATGCGGAGGCGGAGTCGACGTTCCCTGTGGCGAGGGCCGCCGTGACGAGAAGTTCCGACAGGAGGGGGCGCATCGAGGGCTGCAGGCCGCGCAGGTCGTCGCCGCCCGCCCGGAGGAGGGCCGCCAGGGCGCGGTGCGGATCGCCGCCGGTGAGCGCCGCGTAGCCGAGCATGCACCAGGCCATGGAAGCCCGCCAGTTGTCGCTCGCCCCCATGGACGCTACGGCCTCCTCGGCGGCCGCCAGGGCCTCCGCGTCACCGGGTGCGGACGCCGCGATGCGCACCTGTGCATTGTTGGCCAGGACGAAGGCGAGCAGTTCGCTGCTGCCGATGCCGCGGGCGATGTCCTCGGCCTCGTCCGCCAGTTCCAGGGCCGACGGCAGCCGGCAGGTCTGGATCCGTACGTGGGCCTTGCAGAGCAGCAGGAGCGGCAGGAGGTAGACCTGGCCGCTGCGCCGGGCGATCCCGAGGCCCCGGTCGGCGTGGCGCTCGGCGTCGGTGAAGCGGCCGAGGAACGCCTCCGCCCAGCCCAGTCTGCCCAGCGGTTCGCACAGCGCCGTGAGGTCGTCGTCGGGCAGACCGTCCAGCATCCCGGCCGCCTGCGCGGCGTACGCGCTCGCCGCGGCCACACCGCCCTCGTACGCCTCGCCGAACGCGGCGACCGCCAGTGCCCCCGCCTCGCCGAGTTCGTTGCCGAGCGCGCGGGCGTCCGCGAGCGTCCGCGCGACCTCGCCCCGCATCTGCGGATAGGGGGCGTTGTGCGGTGCCGACGAGCTCAGTTCGAGGCCGATCGACACCCTGTCGGACGCCGACAGTTCCGGCTGCCTGTTCAGCTCGCGGCGCAGGAGCGCGATCGCCTCGGGATATCTTCCGAGGTGCCGCTCCGTCAGGGCGCACTGCACGACAGCCGACGTCCTGACGCCGGTCTCGTCGGGACCGGCCGTGCTGATCACCTTGTGCAGCAGGTCGCGGCTCTCCCGCAGCCCGCCGGCGACACCGAGTGCGCGTGCGCGCCTCAGCATCAGATCACGTCGCTCGGCTCCGCGTTCCACCGTGTCGGGCAGCAGCCGGAGTGCTGCCCGGAGCCAGTGCGCGGAGATCGTCGGAGCCGTCGACGCGGTCTGCTCGGCCGCCTGCCTCAGTACGGCGTACGCCTGCGGGTCCCACGTGGTCACCGACCGTTCGATGTGCGGGGCCTGCTCGACAGCCGGTGCGCCGGTGCGCGCCAGCTCTGCGGCGGCGGCGCGATGGATCTCGACGTGCCGCCGGGCGGCGGTCGACTCGTGGACCAGGGTCCGGATCACCGGGTGGCGCAACACCATGCGGCCGCCCGGGTCCAGCCGCACGAGGTCACGTCGCGCAAGGGTGCCCAGATCGTCGTCGAGCTCGGCATCGGTACGGCCGGTCGCCCTGCGTATCACCGAGGCCACCGCGTGATCGCCGAGCACGGCGATCGCCTCCAGGGTCCGGTGCTGCGAAGGGGTCAGCGGGGTGAGCTCGTTCAGCAGCAACGCCCCCAACCCGGTGGGCAGTTCGCCGAGACCGTCGCCGGCGGATGCCCAGGAGGACGTACGGCGACGCGCGGCGCCCTCGCGGTGCGCGTGCAGGAGGGAGAGGAAGTAGAGGGGGTTGCCCTCCCCTGCGGCATAGAGCTGCTCGGCCTGGGCGCGCGGCAGATCGTGGGCCAGTCCTTCGACGCACTCCTGTTCCGCGAGAGGCGCCAGTCCTATCCGGAGCACCGCCTCGGTATCGACTCCGCGGGTGAGCGCCGCGGTGAGCGCGGTCGGAGTCTGGCGGTCACGCCGCGCGACGACGAGGACGACCGGGCCGGGTACGGGATGACGGACGAGATGGTCCAGGAGCTCCAGTGACGCCGGGTCCGCCCAGTGCACGTCGTCCAGCGCCACCACCAGGCCGCCCGCCCGGCCGAGCTGCGCCAACAGCCCCGCCAGGGAGCGGTGGAACCCGAAGCGGTCGGCGGTGCCCGGCACCGCTCCGGGGGACGGCACGGCACCACGGCCGCCGAGGATACGGGAGACCGCGTCGAGCATGTCCGGTGCCGCATGTGGCGGGTGGTCGTCCAGATCGGCGAACGCGTCGGCGAACGGATGGAACGGGAGGTGCCGCTCGTACTCCGCCGCCCGGCCGCGCAGCACCGTCACGCCGCGACGCCGTGCGCGCAGGCAGAGTTCCGCCATCAGCCTGCTCTTGCCGATCCCCGCCGCGCCGGTGATGTCGACGAGGGGCGGGCCCCCACGGCCCAGCCGGTCGATCACCGTGTCGAGCAGCCCCAGTTCGGCCGTGCGGCCGACGAGAGGACTCCCACCGTCGTGATGGGTGGCAGCGCCTTCCGGTGCTCCCGCGTGTGTGATGTCTCTACCGAACTCCACGGCATTGTCTATCACGTTGGACGGGCGGTCGTTCGGGAGCCGTACGCACGCTGCGCCCAACCTCTCCGCCGAGGACGCGGGGCCGCACGGAACGATCAGCCATCTCAGCCGAACAGGGCAAGAGCGATCCAGGCGAGGACGCGGACCAGGATTCCGAGGACGAGGGCGGCCATCTCGGCGGCGATGAGGACCAGGACGTAGTCACCGTCGTGGCTCCACGTGCCGTCCCGCGCGCTGGCGCGGAACGACAACGAGAGGGCGAGGAACGGTCCGAGCATGAGCCCGGTGGCGGTGACCCACGTACTCAGGGCGTGGCCCGACAGTTCGTGGGCTCTGCCTCTCACCATCCGCACCTCTACGGTGCTGCCGGGCCTGTGCATCCTGGCGGCCTTGTCCAGAGTGATCTCACGCCGGCGTTCACCCGCAGCACGCGGCGTGTACATGCCGGTGCAGTCGGTGCCGTCCGGATAGCCCTGCAGGTCGGTCGCCTCGTAGCAACGGGTGATACTCAGGGCGCCGTCCACGGGGCCGATGCCCAGGACGGCCGCCAGATGGGGTGCCGGAAGCAGCCATATCAGCCACCCGGCGACGGCGAGGCTGACCACTGCTCCGGTCAGGCCCACCCGCCGCTCCCATGTCCCCGCCTTCTGCGCCACACCGCCTGCCTCCCCTTGCAGGCCGCCGATCACGCAGACCGCCCGTGACAGGTACGGCTCACCGGAACCGACCACCACGCTCCCACCCCTTACGGTGCCGCGCGTCCGTGGTTTCCCTGACGTGCCGCGGATACCCATGGAGAACCGGCAAGCCGCCGCTGCACCGGCGCCGTCGTGGCGGACGCCCGGGTTCCGTGGGTGCGGCGGGCGGGAGCGCAAGTGGCGCCCGCCCACCGCAGGGTGGTCACTGACTCGCGGGCACCGTGTCCTCGAAGGTCGTGCCTGCGGTCCTGTAGGCGGCGACCTTCGTGGCGACCTGGGCCGGGGTCAGCATCTGGTCCTTGATGTGGAGCACGTAGTCGACCTTCTGGTCGTAGGCGCGCGACGTGGTGCTGGTCTGGCCCGCGAGGTCGATGAGCCACTGGTTGAAGTTGATGGACATCGGCCGCTCGGGCAGGTAGCGGGCGTCGTGGCGACCGAACTCCTGGCCGTCGACGTAGTAGGTGATGTTGTTGTTGTCGATGGTGAGGACGAGGTCGTGCCAGCCGGCGTAGCTGGTACGCGACTCCGAGTGCTGGTTGACGGCCTCCCAGGGGTCGGGCCGGTAGGTCTCCCATGAGGTGGTGTACAGGATGTTGGCCGGCTCGCCCCAGCCGCCGTTGGGCAGGTACTCGAAGTCGTACTCGGCGTAGTCGTCCGCCATCGGGGCCTTGAGGTCGTTGATCGTGAAGAACGTCTGCACGATACGGTCGCCGTCGGGACCCGACTTCGGCGCGTCGGAGAACCGCACCCGGGCCGCGTAGGTGCCGTTCTTGAACTTCGTCGCCTTGGTGAGGACTTCGGTGTGCTTCGTCGACTCGGGTGTGCCGGCGGACGAGGTCTCCAGGTTCATGATCGAGTTTGTCCCCTCCTTGGCGAAGGTGACGTTCTGCGGCGCCCAGGTCGCTCCCGGCACTCCTGGCCCTCCCGCGTTGGACCGGACGCTCCAGCCGTGGGCGCCTATCGCCGGATCGGTGTGCGAGGTGTAGTTGAAGTCGTCGAAGAGAGTGGCGCCGCCGGTCGGCGGATCGGTCGGGTCGGGGCCCGGCCCCGGGTCGTTGCCCGCGGGCGCCGTTCCCCATACCGGCGTACCGCCGACACTCGCGGTCACCTTGGACCAGTTGCCGTACGCCGTCTGGGACGGGCCGAAGGAGTAGTCGTCGTTCTGGTTGAGCGGCTGCCAGTTGGAGCGGTGGAAGCGCAACTGCATGTCGCCGGTGTCAGCACCCGGTGCGAGACTGCCGGCGCCGGCGGTGAAGCCGATCTCCAGGTAGCGGTCCGCGGTTGCGGTCGGCTGGGCGAGAGTGCCGAAGGTGCCCGTGATGTTGGCACAGCCCTTGACCGCCCAGGAACAAGCGAAGGTGTACGAGGCGCCCGCGTCGGCCTTGAAGTAATACCGGATCTTGACCTGGCTGAGGGAGACCGGAGCGCTGCCGGTGTTGACGGCCTTGAACCAGGGTTCGACCTGGTCACTGCCGGAGGCGCTCTGGCGGTACTGGACCGCCAGGGACTCGCCGGCGGCGACAGCGGGCGCTGCCGACAGGGTGGCACAGCCGAGGCCGGCCACGAGGGCGGCGGCCAGGGCCGCACGGATCCGTGGGTTGCGTGTTCTCGCGCTCGTGCGGGGGGTGGTCATCTGGTGGTCCTCTCAGGATGAAGGATCGCGGAGGGGGACGACTCGGCACTCCGAGAGCGTCGAGCCGGGTTCTGTGGGGGTGCAGCCGCGCCTGGTGACCGGGCCGTGCCCGGCCGTCCGTCAGGTGGTCAGCCTGTGCGCGCGGCCGGAAGGAGGCTTGGTGTTCGGCATGAGCGGCGGCGGTGAGCACCGGGCGGGAGGAATCGCTTCACAGGAAGGCCGGCGGGGCCGTACGGGTGGGCGAGCGGCTCTACCGTGGGCCTCGGCACGCAGATCGAGGACGCGGCCGCCCTGCGTGCAGTGCGCCGGCCGGGCGTCCTCGGTGATCCATACAGTGAGTGCCTCGCGGCCGGACGCCTGCTCGGAGCCGGACGGCGACGGACCGCCGGCGGTGAGCATGCAGGCGGCCGACGACGCCGCGGCAGTGGGGGTGAAGCGGATATTCACTGGGGTCACCTCGAGAGGGAGTTGACCAGTTGGGCAACTGGACAACGACGTGGCTCGAAGGTGGCATAGACCAATGTGGGCGTCAACCCCCAATGAAATAAGGGTTTTTCAGTAGGCTACGGCGCGGAGTGCGCCTAAACTGCCCTTTACCACTTGACCAGTTGTGGGTGACGAGGGAGAAAGGCAGGAGCCATGGACAGCAGCTCCTCAGGTGCCGTACTCAAGCGTGAGCGGGTCCGGGAGTTCCTCCTCGGCCTGATCGAGGTCCGCCGGCACGGCGACGCCATCCCTTCGGAACGCACGCTCTGCGCCGAACTGGGCGTCTCCCGCCCTACCCTGCGTGCCGCCGTCGACGAACTCGTCGCCACGGGGCAGCTCGTACGCGAGCATGGCCGCGGCATGTTCGTCGCACCCGCCAAGATCACCCAGGAACTCGTTTCCGACGACGCGGCGTTCGCCGTACCCCGCGCAGGCGGCACCTGGTCCAGCAGGCTGCTGCGACTCGACACCATCCGCGCGGGCGCCCGTATCGGGCGTAAACTGCGCATCTCCCCTGCTGCGGAAGTGGTCTACATCGCGCGGCTGCGACTGGTCGACGGGTCACCGATCGCGATCGAGCACCTCCACATCCCTGCCGACCTGGTCCCCTCCCTCCGTCCGCAGGAACTGGAAGCGGGAGACCTGTACGACCATCTGCGCGAGCACCACCAGGTCCACGTCGACCACGCGGTGCAGTCGATCGAGCCGACCGTCGTCAACGAGGCGGAAGCCGGCGTGCTCGACGTGCCCGTCCTCTCACCCGCCCTGCTGATCGAACGCCTCACCACCGACACCGCGGGCAACCCCGTGGAGTACGTGCACTCCGTCTACCGCGGCGATCGCTACCGCATCGTCTCCCGGCTCGCCCTGGGGGCCGCCGCTCCGCGCCCACGCCCCGAGAGCCACCACCCAGGAATCCCTCCGGGCGACTACGCGCACGGGGACATCATCACGTCGTCGACGACAGGGGACGCGCGCTGAGTAGCCGATCCACGTTCGTTGCTCGGGGGTCGAATCGTCGGCCCTGCTGAGACCTGGGATCCGCTGGGTTTGTAACGCCTGCTACATTCCCTGACGTGACGACTGCTGAAGGCCATGCGCGGTGGCTGATTCTCGTGATCAAGCTGCCTGCCGACCCCTCACGGCACCGCGTCGCGGTGTGGCGTGAGCTGCGCAAGATCGGTGCGCTATCGCTCGGGCAGGGCATCTGGGCTGTGCCGGAGGTGCCGGTCTTCGCCGACGGCGTCCGGCGGGCCCTCGAACTCACCTCCGTCGCGGGCGGCCAGGGCACGACGCTCCAGGCCTCCGGCCGTACTGACGAGGACGCGGCCCGCTTCCAGGACATGTTCACCGCCGCCCGCTCCGCCGACTGGACGGAGTTCCTCGCGGACTGCGGCAAGTTCGAGGCCGAGATCGCCAAGGAGATCCGGATCGCCAAGTTCACGCTCGCCGAGCTGGAGGAGGAGGAACAGAGCCTGGAGCGGCTGCGCCGCTGGCACCGGGACCTGACCGCCCGGGACGTGTTCGGCGCACCCGAAGCCGTCGAGGCGGCGGAGCGGCTCAGGCAGTGCACAGACGCCTGCGAGGACTACTCCGAGCGCGTCTTCGCCGCGCTGCACTCCACCGACGAGGACGCATCGTGACCCCTCGGCCCATAGTCGCGGCCGCCCCGAGATCGGCCATGCTGCCGCTGTACGCGGCCGGGTTCACCACCGCGTTCGGCGCCCACGGCATCGCCGCCAACCTCGGCGGCTTCTCCGAGGACGCTGTCACATCCCTCCTCGTCCTCGGTGGGCTGCTCGCTCTGTACGACGGCGCCGAGGTACTGCTCAAGCCCGTGTTCGGCTCGCTCGCGGACCGGATCGGCGGCAAGCCGGTGCTCCTCGGCGGCCTGATCGCCTTCGCGGCCGCCTCCGCGCTGTACGCGATCGCCGACAGCCCTGGCTGGCTCTGGGCGGCCCGCCTCGGCCAGGGCGCCGCCGCCTCAGCCTTCTCCCCCTCGGCCTCCGCACTCGTCGCCCGCCTCAACCCGGCCGCCAAGCGGGGCCGCGCGTTCGGCAGTTACGGCTTCTACAAGTCAATCGGCTACACCCTCGGCCCCCTGCTCGGCGGCGTCCTGGTCTGGGTGGGGGGCCTGCGGCTGCTGTTCACGGTCATGGCCCTGAGTGCGGTGGCCGTCGCGGTGTGGGCGGCTCTCGCCGTGCCCGTCGTGGAACCGCTGCCCCGCAAGCGGCAGACCGTCGCCGACCTCGCCCGCCGCCTGGCCGATGGGTCCTTCCTCGCCCCGACCGCCGCTCTCGCCGCCGCAACGGCCGCGCTGTCCGTCGGCGTCGGCTTCCTGCCCGTCTCCGGAGCCGCGGCCGGGCTGGGCACCGTGGCCACCGGCGCCGCCGTCTCCGTCCTCGCCGCCACCGCCGCCTTCGTCCAGCCCAAGGCCGGGCGCGCCCTGGACGCCGGACGCCTCACCACCCGCACCGGCTTGCTCACCGGACTGCTCGTCACCGCCGCGGGGCTCGCTGCCGCGATGCTCCCCGGCCTGACCGGGGTCCTGCTGGCCGCCGCCCTCATCGGCACCGGCACCGGACTCATCACCCCGCTCGGCTTCGCCGCTCTCGCAGCCTCCACCCCCGAAGAGCGGATGGGCCAGACCATGGGCTCGGCCGAACTCGGTCGCGAGCTCGGCGACGCGGGCGGCCCCCTCCTCGTCGCAGGCGTCGCCACCGTCGCAACCCTCACCACCGGATACGCCGTTCTCGCCGTGCTCCTGGCCGCGGGCCCACTGGTCGCACTCGCGGTCCGCCCGCGCGCCGAGCAAACGCCGCGTTGATCAGGGCCGTAGCGCACAGCACGACCGGCGGACAGCTGGTGACCACCCGGAGTCGGTTACCCCTGCAGCTCCGCCGACTTCCGCACCACTACGTCGGTCGCCCTCATATACCGCTCCGGCTCACCGGTCTGCGCCCGCCCCGACAGCTCTGCGATCTGACTCTGCGCGACCAGCCGGAAGATCAGGGCGCGAATCAGCATCTGGTGCCAGTCGGGTTCGCCGCTGCCACCGGTCGACAGCAGGTCCGGCGGAAGATCGAACCACAACAGGCCGTCTGCGAGCACGATGGCCTCGGCGAACACCGGAGGCCGCCAGTAGGGCGAAAAATCGATCACAGCAGGTGCTTCCTCCGCGGCGAAGAGCACATTGCCCGTGAGATCTCCGTGGATGAGCTGGGCCGTGTCCTGCTTCACCGGGCGCCTCAGCTCCAGCAGGGCCGAGAACGGTGCGGAGAGGTCATCGATCACCTCGATGTCCTGCTCGCCCCACGCGACCCGGTCGGCCACAGCCCAGGGGTGCGTACGGCGAGCAAGAAAGTCGGGCCGGGGCGCCTGTCGCAGGGCAGCGTGGAACGCGCGGCCGGCTCCGAGCACACCGGTCCAGTGCCCCTGCGGGCCAGGCTCACCGGTCAGGAACTCGCCGGCGGTCCAGCCGTCCACGAGCGATCGCCCGTCAGCGGCCCTCAGTGGCAGCGGGACGCGGAAGCCACTGCCTGGCGCCAGTTCCTCGAAGAGGGATGCGGCCCATTCGGCCTCTTCCTCAGCTCCCTCGGCAGGCTTGAACACGAACCCACCGACGAGAGCGCTCCGCCCCTGCCCGCCGGCCAACGGGACAGGAGTGCCCTTCACGCCGAAGGCGTCGAGGACGTAACGGGGCGGGACGGCATCGCTCGGCAGCTCGGTCACGCCAGGCATCCTGCCGACACGACCCGGCCGAGCGCATCTTCATTTCGCCCGGCGCCGGCCTTCACGGGCGCCCACAGAACCCGGTCGGGTGACGTGCGGACACGTACAGGTGACGGGAAGGGCGTATCCGGGCCGCGACTACGTCGGGCGTCGGCGGCGGGCCGCGATGCGTCGGCGAAAGCAACGGCCCCCGCCGACAACCTCAGGCGCCCGCCGAGGACTGGGCATCGGCCGCCGCACGGTAGAGGCGGCGCAGCCTCACCACGCCGAGGTCGTGCTGGTAGAGGTTCTCCCGCTGGTCCGCATCGGCCGGCATCGCCTCCAGCATCACGCGGTCCTGCTCCAGGACGTCCCAGTGGCGCTCCTCGATCAGCGTCCGGTACAGGAAGCGCCAGGAGTCCCGCTGCCAGTCCTGGACCCTGCGGTAGCGCCAGAAGAAGACGCCGCAGCGCTGCTCGTCCACCGGGCAGACCATCCCCACGATGCCGAACGGGCCGCCGGGGCCCGCCGACGGCGGGTACGGGATGGAGAGGTCCACCCAGTCCACGCCGGTGCGGCACAGTTCCACCCAGTCGAAGTTGACTCCGCGCTGATCCGTCTTCTCGAAGAAGTAGCCCCGGCCGGTCTCCCGGATGCGGAACTTCGCCGTCGTGTCGCCGTCGGCCATCGTGTGCGAGTCGTGGTGGAGGAAGGCTCCGTGCATCGGGTCGAGCAGGTTCTCGACGGCGTAGCGCCAGGGGGTGTTCCACTCGGCGTAGCACAGGAACGCGTCCACCTCCGGGTCCGTCAGCGGCTCCGGGAGGGTCAGTTCCGGAGGCTCGGGGTGTTCCTCGTCCCCGAAGTACGCGAGGACCGCCCCGGCGACCTCGCGGACCGGCAGCGAGGTGACGAGCTTCTTGCCCTCCAGGCTGCAGCCGGGCAGGCCCGGGACGGAGGAAACCGTTCCGTCGGACTGGACCTCCACGCCGTGGTACCAGCAGGCGACGCGGTCGCCGAGGTGTTTTCCGAGCGACAGCGGCGCGCCGCGGTGCGGGCAGCGGTCGGCCAGCATGGACAGGACGCCGTCGGAACGGCGGAAGAGCAGCCACTGCTCGCCGAGCGCGGTCACCTTGCGCATCGCACCGGGAGCCACGAAGTGCGAGGGGACGACCGCGTGCCACTGGTTGCGCAGTCCGGTGGCGTAGATGTGGTCCGCGGTGGCGGAGGACGACAGCGTCATGGTCAGGCTCCCAGTCGGTTCATCTCGGCACGGAAGGACTTCTCGGTCCACGGGGCGCCGTCAGGAGCGTGTACCTGACGGTTGTTCAGGCCGAGTACCACATCGGCGAGTTCGTGGCCCTCGTGGGTGAACACGTCTTCCAGGGTCGCGGCGAGTTTGCGTTCGTACGGGGTCGGCTCATGGGTGCGGGACTGGTGGATGTCCAGGCGGGGCCAGGTGTCGGTCACGGTGATGCCTCCTGGGAGTGCGGTCGAAAGGTCACAGGTCGAGGACGAGCCGGCTGCGGGAGGCGCACCGCGAGACGCAGATCATCATCGTGGCGCCCGCCGCACGTTCGGCGTCGCTGAGGAGGAAGTCGCGGTGGTCGGGGGTGCCGTCGAGGACCCGTGTCTCGCAGGAGCCGCAGATCCCGTCGCGGCACGAGCTCGCCACGGTGAGCCCGGCGCCTTCCGCCGCGTCGAGGATGGAGGTGCCGGCGTCCACGGTGAGGGTCACTCCTGAGCTGCGGAACTCCACCTCGAACGCCTCGTCGTCACCGGTCCGTTCCACGACGGGCGCGGCGAACCGCTCCAGGCGCAGGCGGTCCCCCGGGCAGCGCGCCTCGACGGCGGTGAGCAGCGGTTCGGGGCCGCAGGAGTACACCAGCGTGCCGGCGGGGAGCCCGGCGAGTTCGGAGGCCAGGTCGATGTGGCCGCGTTCGTCCTGCGGGACGAACGTGACGTCGCCGCCGAGTGCCGTGAGTTCCTGGGCGAACGCCATGGAGGCCCGGCTCCTGCCGCCGTAGACCATCCGCCACGGGTCGCCCCTGCGGGCCGCCTCCCGGGCCATGGCCAGCAGCGGGGTGATCCCGATGCCGCCGGCGACGAACACGTAACCCTCGGCGTCCTCCAGTGCGAAGTGGTTACGGGGTTCGGAGACGGTCACCTGCTGGCCGGGGCGCAGCTGGGTGTGGACGTAGCGCGAACCGCCGCGCGAAGCGGGTTCGTTCAGGACGCCGATGCGGTAGACGTCGCAGTCGTGCGGATCACCGCACAGGCTGTACTGGCGGATCTGGCCGCCGACATGGACGTCGAGGTGCGCGCCGGGCGTCCAGGCGGGCAGGGGTTTGCCGTCGGGATGAACCAGCTCGACGGACAGGACGCCCTCGGCCTCCCAGGTCATACGACGGACGATCAGCCGCAGCGAATGCTCGCTCATGGCCTGTTGCCTCCTTACCGGCAGTACGGGCGGGCCGGGCTACTGGCCCGGAATCCTCACGGGCGGGGTGAACGGGGTCTTCATCGGGCCGAGTGCGCCGAGGTCCACCTCGACGAGTGTCGGACCGTCGGAGGCGACGGCTTCGGCGAGCACGGGGCCCGCGTGCTCCTCCGCGGCGATACGGGCGTAGGGCAACCCGCAGGCCCGAGCGAGGAGTTCGAAGTCGGGGGTGACGAGGTCGACTCCGGAGCGGCGCTCGCTGTAGCGGTCCTGCATGTTGCGCAGGACTCCGTAGCCGCCGTCGTTGAAGACGATCAGGGTCAGCCGGGGCCGCTCCTGGGCAAGGGTGAGGAGTTCCCCGAGGTGGACGGCGAGCCCACCGTCCCCGGCCATCACGACGGTGGGCGCTCCGGGCCTGGCGAGCGCGGCGCCGATGCCCATGCCGAGCCCCTGCCCGATGCCGCCGCCGCGCGGGAAGACGTTGTCCCGGGGGTCGTACATCTCCAGCAGCCGGTTGCCCCAGCTGCTGGAGGGAATGGTGACGTCCCGGGCGACGACGGCCTCGCGGGGCAACGCCGCGCGGATGGCTTCGCAGATCGCGGCCTGCGGTCCGATGCCGGCGTGCAGGTTCGCCCTGACCTCGGTGCGGACGGCGGCGACGCGGTCCGTCCAGCCGGCCTCCGCGTGCGCCGCGTGGGGCAGCAGGGCGTGCAGGGTGCCTGCCGCTTCGCCGTGCAGCGGGTGGGCGGCCGGGTACACGCGGCCCAGTGCCGCGGCGTCGACGTCGATCTGGATGTGCGCCCCGGGGAGCTCCAGCGTGTAGTCGGCCGTCTCGTTGGAGCGGAAGTGCGTCCCGATGGTGACCAGGACGTCGGCGTCGGCGAGCAGGGCACGTACCGCGGGGGTGGTGGCGAAGTTGCCGATGACCTGTTCGTGGTCCTCGGGCACGGCTCCGCGCCCCGAGTTCGAGGTGAGCAGACCCGCGCCGGTGGCCTCCAGGAGCCGGGTCAGCTCGTCGCGGGCGGTGGCCGCGCCGCCGCCCGCCCAGATCAGCGGGCGGCGCGCGGAGGCCAGCAGGGCCCCGGCTGCGGCGAGTTCGCCTTCGGTGGGTGCGGGGCCGGCGGGGACGGGCGCGGCCGGGGCCGGCTCGTCGGTCTGGGGCGCGTACTGGAGGTCGATGGGCCACTCCACGCTGGCCGGGCCGCCCGGCGCCGCGAGCGCGGACCGGGCCGCCTCGCGCAGGATGTGCCCGGCCCGTGCGGCGTCCGGAACGCTCGCCGCGTAGGCGGAGACGGCCCCGAGCATGCCGAGCTGGTCCTTGGTCTCGTGGATGAAGCCCCGTCCGCTGCCCAGGAACTCGCTCTCGACCTGCCCTGTGATGTGGAGGACGGAGCTGCCGGCGCTGAGCGCCTCGATCAGCGATCCGGCGGCGTTGCCCGCGCCGGTTCCGGTGGATGTCAGGGCGCAGCCGATCGAGCCGCGGGCGCGGCCGTAGGCGTCGGCGGCATTCACCGCGGACGCCTCGTGCCGTACGGGGACGAACCGCAGTTCGCGGTCGACGGCTTCGACGAGCGGCAGGTTGTGGACGCTGACGATGCCGAAGACGGTGTCGATACCGAGTTCGCGCAGGACGGCGACGAGGAGATCGCCTCCGTTGTCGTGACGCATGGGGTCTCCTCAGAGGATGGAGCGGCCGACGCCGCCGCAGACGTCGATGCTGGTTCCGGTGATGTACGAGGCGCGGGGTGAGAGGAGGGCGAGGACGGCGTACGCGACTTCCTCGGCTCGGCCGAGGCGGCCGAGCGCGATGCCGCGGTCCGCGGCGAGTTCCGCCTGCCAGTCCTCGTAGGTCGTGCCCGGGTCCGCCGCCGCATGGCGCCTGGTCCACTGCCCGGTGTCGATGAGGCCGAGGCAGACGGAGTTGACCCGGATGCCCTCGGCGGCCAGTTCGACGGACAGGGACTTGGAGAGGTTGAGGATGCCGGCGCGGGCCGCGCTCGTGGTGATGAGCCGGGGTTCGGGCTGTTTGGCGAGGACTGCGTTGATGTTGACCACGCTCGCCGTGCCGGAGGCGGCGAGGTGGGGGCGCGCTGACTGGAGGGGGTTGAGGACGCCGGCGAACTTCAGCTCCAGCTCGTCGCGCCAGTCTTCCGCGGTGGAGTCGTCCAGCCCTTTCATCCGGGACTGTCCGGCGTTGTTGACGAGTCCGTCGATGCCGCCGAACTCCTCGGCGGTGCGGCGCACGAAGTCGTGTACGGCGCCGGCGTCCCGTACGTCGCAGGCGCCGGTCAGCAGCCTGTCGGGGCCGGCACCGAGGCCGGCCGCCGCCTTGGCCAGCCGGTCGGTGTCGCGGCCGCAGGTGGCGACGCGGGCGCCCTCGTCGAGCAGGGCGCGGACCGTGGCCAGGCCGACGCCCGAGCTGCCGCCGGTGACCAGAATCGTGCGGTCGGCGAGGCCCAGATCCATAACTTGTGTCTCCTGCGGTTCAGTTCATGGTGAAGCCGCCGTTGACGGCGATCACCTGTCCGGTCAGATAGCGGGATTCCTCGGCCAGCAGGAAGGAGACGATCCCGATGAGGTCGTCCGGCTGCTGGGGCCGGGAGATGGCGCGGTTCAAGCGGTAGAGGTCGTGGCGTTCGGCGGGCACCGTCGCGGTCGCCTCGCACTCGGTGAGCCCGGGAGCGACCGCGTTCACGGTGATGCCCTTGTCTCCGAGCTCGCGTGCCATCGCCCGGGTGAGGGCGATGACCGCCCCCTTGGAGGCGATGTAGTGGGCGAGCCGTGGGGAGCCGTAGAGGGCGGCATCCGATGCGATGTTGACGATCCGTCCGGGTGCCGCGAAGAGCGGGTACAGCGTCTTCGCCACCAGCCAGGGGCTGCGGGCGTTGACCGTCATCAGACGGTCCCACTCCTCGACGTCGAGGTCCTGGAACTCCTTGCCGCCGACGCCGTTGGCGAGTGCCGCGTTGTTGACCAGGCCGTACAGGGGGCCCAGCTCGCCTACGGCGGCCGCCAGGGCGTCCACCGAAGCGGGGTCGGCCACGTCGCAGCGTACGAAGTGGGCGTCGATGCCCTCCGCGCACAGCTCCTCGACGGCGCGCCCGCCCCGCTCCGGGTCCAGCTCGGCGACGACGACCCGGAAGCCGTCGGTGCCTGCCCGGCGGGCCATGGCCAGTCCGAGGCCACGGCCCGCACCGGTGACGACGACGGTGCGTACGACGGCCGGGGGCTCGTCAGCCACGGGTGACGCCGTGCATCGGCGAGTACTCCGGGTAGGTCGGGACCTGCGGCTTCTGCGTGCCGATCACCACGCAGAACAGTGCGTCGGTGTCGCCCTCGTTCTTGAGGGAGCGGGTCACTCCGGCCGGTACGACGATCATGTCCCGGTAGCCCAGGGTGCGGAACTCGGCCTCGTCGGGGCCGCGGTGGATGCCCACCTTGACCTCGCCCTCCAGCACGAAGAAGGCTTCCTCGACGTCGTGGTGGGTGTGGGCCGGGCCCTCGGCGCCGGGCGGCAGCAGCATGTTGGAGAAGGTGAACCCGCCGGAGGGCAGGATGCGGCTGTCGCTCTCGTGGTTGCCGGTGGCGCCCGAGCCGACGTAGCGGATCTGGCCGCGGCGGAACTGCGCGCCGGCCTTCTCCTGGAAGGAGAGGGTGTCGAAGTCCGCCACGCGGGAGGCCTTGGTGGCGATGAGGGAGTCGGTGTACGCGGAGAGGTCGTCGCCGTTGTCGTACGCGGTGGTGGTCAGAGGCATGGCAGAGCTCCTACTCGGGGATGGAGGCGGTGATACGGAGGTGGGAGAGGACCCAGGCGTTGAAGTGCCCGGGCTGCTCCTGGTTGGCCAGGTGACCGGCGTCCTTGACGATCACGTAGGCGGTCTTGTGGATGGCCCCCGCGATGGCCTGGCTCGCGTCGGGGCCGGTGACCCGGTCGTGCTCTCCGCAGAGCACGAGGGCCGGCGCGGTGATCGAGGGAAGCTCGGCCCGCAGATCGGCGGATGCCATCGACTCGGCGGCGAAGGCGTAGCCCGGCAGGCGTACCGACGCGGCCATGTTCGCCACGACGGCGCCCACGAGGTCGTCCGGCGCGTCGGGTGACACCAGGCGGGGGCCGCGTGCTGCGGCGAACGCCCTCGGGCCGAGCTCGGCCAGGTCGGCGGCGCGTGCCCGCATGGCCCGCGCCTTCGCCTCGTCGGTGCCCGAACCGGTGCTGGAGTCGGCGATGATCAGTGAGGCGACTAGCTCGGGGTGCCGGGTGGCGAGCCGCAGTGCGATCACCCCGCCCCAGGAGACGCCGAGGACGTGTGCGGTGGTGGCGCGCTCGCGGATCAGGGCAGCAGCCGCGTCCGCGTAGTCGTCGAGGCCGTAGGGGGCCGTCGGATCCGCGGATCTTGCGTATCCCGGGGCGTCCCAGGCCACGACCCTGACGTAGGCGGACAGTTCGGCGAGCTGGGGGGCGAAGGCGGCCGAGGAGGAGCCGATGCCGTGGAGGCACAGCAGCAGGGGTCCCCGGTCACCGGCCTCCTCGACGTGGATCGCCGTTTCGGTGCCGCTCACAGGATCTGCCCGGTGCGGCCGGCGAGCGCGGCGAGGCTGCGCAGGACGGCGTACGGCACCACCTGGCTGGTGGCGGGGTTGCCCGGGTCGGGCTGGTGGGCGACCTCGAAGCGGTACGCACCGTGCGCTCCGGACGCCTCGATCACATGGCGGGTGCGGTGGGCCGCCGGGTCGGCGACGACCTGGACCCGCACAGCGTCCAGGTCGCCGACGGCCAGCGCGACCGAGGCGGCCACGTTCGTGGACTTGGGGAACTTCACCGGCACGTCGCGCGCGGTGCCGGACATGACCTCGACCGGCCCGGTGGCCGTCCGCATCCGGTGCAGCAACTCCGCGCCCATCCAAGGCTGTTCGAGGGTGGCGGGCAGCTTGGTGGTGATGAGCCTGACGTCGGTCAGCGGGCCCAGTGAGCGTGCCGCCTGGAGGAGGTCGAGGCCGCCGACCGCGCCGCCGGTGAAGTACACCCGGCCCGGTCCGGCCGCCAGCAGCCGCTTGGCGAGCTCGTCGTCGGTCAGCGCGCCGGTGGAGGCGATGAGCAGATCGGTGCCGGACTCCAGGACCCGCGTGCCCCATTCCCGTACGACACCCTGGCCTGCCGCCTCCACGATGAGGTCGCAGGCCTCCAGGGCCTCTTCGAAGGATGCCTGCCGGGCGGGCGCGGTCTCTCCGAGCGGGCGGTTGTCGACGACGCACACCAGCTCGGCGCCCTCCACCTGTCCTTCGACGAGCGCGGTGCCGACCACCCGGCCGATGGCGCCCCAGCCGACGATGCCGACTTTGCGTACGGTGCTCATGCTCCGGCCTCCTGGGTGTCGAGGGGAGCGAGCGGGCCGGGGTCCGGCGCGCCCGCCATGTGGCAGCGGATCTCCTTCGACGGCGGCCCTGCCGTCCCCCACAGGTCGGAGAGGTCGGGCACGCGCCGCCACACCCGGGCGATCCAGGCGTCCTCGACGATCTGGGCGACCTCGGAGGTGTACTCGCACACCAGCCCGGACGGGTCGGTGAAGTAGGAGAAGGTGTTGTTTCCGGGGCCGTGCCGGCCCGGTCCCCACTGAGGGACGACGCCGTGGTGGCGCAGCCGTCCGAGGCCGCGCATGAAGTGGTCGACCGACGTCATCTCGTACGCCACGTGGTTCAGCGAGGTCCACTCGGCCTGGTTGAACGCGATGCAGTGGTGGTCGGCGTTGCAGCGCAGGAACGCCATCTGGTGCTCGGACCAGTCGGAGACGCGCAGTCCGAGCACCTCGCAGTAGAAGGTGACCGCCGCGTCGATGTCGGTGGTGTTGAGCACCGCGTGCGTCACCCCGACCGGGACCGCACCGTCCCGGCCGCGCGGAGTGACCGCCTCGACGTGGGCGCTGATCTCGATGAGACGGCCCTCGGGGTCGGTGAACCGCAGCCCGTAGCCGCCGCCCGCCTGCTCCAGGGGGCCGGGGCCGGCGACGGGGACGATGGAGCGCGCTTCCAGGCGTCGCGCCGCTTCGTCCACCTCGGCGGGCGTCGCGACGGCGAAGGCGATGCGCCCCAGACCGAGCCGCTCCCGCTCGGTGAGGTGCAGGACGTGGTGCTCGTCGCCCGTGCCGCGCAGCCAGCGGGCACCGGTGTCGGACTCGACGGTCTCCAGGCCCCAGACCTCTTCGTAGAAGTCGGCGGTCTCGGTGAAGGCCGGGGTGTGCAGCTCGACGTAGCGCAGGGAGCGGAGCCGGGCGATCGGACCGGGGGGTGATGGGTGCAACGGTCTCTCCAGACGGGCGGGTGTACGTGGGGGCGGGGGTTCGGGTCAGCCGGCCCAGGGAAGCGGGTGGCCGGAGGTGCCCCAGTACAGGGATTTCTGGCGCTGGTAGGCGCGGATCGCGTCGCGGCCCTTCTCCGTGCCGAGGCCGCTGTCCTTCCATCCGCTGAACGGCGTGGCAGCGCTGAACTGCTTGTACGTGTTGATCCAGACGGTCCCCGCCTCGATCCGGCGGGCCAGCTGCCACGCGGCCCCCAGGTCCCGGGTCCAGATTCCGCAGGCCAGTCCGTAGACGGAGTCGTTGGCCTGGCGGACCAGGTCGTCCTCGTCGTCGTAGGGCAGGGCGACCAGGACCGGGCCGAAGATCTCCTCCTGGCAGGTCCTGGAGGTGTTGGCGAGCCCGTCGAGGACCGTCGGCAGGTAGTACGCGCCGTCCGCGTACCGCTCGCCCTCGGGAGCCGACCCTCCGCACAGGACCCTGGCTCCCTCGGAGCGTGCGAGGTCGACGTAGGCGGCGACGGAGTCGCGGTGGCGGTGGTGCACCAGCGGGCCGACCTGGGTGGCCGGGTCGGTTCCGGGCCCGACGCGCAGCTTGGTCACGCGCGCGACGAGTTCGCCGACGAAGGAGTCGTAGATCTCCCGGGCCACGAAGAGCCGGGAGCCGGCGATGCAGGACTGGCCGCTGGAGGAGAAGATCCCGAACAGGACGCCCGCCAGGGCCTGCTCGACGTCCGCGTCGGCCCGCACGATCGTGGGCGACTTGCCGCCGAGTTCCAGGGAGACCGGGACCAGTCTGCGGGCGGCGGCCTCGGCGATGGAGCGCCCCGTCTCCGTACCGCCGGTGAATCCGATGCGGGCGACGAGCGGGTGGCGCACGATGGCGTCGCCGACCACACGGCCGCTGCCGGGCAGTACCGACAGCAGGGCGGTCGGCAGGCGGAACTCCTCGAGTGCCCGGGTGATCAGCCGCCCGAGGGCGAGGGAGACGAGGGGGGTCCACGCCGCGGGCTTGAGCAGCACGGCGTTTCCGGCGGCGAGGGCCGGGGCGATCTTCTGGGCGTCGCTGGCCACGGGCGAGTTCCAGGGGTTGATCGCACCGACGACGCCGAGCGGCTCGTGCACGCTCATCGTGACGTACGGGCCGCGGGAGGGCGTGAGCGTGTCCTCCGCCGTCTCCAGGGCGGCGCCCATGTAGCGGAAGGTGCCTGCCGCGCTGAGCGCGAGGGCCCTGGTCTCGGTGAGGGTCTTGCCGGTGTCGGCGGTCTGCAGCGCGGAGAGCTCGTCGGCCGCTTCCTCGGTCAGCTCGGCGATGCGGTACAGCAGCCGTGAGCGTTCGTGGGCGAGCAGGTCACGCCATGCGGGGTCGGCCACCGCCTTCGCGGCTGCCTCGGCCGCCTCGGCGACCTCCTCGGCGGAGGCCGAGTGGACGGTGGCGAGCAGACGCCCGGTCGCCGGGTCGACGGTGTCGACGGGATCGCCCGCACCACGTCGCCACTGGCCCGCGATCAGGATGTCGGTGGGGAACTGCGGCACGGTGGACCTCCGGGCAAGGCGGGGGGAAGGGAGCGGGCACCGGATGCGGGACGCGCTCGGGGCGCTGTCACCATCCGGAACTGCCGAAGTGCTAGAAATCTAAGGGCTTAACTATCTGGGCACAAGCCCCCCGGTCGAAATCGTTGCCCGCGATCTCTTGAGCTGAGCACCCTTCGGCACGGACGATGGGCACCGAGTTGCTCGAATCGAGGTTTCTAACCGCTTAACCATTGACCGCTTAGGTAACTGACCCTACTGTCTCGGCAACTCCACTGCCCGCGGAAGGACCCCCTCCATGACGACTGTGGCCGGCAAGCCAGCACTCGGCTCCATAGCCGCGAGACTTGAACGACTGCCGCACTCCCGCTGGCACATCAAGGTCCGGTTCCTGATCGGAGCCGTCACGTTCTTCGAGGCGTTCGACCAGTTGCTGGCCGCCTCCGCACTGCCCGTCCTCATGAAGGAGTGGAACCTCACCACCGGGCAGGCCACCTTCGCGGTCACCTCGGCCTCCATCGGCATGCTGCTCGGGGCGCTGGCCGCCGGCTGGCTGGGCGACCGGATCGGCCGGGTGCGCACCGTCGCCCTGGGCGTCGCGGTCACCGGACTGGCCAGCCTCGCCGTGGCCTTCTCCGGCAGCATCGAGACCTTCTCGGTGTTCCGGTTCGTCCAGGGCCTGGGCATCGGCGGCGTCGTGCCCGTGGCGGCCACGTACATCAACGAGATCGCCCGCTCCGACAAACGCGGCCGGTTCGTCCTGCTCTACGAAATGATCTTTCCTGCCGGACTCGCCGCCGCCACGCTGCTCGCCGTGTGGGTGGTCCCGAACTTCGGCTGGCGCGCCATGTTCGTCGTCGGCACGATCCCCGTCGTGATCGCCGCGATGCTGCCCCGCCACGTCGAGGAGTCCCCGCGCTGGCTGCTGGCACGGGGCCGTACGGCGGAGGCCGAGGCGGCGATCAGCCGCATCGAGGCCGAGGTTGCCCGCGCCACCTCCGAGGAACTGCCCGCGCCCGCCCCCGCGTCGAGCATCCCCGAGGAGACGCCCCAGGGGCGCCTCGCCGACCTGTTCCGGGGCCGCTACCTGCGGCGCACGGCGGTGCTCTCGGGGCTGTGGTTCGTCGCGTACTACGTCAACCACGGCATCTCCACCTGGCTGCCGTCGCTCTACACGAAGCAGTTCGGGCTGGACCTCACCACGGCGCTCGTCTACACGCTGCTCAGCAATGTCACCGGTCTGCTCGGCACCTTCGTGGTGGCCATGCTGGTCGACCGCATCGGCCGCAGGCCCGCGCTGATGGGCGCGCTCGTGGGCACCATGCTCTCCCTGGGCGTGCTGGCTCTGGCCGGAGCCACCTCGGGCATACAGGTCGCGGTCTTCGCCTCCTGTACGACCTTCTTCCTGTACGCGATCAACGCGGGGCTCTACCTGTACTCCCCCGAGCTCTACCCGACGCACAACCGCGCCAAGGGCGCGGCGTTCGGCGGGCTGTGGAACCGGATCGGCGTGATCCTCGGCCCGGTGACCGTCGGCGCGATCATCGGCGCGGGCGGCAGCCTGACCCTGGTGTTCGCACAGCTCGCCGCGGTGGCCGCGGTGGGTGCCGTGATCGCCTGGTTCGCCGTGGAGACCAAGGGCAGGACGCTGGAGGAGCTCAACTCCTGACGCAGCGAAGCTGGTTGCTCGAACGGGGCCGGTGTACCAGGGCAGTGATCACTGCTCCGGGACACCGGCCCCGAGCGTGCGCCCGAGGGCGCCCAGCAGCCCCGGGAGCCTGCGCCGGTCCGCGGGTGCCAGCCCCGCCAGCAGCTCGCGCTCCTGGTCCGACCGTGCGGCGTGGACCCGCTCGGCCAGCTCCAGGCCCTCGGGCGTGAGAACCAGCCGGACGATCCGACGGTCCCCGGCGTCGCGTTCGCGCCGGATCAGGCCCGCCGCCTCCAGCCGGTCCGCGTGCTGGGTGAGGCCGCCCGCCCGGACCGTTCCGGCGTCCGCCACCTCTCCCATGGTCAGCCGGTAGGGCTCGCCCGCGTCACGGATCGCGGCGATGACCTCGTAGGCGGAGGGGCTGATGCCGTACGCGCGAACGGTCCGCCCGATGAGCGCCTGGTACCGCACGGCGCACGCGCTCAGAGCTGCGAAGAGCGAGGCGGCGGAGCCGTCCGCGGCGGGGACCGGGGCGGGGTTGCCGACCGCGCCCGGGAAGGGGGCGGGGTTGCCGACCGGGGCGGGGTGGTCCGCGACGGGGTACGTAGCGGTCGCTTCCTCCGGGGCCGGTTGCGGGGTTTCCGCCTCCTCCCCCGCTCCCACGCCGGTCCGCGGCGAGGCGTCGCCGAAAGCGGTGGCGAGCACGTCCGCGAGGGCGGGGGCGAGCTCCTCCGTGGGGACGGAGGCCGCCGGTTCGTGCGCGAAGACATAGCGTTCCATGATCACTCCGAAGAGCACACTGCGGATCATCGCGGCGCGCACGTCCGCCCCTGCAGTGTCGCCGAGCAGCCTGGCGAGAGGCTCGCCGACCTGCTTCTCCAGGATGTCGCGCAGCACCTGCGCGCTCGGCGGGTGGCTGACGGCCGAGCGGATCAGCGCAGGCCAGGGGTCGTCGGACGGCAGCCGGTCCCAGCGGTCGAGGTAGGCCCGTGCGAGGGCAGCGGGCAGATCACCACCGCTCGTGCCGAGTACGTCGTGGGTGACGCCCGTCCCGCCCGCGACCGCCTCCCGGAACAGCCCGTCCTTCGTACCGAAGTAGGACATCACCAGTCCGGGCGTGACACCGGCCTCGGCCGCGATGGCGCGCACACCGACGCCCTGGTACCCGTGCGCCCCGAACAGGCGCCGGGCGGCGTCGAGTACGGCGCGCCGGTTGCCCTCCGGGTCGTGGGAGCCGGGGCGGCGCTGCGCGCCCGCCGACGGTCCGGTGCCGTCCCCGGCGGGTACGGGGCGTGCGGCTGCCCGTGAGCCGTTCTCGTCTTCTGGTTCCACTCCGTCAGATTAAACGAGTGTTCAGAAAAACAGTCGTTCAAAATCGATCACGAACGGTGCACGGACCCGGACAGCCCCGCGAGGGGCAGTCCGCTGCCGCCGCGTCGCGCCGCGATGATCCCCGCCATGATCGACACGGCCGTCTCCTCCGGGCCCCGGCCGCCGAGGTCGAGCCCGATCGGCGAGTCCAACCGTGCGAGTTCCTCCTCGCCCGCACCCGCCTCCCGCAGTCGCACGAGCCGGTCGGTGTGGGTGCGACGACTACCCATCGCCCCCACATATCCGGCCCGGCTGCGCAGGGCGAGCGCGAGGACGGGTACGTCGAAGCGGTCGTCGTGGGTCAGGACGCAGACCGCGGTCGCCGCGTCGACCCGGCCCTCGTGGGCGCGGAACCAGCGGTCGGGCAGGTCGGTGACGACCTCGTCGGCGCCCGGGAAGCGCTCGGCCACCGCGAAGGCGGGCCGGGCGTCGCACACCGTCACCCGGTACCCGAGTACGGCTCCAACACCGGCCAGCGGGCGGGCGAACTCTGCCGCACCGAAGATCAGCAACTGCGGACGGGACGCGAACGACTGCACCAGAAGGTGCTGCCCCGGTGCGCACACCGCCGCCTCACCGTCCACGTTTCCGCTGGTCACCAGCCCACTGACGGCCCGGCTCAGCATGCCTTCGGCAGCCACGGCGGCCGCCCGGTCCGCGCCCGGGTCACCCAGCGTTCCTGTGACCTTCCCATCGCTGACCACCAGTCCCCCGCGACCGTCCACGGGGGTGACCAGGGCCACCGGCACTCCGGCGGCGAGACCGGCGGCGATGCGGCCGAGCGGCACCTCCCGGCCCACCTCGCGGATCAGCACCTCGATGGTGCCGCCACAGGTCAGGCCGGCCGCGAAGGCGTCGTCGTCCGCGATCCCCCAGCGCTCGACGGTCGGCGCGGCGCCCGCGAGCACCTCCTCCGCGATCGCGCAGACGGCGGCTTCCACACAACCGCCGGACACGCTGCCGACGACGCGACCGCCCTCGGACACGAGCATGGACGCGCCGGGACCGTGCGGCGCCGAGCCCCAGGTGCGTACGACGGTCGCCATGGCGAAGCGGATTCCGGAGGACTGCCAGGCCGCAGCCTGGTCGATGACATGACGCACGTCTCTCACCTCGAACGGGGAAATTTCGGTCAGCCTCTTGCCAGCAGAAACTTTAGAGTAAATCATTTTAGGTACTAGATAGATCTGCACGTGCCGATTGCCACGGCGCGACGACCAGAGAGGTCCGGTGGCAGCAGGTGAAACCCACATCGTTCGACTACATCGCCCCCAGCACCCTCGGCGAGGCGGTCGCCCTCCTCGCCGACGAGGAAAGGGAGGCCAAGGTCGTGGCGGGCGGCCAGTCCCTGATACCCATGCTGAACATGCGCCTCGCCA
The DNA here is from genome assembly GCF_040650955.1 of Streptomyces sp. NPDC048560. Lineage (NCBI taxonomy): Bacteria > Bacillati > Actinomycetota > Actinomycetes > Kitasatosporales > Streptomycetaceae > Streptomyces > Streptomyces sp. NPDC048560. Next base: position 128,264 of record NZ_JBEZIJ010000012.1, read on the forward strand.
GACCCGAGCTGCTCGTGGACATCACGCGCATCCCGGAGCTCGGTGGCATCCACGTCGACGAGACGGGCAGCCTCCGCATCGGAGCGGCCGTGCGCCAGGCCCGGGCCGCGGCCGACACCGCCGTACGGGACGGCTGGCCGCTGCTGGCCGCCGCCGTGGAGCACATCGGACACCCGCAGATACGCAACCGGGGCACCGTCTGCGGAAGCCTCGCCCACCACGACCCTGCCGCCGAACTGCCGGCCGCCGCACTGGCGCTGGACGCCCGGTTCGTGATCACCGGCCCGCGTGGCACCCGTACCGTCGACGCCGGAGACTTCTTCGTCGCCACCTTCTCCACGGCGGTGGAGGCGGACGAGCTCCTGACCGAGGTCGTGTTCCCGCCCCGCCCGGCAGGCCACGGCTGGTCCTTCGAGGAACTGACCCGCAGGCACGGCGACTTCGCCACCGTCGGGGTGGCCGTCCTGCTGGAACGGGACACCGGGCCGGACAGGCCGGACACCGTGCGCGACGCCCGCGTCGTCTTCAGCGGCGCCGCCCCCGTCCCCGTGCGCCTGCCGGCCGCCGAGGCCGCGCTGGTGGGCAGCACCGCGGGCGAGCAGGCCCTCGCCGCGGCGGCCGGTGCCGCGCTCGCCGGACTCACACCCTCCGACGACATCCACGCCACCGCCGAGTACCGGCGCGAGGGCGCCGCCCATCTCCTCGTCCGCGCCTGCACCACCGCCTGGGAGCGCTGCTCATGACCCCCTCCGTCCCCACCCCGCTGACGGCCCGCATGCCGCCCCTCGCCGAGCCCTCGGCCTGGCACGAGATCACCGTCACCGTGAACGGGCAGGCGGTCACCGCCCAGGTCGAGTCCCGTCTGCTGCTCAGCGACTTCCTGCGCGACCGCCTGGGGCTGACCGGCACGCACGTCGGCTGCGAACACGGCGTCTGCGGCGCCTGCACCGCGCTCGTCGACGACGAGCCGGTGCGCACCTGTCTCACCCTGGCCGTGCAGTGCGCGGGCAGCGCGATCCGCACCGTCGAGGGCCTCACCACGGACGACGCCCCCCTGACCTCCGTGCAGCGCGCCTTCCACGAGTGCCACGGAATGCAGTGCGGCTTCTGCACCCCCGGGTTCGTGATGACGGCGACCGCGCTCACCGAGCGGTCCGACCGCCCGGACGAGACGCAGGTCGCCGACGCCCTGAGCGGGCACCTGTGCCGGTGCACCGGCTACCGCAACATCCGCCGTGCCGTGTGCCAGGCACTCGACGAGCGCTTCGGGGAGTGACCCGTATGTCCCACGATTCCGGCCCGCACCAGCAGGGCGAGGGCCGCTGGACCGGCCGTTCCGTCCCCCGCGTCGAGGACGACCGGCTACTGCGCGGCAAGGGGCGGTACGTCGACGACATCGCCCTGCCCGGCGGCGTCGAGGCCGCCTTCCTGCGCAGCCCGCACGCCCACGCCCGTATCGAATCCGTCGACGTGACGGCCGCGCTGGCCGCCCCGGGGGTCGTCGCGGTGTGGACCGGCGACGACGTGGCCGACCTGCCCGCGATGCTCAACAAGGAGGAGCTCCGCACGCCTCCGGGGCTCGCCGAACTCCTGGACCCGGTGGTCCGGATGACCCCGATGCCGCTGCTCGCCCGGGAGAAGGTCCTGTACGTCGGGCAGCCGGTCGCCGTCGTCTTCGCCGAGAACCGTTACCTCGCCGAGGACGCCCTGGAGCTGGTCGAGGTGGGCTACGCCCCGCTGCCGGTGCTCGTCGATCCCGAGGTGTCCCTGTCGGCAGAAGCGCCGTTGCTGCACGAGCACCTGCCGGACAACACCGCGGTCGCCGTCACGGCCCGGGTGGGCGACCCCGACACGGCGTTCGCCGGCGCCCACGCGGTCGTGAGCGAACGCTTCGACGCCCACCGGTACGTGGCATCGCCGATCGAGACCCGGGCGATCTCCGCACGGGTGGACCCGTACAGCGGCAGGCTCACCGTGTGGGCGGGCACCCAGACCCCCCACCGCCTGCGGGACGCCATCGCCCACACCCTCGGCCTAGCAGCGGCGGCGGTCCACGTCATCGCCGCGGACGTGGGCGGCGGCTTCGGCCAGAAGGGCATCCTCTACGTCGAGGAGCTGCTGGTCCCCCACGCCGCCCGCCTGCTCGGCCGCCCCGTGCTGTGGCGCGAGGACCGCAACGAGAACCTCACCGCTTCCTCGCACGCCCGGGAGCAGATCCACCGCATCGAGCTGGCCGCGGACGCCGAGGGGCGCATCCTCGCCGTACGCGACCGGATCACGGTGAACTTCGGCGCCTACAACATGACCGGCCTCGTCGTGCCGTACAACTCCCTCTGCCACCTGCTCGGCCCCTACCGCGTCCCTCACGTGGACATCGAGGTGACCGGCGTGCTCACCAACACCACGTTCGCCACGCCGTACCGGGGAGCGGGCCGGCCGGAGACGGTGTTCGCCATGGAGCGGGCGATGGACCGGCTGGCCTCCGAACTCGGCCTCGCTCCGGAGGAGCTGAGGGCACGCAATCTCGTCGGTCCCGACGAGATGCCGTACGCCACCGGGCTGGTGGACCGCTCCGGCAGCCCGCAGTCCTACGACTCCGGGGACTTCCCCGAGCTGCTGCGCCGCGCCGTCGCCAAGGCGGACGTCGAGGGGATCCGCGCACGTCAGGGCGAAGGCGCACGAGACGGCAGGCACGTCGGGGTCGGATTCGCCATGTACATCGAGGCCACCGGACTCGGTCCGTTCGAGACGGCGCGGATCGACCTCGCCCCCGACGGCCGGGTACGGCTGGCCATCGGTGCCCCGTCACAGGGCCAGGGCCACCGCACCTCCATGGCGCAGATCGCCGCGGACGCCATCGGGGTGCCGCTGCGGATCATCGACGTGACGGGCGGCGACACCGAGGCCACCCCGTTCGGAGTGGGCACCATCGCGAGCCGCGCCCTGGTCAACGCGGGCAACGCCACCCACCGGGCGGGCAAGCTGGTCCGCGAGAAGATCATCGAAGCGGCGGCCCGCCGCCTCGGCGTCGCCGCGGACCGTCTCGACCTCAGCGACGGCGTCGTGGCGGCGAAGGAGCCAGGCGGCCCGTCGATCGGCCTGGCCGAGCTGGCCGGACGGGCTCCGCTGCCCGGCATCCCCGAACCCACCGACGGCCGCCACGGCACCGAGATCAGTGAGACCGTGCACTTCAGGCCGCCGGGCTTCGCGGTCGCGAGCGGCGCTCACGCTGCCGTCGTCCAAGTGGACGAACACACCGGCGAGGTCAGCATCCTGCACTACGTGGTCGTCCACGACGCGGGCAACATCGTCAACCCGATGATCGCGGAAGGCCAGGTCACCGGGGGCATCGCCCAGGGGATCGGCGGTGCGCTCTACGAGGAGATGATCTACGGTCCCGACGGCCAGCCCCGCACCGGCACGTACATGGACTACCTGGTGCCCACCTCCTCGGAGATTCCCGACCTCGACATGGACGAGATCTTCTCGCCGAGCCCCATGAACGACCTCGGCGTCAAGGGCCTCGGCGAGGGCGGCGCGATCGCCCCGCAGGCGGTGCTGGCCGGCGCCGTCGAGGACGCACTGCGTCCCTTCGGCGTCGTCGTGCGCCGAGGACCGCTCTCGCCGAGCCGGGTGCGGGAGCTGATCCGTACGGCCGGCCGCAGCTGAGTCAGACCCCCGAACGCGGCCGGTCCCGGCCGGCCGCTCCCCCGATTGGACAACACATGCAGCTCGATCACTCCTTCACCGTCGCGGCGGCACCCGACGACGCCTGGAAGCTCTTCCTCGACCTCGGCCGGGTCGCTCCGTGTATGCCCGGCGCCGTGCTGGACACCCTCGACGGCGACGCGTTCACCGGCCGCGTCAAGGTGAAGGTCGGTGCGGTACAGATGAGTTACCGGGGCGAGGGCACCGTCACCCGGGACGAGGCCGCCCGCTCGATGCACCTCGGTCTCAGCGGCAGCGAGACCCGGGGCTCGGGCACCGTGTCGGCCACGGTCACCGCGACGCTGGCCACCGACCCGGCCGGCACCCGGGTGCGGGTCCGCACGGACCTGGACATCACCGGCCGGCCCGCACAGTTCGGCCGCGGCATCATGACCGAGGTCGGCGACCGCATCGTCCAGCAGTTCGCCACCCGCCTCGAAGAGCTGCTGCGGGACACCGGACGGGGCGCCCCTTCCCCGGCACCGACAGGTGTGGGCACCCCCGGGGCTTTCCCGGCCGAGCCGGAGGCGGTGGACCTCGGAGCGGCAGCGCTGCCCGTCCTGCTCAGGAAGGCTGCCGCACCCGCGGCGGCCGTGCTGGTCGCCGTCGTGGTGATCCGGGCGCTGAGGCGGCGTTCACGCTAGGCGAGCAGGGGCCGCTGCCCCTGCCAGGCTCTGCTCCGTCCCCTCAGCAGTAAGATTCTCAGTGCCGTGAGAATCTGACGGATGCCGTACGAGGGGATGGGCATGGCTGCATCGAGGCCGGTGGACCGGGACGCCGTCGCAAGCGTGATCGAGGACTGGGCGCGGGAACGGCCGGAGCTGGACACCAGCCCGCTGGAGGTCCTCGCTCGGCTGCACCGCTCCTTCCTGCGCTACAGCACCCGGCTCACCACGTCGATCGACCGTCACGGTCTGTCCGTGGCGGGCTTCGACGTCCTGACCGCACTGCGGCGTTCGGGATCGCCGTACCGGCTGACGGCCGGGCAGCTCGCGGACTCCGGACTGGTGTCATCGGCCGGTGTGACGCTGCGGATCGACCGTCTGGAGAAGGACGGCCTCATCGTGCGCGAACGGGACGCAGACGACCGCAGAGTCGTCTACTCGCGTCTCACCGACAAGGGCCTCGCGCTGGTGGACACCGTGTTCGCGGAGCATCTCGACAACGAACGCCGGATGCTCGGCGGGCTGTCGCCGTCCGAGCGCCGCCAGCTCGCACGACTGCTGCGCAAGCTCGAGGAGTCGATCGTCGACTCGGACGAGGAACCGACCGGCACGACGGTGTAGGACCGCTCGCGGACTCGCGCCCCGGTCCGCCGCCCGCCCGTCCATCCCCCCTTCACTCCTCATCGCCTCATCGCCTCATCGCCGCAAGCCGGCGGAGTGCGTCATACGTGGACCTGTCCGGCCACCGCAGACATCGCCCCGGGACCCTCGGCGTGGTGGGCGAGCACGGTGTGCGGGTCGGTGCCGGCGGTGGGGACGTGGTCGGTGTGTACGGTCGCGGCGGTCAGCCTGGGTACGGCGTGGATGAGCGCGTGTTCGGCGGCGACTGCCAGCCGGTGGGCCTCGACGACGGTGAGGTGTGCGTCGACGACGATGTCGGCCTCGGCCCGTAGTGCGTGGCCGATCCACCGCATCCGTACCGGTCCGATGCCCCGTACGCCCTTCACCGCGCGCAGTGCGTCCTCCGCGGTGGTGACGAGGGTGGGATCGACGGAGTCCATCAGGCGCCGGTAGACCTCTCGGGCGGCGTCCTTGAGGACGAACAGGATCGCGGCGGTGATGAGCAGGCCGACGACCGGGTCGGCAGCCTGCCATCCGAGTGCCGCGCCTCCGGATCCCAGGAGGACGGCGAGGGAGGTGAATCCATCGGTGCGGGCGTGCAGGCCGTCGGCGACGAGGGCGGCGGAGCCGATCTTCCTTCCGGTGCGGATGCGGTAGCGGGCCACCCACTCGTTGCCGACGAAACCGGTCAGCGCGGCGGCGGAGACGGCCCAGAGATGGGTGATGTCCCGGGGGTTGAGGAGGCGGTCGATCGCCACCCAGGCGGCCAGTGCGGCGGAGGCGGCGATGGTCGCCACGATGAGGATGCCCGCGAGGTCCTCGGCGCGGCCGTATCCGTACGTGTAGCGGCGGTTCGCCGCCCTGCGCCCGAGCAGGAACGCGATGCCCAACGGGATGGCGGTGAGTGCGTCGGCGGCGTTGTGGATCGTGTCGCCGAGCAGCGCCACGGACCCGGACAGAGCGACGATGACGCCCTGAACGACGGTGGTGACTCCCAGGACGGCGAGCGAGATCCACAGGGTGCGCATTCCCTCGCGGGAGGTCTCCATCGCCGAATCGACCTTGTCAGCGGCCTCGTGACTGTGCGGCGTGACCAGGTGGGCGAGTCGGTGCCGCAGCCTCGCCGGTCGGGAGCTCGTCGGCCCGTGCCGATGTGCCTTGTTCGTGTGGCCGGACTCGTGAGCCGCTGCCTGCTCGGAGTGGTGGACGTGTGTGTGGGTGTGCTGATTACCCTCCATGTGCGCCACCGTGACACACGGATCTGATTGCGGCTATGGCCGTCATACCCTCTGCGACCAGGTGCGATGCACTCGCAACAGCACGGCTGGGGCAGCAGACCGACACCGTCCAGCTCAGGGCCGCCGCTTCTGGCCGGGGGATGTGCCGAGGCGGGGTCGGCCGGCTGACAAATGGGCAAGGGATGTGCGGCACTCGCTCGGGAGCGAACGGATGACACGGTTCGCGTCTTGGGCCGGCCGGGCATCGATCATGATGGGTCCGCCATGCTGTGGACGGTCTCGCGTGCCCGTACTGCGCACCGGACCGGGCCTGGGCCCGGGGACGGGGCGCCGCTCGTCGCTGCCCGCGCCGCCGTCTTCGCCGTGGCAGGCACCGCGCTCGCGGCCGGCTCCCACCACCTGGTCTCCGGACACGGACTGACGTGGCGGGCCGGGCTGTTCGCCGCCGCGGCACTGTTGCCCGTAGTGCGTCGGCCGCGGTCGCTGACCGTGGTGTGGGCCGCCAACGGGACGGCTCAGGCCGGTGTGCACTGGTGGCTGCAACAGACCGCTCCGCACCCTCGGGCGCGCACATCGTGCACCATGCGGCGCACAACTCCCTGCCGCAGGCTCATAAGCTCTGGAACACCGCCCAGCACGCCACCACGGCGATGACGGCCGCCCACCTGGCAGCCGCGCTGCTGGTCGCCTGGGGCGTCCAGCACGCGGAGAGGGCGAGCCGGGCGGCAGTCGCGGCCGGAGTCCTCCTGCGCGAACTCCTCCGCAGATTCCGGCCATCCATCGGCACGCCCGATGTGTGCGGGCAGCAGGCACCTCCCACCACACGCCTGCGCGAGCCCTCCCGGCCCGGCCACTGGGAACTGCTGGCACACGCGGTAGTGCGCCGAGGACCTCCGATGACACCGGCGAACCCCGTCATCTGATTCCTTCCGGTGCGCGTCGCGCGCACCGACGCTTCCGCACCTCGCACGAGGAGTTCCCATGTCCCGTACCCATGCCCGCAGTTCCGTGATCGCCGCCGCCGTGCTCGCGGCTCTCGCAGGGGCGGCCGGCTCGGCAGCCGCCCACGTGGAGGTCGAGGCGGACGACGCCCGCGCCCTCGCGCAGAACGTCACCCTGAACTTCGCCGCGGAGTCCGAGTCCGCCTCGGCCGGCATCACCAAGCTCCAGGTGACCCTCCCCAAGGGACTGGTGCCCGGAGACGTCACCTACAAGGGAGGCCCCAAGGGCTGGAAGTTCACAGCCGGCGACGACGGGTACACCGTCGCGGGCCCGGCCGTCCCCGCGGGCGAGGACGCAGAGTACGCCGTCACCGTCCGCCAGCTGCCGGACGCGAAATCCCTCGCCTTCAAGACCCTGCAGTCGTACAGCGACGGTCGCATCGACCGCTGGATCGAACTGGAGGAGTCGACCGGCGGCCACGGCCACGGCTCCTCCGCTCCCACACTGACCCTGCGACCGGCCGCGCCCGGCGCCGAGCCGGTCAGTCCCAGCCCGAGTGCCGAGCCCACCACTCCGGCTCCCGCGACTCCCGCGCCCTCCCCTTCCGCTACGGCGGAGACCACGCCGGCAGCGGCTGCGGATGACAAGAACGCTGAAGAAGGTGGAACCTCTGTGGCGCTGCCCATCGCGCTGGCCCTCGTGGTCATCGCCCTGGCGGGCGGCGCATGGTGGTGGTTCAAGCGCCGGTCGAACACCACCAGCACCTGATCAGGAGCGATCCGGGCTGCGGTCGCGCGCCCGCGGGGCGCCCGGCCGGGGCCGGTGGGCGCTCGCCGCAGCGTGGCCTGCACCAGGAGGAGTGAAGGAGCCACGACGTAGGCTCAGGCCCATGGGTGCCTTCTTGCCGTTGCTGATCCTGGTCGGGGTCCTTGCCGCAGTCCTGATCCTCTTTGCTTGGCTGGCATCACGTATTCGTCGCCGTGGTCTCGCAGGCGGAGCCATGAGCGCCGCCTTGGCCTCCTATGAAGAGGCGTTCCGGGTTACTGCTCACGAATCGTACGTAGAGGTCCGAGCTCAGGCGGAACGCAAGGCGCCCATCCTGTCCCCTGACGACCACTGGCGGCGTCGCACTGGGGAGGCCGCTCCGGCAGGAGTTGAGGGTCGTCGAGCGCTTCATGTGCCGCCTCGTCGATCACGATGGGGGCTCGGCCGCTGGGCCGATCGGCTGAGGCGCGTTCGCTGAACGGCTGGCATCGGGTTGTCGGTTGCGGAAGTGCTGGTGCGCCAAGCGGGCGAGGGCCCACCTTCCGTGCACCCGGCCGAAGGACAAGTCCGGTGCGCTGAACCGAGCCCGGGGCCGGCTGCCGTGCCGACGGGATTCGAACCCGCGGACAGATAGGAGCAGGCCCGCCCCGTCTCCGTCAGTCGCCGTGAGAGGGACCTCGCTCACGGCGATCGCAATGGGCCGCTCTGCCACGGCACCGCAACCTGCGGGACTGCGCGCAGCCCCGCTCCGACCCAGGGTAGAGACATCGCCCTCTGCGGACGAGTCCTTTCCACCCGTCCACCCCTCCGTGATACTCATCCAGGTCTGGGCCGCGCCTGCCTGTGGGTGCGTAGGCCGGTGACCCATCCGCCGCGCAGGGGCAGGTGCGTCTCTCCGCACGCTTGTGTGCGGTACAGGCACGCTTGGCACCCGCCTGTTCAGCACCCGTGCACCCGTCCGTAGACGGCCGAGCAATGCCGTAATGACCCGACGGCACCCGGAGGAGTGGTCCGCCGGCTCCACGACCAGCGGCGGAAGCTGGGTCCGGGTCGTGGACCACTGCGGTACGACGAGGCACGGCCTTCCCGGGAGTGCCTAACGGTGTAGGCGGTGCGAGACGGCACGGAGCCTCTCCCGCCCTGCCATGACACTCGCGTCCCACAGACCTGAGACGTCTTCGCTCAGCGAGAGGGACTGGAGACGATGTTCCTCGGCCAGAAGGCCGGCACCCGCCACATTCTGGTCCAGCATCCCCATCGCGGTGAGCACCACATGGCCACAGGACACCGCGTCATCGGCGTCGCCCGAGCCATGGGCCAGGAGGGCATGCCGCAGACTGAGAGCAGCGAAGAAGGCGTAGGTGTCTGCGACATCAGTGATCCCCTCCTCGTTCGGCTGAAGCTCAGGGAACCGGTCCAGCAGACGTACGCGCTCGACGGCGTCGGCGAGCGGCCGGTCGGCGTACCAGAGATCGCGTACGGACTCAGCGTAGAAGTCCAGGTCCGCTTCCCGCGCCGGCTCGTACGCCCGGAGGCCCACGAACAGCGGCGCCATGCGTTCGGCGCAGGCGGCGACGTACAGACGGATCGCTTCACCCTTCCGATCACGAAGTACCTCCGCGACCGCGCCCTCCACGAGTGTCTCCACGTCCCACCCTCATCCTGTTCGAACAGATCGACAGGCTATACATCGGGCTCGCGGCTGCAGCTGGAGAGTCAGGACCCTTACGTGTCCGGATACTGGCCCGCACAGCATCGAGCAGCGCCGCTTCGCCGGGTGCGACAGCCACGGAGCCTCCACGAGGGCGGTCAAGGCGTGAGCGAGCCGCTCTTCATCGTCGTCCAGTTGCCGCTCTCCACCTCGTACACCGTCAGTTGCGGATCGACCGTGTCCCCGTACTCGTCGAAGGCCACGCGACCCGTGACGCCGTCGAACCGCAGTCCCGCCACCGCCTGCGGCATCTTCGCCCGAGCGTCCTTGGGGAGACTTCCGTGGGTCGCCACGACGTCCTTCACCGCCTCGATGACAGCCCAGGCCGAGTCGTACGCGTAGGGGCCGTACGAACCTGCCTCCTCGGAATACCCGGCCTTTCGGTACCGGGCGAGGAATTCCCCTCCCCCCGCGAGGCTCTCGGCGGGTACGCCGATGTTGGTCGCGAGGTCACCCTCGGCGTTCGGATTGGTCGCGAGGAACTGCTGATCGAACATGCCGTCGCCGCCCATCAGCGGGATGTCCAGGCCTGCCTGCTTGAGCTGTCGGGAAAGCGGCGCCGCGGTGGTGTAGTAGCCGCCGAAGTAGACGGCCTCGGCTCCTGAACTCCGGACCCTCGCGGCGAGACCCGCGAAGTCGGCTTCCGCAGGGTCGACTTGTTCTGTGCCGACGACCGCTCCGCCGAGCTTCGTGAACTCGGCCGTGAACCCGGAGGTGAGGGTGGTGCCGTAGTCGCCGCCGTCGTCGATGACGTAGAGCTTCGTCCTCCCGATCTCTCCGTGCAGGTACCGGGCGGCGAACGGCCCCTGGGCGACGTCCGAGGCGACCGTGCGGAAGTAGGTCTTGTACGGGCGGGACTTGGTGCCCTCGGCCCAGTGGGGGCCCAGCGTGAGTCCGGGGCTGGTGTTGGCCGGCGACACGTTGACCAGGTTCGCCTGCGCGAGCGGCTCCCCCATGGTCCGGGCGACAGCGGAGTTGAGCGGTCCGACGACGCCCAGCACCTCCTCGTCGGCAACGAACCGGGCTGCGTTCGGTGCGCCCTCGGCGGGAGAGGACTCGTCGTCCAGGGCCTTGATCTTGAAGTTGACGCCGGGTACGTGCCGGGTCCGGTTGGCCGTCCTGGCTGCCAGGTCTGCGGAGTTCCTGATGCCTACGCCGAGGGGGGACAGGGCGCCGCTGAGTGGTGCGTCCACCCCGATCACCACGGTCACCGGGGAAGCCGGGGAGCCTTTGCCCGCCGCACCGTCGCCGCCGGGCAGGTCGTCCCGGTTGAAGGTCCAGGCCAGGACGGATCCGACGGTGAGCGTGGCAACCGCCACCGCGAGAACGGTCGAGCGCCGGGTGACACTGTGCCGCCGGGTGGTCGCCCCGCCGGCGTCGCCCGCGTCGCCCCTCCCTCCGAGCGCGACCACCTCTTCCGACGTGGTCGTGGGCAGCGGCACGGGCTTGGGGGCCGGCCTGTTCGGTTCGGGCCTGCGGGGAGAGTGGGGGGCGGACGGGGAGTCCCTGACCGTAGGCGTCTGCTGGGGTGGCCGGGGCGGCAGTTCGGCCTTCTGCTCCACCGGAAGGGAGGCGTGTTCGGTGGGAAGGGAGGCGTGCTCCGTGGGCGTGGGGGTGTGCTCCCTGGGCGTGGAGGTGTGCTCCCTGGGCTCGCCCGGAACGGACGCCGGATCCGGCGCTGGTGCCGGTGCTGGTGCGGGGTCGGGCACGGGCCTGGGCACCGGCACGGGCTGATCGGCCTCGGCGGTTGCGCCTGTCCGGGGCCCGGATGCCTGCAGCGCCGACGCCAGCAACTCCGCGACCTCGGCGATCTCCGGTCGGCGCGCCGGGTCCTTGGTGAGGAGGGCGTCCAGGACGGGCGCCAGCGGGCCGGCGTGGACCGGCGGCTGGTGGGGGCGGGTGAAGACGGCCACGGCGAGGGCGTGAATGCCCTCGGCGTCGAACGGCAGCCGTCCCTCGACGGCGTGGTAAAGGGTGGCGCCGAGCGCCCACAGGTCGTTGGTGGGGGTCGGGCGCTTGCCCTCCAGCTGCTCCGGCGGCATGTAGTGCGGGGTGCCGATGACGATCCCGCTGTGGCTGAGCCTGGTCGTGGCGTCCGCGAGGTGAGCGATGCCGAAGTCGGTGAGGACGACGCGGTCCTTGGTCAGGAGCACGTTGTCCGGCTTGATGTCGCGGTGGACGATCCGCGCGGCGTGCGCCTCGGCCAGCGCGTCGAGCATGGCGGAGCCGATCTCCGCCACCCGCTGCGCGGGCAGCCGTCCATGCCGGCGGATGGCCGCAGCCAAGGACTGCCCCCGGATGAACTCCATGACGATCACGGGGGCGCCGCGGTGTTCCACGACGTCGTGAATGGTGATGATGCCGGGATGGCTGAGAGTGACCGCCGCACGGGCCTCGTCCGTGAAGCGCCGGAGCAGCATGGCGCGGTCGCCGTCGTCCAGCCCCACCGGGAAGCGGATCTCCTTGATGGCGACCTCGCGTCCGAAGAGCTGCTGGTCGACGCCCCGCCAGACCCGGCCCATGCCGCCCTGGCCGATGAGTTCGACCAGCTGGTACCGGCCGGCGATGAGTTCGGAGTTCTGGTCGGTCACGCGCATACTGTAGGGCCTGGTGGGCTGATCAGGTGACAGAACGATGGCTTGATCACGGATGCGGCCCGGTGCGGGATGGTGACGCCGTGGGAACCGGCTCCACCGTCATCGCTTCTCCGGATTCGGCACCGTGTGCTGGGGCGGGCCGACAGCGTCAGCGCGCCGGTGACCTGCTGATCGGCGGTTCGGCGGGACGACGGACAGCGGGTCTGCGGCTTGAGGGGTCGCGGGTCGGCCGGTCAGTCACCAACTCCCTCGCCCCGATTCGTCCTACTGGCCGTGGAAGCCGGACGCGCCCGAGGAGGGGGCCCACACCCGGCGCGGACGCCGCACGCCTCACGCCGCACGCCCCACGCCTCACGCCATACGCGGTCAGCTCACGGCTTCCGGATCTCCGGCTCGACCGACGAAGATGCGGGCGGTGTCGAGCGGGCATAGCGCTCGCCAAGCCGCCGGAGGCAGGAGACCAGCTCCTCGGGCTCGGTGACGTCGAAGTCTAGGTCGAGCATGCCCAGGTGGACGGCGAGGGTCTGGACCGTATCGGCGCCGGTGATCAGGACGCAGCTGTCGGCGTCGACCGCCTCCACCGTGCCTACCGCGGGGTTGATCCGCTCGATCACCGCCGCCGCAGGTGCGTGGACGGTCACCCGCGCGTAGTGCCGCCAGGCCGCGCTGGACACGCGCTGGGAGACATAAGCCGCCGCGTCGCCCCCGGGTATCTCGCGCGGGGCGAAGCGCGGGCCGGTCGGCGTACGAGGCCTGACCCGGTCGATTCTGAAGGTCCGCCAGTCCTCGCGCTCGACGTCCCAGGCCACCAGGTACCAGCGCCGCCCCCAGTTCACCGCCCGGTACGGCTCTACCAGGCGACGGGTGGGCGAGCCAGCGTGGTCCAGGTAGTCGAAGCGCAGCCGTTCCCGGTCGCGGCAGGCGGACACCAGCGTCGTCAGCACGTCCGCGGTGACGGTCGGGGCCGGACGGTCGGCCGGTACGGCCACCGTGTACGTCTGAAGGGCCCGCACGCGTCGGCGCAGCCGCGAAGGCAGCACCTGTTCCAGCTTGCCCAGCGTCCGGAGGGAGGTCTCCTCGGTGCCGGGGACGGCGCCCTGTACGGCGGTGCGCAGCGCGATCGTCACCGCTACGGCTTCCTCGTCGTCGAGGAGGAGCGGCGGCATCGCCGCCCCGGCTCCGAGCCGGTAGCCGCCGGTGGCCCCGCGCGTGGCGTCCACGGGATAGCCGAGGTCGCGCAGCCGGTCGATGTCGTTGCGGACGGTACGGCCACTCACTCCCAGACGTTCGGCGAGTTCGGATCCGGGCCAGGCGCGCGGAGTCTGGAGCAGCGAGAGCAGACGCAGCAGACGCGCGGAGGTATCAAGCATGAAGCCCAGCCTGTCGGACCATTAGGAACGTACTGTGCCTATATCGAGGATACCTTTTTACCCATGGAGACCAACAGCGGTACCGACGCCCTGATCCGCCCGTTCCGCATCGACATCCCGGAGGCCGACCTCGTCGACCTGCGCGAGCGTCTGGCACGTACGCGCTGGGGAAGTGAGATCCCCGGTACCGGCTGGAGCCGGGGGGTGCCGACCGACTACCTCAAGGCACTGGCCGCGTACTGGGCCGACGGCTTCGACTGGCGCAAGGCGGAGGCGGAGCTCAACGAGTTCCCCCAGTTCACCACCGAGATCGACGGTCAGAACATCCACTTCATGCACGTCCGGTCCCAGAACCCGGCGGCCGTCCCGCTGCTTCTGCTGCACGACTGGCCCTGCTCGTTCGTGCAGTTCGTCGAGGTCATCCAGCCGCTGACGGAGGACTTCCACGTCGTCGTCACGTCGACCCCGGGTACCGGGTTCTCCGGTCCGCTCGCCGAGGCAGGATGGAACACCGGCCGCATCGCGGGCGCGTTCGTCGAGCTGATGAGCCGGCTCGACTACACCGGCTACGGCGTGCAGGGAACCGGCGGCGGCGCCTGGATCGCTGCCGAGATGGGGCGCCAGGCGCCCGACCGGGTCGTCGGCGTGCACGTCAACGGGCTGGTCACCTTCCCCTCCGGGGATCCCGCGGAGCTCGAAGGTCTGACCGAGTCCGAGCAGGAGCGGCTGGGCCGACTGGAGACGTTCCAGCAGGACAAGATGGGGTTCAACGCCATCCAGTCCACCCGCCCGCAGACTCTCGCGTACGGGCTGCACGACTCGCCGGTCGGACAACTGGCGTGGATCGCGGAGAAGTTCAAGGAGTGGACGGACCCGGCCGCCGAGCTCCCCGAGGACGCCGTGGGTCGCGACCGGCTGCTGACCAACATCAGCGTCTACTGGTTCACCGGTACGGCGGGTTCTTCCGCCAACCTCTACTACGAGTCGGGCCACGACCCGAGCGCCTGGGCCCCCAAGCCCCGCGGCACCGTCCCCACCGGCGTGGCCGTGGCGCTCAGGACCGATATCGCCATCCGTCGCTTCGCCGAGAGGGATCACAACGTCACGCACTGGAGCGAGATGGAACACGGCGGCAACTTCCTCGCGCTGGAACAGCCGGCGGCGTTCGTCACCGAAGTGCGCGCGTTCTTCGGCACGCTCCGGGACTGACGTCGCCTAGCCGCTGGGCTACGGCCCCGGCCCGACCGCCGACCGGCCTCGCGCCGGGTCCCGCCTGGGCACCCGGCGCCGTCGCCCTCCGGTGCGGGCGGTTGATCCGGCGGACAACGGCGATCCGCTCGTCCGCTGGGCAGCGTTCGGGCGGGTCCTCCCGACCGGGCAGGGCCGGGCGCGGCACTCCCAGCCAGGCAGGTCGGGTCCGGCCCCTCCCCCACCGGGAGGGTCGAGCGGCCTGTTGGGCACCAAACCTCGTGCCCCGCACAGGACGTCAGGCGAGGGGCCAGGCCGTCTCCCGTGACGTATCGCTACGGCGCGCTTCGAGTACGAGGACGGTGGCGTCGTCGGTGAGACGGCCGTGGTGGTAGTCCAGGACGCTGTGAATGAGCCGGCGCAGGACTTCGGCGAGGGGCAGATCTTCGTGGGCGTGCCGGATGAGGAAGTCGACGAGGCGTTCGAGGCCGAATTCGGTGTCGTCGTTCGGGTGGCGGGCCTCGGTGATGCCGTCGGTGTAGAGCAGCACGCGGTCACCGGGCTTGAGTTGTTCGCGGCACACCGTTACAGGCAGGCCGAGGCCCGTGCCCAGGGGGTGACTGGACGGCCCGTGCAGGGTGCTGTGCCAGGCGTTGTCCCGGATGAGCACGGGCGGGTGGTGACCGTGGTTGGTCCAGGACAGTTCGTTGGTGGACAGGTCGAGTTCGGCGAGTACTGCCGTGAGAAAGCGGTCCTCGCCGAAGGCATGCTGGATGAGGATCTCCTCGATTGCCGCACCGAGATCAGGCAGGGCGACGTCCTGGCGGCGAAGGTTGCGGCAGGCGGCGGATGCGAGGTTGGCCGTCAGGCCGGCTGCGACGTCGTGGCCCATGGCATCGAACAGCGCCAGGTAGAGCCTGTCGTCGGCGATGCCGTAGTCGAAGGTGTCACCCGCGATCTGGTAGGCGGGCTCCATCACGGCACTGACGGACACGCCGTGGTTGGAGAAGGACAGGGGCGGCAGCAGATGCCACTGCATCTCCGCCGCGACGTTCATCGGCTGGTTGCGGACGAGCCGGGCGTGAGAATCCGACTGATCCCTTTTGCTGACCACCAAGAGCGTCACCAGCTCCGCGAGGCGTTCCAGGCCCTTGATCCCGCGATGCCCGCCGGGGCCGAGGTCGGCTCCGAGGACTCCGATGCGCTCCGTGCCGTCCAGCAGAGGAACCCACCATCGTCCCGCTCCGTCCCCTCCTGCCGGGTCGGTCGTGGCGTTGACGGGTTCGAGGTATTGGAAGGCACGGCCCACGTCGGTGTCCTCGACGAGCAGCGTGGCAGCATCCGTGCCGCGGCCGGTGGTCCGGCCGGCGTCGAGGCCGGCTCCGGTCAGGAGGTGAAGGGTGTCCTGCTGCAGATCGACCAGGTAGATGTGGGCATTCTCCATACCGGCGCGGGCCGCAGCGCGGGACACCAGGTCGGGAAGCTCTTCAAGGGTCAGGGTGTGACTCGACTCGAGCAGACTGTCAACCATGAACAGGTGATCTTCCTGGGCCTCATTCATGGTTCCCTCGCAGGTGGATGCTCGTACGGGTAAGGCTGGACGCTGCCTCCCCGGGGCGGGCTGCCATCCGGAGCCCGCCCCGGGTTCACTGCCGGCCGTTCCGCGTCTCATCCAGCTCTCTCGCGGCACACAGCCACGCCGGTCACCGTTATCGGCCCTACCCGATCCTGCCGGCTGATGGCCATGCAACAACTGTCGCCCCGGGCATGCGGAAAGTGCGCACTCGGCCCGCGTATCGAAACCGCCGACGAGCCCTTCTCGGGAGAGGAGTGAAGCCGCACGAAGCCCGGAGAGTCAGCCGCACCTCCAGCATCGCACGCACCCCACCGGACCGTGCGAGAACTCTTCAGCTGGCGGCGTACCCGTGGGAACCGCCTCTCGCCCTCCAACAAGGCCATCGCCTGCAAGGAGCGGTCAGGCGGAGACCCGGCCTGGGTCGGGGTCACACTCCGAGCGGAGTGTCGAAGCGCTTCGACAGCCCTCCTTGCCTGCCACGTCCGACCGCTACTGTCGCGAGGCCGCCACTTTCCCGGATTCCGGGATAGAGCGCTGTACCGCGAGGTTATTGACAGCCCGCTGGCCGGATGCGATCTTCGAAGCGCTTCAACAATCGACCGTTGAGGCCCGTACGCCTGACGGTCAGTCCTTCACCGGCGCCCGTCCGACTGCGTGACCGCGACCCATCCGAGGATGGACATGGCGTTCTTCGACAATCCGGTGATACCCGGCTTCAGCCCCGACCCGAGCGTCTGCCGCGTGGGCGACGACTACTACGTGGCGACGTCCAGCTTCGAGTACGTACCCGGGGTGCCGCTGTGGCACAGCCGCGATCTCGTGCACTGGCGGCTGATCGGGCACGCCCTGGACCGGCCCTCGCAACTGGCGCTGGACGACGAGGCCCCGTCCTCGTGCGGTGTGTACGCGCCCACACTGCGGTACCACGACGGACGCTTCTGGATGATCACGACCGTGGTTGCCGGCGCGGGCAACATCGTGGTGACCGCGAAGGACCCCGCCGGCCCGTGGTCGGAGCCCGTACCGGTCGGCATACCCGGGATCGACCCCGATCTGGCCTGGGACGAGGCGGGGCGGTGCTGGTGCGTGTTCTCGCACGACGGGATGATCCGCGGCGTGCGGATCGATCCGGAGACAGGCGAGCTTCTGGGCGAACCGACGGCCATGTGGTCAGGGAGCGGGCTGCAGTATCCGGAGGGCCCGCACCTGTACCGGATCGGCGACTGGTGGTACCTGCTGCTGTCGGAGGGTGGCACGGAACGCGGTCACGCGATGTCGGTGGCCCGTGCCCGCGACCTGCCGGGGCCGTTCGAACCGCACCCGGACAACCCCGTACTCTCCCACCGCAGCACGGGCCATCCCGTGCAGAACACCGGCCACGGCGACCTCGTGCAGGCACATGACGGCACATGGTGGATGGTTCTGCTCGGCACCCGGCCTCGCGGTGACACCCCGAAGTTCCACGGAATGGGCCGGGAGACGTTCCTGGCGCCCGTCCGCTGGGAGGACGAGTGGCCGCTGCCCGGACCTCTGGAACTCCGCTCCCCCGCACCCGAGTTGACCCCGCACCCCTGGCCGGCCGAGCCGGCTCGCGACGACTTCGACTCTCCCGCACTCGCCGCCTGCTGGATGTCGCTGCGACGGCAGCACCCGGGTGCCGTACGCCTCGATACGCGGCCGGGCCATGTGGTGCTGCACGCCCGCGCGGACGGCTTGGAGAAGCCTGGCGCGCTGTTCGTGGGCCGACGTCAGCGCGATCCCGACTGCAGTGCGCGGACACGTGTCGACGCGGCTGAAGGTGACCGGGGCGGAATCGCCGTACGTCTCGACGAGGCACACCACTACCAGGTGGAGATCGCCGACGGCATCGTGCGGGCGGTCGCCCGTATCGGTCCGGTGCGCCAGACCGTCGCCGAACGAGCCGTGCCCGCCGGTCCGTTGACGCTGCGGATCGACATCACGACCACCGAGATCCTGCCGCCCACCGTCACGGCACGCCCCACGGGACCCGGGGCCGTGCTTCCATCCGGTCTCCGCGTCGGCGGCCCCGACACGCTCCGTCTCGGGTACGAGACCGAAGACGGGAGTTTCGACATCCTCGCCGAACTCGACGGCCGCTACCTCACCACCGAGGTGGCCGGCGGCTTCACCGGCCGGGTCATCGGGATGTACGCGACCCAGGGAGCTCCTGCCTTCGACTGGTTCGAACTGCGGCCGGGCTCCGGCGAGCACTGAGAGCCCCCGGCGGGACTCATCCTTCACACACGGGGGATGAGTCCCGAGGTACTCGGACGCTCCGGGCGGCCTGACTGCCACCCGCTCCGGGGCGTCCTCACTGCCGCCCTCCCCCCCCCCGCATGCGGCGTAATCCTCTCGTCGCATCCGCCGATACCTGCGGCGACGACAGATCAACCACGCCACCTCCGAGCCGATCAGCCGATCAGCCGGCGTGCCGGTCGCAAGCGCCGCGGAAGTCATGCGTGGGCGGTCGGCGAAACCCAGCGGTGCAGCCCGAGGCCGGAGCCGTGCGGAGCACCGCGCCGATCGACCGCCGGCCTGTCACCCAGGGCGCCGGCCGGACGTCGGCACGTGTCGTGGTCTCGGCAGCGGTCTCCGAACGGAAATCAGGCCGTCGGCGTGGCCGTCCCACGCGTGTCGGTCCGAACGGGATGCCCGTCAGGAGGGACACGAAAGGGAGACGTCATCCCGGTTCCCGCCGGTCAGCTACACCGCGAGCGGCACACGCTCCCGGCCGACGAGGACGCCGCGGTCGCTGTCCCGCCGTGCACGGCCGTCCGGCCCGGCGGACTGACCAGCGCTCCTGACCGGCCCTCAAGCTGCGGATTTTGACGCCCGTCAAACAGCATGGCGCACGGGTTCTCGGCATGGGCACTATGCAAGCGCGCCGAGGTTCACCATATGCCGATTGACCTGCGAGGCATTTGGTCGCAGCCTCGTCGCAGCGTTCGCGAAGTCAGACGGAATGTGGGACAAGCGAAGGGAACGCACGTGTCCAAAACCATCTCGCAGGTGCCGCTTCGGCGCCTGAGAACCTTGCTGATCGCCATCATTTCGGTGTTCGCCGTGGTGCTTGCCGTGCCGGTCGCGGCCGCCGCGGACAAGGACACATCGTCCAACGGCCGCCCGTCCGCCGGCGCGGCCGCCCCTGCCACCGCCGGAATCCTGGCCGCTCCCTCCGGCTGCACGGCCGGCAACCTGTGTTTCTGGGTGCACGACAACTGGGTCGACGGGCCGGGCAGGCTTGACGGCAACAACGCCGACTGGGGCGTATACAGCCACTCGACGTGCCAGACGGGCACCTGGGAGGACTGCGCCTCATCGCTGTACAACAACGGCAACAGCTGCACCGCGCACGTGTACTACCTGGAGAACTACCAGACCCCGAAGCTGAACATATCGCGCCAGACCGGTTACAACTCCCTGTCGGCCGTCGCGCTGGGGTACGGCGTCGCCGGGAACTGGAACGACAACATCCGTTCCAACAACTGGTGCTAGCCGCTCACACTGCGGATCTCCTCACCACGGGACGGTGGACTCTCCATGCCGGCGCGATACGCAACCCTGACGCGACCCGCGATCGTCGTCGCCGTGCTGCTCGGCCTCGCCGGCTGCGCCTCCGCGCAGCCGGCGGGTCGAGGCGACGATGCCTCGGACAAGGAGCCGGCGCTCGGCACGGCCGCTGTCGCGCTGCTCACCAAGGGCGACTCCTACTACACGGATCAGCAGCATCTCCGGACGGCGGAGCTCAAGCTCAGCGACAGGTGCATGAGGCGGCAGGGCTTCCGCGATCCGGCGCTCGACGCTCCGGCACAGATCGATCGCGACGAGGACTGGCGCCCCGATCTTGAGCAACGGCGCATCCGCGGTTACCGGCTGGGCGAGGCCGACGGCAAGCCGGCGTCGGAGAGCAGTGCGGATGCCTATCTGCGGACGCTTTCGGCCCGGCAGCGGGAGCGATTCCAACGGGCACTGGCCGGCGGGCCGAGCGACCGTGCTCCCCTGACGATCAGCAGCGGCCAGACCTTCACCTTCCCCACCGCCGGCTGCATCGCCGAGAGCCGGGGGCGGCTCTACGGCTCACCGACCACGGCTGCCCGCATCGAGTTCGTCCCGCAAGGTCACTACGTGCGCCTGTACTTCAAAGCCATCGAGGCCTCTCGTTACCGCCGCGCCATGGAGGTCTGGGGTGACTGCATGCGCGGCAGCGGCTATCCCTTCGCCACGCAGGCGCAGGCCCGTGCACAGGCCGCGGCCGCCCATGAGTCCAGCAGTGGAACGGCCGCCAGGAAGCAGGAGATCGCGGTCGCGGTCGCGGACGCGCGATGCGTCGGCACTGCCAGGCTGACCCAGACCGTCCAAGGGCTCCTGAGCGACTTCGCGAAGGAGCTGCCGGCCGCCCAGGCGAAGGAGCTGGAGGAGCTGGCTGCCCTGCGCACCGACGCTGTCCGGCGGGCGGATGATCTGGTCAACTGAGGCGACGCCGGTACGAAACCGGCGCGGTGCGCATCCGCTTGAGCACACCGTTGGGCGCGGCCCGCTCTGGGGGGACCATATGCTCCGCATCCACTTCACCGACGCAGACCTCGCCAGAGTCACGGTCGCGACCAGGCCTGATCCTCTGTGGGAGATCGCGAGCAGCCTGCATCGGCTGCAGACACGCAACGGGCGCTGGGCGTACGCCGACTGGCTCCGAGAGTTCGGCCCCCGCATCCACGAGGCAGGTCTGTCCAGGGCGTTACGCACCGTGCTGCTGCCGCTGTTCGTGCGGGCGGCGTACTTCCCGGACTTCCTCACTCCTGCGGCAGGAGCGGCAGGGCTGACGCCGGGGCTGAAGGCCGTCCTGGACGCGCCCGCGAAGCACGTCGAAGGCGAACTCGACCTGCTGACCCGGACGGTGATCACCACACCGCCGGGGCTGCGCCGGTTCGCGGAGCACGACCAGCGGGAGGAGTTGGTCAAGCTGTTGCGCGAGTACCACGACGCGGTGATAGCACCGCATGGAGACCGGATCCTTGCGGGCGTCACGACGGAACGGCTGGTGCGCAGCCGTGCGCTGCTTTCCGGGGGCGTCGCTGGGCTGTTGGACAGTCTGACGCCCAGGATGCGCTGGCGGCCACCGGTCCTGGAGGTGGACTACCCGGCCGAGGACCGCCACCTCCATCTCGACGGCCGTGGTCTGACCCTGGTGCCCTCCTACTTCTGCTGGAACTATCCGGTCGCCCTCGCAGATCCCGCGCTTCCACCGGTGCTGATCTACCCGCTCAACCACGAGGCGACCGCGACAACCAGCCGACGCTGTGACGAAACGCTTCCTCTGGCGGCCCTGATCGGCACCACTCGTGCTGTGCTGTTACGCGCCGTGGCGAACGGAGCCTCCGCCGGCGAGCTCGCGCGGCTCGCCGGGATCTCCCCGGCGACCGTCACCTTTCATACGCGGGCGCTCCGGGACGCGAAGCTCATCAACAGCCAACGGCACAGCAGCATCGTTCTGCATGTCCTGACGCCGCTGGGGGCTGCCCTGCTCAGTGGGACGGTGCCGAGCGCGGAGGTGTCGTAGTCGACCGCCTGCGTGGTTCTCTGCGAAGCCTGGTGCCGCCGTCATCCTCCTCGGCCGCGCAGTCGGCCCATCCGGGTGACCTCAGCTTCCAGGTGACAGGATGCCGGCTGTCACCTCTGGTCCCCGGCGAGGAAGTGCCGGACGTCGGCCGCCAGGGAGGCCATCTGCTCGCCGGCCTCCAGCCAGGTGGTCACCGATGCGCCCCAGCCGCCGGCGGCCTACGGCCACGGCCGCACGCTCCAGGTCAGTGCGACGTACCCGCCGGAGCGGAATTCGGCCGACACCGCCAAGTCCCGGTCGTCGGTCTGCCGGCTCCGTGCGCCGTCCCATCCCCGGTAGTCGGCCGCGAGCTCGTCCAGGAACAGGGCGGGATCACTGTCCCAGATCCATGCGACGACCTCGTCGACGCGAGCGCTCAGCCCCGGGCCTCCAGCTCGACGGCATAGTGCACGGCGTCCGCGTCGAAGCTGTACCGGTCGCGGAAGGTCACGCCGACGGAGGCGTTGTCCTGGCAGCGGACGGTCACGCGGGAACTGTCGCCGGTGTCGTCGTCCGGGGAGGGCATGGGCGGAACGCCAGGTCGGAGCCCTCTCTGTGGTCACTCGAAATGAGCCGCTGACGCAGGGAAGGGGGCTCGGGCAGCTCGGGTGCGCCCTGACCGACCGGACGAGGGGCCCGCTCGCCTCACTCCGTGTGGGGCGGGCGCCAACCTCTGCCAGCTCCGAGATGTCAGGTGAGCCGTACCGCGATTCCTCACTTGTCAGCGTGCTGGGACACCACAGGCAGTTCCACGATGACCCGGATCCCGCCGGCGGCGCGCGGGGTGAGGGTCAGAGTTCCGCCGTGCGCCAGCGTGATGGTTCTGACGATGGCCAGACCGAGGCCGACGCCTGCGTGGTCCGTGTGGATGCGTTCGGTACCGCGCTGGAATGGTTCGGTGAGGGTGGAGACCAGCTGGGAGGTGAGCTGCTCGCCGGTGTTCTCGACGGTGAGCACCACGGCCTTCGGGTGAACGCTGGTGTGGACCCACACCTTGCCGTGTTCGGGCAGGTTGTGGACGATCGCGTTCTGTACGAGGTTCGTGGTCAGCTGAAGCAGGAGCGTCGGCGATCCGAGCGTGAGGGCGACATCACCGTCGGTCTCCAGGTCGATGCCGCGCTTTTCCGCGAGGGGGAGAAGTGTTTCGGTGGCTTCCTCCGCCATGAGGGACAGGTCGACGTGTTCGCGGGTGAAGGAGCGCCGGTCGGCGCGGCTGAGCAGGAGAAGAGCCTCCGTGAGGTCGATGGCTCGGGTATTGACGGTGTGGAGGCGGTCGATGAGTGGGTCGGCGGCGCGGTCCGGATCGGCGCGGGCCACGTCGAGCAGCGACTTCGAGACCGACAACGGGGTGCGGAGCTCGTGAGAGGCGTTGGCCGCGAATCTCCGCTGTTCGGCGACGTGTGCTTCGAGCTGCGCGAGCATCATGTCGAAGGCGTCGGCGAGTTCGCGGAACTCGTCCCTGCGGCCCGTCAGCCGGATCCGGTGCGAGAGCGATCCGTTCGCGGCCGTTCGGGTGCCTTCGTGATGCGCGTCAGCGGGGCGAGCATACGGCCGGCGAGAATCCATCCTCCCAGGAGACCCAGGACGAGCAGGAACACAAGCATCACGGCTGTCACCGGGGCGTAGGCGCGCAGAATGACGTTGCGGATGGGCTCGAACTGTCCGGGGCGGGTCGAGACGACCTGCAGGTCACGCAGGACGAACACCCACACGGTGGCGAGCAGCAAGGTGCCCGCGACCAAGAGGAATCCGGCGTAGCTCAGAGTGAGTTTGAGGCGAACGCTCAACCCGCGCCGCCTATCCACGGTCCCCACCCTCACGACCGGCGCCGGGCCCCGTGTCGATGCGGTAGCCGACGCCTGGCACCGTCGCGATCAGCCAGGGTTCGCCGAGTCGCTTGCGCAGTGCGGAGACCGTGATGCGTACGGCGTTGGTGAACGGGTCGGCGTTCTCGTCCCATGCCCGTGCCAGGAGTTCTTCGGCACTGACGACTCCGCCTTCGGCGGCGACGAGGACTTCGAGAACGGCGAACTGCTTCCGGGTGAGCGCGACGTAACGGTCGTCGCGGTAGACCTCGCGGCGGAACGGATCCACGCGCAGGCCCGCGATCTCGCGTACGGGAGGCCTGGCGTACGCACGCCTGCGGTCGAGCGCCCTGAGACGGAGCACGAGCTCCCCCAGCTCGAAGGGCTTCGTGAGGTAGTCGTCGGCGCCCAGTCCGAACCCGGATGCCTTGTCGTCGAGACGATCGGCGGCGGTGAGCATGAGGATCGGCATGCCACTGCCGGAGGCGACGATGCGTCTGGCGATCTCGTCGCCGGAAGGGCCGGGGATGTCGCGGTCGAGGATGGCGATGTCGTAGGCGTTGACGCCGAGCAGTTCCAGAGCGGTCTCGCCGTCCCCCGCGATGTCGGCCGCGATCGCTGCCAGGCGTAGGCCGTCGCGGATGGCTTCCGACATGAAGGGCTCGTCCTCGACGATCAAGACACGCATGTCCTCAGGCTACGAGCCGTCCCGTATCGCCGGCGTATCGAAAACCGCATACGGGTCGGCAACATCCGGTCGATTTCACTGGCGGCATGAGTTCGAGCCCCAGCATCAGCACGAGCGACACCGCGCCGGGCTCACCGGCTGCTGTTTGCCGTCGGCCTGGCAGTCCTGACCGCAGTGATCACCGCACTCGACCAGGTACGGCTCCGAACGCGAGGCCGCCCGGCGGGGGCCACCCCGACCACAACTCCTCACGTTTCGGGGGCGGCGGTCGGCATCGGGAAGCCGAAGCGACGGCGTAGTTGCCCAGTCCCGGCGCCCCGTAGGAACTGTGTCAACTGCCGGAACGAACGAACCCTGGCGCCACGGACAACGCACCGATGCGATCGGCCGTAGCTGCCCCCGGATGTACGCCGATCCCCCACCGGACCTGAGAATGCAGCCGTGAGCAGCAATGAGCGAGGACAGACGATGACGCAGGTGGATGCCGCACAGGCCGGACAGGACAGCCCGGCGGATACCGGTACGGCAGGTGCCGGAGCCTCTGCCCCGACGGCCGGGACCGGCGGGACGCGGCGTGCGCGCCTACGTCGGGTGATCCGCTCCCTCGCCGGGCCGGGGCCATGGAAGCGTGGTCCGGTACCCGCAGGGTCGGCCCTCCTGCTGGGCCTGCTCATGCTGCTGCACACCCAGATCACGGGCCGTGGTGGCCTCGGCAGTCTGGTGGAGACGTTTCTCCCATGGTTCGGCCTGTCGGTCCCTGTGCTTCTGGCCGCCGCGGTGTGGCGCCGTTCCGCCTCGGCGGTGGTCGCGCTGCTGCTGCCGGTCACGGTGTGGCTGAGCCTCTTCGGCGGGCTGCTGGGCGACAGATCCCGGTCGGGTGGTGACCTCACCGTGGCCAGCCACAACGTCGGCGCCGCGAATCAGGACCCGGCCGGGACCGCCCGCGACCTGGCCGCCTCCGGTGCGGACCTGCTCGCGCTGGAGGAGCTGACCGCGGATGCCAGGGGAACGTACGAGAAGGGGCTGGCGAAGGCGTACCCGTTCCACACGGTGCAGGGCACGGTCGGACTGTGGAGCAAGCTGCCGCTGTCCGGCACCCGGCCGGTCGATCTCAAGCAGGACGTCGGGCCGCTGGGGGACAGCAAGCCGGCCGAGGTCAAGATGGCCTACAACCGGGCGCTGCGCACCACGGTGGCCACGGGGAAGGGGTCGCTGGCGGTGTATGTGGCGCACCTGGGGTCCGTACGGGTGAACCCCAGGGCAGGCTTCTGGACGGACTCGCGGGACAGGAACGCCCAGGCGCTCGGCGAGGCCGTTGCCGCCGAGCGGAATGAGCGTGTGGTGCTGCTCGGTGACCTGAACGGCACGACGGATGACCGCGCGCTCGACGGCATCACCTCGCGGTTGCACTCGGCCCAGGACGAGGCCGGGGACGGCTTCGGCTTCAGCTGGCCGGCCTCCTTCCCGGTGGCGCGCATCGACCAGATCCTGGTACGCGGCGTGGAGCCGGTGAGCTCGTGGGTACTGCCGGAGACCGGCAGCGATCACCTGCCGGTGGCGGCCAGGATCAGCTGGTGACGTCAGGGCAGGCAGACGCCCCGGGGGCACGTGACGCATAAAGTCCGCATATCGACAACCAGATACATGCCGAGCACATCTGGGCCGACTGCGGCAGTCCGCCCAGAGCTGCTGCGCCCCGTCCACGAAGTCTGCCCGGCCGGTCCGCAGATGCCACCTCCCCTGGACAGCTGAACGGGCTAGTGCCGCTTCGACGCCCGGAGGTCCGCACGCCGCGTCCGAGATGTCGGCGTCGAACGGGGCGGCCAGGGCGGCCCGCGCGGCGCGGAAGCAGATCACTGAGGGGTCCGGCTCCCGACTTGTTGCACTCACCACCCATATTGGTCGATCGCTACCGTGCGGCCCGGAGCTCTCATGCTGCAATCAGTCATGGGCGGCCCCCGGGGAATCGGCGCCGCGATCTGTGCACGCCTCGCCGCCGACGGGCACCACATCGCGTGCGGGTCGACACGAGCGATGAGGCACAGGTCGACGACCTCTTCGACTGCGCCTAGGGCTGTCTGATGGTTCGTGCAACAGAGCTCTTGAATGCGGAGTCGGCCCCGGCTGCCTCAGGGCGGTTAAATGCTCGGGTGGTGAACTGGGCGCAGATGTACGACTGTTACGGGGACGCCGATCGTGTACCCGAGCTCCTGGCGAGGGCCGAGCGCGAGGACGACGCAGAGGCGTGGGATGAGCTTGGCTACCGGCTGATCCTCGAGTGCGACTTGGTGTTCCCCGCCGGCTTCGCCGCACTGCCGCGTCTGGTGTGTCTAGCGTCGCGGAGCGCGCGGGCGCGTGGCTACCAGGCGACAAAGCAGCCGCCGAAACAGGAAGAACCTTGCTTGATACTGCACTAGCTCGTGGGCGCGGCAGCCGATCTGCCCGCGCGGACCCCTGAACCGGATCCTGCGGCCTCCAGGAGAGACGAGGTCATTCTGTGCCGGTGGTGCTGCGCGCATTCGGCACCCAGGACCGGCGGGGCGAGCGTTGCCTCGGGGCGGCACCTGAGCCGGGCTCCGGGAAATGCTGGCGTGGATGGACCGTTGTCGCAGCGTCAGCAAAGTTCACCCTGACGCGCGTGTGGCTGAGCAGCTCGCAACGACCGTGCGCCGGTAGGACAGGAACCACAGCTGGCGGTCGGCGGCTCGATTTATGCCCAGGCCGCATTTCCATACACGTATCGGGAGCCCTGAGTGACTGCATCCACCACCGAGCCGCCAACTCTGGTGCCCGTCAAGGGCCGGCGGCCAGGGAGTGTCGTCGTCACGTGGATGACCACGACGGACCACAAGAAAATCGGGCACCTGTACCTGGGCGCGTCGTTCCTCTTCTTCATGGTCGGCGGCCTGATGGCTTTGCTCCTGCGTGCGGAGTTGGCCCGACCCGGCATTCAGATCATCTCGAACGAGCAGTACAACCAGACATTCACCTTGCACGGCACGATCATGCTGCTGCTCTTCGCTACCCCCACCTT
Source organism: Streptomyces sp. NPDC048560 (assembly GCF_040650955.1). NCBI lineage: Bacteria > Bacillati > Actinomycetota > Actinomycetes > Kitasatosporales > Streptomycetaceae > Streptomyces > Streptomyces sp. NPDC048560. The sequence continues at coordinate 155,789 of NZ_JBEZIJ010000012.1, forward strand.
CGCCGGGTTCGCCAACGCCATCATGCCACTGCAGATCGGTTCGCCCGATGTAGCGTTTCCCCGGCTGAACATGTTCTCGTTCTGGCTGTTCCTCTTCGGCGGGCTGATCGTCCTCGGAAGCCTGCTGACACCGCAAGGCGCAGCCGACTTCGGCTGGACCGCCTACACACCGCTCAGCGGCGGCGACCGAACACCGTACATCGGCGGTGACATGTGGATCATGGGCCTGGCGCTGGCCGGCTTCGGCACGATTCTGGGCGCGGTCAATTTCATCACGACGATCATCTGTATGCGCGCACCGGGCATGACCATGTTCCGGATGCCGATTTTCACCTGGAACATTCTCCTGACGTCCGTGCTGGTGCTTCTGGCCTTCCCGATGCTGGCCGCTGCTCTGCTGGTTCTGGAGGCGGACCGTCGCTTCGGTGCGCAGGTGTTCGCTCCCGAGAACGGTGGCGCACTTCTGTGGCAGCACCTGTTCTGGTTCTTCGGTCATCCCGAGGTGTACATCATCGCGCTGCCGTTCTTCGGGATCGTCACGGAGATCTTTCCGGTGTTCTCCCGCAAACCCGTATTCGGTTACATCGGCCTGGTGGCCGCGACGATCGCCATCGCAGGCCTCTCGGCCACCGTGTGGGCACACCACATGTTCGCCACCGGTGCGGTATTGCTGCCGTTCTTCTCTTTCATGACCTTCCTGATCGCCGTGCCGACCGGTGTGAAGTTCTTCAACTGGATCGGCACGATGTGGAAGGGATCGCTGTCCTTCGAGACACCGATGCTCTGGTCGATCGGATTCCTCGTCACCTTCCTCTTCGGTGGGCTGACCGGGATCATCCTGGCCTCGCCTCCGATGGACTTCCATGTGACCGACAGCTACTTCGTCGTGGCTCACTTCCACTACGTCGTCTTCGGCACCGTCGTCTTCGCCATGTTCGCCGGGTTCCATTTCTGGTGGCCGAAGATGACCGGCACCATGCTCGACGAACGGCTCGGCAAGATCCACTTCTGGACTCTGTTCATCGGATTCCACACCACCTTCCTCGTCCAGCACTGGCTGGGGGCCGAGGGCATGCCTCGCCGCTATGCCGACTACCTCGCGGCCGACGGTTTCACCGCCCTGAATACCGTCAGCTCAATCGGCGCCTTCCTCCTGGGCGCCTCGACGCTGCCGTTCCTGTACAACGTGTGGAAGACCGCGAAGACCGGAAAGCGCATCAAGGTCGATGACCCCTGGGGCTTCGGGCGTTCGCTCGAGTGGGCGACCTCCTGTCCCCCGCCGAGGCACAATTTCCTCACGCTCCCCAAGATCCGGTCCGAGTCCCCCGCGTTCGAGCTCCACCACCCGGGAATCACCCAGCTCGACGAAGCCAAAGCAGCGGGGCGCAGGGACGTCTTCGAGCCGGGTGAAGGAACCGCCCACCCGCTCGGTAAGGACAGGGACGACAGATGAGTCCCAGCCTGGGCTGGGCGTAACACCCCGCCCCGTCCTCCTCCTCACTTCGAGGACCAGGAGGAGGACGGGGCGGCGGCGAGGAGCGAGCGATGCGGATGGACCAGCGGTCACCCATCGACGTCGAGGCGGTCGATCCCGACGTCGACTGGCTCGCGACCGTGATGCACGTGGCATTCTTCGTACTCCTGTGCTCATCACTGACCCGGTACCTGATCGTCCACCCCGGTGACCGTGCCACTCCCTGGGTGATCGCTCTCGCGGTCGCGCTGGCCCTTCTGTACGTACTCGGCCCCATCCTCGGGCCCAGGCAGTCCGGTGGAGGCAAAGGCCCTGCCGCCAAGGGCCCGATGCTCTGGCTGGTGGCCGTCATCGGGGTCTGGCTCACCCTGGTGATCATGGCCCCGAGCTTCGGATACTGCGCGGTGCCGCTCTTCTACACCGGGCTGCGGACGCTACGAACCCAGTCCGCGATCATCCTCGTCGCCCTGCTCACGGCCATCGTCGTGGGCGCGCAGGTCAAGCTGCGGCTGCGCTACGGCTTCGACCCGACCCTCATGTTCGCGCCGCCGGCCATCGCCGCGATCGCCACGGCCGTGTTCCTGCACGCCCAGCGGCAGGCCGACCGGCTGCGGACCGTCATCGCCGACCTCGTCCGCACCCGCCGTGAACTGGCCGCGACCGAGCGCCGCCAAGGTATCTTCGCCGAACGCCAGCGGCTCTCCATGGAGATCCACGACACCCTCGCTCAGGGCCTGTCCAGCCAGAAGATGCTGCTCCAGGCTGCCGATCTCCTCTGGGACGACGACCCGCGGACTGCCTGCCGCCACGTCAGCACCGCCGCGTCCATCGCCGAGCACAACCTCGCCGAGGCCCGTCGATTCGTCCACGACCTCGCCCCGGCCGACCTCGCTGACGGCAGCAGCCTCGACGACGCTCTTCGGACTCTCGCCGACCGGGAAACCACCGACGCCCTGCATGTGCGCTTCCACCAGGACGGGACCCCGGCCACGCCCCTCCCCGAACGCGTGCAGTCCGCGTTGCTGCGGATCGCGCAGGGCGCCCTCGCCAACATCCGCGAACACGCCGACGCCACCACGGCGGCTCTGACACTCAGCCACCTGGACGACCAGGTGGTCCTGGACGTCGCCGACGACGGCCGCGGCTTCGATCCTGCCGAGAAGCCGGGCGGCGTACGAGGCCACGGCCTGCCCGCCATGCGTGCCCGCGCACAACAGCTCGGCGGCACTCTGACAGTCGAATCGACACCCGGCGAAGGGACGGCGGTCTCCGCCGCGATTCCCCTCGCCCCGATGCTGTGACCGCGATCCCAGGAGGGCTCGCCCTTGAGTGCGTAACAGCGGTGGAGGGCCTCGGCCAACAGTCAGCAGCCACGCTGACAGGAATCGCCGTAGCGGGCCGAAGCCGGTGCCGCATGGGCCGTCGTAGGCCTGGGCGATACGTTGGTCAGCCTGGCGGCCAAGGCTGACACCCCGCCGCTGCTTGGCAGTAGGCGCCGCGCGCTCGCCTCGGCCGGCCGCGGGCGATGCGGACAGGTTCCGGCGCCTGGCCTTCGCCGGCCTGATCAGTGCTGCGATGCTGCCTGAAGTGCCCGGCCGCCTGACCTTACGGACCGCAACCGTCCACACGACAAAGCAGGAGTGCTGAAGACATGGCCAATCGATGGGCCGGAGTGACGATCGACTGTGTCGACGTGAAACGGGTCGCGGGCTTCTGGAGCACGCTGCTGAACCGTCCACAGGGGCCGTCCGAGCCCGGCTGGATTTACCTCGGCCACCGTGACGACCCGCAGCCCCGCCTCGTCTTCCAACCGGTGACCGAGCCGAAGCACGGCAAGGTACGCCTCCACCTCGACGTCGCGGTGGACGACATCGACCAGGCAATCACACAGGTCATCGCCCTCGGCGGCAGGTTCACCGGCGAGCGTCATGACTACGACGAGGGCGTAGTCGTTGTCATGACCGATCCCGAAGATCACGAGTTCTGTATGGCCCAGTACTACTGACCGGCTCGGCTCCACCCCGCTCCTCTGGGGCGAGCGCCCCGCCGTGCGCTAGCGGCTTCCCCAGGGTTCCGGGGTTCCGGGCTTCCGTTGCCCGGGGCCGCCCGGGGCCCCGGCTCCGCACCATCGGACGAAACCGGGACTCGTCGCGGCGATGAGTCCGCGCGCATCCGTCGGTCTATCTGATGAGAATGAGTGAGAGGGAGAACCGACTCATCGGGAGTAAGCCATGGGCCTCATCCACATCGAGATGTTCGCGACCCTCGATCTCGTCGGGCAGGCGCCCGGCGGCCCCGACGAGGACCCGGTGGGGTTCCCGTTCGGCGGCTGGCAGGCGCCCCTGCTGGACGAGGTCGCCGGGGCTCAGGTCGATGCCGCGTACGAGGGCACGGATGCCCTCCTGCTCGGCCGGCGGACGTACGACATCTTCGCCGCTTACTGGCCTCACCAGGAGGGCGGCGAGGACAGCGAGATCGCCACGCTCTTCAACAGCGTCCCGAAGTACGTCGCCTCTCGCGGCAGGCCCGACCTCTCGTGGGCCGGGTCCACACACCTCGGTCCGGACCTCGCAGACTCGGTGCGCGAAATCCGTGAGCGGCACGAGCACGTAAAGGTCGTCGGGAGTCTGAATCTCGTGCAGACCCTCCTGCGCGAGAAGCTCTTCGACCGGCTCGACCTCTGGCTGCATCCGATCGTGCTCGGCGTGGGCAAGAAAGTGTTCGCCGATGGCACGGTGCCCACCAACGTCACGCTGCTCACTCCCCCGGTAGCAAGCCCGAAGGGCACCGTGTACCTGCGCTACGGGCTCGCCGACGGCACTCCCGCCACGGGGGACATGACCGCACCCGATCGCGGTGCCGGAAGCGACCGTTGAGACCACCCACGCTTGCGAGGCCGTGCGACTGCGAAACGATCACCGGAATGCCGGCCGGAATGCCGCCGGAATGCAGGTCGGCCGCGCATAACCGCCCGCTCCCGGGCCGAAGAGGTACGCCGATGGTGCCTGCCGTGGCCAGGGCGGGCTGCGCGCATTCTGCCGCACCCAGGGGCGGTCCAGGGGTGCGGTGCGGGGGCCGTGTCAGCCAGTAGCCTGCATGGCGGTCGTCCCGGGCGAGGTCGGTGAAGGGGATGGGGCAGCAGGCGCTGGAGGCGCAGACAGCCAGGTCCTCGCAGCCCGCGTCGACCGCCGCTGCGAGGGTGGTGCGAATCGTGGTGAGGTCGGAGATCTTCGCGTCGATCTCGGCCAGCTTGGCCGCAGCACGCGCTTGGAGTCCCGGGACGGGCGGCCGTGCCGGTGCCGGCCGGCCGCCAGGAGCTCGGCAACCTCCTCCAGCGTGAATCCGAGGCGTTGGGCAGCCTTGATCACCCTCAGTGCGGTGACGGCCTCCTCGCCGTGGACGCGATGACCACCGTTCGTGCGCCGGGGCTCGGCCAGGAGTCCCCGCCGCTCGTAATAGCGCAGTGTCTGGACGTTCACCCCGGCCGCCTCGGCCACCTGCCCGCTGCGCAGGCCCCTGATCATCACCGCTCCCCGCCCGCGAGGCTCCGTGCGGCGAGGACGTCCAGGACAGCCTCGTGCGGCTGGTCCACCGAGATGTCCAGACGGATCCGATCCCCGCCGGAAGCGGTGGTGAACGTGAAGGTGAAGAACGAGCAGCACTCGGTCTCGCGCACCACCAAGTCACGGATCCGTTCCTCGACACCCGGTCCGCCGGCCAGATCGAGGCGCAGACGGAGCGGTTGTGGCCGGGAAACCGAGGTCAGCCGCTCGGAGAACAGTGCGTCCCACTCCGCGACACGCAAGGACAGCGCCGCAGTGGGCAGTGTGCACGCCTGCGGCGCCCACGCCATATCGCTCATCGAACTCACCCCGTCGTCACGTCTCGCAGCAGGTGACACCTCCGACGGTAAACCTGTACCTAGGTCCCGGATGCAATGTCGAGAGCCCTTTTTGGCACAGCGGGCCAACTGATTTTCCCTATGGCTGCTGAAGAGCCCGTCGAGGTTGCGGAGGAATGCGGGGCGACAGTGAACGTGAAGTCGTGCGTACGGCCTCAGAGGTCGCCGCGGGGTCGGCGTCGCGCCGCGTCCCCCCTCGGCTGGTTGGAGCAGAGCCGCGCGCAGGTTCCTGACCGACGGGTGAAGCTGAACGTCCCACCGCGCTCACGTTTCAGGAGTTCTCCCGTGCCAGTTCCCAGCTCCACCCAGGTCCGCCTGTCCCTTGTCGCCCTGCTGGCCGCTGCCTGTACGGCCGGGCTGGTGCAGGCTCCGGCCCAGGCCGGCGATGTGACCGCCGACGACAACCGCGCACTGCGACGCCAGTTGCAGGAACTGACCACCGCGCCCGGCGGACCGCCCGGAGCGATTGCCGTTCTGAAGCACGAGTCCCGCACCGAGGTCTACCGGGCAGGCGTCGCAGAGATCGGCACCGACCGGCCGATCGAGGTCAACGACCACATGCGCATCGCGAGTACGGCCAAGGCGTACAGCGGCGCGGTCGCCCTCCAGCTCGTGGACCGGGGGAAGCTACGCCTGAACGACACCATCGGCAAGGTGCTTCCCCAGCTGCCACGTGCGTGGCATCGGGTTACGCTGCGGCAGCTCCTGAACCACACCAGCGGGCTGCCGGACTACAGCGCGGACCCGGAGTTCCTGGCCCTGGTCACCGAGAACCCGCGCCGCCGCTTCGACTCCCGCCGGCTGCTGGACTTCGTGGCCGACGAGCCGTTGCTGTTCCGTCCGGGAGCCCGGTACGCCTACTCGAACTCCGACAACATCGCTGTGGCACTGATGGCGGAGGCGGCGACGGGCTGCCGGTACGAAGACCTCCTCGCCCGGCTCGTATACCGCCCGCTGCATCTGCGTAGCACCAGCCTGCCGCAGGGCTACCGGATGCCCGAGCCGTACATGCACGGGTACGACGTCACCCCGCCGAACCCGCCCGAGGACGTCAGTGAGGTACTGAGTGCCTCGGGCGTGTGGGCGTCGGGCGGGATCATCTCGACGCCGAAGGACATGACGGCGTTCATCCGCGGCTACGCCGGCGGAAAGCTGATCTCCGACCGGACACGCCATCAGCAGCTGAAGTGGGTGAACGGCGCATCCGAACCCGCGGGTCCCGGCAGGAACAAGGCCGGTCTGGCGATCTTCCGGTACACCACCCGCTGCGGCGTGGTGTACGGCCACACGGGCAACTTCCCCGGCTACACGCAGCTGATCGCGGCCACGCCGGACGGAAAGCGGTCGTTGACCTTCTCCCTCACCACCCAGATCAACAAGACCAACAAGCCGGAACTGCTGGAGCGGCTGCGGGCCGTGGAGGAGAACTTCGTCTGCGCGCTGCTGCGCAAGCGGTAAGCGGGACGCGGAAGCCCGGACCGGTCCTCCGGCGGAGGCGTCGCGGGCGAGTGCACCGAGCCAGTCGTCACGCGGCGTCGCGGCGCCGCCCGTCACCACGGTTGCCCCACCCCGGTCATACTTCCGCCGTCTCCTGGTCCGCGGCAGCACGGCCGCAGCGTCCGCCAGTCCGTGTCCAGAAAGGAGGTGGTCTCCAGTGACACCACCGCGACCGCGTCATTCGTCGCGGCAACGAGCAGGTCGACCAGCTCGCCCGCCTGTGCCGCGCCGGCGGCCACCCGCCATGCCCCCTCGGCCTCGCGGACACTGAAGCTCAACGGGTACGGCCGGCACTCGCTCCCGATTCCATTGACGCTGAACGCGCCTTCCGGCCCCACCGCGCTCACTGCCCCACCCCACCCGAGTACCTACGGGCCGCCGCTACGGCACCGGCAGCCATCATCGTCGATGAGCGGGAGGGTCAGGCGTGCTGCCGTACGGCCGCACGCTGCCACGACTGTGGTGGCAGCGTGCGGTCCGTCATGGTTGTGCGTCACGCGTCGGGACGGTGCCCGTCCCGGGTCAGATGTGGACCTGCGACGCCGGGGCTCCCGCACCGGAGGCAATCATGCCGAGGCTCGACCAACCGCCGGTGATTTCACCGCCGTTGTTCATCCACGCCCGCACCGAGCCGTCCGGCGCGACCGCGAGGTAGTCGGCGCGGCCGTCGCCGTTGGCCTCGGTGAACTGCACCTGCGCGCCGGGCACTCCCATGGCGGGGGCGTAGGCGCCGAGGGCGGTCCAGTTCCCGTTGCCGTCCTTGTTCAGCCACGCCTTCACGGACCCGTCGGCAGCGACCGCCAGGTAGTCCGCGCGGCCGTCAGCGTTGAGGTCGGCGAACCGCACCTGGTCACCGGTGGCACCGGTACCGGTGGCGAGGCGGATGACGCTGCTCCAGCCGCCGTTGCCGTTCCCGCCGTGGTTGAGCCAGGCGCGTACCGAACCGTCGTCGGCCACCGCGAGGTAGTCCGCGCGGCCGTCAGCGTTGACATCGGCGAATCGGACCTGGGTGGCCGGGGCGCCGGTCCCCGAGGCGTACACACCGACGGGTGTCCAGCCGCCCTTTCCGTCACCGCCGTTGTGCAGCCACGCCTGTACGGAGCCGTCCGCGCCGAGGGTCAGGTAGTCGGCGCGGCCGTCGGCATTGACGTCGGCGAAGCGCACGGAGGCGCCGGGAGCGCCCACGCCCGCGGAGATCTGGCCGGCAGAGGTCCAGCCTCCGGCGGCACCGTTGTTGAACCAGGCACGCACCGAGCCGTCCGGGGCGACGACGAGGTAGTCGTCCCTGCGGTCCGCGTTGACGTCCGCGAAGCGGATCTGGTCCGCCGGGGCTCCTACGCCCACCGCGAAGGGAGCGACGGCGGTCCAGCCGCCCCCGCCCACGCCGCCACCGTCGCCGCCGTCGTTGAGCCAGGCCCGTACCGCGCCGTTGGCATCCACCACGAGGTAGTCGGCCCGGCGGTCCGCGTTGACGTCGGCGAAGCGTACCGAGGAACCGGGAGCGCCCGCGCCGGAGGCGATCTGCCCGGCCGCCGTCCAGCCGCCCGTGCTGCCCTTGTTGAGCCAGGCCTGCACGACGCCGTTGGCGTCCACGGTCAGGTAGTCCGCGAATCCGTCGGCGTTGGCGTCGGCGAACCGGATCTGGTCGGCCGGGACGCCTACCCCGGAGGCGATCTGCCCGGCGGCGGTCCAGCCGCCCACGACGCCCTTGTTGAGACAGGCGCGCACGGCGCCGTTCGGGTCGACGACGAGGTAGTCGGCGAAGCGGTCGGCGTTGAGGTCGGCGAACCGCACCTGACCGCCCGCGAGGTTCACTCCCGAGGCGACTGATCCGGCGTCGGTCCAGCCGCTGATGCCGCTGCCGCCCTTGTTCAGCCACGCTCGTACGGCGCCGTTCGGGTCGACGACGAGGTAGTCGGCGTACCCGTCGGCGTTGAGGTCGGCGAACCGCACCTGACCGCCCGCCAGGTTCACACCGGAGGCGACCTGTCCGGCGGCGGTCCAGCCGCCGCGACCGTCACCACCCTTGTTGAGCCAGGCCCGAACCGCGCCGTTCACGTCGACGACGAGGTAGTCGGCGCGGCCGTCGGCGTTCAGGTCCACCTGGTAGTCGCCCATGCCCGCACGGGGCGGCGCGGGCTTCACGACGACCTGCTCGCTGATCCACCCGCTGCGGGCGACCTGTGAGACCCCGTCCGCGAAGACACCGGCCATCTTCACGTAGCCCTGGTCATTGGGATGGAGCCGGTCCCTCAGGTCGGCGGTCGTGACGGACGCCATGCTGACGAAGCCGACCTTGTGGTTCTGAGCACGCCGCTCGGCGACGATCTTCGGGATCTCCGCGTTGTACGCGTTGATCCGCGCCTGGACCACCGCGGACGTCGACGGAACGAGGGAGGCGACGACGATCGTGGTGTCCGGGGACGCCGCGATCATCTGGTCGATCAGCCCGGCCAGCCGGGCGGGCGCGGTGGCGACCTGGTGGTCGCGGTCCATGTCGTTCGTACCGATGTGCAGCAGCACGACGTTCGGCTTGGCCTCTGCCATCCAGAAGTCGATGTTCGCCGAGAGGCCCTCGATCAGCCACCCGGAGTGGCCCTCGTGGTCGACGTCGGGCAGCTGCCCGTGCTTCAGCGAGCCGACGAATTCCAGCAGCCCTGCCCGCGGAACGAGCCTGGGCCACAGCGCGGCCCGGTAGCTCGACCGGGTGGAGCTGCCCGCCCCCTCGGTGATCGAGTCGCCCAGCGGCATGACCGTGAGGCGGGGCACCTGCCAGTCCTCGCCCAGCTCGTCGGGCGTGCCGCCCTGGCCGGGGGTGTCACCGTGGTACGTGTACGTGTTGAGCTCGTTCACGGCCGCCAACGCGTCACTGGCGGGAGCGGGATTCGTCAACGAGGTGTCGTACTGGTCCACCGCGAGGAAGTTCGGCTTCTTGCGGGCAGCCGGGGAACAGAAACGCTGTGCCCGGTTGACCAACTTCGAGTTGTCGATCTCGGACGTGTCCTCGTTGGCGATGTCCCGGAAGTGGTTCATGACGAACAGCCGACGGAACTTCGGCTCCTCCTTCGCCAGCGGGATCGAGTCCCACCGTGAGCTGCACGTCCAGTCGGAATCGCCGATGCTCATGCCCATCGACCAGTAGTTCTCGGCCGTCCAGTCCGACCCCAGCACGAAGCCGAGATTCGACTTGTCAGACTTGTCGGAGAACAGGACGAGCCGCTTGTTCTTCGCGACCATCTCCGAGACACGGGGCCACCCCCTCTCCTTCACGTCCCAGGCCACATCCGACGTCCAGCCGGGGATCGTGGCCGCCGTCGGGTTGAACACGAGGCCCTCCAGCTGACCGCCGGGCTTGAGGTCGTCCCCGACCTCTGCGTCCAGCTCGTCGTACGTGGTGTAGTCCTCCAGGAAGACGGTGACGATCTCCCGCTCGTTGCCCGGTGCCTTCATGAACTCGGCGATGACGGTAAACACCTCGGACATGGTCTGGCCCGTCGGCAGACAGAGACCATCCATGCTCCCGGAGATGTGACACATGCGGACCCTGCCGTTGCGGTGGTGGCCGTCGAGCATCAGGCCCCGTACGCCGTTGGCCAACTGCTCCCGGATGGAGTGGGACTGGCTGGGTGTGGGGGCCGCACCGTCCGCGTCGTCCTGGTTGTAGAAGGCGTTGTGCGCGGTGAGGAAGGTCCGCTGGTCGAACGTCGGGTCGGACGGCATGGCCTGCTTCGCGGGCGCCACGGTGGTGACGTACCAGAGCTGCTTGTCGCCCGGCGACTCGGTGGACTCGATCGTCACATCACCCCCGTTCACGCGGTCCTTGTGGTCGACGGTCGCCGGGGTCTGGAGATACTCCGCGTAGCCCGCCGGGCGGATCTTGTACCGCTCGCCCTTGACCCGTTGGAACAGCCAGTCCGTTCCTGTGCCCGCACAGTCGCGGAAGGCGAGCCGCGCGGCCCCCTCCGCGTTGGAGTCCCGCCCCATGCACCGGTCGCCCTGGGTGCGGCTCCTGACCTTGTACGTACCGTCGGTGGACGCCTGGAGATACCACCACTGGTCGGCCTCGTCGCCCTTGGGAGGCGTGGCCCGGAAGAGCAGTTCGGTACCCGAGATCTGGTAACCGCCGCCGCCCCTGCCCTCGTTGTCGTCTCCGATGCTCTGGATGACGACGGTCGTTTCGGTGGGAGGACCACCCGTCACCGGATCGCCAGGAGCCGCGGCGGCGGTCGAGGTTCCCGCCACGGCCGCGCCTGCGGCCAGCAGAGCTCCCACGAGGGAGGCGGCGAGCAGCCGCGCGCCGATGCGGACACGCCGGTGGGCGGGCAGGGGTGTGACGGGCTGGTGGCCGGCCGCTCCCACAGACAGGGATGGTCGTCTTCGGCGATGCCCGTAAATGCGTCTCATGTGTGTCCCTTTGAAGGTCGGGTTGGACTGTCGGTCCACGAATTGATCAGAAGTTGTCGGCGCTGTCGCGCGGCTCATGCGTCCAGTGGCTGGTACTGGCGGGCCTCGTCGACGGCGGGAGTGCCGCTCGCGGGCGCGGTGATGCTCTTGGCGACCGACGGAACGTCCCCGGATGCCCGCGGAAGGCCGTCGAGCCCGATGAGTAAGGGCTGGAGTACGCCAGTTCCCTTCGGACGCCGGACTGGGTGCTGGAACCCGTGGTGCCTGTGTCGTCCGTGTCGGCGGGGCCGCGTGTGAAGGTGCGTATGTGGGGCTCCCCGGGTGAAACGATCAGTGCGGCCAGTCAAAGCTTCGCTCCTGGCGCTGCCGTTCCACTGACGTCCTGCTAACGCACCGCTCTCACGTTCAGCGCTCCCCGGCAGCCCGCAGCAGAGCAGTGACTCGGCAGCCGGAAATGTCAGACCCCTGCGCCATGCTCTCCGGCATGAGCCCTCCTCGTCATCGAGGAGTTCCGTCAGCTGCGGCTGCGGACGATTCGCGTGGCGTGCCGACGCGGCTCGTACAGCAGCAGGGTCCGGGTCCCGGGTGAACCGCTCTACGGGCTTTCGGCGCGGTCCGGGGGCGCGGGCGGCCAAGGTGCGACCCCTCCTGACGGACGCGCGCCCCTCTTCGTCGACGTGTCAGGGACCACCCGAGCGGCTCAACCAGGCGGCGCACAGGGCGGGGAGACGGACGTCCGCCCGCAGAAGGAGTTCGAATGAAGAGCGTGCTCACTGTCAGACTTGGACGCGGCTGTCTGCGACGAACCAACTCAGCCGGTAGGTGGTCGGCTGCACCGAGCGGCCACACAGCACGTCGATCCGGATCATCGACTCGTCGACCTGTGCTTCACGAAGCCGGCGCAGGCGCACGCGCAACTCCGCCCTGTCCTGACTCTCGAAGATCACTTCCCACCGCCCCGCGTCCGGCGCAGTGCGGGCAGCGAACCGCCGTCTCTCGGCCTCTTGCCGCCGCTTCCTCTTCCCCTGTCCTGGCACCGGTCCAGAGTCGCTGGTAGGCGCCGAAGCAGCAAGGAAATTGAACTGAGCGTGAAGGCGCGGTCCTCCACGCGCAAAGCCGACCGCAAGCCGTCCTACGTCAGTCTGGCTCTAGTCAGTCATCGCGCCGCCGTCTCCGCGTTCGCGGCGCCGCCACGCAGCCGCGCCCTATGGCCGCGGTCAGCCGGACTCAGCCGGACCGGCGCAGCCCTACAACCTCTTCCCGGCGTCCGTCGCATGTGCCCGGCAGGCCAGAAACGACTTTCCACGAGCGTCCGTGACCGTATCGGTCACAGGCTCAGCGCATGGATTACTGAGCTTGTCATAAGCCCACTTGTGTGAGCACTCCGCAACCGTGCACCAGGTTTTCCTTTCGCTGACACGGAGGGTGTTCCCGTGGTCCGGGCAGACACCCCACGGCACTCCGCACAGGCTCTCGGTTCCAGGAATGACGTAGACGCGGGCGAAGCTTCCCGAGATCCTCTCCAGCGCCTCCCAGGCGCGGCGGATGTCTCCGGCCGCGTCCTCGATCTGGTAGGCGACATCACACGTCTCCGGAGCTGACCACAGCCGCAGGTAAGTGTCTTGCACCCGTCCTTGTACGGCGTGCAGTTCCTTCATCACCTCGTGGAGCTCGGCGGCGGTCGGTGCCTGCTGCTTGTCGGTCATGGGTGCTGGGCCTCCTGGGTGTGCCGTGTCCGCCGAGTATCCCAGCGACCACTGACAGCCCGGGGTCCTACGGGAAGCAAAGCGCTGCCGATCATGGCGGAGGCGTATCGCCTTGGGCGGATGGTTGAAGAGGTGTGCGGCCTCGAAGGCTACGACTACGAAGTCGAGCAGCCGGTGCGAACCGGCGACATCGACATCGCGGCTACCAAGCTCGGCGGCATTGCCCGTTGGGCTCAGGAGACTCTCACCTGATCGGTGAGAGACCCCATGCGCAAACGGGCAGACGTTGCCTGATGCGGCACTAGCTTGCCGCTGCGAAGGCGTTGACGCCCGTGAGGTCGGCCGACAGCGCCCACAGGCGCGCGGCCTGCTCGGAGTCGGTCGCGTGTGCGTGCACGCCGCCTTCCGAGCTGTCGCCCGCCGGTTCGGCTACGTCGCAGTCCTCGCAGTACACGCCGCCCATACCCGCCAGCTGAGGTGAGGTCGCCGCCCACACCTGCGTCGCCGCGCCCTGCCCGGGCGTCTTGAACGTGGGGTCGGTCGGATTGCCGTGCTCGTCGATCCATCCCGCGTCCACCATCTCCGCCTTCGCGAGGTGGCGCTGCAGAGGAGTGAGGATGCTTCCCGGATGCAGCGCGAACGCTCTGACTCCGGCGTCGCGGCCGAGAGCGTCGAGCTGCACCGCGAACAGGACGTTCGCCGTCTTCGCCTGCCCGTACGCCTGCCATCTGTCGTAGCCGCGCTCGAAATGTACGTCGTCCCAGCGCACGCCCGTGATGCCGTGAGCGCCGGAGGACACGGCGACCACGCGCGCGCCACCGCGGGCGATCGCCGGCCAGAGGTGGTTGATCAGCGCGTAGTGACCGAGGTGGTTGGTGGCGAACTGCGCTTCCCATCCCGGGCCGACCCGCGTCTCCGGGCAGGCCATCACCCCGGCGTTGTTGATCACGATGTCGATGTCGCGGCCCGAGTCCAGGAACCGCTCGGCAAAGCCGCGGACGCTTTCGAGGTCGGACAGGTCGAGGTCGTCCGTCTCGACGCCGTCGATGCCCTCGACTGCCTCCTGAGCGGCCGCCCGCCGCCGGGCAGGGACTACGACACGGGCTCCGGCGCCCGCGAGGGCGCGGGTCGTCTCCAGGCCGAGCCCCGAGTAGCCACCGGTGACGATCGCAGTGCTGCCGGACAGGTCGATCCCGCTCAGGACGTCATCCGCGGTGCTCCGGGCACCGAAGCCTGACCCGATCTTGTGCTGAGGTGTCGTCATGACGAAGACGCTAGATGCTGGACCGCGCTCTAGGTCAAGGGATGATGACGGCGATGCTCCGTGCCCGGTGCCCTGATGCCTGAGGGCGTCCACCACACCATCCGGCCTTCGCGCGCACCTGCACAACACGGCTCACTCTCCCCTCTCCGCACCACGGTTGCGGTCGACTTGGTCCGCGCGAGCGTCGAACGAAACCGGCTTTCGCGGCAGGCGGCCGACAGCTAGGGTTTGGCCGCAGCCAGTGAGCCACAAGGAGCTGAGGCATGGTCGGTCGTCCGAGCGCGCGTTGACGTTGTAGGCCGTGAGCGGTCCGTCATCGCGTGCCGTCCTTGATGTTGCGGCACAGCGAGCCTTCCCCTGCCCGAAATCGCAGGCGCATCTGGTGCGCGCCGGGTGACGGGCCTCCTCGTCGGCAACCAAGGAACCTTCGTGCCGTCCACTCCCTCCGCTGCACGCGATTCCGGCCCAGCTGTTGCGCCAAGTCTGTGGCGGGATCGCGACTTCCGCAGGCTCTGGGTGGGTCAGACGGCCTCCCAGCTCGGCGAACACACCACTCTGATCGTGCTGCCGCTTTTCGCCGTCCTGACGCTCGACGCCGGCGCCGCAGAGTTGGGCATCCTCCGTGCGGTGGGGCAGGCGCCGATCCTGCTGCTCTCGCTCTTCGTCGGCGCCTGGGTGGACCAGTGGCGGACGCGAACTGTGATGGTGGTGACCGACGCCGGCCGGACCCTGGTACTGGGCACTGCGGCCATCGCCGCTCTCCTCGGCCGGCTCGATCTGCCCGCGCTGCTGGTGGTCACCTTCGCCGTCGGGGCGCTGTCCGTGTTCTTCGACGTGGCGTATCAGGCTTCCCTCGTACGGCTGGTGACACGCGATCATCTGCTGCGGGGCAACAGCGCGCTTGAGGGGAGCCGGTCCGCAGCGCAGATCGGCGGGCCCGCCCTCGGCGGTTCGTTGGTGTCACTACTGTCGGCGCCGATCGCTGCCGCATCCGGCGCGGTGTTCTTCGCCCTGTCGTTCCAGTCGATCCGGAGGATCCGCCGGACCGAAGTGATGCCGGAGCGCCAGGAACGTCCCGCGCGGATATGGCGACGGATCCATGAGGGCCTCCGCTTCGTCGTCAGCGATACCTCCCTGCGGACCGTGTGCTCGGCCTCGGCCGCCTTCCAGTTCTCCTTCGCCGCCATGATGACCGTCTATCTGCTCTTCCTGCCACGGGAACTGCTTCTGTCCGGCACCACCGTGGGGCTGGCGCTAGCGGCGATGGGGCCGGGCGCGTTGCTGGGCTCGATGCTCGCCGCCCGCCTGCCGAGCCGGTTCGGCTACGGCGCGGTGCTCGTCTCCGCTGCGGCACTCGGCGACGGCGTGTTCCTGTGTGTGCCCGCACTGCACGGCTCCTCGGCGCTGACGGTTACGGCGCTCCTCGCCATCAACTTCGCGTTCGGGACGGCCGGTCAGTTGGTCAATGTCACGGTCATGGCGGTGCGGCAGACAGTCACTCCTGACGGGGTGCAGGCCCGCGCGGCGGCGACGATCACGTTCGTCGGTATGGGGATGGCCCCGCTCGGCTCCCTGCTCGGAGGGTTTCTCGCGACGGAGTGGGGACTGCGCACCAGCCTCCTGGTCACGGCCGCGGGCATGATGCTGTCCCCCGTGATCATGGTTCTGTCCCCGCTGGCCCGCCTGGGACGGGAGCTTCCGTCCTCGCCCGACGCACCACAGCGGGCCGCACCGCCTGAAGCCCACGACGCGGTCCCCCGCGCCACCGATGCCGGCCGGGGCGCAGCAGTGGAGAACGGCCCATGACAGCAGGCGGCGCCACGGCCTCGTCCGACAACCTGGCCGAAGTTCGCAAGGCTCGGCAGTGGCTCCTGGCTTGGGGTCGACGGCCTGTCGGAGGCGCAGCCGCCCACCACATGCGCATGTGACCCACGTCACATCCAATTCTGTCAGGAATCGAGGAGCCGTCCCGTTCAGAGGGCACACGAACGAGACAGGAGCAACGTCATGAAGCACCGCATCGTCGTACTCGGTGCCGGATACGCCGGGGCATTCGCCGCCGGAAACCTGGCCCGTCGGCTCTTCCCCGCCGATACCGAGATCACCGTCGTCAACGCCGTGCCCGACTTCGTTGAGCGGATGCGGCTCCACCAGCTGGCGACCGGACAGGACATCGTTACCCGCAAGCTCTCCGACGTGTTCGCCGGCACCGGGGTGCGACTGTGCGTCGCGCGCGTCACCGGCGTCGCGCCGGAGCGCAGGACTGTCGCCGTGACCGGCGAGGACGGCGACCGCGAGCTCGCGTACGACACCCTGCTCTACGCGCTCGGCAGCTCGGTGGCCCACCACGGCGTACCCGGCGTGGCCGAGTACGCCTTCGATGTGACCGGCCGGCCCTCAGCGCTGCGCCTGCGCGAGCGCGTGGCCGGCCTGGGCGAGGGAGGCAGTGTGCTCGTCGTCGGTGAGGGGCTCACCGGTATCGAGACCGCCACCGAGTTCGCCGAGTCCCGGCCCGACCTCTCGGTCGCGCTCGCAGCCCGGGGCGAGCTGGGTGCATGGCTCTCGCCGAAGGCGCGCCGGCACCTGCGCCAGGCCTTCGGCCGGCTCGGCATCACCGTCCACGAGCACACCGGCATCGAAGCCGTCGAGCCCACACGGGCGATCGCCGCCGACGGCACGTCGATCCCCGCCGACGTGACCGTGTGGTCCGCCGGGTTCGCCGTGCACCAGATCGCGGCCGCCGGCGGCCTGGAGGTTACCGAGACGGGCCAGATCGTCGTCGACCGCACCATGCGCTCGGTCTCTCACCCGGACGTCTACGCCGCCGGGGACTCCGCATACGCGATCGGCGAGAACGGGCGCCCGCTGCCGATGTCCTGCGCCTCGGCAGGCTTCACCAACATGCAGGCGACCGCCGCGATCATCGCGCGCCTGACAGGCGGCGAGGTCCCTGTCACCGGGCTGAAGTACCACGGCAACCACATCAGCCTGGGGCGGCGGGACGCGATCTTCCAGATGGTGGACGGGAACGTCCGGTCGAAGTCCTGGTACCTGGGAGGCCGCACCGCCGCGCGTCTCAAGTCGGGCGTGCTGAAGGGAGCCGGGTGGGGCATCGCCCACCCGACCTTCGGTATGCCGAAGCGCAGGCGCCGCCTGACCACCGCGCGGGAGGACCGGGCCGGTGCGAGGGTCGCCGCATAGGCTGTGCCGCATGGACAGCGCAGCCGTCGATCGCTTCGAGGCCGGCCGGGGCCGGCTGGCCTCGCTCGCGTACCGTCTGCTCGGCTCGGCAGCCGACGCCGAGGACGCCGTGCAGGACGCGTTCCTGCGCTGGCAGGCCGCGGACCGGGAACAGGTCAGGGTGCCGGAGGCGTGGCTGACCAAGGTCGTCACCAATCTCTGCCTCGACCGGCTTCGCTCGGCACAGACGCGGCACGAGCGAGCAGCCGGTGCCTGGCTGCCTGAGCCCCTCCTCGATGGCGACCCGATGCTCGGCCCTGCCGAGACCTTCGAGCAGCGCGAGTCGGTGTCGTTGGCCGTACTGACCCTCCTGGAGCGCCTCTCGCCGGTCGAGCGGGCCGTGTACGTCCTGCGTGAGGCCTTCTCGTACAGCCACGCTGAGATCGCCGGGATCCTGGACATCACCGAGTCCGCGAGCCAGCAGCACGTCCACCGGGCCCGGACCCGGGTCGCCGCCGAACGCCACCGTGGGGCCGGGACCGACCCCGCGTCCGCGCGCCGGGTCGTCGAGGAGTTCCTCGCCGCCGCCATGTCGGGGCGCACCGAACGGCTGGTGGCGCTGCTCACCGACGACGTGACAGCGGTCTCGGACGGCGCCGGACTGGCCAAGCGGCTGTTGCGGTACAGGACGCGCGAGCGTGTCGCCACCTTCGTACGCGCCGGCTTCAAGCCCACGCCGGCGAAGCGGCGGCTGGCCGGTGGCTCGCCCGCGTTCCATATCGCGGTGGTCAACGGCTCCACGGCCGTTCTGGCGGTGGTCGACGGCCGGGTCGCAGGCGCCGTGGCGTTCGAGGTCATCGACGACAAGGTCGCGTCCCTGCACGGCATCGCCGCCTCGGACCGGCTCGCGCGCCTCGACGAGGCCTGGCGCCGGCACGAACCCGACGCGCCGGTCATCAGCGCTTGGTGACAGGCGCGGTGCCCCGAGACGGAGCACGGACGTCCCCGCTTCTGGCCCCTACAGTCACCGACGAAACCGGCAACTGATTCACCCCGTGACTCGTCCTGGGGAAAGAGACCGAACGATGGGGAAACTAGGTGGAGCAGGCGGGCAGCGGTGTGACGTCCACGGTGAAGGCGGCTGCGCCCTGGTGGGTACGGTGCCGGGCCTGGCTGCGGGCCCGGGGCGGGGAAGGTGAAGGGAAGGGCCGGTCGGTCTGGGCGCGGGGGCGGGTGTCCGCCGCGTTCGCCGTACTGACGGCCGGACTACTGGCGTTCCCTCGGGCGGTGCCCAACTCCCCCGGCCGGCTGGGGAGTTTGCTCGAGACGTTCTTGCCCTGGCTCGGCCTGGTGGTCGTGATCCTTTTCGGCATCGCGTTGCTCCGCCGTTCAGCCACCGCACTGGTGGCCTTGTTGCTGCCGGCGGCGACCTGGACATACCTCTTCGGTGGGTTGCTGCTGCCGGGGGGAGGTCCTGGCGTGCCGGACCTCGTCGTGGTGCAGCACAACGTCAGCGATGAGAACCCCGACCCTGCGGGCACGGCCCGGACCCTGGCTGACGCCGGCCCCGATCTCATCGCGCTCCAGGAGTTGGTGCCCTCGGCGCTGCCGGTCTACGAGAGGACTCTCGCCCCGGCATACCCGCATCACGCGGTTCACGGCACCGTAGGGCTCTGGTCGAAGTACCCGCTGACCCGTGACCGGCTCCTGCACATCAAACCTGCGGGGATCACGGAGGCCTGGAACCGTGGGCTACGGGCCGTGGTTCACACGCCGCGCGGCGAGGTCGCCGCGTACGTCGCGCACCTGCCCTCGGTACGTGTCGGAGTCGGCGGACTCGCCTCCTCCTGGCGGGACGAGAGCGCCACCCTGCTCGGAAGGGCCGTCGCGGCGGAACCGGTGAAAGCAGTGATCCTGCTGGGCGACCTCAACGGCACGGTCGACGACCGCGGGCTGGCCCCGCTGACCTCACGGATGAACGTCGCGGAGGGTGGCTTCGCCTTCAGCTTCCCCGGCGCCTTCCCACTGGCCCGTATCGACCAGGTCATGGCCCGCACGGCAACCGTCACCCAGATCCGCACCCTGCCCGGGACCGGCAGCGACCATCTGCCCGTCATCGCCGGGATCACTCGGCGCTGAGACCAGTGCCGGTGTCAACAGCTCCGGGCATTACGGTGCGTGATGGTGAGTGACGCCCTCCCTGCTCCGGCTCGTGGAGTGGGCCGGAGCAGGTCGATCGGCACCCGCGCGGGACATTCCGCCTCACGCCGCCCGTGCCGCCGCAGGCCGGTCCACGACGAGATCCCGCGCCGCCCGCGGCTCATGGCGACCGCCCCTGAACCGTCAGCGGCAAGGCTCCAGGTACCGGTGGGGCCGGCGCGGGAACTCGTGGACCGGGTGATGAGCGGGATCAGCGGATCTCGGTGACCCGCTGTTCCTTGCGTGCCGCGCAGTTGGAGTTCTCCACCGACACGTACACGTTGGTGATGTGGCCACCCCAACTCACGCAGTGACCCTTGCCGTAGACGTAACCCGGCCCCGCGTACGACGTGAAGTAGCCGGAGTCCCCGGCCCACTGGTCCGTGTCGGGGACGTAGATGTACGTGGACATGTCCCTGGCCGTGCCCGGGTTGGCGCGGATGGTCGCCACGCAGTTCTTGCCGTTCGAGGAGTTGTACGTCAGGTAGACGGTGCCCAGCGAGCCGACGGGAACCGAGTTGACGGTCTTGTAGGCACTGCCGCAGACACCCTGCGGTGTGACGTTGGGTGCGGCGGAGGCCGTCGCACCGAACACGGCCGTGGCCCCCACCACCAGGGTGGCCAGCGCCCCGACAGTCACGACATTACGCACACTTCCCATATTTCCCCCTTGTGTCTGCGAGAGCGGTTTGCTCCCACTTGATGTGACCCGCGAGTGGCGAGGATGGTTGTGCCGAAACTCAGAGATACCCGGAATTCCTAGATGAATCATGTGATGCGCCGACGAGGGCTGATACGGCAGGGATTCACGAGACGGATGGGGCTGCGCGCGCAGAACATCCCTTGCGCGAGGGCGCGGCGTTTCGCCCCGCCGGCACCGGCTGACGCCACCGGACACCAATCGACTCCCCCACTCGACTCCCCGCTTGGCTCCACCTGGTGCCACCCCGGCGCCATCCGGTGCCACTCGACGTCATTTCGCGCCCACCGAGGCGAATGAGCTCGAATGGCGCCACCAATCGCCAGACAGGCGCCATCACGTTTCCGCAGGTCAAAGAGCCTTCTCACGGTCACTGAGGAAAAATGTCACGCCCCTGCTTGCAGATGACGCCATTGTGGTGCCATCATGGCGTCATGGACCTCACCCCGTACATCGACACTCTCCACCGCGAACTCGCGGTGGCTGCAGAGGCCGGCGGCGACGAAGCCCGCGAGCTGGCCGAGAGGCTAACCGCTCCGCTGGAGTCGGCGACCCGGCTGACCATGCTGAACGTGCTTTCCGCCGCGATGGACGAGATCACCCGCGAACTCGCCCCCGGCTCGGTCGACGTACGGCTGCGGGGCCTCGACCCCGACTTCGTGGTGACTCTGCCGCCCACCGACGGTGGCACGCCGGCGGGACCGGCCGCACCCGTCGAACCGCTCAGGGCCCCGGCCCCGGCCGACGGCGACGAAGGCGGCACCGCCCGCGTCAACCTGCGCCTGCCGGCCCACCTCAAGGCGCGCGCCGAGGAAACTGCGAGCCGCGAGGGCCTGTCGGTCAACGCGTGGCTGGTGCGGGCCGTGTCTGCCGCGGTCGACACGGCGGGTACCCGGCCACGTACGACCGAGAAGGCCCAGAGCGTCGGACAGAGCTTCACCGGCTGGGTGCGCTAGCCGTACCGGCGCCGCCACCTTGCCCGCATCGACTTCACCCACACCACGTCCCACCAGCGGGGACGCAATGAAGACCCAAGAGGACGGGACAGCCATGCCTTCTTTCGACACTCCCGAACCGATCTCGGCCACGGCGCACGTGGAGGCCGGTTCCATCCAGTTCACC
This sequence comes from Streptomyces sp. NPDC048560, assembly GCF_040650955.1. Taxonomy (NCBI): domain Bacteria; kingdom Bacillati; phylum Actinomycetota; class Actinomycetes; order Kitasatosporales; family Streptomycetaceae; genus Streptomyces; species Streptomyces sp. NPDC048560. The sequence continues at coordinate 177,236 of NZ_JBEZIJ010000012.1, forward strand.
GCGGGTGACCGCCTCGACACCGTCGTCGAGGTGCGGCCCCGCGACCCCAAGAAGGACCAGGACATCCGGTCGGCCGACCAGACCGAGGTCACGTACGCCAACGGCGTACTGAGCGTCCGGACGCCCAAGGCCAATCTCTTCGGCCTCGGCCGCACCGGTACCGTCGATGTGACGGTTCAGCTGCCCACGGGCTCACACGTCGACATGACCGGCTCCTGGGCCCAGATGCTCGGTGAAGGGCGGCTCGGTGAGGTCCGCGTGAAGACCTCGTCCGGAGACGTCCGCCTCGACACCACCGGCCCGCTGAATCTGACCGCATCGCACGGCTCGATCACCGTGGACCGCGTGGAGGGTGCGGCCGAGATCACCACCAGTTCCGGCAGCCTGCGCATCGGCCTCATCGACGGCCCGGCCGTCCTGAAGAACTCCCACGGCACCACCACCGTCGGCGCCGCGACCGGCGAGCTGCGGGTGAGCGGAGCTAACGGCGACATCGAGGTCCGGCGCGCCGAGCACTCGGTCAGCGCCACCACCGCCCACGGCACCCTGCGCGTGGGCGAGGTCGCCCGCGGCACCGTCCAGCTGGAGACCTCCTACGGCGCCATCGAGGTCGGCGTCCGCGAGGGTACGGCCGCCTGGCTCGACGTCCAGTCGAGCTCCGGGCAGGTACGCAACACGCTCACCGCGTCCGAGACTCCGGAAGAGGCCGAGGACACCGTCAAGATCCGCGCCCGCACCCGGTACGGCAACATCGACGTGCGCCGCGCCAAGGCCTGACCGTAGGCACGGGCCTCAACTCACCTGCTCCCCCATCCTCTTCAGCCTTCTACCAGGAGGGTTCCATGCCTTCTTCTGTCATGCCCACGTCCACCCGGAGTGACGGTCGCACGCCTCCGGCCGCAGTCTCCGCCACCGGTCTGCGCAAGTCGTACGGCGACAAGACCGTCCTCGACGGCATCGACCTCCACATCCCGGCGGGTAGCGTCTTCGCCCTCCTCGGCCCGAACGGTGCCGGCAAGACCACGGCCGTCAAGATCCTCTCGACCCTCATCAGCGCCGACGCCGGCGAACTGCACGTCGGCGGCCACGACCTGACGACCGACGCGCAGGCCGTGCGTGCCGCGATCGGTGTCACCGGACAGTTCTCCGCCGTGGACGGGCTGATCACCGGCGAGGAGAACATGCTCCTCATGGCCGACCTGCACCACCTGCCCAGGGACGAGGGCCGACGGGTCGCCGCGGACCTCCTCGAACGCTTCGACCTGGTCGACGCCGCGAAGAAGCCGGTCTCCAGCTACTCCGGCGGCATGAAGCGCCGCCTGGACCTGGCCATGACCCTGGTCGGCGCCCCCCGGATCATCTTCCTCGACGAACCGACCACCGGCCTGGACCCCCGCTCACGGCACAACATGTGGCAGATCATCCGCGGGCTTGTCTCCGGCGGCGTCACCGTCTTCCTCACCACCCAGTACCTGGAGGAGGCCGACGAACTCGCCGACCGCATCGCCGTACTGCACGACGGCAGGATCGCCGCCCAGGGCAGCGCCGAGGAACTCAAGCGGCTCATCCCCGGCGGACACGTCCGACTGCGGTTCGCCGACCCGGACACCTATCAGAACGCCGCCGTCGCCCTGCGCGAGACCACCCGGAACGACGAGGCACTGACGCTCCAGATCCCGAGCGGCGGCAGCCAGCGCGAACTGCGCGCCATCCTCGACTGGCTCGACGCCGCCGGCATCGAGGCCGACGAACTGACCGTGCACACCCCCGACCTCGACGACGTGTTCTTCGCCCTGACCAGCTCCACCGTGCCCAGCCAGGCCGACCAGGCCGACCAGACCAAGGAGAACGCCCGATGAGTACCCTCTCCCTCGCCGTCCGCGACTCCTCCACGATGCTGCGCCGCAACCTGCTGCACGCCCGGCGCTACCCGTCCATGACGCTGAACCTCCTGCTCACGCCGATCATGATGCTGCTGCTCTTCGTCTACATCTTCGGCGACGTGATGAGCGCGGGCATCGGCGGCAGCGGGGCGGACCGCTCCGACTACATCGCCTACATCGTCCCGGGCCTGTTGATGATGACCATCGGCTCCACCGTGATCGGTGCGGCGGTATCCGTCTCGATGGACATGTCCGAGGGCCTCATCGCCCGCTTCCGCACGATGGCCGTCTACCGGGGCTCGGTGATCGTCGGGCACGTCGTCGGCAGCGTGCTGCAGGTCCTCGCCAGCCTGGTCCTCGTCGGCGCCGTCGCCGTCGCCATCGGCTTCCGGTCCACGGACGCCACCGCCCTGGAATGGCTCGCCGCGTTCGGACTGCTCGTCCTGTTCGCCACGGCACTCACCTGGATCGCGGTCGGCATGGGCATGGCCAGCCCCAACGCCGAGGCAGCCAGCAACATGGCCATGCCCCTGATCCTGCTCCCGCTCATCTCCAGCGCCTTCATCCCCGCCGACACCATGCCGGGCTGGTTCCGGCCGATCGCCGAGTACCAGCCCTTCACCCCCGCGATCGAGACCCTGCGCGGCCTGCTGCTCGGCACCCCGATCGGCCACAACGGTTGGCTGGCCCTCGCCTGGTGCCTGGGGCTGACCGCTCTCGGATACTTCTGGTCCACCTCCAAGTTCAACAGCGACCCGAGCTGACGGAGAACCACGCACCACGCTCACCCGGACGCTCGCAGGCACTGCCTGCGAGCGTCCGGGTGAGCGCCGTTGGGCCGGGAAGACCATGTCCTGGGGTCGACGAGCGCGGTGCACTCCGGCAGCCCCGGTCGTCTGGTCGAGCAATCTCGGGACGGGCAGCAATGCGCGCGACACAGGCCGCCCGCAACCATAACGGGGGGCGACCCTTCAACCCGCTGCCCGCCGCCTGCGCACCTCCCCAGACCCCGATCGTCGCCCCCGACCTCCCGATGCGGTACGAAGGCGGTGTGAACGAACAGATTCAGCCCGCGACCGTTCGCGTGTTCATCGCCCTCGCCCCGCCCGATTCCGCGAAAGAAGAACTGGCCAGGGAGCTGCGACCCGCTTACGACGCGTACCCGCTCATGCGGTGGAACCGTATCGAGGACTGGCACATCACGCTGGCGTTCCTCGGCGAACTGCCGGTCGAGACCGTTCCGCTCCTGCGCCCGCCTCTCGCTGCCCTCGCTGCGGACCGCCGACCACCGTGCCTGGCTCTGCGTGGCAGCGGATGCTTCGACGACCGGGTGCTGTGGAGCGGAATCGACGGGGACCTCGACGAGTTGCACATGCTCGCCGCCGACGTGCGTACCGTGGTCAAGGGCTGCGGTGTCGCCTTCGAGGACCGGCCGATGCGCCCGCATCTGACGTTGGCGCGCGCCCGCCGTGGAGACCGGACCTCGGCAGGAGAGATCGCCGGAGGGCTCACCGGATTCACCGGCCACCGATGGCCGGCCGAACGGCTGCATCTGGTCGGCAGCAACGTCGGTCGTAGCGCTGGACCGATCCACTACCGGGACATCGAGGCCTGGGCCCTCCAGCAGCCGTAATGACACCGGGTCTTGAACGGACTCACAGTGTCCGCCAGGCCGCCGGGCCGCCGGAGCAGGAGATCGAGGTGATCGCGACTGCAGCCGGCGTCGGCATCCTTCGGGCCCGTCCCCGGTTCGGGGGACGGGCCCGGTCGGATACCGGCCGAGATGGTCAGCGCAAAGCGCTCATCGTCTGCCACCGGTCCCACGGCACGTTCCAGTCACCGAAGCCGTTGCCCGGCGCGACTGTGCCCTTCGTGTCGCGGCCCGTGATCTCGAACGGGTCGCCCGGGCGGACCTGGCCGTAGAACCAGTCGGCGTCGGCGTCGCTCATGCCGATACATCCGGAGCTCATGTTGGCCTTGCCGAACCACCGGTCGTTCCAGGGTGCGGCGTGCGCGTACATGCCGGACCATGTGAGCCGCATCGAGTGGTCGACCATCTTGTCGTAGGCATCGCCGAGTCCGACGGTCTCCGAATTCATGTTGATCGTGCCCTCCTTGGCCATCAGCACCGCGGTGCCACGCCAGGAACGCTTGTCGCCGCCGGGTGTGCCACCGGAGACCGGGATCGTGCGGACCGTGCTGCCGTCCCGTTCCAGGGTCAGCAGCTTGCGGTCGAGGTCGACCTTCACGACGTGTCCCGCGCCGATGGTGAACGTGGTCGAGTAGTCGCGGACGAACCAGCCGCCTTCTCCGGAATCGGTGCCGTCGAGCTGGGCGTCGAGGGTGACCTTCGTACCAGGCTTCCAGTAACCCTTCGGCCGCCAGTCGACCCGGTCCCGGCCGGACCAGTCCTTCATCCAGCCCCACGAGCCCACGGTCCCGTTCGAGGTGGTGATCTTCAGTTGCTCCTCGACCGCCGCCTTGTCGGTGACCGGATGGTCGAAGACGAGGGAGACCGGCTGTGCGATGCCGACGGTTGATCCGGTACCCGGCCGCCAGTCGACCTTGTTGATCTTGTCGGCTCCGGCCGTGGTGAACACGGAGGTGGTCGTGCTCTTCGTGCCGCCCTTCGCCGCGGTGGTGGCCGTCACCGTGTAGGAGGTGCCGGGTGCCGCCTTGCGCCGGGACACCCAGCTCGCCCCGTCCGGTGAGACCGTGCCGCCCAGCGCGTGGCCGGCGGCGTCGGTGACGGTGACCGCGGTGAGTGTGCCTCCCGCCGCCGTGACCTTCACCGTGACACCGGCCCTGACTCCGCGGCCCTCGGGCAGCGTGGTCACGGTCGCGGGGCGGCCCCGTTCGGACTCCGTGCCACCTTGGCCGGCGCTCCGGGTCGCGGCCTCGGAGCCGGGTCCCGGCGAACACGCGGCGAGCGGTGCCAGGAGCACCGCGACCATCGCGATGCGCACCCGTATATGGCTCAACTGAGCCTCCATCCATCGTCGTTCGGTGGGAATGCAGCGACTGTAGGGCGGAAGAACCGCAGGTGAGAGCGAATGCAGCCGTGTGACGGCGACTGCGGGGAAACGGTCGCCGTCCGGTCACACAAGGCGCGTGGAGCGGTCACTGACGGCTGTGAGCATCGGCGGTATTCCGCCCAGAGAAAGGCTCATACCGTGTCAGAGCTGCTCGTGACGGCCGACCGCCTCGGCCATGAACTACCGCTGGGGCCCGTCACGCCCGCCGTGTACCGCACGTTTCTGGCCTCCGGCGAAGGCCGGGAGCTGGGCCCGGGATTCCTTCAGTGCCCTTCCTGGGCACAGGTCAAGGACGGCTGGCGCTCGCAGTTCGTGGGCTGGGGGCAGGACGCGGAGTCCGGCAGGCTGTCCGGTGGGGCGCTCGTCCTTCTGCGTCAACTGCCGGGCACGCGGAAGTACTTCGCCTACCTGCCGGAGGGTCCCGTCGCCGACTGGGCGGATCCCGGCATCGACAGCTGGCTCAGCCCCTTGCTGCGGCACCTGCGCGCGGCGGGCGCCTTCGCCGTACGGATCGGGCCCTCGCCGGCGTACCGCAGTTGGAGCGCTGCGCGGGTGAAGTCGGCGACGGGGCCGGGCCGCAGGCTTTCCGACGTCCTCGCGAGTCAGGTCGACCCGTTGGGCACGGCGGTCGCCGAGCGGCTGCGCGCCCGGGGGTGGCAGAGGTGCGGCGGGGAGGAGGACGGGGACGCGCAACCGCGCCATGTCTTCCGCGTTCCGCTCCGCGGGCGTGGACCCGACGACCTGTGGGCCGGGCTCAACCAGGAGTGGCGCCGCAACGTCCGCCGTGCCGAGAAGTCCGGGGTCGAGGTCGTCGTCGGCGACGCGGCGGACCTCCCCGAGTTCTACCGTCTGCTGCGGATCACCGAGCAGCGTGACGGATTCCGGCTGGGCAGGTCGCTGGAGTACTACGAGCGCCAGTACGCGGCGCTCAACGCGGAGGAACCCGGCCGGATGAGGCTCTACCTCGCCCGACACGGGGGCGAGACACTCGCCGCACACACCATGGTCCGCGTGGGATGCCGGGTCTGGTACCAGACGGGCGCCTCCGCCGACCACCGTCGCGAGGTGCGTCCCTCAAATCTTCTGCAGTGGCGCATGATGCTCGACGCCCAAGCGCTGGGCGCCGATGTCTACGACATGCGCGGGGTACCCTCGACCCTCGATCCCGACGACCGGGCCCACGGACTGCTGCGCTGGAAGCTCGGCACCGGAGGCGAGGTCGTCGAGACGCTGGGGGAATGGGAGAGACCGTTGGACGGCACAGCCAACCATGCGCTCCACCGCGCCTTTCAGGCGTACTTGGCGCGTCGATGAGCACTCCGTCCACGACGACGACGCCCGCATCCGACGTGGCGGCGCCGCCCCGGTCCCCCTCCGTCCTGCGCAGCGGCGCGATCATGGCCGCCGGGTCGGTCGTCTCCCGGACGACCGGGTTCGTACGGTCCTCCGTGGTCGCCGCCGCACTCGGCCTTGGGCTGGCCGCGGACGGGTACGCCGTCGGCAACTCCGTGCCCACCATCGTCTACATGCTGCTCATCGGCGGCGCCCTCAACGCGGTGTTCGTACCCGAACTCGTCAAGGCCGCCAAGCAGCACCAGGACGGCGGAGCGGCCTACACCGACCGGCTCCTCACCGTCTGCGTCCTCGTCCTGCTGGTGATCACCGGGGCAGCGGTGTGGGGCGCGCCCGCGATCGTCGGCGCGTACACCGACTACACCGGCGGGCAGGCCACCATGACGGTCGCCTTCGCGCGCTACTGTCTGCCGCAGATCTTCTTCCTCGGGCTGTTCACCCTGCTCGGCCAAGTGCTCAACGCGCGTGGCCGGTTCGGCGCGATGATGTGGACACCCGTCCTGAACAACGTCGTCGTCGTCGCGTGCTTCGGCCTGTACCTCGCGGCCGGCGACGGCGGGTCACTCACCACGTCGGAGACCGCACTGCTCGGGTGGGGCACCACCGCGGGCATAGCCGTCCAGGCGCTGGCTCTGGTGCCTGCCCTGCGCGCGGCCCGCTTCCGCTTCCGTCCCCGCTTCGACTGGCGCGGCAGCGGGCTCACCCGCCCGTTGCGGTCCGCCGGGTGGCTGGTGCTCCTGGTGCTCACCAACCAGGCGGCGTACTGGGTAACGACACGCCTGGCCACCGCGGCGGGCGTGCGCGCGCAAGCGGCCGGCATCGACGGGGGTGCCGGTTTCAGCGCTTACAACAACGCCTACCTGCTGTGGGCGGTGCCGCACGGCATCATCACGGTGTCGCTGGTGACGGCGCTGATGCCCCGGATGAGCGCGGCCGCCGCCGACGGCGACACGGTGGGGATACGGCGTGACCTCTCGTACGCGCTGCGCACGAGTGCGGCGGCCGTCGTACCCGCGGCGTGCGCGCTGTTCGCCCTCGCCCTGCCCGCGATGACACTCGTGTTCGGGTACGGCGAGACGGACGCGGGCGACATCGCCGTCATGGCGGGCACGCTGATGGCGTTCGCACCGGGGCTGATCGCCTTCTCGGGGCAGTACGTCCTGTCCCGCACCTTCTACGCGCTGTCCGACACGCGCACCCCCTTCCTCATCAACCTGCTGATCGCCGGACTGAACGCGGGCCTGTCCGTGACCGCGTACGTGCTGCTACCGGCGCGCTGGGCGGTGACGGGCATTGCCGGGGCGTACTCGCTGGCCCTGTTCGTGGGCTGGGCGGTCACCGCCCTCGTACTGAACCGCGGCCTCGCCGGGAAGCACACGCGGGCACCCACGTTGTGGCGGTCCGCGACGCTCGCCGCGCAGGCCCGGCTGCTGCTCGCCGCCGTTCCCGCGACGCTGGTCGGATACGTCACCGCGCGCTGGGCGGCCCCCGGCGGGCCGGCCGCGGCCACCGGCGCGGGGGCCCTGGCCATCAGCGCCGTCTTCCTCCTGCTGGCCCGCCCGCTGCGGCTGACCGAGATCGCCGCGCTCGTCACCGGCGCGGCCGCCCGCCTGCGCCGCAGGCGATGAGCGGCCCGCCCCTCCCTTTCACCCAGCTCCCAGGGATACTTTGCCCATGCCACGCGTGCTCCTCATCGAAGACGACCCCTCCGTGCGCGAAGGGGTCGAGCTCGGACTACGCCGGCGCGGTCACGACGTACGGACCGCCGCCACCGGCGAGGCCGGGCTCGCCGCGCTCGTCGAGTTCCGGCCCGATCTGCTCCTGCTCGACCTGATGCTCCCGGGCATGAACGGGGTGCAGGTCTGCCGCCGGGTGCGCGAGGACAGCCAGTTGCCGATCATCATGCTCACCGCGCGGGACGACGATTTCGACGTCGTCGTCGGCCTGGAGGCCGGTGCCGACGACTACATCGTCAAACCCGCCAGGACCGAGGTCATCGAAGCCCGCATCCGTGCGGTGCTGCGCAGGATCGAGGCGCCCGGTGGCGGAAGACCCGCCGTGGAGTTCCACGGTGACCTCGCCGTGGACCGCACCGGACTCACCGTCGCCAAGAAGGGGACGCGCGTCGCGCTCGCCCCGTCCGAGATGAAACTGCTCCTGCACCTGTCGGCAGCGCCCGAGCAGGTTTTCAGCCGTCAGCAACTCCTGGAGCACGTGTGGGAGCACAGCTACCACGGTGACGCGCGCCTCGTGGACACCTGCGTACGACGTCTCCGCAACAAGATCGAGGACACACCGGGCAGCCCACGCTACATACAGACGCTGCGCGGCTTCGGCTACCGCTTCGGGCCGCTGTGACCTCCCCCGGCGCCCACCCCTCCCGCGCCGCGAGCCGTGTTCCGCGATCCGACCGACCGCACCGGACAGGGCCGTTCGGCCTGCGTACCCGTCTCGTCCTCGCGTTCCTGCTGGTGGCAGCGGTCAGCGCCGGGACGACCGCCGCTCTCACCTACCGTGAGGCGCGCAACGCCGTTCTGGCCGGTGCCCAGGACACGGCGGTGACGTCTTTCCGCGAGCAGGCCGAGACCTTGGCCCCCTCACTGCCGGTGGACCCCGACATGCTCCGGGAGTCACTTTTCGTCATCGCGAGCAAGGCGAAACCGCGCCCCTGGATCGTCTTCGCCGAGTACGGTTCACTGCGCGTCTCCTCCGGCACCAGCCCCACCTCCTCGGTGGTCACCGCCGAGCTGCGGCGCATCGCCCTCTCCTCGCCGTACGGCGGTTTCCAGAGGGTCGTCAGCAACGACGTGCCCTACCTGACCATCGGCATCCCCGTCGTCACCAGGACCGACGTGAGCAGCAGCAGCCTGCCCACCGGGCTCCTCCTGTTCGCCGTGATGCGGATGACGGTCGAACAGGACAACGTCGACGCCTTGCTCACCGCCGCGCGCAACGGCGCGCTGCCCGGCCTGGTCATCGCCCTCGTGCCCGCACTGATCGCGGCGCGCAGTGTGCTGCGCCCCGTCCGTGCGCTGAACGATGCTGCCCGTTCCATGGGCAGCGGCCGCCTCGACACCCGTATCCCGGTCAGGGGGAACGACGAACTCGCCCGGCTGGCAGGTACGTTCAACGAGTCGGCCGGCCAACTGGAACGCTCCGTGGACGAGCTCAAGCGTGCCGAAGCCCGCGCCCGCCGGTTCGCATCCGACGTCTCGCACGAACTGCGTACCCCGCTCGCCGGGATGCTCGCCGTCACCGAGGTCCTCGACGAGGACGCCGACAGCCTCGACCCCGACACCGCGCGGGCGGTCCGGCTGATCAGCGCGGAGACCGGCAAGCTCGCCGTGCTCGTCGAGGACCTGATGGAGATCTCCCGCTTCGACGCCCGCGCCGCCGAGCTGAACACCGACGAGGTCGACGCCGCGGAAACCGTGCGCAAGACGCTCCACAACCGGCACTGGGACGGTCTCGTCCGCACCGAGCTGCGCGAGGGCATCAGGATCCGCCTGGACCCGCGCCGGTTCGACGTCGTGGTCGCCAACCTGGTCGGCAACGCGCTGCGGCACGGCAGCGGGCCCGTCACCGTACGGGTGGACACCGGTTCGGCCGCGGACGGGACGGAGGTGCTGGTCACCCAGGTCACCGACAACGGCCCCGGCATCCTGCCCGACGTGCTGCCGCATATTTTCGACCGGTTCTACAAGGCCGACGCGGCTCGTGTCCGCACGGCGGGCAGTGGTCTCGGACTCGCGATCACGCAGGAGAACGTGCGGTTGCACGGCGGCACCGTCCGGGCCGCGAACGGTCCGGGGGGCGGCGCGGTCTTCACGGTCGAGATACCGCTGGCCACTCGGCCCGGCGAAGGGGAGACATCGGAATGAGGCCGTTCCTTCGTCCTGCCGCAGGCGTGGCGGCGCTGGCGGCACTCACCGCGTGCGGCATCCAGGAAACGGATGTCGTGGGGGCGAGTGGCCCGGCGACCGTGGACATACTCCCGGCACGGCAGGTCCGGATGCTGCTCTTCTTCCTCTCCCCGGACGGCGCCCTGATGCCGGTGGCGCGGATTGTGGGCGACGGGGACTCCGGGGGTTTCGGCGGGGAGTACAGCTCCTCCACCGACGGCGGGGCCGATTCGGCTGCCCCCACCCGGCCGCCGACGGAGAAAACCGTGGCCGCGCTGGTTGCGGGCCCGCAGAAGGCGGAGCGCCGGGCCGGGATGCGCAACGATTCGTCACTGACCGCCGCGATCGCCGATGTCCGCATCTCACTGTCCGGCAAGACGGCGGACGTCGTGGTGGGCAACCCCGTGCGTGGTCTGACCGGACCTGCCAGACGTCAGCTCGTCTGCACCGTCGCGTATGCGGAGAGCCCGGACGGCAGCGTCATGGTGAGACTGCGGGGCACGGACGCTGCGTTGGCACCCGAGCCCTGCGACGCCTGGCCGACGCCGGCGCAACTGCGGACGCCGCCGGAGTAGCGGACGCCGGGCATGTCCGGGTCATCGGTGACGGCGGTGTCCGGTACTCCGGCGATTCCGGGCCGAATGCCGCCGGCCGCCGGGGCAGACCTCGATCATCGGCGTGTAGACCGCCATCGCCGGAAGACGTACGGGTCGAGCTCAGTGCGAGGGCGTTCAGGCGCGCAGGAATGCCTCAAGTGACGTCGCCAGTGCCACCGGTGTCTCGTGCATCGGGTAGTGGCCGCTGTTGGCGATCTCCTCCAGCTCCGCGTTCGGGTAGTGGGCGAGCCACGTACCGCGCATCACCTCGGCGGTCAGCGCGAGATCGTGCTCGCCCACGATGACCTTGACCGGGACGGGGCTGCCGGAGATCCGGTGGGCCAGGTCCGCGGTGACCCAGTCCTGGACGTACCCGCCGAACGCCTCACGGGTCGAGTGCTCGATGGAACGGTCGACCATCAGGGCGACCCACGCCCTGCTCGCGCGCTGCCCGGTGACCAGATCCACGATGGCGAGTCTCTTGTCGCGGTCGAGTGCGGCGCCGAAGAAGAGGGCTTCGCCGTCGGCGTCGAGGGGGTACGCACCGGCGGGGACCGGGGCCAGGCCGACCAGTTTGCGTACCCGGTGCGGGGCCTGTGCCAGCACCTGCTGGACGGCCTTGCCGCCCATGGAGTGGCCCACGAGGGAGAAGTTCTCCCAGCCGAGCTCGTCGGCCAGGGCGAGGGCGTCGTCGGCGATCTCCGCGAGCGTGTACGCACCGGTGACGTCCTTGCGGTCACCGTAGCCGCGGTAGTCGAGGAAGGCGTAACTGAAGGTGTCGCCGTCCAGATAGTCCAGGAAGGAACCCCAGCCGGCGCTCGTGCCGAACCAGTCGTGGAGCACCAGGACCTTGTGGTCTCCGGAACCGAGCAGGCGGTGCGCAGTGCTCATGACGAGGGTCCTCTCCTGGCGACGGCCGGCCGGATGGCCTGAAGCAGCGTGGCCGAGCAGTCGGTGCACTGTCCAGACCGCGTGGAGAGCGGCAGCGCGGGAACCGAGCTGCCGGACAGGGCACAGGGCAGTTCGCGGCCCGGCTCAGGCGCGCCGTACGACCGGGGAAGGTCAGGCCGTTGTCACCCGGATCGGGTGTCTGCCCTGTCCAGCCGCCAGGCGACCATTCCCGAGGCTCCCGGCATCGCGTCGGTGCCGATCCTGATCCGCGCCGATGACGCGGTGATGTCCAGGCGATACGGGACCCCGTCGCAGTCCACGGTCCGGCGGCCGGTGGCTTCGGGGGCGAGGGTGAGGGAGACGCGGCCCTGACCCACGCAGGCGACAGCCAGTGTGTACGTGTGTCCGCGTGTCAGTTCCGGCTCGGTGTGGAATCCGTCGGCTACGCGCTCAAGGCCCGCCTCGACGAACAGCGGACCGCTGTCGTCGGTCTTCTGGGTACCGAGTGCCGCCTCGGCCCGCTCGCCGAGACTCTCCTCCATGCGGCCTAAGGCCTGGGAGGGATGGGCCCGTTGCTCCGACGTGACCCCTTTCGGTGTGTCGGCCCTGACCGCTCGCTGGAGCCGCCCGTGCAGCCGGCGGCAAGGGCGGCGGACAGGACGACGTGGCAGAGGGCCAGGGAGCGTGAGCGCGATTGCCGTTTCACGCGGTCGGTCCCGCCGGACGGCGGCGGCCGCTCTCCACACTGCGGAGGCGGCGCCGCCTTCCGCTGTGCCTTAGGGCCACCGCCCCCGACGCCGGTCCTCATCGAATCACTCACGGGCGTTCCCCCTGCGACGGAACGGAGTTGACTGTTCAGGTCAGCTGCAACCTAAGCAACTTCCGCGATCACCGCGGTATATGCGGGATTTCCTGAGGAAGCCTTGAGGGAAACGGGCGGTGACTGCTCGTCAGCGGATGACGTCGAAGACGTTCTTCTGGATACCGTTGGCGTAAGCCTCGTGCTCGACCAGCTTCAGCTTCTGCGTGTCCTTGTCCGTGTCGCTGAACAGGCGCTTGCCCGCACCGAGCAGCAGCGGGAAGACGAGGAGGTGGTAGCGGTCGATCAGACCGGCGTCCGACAGGCTCCGGTTCATCGCGGCGCTGCCGTGGATGATGATCGCGCCGCCCTCGGTCTCCTTCAGCGCGGCGATGTCGTCGAGCGAGCGCAGGATCGTGGTCTCGCCCCAGTTCGTGACCAGGTCGTCCTGGGTGAGGGTGGTGGACAGGACGTACTTCGGCATCGCCCTGTACTCGGCGAAGTCCTCCATGTCCGGCCACACCGGGCTGAACGCCTCGTAGCTCGCGCGGCCCAGCAGCATCGCGGTCGCTTCCGCCTGCTCCCGGCCCTTGAGCTCATACGCCTCGGGGAGGAACTCCATGTCCTTGAAGGTCCAGCCGGAGTTGCGGTAGCCGGGCTCGCCACCCGGGGCCTCCATGACACCGTCGAGGGAGATGAAGGCAGTGCTGATCAGAGTACGCATCTAAGGTTCCCCGGTGTCTCGTGTCTGGTTCTCGGCAACTTCGGTCGGTGTGCGCTTCGGCCTCTGGTGGGGCTGTCGCCCGTACCGACATGATCTATGACTGCCGGGCATGAGGAAACTCATCGACACAGCGCGGGACGAACAACAAAGAAAGATCACGATCACGTCCGACCGGCCCGTGCCGGGCTCGACGCGGCCATCATGCGGTCATCGGACGCAGGACGGGCTGGACGGACCACCGCGGCCGGAGAACGGACCGGGGAGCGGGGCGGGGAGGAAGAAACCCATGCGTGAACGTGTGGACGAACGGCACAAGCGGGTGATCCGGCTCGTGCGGGAGCGCGGAAGCGTGCGCATCGCCGATCTGGCAGCGGCCCTGGGCACCTCCGTCGAAACGGCCAGACGGGACGTCGCCGCACTCGCCGACGTGGGGCTCGTACGGCGACTGCACGGATCAGCCGTCTGGCCGACAGCGCGGCTCAGCCCGCGCGAAACCCGCCTCGCACGCTCGGCACCTCCCACCGCCCCGGGAGGACTGATGCTGGGCATGGTGGTACCGGCGGCCGGCTACTTCTATCCGTCGGTCATCCGCGGTGCCCGGGACGCGGCGGCGGCCGTCGGGGCGCGGCTGCTCGTCGGCACGACCGACTACCGCAGGGACCAGGACGCGACCCGCGTCAGGACCCTCGTCGAGGCAGGCGCCACCGGTCTGCTCCTGACCCCCAGCTGGGGCGTCGAGGGGCCGGACGAGGACGACCTGCGGCAGCTCGCGGACCTGCCGGTCCCAGCCGTCCTGGTGGAACGGCACGTCCCGGTGGGCGCTCCAGGTGCCGAGGGCGACCGGGTGAGCTCCGCCCATGCGCAGGGCACCGCCTCGGGGGTACGCCATCTCGCCGCCCTCGGCCACCGTCGCGTAGCCCTCCTCTCCCGGACCACGCATTCCTGCCCCTACATCCGGCGCGGATACCACGCCGCGATCGACTCCCTCGGACTCCCCGCGGACGACCTGTCCCCGCACGGGTCCACCGGCCCCGGCGGATTCGAGACGTTCGAGCAGGACGTGGACCGGCTCCTCGACCTCGCCGTCAACGACGGGGTGAGGGCCGCGATCGTGCACACCGACGCCGACGCGATCAACCTGCTCCAACGGCTGACGGTCCGTGGGCTTCGCGTGCCGGAGGACTTCGCGATCGTCTGCTACGACGACGAGCTGGCCGGCCTGGCGGACGTACGGCTCACCTCGATCGCGCCGGCGAAGCACGCGATGGGCGAAGCGGCTGTGAAGCTCCTGCTGCGCCGGCTCCAGGAACCGGGCGCGGAGAGCTCACACATCGAGCTGATGCCGCAGCTGCGCGTGCGGGAGTCGTGCGGCGCCCACGCATCCGACCGACCGTTCATTGACCGTTTCTTGACCGATTGAACGTCGATCGTTGACTTCGCGATGCGGGAATCCCAGTCTGGCCAACCAGTAGGACCGCTCACCGCGGTCCGATCCGTAGATGTCCGGCACCCTGCGAGGCCTCCCGAGCGCCGCCCGTGCGCACCCGGGGCTCCGCGTCGGCCGGCGCAGCCACTACGGGGATGGCCGTAGGCCGGGCCGGGAGTCCGACTGCAAGGCATCCCCACAAGGATGGGATCCTCCATGACTGCTTCGGCCTGGCATCGTCGCGCCTTCCTGTACGCCGCCGGGGGCACCGCCCTCGCCGCGGGGCTCACAGGACTGGTACCCGGCCCAGCCGTCGCCGGTGAAACGGTCACCGTGGACGAACAGTTCGCCGCCCTTCGGGCGAAATGGCGTGATCTTGTGCTGGGTACGGGGTTCAGTCCGACAGCCGAGCCGTTCAGGACGCTCCTCGCCGGCCTCGGCACGTCCGCGCGGGACTACCTGTCGACCATCGCTCCGGCGAGCGGCTCGCTCTGGCCGGGGCTGGTGTGGAGCGACCCGGAGCCCGACCTGGACGCGGAGTCGTACGTCTTCTCGTCGCGTATGAACGACACCTTCACGAGGCTGAACCTGATGGCGCAGGCGTTCTGTCAGCCCGGCACCGGGCTGACCGGTGACACCGAGCTGCTGAACGCGGTCGTCGCGGGACTCGACCACGTCCACGCCGAGGTCTACAACGAGAACACCACGCGCTATGGCAACTGGTGGAACTGGCAGATCGGCGGTGCGCAGGCGCTCATGGACACCTGCGTGCTCCTCCACGAACACCTGAACCCGGACCGGATCGCCGCCTTCTGCCGGGCCGTCGACCATTTCGTGCCCGACTCGGCGGTGGCCGAGTACACCGGCACCAGCACGGGCGCGAACCGTGTCGACCTGTGCCGCAGCATCGTCCTGCGCGGCATCGTCGGCGAGGATCCGGACAAGGTCGCACTCGCCGCCCGTGCGCTCGCTCCGGTCTTCCCCTATGTGACCTCGGGTGACGGCTTCTACTCCGACGGCTCGTTCATCCAGCACCGCAACGTGCCCTACATCGGCGGTTACGGCGCCGTGCTACACGACGGCGTGGGACGCCTGCTCGCGCTGCTGCGCGGATCCGCCTGGCAGCTGAACGACCCGAACACCCAGCTCTTCCTCGACACCGTCGAGAAGGCCGTCGCACCGTTCATCTACAACGGACTGATCATGGACAACGTCACCTCGCGCGGCATCAGCCGCAGCGGTGGCAACGAGCACCAGCGCGCCCACGGCCTGCTCGCCACCCTCGTGCTGCTCGGCCAGGGCGCCGGCGCCGAGGAGAACGCCCGCTGGCGGGCGATGGTCAAGGGCTGGATGCGGCGCGACTACCACTACCCGCCCCTCAAGAACCCCGGTCTGAGCCTGATCCGGGCGTCGCTGCTGCAGGGTGTGCAGGACGACGCGTCCGTCATGGAGGCCCCCGAGCCCGTCGAGCACCGGCTGTTCCACCACATGGACCGCGCAACCCACCGCCGTCGCACCTGGGCCGCATCGGTCTCGATGGCCTCGAACCGCATCGCGCACTACGAGTTCGGCAACGGTGAGAACGCCCGGGGCTACCACACCGGCTCCGGCTGGCTCTCCTGGTGGGGCGACGACTTCGGCCTGGAGCAGTACTCCGACGCGTACTGGCCGACGGTCGATCCCTACCGTCTGCCCGGCATCACGGCTTCCCGTAAGCCACTCGCGGACGGCGAAGGAGGCAACTGGGGTCAGCCCATGCCCGACGCCGCCTGGGTCGGCGGCACCACCGACGGCGAGTTCGGCGTCACCGGCCAGCACCTGAAGGGCCTGTCCGGCACGATGGAGGCGAAGAAGTCCTGGTTCTGGCTGGACGACTCCGTCGTCTGCCTCGGCGCGGGAATCACATCGGCCGACGGATTCCCCGTCGAGACCACGATCGACAACCGCCACCTCGGCACCAGCGGTGCGCCCGCCCTCACCGTCGACGGCAGGCAGCAGCCCACGGCCCAGGGCTGGTCGGCGACCTTCGAGAACGCCGGGTGGGCGCACATCGCCGGCCAGGCCGGTTACGTCTTCCCCGGTGGAGCCAAGGTCGACGCGGTACGCGAGGAACGGACGGGCGCCTGGAAGGACATCAACGCAGGCGGGCCGGCCGACCCCCTCACCCGCCGCTACCTGACCCTGTTCACCGACCACGGCACCGACCCGGTCGACGGCCGTTACGCGTACGTCCTCATGCCGGGCGCGAGTGCACAGGCCACGGCCCGGCGTGCCGGTGACCATGACTGGCTCAGGATCCTCGCGAACACGGGCACCCGGCAGGGTGTACGGGTGAGCCGCCTCGGACTCACCGCGGTCAACTTCTGGGCACCCGGCACCGTGGAGAGGATCACCGCGAACGCGCCCGCCTCCGTGCTCGTCCGTGAGCACGGGAACGGCACGGCGACGATCGTCGTCTCGGACCCGTCCAGGCAGGCCACCTCCCTGGAGGTCTCCTGGAACCGGCGGGTCACCAAGGTGCTCTCCAGGCCGTCCACCCTGGTCGGCGCCACCACCGGGCCTTCGTTGAAGCTGACGTTCGGCGACCTCACCGGCCGGGCGGGCGCGCCGCAGAGGGTGACGGTCCGCCTCGGCTGAACCGAAGCGGCGGTGGCCCTCACCGCCCCACCCGAGGCCGGGGCCACTGCTCCCTACCCACTCCCCCGCTCCAGCGCGGCGCCGCGGGCACCGGCTGCTCCTCACCCCCTTGGCGGGATGGTCACGACCGGGCCTCCATGGGTGGCAGGGCCGCTATGACACGGTCCAGTCCGGGCAGCGGTTTCGATCCGTCCGTCACCACCTCATGGCCCTGATACACGACAGCGGTGGTGAGCCCGTCGGGGATGGGCTGCTCAGCGAGGTTGACCCGGGGCAGGGTCGCGAACTCCGACTCCGCAAGAGCCGCACGCAACGCCGCCAGCTCCGCGGGCTTCATCCGCCCCTTCCCCTCGGGCTCCCCGCGCGACAGCGTCGCGTACGAACCGTCGCCGTCGATGAGCACGCTCCGGTGCCGACCGTCGATCCCCCCGCTGACCGTCACGACGACAAGGAGGTCGTCCGCACGCACAGGGTCAGCGGAGGCGGACAAGGTTGGTGTGGAGGCAGGACCCGAGGACGTGGACGACGGTCCGGCGGAGGCGGTGGGGGTAGCGGCGTCGGTGGCGCCCGAGCCGGCACTGCTGGGGGATGCCCCAGGCACTCCCTCGGACGAATCAGCGCCGCTCCCCCCGCCACATCCCGTCAGCAGAATCACCGCGCTCATCAGCGCCGAGCACGCCGCTGCATGGCTCCTGCTCCGCTTCATATGTCCCTCCGCTGTCCCTCCGCCCGACGGCCCGACGGCCCGACGGCCCGACGGCTCGACCGGAGCCGTCGCCTACCTGGACCACCTGCCTGGGGTGCTTCGGTCAAGCTTCCCGTCCCGGGAGCGCCGCGTCCACGGTGTCGTACGGGACGGCCGGTGCTGCGGGGCTTCGCCCACGGCCCACAGGCCCGATGTTCACCGGCAGTTCAAGCTGCCAGGAGGGTTGAACCAACGCGCAAAAACTATCGTGGACGCCGTCCGGCCCACAGAGAACCCATACACACGGGGCATTTCGGCGGAGTCATCGGGGGAGCCAGATGATCAGGTACGTCCACCATCAGCTGATGGGTGTGGTGTCGGCTCTGTGCGCCAGCGCCTTGAGCGCACCGGTGGCGTTCGGCGTGCGGGGGGAACTGCCGGTCGTCGACGACACCGTGCGGAAGGTCGCCCTCGTCGTTGTCGGATGCGGCCTGCTGTTCGGCCTGTTGGAGGCATCCCGTCTCAGGTGGATCGGTCTGGTTCGCGACTTCGACGAGGCGGTGCCGCTCAAGGATCCCGAAACGGTGCTGCCCGCCGACTACTCCGTGGGCCCTCTCCTCTTCAACTGGCGCTTCCTGCCAGTGATGTTGGTTCCTGCACTGGTCATCGGACTGGCTGTGAACCCCTGGCTGACACTGGCCCCCTTGGCCATGGCCATGGACTGGTTGATACGGGCCGGAATCGCGGCATCCTGGGAGAGGAAGCACGCTGCGCTGCTCTGGCGGGAGCACATACAGAGCGTGCCGTGGGAGCTGTCGTACACACCGCTCGGGGCGCCCCCAACGGCAAGCCGGACCACCGTCGGCGCATCACTCGGGTGATCACCCCCGGCGGTTTCCCATCCATGGTGTCGAAAGGGTACGGGCACCAGCGGTCGGGCAGCCGGTCGCCGGTGAGCCGTGTCGTGCTGCGGCCAGGGACGAGAATGAGGCCATGGACCGCCTCCTCCACCTCGACCGCACTCTCGACGACCTCGATCCACCGCGCTGGGCGGCGCCCGCTGCCGACGCGACGCATCTGGTCCGCAGAGTGCATGAGCTGCGGCGTGTGCCGCTGAGCGAGCTGCGCCCGGCGGATCTGCGCACCCTGCTCACGCAGCGGGTGGCCCTGCCGTTCGTCCTGCCGCCCGCGGTGCGCCTGCTGCTCGAACGCCCGCTGCTGGACGCGTACTTCTACGAGGGGGACCTGCTGCTCTCGGCCGTCGGCGTCCCGGCCTCGGCCTGGACCGTGCTGCTGACCTCGCGGCGCGGCTGCGCGCCGTGATCGCGGGCCTGCCGGACGCAGCGGTCCGCGATCTGCCACGCGGCGCCGCGAACGAGCTGGCCCGCTTCGTCGCCGGCCCGGGACAGTTTCACTGACCGATCCGGGGTGGCGGTGGCCGGCGCCACCGGTCGGGCCTGGGGGACGAATCCGGCGGAGTCGACTCCGATTCGCGCTACTTCACACCGTCAGGCTCGTCGACGGGTCCACCGAGTGAGTGGAGACCCCCACCGACGAGGAGCGGCGCGGGCACAGCACCATGCGTGCGACGGCGGCCTGCGGGGCGGTGGCGGCGGCCGGCCGCACCGTACCTCTCAGTCGCGGGGGGTGCTCGCCCCGTTGAGCCACGTACCTATGCGTGGCAGGGCTTCGGGCCCGCTGTCCGTTTCCACCGAGCCCACGAGGTCCGCTATGGAGACGGTCTGCAGCGATGCCCGCCAAGCGGCGTCGGCGGCAGACATCGCGCGTGCGATGGGGCACGGCTTCGTGCAGTCCTGGGGCGGCGTCCCGAAGGGCCCCCGTTGGCGAATCTCGGTGCACACGAACGCCGGGTCCGCCCCGTCGACGGCCTGCACGACATCGAGGACCGTGATCGCGGTCGCCGCCCTGGTCAGGACGTATCCGCCGGTCTTGCCCTGCACGGACTTCACCAGGCCCGCCCGGGACAGGGCCTGCATCTGCTTGGCCAGATAGCTGGGCGAGACGTCGTGCAGCAACGCCAGCCGGGCGGCCGGGACAGGCTCGGTCGCGGCGGTCAGTACGACGCAGCAGTGCAGCGCCCATTCGACGCCACCGGACAGTTTCATGCGCGCTCCTATTTGACTCAGACACAGACTATCCGAGTATTATCTCGGATATCAGCTGTCCGGGTTAGAGCGCGCGTCACTCGGCCTTCGCCACTCGGTACGCGACTCGCAGAAGGGCTCGATCATGAAGATCACGGTCATCGGCGCCACCGGCCTCATCGGTTCCCAGCTCGTCACCGCACTCCGCTCGGCCGGACACGAGGTGACACCCGCGTCACTGTCGACCGGTGTCGATCTGCTCACCGGTGCGGGCCTCGACCAGGCACTCCAGGGCGCGGACACGGTCGTCAACGTGACGAACTCCCCCACGTTCGACGAGGCCTCCCCCGACTTCTTCCGCACCACCATGGGGAACCTGCTGGCCGCCGGTGAACGGGCGGGCGTCGGCCACCAGGTCATCCTCTCCATCGTCGGGGTCGACCAGGTGCCGCAGCTGGACTACTACCGCGCGAAGACCCTGCAGGAGGACCTGTTGCGGCAGGGTCCCACCGCTTACTCGATCGTGCGCGCCACCCAGTTCTTCGAGTTCGTGGACGCTGTCATGTCCTGGACCGCGGACGACCGCACCGTCCGGCTGCCCTCCACCCCCGTGCAGCCCATCGCGACCGCCGACGTGGTCGCCGCCCTCGCGGACGTCGCCACCGGCCGGCCGCTCAACGGCACGCTCGACGTCGCCGGGCCCGACGTTTTCGCCCTCGACGAGCTCGGCCGCCTCACGCTGTCCACGAGGCGGGACGACCGCACGGTCGTCACCGACGAGCAGGCCGGCATGTTCGCCGCGATCGAAGGTGACGTCCTCGTCGCCGGTCCCGCAGCCCGCTTGGCCCCCACCTCGTACAAGGACTGGCTGGCCACGCCTCGCCGGACGGTATGACCCCTCGCGACGGGACCGGGCCGGTCGGGGCCGGTCCGGATGCCGGCCCACGCGGCCTCGCCCGGGTCGGCCCGGGTCCGTCAGCGGCGGATCAGCCGGGCGTGCGTGACGGCCGGTGAGCTGACCATCTCCTCGACCCGGTAGCCGTCGATCCGGTCACCGAGGTTGTCGAACAGGCGCTCGCCGCTGCCGATGAGGATCGGCGCGATGACCAGATGCATCTCGTCGACCAGCCCCGCTCGCACGTACTGCTGGATCGTGGCCGCTCCACCGCCGAGACGTACGTCCTTGCCTTCAGCGGCCTCGTACGCGCGCTGCAGCACGGTCTCCAGGGGCTCGTCCGTGAAGTGGAACGTGGTCCCGCCCTCCATCGGCTGCGGCGGCCGCAGGTGGTGGGTGTGGACGAACACGTCGTGGTGGAACGGCGGATTGTCACCCCACCAGCCCGTCCAGGACTCGTCCGGCCACGGTCCGCGCACCGGCCCGAACATGTTGCGGCCCATGATGGTGGCGCCGATGTTGTGCTCGCCGCGTTCGACGTATTCGACGTCGATCCCGCGCCTGCCCTCGGCACGTTCCCGCAGCGCGGCGAACATCCACTCGTGTGCGATCTCGAAGCCCTCTCCGAGCGGTTCCTCCAGACGCTGGTCGGGACCGGACGCGAAGCCGTCCAGCGAGATGGTGACGTTGTGGACGCGCAGCTTGGGCATGGCCTTCTCCTTCGTGCGGCTGGCCGGACGGACGGCGTCCGGCCGGTAGCGCGGGCGCCGCTCCTTGCCCTCGTCAGTACGTCGAACGAGGCACGGCCGGATCGACACGTCCCGGCGAATTCTTCCGAGGATCTCCCCGGGGCGAGCGGCCTACGAGCACCGGTCACGACATGGCCCGAGGGTCACGGGTCACGGCTCACGGCTCACGGCTCACGGCTCACGGCTCACGGCAGGATGGAGTCCACGTATCCACCGTCCACCCTGACCGCTCCTCCCGTCGTGGCGGAGGCGAAGGCCGAGCTGAGGTAGACGACCATGTTCGCGATCTCGTCGGGCTCGATCAGCCGCTGGATGAGTGACTGAGGCCGGTGCTCGCGCATGAACGCGCGCTGCGCCTCGTCCCAGGGGAGGTCCTTGTCCACCAGCTCGTAGACGAAGTCCTCCACCCCACCGGTGTGGGTGGGGCCCGCGATCACCGAATTGACCGTGACTCCCGTCCCCGCCGCCTCCTTAGCGAATCCGCGCGAGACCGCGAGGAGTGCCGTCTTCGACATCCCGTAATGGATCATTTCGGCGGGGATGACGACAGCGGAGTCGCTGGCGATGTTCTGGACACGCCCCCAGGAACGTTCCATCATGCCCGGCAGGTAGCTGCGGATCATGCGGACCGCCGACAGCACGTTCACCTCGAAGTACCGCCGCCATTCGTCGTCGCTGATGGTGAGCGCGTCCTCGGCACCGAAGATTCCGAGGTTGTTGACGAGGATGTCCACGCGCGGCACGGCGCCTACCACCCGTTCGGCGCCCTCGTCCGTGGCGATGTCCCCGGGCGCCGACACGAACCGGGTTCCGGGGTCCTGCCGGCTCAGCCGTTCCACCGCGTCGGCGACGGATGCCTCCGTACGGCCGTTGACGGCCACGCGTGCCCCCGCCCGGGCCAGGCCCGACGCGATGGCCGCTCCGATGCCCTGGGTCGATCCGGTGACCAGGGCGGTATTCCCTGTGAGGTCGATCAGCACCGTCGGTCCTTCCCGAAGAAGCGCGCCCGCGAGCAGCGCTGCGGCTGTCCGGTACCGCGCACCGGATCACGGCACGAGGCCGGAGCCGCAATCCTCGCAACATGCGCGCCCGAACCGGTGGAGGCGGCGGGTGTCGGCGTGACGCAGGTCCGCGCGTAGAACGCCTGCTCGACCGGCGGAGCCGTCGCCTGCGCCGTCAGGACGACTCGCGGACCACCAGCTCGGTGGGCAGCAGCACACAGCGCCGGGGCATCTCGGGATCCTCGATCTCCTCCAGGAGCATCTGGGCGATCGTGCTGCCGATCTCCTCGACCGGCTGACGGACGCTGGTGAGGGACGGGTTCGTGTGGCGCGCGATCAGCGAGTCGTCGAAGCCGACCACCGCGATGTCGTCCGGAACCCGCTTGCCCCGCGCCCGGAGCTCCAGCAGCACACCGGCCGCCATCACATCCGACGCCACGAACACCGCGTCCAGGTCCGGGACCCGGGCGAGCAGGTCGACCATGGCCCGGCGTCCGCCCTCCTCGGTGAAGTCTGCAACGGCCACCAGCTCCTCACCCGGCGACCGGCCCGCCTCGGTCAGGGCATCGCGCCATCCCTGGAGGCGGACACGGCCGACCTCCATGTCCAGCGGCCCGGTGATCGTCGCGATCCGTTCCCGGCCGCGTTCGATGAGGTGGCGCACGGCTGCCACCGCCCCTCCGAGGTTGTCGGAGTGCGCGTGACTGAGCGGTTCGGTGTCCGAGCGCCGCCCTGCCAGGACGGTGGGCAGGCCCAGGGCCTCCAGCAGATCCGGCAGGGGATCGTCCCGGTGGACCGAGACGAGGAGTACCCCGTCGACCCGGCGGGCCGTCACGGTCTCGGTCAGCAGGTCGAGCTCGCTCTTGTCCCTGACCAGCACGAGCTGCAACTGCGTCTGCGTCGCGGCCAGTCCGGTGCTCACACCCCGGATCACGGCGGAGAAGTAGGGCTCCGCACCCAGCCGGCTCTCCGACTCGGGGATCACGAGGGCGATCGAGTTGGTCCGGCGTGTGACGAGTCCCCGCGCCACCGAACTCGGTACGAAGTTGAGCTCCGCGATGGCCGCTTCGACGGCGGCCTTCGCCTTGTCGCTCACCAGCGGTGAGCCGTTGAGGACGCGGGACACCGTCGTACGCCCCACCCCTGCCCGTGCGGCGACGGTCTTGATGGTCGGCGGCCGACCGGTGCCCATGTGCCCTCCCCCGTGTCCCGCGCCGCCGGCGCGTTCGCTCCGCGCCGTCAGGCACGCTCCGGGCGCCCGGAAACGGCGCTCGCCAGCGCATTCTGCCAGACCGCGTCCGACTTCCCCCAGCCACATCAGTTGAACGCAACGACCTCTTCTGAAATGAGTTCGTTTCAACTTCTTGACACAGGGCGGGGAGTTAGCCAGTCTTCACGGCACGTCGGTGGGATCGATCCCACCACGATTGGAATCGATCCCACTTCACGTTTCGAGCCGCAGCGTGGACCGGACGAACGGATATTGCCGTGCGCCGGAGCCGCCGCTGGGAGGACTCTCATGCGCATATCCCGAACGCTGTCACGGTCGCGAGCGACCGTCGCGGTCTCGACCATCGCTGCCCTCGGCCTGCTCGCGGGCTGCTCGGAAGGCAGCACATCCTCCACCGGAGGCGGCAAGAAGGACGGCAAGGTCACCATCACGATGGGCCTGTTCGGCGTCATGGGCTTCAAGGAGACCGGGCTCCTCGAGCAGTACGAGCGCGAGAATCCGGGGGTGACCATCAAGGCGGAGATCGCCGGTGACGAGCAGACGTACTACACCGCGCTCCAGACCCACCTCGCGGGCGGCAGCGGCCTCAAGGACATCCAGGGCATCGAGGTGGGCCGCGCCAAGGAGATCGTGGACACCCAGGCCGCCAAGTTCGCGGACTTCGCCAAGACCGAGGGCACCGGCCACTTTCAGCCGTGGAAGCTCAACCAGGTGACCACACCGGACGGCAAGGTCCTCGGACTCGGTACGGACATCGGCCCGATGGCGGTCTGCTACCGCAAGGACATGTTCGAGCAGGCCGGGCTCCCCACGGACCGGGACGAGGTCGCCGAGCTGTGGGCGGGCGACTGGAACAAGTACGTCGAGACGGGACAGAAGTTCAAGGACGGCTCGAAGAACAGCAAGCTCGCCTTCATGGACAGTTCCACCGGGCTGTTCAACGCCATGATCTACGGCGCCTCCGAGCAGTTCTACGACAAGGACGGGGAGCTCATCTACGACAAGAACCCCGTGGTGAAGGAGGCGTGGGACCTGGCGGCCGAGGCCGGCACCTCAGGCATGACGGCCAAGCTGCGCCAGTTCCAGCCGGGCTGGGACCCGGGCCTGGCCAACTCCACCTTCGCCACCACGGTGTGTCCGGCGTGGATGCTCGCCCACATCAGTGAGAAGGCGGGGCCCGCCAACAAGGGCAAGTGGGATGTCGCCAAGGCACCGAAGGGCGCCAACTGGGGCGGCGCCTTCCTGGGAGTCCTGGACAAGAGCCCCGTCAAGGCCGAAGCGCAGAAGCTCGTGGCGTGGCTGACCGCTCCCGCCCAGCAGGCCGCCCTGTTCAAGGGGATCGGCAACTTCCCCTCCTCGAAGGAGGCACTGGCCCAGCCTGAGGTCTCGGGGGCGAAGTCGCCGTACTTCAACGACGCGCCGATCGGTGAGATCTTCGGCGCGGCCGCCAACGAGATCCCGGCGGAGCAGGTCCTCGGCCGCAAGGACGGCACGATCAAGGACACCTTCTCGCAGGGGCTGCACCTGATCGAGTCCAAGGGCAGGAAGCCCTCCGAGGCGTGGGACACGACGGACGAGCGCATTCGCAAGGCCGTCGGCTGACGTACGCCGCGTGCCGGGCCCGGGCCTCGTAGCGCCCGGGCCCGGCCACCTGCGGCCGGACGGCCCTCCCCGCCGGGTGCGGGCGGGGCCGCTCCGGCCGCCGGCTCCCTCAACGACACCCGCGCCGCCCAGCGGCGGCCGCCACACGCCCAGTTCAGTTCTCCCTCAGGAAGGAGGCCGCAGTGGTCACCTCCACCTCCGCCCACACCCCGGCCCCCGGTCCCGCCGGGCCGGTAACCGGCGCCCCGCCCGGCCCCGGTCGCAAAGTCCCCGGTGACAAGGACCGGCCCCGGCAGCGACGGCGCAACCTGCTCCACCGGCTCGACCTGCGGGGCGCACCGTACGGTTTCGTCGCCCCGTTCTTCATCGTCTTCGGCGCCTTCAGTTTCTACCCGCTGATCTACACCTCGTGGATCTCGCTGCACAAGGTCGAGCTGGCCACCATGGACCTCATGGAGTGGCGTGGTTTCGCCAACTACACGGCGCTGTGGGCCGATGACCGATTCTGGAACGCGCTCGGCAACACGATCACCATCGGTGTCATCTCCACGGTGCCCCAGTTGCTGATGGCGCTCGGCATCGCCCATCTCCTCAACTACTCGCTGCGCGGCTCGACCTTCTTCCGCGTCGCGGCCCTGACGCCGTACGCGACATCCGTAGGTGCCGCGGCGCTGGTGTTCACCATGCTGTTCGAGCGCGACTTCGGGATGATCAACTGGTTCATCGGGATGTTCGGCGTGGAGAACATCGACTGGGAGGGCGACAAGTGGCCTGCCCAGATCGCGATCTCGACCATCGTCATCTGGCGCTGGACCGGCTACAACGCCCTTCTCTACCTGGCGGCGATGCAGGCCATCCCGCGTGACCGCTACGAGGCGGCGGCGATCGACGGGGCCTCGCGCTGGCAGCAGTTCCTCACGGTGACCGTGCCCGGGATCCGGGCCACGATCGTGTTCACCATCGTGCTGTCGACGATCGGAGCCACGCAGCTCTTCGGCGAGCCGCTGATCTTCGGACAGGGACCGAACGGAATCTCCGGCGGGGCCGACAACCAATACCAGACGCTCGGACTGCTGATGTACGAGGAGGGCTGGAAGAACTACCAGATGGGCCGGGCCTCGACCATCGCGTGGGCCATGTTCCTGATTCTGGTCCTGGCCTTCGTCCTGCAGCGCCTCATCAAGAGCGCGGCCGGCCGGTCCCGTACCTCACAGGGAATCAGGAGCGGAAAGCGATGACCACCGACAGTCTGCGGGGTGCGCCCGGGCGCACCTCGAAGAGCAAGCCGTCCGTCGCCCCGTTCCGCAGCGGCTCCCGGCTCCCCTATCTCAAGGTCAAGGCGGGACGTCAGCACCACGCGGGGCCCGTGGCGTACGCCCTGCTCGGCCTCGTCGCACTCGTGTCCCTGTTCCCTCTGTACTGGACGATGGTCGCGGCATCGACCGACAACACGCGGGTGACCCAGACACCGCCACCGTTCCTGCCCGGCCCCAATCTGTTCACCAACCTGAGCAGGGCCTGGACGGAAGCGGCGCTCGGCAAGGCGATGCTCAACAGCCTGATCGTTGCGGGCAGTATCGCCACGGCCACCGTACTTTTCGCGACCCTGGCCGGATTCGCCTTCGCCAAGCTGCGGTTCTCGGGCCGCAACGGGCTGCTGACCCTCGTCATCGGCACGATGATGATCCCGCCGCAGCTCGGTGTGGTCCCGCTCTTCATGATGATGAGCGACCTGGGCTGGGGACAACGGCTGCCGGCCGTCATCTTCCCGACCCTGGTCAGCGCCGTCGGCGTGTTCTTCATGCGGCAGTACCTCATGGAGTCGATGCCCGACGAGCTCATCGAGGCCGCCCGCGTGGACGGCGCGCACTCGCTGCGGATCTTCTGGAGCATCGTGCTTCCGGTGGCCAGGCCGGCGATGGCCGTGCTCTTCATGATCACTTTCGTACACGCGTGGAACGACTTCTTCTGGCCGTTCATCGCGCTCAACATGGACAACCCGACCGTGCCGGTCGCCCTCACCCAGCTCAGCGCCGGTTACGTGCGCGACCAGTCGCTGATCATGGCGGGCGCGCTGCTAGGCACGCTCCCCCTGCTCGTGATGTTCGTCGTCCTCGGCCGCCAGATCGTCGGCGGCATCATGCAGGGCGCCGTCAAGGGCTGAGCCTCCGAGCCTCCCCCTTACCCAGTTCCCCCTCCCCCCTCTCCCGTTTCACACAAAAGGATTCACCGTGGTCACCGCCCCCTCGCGCCTCACCCATTCCGCCCCCCTGCCCGCCCAGCCGTCACTCGTCTTCCCGCCGGACTTCCTCTGGGGGACGGCCACCGCCGCCTACCAGATCGAGGGGGCCGCGGACACCGACGGGCGGACGCCGTCGATCTGGGACACCTACGCGCGCACCCCCGGCAAGGTCCGCAACGGCGACACGGGGGACATCGCGACGGACCACTACCACCGCTGGCCCGAGGACGTGCAGATCATGTCCGACCTGGGCGTCGGCGCGTACCGGTTCTCCGTCTCGTGGTCCCGCGTACAGCCCACCGGTCGCGGGCCCGCGGTGCAGAAGGGGCTCGACTTCTACCGCCGCCTGACCGACGGTCTGCTGGAGAAGAACATCCAGCCGGTGGCGACCCTCTACCACTGGGATCTGCCGCAGGAGCTGGAGGACGCCGGCGGCTGGCCCGAGCGTGCCACGGCGGAGCGTTTCGCAGAGTACGCAGGCATCGTCGCGGAAGCGCTCGGTGACCGGGTGAAGACCTGGACGACGCTCAACGAGCCCTGGTGCAGCGCGTTCCTCGGTTACGGCTCCGGGGTGCACGCCCCCGGGCGCACCGACCCCGTCGACGCCCTGCGGGCGGCCCACCACCTCAACCTCGGCCACGGCCGGGCCGTGCAGGCGATGCGCGCCGTCCTGCCGTCCGATGCCCGGATGTCCGTCACGCTCAACATCCATCAGGTGCGGTCGCTCACCGGCAGCGCCGAGGACATCGACGCGGCCCGCCGTATCGACGGGGTCGCCAACCGTGTCTTCACGGGCCCGATGCTCCGCGGCGCCTATCCGGCCGACGTACTGGCCGACACCGCCCACCTGACGGACTGGTCGTTCGTCCGGGACGGCGACACCCAGGACATCCGGCAGCCGCTGGACTTCCTGGGGGTCAACTACTACACGCCGACCCTGGTCTCCGCCGCGACGGGCGAAGGCGTCCACCACTCCGACGGTCACGGCGTCAGCGAGCACAGCCCGTGGCCCGGCGCCGACCGGGTCGCTTTCCACCGCCCGCCCGGCAGCACCACGGCGATGGGCTGGGCGGTCGACGCGAGCGGTCTGTACGACCTGCTGCGGGACCTGAAGCGCGAGTTCCCGTCGCTTCCCCTCGTCATCACCGAGAACGGCGCCGCGTTCGACGACTACGTCGACCCCGCGGGCACCGTTCACGACCCGGACCGCATCGCCTATCTGCAGAGTCACCTCGCCGCGGTGCACCGCGCGATCGCGGACGGCGTGGATGTCCGTGGCTACTTCCTGTGGTCGCTGCTCGACAACTTCGAGTGGGGCTACGGCTACAGCAAGCGCTTCGGCGCGGTGTACGTGGACTACCCGACCGGCCGTCGTACGCCCAAGTCCAGCGCCCGCTGGTACGCGGAGGTCGCGCGCACCGGAGCCGTACCGACCGACTGATCCGGCTGAACCGGCTGAACCGAGTGGTGCGTGCCCACGGCGGGGCACGCACCACTCGGCGTTTCCGAGGGCGGTGGCGAGCCCGGCCTGACCGATACGCCCGTTCGGGTACCCCCCGCCCCGTCCGCAGTTAACTCGGCCCGCTTCGGGGAACCGATGGAGAACGGTCGGTGCAGGCTGCGGACGAGGGGCTATGAGCGACGCGGAATCAATGCCCGTATTCGACTCCCTGGACGACCTGGCTGAACTGGTCGCGAGCCGGCGGGGTCTGTACGTGCGCTGGTCGCACGGTCCGGAGTGCGATCTCGAACTGGCATCCAGCAGGGACGGGCTCACGGGGCTCTCCCTGCCCGGACTGTCGGCGAACGCACTCGACGTCGAGATCTGGTGGGACGGCCGCTCGGTACGCACATGGGTGGCGCGCAGGCTGTACGACTACTCCCACCTCCCCCGCGTCAGGGCTCCCGGCACCCGGCCCTGGGTGCTGCACGGCACGGAGGCGGGACGCGGTCCGGACAACGAGCCTCTCGTCAAGGAGGTCGAGCCGCTGGCGTGGATCGGCGCCTGCGCCATCGGCGAGGCGTGCGAGGTGATCACCCATCAGCCGGGCCCGTGGGGCCCCATGCTGCGCAACGACTCGGCCTGAACAGGCGCCAACCGCGGGTGCCCGGGGCGCCGGGCGGGCCGGTCCTGCTCGCTGCGGAACCACCCCTGTGCTGCCGGGCGGAGGTGTGAAACGCGCTGTGCGAGGAACGCGCCCAGTGCACGCCATCGACGGCGCGCCGCATCGCGCAACCCGCGAAGGAGGCGAGTGAATCACATGTCCACGCAGCGCAGGAACATATTCGTGCTCGGTCTGGAAGAGGCGAATCTGAGAACTCTACTGGCCGTTCCCCGTGCCGACACGTACGCGTTACACCCGCTGCTCACGATCGAGGAACTGCAGATCGGGGAGGTGTCGGTGGCTGACCTGGCCGAGAAGGCGAAGGGCGTACTCGACGCCTTCGACGGCAGCATCGACGCGATCGTCGGCTACTGGGACTTCCCCGTGAGCACGCTCGTGCCGATGCTGAGCGAGCACTACGGCACGCGCAGCACGGACCTGCGGTCCGTCGTCAAGTGCGAGCACAAGTACTGGAGCCGCCTGGAGCAGCAGAAGGTCATCGAGGAGCACCCGCGCTTCGGCCGGGTCGACATGGAGGCGGACGATCCCCGACCGCCCGAGGGCATGCGATTCCCGATGTGGCTGAAGCCCGCCCTGGCGTACTCGTCCGAGCTCGCCTTCGGTGTCAAGGACCAGCAGCAGTTCCGTGAGGCGGTCGAGGAGATCCGCGCGGGGGTCGCCAGGGTGGGACGCCCCTTCGAGTACATCCTCGACCGGCTCGACCTGCCCGAGGAGATGGCCGGTGTCGGGGGCCAGGTCTGCCTGGCCGAGGAGTCCCTCACGGGACTCCAGGTCGCTGTCGAGGGATACGTCCACGACGGCGAGGTCACCGTCTACGGCGTCCTGGACTCGATCAACTATCCCGACTCCTCGAGCTTTCTGCGCCACCAGTACCCTTCGGCCCTGCCCGAACCGGTGGTGCGCCGCCTGCACGACATCTCCGGACGGGTGATGCGCCAGATCGGCATGAACGCGGCAACCTTCAGCATCGAGTACTTCTACGATCCGCGGACCGACGCGATCGGCCTGCTGGAGATCAACCCCCGGCACTCGCAGTCGCATGCGGAGCTGTTCGCGTACGTCGACGGCGTCCCCAACCACCACTGCATGATCAGCCTGGCACTCGGCGAGGACCCCTCGTTCCCGCACCGGGCCGGGCCGTACGCGATGGCCGCCAAGTGGTACCACCGGTGGTTCGCGGACGGGGTGGCGCACCGCGTTCCCTCGCGGGCGGACATCGAGCGGATCGAGCGCGAGATTCCGGGCGTCCGGGTCGACGTGGTGCCCGAGGAGGGACAGCGCCTCTCGGACACCGCGCAGCAGGACACCTACAGCTACGAGATCGCGCACATCTTCACCGGCGGGGACAGCGAGAAGGAACTGCGGGTGAAGTACGACCGCTGCGTGGCGGCCCTGGGCCTGGCCTTCGACGAGACCACGCCGGGCGGGCGCGACCTGAAGAACGGCTGACAGACCAGCGAGAGGAGCGGTACCGCCGTATGCGATGCGTGAGCAACCTGCCGCACGAGACGAAGGAAGAAGAGCACGTCGTCGTCCCCCTGTCCGACGGGACACGCCTGTCCGCTAGGATCTGGCGTCCGGTGTCATCGGACGACGAGCCGGTGCCCGCGGTGCTGGAGTACATCCCCTACCGCAAGCGGGACCTGACCGCCGTGCGCGACTCCATCCACCATCCGTACATCGCGGGCCACGGCTACGCGTGCGTGCGTGTGGATCTGCGGGGCACCGGGGACTCCGAGGGCGTACTGGCCGACGAGTACCTGGAGCGGGAACAGGCCGACGCCGAAGAGGTGCTGGCCTGGCTGGCCGACCAGCCCTGGTGCGACGGCTCCACGGGAATGATGGGCATCTCCTGGGGGGCCTTCGCCGCGCTGCAGACCGCGGCCCGCCAGCCGCCGAGCCTGCGTGCCGTGGTCATCGCGTCGTTCACCGACGACCGGTACGCCGACGACATGCACTACATGGGCGGCACGATGCTGTCGGACAACCTCGCGGAGGCGGGGACCATGTTCGCGTACGCGACGTGCCCGCCGGACCCCGCCGTCGTCGGGGACCGGTGGCGTGACATGTGGCACGAGCGGATGGAGCACACCGAGCCCTGGGTCCTGAAGTGGCTGCGCCACCAACGCCGCGACGACTACTGGCGGCACGCGTCCGTCTGCGAGGACTACACGGCCGTGCGCTGCCCGGTGCTCGCGTCCAGTGGCTGGGCGGACGGCTACTCCAACGCCGTGATGCGCCTGCTCGGTCATCTGGACGTTCCGCGCAAGGGGCTGGTGGGCCCCTGGTCCCACACGTTCCCGCATCTCGGTGAGCCGGGCCCCGCGATCGGCTATCTGCAGGAGGTCGTGCGGTGGTGGGACCACTGGCTCAAGGACGTGGACAACGGGGTGATGGACGGCCCCATGCTGCAGACCTGGATGCAGGAGAGTGTGCCGCCCTCCACCTCGTACGAGGAGCGCCCCGGACGCTGGGTCGGCGAGCCGTGCTGGCCCTCGCCGCACATCAAGGCGGTCGCGCATCCGCTGTCGCGGCACCGCATCCTCAGGCCCGGCGATCCGGAGCCCGCGGGGGACGGCGACGGTACGGGCGACGCCACGACGGTGCAGTCACCGCTCTCGGTGGGC
Organism: Streptomyces sp. NPDC048560; assembly: GCF_040650955.1. NCBI lineage: Bacteria > Bacillati > Actinomycetota > Actinomycetes > Kitasatosporales > Streptomycetaceae > Streptomyces > Streptomyces sp. NPDC048560. The sequence goes on from NZ_JBEZIJ010000012.1 coordinate 209,745, forward strand.
CAGTTCGCCGGCAAGTGGGCCTCGTACAACGCCCCGCCGGACCTGCCGTACGACCAGCGCGAGGAGGACGGCGGTTCGCTCGTCTACGACACCGGGCCGCTGGAGGAAGCGGTGGAGATCCTGGGGTCACCGACGGTCGAGCTCGACCTGTCCGTGAGTGAACCGGTGGCCATGGTCGCGGCGCGCATCTCCGACGTGGCACCCGACGGCCGGGCGACGCGGGTGACGTACGGCCTGCTCAACCTGACACACCGCGACACGACCGGCGAGCCCGAGCCGCTGGAGCCGGGGCGCCGCTACCGGGCCACCGTGGAGTTGAACGGCGTGGCCCAGGTCTTTCCGCGCGGTCACCGGATCCGGCTGTCCCTGTCGACGTCGTACTGGCCGCTCGCCTGGCCGCCGCCGCGGCCCGTCCTGCTCAGCGTGTACGAAGGGTCGAGCACCCTGACGCTGCCGGTACGCCCGGTGGACGAGCCGGACGGTATGCCGCACCGCCCCTTCGGTGAGCCGGAGGGCGCGCCGCCCCTCCCCACCACCCGGCTGTCTCCTCCCGAGCAGCGCTGGGAGGTCAAGCGGGACCTGATCGGGTACGAGTCGGCACTGGAGATCGTCAAGGACCGGGGTACGGTGCGCATCGACGCGATCGGGATGGACGTCGGATGCCGGGCCTACGAGCGCTACACGGCCACCGCCGACGACTTCACGTCCGTCGGTGGCGAATCGGCGTGGACGATGCGCTTCGGGCGGGACGACTGGGACGTACGGGTGGAGACGCGCACCGAACTCCGGTGCAGTGAGACGGAGTTCCTGATCGACGCCACTCTCGACGGCTACGAGGGCGAGCGGCGCGTCTTCTCCCGCACCTGGAACGAGACAGTGCCCCGTGACCTGCTGTGAACGGACCGCAAGGGGGGCGCATCGCCCCCTCCAGGTCACCGGCGTGAAGAAGGCCGGTGGCTCGCGGCCCGCTCGTCGCGGCAGCTCGTCAAGGCGGGGCGTCGGAGGAGAGCCTGCCTGAACGCCACCGGCCGGTCGCGCGTCCGCCCCCGCCCCGTGGAGACGGGGCGGGGGCGGACGGCTGGTGACGTGCGGGCGGGAAGGGAAAGTTACTCCCTTCTCAGATCCGCCCGCGCGTGAGCCGGGTCAGCGGGCCGGCCGGCGGCTTCGCCGTCGAGCGGCCCAGGGCGAAGGCGGCACCGGCCACTCCGGCGACGCCCGCGGCCGCCCCGGTCACGACCCCCTTCTTGTGCTTGACGACCGTCCAGGCGGTGGTGGTGGCGGAGACCGCCTTCGTGGCGTTCTCCGTCACGGCCTGCTGCCCGCTGTGCAGCCCACTCGCCGCAGCGCGGCCGGCCCGCTTGGTGGCGCCGCCGGCGGACCTGACACCCTGCGACGCGGACTTCGCCGTGTCGCGCGCCGCGCGCTCGGCTCCGCTCGCAGCCGCCGCGGCCTTCGCACCGCTCGCCTTCGCCGTGTTCACCGTGCGCTGGGCCGTCGACCTCATGACGCCGGAATTCTTCGTGGTTCCGCTTTCAGCAGTCATGTTCGTCCTCCTTGCCTCTCCCTCTCGGGTGAAACAGCCGATGTGTCACGCTTCGTGAGCCTGGCTGACATCCGTGTGCCCACCGGCTCCGAACGTATGCGTGAAGGTCGTCAGCCCTGTGGGTTCCGGCCCTTTCCGAGCCGGGCCACAGTGGGACCACCGGCCTGGCGAACGGGCGTGCGGCCCGGACATCGGCGCTACCGGGGCGCCCCCGGCGCGTCGCACGACGGGCACGTTCCCCGATAGGTCACCTCGGCCTTGGAGACCGTGAATCCGAACCGTTCCTCCGCGGGGAGGCCGGCCAGCGGGTCACCGGTCGGATGGACGTCGCGGATGATGCCGCAGCCGGAGCACACGAGGTGCTGGTGCGGCCGGTGCGCGTTGGGGTCGTAGCGCTTGGCGCGGCCGTCGGTGGACACCTCCACCACCTCACCGAGAGCGACGAGCTCACCCAGGGCGTTGTAGACGGTGGCCCGGGAGATCTCCGGGAGCAGCCTCACCGCCCGGGCGTGCACCTCGTCGGCTGTGAGGTGCACATGGTCGCCGTCGAGGACCTCCGCAACGACACGCCGCTGGGAGGTCATCCGCCAGCCGCGCCCCCGGAGTCGCTCCAGAAGTCCGCTCATAAGGTTCACCTATCCGGTTCGGTGGGGTATGCCCGATTCAGGGGGTGTGCGTCTGCACATCCAGTGTCCGAGGAGGAAAGACTTGGTTCGCTTCTTGACTTGGATTGCGTCCATCGTAGGATCGGTTATGGCAATAGCCAAGGGACAGGAAGCGGCAGTGGCCACCACGACGTCAGGGCGATCGCTTCCGGGGCGTGTGATCGCGTGGGTCACTCTCCGTCCACCGGGGCCTGTCCCCCGGCTGTGCCTGTGCCCGCAGTTCCTGAGCAGTGTGATCCGCCCCGTCCGGAAGGATTCCCATGTCTGAGAACCACGACGCAATCGTCACCGACGCGAAAACGGAGGGCGAGGGCGGCTGCCCGGTCGCGCACGGGCGTGCCCCGCACCCCACGCAGGGCGGTGGAAACCGTCAGTGGTGGCCGGAGCGCCTCAATCTGAAGATCCTGGCCAAGAACCCCGCTGTGGCCAACCCCCTCGGTGCGGACTTCGACTATGCCGAGGCGTTCGGGGCCCTCGACCTTCCGGCCGTCAAGCGGGACATCGCGGAGGTGCTGACCACCTCGCAGGACTGGTGGCCCGCCGACTTCGGGAACTACGGCCCGCTCATGATCCGGATGGCCTGGCACAGCGCGGGTACATACCGCATCAGCGACGGCCGCGGTGGCGCCGGTGCCGGGCAGCAGCGCTTCGCGCCCCTCAACAGCTGGCCGGACAACGGCAACCTCGACAAGGCCCGCCGTCTGCTGTGGCCGGTCAAGAAGAAGTACGGCAAGAACATCTCGTGGGCCGACCTCATGATCCTCACCGGGAACGTCGCCCTGGAGTCGATGGGCTTCGAGACGTTCGGCTTCGGCGGCGGTCGCGCCGACGTGTGGGAGCCCGACGAGGACGTGTACTGGGGTCCCGAGACCACGTGGCTCGGGGACGAGCGCTACACGGGCGACCGCGAGCTGGAGAGCCCGCTCGGCGCCGTCCAGATGGGCCTCATCTACGTCAACCCGGAAGGCCCCAACGGCAATCCGGACCCGCTGGCCGCGGCCCGCGACATCCGCGAGACGTTCCGCCGGATGGCGATGAACGACGAGGAGACGGTCGCCCTCATCGCCGGTGGTCACACCTTCGGCAAGACGCACGGTGCCGGACCGGCGGAGAGCGTCGGCGCCGACCCCGAGGCCGCCCCGATCGAGGACCAGGGCCTGGGCTGGCGGAACTCCTTCGGTACCGGCAAGGGCGGTGACGCGATCACCAGCGGTCTTGAGGGCATCTGGACGAACACCCCCACCACCTGGGACAACAGCTTCTTCGAGATCCTCTTCGGCTATGAGTGGGAGCTCTTCAAGAGCCCTGCCGGCGCACACCAGTGGCGGCCGAAGGACGGCGGCGGCGCGGGCACGGTGCCCGACGCCCACGACGCCTCGAAGAGTCACGTCCCGACCATGCTGACCACCGACCTCTCGCTCCGGGTCGACCCCGCGTACGAGCAGATCTCGCGCCGCTTCCTGGAGAACCCGGCCGTGTTCGCGGACGCGTTCGCGCGGGCGTGGTTCAAGCTGACCCACCGTGACATGGGCCCGGTCGTGCGCTACCTCGGCCCGGAGGTGCCCAGCGAGACCCTGGTGTGGCAGGACCCTCTGCCGGCCGCGACGCACGAGCCCGTCGGCGCCGAGGACATCGCCTCCCTCAAGAGCCGGATCCTCGACTCGGGGCTGTCGGTGTCCCAGCTGGTGTCGACCGCGTGGGCGTCGGCCTCGTCCTTCCGCGGCAGCGACAAGCGCGGCGGCGCCAACGGCGCGCGCATCCGCCTCCAGCCGCAGAGCGGGTGGGAGGTCAACAACCCGGACGAGCTGGCCACGGTGCTGCGCACGCTGGAGGGCGTCCAGGAGGCGTTCAACAGCGCGGGCGGCGGCAAGCGGATCTCGCTCGCCGACCTGATCGTGCTCGCCGGCGCCGTCGGCGTCGAGCGGGCCGCGAAGGACGCCGGCTTCGACATCGAGGTCCCCTTCACGCCGGGCCGGGTGGACGCGTCCCAGGAGCAGACCGACGTGGAGTCGTTCGCCGCGCTCGAGCCGGCCGCCGACGGGTTCCGCAACTACCTCGGCAAGGGCAGCCGCCTGCCTGCCGAGTACCTGCTGATCGACAAGGCGAACCTGCTCACCCTGAGCGCTCCCGAGATGACGGTCCTCGTCGGTGGCCTCCGGGTCCTCGGCGCGAACTACGGGGGCTCGTCGCAAGGTGTCCTCACCGCGACCCCCGGGCGTCTGACCAACGACTTCTTCGTCAACCTGCTCGACCTGGGCACGGAGTGGAAGGCGACGTCGAAGGACGCGAACACGTTCGAGGCCCGCGACTCCGCCACGGGCGACGTCAAGTGGACCGGCAGCCGTGCCGACCTCGTGTTCGGCTCGAACTCGGAGCTGCGCGCGGTCGCCGAGGTCTACGCGAGCGACGACGCCGGGGAGAAGTTCGTGCAGGACTTCGTGGCAGCGTGGGACAAGGTCATGAACCTCGACCGGTTCGACCTGCGCTGAGCATGACGCCCGGGCCGGCGCGAGCCGGCCCGGGCGCCGTCCGCCGCTGAACCCTCATCGGCACCCCCGCCCCGGGCGCGTGACATTCCGCACCGGGGCGTCACCGTGCGCACACGCGGCCACCCTCACTCCGCTGCCGGAACCATGGAGGGCGAGGACGCGTCGCTCAGCAGCAGGCTCGGCGCGATGGCAGACGCACCGGCGGGGACGGTCCAGATGTCCGACGTGCCCTTCGTCCGCCCCGGAAGGGCGTAGGCGAGGGTCGAGTTGTCCAGCCAGGCCGCCTGGTCGTCGACGCTGCGGGTCTCGGCGACGGGAGTCTCCCGCATCGTCCTGAGGTCCAGGACGTGCAGGCGCCACGGGTCCTCGGTGCCCTGACGGACGCGTTTCTTGAAGGCGATCCGGGTGCCGTCGGGCGACAGGGACGGACATTCGGCGTTCCGGCGGAGCGTGCGGGCCTTCCACGTCTTCACGTCGCCCTCGACCAGGTAGGTCCTGCCCTTCGTGGCCACCGTCGCGTAGAAGCGGTTGTCGTCGTCCGCGAAGGTGATGCCCCAGTAGTTCACGTCCGGCGCGTGGTAGCGCCTGCCCTCCAGGTACAGCTGGAGGGTCTCCACGTTCTTGATCAGGTAGCCGGTCCGGGTGTCGAGGATCCCGCTCCTCGTCGAGAACGACGACGAGGCGTAGGAGTCGCCGCTGACGAACAGCGTCCACGCGACCATCCGGCCGGACGGGGAGACCCGTGCCCGGTTGGGGATGCCGCCGACCACGACGGTTCTGCGGGTGTCCAGCGCGCGGTCGAGGACGGTCACTTTCGTCTTCTGCGAGAGGCCCGGGTGGTGCGCGATACAGACGGCCGACCGCCCGCTCGCGTGGAAGCGGCCGCACGACAGACCGGTGCTCCTGCTCCGCGCCCCGTCGGCCGTACCCGTACCCGAGGGGCTGTACGGCGTGGAGAGCGCGGTGCCCCCTCGTGAGGCGTGGTACAGGCCGGGAGCGTTGTCGAGTGTCAGGCCCGGAGCGGCGGTGGCCGCCGGCGCCCGGCCGTCGCCGTCGGCTGCCGCGACCGTGTAGCCGACGGCGACGGCCGCCAGCACGGCGGTGGCCGCCGTGAGCGCGGTGATCCGCGCGCGGAGGGAGAGAGGGGGCAGGGTCATGAGCGCTCCGGGACGTCGAAGGGTGCGGGGGCGGCGGGTGACGGGGCGGCCGGCAGGAGTACGCGGGCGATGACCAGGACTGCGGCGAGGGCGGCGGTGGCGAGGACGAGTGCGGTGTCCATGCCCCAGACCGTCCAGACGGCTCCGAACAGGACGGACGCCAGGAGCCGGCCCACCCCGTGGCCGGTCTGCAGCAGCGCCATCCCGCCCGCGCGGCGGTCCGCCGGCACGACGGGACCGCCGAGGGCCATCAGCACCCCGTCGGTCGCCGCGTAGAACGTGCCGTGCAGCACGAGCACCAGGACGGTGAGCGGCAGGCCGGCCATCGGTGAGAACAGCGCGATGTAGACCCCGAGCAGCGCGACGTGCCCCAGCAGGTAGGGGACGCGGCGGCCGGTCCGGTCGGCTGCCCGGCCGAGCGGGACGGCGAGCAGGAGGTAGACGGCGGCGCTGCCGAGCGGCAGCAGAGGGAAGTACTCCACGTCGAGGGCGAGCCTCTTCTGCAGGACCAGGTAGAGGAACCCGTCGCCCACGCCGGCGAGGCCGAGCATCGTGGCCGTGACGAGGATCCGGCGGAAGGCGGGGACGTGGAGGAGCCGCAGGGTCTCGCCGAGCGTGGCCGCCGCCTTGCCCGGGGCGCGTGCGGGCGCCGCGTCGTGGCCGGGAACGAACGCGAGGAGGATCAGGACGCCCAGCAGTCCGAAGCAGAAGCTGACGACGAAGACGGCGTCGTAGGCGTCGACGGTCGCCCAGAGGATGGCGAAGGCGACGAGCGGACCGAGCATGGCGCCCGTGGTGTCCATCGCCCGGTGCACACCGAAGGCGCGGCCGAGGTCTTGTTCGTCGCAGCTCAGCGAGATCAGGGCGTCGCGCGGCGCCGTGCGTACGCCTTTGCCGACCCGGTCGGCCGCGAGAGCGGCGGACAGGGCAGGGGTGGAGCCGCCCGCGAACAACAGGCCGAGTTTGCAGACGGTGGACAGCGCGTAGCCGGTACCGGCGACCAGCCGGTGGCGCTGCCAGCGGTCGGCGGCGTGCCCGCCGGCGAGCCTGACGAACGCGGTGACACCGTTGTAGAGGCCGTCGAGGAAGCCGAACTGGAGGGGGCTGAGCCCCAGGCCCAGGACGAGGTAGAGGGGCAGCACGGCGGTGACCATCTCGGACGAGATGTCGGTGACGAGGCTGACCGCGCCGAGAGCGACGACCGTGCCCGTGAGGCGTCTTCGGCCGGCGGGCCGTGCGGGTGAGGGGGTCCGGGTGGGGCCGTCCGGTGGACGGGCTCTGCCGACGGCGAGGTACATGAGGACGCTCCTGGTACGCGGTGCCCGAGGTCTGGCTGCACAACCGGCGCTCCGGGCGGCTTCGTGGCCCGGACGTGGCCGGCCGCCGGAGCACGGCAGCCGGCCAAGCCGGACGGTGGGAGGGGCGGTGTCGGGTACGGACGTCAGTGGCAGCTGTACGTCGGGCCGGTGTCCAGGACCGTCCCGTCGGTGCCGACGAACTTCGAGGTGAAGCTCGTGTCGGTGAAGTCGAGCCGCATCACACCGAACTTGTCCCAGATGCGCTTCTGGCTGTTCTTCTGCACGGTGTCACCCTGGCCGTACAGGTCCTTGCCGCCCATGCCGCCGAGGACCTGGACGATGCCGTTGGGGTCTGCCTGGCCGTCAGGGCTCTGCGGGGCGAAACGCTCGTAGTGGTGGTCGTGGCCGCTCAGCACCAGCTCGGTGCCCGCGGCCCGCAGCATGGACCAGACCGGCTTGCTCACGGGGTCGTTGCCGTGGCTTCCGGAGCTGAACAGCGGGTGGTGGAAGTATGCGGCGACGCACTTCTTGCTGTTCCTGGCGAGGTCGGCCTTCAGCCAGTCGAGCTGTTCGCGCTCGTCGAACCGGTTGGAGTTCAGGGCGACGAAGTGCCAGTTGCCGTAGTCGTAGCTGTACCACATCTTGCCCTGCGGAGTGGCTCGGTCACCGAAGTACTGCCGGTAGGCGACCTCGTCCTGGTTGTTCCAGTCGTCGTACGCCTCGTGGTTGCCGGGCACGGGGTGGGTCTTGTCCTTGAACCGGCCCCAGGACTTGTCGTAGTAGTTGCGGAAGTCCTCGATGTGGGCGTCGTCGTACTGGTTGTCGCCCATGGTGATGTAGAAGGCCGGGTTGATCGCCATGGCGCGTGCGGCGGTCTTGAAGTGCTGGCATCCGGCATCGCTCTCGTTGCACTGGTCGGCGATGTCACCGGCGCCGACCACGGTGAACGCGCCGCTCGTGGGCGGGTCGGTGGGGCCGGGTGTGGTGCCCCCGACGGTGCCGTACACATCGGCCTCCCAGAGGGAGTACCCCCAGGCGGTGCCGCGTGCGGTCCCGTACACACGCAGGTACCGGCCCTTGCCGGCCAGACCGGTCCAGGTGTCTGTGCCGCCGTTGCCTGCGGTCTCGGTGGCGAGGCGGGTCCAGTCGGTGCCGTTCGCCGAGATCTCCAGCCGGTACTGCTTCGCGTACGCGGCCTCCCATTTCAGCTCGACGCGGGAGACGGATGCCCCTTCACCGAGGTCGACGCGGAGCCACTGCGGGTCCACGCCCTCGGCACTGGCCCAACGGGTGGTCGCGACACCGTCGACGGCCTTGCCGGGGGTCAGGGTGGAGTCCTCGGACGACGAGGCGGTGGCGGGCCTGCCCCGCGATATCAGCGCCTCGGTACCGGGCGGGTTGGTCGGTCCCGGGCCGGGCACGGGGTCGGTGTCGATGCGGAAGTTCTCGCCGTAGACGGCCCAGGCCAGCGGGGTGTTGAGGTTCAGGTTGCCGTTCCGCAGGAACACGCGCTGGGCTGTGTCGACGCGGCTGGTGTCCTCGTGTGCCGCCTCCTTCTTCATCTCCACGACACGGGCGTCGAGGAACGCGTCGAGGTACCGGGTCTCGTCGCCGCCCTCGGCCGGGGTGTCGGCGTCGTTCATGGCCTCGGCGCGGATGCTCTCGAAGCCCGACTGACCGTGCATGACGATCGCGTCGTAGTAGGCGAACTGGCCGAGCACCCGCAGTCCGTCGCTCTTGGCCCGGGAGACCGAGGGGCCGAAGTAGACGCGGTCCCGCTCGTGTTCCTGAGCGGCCCGGAACTCGGGGGTGGCCGCCGCCTGTTCCCAGGCGGTCGTGAAGCCGGGGTCGAGGCCCTCGTGCGAGTCGCTCCCGTCGACCTCGCGCAGGGCGGGGAGGTACTTGGCCAACGGGTTGCCGGGCACCTTGCCCGTGTAGTACTCGACGAGTTCGAGCATGTCGTGCGTGCCGGAGCAGAAGCCGATGATGCCGGCGGTGTAGCCGCGACCGTCGCCGATGTCCTCGATGTAGTCGAACTGCTCGCGCCACTGGAGCGAGGAGTTCTCGGCCGTCGAGACGATCTGCATGGCGATTTCCTTCTTCACCGGATCGTCGAGGCCGGCCGCCTCGGCCGCCTGTCCGGTGTTGAGGACGACCACGGCGGGGATCGCGGCCAAGGCCGTGGCCAGCACGATCCGCAGGCCGGTGCGCCGACGGCGGTGTGTGGGGCGGGGTGGTTGTTCCGGACGTGGGACGCGCCGGGAAATACGGCGGGGCATACGCATGCGCATGTGGTTCTCCGATCTCTCGCGATGTGCCGGACGCCGAACGCGCGGGAGCGTCGTGGAGGGTCGTCCGGACACAGCTCAGCCGGGGAGGTCAGCTCTGTTAGGAAAGTTTCCTTTCCATTGGCCGCGTCCATTGGAGCGTGCCGGCCCCTTCCCCGCAAGGGCCCCGACAGCGGTAATCCGGCTCAGGGCACGGGGAGTTGACCGATTCGCACAGGCGCGCGGGAATCGACGGCGGTGGCATCGCGCCGACATGGAGGGGCTACGTCCGGTATCTGCCCGGGTCAGCCGTGTCGGCGTGGCACCAGGGGCCGATCCGGGGGATGAAGTCGAGACCGGGGTGGGCGCACAGCTCGGCGAAGTGCCTCAGGTCGCGGTTGCCGTCGAACCGGATCCGGCCCTCGGTCTCCTCGTGGTGGATCCAGATCACGTACGCGGCGACGACGGTGATCCCGCCCGCCTTCATCTTGAGGAGCTCTTCCTCCCCCTGCCCTGCGGGGTAGCGCGTGAAGGGGAACTCGCCGGAGACGGGGAACCACGGACGGCCGCCCCGGGTGAGGTAGCGGCTCTGGAGGAGGCTCTGTCCATGCTGCCGCCGAGGGCCGCCTCTGCCGAGCTGTCGAGCGCCCGGACGAGGTGCTGCTCGGACGGACGCACCATGAGCCCGCGGCAGACCCCGAGTTGGGCTGGTGGCATCGCAGGTGCTGACCCGCGCACCCCGGCCGCTTGTCCGAACCCGGACGCCGGGGTGCGTACGCGGATCGGGAGTGCCTCATGCGCTCATGAGGCACTCCCGATCCACGCGTCAGTAGGTCGCGACCCGGTCCGTCTCCGGCGCGGTGGCGGTCGCACGGTGCTCCGGGACGCCGCCCGTCCCGGGCCGCGGGCGGACGGGCCACCACAGGCTCCGGCCGAGGAGGGCCGCGAGGGCCGGTACCAGCACGAGCGAGAGAACGAGCGCGGAGAGCATGATGCCGAGCGTCATCGCGAAGGCGACCTGTTCGCTTCCCGGGGTGGTGGCGAGCGTGGCGAAGGAGCCTGCGAGCACCAGCCCGGCCGTGGCGATCGCCGGTGTCGTGTGCCGCACCGCGCGGGCCACGGCGGCACGGGCCGGACCAGGTTGCCGCATCTCCTCGCGGATCCGGTCGGCGATCAGGATGTTGTAGTCGGTGCCCAGTGCCACGACGAACAGGAACAGCACCAGGGGGAGGGTGAAGTTGACGCCGGGCTCTCCCAGGACGTGCTGGAACAGCAGCGTGGCGGCGCCGAGGGTCGCGGCGAAGCCGAGCCCGACGGAGAGCATCAGGACCATCGGTGCGAGCAGACTGCGCAGGAGCAGCACGAGGATCAGGCCGATCAGCGCGGCCGCGACCGGGAACACGATCTTCAGGTCGTGGTCGACGGCGGTCGCGACGTCGGCGAAGATCGCCGCCGTGCCGCCTACGTGTGCGGTCATCGCGGCGGGCGTGTGCCGGGCGACCGCGGCCCTGATCGGTCCGGAGGCCAGGTCGCGGGCTTCCTGGCTCTGCGGGTCGGCGGTCGGGTAGACATCGATCCTGGCGGCTTGTTGGTCCTCGTTCAGGACCGTCCGTGCGACCTTGCCCACACCGTCGACCTGGGAGAGCGCGCGGGAGAGGCCGTCGAGTCCGGCCGTCGTGAGCGTGCCGCCGTCCGTGGTGGTGACGTAGACGCTCGTCGGGTCCGAGACCCCGGCCGGCAGTGTGCGGGAGATCTCGGCGGCGGTGGCCGCGGCGGGGGTCCGCTCACCGGAGTCGCCCCGGCCGTAGTCCATGCGGATGCCGGCCAACCCGGCCGCGAGGGCGGCGAGCAGGGCGACGGAGGCCATCAGCATCGTCAGCGGGCGTCGGGTGACCAGCGCGCCGAAACGGGCGGCACGTCCTTCGCCCGGCTTGTGGCGCAGGGCCCGGGACGGCCAGAACATCTTGCGCCCGGCGGCGGCGAGCAGCGCCGGCAGCAGGGTGAGGCTGCCGAGCAGCATCACCAGGACCGCGACGGCGATCGCGGGGCCCAGCGAGCGGAACTGTCCGAAGGTCGCCAGACCCAGTGTGGCGAACGCGGCCACGATGGTCAGAGCCGCCGAGGTGATCGCGGTGCCCACGCGGCCGGACACCTGCTCGGCCGCCTCACGGGCGGGCTGGTCGGGCCGGTCGCGCAGGTGCTCACGGAAGCGGAACAGGAGGAACAGCAGGTAGTCGATGCCGATGCCGAGCAGCACCACGTTGATCAGCCCAGGCGTGCCCGCGTCGAGTTTGCGCCCGGTGAGCAGCGCGGCACCCGCCACGGCTCCCAACGCGACGCCGCCGACGAGGGCGACGGCGAGCAGCGGGAGGAGGGCGGCCAGCACGCTGCGGAACACCAGCACGTTGAGCAGGACGATGAGCCCCATGATGAGGGCGCTCCCGACCTTCGCGGCGGTCTCGTGGGCGTCGGTGGTGTCGACGGTGTCGGCGAGGCCCCCGGTGAAGCCGGTGCGCATCCCCACCTCGGCGAACCGGTCCCGGGCGTCGTCACGGAAGGTCCGGTACACGCCCTGGACTCCCGCGTCGGAGGGATTTCCGGTCAGTTGGACGGAGAGCAGTTCGAAGCTCCGGTCGGGCGCCGTCATGGCCGGGGCCACCTTCGGCGTCTGGGAACGGTCAGGTACCAGGAACTGCGGGACGTCCTTCTCCCTGGGCATGACCACCCGGCGTTGCGCCAGCTTCGCGGCCTCGGCCTCGATGCGCTGCTTGTCGGCGGCGCCGAGTGACTTGCCGTCGGCACGGGCGACCAGCACCGTCACGATGGTGGCGTCGGGGTTCGCTCCGAACTGCTCCTGGGCGATGTGCAGTGCGGCAGCCGAGTCGTAGCTGCGGGGCAGGAAGTCCCCGGTCTGGTGCTGGGTGACGCGAGCGATCAGGAGAGGGGCGAGGGCGCTCAGTGCGACACCCAGCACCACCCAGAGGGCGATGACCTTCCACGGGTGTCTGGTGGAGAATCCGGTCAGGGCGCGGATCACGATGTCCTCCGGCGGACGGACTTGAAGGGGGCTGTCTGCCGGGGGTTCCCGGCCGGTCTCCAGACCATCATCGGAAGGCGCCACCGGGCGTCGGGGCAGCGGATGATCCGGGCCGGGGCCCTGGGTCCTTCCCCGTCCCGTGACCAGGACCCTGGTCCTGGTCACGGGACGGGCCCCGGTGATGGTCCGGCGCGGGTCCCGGGTCCTGCTCCTGGTCGGTCGCGGGTCCGGGCCCGGCCTTGCACCGCTGCCGCCGGTCCTGCCGCCGCGGTTGCTGTGCAACCCTGTCCCAGGGCGGAAAGGCCGGATACGGGGGAAACAGTCATGCTCAGCAGCCGACACATCGGGCCCGGTGACACCCGGGAGTCGCCGCACATCGGCGGGGCCGGTCCGGCGTGGACCCGTAACGACGCGCTCGTGGCCGGCGGTGCCTGCGCGTTGAACCTGCTCAGCTACGTGTTCTTCAACGACCCCGACGGCCGCCACGACGTACAGGTAGCCGGATTCCTTCTCGTCGCGCTGGCGGCCCTGCCGCTCCTCGCCCGGCGCCGCCACCCGGTGGCGGCGCTCACCGCCGTACTGGCACTCGACGCGACGGCCTCCGTGCTTGCGCCGTTGCCCAGTCACTTCGGCGCCGTGCTGGCGGTCGCCCTGTACTCGGTCGTCAGGACCTGTCCCGGCCGGGTGTCGGCACTCGCGACCGTCGCGACGGTGTCGCTGACGCTGCTGAGCCAGAGCGGCGGCCGGATTCCGCCCTGGCAGGAGACTTTCTCCACCGTCCTCAACACGACGGTTGTCGTCGGCGCGGCCCTGGTGGTCAGCCGTCGGCAGCGGGAGATGGCGGCCAACCGCAGACTCCTCGCCGACCGGGCGGTGGCGGAGGAACGTCGTCGTATCGCAAGGGAGTTGCACGACATCGTGGCCCACCACATCACGACCATGCAGCTGATGGCCGGTGGAGCCCGGGCCAACCTCGCCGAACCGGAAGTGGTCCGGGACGCCCTGGTCACCCTGGAGGCGTCGGGGCGGCTCGCGCTGCGCGAGATGCGCCAGCTCCTGGACGTCCTGCGGGCCGGTGACGAGCCGGAGGCGGCGCCCTCGCTGCCCCAGCCCGGTGTCGACGACCTCGACGGGCTGGTCGCCGAGTCCCGCCTGGCGGGCCTGCCGACCGAGCTGAACGTCCGCGGGCCACAGCGTCCGCTGCCCCCGACCGTCGGCCTCACGGTGTTCAGAATCGCCCAGGAGGCCCTCACCAACACCCGGAAGCACGCGGGGGACGCCCGCGCCTCCGTCCAGCTGACGTACCGACAGGAGCGGGTCGTCGTCGAGGTGCGGGACGACGGTGGAGGCAGACCGCCCCGGGAGGGGCCGATGGTGTGCTCGGGCGGTTACGGCCTCATCGGTATGCGCGAGCGCGTCGCCCTGCACGGCGGCACCCTCACCGCCGGTCCGCAGGCAGACGGTGGGTTCGCCGTGGTGGCCGACCTCCCGCTGGCCACGGACGAGACGGACGCGGCAGCCGTCCAGCAGGAAGGGACACTCCGATGACGGGGAACGGGCCGACTGCGCCGCCGCCGGGCATCAGGGTGCTGATCGTGGACGACCAGCCGCTGGTGCGCCGCGGCCTGTCACTGATCCTCGCCCCCGACCCGGCCTTCGAGGTGGTGGGAGAGGCCGAGAACGGCGCGCGGGCCGTCACCCTCGCGGCCCAACTGCGCCCCGACGTCGTGGTGATGGACATCCGGATGCCGGTGCTCGACGGAGTCGGTGCGACCAGGGAACTCGCCGCCACCGTGCCGGAGGCCAGGGTCCTGGCCCTCAGCACCTTCGACATGGACGAGTACGTCGTGGGCGCGCTGCGTGCCGGAGCCTACGGCTTCCTGCCCAAGGACAGCTCGCCCGAGGACCTGAGCGCGGCGATCCGCACCGTTCACGCCGGTGAGGCCGTCGTCGCGCCGCGCCTGCTCACCCGGCTCATCTCCACCTACGTACGGGCTCCCCACGAGGCACGGCCGGCTCCCACCGGCCTGGGTGACGAGCTCACCCCCCGCGAGGTCGAGGTGTGGCACCTGATGGCCACCGGCCTCGACAACACCGGTATCTCCCGCGCCCTGGACCTCAGCCTCTCCACGGTCAAGAACTACATCACCAGCATCTTCGACAAGCTAGCCGTCCGTGACCGCGCCCAGGCTGTCATCGCCGCCTACGAATCAGGCCTGGTCACCGCCCGGCCGCCGGCCGGGAACCCGCCCGCCGACGGGCGGAGCTGACCAGACCGGCTCCGGGCCGTCGGGCCCCACGAAGGGACCCGTCGGGCCCACGACACGGGGCCAGGAACCGAACGCGACCGGCCGGAGGGTGTGCCACAGCTGCGTCAGGCCGGGCGGCGGGCGCTCCGGAGGGACATACCTCCCAGCGCCATGGCGATCAGTCCGAGTACGACGGCCACCATGGCCCCCGCTCGCCCGTTGCCCGTGCCGATACCACCGGTGGAGTCGGCCAGGTGCAGCGCCGCGAGGATCACGCCGAGGAGCCCCGACGCCATGGCGGCGAAGGCCGCCCACCGCCAGGTGCCCCGGCTGACCCGAGGGCCGATGCGGCCGGTGGAGCCGGCCAGGGCCAGGCCGCCGACGAGTATGCCGGTGAGCGCCACCAGTGCGGCCACGATGGCTCCGAGGCGACCTGAACCGGTGTCCGCGTCGCCGGCCGCGACGACGGAGACGCGCGCGGCTGCCGGTGCGGCGAGCGCGACGGATGCCAGCAGGGCGGCTCCGGTCGTGGTGAGCAGGGGGCGGACCGACTTCAGGACTCGTGATGCGCTCATGTCCTTCTCCTCTTTCTTGACGTCACGACCTCGTGCTTCGTAACGCCGTGACTTCGTCGCGTCGTTGGGTCGTCGCGTCGTGGGGCCGATTCCCCACGCCTCCGTCAGGAGGTGTGGGTGCCCTCTGATCATGTCGCCGGGTGCGGGAGCCGGTCGTCCTGCGAGCGGATGCACTTCGCGGTGCCGCGACCGGAGCACCCCGCTGCCACCAACACCGCAGCCGGCGTACGGCTACCGCGTCCGTGGTAGTCGGCCGCTCGTTCCCGAGCGTGACTCGCCCGCAACCGCATCGGGGTTAAGGTGCGCGCATGAGCAGAAGGTGGACCGGGTTGCCGGCCGGCGTCATGGACTGGGCGATCGCCGTCGGTGTGGCTACGGCGCTCCTGATCACGGGAGTGTCCGCGCGGCCCGCCACCGGGGACCTCGCACCTCTCGGCTACGCACTGCTGGCGGTCGGCGGCCTGGCCCTGGTCGCGCGTCGCCGCGCACCCGTCCCGGTCCTGGCCGTCACCGGGCTGTGCGCGGTGGGCTATCAGGCAGCCGGTTTCGACGTGCCGGCCGTCGCCTTCCTGTTCGCGGTGTACGCAGCCGTACGGGCGGGGCACCGTGCCGTCACGATCGCGGCGAGCCTCGCCATGCTGGCCGCGCTGCCCCTCGCGGCTCTGCTCTCCCTTCACGACACGGCGGAGGCGTTCGCGCAGGCCCGCGGCGCGCTCGAGCTGGCCTGGCTGATCGCGGCGGGCGCCGCGGGCGAGGCCCTGCGACAGGCGGAGCGACGGGCCGACGAAGCGGAACGCACCCGCGAGGAGACCGCACGGCGCCGCGCCGACGAGGAACGGCTGCACATCGCGCGGGAACTGCACGATTCGCTCGTGCACCAGATCTCGATCATCAAGGTGCAGTCCGAGGTCGCCGTACACGTGGCCCGCAGACGTGGTGAGCAGGTGCCGGAAGCCCTGCTGGCGATCCAGCAGGCCGCCCGCGAGGCGACCCGGGAACTGCGGGCGACCCTGGAGGCTCTCCGTGACGACGACACGGCTCCGCCGCGCGGTCTGGACGACGTCGCGGAGCTGGTGGAGAGGGCGGGGTCGGCCGGCCTCTCCGCGGCGCTGACGATCGAGGGCCCACAGCACGACCTGCCCGCGGCGGTGGACCGGACCGTGTACCGCATCGTGCAGGAGTCACTGACCAATATCGCCCGTCATGCCGCCGCGACCAAGGCGACGGTTCGGATCGAGTACGGTGCCGACGCCGTCACCGTACGGGTGGATGACGACGGTGCGGCCACGCCGGCCGTCGCTCCGGCACCGGGCGTCGGGCTGCTCGGGATGGGTGAACGCGTCACCGCGCTCGGTGGGCGCCTGCGCGCGGAGCCGCGTACCGGGGGCGGATTCACCGTCCACGCGGAACTCCCCGTGGAGCGGACGCCGTGATCCGTGTCCTGCTGGTCGACGACCAGCCGCTGCTGCGCAGCGGGTTCCGCGCACTTCTGAACCTCGAGGACGACATCGAGGTGGTGGCCGAGGCCGGCGACGGACTGGAGGGGGTGGCTCTCGCGAAGGAGCACCTGCCCGACGTCGCGCTCATCGACATCCAGATGCCGGTCCTCGACGGCGTCGAGGCCACCCGGCTCATCGCAGAGGACCCGGCCCTGGCCGAGGTGCACGTGGTCATCCTCACCAACTACGGCTTCGACGAGTACGTTCTCCACGCGTTGCGGGCAGGGGCGGCGGGCTTCCTCGTCAAGGACATCGTGCCGGAAGACCTCGTGCATGCCGTTCGCGTCGCCGCGCGCGGTGACGCGCTCCTCGCCCCCTCGATCACCCGCAAACTGATCAACCGGTACGTCAGTCAGCCGCTCACCACCGGCTCCTCGACGGCCACCGGTCTCGGCGAGCTCACCAACCGGGAGCGTGAGGCCGTGGCCCTGGTCGCGCAGGGGCTTTCCAACGACCAGGTCGCCGCCCACATGGTGATCAGCCCCCTCACGGCGAAGACCCACATCAACCGAGCCATGACGAAGCTGCACGTCCGCGATCGGGCCCAACTCGTGGTCCTGGCCTATGAGTCCGGACTGGTCGTCCCGCCGCCCAGTCGCTGAAGCGCGTCGGTCCGGCCTGAACCCGAGCGTCGGGCGGGCGGGTCACTCGCCGGCTCCCGCTCCGTGTCCGCCGGCCTCCGGAGCGCCCCCAGCAGGACGCGGGGGCGCATGAGCGCCGTCGGCCGGTCGACCAGCCCCGCCACGCGCATGAGAGCGTTCGTGACGGCAGGGTCCTTCGTCGCCGCGTCATGCAGGCGCGCCACGTACGCGTTGCCCACGCGCGCGACAAGTCGCCGCAGCCCCGTCGTTCCGGTGTGCTCGGCCATTCCCTCGTACGCGAGGTCGCCCGTCGTCGAGGTGAACCATGGCGTGCCCACGATCCGGCCGACCTCACGCATGAAGGCGCGGCTTCGCGGTGTGCCGCGCCGCAGGTGGTGGTGCAATGCCCGTGCTTCCATGGCGGCCACGGTCATGCCCTGGCTGTAGTTGGGGTCGAGGCTGCACACGGCGTCGCCGATGACCAGGAGCCCTTCGGGCAGCCGGGACAGACGTTCGTAGCGGCGGCGCACGCTCGCGGGAAAGCAGAAGCGGACAGGGTCGGTCAGCGGCTCGGCATCGCGGATCTGCTCGTACACCCCGGCAAAGGGCAGCGACCTGGCGAATTCGAGGAAGCCGCCGGGATCGGTGGGTGGGTGGTCGCCCAGGATGCCGGTCAGCGACACGATGCACGTATCGCGGTCGACCTGACCGAAGAACGCTCCTCTCGGGTTCTCACGCGACGGCAGGCAGTTGATGAACCGGGTGCCACCGAGCATCCCG
Organism: Streptomyces sp. NPDC048560; assembly: GCF_040650955.1. NCBI lineage: Bacteria > Bacillati > Actinomycetota > Actinomycetes > Kitasatosporales > Streptomycetaceae > Streptomyces > Streptomyces sp. NPDC048560. The sequence continues at coordinate 227,885 of NZ_JBEZIJ010000012.1, forward strand.
GGGCGGCTGCGGTAGAGCCTGGTGGTGTACGCCAGGCCGATCGCCATGCGTTGCTCGACCGGCCGTTCGTATCCCAGGTGCTCCAGCCACACCGGGGTGCGCGATCCGCGGCCGGTGGCATCGATGACCAGATCGGCGCAGAGGCTGAACTCGCCCCCGCTCTCCGCGGAACTCGAACGCAGTCGAGCGCCCGTCACCCGCGTGCCGTCCGGGGCCGGCAGCAGGCCGGTGGCCTCGGTCCGTTCGAGGAAGGTGACGTTGGGCAGGGCGGCCACCCTGTTGCGGAAGTACTCCTCGACCACGGGCCGCTGTGCCGTCAGCGACGTCAGTCCGGTTCGGCTCGACCGGAAGGGCCGGGCGTTGAAGTACCAGCGCTGCTCACCCAGATCACCTACCGGCAGTTCCGCCCGGCGCATGTCCTCGATCAGGTCCGGGAAGAACGTCTCCAGGATCTGGCAGCCCCGGGCGTGCAGCCCATGGGCCTGAGCGGCGTGGGGAGCTCCGCGCCGCGCCCTGCGCACGCCGGTCACCCGGTCACGATCCACGACGACGACTTCGCGGTAGAACTCGGACAGCACCCTGGCCGCGAACGTCCCGGCGATGCTCCCGCCGAGCACCAGCGCCCGGTCGCCGACAGCTTCGTTCACGACGTGGAACCCATGAGAAGGGCGGCGGCGAGGCCGAGGAACCCCAGGTCGATGGAGATCAGCACGAGGAAGCGTGCCTTCCGCAACTCGTCGCGGTACACCCCGTAGTAGAGCTGTACGAGATGCAGCAGCACCACCGGGGCACCGGCCACGAGGAACACCGTGCTCAGCCGTGTGGTGGTGAACAGCGCCAGGAACAGCAGCACGTTCAGCGCGACCAGGAGGTGGAGGACGGCCGCGTACCACGTGGGTGGCAGGAGGACGGCAAGAGTTCGCCGGTGCACGGCGGCGTCGCCCTCCCGGTCCGACGCGTTGCCGTACGCCACCACGAGGAGCAGCCACAGACCGACCAGCGCGCCCACCAGGAGCGTCTCGGGGCTGACCGTTCCTGCGACGAACCAGTAGGGCATGACCACGGTGAAGGCGCCGGTGAGAAAGATCGTCGACTCGAGTCCCAGAGGCCGGTAGCTGAGCTTGACTCCGCAGGAGTACTGGACGGCGAGCACCGGCACACCGAGCGCGATCACCCAGGCGGGCGTGGGCACGTGACGGTCCAGGACCCCCGCGGAGAGGGCGATCGCGGCCATGCCGACGATCCACGCGCCGATGGCGAACCGAAGGGCCTCCGACAGGGTCAGCGCGCCGGTGAGCAAGGGTTTCCTCACCGTCGTCACCGGTGGCCGGCCCTCGTAGTTGCGGGCGTCGCTGCCGTCCAGGAACCCGCACACGTCGTCGGCGGCAGACGTGCTCCACTGGATGGCCAGCGTCCCGGCGAGCAGGAGAGCAAGGGGGAGCAGCGTGCCGCTGGTCAGCAGACCGTCCATGAGCAGGAGCAGCAGGCCGAGGGCCCAGCCGTAGACGTAGTGGTAGACACGTGCCTTGCCGAGTCTCAGGTAGCTGAGGGCTTTCGGCCCGGCTGCGATCGGCGCGGCGACCGGTGTCCGGGTGAAGGTCACGCCGTCTCCCGGCCGCTGCTGAGGGCCACTTCGAGCAGCTGGAAGGTCACCGGTACATCGCCGGCCCGGCGGGTCGTCCGCTCCCGCTCGGTGAGCCGCAGACCGGCCGTGGTGGCCAGTGCGTCGAGCCGGCCGGTGTCGCCGAGGCTGTTGAAGCCGAGAAGGAGCCGGCCCGACGAGGTCAGCCGTGCCTGGCCGTCCCGGAGATAGCGCTCGTGGGTGGTGTAACCGCGGTCGAAGATGGCGTGCTGCATCGGGCGTGTGTAGACGAATTCCTCCGGGGCCCAGATGACATTGGAGTTCCAGAACACCACGTCGAACCGCTCGCCGGGCGCCAGGGCGTCGAAGAGATCGCTGTGCAGCACCCGCATCCGGTCCGCCACGCCGTGACGGTGGGCGTTGAGCCCGGCATTGCGTACGGCCTCCGGGTTGATGTCCAGGGCCGTGACCCTCGCGCATCCCGCCAGCGCCGCCATGACGGCGGTGACTCCGGCGCCACAGCCCACTTCGAGGAAACTTCCCCCTACGGGGAAGGGCAGCCACTCGGTGAACAGTGCCGTGGAGTCCGTGTGGACGGGCGCGAACACCTGCGGCAGCAGATGCCAGCTCAACCCCAGCATCTCGAACTCTCGCGACTCCCTCCCCCTGTCGTGCCGCTCCACCAGTCGCCGGCCTACGTCGAGGAGGGAGTCATCCGACTGTGCCGGAGTTGCGGCAACCGGGGTATGGGCAAGGGGACTTGACATGCATGTTCCTTGTCGGGCGAGGAAGCGTTCAACGGTTGCGGCGTGGGGGGATCAGGTGCTCGACGGCTTCATGGGCGGGTCCATGGCCGTAGCGGCGCCGTGGGTCAGCTTCTGATCACCCGCACACAGTGCCGCACCGTATCAGGTCGAACACAAAGAGTGACAACCGTGGGTCGTGTGAGGGTTGTGCGGCGGCATCGCCGCCGTACCTTCCTCGCATTTCCGCCCTACTCCGTAAACGGACCCGCACACACGCGAGTTGGAGGGCCGACACGGTTCACTATGCCGCCCGCACGGGTGTCGGATGTGCGCGACGGTAACCACAGGCCGTCCAACATGGGTAGCATCCGGCAGCAATCCCCCTATACAAGGAGTGTGAACTACCGTGGCCGACAAGCTGGAAGACGCCGACCTCAAGAGCGTGCAGAGCACGTACGCGGAGCGTTTCGCCGCCGACCTGGTGGCCAATCGGTCGGAGCAGGGCGAAGTCACCGCGCAGATCGCACAGTTGCAGACCCGGCTGGAGCAGCTCAAGAAGGACGAGGGCTGGCTGGCCGGTATGCAGGGGACGCTGCCGACCGCGGCACCCACCCCGCAGGCCGTCCCCGCCGAGGCCGTGGACACCGCGCCCGTGGCCGAGGCCACTGCGGAGACCAAGGCCGTTCCTCAGCCGCGGTCGGCCAAGGGCACCCGCACGAAGTCCGCGCAGCCCAAGGCGGCGCAGGCCAGGAGCACCCAGACCAAGGCCGCGCCCAAGAAGCCCGCCGCCGCGGCGAAGTCCACCGCGCGCAAGACGGCCAAGAAGGCGTCCGAGGAGAGCACCGTCGCGGCGAAGGTGTCGGAGGAAGCCGCCCCCAAGGTCGCCGAGGCTCCGCTGCACCAGCTTCTCCGTGAGTTCCTGCCCGCCGGTGAACCGCGCCTGGTGCGCGAGGTGCACGCGGACCTGGAGAAGGCGCACCCGGACCGCAAGACCTCGGCCCAGGTGGTGCGCAACAGCCTGGAGACGCTGGTCAAGCGGGGTGTCATCAGCAAGGAGATCCAGAAGGGATCGGCCATGTACACCGCTCCCAAGCCGACGGCGGACGCCGAGGCGACGGACGCCGAGGCAGCCGCGAAGGCCTGACGGCCGAAGGGCACACCATGTCGCGGGGGCGAGCAGCCCGGAGGGCGGCACAAGGGTCAACTCGCCGGGACACACGGTGTCCGGCCCGTGGCGCCCTCCGCGGCCTCCGCGATGGACCACGGGGTGGCACCCGTCCCCCCTCCCCGAGCCACCGGCCGCTGACGGCCGGACGGCTGGACCGGAGCCCCCGGCCTCGCGCCGGCCGGTCACACCGGTGGCACGTCATGGCGACCCCCGTGGGCCGACAACCCGCATGTGCGGCCGGAAAAACCGCGGAGGTACGACGCGGTCCTGAGGCCCGGCCGCCGACACGGCCGACGCCACCTCACCCTTCGCCCGGTCGCCATGACTGTTCAGTGCGGGAGCTCGACCGACAGGTACGGCGCCAGCGAGTGGAGGAAGTCGGCCGCGTCGAACATGGCGCCGGCGGACGCCACACCCGTCGTCCGCGTCCGGCCGGACAGGAGCCGCTGGACGGCCTCCACCGCCAGGGGTGCGGTGATCTGGTAGATGTCCTTCCCCTGAGCCGTGGCGCGCCGCTCGACGCCGCCCGAGCGGACCCGGACGTCGACGACGAACGTCTGGTCCGACCGCCCGAGCTCGTCGACCGCCTCCGGCGCCGGCGTTTCCTCCCCGGCCAGATCCCTCGCCGCCTCGACGGCCATGTGGGAACGGACCTCGGACACGGTCAGGTGGCTGGGCACGGTGACCACGTCGGCCATGGTGAACTCGGCGAGCACCGACCGGCGTCCCAGCGGTTCGGGAAAGTCCCACTCCTGCTCCCACGCCTTGTCGTCGTGATACTGCAGCGCACCGTCCACGAAGCGCACCCGACGGCCCCCGCGGCGCTCGTGGGACACCTGGCCGGCCTCCCGTGTACCCGCCGTCGGGCGCCAGCTGCTCAGCCCGTACGCGACGTGTGCCACCTCCGCCTCCTTCCACTCCCCCATCGCGGCGGTCACCAGGAGGTCGCCAAGTCCGCCGTAGAAGGCCATCGCCGGCACCACGGGGGTTTCGCTCCGACGGGCCGCCTCCGCGTAGTCGGCGAACATCGCGACGTTCGCCTCGATCTCCGCCGCGACGTCGACGTACGGGATACCCGCCCGCAGTGCCGCCTCGACGACGGGACCTCCCGTCACCGCGAACGGCCCGGCGCAGTTGACGACCGCCGCCGCGCCGTCGAGCGCCCGGTCCAGTGCGCTCGCGTCGTCCACGGCGGCCGGACGTACGGCCACCTCCGGCCACTCGGCCGCGAGCGCCTCCAGCTGGGCCGCGTTACGTCCGGAGATGATGGTGGCGGCGCCGCGCCTTCGCAGTTCGGCGACGACGAACCGACCGGTGTGACCTGTCGCCCCGTACACCACCACTGCAGCCGTGCTACTCATCGCTGTCCCCGTTCTCGTTGTTCTGATGACCCCAGTCTCGACCGGGCCCGAGCGGCGGTGTGATGGGCCGGAAGGACAGCACCCGTACACTTTCGGACATGCCAACTGTCGCGCTGCTGACGGCCGGTCGCCTGCTGCACTTCGAGCTGGCGGTGGCGTACGAGATCTTCGGCAACCCCCCGCGTGAGGCGACGGGCGGCTGGTACGACGTCATGCTCTGCGGGCCGGGGCCGGTGCAGGTCGGCCCCTTCATGGTCGAGCCCGATCACGGGCTCGAGCGGGCGGTGGACGCCGACCTCGTGATCGTGCCCGCGTGTGCCGACGTCGACGAACCGCTGCCGGTGGAACTGGTCGACGCGGTACGTGCGGCCCACGCGTCGGGAGCGCGGGTGGCGTCCCTGTGCACCGGAGCGTTCGTACTCGGCGCCGCGGGCCTGCTGGACGGCCGTCGGGCCACCACCCACTGGGCTCACGCCGCTGAGCTGAGCGCACGCCACCCCCTGGCCTCCGTCGACCCGGACGTGCTCTACACGGACAACGGCAGCGTGCTCACGGCTGCGGGCAAGGCCGCCGCCGTCGATCTCTGCCTCCACCTGATCCACCTCGACCACGGCGCCGCCGTCGCCAACTCCGTCGCCCGGCGTCTCGTCATGGCACCCCATCGGCCGGGTGGTCAGGCCCAGTTCGTGTCCACTCCGGTGCAGGCGACGGGCGATCACATGCTCACCCAGCTGCTCGCCTGGGTCCAGCAACGGCTGGATCAGCCGCTGACGGTGACCGACATGGCGCGGAAGGCGAACATGAGCCCGCGCAACCTCGGACGGCAGTTCCGGGCGGTGATCGGGCAGACACCGATCCAGTGGCTCCTGATTCAGCGCGTACGCCGCGCACAGGAACTGCTGGAGGCCACGGACAAAAGTGTGGAGGCCGTGGCCGTGGCGACGGGAATGGGTACCGCCACCACTCTTCGGCGCCAGTTCAAACGGATCGTCGGGGTTCCGCCGGACAGTTACCGCCGCTCGTTCCACAGCACCGGGGCCGCCTGACCGGCACGTGCCGGGCTGCTTGTACGAACGGAGTGGGCGACACGCCCGTAGCGCGATTTCCTCCCGCTACGCGCCGCTTCAGGGTCCGCCCGTCGACGATGGCCGCACGCGGATCGCGGATCGTCCGGGGCCACCGACCGGCCGACACGCGTCCGTGACGTCCGCCCTGTCGTGTCCGTTCCAGCATCCACGGAGCACCATGCCCTCCGACATCCCGAGCACCGGCACCCCGCAGGCACGTGCCGGCACCCTCGTACGACACGCCAAGCTGTGGCTCGTACCGACCGCCCTCAGCGCTCTGGTCGCGCTGCTGCTGTCGCTCCTCTACATGGGCGGCATCCTCAGCCCGAACGACAACCTGCACCGCCTGCCCATCGCCCTCGTCGACGGCGACCGGAGCCGCCCGCTGCCCGGGCAGCGGGAGAACCTGGGGAAGCAGCTCACCGACGCGGTCGTCTCCGCCAAAGGCCCGTCGGACTCCGTCGCATGGCGCCGGCTCAGCGGCGAGGCCGCCGAGGACGCGCTGGCTTCAGGCAAGGTGTACGGCGCGCTGGTCGTCCCCAAGGACTTCACCTCGTCCGTCGCCGCCCTGACGACCGACCGGGCGACCGCCCGGCCGACCCTCACCGTGCTCACCAATCCCGGTGTCGGCAGCCTGGGTTCGTCCATCGCGGCCCAGATCAGCCAGCGGGCGGCCGGTCAGGCCTCGCGCACCATCGGCGAGCAGCTCGCGGACTCCAGCGCGGCCCCCACCACACGTCTGCTCCTCACCGATCCCGTCGCCGTCACCACCCGCGTCGGCCATCCGATCGGACGGCACAGCGGCCTCGGCCTCACGGCCTTCTACTACACCCTCCTGCTGGTCCTCAGCGGTTTCATCGGTGGCAACCTCATCCACAGCGGCGTCGACACCGCGCTCGGCTACGCGGACAGCGAGATCGGTCCGTGGCACGCCCGCCGGCCCACCGTTCCGATCAGCCGCACGCAGACGCTGGTGCTGAAGATGCTGATGACGGCCGGGATCTCGGTGCTGACCACGACACTCGTCATGGTGGCGACGATCGCGATCCTGGGCATGGACGCCTCGCACCTGCCGCTGCTGTGGATCTTCTCCTTCTGCGCGACGGTCACGATCGGCCTGGGCGTCCAGGCCATCAACGCCGCGTTCGGCGGTATCGGGCAGCTCGTGTCCATGTTCGTCTTCATCGCGCTCGCGCTTCCCTCGTCCGGGGCGACCGTACCTCTGGAGGCGACCCCGGGCTTCTACCGCTTCCTGGGAACCTTCGAGCCGATGCACCAACTCAGCGCCGGGGTGCGCTCCATCCTCTACTTCGACGCCCGCGCCGACGCCGGCCTGGCCCGTGCCTGGATCATGATCGCGGTCGGGGTGGCCGCCGCCCTCGCGTTCGGATTCGCCATGACCCAGTACTACGACCGCCGGGGCCTGTCCCGCCTCACGCCCCAGCCTGCCTGAACACGCACCGGGCACCGCGGCTGCCGCTGTGACCCGTCCACCGGCCGGACCGTGTCTCGGTCCGGGTCCGGGCCCGTACCCGCGCTCACGTACGTGACGAAAGAGAAACCTGACGCTACCTAGCGGTAACAAGCCACCGCGTGCCAGATTCCGTATGCCACCGGCCGGCGGCTGTCCCCGCTCATCTGCACCGACGCAGGAGTACACAGCCATGCGCTCATCCCCCACCCGCGCCGTTCGCGGGCTTCTCGCGCTCTCCCTCACCGCCGCCGCGGCGCTGACGGCCGCCGGCGTCTCCCCCGCCGCCGCGAGCCCCGGCTCCGGAACCACCGCCATCGTGACGATGGGGGACAGCTACATCTCCGGCGAGGCCGGTCGCTGGCGGGGCAACAGCCTCACCACCAGCGGCAACCGCAACGGCACCGACCGTGCATGGACGGGAAGCACGTACGACCCGAGCCGTGTATACGGGGCCACTGCGGCGAACGGCTGCCACCGCTCGGACTCCGCCGAGGTGCACGGCGCGACCGGGGCAGCGGGGGCGTTGATCAACATCGCCTGCTCGGGCGCCACGACACAGAACGTGTTCCGTGCGGCGAACGGCGGCAGTTCCTACAAGGGCGAGGCTCCCCAGGCCGACCAGCTCGCCGGCATCGCGAGAACCCACGACGTCGAGATGGTCGTGCTGTCCGTCGGCGGCAACGATCTGGGATTCTCCGACATCATCAGGACGTGCGCGACCGACTACATCGTCTGGTACTCGTACTGCCACGACGACCAGCAGGCCGCCGTGGACGCGAAGATCAACACGGTGATGGCGGACGTCGCCAAGTCGGTCGACGAGGTCCGCGCGGTCATGTCCGGGGCCGGATACGCCCAGACGGACTACCGGATCGTGCTCCAGTCCTATCCCTCCCCCATCCCGCGCGGCGCCGAGAACCGCTACTCGGAGAGCGGGTGGAGCCGCACCAGCACGGGTGGCTGCCCCTTCTGGAACAAGGACTCCGACTGGGCCCGCGACTCGCTCGTCCCCCAGGTCGCCAACCGCCTCCAGGCGGTCGCCGCCACCAAGGCAGTGCAGTTCATGGACCTGCGTGACCTTCTCCAGGGCCGCGAGGTCTGCGCGAGGACCAGCAAACTGGTCAGCTCGACCGTGCCCGCTTCGGCCACCGCGAGCGAATGGGCGCGCTGGATCGACAGCAACGAGACCCAGGGGCCTGTGCAGGAGTCCGTACACCCCAACTACTACGGCCAGTTGGCGCTCGGCCGCTGCCTCGCACTGATCCACGCCCGGCCGACCGGCAACCACAGCTGCCGCAACACGGCCGGGTCGGGCACCTCGGGCGTATACCTGGCCACAGCCTCGTAGCGCAGGGCGGGCCGGGCCCGGGCTCCCGCAGTCACTCCGCGGGCGTCTCCCGGACGGAGACGTGCCCGGTGCTCTCACCGGATGAAGGGTCCCGCGTCCACCCTTCCCACCGGTCCCCCGGCCGGAGCCCGCCGAGCCGGACCATCAGGTCCAGCTCGGCGGGCCGACGCCGTCGCGCCCCCTCCGGGTACCCCTTCCGTGTCGCTGGAACGGCTCGTCCCGGAATGCCGCAACGGTTCCCGGCGCATAGTTTCCGGATGTGTCGCTTACCCGGCTCGTGCAGGTGCTCCGCGGCCCGGTGACCCGTGCCGCGCTGGCGTCCGTCCTCGGTGCGGTGCTCGTGGTGGCCACGCCGCCACCCGCCTCGTACGCCGGTACACGCATGCCCGCGCAGGTCACGGAGCGGGACACCGCGGGGTCGAACGGCCTGTACCGGTACAGCTACTCCCTGGGCCTTCACCCCTTCACCAGCCCGCACGACGTACGCGCACAGCTGACGAGCAACTTCTGGCTGTTCCCGGTGAGCGGTGGCTGCCCGGCCCGCATCCGCGCGCAGGACGAGTGCGACCTGCTCGGGGCGAATCCGGTGCTGGTGGAGGAGATCGGCCACGACTACGTCCAGATCGCCACGCTTCGCGGGCACGATCTCGGAGCCGGTCTGCACATCCGCTTCACGTTCACGCGGATCCTGGGCCTGCACTACCTGGCCGTCACCGCCTGGCAGAACGGTCCCACCCGGTGCACGGAGAACAGGCTGTGCAACATCGCCAGCCGCGCGGGTGCCTGGGTGCTCTGGCTCGTCCTCGCCGAAACCCTGACCCTGTCCGCCTACGCCGCCTGATCCGGGCCGACCAGGGAATTGCGATTGAGGGGAACCCACCCCGGATCGCGGCCGTCTACCGGACACGACAACGGCGCGCCATCCACCGAAGGGACCCGCATGAGCTGGGCCAGGACATCTGTGCGGGGAACACTGACGGCGGTCGTGGTGATGTCGGCCGTCGCGGTGTCGGCAGTCGCCTGCACGGCAGGCAGCGTCGGCGGAGCGCAGGAATCGCCGTCCTGCGCTCTGCGGTTCGTCTACCAGAACCGCACGTACCAGGACGTCGCGAACGTCAGGTTCACGGTCGGAGAGAAACTCGGCACGGCCACCCAGCCGCCCTGCGACGACACCGGCCCTCAGGACGGGAACGCGGCGCCGACCACTACGGGGACCGTTTACGCGGTGGACGGTCTCCCGCCCCTGGTGGCCGTGGCCGTCGGGGACTCGCCGGAGGAAGCCGCGCTGTTCGCCGTGTACGCGGGCCCGGACCTTCCGCCCGAGGTGCGGAGGCTGCGCGACAGCTCCCCGGCGCAGTGACAGCGGGCTCCGGGACGCGGTGACAGTGGCGTCTGGTGAGATGTGCGCATGACCGTTCGTGACGTGGCTCGGCAGTTGCCCGGTATACCTGTGCTGCGCGACCGTTGCCGTGCGATGGCGACGGTGGAGGCGGTCCTCGAGCCGGACAGCCCGTACCGCCGTCATGGCTTCGACGCGGGCTGGACCGGGACGCGGGAACTGGCGTGGATGGACAACGGCGGAGGCGACACCTATTCGGTCGTCTTCTCGTCGGCCGGTGTGTACATCCGCGGCTTCGACCACACATCACCCATGAGCCCGCACGTCGGGGACGGACGTGCGTGGCCCGGAATATTCGACCGGGTCCCTGAGACGTTCCGGGCCTTCACCCGGCATCCGGCCTTCACGTCCGACGGCATCCCCGATGTGACCGCCTGCCTGTGGCGGGAGGCCGAGGACGGTCAATGGCACACGGGGGACGTCGACTTCGACGGCAGCTCCACCGTCCCGGACGGCGCGGACTGGCTGTTCGGCTTCCTCACCGACGGTTCGCCCGAGAGGTACGCCGACTGGGCCTCGTCCTACTACGGGAGGCCGGTCGGCCTCGAAGCCGTACGTCACGTGTACGCACTGCGGCCGCTCACGCCCGCGATCGTCGCGGACCTGAACCCCGAGGCGTCCCTGAACGGGCTCGCGGAGGCCATCGCCGCGATCGGATATCCGCTGGGCGAGGGAGGGGACGGATGACGCCCGGCCCCGCCGGATCCGTCCCTGAGCCGCGGATCCACCGGCTGGCCGCCGTGCTCTCCGAGACGACCGGCCGACGTATCGAGGCCGAGCGCTCCGTCTCCCCGGACGGGTGGGCGCTCGTCTGGACCGACGGGCCGACGGGCCAGCACGTACGGAGCGCCGCCCACCACGCGGAACCGCACATCGCCGCCGAACTTCGGTACGTACGCCGGCTCTCGGAGGAGGCCGTCGCCCTCGGCGCCGTACGGCTGGCGGTCGCCACCACCCCCGCTGACGCCCGGCGCCGCCCCACGGTCACACGGAGCGCGGCCGAGGAGTTCTGGCGGACGGTGCCCCTTCCCTGCCCGACCACGGAACGCGAGCGACTGCTCGTGTACGCGGTGATCTACGAGGTGCGCGACAACCACCGCCGAAACCGGGCCGCCCCGGCTGACATCTGCGCCCTGGTGGCTCAGGTGGGCCTCGCGCCACTGCTCCGGCGGGCCGGAGGACGGTTGGCTCCCCTGGAGACCGTGACGGCGCACTACGCCGCGACCCATGCCCATCCGGCCTGGCGCTACCGGCTGGCGCCGATGGCCGCCACGACGGCCTTCGAAGCGGTCCGCGACGATCCGGAGGCGACCAGGGAACTCCTCCTCGCCGCCCTGGCCCTGCTGCCCGGTCTTCCCGGCCCGTACGGCGTCGACGAGGCCGCACTGCGGACCCGTCTCGCACGTATGCCGGACGGCGGATGAACGAGGGGCGGAGGAATCTCCGGGGCAGGGCGGATGAGGTGTAGGCGGATGAACGGGCGGCAATCCGGTGGTTCGACGTGCGGGACCGCTGCCTTGTGAGAGACGGTGGGTTCCGTTCTGCCAGGCACTCCGCCAATTTCTGAGGAGGGTTTTCGATGAACTGGACTCTTGAGGTCATTCCGGTCCCCGTCACCGACATGGACCGCGCGAAGGCGTTCTACGCGGACAAGGTCGGATTCAAGGTCGACCTCGATGACGAGGTGGCTCCCGGGATGCGCATCGTCCAGCTGACGCCGCCGGGTTCACGGTGTTCCGTGGCGATGCTCAAGGGGATGCCCTCGGCTCCCGGCATGAAGGAGATGGCCCCGGGCACACTGCAGGGCCTCCAGCTCTGCGTCACCGACATCGAGGCGGCCCGTGCGGAGCTGGTGGACCGCGGAGTGGACGTCTCCGCCATCCGCCACGTCGGCGCCACCGGCTGGGAGGACGGCAAGGGCGAGACCTGGAACTCGTTCATGTCCTTCGAGGACCCCGACGGCAACGGCTGGGTGGTCCAGGAAGCCCCGTCGGAACTGTCGGAACGCTGAGCGGGCCGTGCTGATCGCTCACGAAGGCCGGTCCCCCACCGTCCACCCCACCGCGTACGTCGCGCCGACCGCCACCCTGTGCGGGGATGTTCGCGTGGGGGCGGGCTGCCGCGTCCTGTTCGGGGCGGTGCTCACCGCCGAGGGTGGGCCGGTGGAGGTGGGCGACGGCAGCATCGTGATGGAGAACGCGGTGCTGCGCGGCACCCGGCGCGATCCGCTGGTCCTGGGGCGGCAGGTCCTGGTCGGCCCCACCTCCTACCTGACCGGCTGCCGGGTCGAGGACGAGGTCTTCCTCGCCACCGGCAGCCGGGTCTTCAACGGAGCACGGATCGGGACCCGGTCCGAGGTGCGGATCAACGGCATCGTGCACCTGCGCACCGTGCTGCCCGCCGACTCGATGGTCCCGATCGGCTGGGTCGCCGTCGGCGACCCCGTGTCCATCCTTCCGCCGGATGACCACGACGCGATCTGGGCGGTGCAGAAGGACCTGGACTTCCCCGGCTACGTGTTCGGCCTGGACCGCCCCGGTGAGGGCGAGAGCCTGATGCCGGCCATCTCCGAGCGCTTCGGCCGCGCTCTCGGGCGTCACGGCGACGACGAGCAGATCTGAGCCTGCCCTTTCGGGATCCGCCTCGCGCCCGAAACTCGATGCCGCCCAAAATGGGTAAAATTAGACTAAAGGGCTAATAGTTCCTCCTCAGTCCCCAAGTCCCCCATTCGCGCACCCACGGGCGAGAAGGGCTGCTCATGGATCCGTGGCTGATCTGGCTGATCGTCGCGGCGGTGCTGGCCGTCGCGGAGATCGTCACCCTCACCGCCGCCCTCGGAATGCTGGGCGCGGCTGCGCTGGTCACGGCTGGGTTCGCCGCCGTGGGGCTTCCGCTGCCCCTCCAGTTCGTGGTGTTCACCATCGCCGCGGCGGCGGCCCTGCTGTTCCTGCGTCCCCTGGCCCTGCGTCACCTCACCCGGCCCCCGGCAGCGCGCTTCGGCGTCGACGCACTCGTCGGCAGCTCCGCCCACGTCATCTCCGAGGTGACGGGCCGGGGTGGCAGGGTCCGCATCGGCGGCGAGGAATGGACGGCCCGCGCCTATGACGAAACGCTGGTGATCCCGCCGGGAACGACCGTCGACGTCATAGAGATCAGCGGCGCGACCGCGCTCGTATACCCCCGGGAGTGACCGTGGAAGTCTCGGCTTTCCTCATCGCCGGCCTGATCGTCGCAGTCATCGCGGTCTTCACCGTGCTGCGAGCGGTGCGCATCGTGCCCCAGGCACGCGCGCGCAACGTCGAGCGGCTCGGCCGCTACCACCGCACCCTGCAACCCGGCCTCAACGTCGTCGTCCCGTACATCGACCGCGTCCACCCCGCGATCGACCTGCGCGAACAGGTGGTTTCCTTCAGGCCGCAGCCGGTCATCACCGAGGACAACCTCGTCGTCGAGATCGACACCGTCATCTACTTCCAGGTCACCGACCCGCGGGCCGCCGCGTACGAGATCGCGAACTTCCTCCAGGCGGTCGAGCAGCTCACCGTCACCACGTTGCGCAACGTCGTCGGATCGATGGACCTGGAGAAGACCCTTACCTCCCGCGACACCATCAACAGCCAGCTCCGTGGCGTACTCGACGAAGCGACCGGCAAATGGGGCCTGCGGGTCAACCGGGTGGAGATCAAGGCCATCGATCCGCCGCAGTCGATCAAGGACGCGATGGAGAAGCAGATGCGGGCCGAGCGGGACAAGAGGGCCGCGATCCTCGGCGCCGAGGGGCAGCGCCAGGCCCAGATCCTCACCGCCGAGGGCGACAAGCAGTCCGCCGTACTGCGGGCGGAGGGCAACCGCACCGCCGCGATCCTCAAGGCCGAGGGCCAGTCCCGGGCCATCGACGAGGTGTTCCAGGCCGTGCACCGCAACGACCCCGACCCCAAACTGCTCGCGTACCAGTACCTCCAGACACTGCCCCAGCTCGCACAGGGCCAGGGCAGCACCTTCTGGGTGATCCCGAGCGAGGTCACCTCCGCACTCCAGGGCATCTCCCGCGCCTTCGGCGAGGCGCTCCCGCAGTCACCGGCCACGCGGGAGAGGACGCCCGAGGACAGGGCGGCGTACGACACCGCCGACGACACCGCGCAGGCCGCCGAGGCCGCTGCCGAGGCCCTCGCGGACGCGGCGAAGGCCGACAACACGACCTCCGGCACGCTGCCCCCCACCGGCCCTCGCTGACGACTGGGCGTGCGGCGACGCGTGAGCGGCAGTCATACGACGGTCGCCCTTGGGTCCTTCTTCGAGAGAGCCGGTCCCCGCCGGCTGAGGGCGCGCGCGGACAGTGTTCGGCGTACGCCCGGGAAGCCGGACCGCCGCCGTGCGTACACAGTGGGAGGGACGACACGAGCCGAAGCGGAGGCGTTATGCGGAGCCAGGAGAGCGGGACCGGGTTGCGGTGCCTGGTGACGGGGGCGACCGGGTACATCGGCGGCCGACTCGTCCCCGAGCTGCTGGACGCGGGGCACAGCGTGCGCTGCCTGGCACGCACTCCGGAGAAGCTGCGGGACTACCCGTGGGCGGCCCGGGCGGAAGTCGTCAAGGGGGACGTCACCGACGCGGATTCACTCCGCCCGGCCCTGCGGGACATCGATGTCGCCTACTACCTGGTGCACGCGCTGGGCGCCGGTACCGGCTTCGAGGAGACGGATCGCGAGGCCGCCCGCACCTTCGGCCGTGAGGCACGGGCAGCGGGTGTCCGGCGCATCGTCTATCTCGGCGGTCTCACTCCGTCGGACGTCCCCGAGGCGGAGCTGTCGCCGCACCTGCGTTCCAGGGCCGAGGTGGGCAGAATCCTCCTCGCATCGGGGGTGCCGACCACCGCACTGCGCGCCGCCGTCATCATCGGTTCGGGGTCCGCGTCCTTCGAGATGCTGCGCTATCTCACCGAGCGGCTGCCGGTCATGGTCACGCCGAGCTGGGTGTCGACGAGGATCCAGCCGATCGCCGTACGCGACGTGCTGCGCTATCTCGTGGGCAGTGCGCGGATGCCGGACGAGGTGAGCCGCTCCTTCGACATCGGCGGCCCGGACGTCATCACGTACCGCGACATGATGGAACGGTACGCACAGGTGGCGAGGCTGCCGCACCGGCTGATCCTGCCGGTGCCCATGCTCACTCCGCGACTCTCCAGCCACTGGATCGGGCTGGTCACCCCGGTCCCGCGGTCGCTCGCCCGTCCGCTCGCCGAGTCGCTGCGCCACGAGGTCGTGTGCAACGAGCACGACATCGCCAGGTACGTACCCGACGGCCCCGGGCAGCCTTTCCCGTTCGCGACCGCGCTCTCCCTCGCCCTGCAGCGGGTCCGCGAGGCCCAGGTGACGACCCGCTGGTCCTCGGCATCGACCCCCGGCATTCCGAGCGATCCGCTGCCGACCGACCCCGGCTGGGCGGGCGGAAGCCTCTACACGGATGTGCGGGAACGCACCGTGGACGCCCCGCCCGAAGCGCTCTGGCACGTCATCGAGGGAATCGGCGGTGAGAACGGCTGGTACTCGTTCCCGCTGGCCTGGGCCGTACGGGGATGGCTGGACCGGCTGGTCGGCGGAGTCGGGCTGCGCCGGGGCAGACGGGACGCCGAGCGGCTCAGAGTGGGGGACTCGCTCGATTTCTGGCGGGTCGAGGAGATCGAACGGGGACGGCTTCTGCGGCTTCGCGCGGAGATGCGTCTGCCCGGTCTGGCCTGGCTGGAGTTGTACTGCGAGGAGGCCTCGGACGGAAGGTCCCACTACCGCCAGCGGGCCGTCTTCCACCCGCGCGGGCTCCTGGGCCACCTCTACTGGTGGAGCGTCTCACCGTTCCACGCCGTCGTCTTCGGCGGCATGGCCCGCAGGATCGCCCTCGCGGCCACCAAGGAGACGTCACCCGCCCGCGTGAAATCCGCTGCTCTCGACTGACTGCCGCAACCAAACGGTGCGGCGGGACAGAAGGTGTCAGCGTTCCCCCTTCGCTTCCCGTCAGAGGTTCCCCCATGACCGTCGCAGTCGTCCTGTTCACCTCCAACCTGCGGCTCCACGACAATCCGCCGCTGCACGCGGCACTCGCGGCCGCGGACGAGGTGGTGCCGCTGTTCGTCCTCGACGGCCACATCGCGGACCTGGGCTTCGGTGTGCCCAACCGCCGGGCCTTCCTCGCCGACTGTCTCGGTGACCTCGACGCCGGTCTCCGTGACCGCGGCGGGCGTCTGGTGATCCGCTCGGGCAGGCCGGCCGACGAGGTGTGCCGGGTCGCCGCCGAGTCGGGGGCCAGGGACGTCCACATGGCCGCCGGGGTGACGACGTACGCACATCTGCGCGAGGAGCGGCTCCGGACCGCCCTGGAGTCTCAGGGATGCCGTCTGCACGTCCATGACGCCGTGGTCACAGCCGTCGCCCCGGGCACGGTGACTCCTTCGGGGTCGGGTTCCGACCACTTCGCCGTGTTCACCCCGTACTTCCGGCGGTGGTCCGGACAGCCCCTGCGTGAGGTGTTCGCGGCCCCCCGCGCGGTTCGCGTGCCGGACGGCCCCGGCTCGGAGGCCGTCCCCGACCGTACGGCCGTGACGGGTGTCGCCGAAGGGCTGGCCACGGGCGGTGAGGACGCGGCGAGGAAGCGGCTCGCCGGGTGGTACCGCGACGGGATCGAGGAGTACCAGGACCGCCAGGACGACCTCGCGGGCGACTCGACCTCCAGGCTCTCCCCCGACCTGCACTTCGGGACCCTCTCCCCCGTCGAGCTGATCCACCGGGCTCGCGCGGCGGGCGGACCGGGCGCCGACGCCTTCGTACGCCAGCTGTGCTGGCGGGACTTCCACCATCAAGTCCTGGCCGCCCGTCCTGCGGCCGCGCACGCCGACTACCGGACGCGGCGGGACCACTGGCGCACCGAACGGTCCGCGGCCGGCGACATCGCCGCGTGGCGGGAGGGCCGTACCGGCTATCCGGTCGTGGACGCCGCCATGCGCCAGCTGCGCCACGAGGGATGGATGCACAACCGGGGCCGCCTGCTCGCCGCGAGTTTCCTCGCCAAGACCCTGTACGTCGACTGGCGGATCGGCGCCACCCACTTCCTCGACCTGCTGGTGGACGGCGACATCGCCAATAACCAGCTGAACTGGCAGTGGGTGGCGGGTACGGGCACGGACAGCCGTCCCAACCGCGTACTCAACCCTGTCATCCAGGGCAAGAGGTACGACCCCGATGGCACGTACGTACGCCGTTGGGTTCCCGAGCTCCGCGGCCTGGAGGGCGGCGCGGTCCACGAGCCGTGGAAGCTGCCGGCTTCAGCCCGGGACGAGTACGCCTACCCGGAGCAGGTCGTGCAACTGGCTGATTCCCTCGCCCGGTTCAAGGCCGCGCGCGACCTCACCTGAGCTCCGGCGGGCGGCCCCGTCCCGTAAGTCAACCGCTGGCACCGCTTCCCTTTCGTACGACTGCGCCCGTGGCGTTGTCCTCCGCGGCGCACGACGGCGGGCCACCGGGGATCTAGCGTCTCCGGGACCACCCAGCGGCGAGGAGCGGCATGTGAACTGGCTCATCCATGACTATCGCGAGGACGATCTGGCGGCGGTCGTCCATCTCATCGACACGACGGCGGACCTCGGACAGGAGTCCGTCTTCTCCCTCGCGGAGTGCATCAGCGCGCTGACGTCCCGTCAGCCCGCGGTGGTCGCCGTCCACCGCGGCCGTCCCATCGGCGCGGCCCTGGCGCACGTCTCGGGAGGCCGTGCCTGGGTGATGCGGATCGCCATCGAACCGGCCTGGCGCGGCCGGGGCCTGGCCAGCGCACTGCTGGTGGAGCTGGAGCGCCGGCTGATCGAGGCGCGGGTGCGCCGCATCGCCTACGTGCTCGCGGAGGAGGAGATGCTCGGCGAGGGTCTGCGCAAGGCCGGTTACACGAGGCGCCCCGCCGTCGCCTACTTCGAGAAGGCGGAGCCGGCCACGGGTACGCCGGCCGACCTCATTCAGGAGCTGGGCGGCCGGGTGCTGTCCGGTGACCTGTGGGACAAGGTGGCCGGCATGGCGGCGGAGAAGAGCCTGATCGAGCGCCGTGTCGTCATGCCGCTGGCCGAGCCGGAGCGTGCGGCACGGCACGGAGTCGTCCCGCCCCGCGCGATCGCCCTCTTCGGTCCACCGGGGACCGGGAAGACGACGTTCGCCCGGGCCATCGCCTCACGTCTCGGGTGGCCTTTCGTAGAACTGCTGCCGTCCCGCCTCGCCGACGAGGGCAATCTCGCGGCCGCCCTGCGCACGGCGTTCGCCCGGATAGCGGAACTGGAACGGGTGCTGGTCTTCATCGACGAGGTCGAGGAGATCGCCCCCGTACGCGGCGAGCGCCAGGAGCCGGGTATGCACGGCGTCACCAACGAACTCCTCAAGCTCATCCCCGGTTTCCGGGAGCACGACGAGCGGCTGCTGGTGTGCGCCACCAACTCCATCCGCTCACTGGACCCGGCCTTCCTCCGTCCGGGTCGCTTCGACTACCTGGTCCCGATCGGCACCCCGGACGTGGCGGCGCGGGCGGCGATCTGGTCCCGGCATTCGGCACGGCGGGACGACGTCGACGTGGACGCGCTGGTCGCGGCGAGCGAGCTCTTCACCCCGGCAGATATCGAGCACGCGGCACGCACCGCCGCCCAGGCCGCCTTCGAACGCGATGTGGCCGAGGCCGGCGCGGACACCGACGACTATCTCGCCGCGCTCAGCCAGTGCCGGCCGACGGTCACCCCCGCGGTCATCGCGGAGTTCACCGCCGACATCACCACTCACGCCCGGACCTGAACGGATGCGCGGCCGCCCGTCGCTCCGCCCTCCCGCGCGATGCCGTGACGTCGGCGCGTCACGGCGGAGGCGGGCAGCGCTCCGGGCAGACTTTCCCCATGGCCAACGTAACGAAAGCCGCCCTCGAAGGCGGCCCCGGGGATCTCCCCGAGCGGATCGTCCCCGTCACCGAGTCCGGGCTCGACGTCAAGATCCCGTTCCGGGGCGGGTACGAGCACTTCAGGGCGACGGACCGCCGGAAGGAAACGACGGAGGGCCCGTTGCCGGTCTACGAATGGTGGGAGCGCACGGAAGTACCCGGCTAGAAGCCCGCGCCCCGCTCCCCCGGTACGCACCCCGTCGCGGCCCGCGCATACGAGCGCAGCGCACTGACGACCTCCGGTCGTGAGCGGCGGCCCGCCGGCACGTCCATCTGATACCCGTCCTCCATCGCCACGAAGTCCGACTCGTGTGCGCGATGTCCGACAGCGCGAAGTGCCCCTGAGTCTCACCGAGCACCAGGATCCCCTGGTACACGCCGATCTGGCGTTCCGTCAGGACGCTGTCCAGGCCGGCGGCCTTCGGGTCGCGCAGGGTGCGGGGCCAGCACTCGAAGAGAAGCCGTGGCGGCTGGTCCTGCGGGCCGGCTGCCATGCCGGACGCGATGCAGGTACGCAGCCGGTCCCGGGCGTCCGTGTGCCGCTCGGCCGCCATGTCACGGTCCCGGCGGAAGCGCTCGATCGCCTGTCGACGTCCTCGATGCCTGCCGCTGCCGCCGTACGGAGGATCGCTCCGGCCCTACCCCGGGCACCCGAGCCGTACACATATGACTAAATAATCCCAATACGGACTTTTGAAGCAATAATCTTCTATAACCCATAGCATTCATTTCACCCGAACCGCACCGGTATCACCTTCGCGCAAATCGCCCTTTTCGGACTCAGTGGCCAGCGTCACGTCCACGATCGGCAGATTCCCGACATGCACCGCGGATCCCTTGCGCGAGAAGAGAGTTGGCTTCGCGGTTCGGGTGAATCCATTCACGATCATGTTTTTCGATCTTGCAAATGAATTGTGATCCGGAATTCGGGACTTGTCCCTTTCGGCATTTCTCGCCTACGGTCACCCTCAATCCGGATGGAACGCCGAATCCTGCCGCTGTCCGGAAACCCAGACCACTCACGCCCGGCAGGAGCGGGGGACCCAGGTAAGTCGCCGATCCGTTATGCGGAACGGCTCGGGGTTAAGTCGCAGTCACCTGCGGCCAGGCATCTCCAGCCTGAACCCGACAGCTCACCTCGTAGGCACCGGAGAGGAATTCACCATGCCCACGATGGGTAAGCACCGCCGTACCAAGCGCAGCCCGCTGTCCCGTGGCCTCGTCGCCGTAACCGCAGGCGGAGCCGTTCTCGCACTTCCGGTGATCGGCGCCACCACCGCGTCCGCCGCACCGGCACAGTCCGTCACCGCCGAAAGGGCGGGTGTATCGGCGGCCGCCCCCGCCAAGGCAATCACCGCGCAGAAGGCCGGAATCACCACCTATTCCGTCGTCAAGGGTGATTCCCTGTACAAGATCGCCGACGGGCATTCCCTGGACGGCGGCTGGCAGCGGCTGTACAAGGACAACAAGAAGGCCGTCGGCGACAATCCCGGGCTTATTCGCCCGGGCCTCGAGCTGGCGATCGGCGCCAAGTCGAAGGCCAAGGCCTCGGGTTCGTCCGAGCGCACCGCGACGGCCGACCGCGCCGACCGCGCCGACCGCTCGGAGCGGTCGAGCGCTCCCGTCGCGAAGAAGGCCGCCGCTCCCGCCGCCGCTCCGGCAGCCGCCCCGGCCGCCGCGCCCGCGACGTACACGAACGACCTCGACGGCTGGATCAAGGAGTCGCTGGCCGTCATGGCAGCGAACGGCATCCCCGGCACCTACGAGGGCATCCACCGCAACATCATGCGTGAGTCCTCGGGCAACCCGCAGGTCGTCAACAACTGGGACTCGAACGCAGCTGCGGGCACCCCGTCCAAGGGCCTCCTTCAGGTGATCGACCCGACGTTCCAGGCGTACCACGTGCCCGGCACGTCGATGGACAGCTTCGACCCGGTCGCCAACATCACCGCGGCGTGCAACTACGCCGCCGACAGGTACGGCTCCATCGACAACGTCTTCGGCGCGTACTGATCCCCTGGCCTCGGCCGCGGTGTCACTGCCGGGTGGTGAGGGTCCGACGGGCCCTCACCACCCGGCAGTTCCGCGTGTGCACAGGCCGTGGAAGACTCGCCCCCATGCCCGAACTCCAGCTCCTGCGCCCCGATCACGCCGCAGCCCTGTTCGCCTTCGAG
Source organism: Streptomyces sp. NPDC048560 (assembly GCF_040650955.1). NCBI lineage: Bacteria > Bacillati > Actinomycetota > Actinomycetes > Kitasatosporales > Streptomycetaceae > Streptomyces > Streptomyces sp. NPDC048560. The sequence continues at coordinate 249,153 of NZ_JBEZIJ010000012.1, forward strand.
CAGGAGAACCGCGCCTACTTCGCCGCCTCGGTCCCGGACCGCGGCGACGACTACTTCGCACGGTTCGACGCACGGCACAGCAGCCTCCTGGCCGAACAGGCCGAGGGGCTGTGCTACTTCCACGTGCTGGTGGGTGCGGACGGCGAGGTGCTGGGCCGGGTGAACCTGGTGGACGTCGCGGACGGTTCCGCCGACCTCGGGTACCGCATCGCGGAGAAGGCAGCCGGGCGGGGCCTGGCCACGACCGCGGTCCACCGCATATGCGTCCTGGCCGCCACCGACTACGGCCTGACGGCGCTGCGGGCCTCGACGACCCTGGACAACGCCCGCTCCCAGGCCGTGCTGACCCGCACCGGTTTCGTGCGCACCGGTGAGACCGTGCTCGACGGCCACCCGGGGCTGTCCTACGAACGGCCGCTGGACCCACAGGCGCTGCTCCCCTGACCCGACGGTCCTGGGGAGCAGCGCGTGGCCCACGTAAGGGGGCGGTGGCGAGCCGGGGCCGGCCCGCCACCGCCGCGGGCAGGGCTGCGCCGCCCGATGTCGGCGTCAGTCGCGGACGGTCTCCTCGCGGACGATCGAGCCGCTGACCGCGTCGACCTCGAATTCGGTCTTGTTCCAGTCCTTGGCCACGACATCGACCGCCCACACCAGGGTGTCGTCGTCGTTCGTGTCCAGGCCCATCGACGTGACAGTCCCCTTCTTCTTGTCCGTCGCCACCTTGGCCGCCTGCGCGGGCGTCTGCTTGGCCTCGGCGATCCAGTCGGCCATCTGGCTCTTGTCGGCGGCGTCCTGGTCGGCGTCGGGCTCCGACTCGATCACCTTGCCGGAGACCCCGTCGATGCGGATGGTGTGCGCGGCGCCGTCCGTCTCCACGACCTCGGCGACCCACTGCGGGCCGGTGCCACTCGGGCTGGGGCTGCCGCTCGGGGAGGCGGTTCCGCCAGGAGTGGCCACGCCGGTCGGACTGCCGGTCGGACTCGCCGTCCCGGCGGGGCTGGCGGTCCCCGTCGGCGAGGGACTCTCGCTCGCGTCGGTACGCCGGTCGGTGTCGTCGTCCAGGCCCTCCAGGTCGAGCTCGACCAGCTTGCTGTTCGGTACGGCCCCGACCGCCACCTTCGCCGCCTTGTCGAAGGTGACCTTGGTTGCCTGGAGGAGGTTCTTGCGCTCGGTCTGGTTCTCGGTCAGCTTCGGGCTGCCGGAGGGGCTCGGGGACGGGGAGGTCGTCTGTTGCGGAATGACCTTGGCGGCCTCCGAGGTGGCCGCCCCTGTCTGATCGCCACCCTCCTGACCGCAGCCCGCGACCAGGGCGGAGGCGACGACGGCGCACAGCGCGCCTGCGGCGACGCGGAGACGGCGGGCGCGCGGGGAGAGTGTGGTTTTTCGTCGGAATTCAAGGCTCATACACGCATGACTAGCCCCGGCACCGGCCGGTCATGTCGACCCGCGGGACGGGTCACCCGATCGACCGGGCGGCTCCCCCGTTGGCGTCATCCCGCCCGGGCGCGCCGCGGTCGAGGGTGCGAAACAATGGAGAGCACAACCACGGACACCGGCTCCAGCCGGCGTCCGGTCGGGAGGCCCCCATGGATTACCCGGACAGTTACGAGCTGATCTTCCAGACGCACGGCGCGGCGGACGACGTGGTCGTCGTCCGGATGACCGACCGGTCAGGGGCCGGCGGATACCCGGTGTACGAGGACGACACCGGGATCGTGCGCGCGGAGATCAGCTACCGCGGCGAGGTACGCATGCTGGCCAGCGGCGGACACCAGGCACCGGGGATCCCCCTGCTCGTGCGTCCCCTGTCGGAAGGGGCGCCGCCGGTCCGCTGAGCGGAGAAGAGCACGCACCGGGACGTGGTCGGCGTCCCGGTGCGCTGTGTGCTGCGCACCGGCCGTGTGACGCCCCGAAGTCCGTTCATGCCCGCTCGTCCCCCGAATCTGTTTACTTTCCGGCACCCCGGACGTAACCTGATCGCGAAACCACAGACTCGGGCATGGAACGGACACGAAACCACATGTACGCACCGGAGCGGCAGCAGGAAATCCTCCGCCTCGCCCAGGAGAGCGGACGCGTCGACGTCCTCTCCCTCGCAGAGGAATTCCAGGTGACCGCCGAGACCGTGCGGCGTGACCTCAAGGCGCTCGACCGGGCCGGGCTGCTGCGCCGGGTGCACGGCGGGGCGATTCCGGCCGGCCGGCTCGGTTTCGAGCCCGACCTCGCCGAACGCGACGTCGTGGCCGCGGACGAGAAGGACCGGATCGCCGCCGCCGCGCTGGGCGAGCTGCCCGTCGACGGCAACGTGATCATCGACGCAGGCACCACCACGGCCCGGCTGGCCGCCGCGCTCCCGCTCGAATCGACCCTGACGGTGGTGACCCACGCCCTGCCCGTGGCCGCGCGCCTCGCCGACCATCCCGGGATCGCGCTGCACCTCGTCGGCGGCAGGGTCCGCCACCGTACGCGCGCGGCCGTCGACGCCTGGGCCCTCAGCGCCTACGCCGAGATCAACGCTGACGTCGTCCTCCTGGCCACCAACGGCTTCTCGGCCGAAGGCGGTCTGACCACCCCGGACCTCGCCGAGGCCGCCGTGAAGCGCGCCATGATCTCGGCTGCCCGCCGGGTCGTGCTCCTGGCCGACTCGGGCAAGTTCGGCCAGGAGCACTTCGCCCGCTTCGGCGATCTCTCCCACGTCGACCTGCTCATCACCGATACGGGGCTCAGCCCCGAGGACGCCCGGGCCATCGAGAGCCGGGGCACGGAAGTGATACGCGCATGATCCTCACCGTCACCCCCAATCCGAGCCTCGACCGCACCTACGAGCTGCGGGACCTCACCCGGGGCGCGGTCCTTCGCGCCACCGGGGACCGGGTCGATCCCGGTGGCAAGGGGATCAACGTCTCCCGCGCGGTGGCGGCGGCCGGCCACCGTACGGTCGCGGTCGCTCCCCTGGGCGGGCCCGAGGGGGCCCTGCTCGCCCGGCTTCTCGGGGAGCACGGGATCGAGGCCGCCGGTGTGCCGATCGCGGGCAGCACCCGCGTCAACATCACGCTCGTCGAACCGGACGGCACCCTCACCAAGGTCAACGCGACCGGGCCCGAGATCACGGAGTCCGAGGCCGAGACCCTCCTTGAGACGGTGCGGACCCGCTCGTCGGACACCGACTGGATCGCCTGCTGCGGCAGCCTGCCGAGGGGCCTTCCCCCCGAGTGGTACGCCGAACTGGTGGCGCGCAGCCACCGGGCCGGTGCGCGGATCGCCCTGGACAGCTCCGGGGCCGCCCTGCTCGCCGCACTCCCCGAGCGCCCGGACGTGATCAAGCCCAACGCCGAGGAACTCTCCGAAGCCGTCGGCCGGCCTCTCGCGACGGTCGGGGACGCGGTCAAGGCCGCCGAGGAACTGCGCGGGCGGGGGGCGCGGGCCGTACTGGCCAGCCTCGGAGCCGACGGGCAGCTTCTGGTGGACGCCTCGGGCACGTACTTCGCCAGTGCCCGGGTGGAGACCGTCCGCAGCAACGTCGGTGCCGGGGACGCCTCGCTCGCCGGTTTCCTGGCCGCCGGGGGCTCCGGCCGGTCCGCGCTCGCGGCCGCTGTCGCGCACGGCGCGGCAGCCGTCCAGCTTCCCGGCAGCGTGATGCCCACTCCCGCCGACGTCGATCTGTCGTCGGTCGTCACGACCACGGACATCCCCCTGGACCGCGTGCTGACGGAGCCCGCGCCATGACGTCCGTGTCCTGGACTACGAGATCCCCCGTACGAGCCGACAGCCACCCGTCCCCCCTGCCGCCACCACGGCGGTCCACGAGCAAGGAGCCCCGCGATGAGTGAGCTGATCACCGCGGACCTGGTCGACCTCGATCTGTCCGCCGAGACGAAGAACGCCGCGACGAGGTCGCTGGCCGAGCGGATGGTCGCCGCCGGGCGCGTCACCGACCTCGACGGCTTCCTCGCCGACGTGGCCGCCCGCGAGGCGCAGATGCCGACCGGCCTGGACGGCGGCATCGGTATCCCGCACTGCCGCAGCACGCACGTCAGCGCTCCGACGCTGGCGTTCGGGCGCAGTGGCCCGGGCATCGACTTCGGTGCGCCGGACGGACCCGCCGACCTGATCTTCCTCATCGCGGCTCCCGCGGGGGCCGACGAGGACCACCTCACCATCCTGTCGAGCCTGGCGCGGCGGCTGATGGACCCCTCCTTCACCGGCGCCCTGCGCGCGGAGGCCGACCCTGCCGTCGCGGCGGGCCTGATCCGCGGCGACGAGCCGCCGTCCGCCGCCGAGGAGCCCGCTCAGGAGACGGAAGCGCAAGAGACGGTCGGGGCGGCAGGGGCGGCTCGGACTGCGACGCCCGAACCGTTCCGCATCGTCGCCGTCACCTCCTGTCCCACGGGCATCGCCCACACCTACATGGCCGCCGAGTCGCTGGAGGCGGCGGCCCGCGCCGAAGGGATCATCCTCAGCGTCGAGACGCAGGGTTCGGCCGGATTCGAGCCGCTCGACCCGTCCGTCATCGCCGCCGCCGACGCGGTGATCTGGGCGCACGACGTCGACGTGCGCGAGAAGGCCCGGTTCGGCGGCAAACCGATCGTCGATGTCGGGGTGAAGGCGGGGATCGGCCGGCCCGCGGAACTGATCGCCGAGGCCCGGCGCAAGGCCGAGCGGGGCGAGATCAGCGGCGCCGCCGACGACGGCGGTTCCGAGGCCGCCGTGCCCGGATCTGGCGGCGCCGGCACGCACTTCGGTGTCCGGCTGCGTACGTACCTGATGTCCGGCGTCAGTTACATGGTGCCGTTCGTCGCGGCGGGCGGACTCCTGATAGCCCTGTCGTTCGCCATCGGCGGGTACGAGATCGCCGGCGCGAAGTCCGTCGCCGATCACTTCGTGTGGGGCGAGGCCGACAGCTGGGCCGCTCTCCTCAACCAGATCGGCGGCGCCGCCTTCGGGTTCCTCGTCCCGGTGCTGGCGGGCTACATCGCGTACGGCATGGCGGACCGCCCGGCGCTCGTCCCCGGGTTCGTCGGCGGAGCCATCGCCCTGACCATCGAGGCGGGGTTCCTGGGCGGTCTCGTCGCCGGTCTGCTGGCCGGTGCTGTGGTGATGGCGATCCAGCGCGTGAAGGTCCGTCCCACGCTGCGCGGCATCATGCCGGTGCTGGTGATCCCGCTGATCTCCTCAGCGGTGGTCGGCTTCCTCATGTTCGTCGTGGTCGGCAAGCCGATCGCCTCGCTGCAGAAGGCGCTGACCGACGGGCTCAACGGGCTCTCCGGCTCCAACGCGATCATCCTCGGCATCGTGCTCGGCCTGATGATGTGCTTCGACATGGGCGGCCCCCTCAACAAGGTCGCCTACGCCTTCGCGGTCGGCGGGCTCGCCGACCCGACGACCGGCAGTCTCAAGGTGATGGCGGCGGTCATGGCCGCCGGTATGGTGCCGCCCCTGGGGATGGCCCTGGCGACGACCGTGCGCGCCAGGCTGTTCACCCGGACCGAGCGGGAGAACGGCCGTGCGGCCTGGGTGCTGGGCGCGTCGTTCATCAGTGAAGGCGCCATCCCGTTCGCGGCGGCCGACCCACTGCGCGTCATCCCCTCGGTGATGGCGGGCGGTGCGGTCACCGGCGCCCTGTCGATGGCCTTCGGCTGCACCCTGCGGGCACCGCACGGCGGCATCTTCGTCGTCCCGCTGATCGGCCAGCCGTTCCTCTACCTGGTGGCGATCGCCGCGGGCACGGTCGTGGCGACCACGCTGGTCGTCGTCCTCAAGGGAACACGCCCAACCGCGCAGGACCCGGCTCCGGCTTCCGGGGCCTCGAAGATCCCCGTCGCCGCCTGACCGGGCCGAGCGGCACACCGGCCGGCCATCCGGCACCCATCCACCCCACAGGAGTGATCGCATGTACCAGTGCACCGTCGCCGTCGGTTCCCGTAGCGGCCTGCATGCCCGCCCGGCCTCGCTGTTCGTCCAGGCGGCAGCCCGTCAGCCGGTCAAGGTGACCGTAGGGCGGGAGGGGCAGCAGCCTGTCGACGCCCGCAGCATGCTCTCCGTGCTCGCGCTGGCGGCTCAGCACGGTGACTCCCTGGTGCTGTCGGCCGTGGGTGACGGCGCCGGAGCATCGGTCGACGAGCTCGCCGCGCTCCTCGCACAGGACCTGGACGCCGAGGCCTGATCCCCCGGTCTCCGATGCGCCTCTGCCTCCCGGCCGTTCACGGCGGGGAGGCAGAGGCGTCGTCAGCGGCCGAAGGTGTCGGGCACCGGCAGTGTGTCCCAGCGGGTCAGCGGCCAGGCGACCACCACCGCGCGTCCCACCACCTCGTCGACCGGCACCATGCCGCGGTAGGGATCGTCCTGGTGGTAACGGGAATCCCCGGACGCCTGGCGGTGATCGCCCATCACCCAGACCCGGCCGTCGGGCACCGTGACCTTGAACTGGCCCGCGTCGTCGGTGCTGCAGGCGGTGTTGCCCGGGAACACGTACGGCTCGTCGAGCGGCTTCCCGTTGACCTTCACCGGGCCGTCGCCCTTGCACTCCACGGTGTCCCCCGCGACGCCGATCACCCGCTTGATGAGGTCCTTCTCCTCGGCGGACGGCATCACCCCGACGAAGCCCAGTACCTCCTGGAACGCGTTGGGAGGCTCGGTCGGCACACCCCTCAGCCAGTTCGAAGGATCGTGGAAGACGATCACCTCCCCGCGTTCGGGCTCGGAGCCGAACCACGGGGTCAGCTTGTCGACCAGGACCCGGTCGCCCTTCTGCAGTGTGTTCTGCATCGATTCCGACGGAATCGAGAACGCCTGGAGCAGGAACGTCTTGATGAACAGCGCCAGCAGCAGGGCTACGCCGATGAGAATCGGGAGTTCTTTCCAGAGCGGTCGCTGCGTCTTCGTCCGCGTCCTCGTCCGCCGTGCGCCCGTCAGCACCATCAAGCCGCTCCTCGCCCCGTGTTCGCCACCGCCCTGCGTGGGCAGCACCGGCTCACTCTAGGCGCGATAGCTGTGACGGAGGCGCGTAAAGGTCATGCGGCCAGGCTTTCAGGGGAATGTCTCAGGCGTACGGTCACAGAGCTTCGGGCTGCGGGGGCGCGGCCTGTTCCGTGAACCGTGGATCGGGGACCGTGGCGCCGCCTCCGGCGCGCACCGCCTCGACGACCGCCTGATGGAACGCCCTGCTGGCCTGTTCGGTGGGGCAGCGGACGGGGCTGCCGGCCAAGGTGAACCAGTCCGAGGCTCCACTGAACTGCACGGCCACTTCGGCCTGACCGTCGGCCCATGTCGTATGGACGGTGAGATCGCCGCCCACGATTCCTGCTTCTTCGGTGCGGACTCCGCCGGCTCCCGCGAAGACACCGCTGGTCGTCCACGATGCCCAGCTCATGACGCGACGCCTTTCGGACAGTGACAACCCTGTCAAGAGGACTGCTCCGAGTATGACACCGCAGTTCGGAGCCCGCATGGGCGTCTCCCGGCCGGTCCGCCGTACGGAGATCGTCAGCGGCGCTCGAGCGCCCCCCTGACGAAGGCGGCCTGGCCCGCGTGCTGGAGATCGTCGGCCAGGACGCTGACCAGTCGCACGCCGAGCGTGACCGGCGGTGACCATCTCTCGTCCACGATGCGTTCCAGCGCCCTGCCGTCCAGGCCGCGGACGTATCCGACGCTCCGCTCGTGGACGGCGTCGTAGTAGCCGAGAAGGAGTTCGGCCGAGTCCACCCGCACCTCGGCGACCTGGTCGGCGGTCTGACCGTAGCCGGTCGCGTCCTCGGCGAAGGGCAGGCCGAACCGCTCGGCCCAGCCCTGCGACAGCCAGACCTGCCCGGTTCCCGCCGCATCGCCCACGTGGTCGTCCTGGATGCGCGTGAGATGCCAGACGAGCCAGGAGATCGAATTCGCCCCCTCGTCGAGCCGGGCGTTGAGGTCTTCGGGCGGGAGGCCGTCGACCGCCGTGTGCACCGCTTCCCTGACGCGCTCGAACGCGTCGGCCAAGATGCCTGCTGTGTTCATACGAACACCATGGCCGGTACCTCCCGGTGCCCTGGGTCCGACACGCGGCCGGCCTGTCAGACGAGCAGCCCCAGCAGATGCGCGCACGCCGTCCGCTCGTCCGGATGCCGGGCGATGACCTCGTAGGTGCCGCGCTCGAACGCACCGGTCTCCCACACCCCGTCGGGCGACCTCCGCAGGAAGAGGAAGTCGGTGGGCGTGGGGACCGGTTCGTGGACGCCTTCGATGCGGTAGTAGCCGTCGGGCACGCCCGCAGCCCGCAGCGCGGCCCGCAGGTGCGGGCGGTCCATCGCCCTAGACTCCGGCGGGCGTCAGGTAGCCGTGGTCCAGCAGCCACTTCACGTTGAGCCGCAGGCCCTCGCCCGGGTCCAGGAACACGGCGTCGAGCTTGATCTGCTGACCGCCGCCCGGCTGCTCGAACCACGGCGCGATGCTGCCCTGCCACACCCAGAACGGCTTGGCGACCTTGTAGACGCGGTAGTCGCAGGCGACGGCGGCGTCACGGGTGTTGAGGCTCTGCGGAGGCAGCGCACGCTCGGCGTAGGCGTCACCGGCGGGGGCGAGGTAGCTCCCGTACTCCGAGCCGAAGCGGTCCAGCCGCTGCCCCGCGCGCAGCTTGGCGGGCTCCTTGTCGAGCTCGCCGTTGACCTCGCCGAAGCCGTCGTTCGGCGGGTACTTCCAGCTCCCGGATTCCGCCGGGCCTTCCCAGTACTTCTTGAGGAAGTCGGCGGGCGAGAGGTCACCCGTCCTCTCGTAACCGTTCAGCAGCGGGCCGACGGGGGCCTGCTGCTTCTTCGGCAGCCACTTCGGCCCGAGCCGCGCGTCACCCTGGAACTCCCCGGTGCACGGCTCGTGCCGTGGCGCGGCGGCCGGCGTGCCGTTGAGGTGGGACGTCGCGGCGCTCGCCGGCGCGCTCAGGAGCCCGGCGGTGATGCCGAGTGCGGCAAGTACGGTACTCATACGGTTCATTGGCAGGGCACCTCGGAAATTTGATGATCCATCGACAGCTGACGCAGGGTAACGCCTCGATGGCTCCGGGTATCCGCACCATGCCGTTGCCGGCCCCGAACGTGGGAGTGATCCGCCCGCGTCAGCCGCCCGCGGGGTCCGGCACGAGGCCGTCGGCGACCAGGCCCGCGAAGACGGCGTCGCTGAGCGCCTTGACCGCCGACAGCGGCCTGACCATCACGGTGAACTCCTTGATACGGCCCGACTCGTCGAACTGGAGCAGGTCGATGCCGTGGATCTCCTTGCCGTTCACCGTGGCCCTGAAGACGAGCACCTCCGAAGCGGCCGGTTCGCCGTCCACTGCGGTGTCCACAGCACCGTCGAGCTGTCCGACGTACCGGAAGTCCTCGAACGTCCGCAGCAGCACGCCGAGGAGGCCCAGCATCATGGGCCTGCCCTCGAACGGGGTGAACTTCACCGGGCTGTAGAAGCGGACGTCCTCGGTGAAAAGCGCTTCCAGGGCCGGCTGGTCACGCTTCTCGATGGCGGTGCGAAAGCGTTGCGCCGTGTCGGCACTCGTCATGGCTGACTCTCCTCTGCGTACTCAAGAATCTGACTATTCAATTTTCAGACTATGATGCAGGCAGAAGCACAACAACGGAAGGGGGTGGCCCATGGCTCTGCGTCACGCGGTACTCGCGGCCCTGCTGGACGGTGAGTACAGCGGCTATCAGCTGGCCAAGGCGTTCGACATCGGCGTCGCGAACTTCTGGCACGCGCTTCCCCAGCAGGTGTACGCCGAGCTGTCGAAGCTGGAACAGGACGGGCTGGTCGCCGGGCGCGAGGTGGTCCAGGAGACCAGGCCCAACAAGCGCGTGTTCCGGGTCACCGGAGCGGGCCTCGCGGAGTTGGAGGCTTTCGCGGCCGCGACCGCGAAAGCCTCCTTCATCCGGGACGACCTCCTCGTCAAGGTCCAGGCCGTCGACCGGGTCGACGCCGGTCCCGTGATCGACGAGCTGGAGGAACGAGCAGCGACCGCCGCCGCCAAGACCGAAATCCTCGCCGACCTGCTGATCCGGCTGCGCGGCCCGGTCGGCGAGGAGGAGTTCCTGCGCGACGGTGAGCGGATCGGGCCGTATCTCACCTGCCTGCGCGGGCTGGCCTTCGAGCGGGACAACCGGGACTGGTGCCTGCGGACCGCCGACGTCCTGCGCGGGCGGGCGGGCACCGGCGACCGGCCCTCCTGACCGCCGGCATGGTCCGGGTCCGCGCTCAGTACCCGGTGGCGCCGTCCAGACTCTCGCGCAGCAGATCCGCGTGGCCGATGTGCCGGGCGTACTCCGCGATCATGTGGACGTGGACGAGACGCAGCGAGTAGAGCGTGCCATTGTGGGTGAAGGTGTCGTCGAGCGAGGCATCGGCCACCGTCTCGTCCGCCAGACGGATCTCCTGGACTAGGCGCGTGTAGTCCTCCTCGGCGCGCTCCTCGGCGAGGTCCTCGAAGTCCGCGTCCTTGCCGAGCTCCGGCGCGTACATCGGCGCGAGCGGCAGAGCGGCGAACCGCTCACGGAACCAGGTGCGTTCGACCTTCGCCATGTGCCGCACCAGGCCGAGCAGGGTGAGGTTCGAGGGGCGGACCGTCTGCTCGGCCAATTGCTGTCCGGTGAGTCCGGCGCACTTGCCGAGGAGCGTGCTGCGGTAGTAGGCGAGGAATCCCTCCAGTGTCTCGCGCTCGTTCCCGACGAGGGATCCGGAGGTCCGGGTGACTTCGGGTGCTGTCCATGTCATCGCGCGATCATGCCCGTCGACCGCGCGGTCACGCGACCCTATTCGCCCGCGGAGGCGCTGAAGTCATCGGTGTCGTCCGTGGTCCAGGACGGCGTGGACGAACCCAGTCCGCTCAGAAGACCGCAGACCAGGAACAGGACGACCAGGCCCTTCGCCGCGCCGCTCATGATCAGGGGCCTGGTCGCGGAGCGTTTACGCAGGCCGGTGACCGCGAGGTCGTCGTCACCGAAGAGGCCACGCGGGTACGCCGGTGTGAGCATCAGGGCGTAGGCGGAGAAGCGCATGTGGTAGCGCAGCGTCGCCGCGGTCGCGTCGAAGAGCGGCCGGGGCATCCGGCCGAGGATCAGCGTGATGACCCACCAGATGAACGACAGCGCGAACCAGCCGCTCGTCGCGAGCGACTGAACGACCGCCGCCGGAATCATGAGGAAGATACGGAAGAAGACGGCGAGCCGGTTGAGGTCCGTCGGACGCACCTCGATCTGTACGGGGTAGTCCGGCGGCGGGGTGAGGGCGAACGGCGGATAGCGGTCGATGAGCAGCATCTCGCTCGCCGCGACCCGCATGTGGTAGCCGAGGTACTTCTCGAGATAGCCGAACACGGGGCCGGGCAGCCGCCCCAGAACGAGTGCGGCGAACCAGCCGAAGATCACCGTGAACACGGCGGCGATATGGAGGAGGACCAGCACGAGGAAGTGCGGGATGAGCAGGAGCAGACGCAGCAGCACGGTGAGCCGGCGCTGACGTGCGGGCTCGATGACGTCGAGGACGGGCAGGAATTCGTCCGGGTCCCCGGCCACGCGCCCAGGACTCCACTGACCGTCCGCCATGGTGCTCCTCCTGAGCAGGTGAGCCGCACGGCTTCGGCACGCGCGACGTCATCCCACGCTGGACGGGTCCGGGGCCGCGCGCAATCCCCGCCGGGCCGAACGGGTACCGCCCGGCACACGGGGGAACACGGGAGGAACACGGAGGTGCGGGTCCCTGGCCCGCACCTCCGTGCCCTCGCTCATTCACTCGTTCGCGTACTCACTCCCCCGCTCACTCCAGGAGGTCTCCGTACGCTCCGAGGGCCAGAGCGATGTCGGCCTGTGCCCAGAAGCGGTGGTAGGTGAACACCGGAGCGGCGCCACCGTCCAGGTAGCTCTGGACCTTCGGCCAGTTCGGGTCGTCCTTGTAGAACGAGCGGATGGAGGCGAACGTCGAGCCTGCGTCGACGGTGTCGCCGTTGGGCATGGCGCCGGTCCAGCCGCCCGGCACGTACACCGGGTCGTCGAACCTGTTGTAGTCGGCGCGGGTCTCGGGGACGGCCACCCCGGCGTCGTCCTGGTAGTGGTCCCACATGCCGTCCAGAAGGGCCTTCGCCGCGGTCTTCGCCGCCGCGTCGCCGGACTTGGCCGCGTAGTAGGTCAGCGTCCGGGCGTAGGCGCCGGCGACACCGACGTCGTTGGTGTAGTCGGCGACGGTCACGTGGAGTCCGCTGTTCGCGCCGGGGCTCGACGCGTTCCAGGTGTCGGGCGCTCCCGTCCACTTGAGGGTGGACGGAACCCGGTACGTGCCGTCCGGGTTGATCGTCGTCTCCGACAGGGCCCAGTCGACCCACTTGTCGAGTACGGCCTTGGCCTGGGCGTCGCCCGACTCGTGGTAGTACTCGGCGACGCGTTCCATGGACCACGCCTGGAAGCCGAACCACTGGTTGGACGGCGGGTCGTGGTACACCGGCTTCTCGTCGTAGTACATGCCGTGGAAGGTCGGGGTCCCGGCCGGCGGCTGGGCGTAACTGCCCTTCCAGCTGTTGGTCGCGCCGCCCGCGATGGCACCCTCGGAGGACTGCAGCCACTGGTAGAAGTCCAGCTGCCGGTCGAGGCTCTTCGCCCAGTCCTGCTGTCCCGTGGCCGACTTGGGCTTGAGATCGGGGACCGCGCTCAGTGCGTACGCGGCCATCGGGTTCTGGTACCCGCCGTGCGCGTGGCTGCTTCCGATGCGCCAGGACCAGCCGGCCGCGGTGTCGGTCGCGCCGCCCCAGGCGTAGTACCAGGACATCAGATAGTGCGAGCTGTCCTTGCCGGTGCCCGCCGGGCAGGTGGTCGGGCCGACGCAGCCGCCCACCTTCTTGAAGTACTTGTCGAACATGGCGTAGCGCAGGTAGTCGCCCATCTTGGCGGCCTTGCCGACGGTCGCCGAGACCTCGCCGCCCTTGCCCTGCTCCTTGGCCCACATGTCGGCCCAGTAGGCGGCCTGCACCGCGCGGGCGTCGGCGTCGGGGGCGTTGGTGAACTTCCACTGCTTGGCGTACGAGGCGTCCCCGGTGAACAGGTCCAGGTAGCCGTTCTTACCGCCGTAGGTGAACTTGTCGCAGGTCGGGTGGGTGACGGTCTCCCAGACGGACTCCTGCGGCCCGCGCTGGAAGGTGTTGATGTACGAGGGCCCGGTCTCGGCAGGGCCGGCCGAGCACTTGCCGGGTGTGTTGCCGAAGCCGTACACGTTGTCGACGTCCTGGATCCAGTGCATCCCGTAGATGTCGTCGGTGCCGTAGGCGCTCTTCAGCTCACCCGCGATGGGGTCCGAGCCGGAGGTCGCCGAGGGATCGAGGACGGCGGGGTACTGGGTCGGTACGTCGTACTCCGGTGCGTACGTGGCGGGCTTGGACGCGTTGTAGAAGGAGTTCGTGGGCTGGTCGGCGTGGGTGGGGATCATGTACCTCTCCATGGTGTCCCACGCCCCGTTGAACTTGGTCCAGTCCCCGGTGATCTTCCCGTACATCGCCTGCAGCCAGATCAGGTAGCTGTACGCCTCCGACGTCGTCTCGTGCCCGTGGTCCGGTGCCTCCACGATCAGCGTCTCCACGGAGTGGTACGGAATGCCCTCCGGCGAGAAGTAGCCGTTCGCCGGGTCGGTGATCTTCCCGTACAGATCGAGGAAGCGCGCGTCGTACGTCTTGGTCGCGGCCAGCTGCGTGACGGTGACCTCGGCCTTGGCGTGCCCCGGAGCCGTCACGGTGAAGGTCGCGGCGCCCGTGCCCGCGCTGTCGGCGCTCACGGTCACCTTCTGTGCCGTCGACCAGTTCGACGGTGTGAAGGAGAGGCTCGCTCCGCCGGTGACCGTCAGTCCCGCGTTGCCCGCGGTCCGCGCCACGGTGACGGTGACGGGAGCGGACGGCGCCGTGGACAGCGATACGCCGAAGGTCCCGGACGTGCCCTGGCGGACGCCCAGTTGGGCGGGAGTGGCGACGACGGCGGGTCCCGCCACGACCGTGATGCCCGCGGGAGGTGACTCGGCCGATGCGCCCTGGCTGTCGTAGGCCCGTGCGTAGACGGAGTGTCCGCCCGCCGCGAGCCCCGAAGCGTTGTAGGAGTACGGCGAGGTCGTGTCCGTGCCGAGCAGGGTCGTGTCGTCGTAGAACTCCACCTTGCTGATGGTCGCCCCGTCCGCGGCCGCCGCCGTCGCGGCGAGCGGGACGGAGTCGCCCACGGTGAAGACGGAACCCGCCGCCGGGCTGGTGAGGACGGCGATCGGCGGCTGGTGGGCGCCGGCGCAGGTGGTGCCGTTGACGGCGAAGCCGGTGGGGGCGGCGTTCGTACCGCTGTAGGTGAACTGCGCACCCGTCGTGACGGCTGCTCCCGGGGCGATGGTCGCGTTCCAGGAGGCGTTCTTGACGGTGACGTTCTTCCCGGACTGGGTCCAGGTACCGCTCCAGCCGTTGCTGAGCGTCTGATTGCCCGCGTAACTGTAGGCGAGGGTCCAGCCGTCGACGGGAGCGGAACCCCGGTTGGTGAGGTTGAGTTCGGCGGTGAAACCCGAACCCCAGTCATTGGCCTTGTAGTCGACGCTGCACTGAACAGCGGCGGCCTGGGCCGGAGTGCCGGCGGCGGCGGTCATTCCCAGGGGGAGCGCCAGGGCGGCGACGAACGCCGTCCATAACCGTCGGGATTTCGTTCCGGTTCTGCCGGATCTCCTTGGTACCCACGTACTTCGTGCGCTTACCGATGGCATGCGCGGGTTCCTCTCGCGGCTCGACGACATGGGGGGTCTTGCGGGGTTGAGCACAAGCCTTGAACCAGTGGGAGCGCTCCCAGCATGGGGACGAGGAAAAAGGGAGTCAATAGACTTGAAGAGTCGAATAAATTCGATAGATAGAGTTCAGAACTGGTGTGTTGACCGACACGAGTTGACGCTCTAACGTCTGCCACACCAGTGGGAGCGGTTCCATCAGTCAACGTGCCGTAGGGGGCACGTCCGGCCGATAAGGAGTCGCTTCGTGCGACACCCCCCGCATTCACCACACTTACGGCACGTGTTCCGCTCAGTCCTGGCAACTGTTCTCGCCACGGTCGGCCTTGCCGTCGCACCCGTGGTCACCGCCTCCGGCTCCGCACCCCTCTGCACGGTGGAGTACACCACCACCAGTCAGTGGGACGGCGGCTTCCAGGGGTCTTTCACGCTCACCAACCTCGGCTCCTCCGTGACCAGTTGGAGCCTGGGATTCGACCTGCCCGGCGACCGGAAGGTCACGCAGGGCTGGAATGCCCGGTGGTCGCAGTCGGGCAGTACCGTCACCGCCGCGAACGAGAACTGGAACGGCACGCTCGCGAACGGTGCGAGCGTCAGTGCCGGCTTCCTCGCCTCGGGAGCCGGTACGGGATCTGCGCCCGGCGCGTTCACGCTCAACGGGACGCCGTGCGGCGGCGGCCCGGGTCCGACCGACCCACCGGACCCGACCGATCCACCGGACCCGACCGATCCACCCGACCCGCCGGACGGCCCTCCCGTCCTGAAGGTGTCGGGCAACAAGCTCGTCGACGCGAACGGCGCCACGCGCCGGATGCTCGGCGTCAACCGCTCCGGCGGAGAGTTCATGTGCGTACAGGGACATGGAATCTTCGACGGCCCGGTCGACGACGCCTCTGTACAGGCGATCGCCGACTGGAATGCCAACACCGTCCGTATCCCCCTGAACGAGGAGTGCTGGCTGGGCCTGGACAACATCGATCCGCGCTATGCGGGCGACAACTACATCAACGCCGTGAAGGCCCTGGTCCAACGGGTCAAGGACCACGGCATGACACCCATGGTCGAACTGCACTGGACGTGGGGGCAGTACACCGGTAACTCGGCCGGCTGCTCCGACGTGCACGCCAGCTGCCAGAAGCCCATGCCCGACGCGCGGTACACACCCGCCTTCTGGTCCTCGGTCGCCTCGGCCTTCAAGGACGATCCGACCGTGGTGTTCGACCTCTTCAACGAGCCGTATCCGGACCGTGCCACGCCCACCATCGGAAAGGCCTGGGCCTGCTGGCGGGACGGCGGGACCTGCCCGGGCATCGGATACGAGGTCGCGGGAATGCAGGATCTGGTCGACGCCGTACGGGCGACCGGCGCCGGGAACCTGATCCTGGCCGGCGGTCTCGCGTACTCCAACGACCTCGGTCAGTGGCTCCAGCACAGGCCGGACGACCCTGCGGGCAATCTCGCCGCCGCCTGGCACGTCTACAACTTCAACGTCTGTGCTGACGAGGAGTGCTGGAACTCCACGCTCGCACCGGTCGCCGCCGAAGTCCCCCTCGTCGCCGGCGAGATCGGCGAGAACACCTGCTCCCACGGCTTCGCCGACCGGGTCATGCGGTGGTTCGACGACCGCGGACTCTCCTATCTCGGATGGACCTGGACACCTGGGACTGTTCCACCGGTCCGGCCTTGATCAGCAACTACGACGGTACCCCCACCCCGTACGGAATCGGGCTGCGCGATCACCTGCGCGCCCTCGACAACTGAGGAAACGGAAACTCTTATGAGCCGCACGAGCCGTACCCCCCTCCGCAGGTCACGCACCGCCCTCATCGCGGCGGGAGCGCTGGTCGCCGCCGCGGCGGGCACCGCCGCCGCAGCCGTACCCTCCGCGGCGGCAGCCGCCGGATGCACCGTCGACTACAAGATCCAGAACCAGTGGAACGGCGGCCTCACCAGCGCCGTGACCATCACCAACACCGGCGACGCGATCAACGCCTGGCAGCTTGAGTGGTCGTTCGCCGCCGGCGAGCAGGTCTCCCAGGGCTGGAACGCCACCGTGTCGCAGAGCGGCGCCGCCGTCACCGCGAAGAACGTCTCGTACAACGGTTCCCTGGCCACGGGGGCGTCCACCTCCTTCGGCTTCAACGCCAGTGGCAGCGGAAACAGCACCGTTCCGGCGACGTTCAAACTGAACGGCGTCACGTGCAACGGTGGCCCGACGGACCCGACCGACCCCACCGACCCCACCGATCCGCCGGTCGGTGACCGCGTCGACAACCCGTACGTGGGCGCCGACGTCTACGTGAACCCGGAATGGTCCGCGAAGGCCGCGGCCGAGCCCGGGGGCTCCCGCGTCGCCAGTGAGCCCACCGCCGTCTGGCTCGACCGCATCGCCGCCATCGAGGGCGTCAACGGCGGCATGGGCCTGCGCGACCACCTGGACGCGGCCCTCACCCAGAAGGGCACCGGTGAGCTGGTCGTCCAGCTCGTCATCTACAACCTGCCGGGGCGCGACTGCGCGGCGCTCGCCTCCAACGGCGAGCTCGGTCCCACCGAGATCGGCCGGTACAAGACCGAGTACATCGACCCGATCGCGGCGATCCTCGCCGACCCCAAGTACGCCGGCCTGCGCATCGTCAACACGGTCGAGATCGACTCGCTGCCCAACCTGGTCACCAACACCGGCAGCCGTGCCACCGCCACCCCGGCCTGCGACGTCATGAAGGCCAACGGCAACTACGTGAAGGGCGTCGGCTACGCGCTCAACAAGCTCGGCGACGCTCCCAACGTCTACAACTACATCGACGCCGGACACCACGGCTGGATCGGCTGGGACGACAACTTCGGCCCGTCGGCCGACACGTTCAAGGCGGCGGCCACCTCCGAGGGCGCCACGGTGAACGACGTGCACGGATTCGTCGCCAACACGGCCAACTACAGCGCGCTCAAGGAGGAGAACTTCTCCATCGGCGACTCCGTCAACGGAACGTCGGTGCGGCAGTCGAAGTGGGTGGACTGGAACCGCTACACGGACGAGCTGTCCTTCGCCCAGGGGTTCCGCACCAAGCTGGTCTCGGTCGGCTTCAACTCCGGCATCGGCATGTTGATCGACACCTCGCGCAACGGCTGGGGAGGCACCGCCAGGCCCGCCGGCCCGGGAGCGAGCACCAGCGTCGACACCTACGTCGACGGCGGACGCTACGACCGGCGCATCCACATGGGTAACTGGTGCAACCAGGCCGGAGCCGGACTCGGCGAGCGGCCGCAGACCGCACCGGAGCCCGGCATCGACGCCTACGTCTGGGTGAAGCCCCCGGGTGAGTCGGACGGCTCCAGCAAGGCGATCCCGAACGACGAGGGCAAGGGCTTCGACCGTATGTGCGACCCGACGTACACGGGTAACCCCCGTAACGGCAACAGCATGACCGGCTCGCTGGCGAACGCCCCGGTCTCCGGCCACTGGTTCTCCGCCCAGTTCCAGGAGCTCATGAAGAACGCCCACCCGGCTCTCTAACGCCGGCTACGGCCGGGCCGGGGCGCTCCTCCGTCCTTGCCCGGCCCGCGGTCCCGGATACGGGTGAACAGTTCACGGACACGGGCCGGGGCGGAGACGCTCCGGCCCTCTCGGGCGCCGGCACCGGGCTTGCGCGGCTTCGCGCGGGGCGTGGTCCCGGACTTCCCCTTCATCCCGTTCTTGGACCTGATCCCGGCCTTCGCCTTGATCCGGTCCGTGACCGTGGTCCCTGCCCCGGCCTTGGTCCCGGCCTTCGCCTTGGTCCTCGGCCTGGGCTTGATCCCGGCCTTCGCCTTGGTTCCGGCCTTGGCCTTGTCCTCTCCCCCGGCGTTCGCCTTCGAAGTGTCCGGTCCGGCGGCCGGTGCCGCTGCCCGGGGACCTTCGTTCAGCGTGTGGTAGCGGTGGCTGATCCTGCGGCCCACCAGCAGATAGCCGAGCAGGGCGCCGGTCGTATTGAGGATCACGTCATCGACGTCGAACGCCCGCCCGGCGACGAGTGCCCCCTGCACGAGCTCGACGATCACCATGACCGCCACGGTCAGGAGAATCATGCGGATCATCCGCAGCCTGCGCGCCACCAGGATCGGCAGCAGCACACCGAACGGTGCGCCCAGCAGCAGATTTCCGCCCGCCTGTTTGCAGGCGGCGAGAAACGTGTAGTCCTCGGCGTACTGCCGCAGTGACCGCCCGGGCCGCAGGTTCGAGGTCACGAGGTCTTCGGAGGCCGGCGACGGGGTGAGCGTCACGTGGGCCAGGACGACGGAGAAGGCGACCAGGCCGATGATCGTCGCCACGAGCATCGAGGCCCGTAGCAGCAGCCGTCCCCAGTGTCTCGCTCCGGTGTGTTCCGCCTCAGCAGTCATGGGCGAAAGACTGCCCCGAACTTCCTTGACCACACGCCCGGTCGCGTCCCGCCTGCCGAGCGGTCCGGACCGGCCTGCGACGATGTCGGCATGAGCACACAGAACAAGGACAAGTTGGTGGCAGAGGCCGCACGGCTGCGGGCGGAAGGCCACCCCGAACGGGCCAGGGAGCGCCTGCTCGCACTCACCGCGGAGTTCCCCGACGCGGCCGACGTGGCCTACCAGACCGCATGGGTCCATGACGTGCTCGGCCTGGAGACCGAGGCGGTGCCGTACTACGAGCGCTGCCTCCAACTGCCCGGCCTCACCGTGGAGGACCGCCGGGGCGCGATGCTCGGCCTCGGCAGCACGTACCGGGTACTGGGCAGGTACGGCCAGGCCGTCGAGACGCTCCGCGCGGGCGTGGCGGAGTTCCCGGACGACGGGGCCCTGCGGAGTTTCCTCGCCATGGCCCTGTACAACATCGGCGAGCATCACGAGGCGATGGAGATCCTGCTGAGGCTGGTGGCCACGACCAGCACCGACCCGTACGTGGCCCGCTACCGCCGGGCCATCGAGCTCTATGCCGGGGACCTCGACGAGAGCATGTGACGCCGACGGGTACCGCGCGGGTGAGCACCGGACGGGGCAAGGGGGAAGCCCCGGCCGAATCGGGGGAATCCGGCCGGGGCTGCTCATGGAGTGGGGACGGGGAGCGGTCGCCTCGGGCGAGGGCCCCGTTCACCCACGTATAGGTGAACGATAAACCATCCGGGCGCGTTCCTCGAAATCGCCACCCCGGGATGTGAGCCGGGCCACGGGCCGGTACCACCGGCCGCCCATTCGGTCACCTGCGTCAGCGGGCCTCGCGGAAGAGAACGTGCTGACCTGCGGCCGGATCGTACTTGCGCAGTTCCAGCCGGTCGGGGTTGTTGCGCCGGCTCTTGCGGGTCACGTAGGTCTGCCCCGTTCCGGCGGTCGACCGGAGTGTGACTACGGGCCTGGTTTCACTGCGTGCCATGGGCACCTCCAGATGCGTGCGCCGACCCCCTCCCCGTTACGGGAATGGGTGTCGTTTTCGTTCTGCTCGGTCAACGCGGGGCGGTGCGGTGGCATTCCCCGCGCATCCTCGCGGGGGCGCACGGGGTTCCTCGTTATCGCTCCGGCGCGCGCCGGAGGTTTGAGGCCGGAGACAGCGCGCCCTCAACACCCTTTAAAGGAAAGGATGTTCGGAGTGAAGACCGGTCTCGGGGGCCCATGGCATATGCCGGATGCAACAACGCATCGAGTGTTGCCAAATCCCTTACGGGCTTCCCCAGCCTGTGCGACAGTCGTCTCGGTCCACCCTTGAGAACTGGCCGCCGCGCCTGTATCGGAGTACGACATGCCGTCCCATCTGTTCGCGGACCGCCCCGCACCACAGCTTCCCGAGCGAGATGCAGTCGACGCGTTGATCCACCGGGCCCGTCGACTGCGCGGAGATGTGGATGCCGTGCGGCGGGACGCCGTGGTCATCGACGAGGACGACCCCCAGCTGCGCTGGCAGCGCGCGCTCTGCGACCTCGCGGTCCATCACCTCGACGACCTCGACGGACACCTGGGACAGCTCAGGGAAGGACTGCCGGACCAGGCCCCCGTGGAACCGGAGCCCGTGACCGCCCGGCCGAGCGTCACCGACGCACCGCCCGGCTCACTCCTCAGCAGGGTCGGCAGCGCCGAGTGGAACCTGCTGACCGACGAGGTCACCTGGTCGGACGAGCTGTACGAGATCTTCGGCAGGACGCCCGCATCCGGGCCCCTGTCACTCGACGAGCTGCCGTCGGTCCTCCTCCCCGAGGACCAGCCGCTGCTGACGTCGATGGTGACCGCCTGCCTGGTCGACGGCAAACCGATAGACGGCGAATTCCGCATCCTGCGCAGCAACGGTCACATGCGCACGCTGCACATGATGGGCGAACCCGTTCTCGACGCGGACGGCTGCACCGCCTCCATGTGGGCCGTCCTGCGCGACGTCAGCGAGCTGCGCCGCAGCCAGCGTGCCGTCGGCCGGACCCGCGAGTCGGTCCGTCGTGAACAGCACAGGGCACGGACCGAGCACCGGATGGCCGTCGAACTGCAGGAGGCCGTACTGCCTCCATGGCGTGGGTCGCTCCGGCTTCCGAAGCACGGAGCGGGCGCCCTCGACGTCGCGGGCCACTACCTGCCCTCGGAGTCGAGCGCTCTGATCGGCGGCGACTGGTACGACGCACTGGAACTGCCGGACGGCAGGACGCTGCTGACGGTCGGCGACCTCACCGGTCACGGCATCCCCGCGACCTCCGCCATGGCGATGCTGCTGGGCGCGCTCCGCGGGATGGCCGTGGCCGGGATCGAGCCGGCCACCCTGATGGGCCACCTGAACCAGCTGCTCGAATCAACGGTGCAGCCGGCTCTGGGCAGCGCCGTGTACTGCCGCTTCGACCCCGCGACCGGCAGCCTCACCTGGGCGCAGGCAGGTCACCCCGCACCGGTGCTGTTCCGTGGCGGAACGGGGCATCCCCTGCCCCGGCCCGACGGCGTACTGCTCGGCGCGGCCTCCGGAGTCACCTATGAGCAGGACCAGGTGCGGCTGCTGCCCGGAGACGTGCTGTTCCTGCACACGGACGGCCTGACACGTCGCAGAGAGAGCCGGGGTGCGGGCCCGGAGGCTCTGCTCGCGCTCGCGCCGCGCTTCGCACAGGCCCGCACGGCGCAGGACTGCGTACGAGCCGTTGTCGAGGAGTTCGGCGGGACCGAACGCCCGGACGACGCGTGTGTGCTGGTTGCCCGCATCGGAGAGTGAGACGGGCAGTCGGAAAAGCGGGTACGGGGCAGCGCCAATCGGCCCGACACACCGTCAGGTGTGCCGGTCTCCACGCTGTGACGGTTCCCGCGCTGTGGCGTTCCGGCTGGGACGTTCCCGCGCCGGGACGGACGCAGTGGTGACGGATTCCTGGTGACGGGTTACAGGGACGCGGCGCCGTCCGGCGTCAGATCTGGCTTCCCCGGGACTTCTTGAACGTGCTCTGGGGAAGGGCCAGTTCGATCTCCTCGCGCAGATCCTCGATCTTCGCGTATCCCGCGAACTGGCCGGTGAGACGGTACATCTCCCGCAGCCTGTCCCAGGTGCGGTGTGAGGAGGTCTCCCCCATCGACACCAGTGCGAGGCGTGCGTACCGATCGGCCTGCTCGGGGTCGTCGGCGATGAAGCAGGCCGAGGCGAGCGAGATGTAGTCGAAGATCTTGGAGCGCTGTCGACCGTTGATGCGCAGGTCCAGTGCCTGCTTGGCATGGCGCTGGGCGGTGGTCGCCGCCGACGGGTCGTGCTCGGCGAGCGTACGGAACGCGAGTGCCTGCATCCCGTGCATGTCCGCCTCGTCGAACATCTGCATCCAGCTGGGCGGCGGGACGTCACCCTTGTCCGAGACGAAGAGCTCCTCGGCCTCCCCGAGGGTGCGGCGCATGGCCTGGCCCTTGCCCATGGATGCCTGGGCCCACGCCTCGATGGTGTGGAGCATGGCCCTCGTGCGCGGCAGGGTCTCCTCGCCGGAACCCGATTTCGCGAGCTTCATCAGGTCCAGGGCGTCATCGGGCCGGCCCAGGTGCACCATCTGGCGTGCGGCCCTGGACAGGGCCTCGCCCGCCCGGGGACGGTCGCCGCCCTCGCGCGCCGCGTGGGCGGCGATGACGAAGTACTTCTGTGCGGTGGGTTCGAGGCCCACGTCGTGGGACATCCATCCGGCCAGGACGGCCAGGTTGGCGGCGACGCCCCACAGGCGGCGCTGGAGATGATCGGGGTGGCGGTACGAGAGCATCCCGCCCACCTCGTTGAGCTGGCCCACGACCGCCTTGCGCTGGAGACCGCCACCGCGTGAGGCGTCCCAGGCACGGAACACCTCGACCGAGCGCTCGAGCGCCTCGATCTCCTCGGATCCGATGGGTGCCGCCTCGTACCGGTCGAAGCCGGCGTTGTCGGCGTACATCGCGTCGTTGAGGCGTGGCGCGTCGGCCGCCGGAGCGGGGGCGGCGTGCAGCCAGTCGTACATTGCGCTGGTGAGTGCTGAGCCGGCGACGAGCGCCGCGCCCGCGCCCACCAGGCCGCGTCGGTTGAGCATGAGGTCCATTCCCGTGAATTCGGTGAGGACCGCTGCCGTCCGTTCGGGCGCCCACGGCAGGCCGTCGGGATTCTTCTCCGTCCCTGGGTCCTGCCGTTTCCCCACACGCCCGCGCCGGCCGAACCCGAGGTCCTCGATGGTCACGACACGGCCGAGCCGCTCGGTGAACAGGGCTGCCAGCACTTCGGGCACGGGATCGCGCGGGGACTCCCCCATGTCGATCCAACGCCTGACCCGCGAGGTGTCGGTCGCCAGTTGGAGGTGGCCCATGGCCGCCGCCTGTCGGTTCACCATTCTCGCGAGTTCGCCCTTGGACCATCCGGCCAGGCCGAACAGGTCGTTGAGGCGGGTGTTGGGTTCTCCGGTCACGTCAAGCCCCCAGGTTCTCGGCTGACTTGACACTAACCCCCTGGCAGATGCGGGTCGACTATTCGCCAGGGTTCGCCAGGGTGCGCCAGATGGTCTGCCACCCGTGAGCCGGTGTCAGGTAGGAAAGCGCCACCCCGCCCGGCAGCCCTAGGTACTCCCCAGGGTGCCTGACGGCCGCCGGCCGGGGCGGCGTACGCAACTTGTCGGCGCACGAAGGGATCTGTCTCGCTCATGTACACAGCATCGTCCTCCGTGTCCGCCCCGCCCCGCCCGTACCGTCCCATGGGGGCGGGTGGCGGACCGTATCTCGACCCCCACGCCGCACCGGCGCCCGGCCTGGGTCGGATCAGGCGACCGGCCGGGCTGGGTACGCAACCGCTCAGCGGGAGAATCGACTTGTCCGGCCCCCAGGGCGCGCAGCTCCGGATGGCCATCGCCTCGGTCCACCGCATCTGCCCCGAGTTCAACCCCGTGCAGGTGCTGCGGCGCAGCGGCCGGTCGGTCCTCATCGTGGGAACCACCGGGCGCACCACCGCCGTGGCCAAGTGTTTACTGGACCACTCGCCCGCGTGGATGGAGCGGTTCCGGCACGAAATAGCTGCATACCGCGCCTTCGTCCGGCATCGCCCACCGGTGCGGGCACCGCGGCTCATCGCCGCGGACCCGGAGAACTGCACGCTGGTGATCGAGCGTATGCCCGGACGGGTCGCGGCTCTGACGAGGCATCCGGTGGAGGCCCCTCCGAGAGCGGATGTGCGGGCGGCGCTCGGTGCGATCAACCGGGTCAACAGCTGGCGGCCGCCTGCGGGGCTGTTCGAGGCCCCGCTGGACTACCCCGGACGCATCGCCCGCTATCACGAGTTGGGGCTCTTCACCGACCGTGACCTGGGTGATCTGCAGAAACTGCTGCACGGTCTCGCCCACTCGGGCAACAAGCAGGGCATGGGGCAGTTCTGTCACGGTGACGCGCTCCTGTCGAACATCCTGCTGTCGCCCACCGGTCCCGTGCTGGTCGACTGGGAGCACGCGGGCTGGTACCTGCCGGGATACGACCTGGCGACGCTGTGGGCGGTGCTGGGTGACGCCCCCTTGGCGCGGCGCCAGATCAGTCAGCTGGCCCAGGTCAACGGTCCGGCGGCGCGTGACGCGTTCCTGGTGAATCTCATGCTCGTGCTGACCCGGGAGATCCGTACGTACGAGACCGCCGTGCAGCGGACCATGCGGGAGGCACCGTCCGTGGGCGGCGGCCAGGAGAGGCCGGGTGCGCTGTCCTCCGGCGAGGAGCAACGTCTCCTGCTGCGCAGGCTGCACGACGACTGCGCGATGGCGCGGCGGGCCGTGCGTGCAGCGGTGGGTACCCGCTGACCGCGTCGACGGGGAAGAGCGTGCTGCGGGACCGGTGCCGACACGCCGGTTCCGCAGCACGCTGTGTCAACGGGCGCGGACCACGTCCACGTCCGAGGTCTTCACGAAGCCGATGCGATGGCCGATCTGGACCGTCAGTTAACCCGCTTCGCCGCTGAAGTACGTGTGGTCGTACGGCTTCGAGGAGTCGATCGTCGGTGCGTAGTAGTACCCGGTGGGGGCCTGGCCGCCGCCGTCGCAGCCGAGATCACGTGGGCACTCAGTCCTCACCTCTTCCGCCTCGGCGTGGGTCATGGGTGCGAGGCGTGACACCGAGCGCCCCACCGCGGTCAACGCGAGAGCGAGTCCGGTCCTTTGCGTGGACGTCATGACGCCCCTTCTGGGAACCGGCGGTGGGCGAACACACTCTCGGGCGGGCCATGACGGCACGTCAAGTGCCGTTGCGGGGGCGGCGGAACGTGTCGCCGGACCAGTCCACTGACACAGGGTCTGACCTGCGGTCCGAGAGATCCGTCAGGGGTACCGACGGGTCCCGTTACCTGGGTTTCACTCGATGCCGCCGGACTGCCGCGCTTGTGTGACTAGTGAGCGTCATGCGTGCCCCGGATGGCCGAGGGGTAGTGCTGGCGCGGACAGAACCGGTCCGCGCCGACAGCGCGCGGATGCGCGGATACACCTCGGAAAGGCCGCAGGCACATGGCACAGCCCTTCTCACTGCCGGACTTCTATGTTCCGCATCCGGCGCGGCTCAACCCTCACGTGGAGGAGGCCCGGCGCCACACCAAGGAGTGGGCGCGCCGGATGCACATGCTGGAGGGTTCCGGCATCTGGGAGGAGCACGATCTCGATGCCCATGACTACGCACTGCTCTGCGCGTACACCCACCCCGACTGCGACGCCGAGGCGCTCGCGCTGGTCACCGACTGGTATGTGTGGGTCTTCTTCTTCGACGACCACTTCCTGGAGACCTTCAAGCGCTCACTGGACCGCGAGGGCGGAAAGCGGTATCTGGACCGGCTGCCGGCCTTCATGCCGATGGATCCGGCCGCAGCCGCCCCGGAGCCGGAGAACCCGGTCGAGGCCGGGCTCGCCGATCTGTGGGCGCGTACGGTGCCGTCGATGTCGGACGCCTGGCGGGCCCGGTTCGCCGAGAACACCGAGCACCTGCTGAACGAGTCCCTGTGGGAACTCTCCAACATGGACGAGGGGCGGATCGCCAACCCCGTCGAGTACATCGAGATGCGCCGGAAGGTCGGTGGTGCGCCCTGGTCGGCCGGACTGGTGGAGTACGCGGCGAACGCGGAAGTCCCGGCCTCGGTGGCCGGGTCCAGGCCGCTCGGCGTGCTGCGGGACACCTTCTCGGACGCGGTGCATCTGCGCAACGACCTCTTCTCGTACCAGCGCGAGGTGGAGGACGAGAAGGAGAACAGCAACGGCGTGCTGGTCCTTGAGCACTTCCTGGGGTGTACGACGCAGGAGGCAGCGGACGCGGTCAACGACCTGCTGACGTCGCGGCTCCAGCAGTTCGAGAACACGGCGCTCACGGAAGTGGGCCCTCTGTGCGTGGAGAAGGGGCTCGACGCCGCGGAGACGGCTGCTGTTCTCGCGTACACCAAGGGGCTCCAGGACTGGCAGTCCGGCGGGCACGAGTGGCACATGCGCTCCAGCCGCTACATGAACGGCGGAGGGGTGCCGGCCGGGCCGGCCGATTCCGGCTGGGGCATGGCCGCCGCGTCGATCCGCTTCACCTCGCGGGCGGAGGCGGCCCGTCTGCGCAGCCGTACCCATGTGCCGTTCCAGCACGTCGGCCCGTCCATCCTGCCCGACTTCGACTTCCCGTACGCGCTCACCCTCAGCCCGCACCTGGGGGCCGCCCGGGACCGGAACATCGTGTGGGCGCGCCGGATGGGAATGCTCGACGGGCTGCCCGGCCGGCCCGGATCGCACGTCTGGGACGAGCGGCGGGCACGCAACATCGATCTTCCCCTCTGCTCGGCGGGCCTCGATCCGGACGCGACGCCGCAGGAGCTGGACCTCTCGTCGAACTGGCTGACGTGGGGGACGTACGGCGACGACCTCTATCCGGTGATCTACGGGCGTACCCGTGACGTGGCCGGGGCATGGGCGGCCAACGAGAGGCTGCGGCTGTTCATGCCGCTGGACGGCGGACCGGTTCCCGAGCCGTCCGACGCGATGGAGCGCGGTCTCGCCGATCTGTGGGAGCGGACGGCGGGCCCGATGGACGACGCGTCGCGGCGTACGTTCCGCAAGTCCGTGGACGACATGCTCAACAGCTGGCTCTGGGAGCTGTCCAACCAGGCGCAGAACCGCATTCCCGACCCGGTCGACTACATCGAGATGCGGCGGTTCACGTTCGGCGCGGACATGACGATGCGACTGTGCCGGCTGGAGCACGGTGACCGGGTACCGGCCGAGGTCTACCGCAGCGGTCCTGTCCGCTCGCTGGAGAACGCCGCGGTCGACTACGCGACGCTCCTCAACGACCTCTTCTCGTACCAGAAGGAGATCGAGTACGAGGGCGAGGTGCACAACTGCGTCCTGGTCGTGCAGAACTTCTTCGGCGTGGACTACCCGACGGGCGTGTCGATGGTGCACGAGCTGATGAAGGGCCGGATGCGGCAGTTCCAGCACGTCATCGAGCACGAACTGCCGATCGTCTACGACGACTTCGCGCTCGGTGCGGAGGCCCGCGAGATCCTTGACACCTATGTGATCGAACTGCAGAACTGGATGGCCGGGATTCTCAACTGGCACCGCAACTGCGTCCGGTACTACGACGCCGACCTGCGCTCGGGTACGGGCGGAGCCCCGTGGCACCTCGGTGGTCCCACGGGGATCGGCACGTCGGCTGCGCAGGTCGCCTCCCTGCTGATGCCTCAGCCCGTGAACACGTAGCGTCGGCCGCCCTCCGTGGCGTCATCGTCGGCCCAGGTGATGACGGCGGTGACGCCGCTGCCCGCCCGGTGGCGGGGTGGTCGCGACGTGGTGACGAGGCACATGACGAAGCCGCCTCCTGGAGGGAGGCGGCTCGGCTCGGACAGAGGTGAGCGGGTCCCTGGAGGGACGTTTCAGCCCTGCTGGAAGAGCTCGGCGGGGAGCGGCTTCAGCAGTGCGTAGAGATCGTCCGTGATCGGCCGGTCCCAGCTGGCGATGGTGACCAGGACGCCGTCGCTCCGGTCGAACTGGACGCAGGAGATGCGGCTCTCGGAGAGCTTGACGCGCCGGACGATCAGGAGGTTGTCGCCCTGCATGACCGGGGAGTCCTCGGTGCCTGTCACCTCGACCGGCTCGTCGTTCTCGAGCGCGAGCAGCAGCTGGGCGACCTCGAAGGGGACCTGGCCCTCCTCGGTCTCACGGGCCGGCGAGCCCTCGGGCAGATTCCCGATGATCATCGCCGGGCCACGCCCGCCGAACAGGTCGTACCGCAGAAACACGCCCTGGCATGTCCCGTCGGGAGCAGGAAGCAGACCGGCGCCGAGGTTACCGGGCCAGTCCCCCGGATCCATGGCCAGGACGTCGAAGTCCGGGCCCGCGGGTGTGGCGGCGCTACGGCGGCGGAGGAAGGACATGCCGACATGGTACGTGTCCCGGCTCACGTCGCGGAGCCGGGCCCGGCCGCCGGCGGCCGTGACCGGCGCTTTCGGGTGAACCGTCGGCGGAGGTACCGGGAGGCGGTGCGGATCAGACCGACTCCGCGGCCAGCCGCTCCAGGACGGCCACGGCCTCGGCGGCCCTCCCGTGGGGGACGAAGAGGTGGTCGTGGTGGTAGCCGGCGACCACGTTGCAGCTGATTCCGGCGTCCGTCAGGGCGAGCGCCACGGCGGCGGTCAGCCCTACGGCGTCCAGCGCCGAATGGACGCGCAGGGTGATCCGGCCGGCGACGAAGGCGTATGCCAGCCCTGCCCGGTCCGCTTCCGCCTCCGGCAGCACCAGGGTCAGTCCCTCGCGTTCGGTGACCGTGACCACGGGCGACACGCCTTCGGGCACCACCCCGTCCGGCATCGTGGTGAACACGTACCGGCCGGGGTCGAGCTCGGGGCTCATGCTCTTCAGGAGGGTTCGCAGATCGCGCTCGCCAGTCATGGGCGCCAGGCTACGGCTGCGGGGCGCGGTGCCGCTCGTGGTGGCGGGCCACCCGTGCGCGATTGCCGCAGGACGGACTGCACCATTCCTGGCGGGGGTGCTCCTTGAGGAAGTAGCGCACACACCTCGGGGCGTGGCAGGCACGCAGTGCGTGCAGGTCGGGCCCGGTGAGGAAGCCGATCGCGGCGCGGGCGAGGGTGGCCGTCATGGCGCGGTGCCCGGTCAGGGCGAGGGGGGCGGGCCGGTCGGTGACCGTCGGATCATGGCCTTCCCGCCATCTCAGCACCGGCACGGTGGGGACGGCGGCAGCGGCCGCGTTGAGCCGTTGCAGTGCCTCGGTGACCGGCGGCGGCCGCCGGGCGTCGGCAGGGCCCGGGGCGTCAGGCCGTACGGCGTGCGCGAGGAGCACGCGCACGGCGGCGCGCAGCGACCGGACGGCCTCCAGGGTGGGCGGGTCGGCCTGCCAGTGACCGGCCGGGGCCCTGTCGAGTACGGCCGGGTGCTCCCGGACCCATCGGGTGAGGCCCTCGACGGTGTCGAGGTCGTCGCCGACGCCGCCCCGGCCGTCGTGGCGGACGGTGAGGGCGAGGTCGAGCGTGAGGCGGGTCTCGGGCCGGGTGTCGGACATGCGCCTGACGATAGTGCGGCCCTCGACCGGTGACCGGACCGCCGGGGTACCCCTCAGCTCTCCGGCTCGTGCGAGCCGACGAGCCACATGGAGAAGAACTGCGCCCCTCCTCCGTACGCGTGACCGAGTGCCTTCCGGGCGCCGTCCACCTGGTGCTCGCCCGCCTGGCCGCGTACCTGGAGGGCGGCCTCGGCGAAGCGGATCATGCCGGACGCTCCGATGGGGTTGGTGGACAGGACTCCGCCCGAGGGGTTGACCGGCAGATCACCGTCGAGTTCGGTGGCGCCGGACTCGGTGAGCTTCCAGCCCTCCCCTTCGGCCGCGAACCCGAGGTTCTCCAGCCACATCGGCTCGTACCACGAGAACGGGACGTACATCTCGACGGCGTCGATCTCCCGGCGCGGGTCGGTGATGCCGGCCTGCCGGTAGACGTCTGCCGCGCAGTCCTTGCCGGCCTGCGGCGAGACGAAGTCCTTGCCCGCGAAGAGCGTCGGTTCGCTGCGCATGGCTCCGCCGTGCAGCCACGCGGGCGGACGGGGTGAACGGGCCGCCCCGCTCCGGTCGGTGAGGACCATGGCGCAGGCACCGTCGGACGAGGGGCAGGTCTCGGAGTAGCGGATCGGGTCCCAGAGCATGGGAGCCGACTGGACCTTCGCCAGGGTGATGCCGGGGTCCCGGATGTGGGCGTACGGGTTGAGCAGGGCGTTGCGCCGGTCCTTGTACGCGACGAGCGAGCCGACCGTGTCGGGCGCGCCGGTGCGGCGCATGTACGCGCGGACGTGCGGGGCGAAGAAGCCGCCCGCGCCGGCCAGCAGCGGCTGCTGGAAGGGGACGGGGAGCGAGAGGCCCCACATGGCGTTCGATTCGGACTGCTTCTCGAAGGCGAGGGTGAGGACGGTGCGGTGGACGCGGGCGGCGACGAGGTTGGCGGCGACCAGGGCCGTGGAGCCGCCCACCGATCCGGCGGTGTGGACGCGGAGCATGGGTTTCCCGACGGCGCCGAGGGCGTCGGCGAGGTAGAGCTCGGGCATCATCACGCCCTCGAAGAAGTCGGGGGCCTTCCCGATGACCACGGCGTCGATGTCCGCCCAGCCCAGCCCGGCGTCCTGAAGCGCCCGTACGGCGGCCTCACGGACCAGGCCGGCGATGGAGACGTCGTGCCGGGCGGCCACGTGCTTGGTCTGGCCTATGCCGACGACGGCCACGGGTTCCTTAGACATGGGTGCGCTCCCCTTCCAGTACGGCGACCAGGTTCTGTTGCAGGCAGGGGCCCGAGGTGGCGTGGGCGAGCGCCCGGTCGGACTCGCCGCGGTGGATGCATGCGGCGGCTTCACCTAGGCGGATGAGGCCGGTCGCCATGACGGGGTCGGCGGCGAGCGCGCCACCGGACGGGTTCACGTCGACGTCGTCGCCGAGCCCGAGAGCCTTGCGCAGGATCACTTCCTGGGAGGTGAAGGGGGCGTGCAACTCGGCGGTGTCCACAGGGCGTTCGAACGCCCCGGCGCGTTCGGCGGCGAGGCGGGTGGAGGGTGAGTCGGTGAGGTCGCGTACACCGAGGGAGTGGGCCTCGATGCGGTGGTCGATCCCGCGGATCCAGGCGGGGCGGGGACACAGGGCGCGGGCCGTGTCCCCTGCGGCGAGGATCACTGCCGCGGCCCCGTCACCGATGGGCGGGCAGTCGCCGGTTCGCAGCGGCTGTACGAGATAGTCGCCGGCCGGGAAGCTGCCGCGGAGCTGGGCGTGCGGGTTGGCCGTCGCGGCGGTGCGGCTTCGGGTGGCGATCCGGGCGAGGGCGGGTTCGTCGGTGGCTCCGGTGTCGATGAGCGCCTGGGCCTGGAGTGCGGCGAGTGCGACGGAGTCGGGCCAGAGGGGCGCCACGTAGTACGGGTCGAGCTGACGGGTGAGGACGTCGCGGACCTCGCCGGAGGAGGGCTTGCCGTAGGCGTAGACGAGTGCGGTGTCCGCCTCTCCGGTGCGGATCTTCACCCATGCCTCGTACAGGGCCCAGGCGCCGTCCATCTCGACGTGCGATTCGGAGATCGGCGGATGGGCGCCGACCCCGTCGAGCGCCATGGTGAAGGAGAACGCGCGGCCGGCCAGGTAGTCCGTGGACCCGGAGCAGGTGAAGCCGATGTCACTCGCCTTGAGGCCGGTCGCGTGCAGGACCCGATGCAGGACGGGCATCAGCATCTCGACCTCGGAGAGTTCGCCGGTGCGCCGCCGGTGGCCGGTCTGCGCGAAGGCCACGATCGCCACGTCTCGCATCTACAGCAGCTCCTTGTACGTGTCGTAGTCGGCGTCCGGTTCGCCGGTCGGCCGGTAGTGGTCGGGGTGGCGGCTGCCGGGGGTCCAGACGGGTTCGACGCGCAGTCCCATGCGGACCTGGTCGTAGGGAATGCCGCCGATCCGTGCGTGCAGGGCGAGGTCGGCGCCGTCGAGGGCGACGTGGGCGTAGACGTAGGGGACCTCGATGGCGGCGTTCTTGGCCTTGATGTTGACGATGCAGAACGTCGTGACGGTGCCGCGCGGCCCCACCTCCACGCGCTCGTCCGTGGCGACTCCGCAGGTGGGGCAGGCGCCGCGCGGCGGTACGTAGACCTTGCGGCACGCCGGGCAGCGCTCGCCGACGACCCGCTGCCCGGCCAGCGCTTCCAGGTAGGCGCTCTGGGCCCGGCCGGGGTGGTAGGTGTAGTCGAGGCGGGCCGGGGTCACGATTCCGGTGACCGGGTCGGCGAACTCACCGCTGTGCGGAACGGGTCGCGGGGTGACGTTCTCACTCTCGTACGGTTCGAAACACGCGATGTCCGTGATGGCGCCGGTGCGGTCCTGTGCCCAGCGGATCCGCACGCGCATTCCGGTGCGGACCGCTTCGGGGCCGGGTGCGTCGAGGACGTGGAGCAGCGCCGTGTCGGCGCCGTCGAGCTGGACCAGGACCCAGGCGAACGGGGTGCCGAGCGGCTGGTCCCGGCGGGGTGCGGGGTTCCAGGCCCAGGTGGTGACGGTGCCGGTCGAGGCGACTTCGACGAGGTCGCCGATCTCCTCGGCGGTGACGGGGTCGTACTCGACGGGCGGGACGAGGACCGTGCCCCGGCCGGTGCGGACGCCGAGGACGGTGCGTTCGCGCAGTCCGGTGAGAAAGGCGCTCTGGACGGGGCCCAGTGAGCGGGTGAAGGGGAATTCGACGACCAGCGGGGCGCTGAGGACGTCGGGCACGGTTGCCTCCTCGATTCAGGAGCGCCGGTAGACGGGCGGGCGCTTCTCGGCGAAGGCGCGGGCGCCTTCCTTGGCGTCGTCGGTGGCGAAGACGGGCCAGCCGCGCGTGAGTTCGGCGGCCAGCCCCTCGCTCTCGGTCATCTCGGCGGTCTCGTACACCGACGCCTTGACCGCCTCGACCGCGAGCGGCCCGCAGGCGTTGATCTGCTCGGCGACGTCGAGTGCCTGCTCCAGTGCGGTGCCGTCGGGGACGACCCTGCCGATCAGGCCGATGCCCGCGGCCTCCGCGGCGCTGTAGGCGCGGCCGGTGAGCAGCATTTCGAGGGCGTGGGTGCGGGGGATCTGGCGGGGCAGGCGCACCGTGGAGCCACCGATGGGGAAGAGGCCGCGCCTGACCTCGAAGAGCCCGAACGTGGCGCCGGCGCCGGCGATGCGGATGTCGGTGCCCTGGAGGATCTCGGTGCCGCCCGCGACGCAGTGGCCCTCGACGGCGGCGATGACGGGCTTGCGGGGGCGGTGGTGGCGCAGCATCGCCTTCCAGTGCAGATCGGGGTCGGCCTTCATCCGGTCCCGGTACTGCTCACCCTCCATCCCCTTGCCCGCGAGGGCTTTGAGGTCCATGCCCGCGCAGAAGGAGCCGCCCGCGCCGGTGAGGACGACGGAGCGGACCGTGTCGTCCTCGTCCGCCGCGAGCCAGCCGTCGTGGAGCCCCACGAGCATCGGCAGCGAGAGTGCGTTCTTCGCCTCCGGCCTGTTCAGAGTGAGCACCAGCGTGGCGCCTTCGCGCCGCACGTCCAGGTGTTCCGTACCGCCCATTGCCTGCCTCCAGTCTCAAGACCTAGAACAGGTTGCAGTAGGAGTGGCCGCAGTTCAATAGTTTTCTGACAGTCAGTCAGATTGGCTTGTGCCTCCTCTTCCCACTTGCGCCGGTCGGCGCTCTAATGACGGCCGAGCGGTCAGTCACCCCGGGGTCAGGAGGAACGGTGGAGTACAACCTTGCCGACCTGTTCGAGTCGGTCGTCGACGCCGTCCCGGAGCGCGAGGCGCTCGTCTACCTCGACCATCCCGGCACGGGCGCCGAGCGCCGTCTGCGGTACGGCCAGCTGGACGCGGCCGCCAACCGGATGGCCCATCACCTCCTCGACGCGGGTATCCGCCCGGGCGAGCACCTGGGCCTGCACCTCTACAACGGCATCGAGTACCTCCAGACCGTGCTGGGCTGCCTCAAAGCCCGCATCGTGCCGGTGAACGTCAACTACCGCTACGTGGAGGAAGAGCTGGTCTACCTCTACCGGGACGCCGACCTGGCCGCGCTGGTGTTCGATGCCGAGTTCGACGAACGGGTGACCGCGGCCGCTCCGCAGGCGCCGAAACTGCGCCATCTGGTACGCGTGGGCGAGCCGGCGGCGGACAGTCCGGGGCCACTCGGCGCCGTACCGTTCACGCAGGCGGAAGCGGCCGGCTCCCCCGGCCGTGGCTTCGCGCCGCGCTCGGCCGACGACCTGTTCATCATCTACACGGGCGGCACCACCGGAATGCCGAAGGGCGTGATGTGGCGCCAGGAGGACCTCTTCTTCTCCGGACTCGGGGGCGGCGCTCCGACGGGCGAGCCGGTGAAGACGCCGCAGGAGCTGGCCGAGCGGGTGGCCGCGGGCGGTGATGGCATCACCTTCTTCCCCACTCCCCCGCTGATGCACGGCACCTCCACCCTCACCGCCTTCATCGGGTTCAACTTCGGCCAGCGCGTCGTCATCCACCGCAAGTTCGCGCCGGAGGAGGTGCTCAGGACGATCGAGAAGGAGAAGGTCACGAGCGTGTCCCTGGTCGGCGACGCGATGCTGCGCCCGTTGATCGACGCGCTCAAGGGACCCCTGCGAGGCGTCGACTGCTCGTCGATGTTCTCCGTCTCCAGCTCCGGCGCGATCATGTCCGACTCGGTGCGCGCGGAGTTCCAGGCACTCGTGCCGACCGTGATGCTGCTCAACAACTTCGGTTCCTCGGAGTCCGGCTTCAACGGCACCGCGACAGCGGACTCGGGACCGGCCCGGGGCTTCCGGGTCCAGGTCAACTCCCGTACGGCAGTGGTCGATCCGGCGACGCACGAGCCGGTCACACCCGGCGAACCGGGGCGGATAGCGCAGCGTGGTCATGTACCGCTCGGCTACTACAACGACCCGGTCAAGACGGCGGAGACCTTCTTCATGAGGGGCGAGGAACGCTGGGTGCTGCTGGGCGACATGGCGACCGTCGACGACGAGGGCATCGTGACCGTCCTGGGGCGCGGGTCGCAGTGCATCAACACCGGCGGGGAGAAGGTCTACCCGGAGGAGGTCGAGCAGGCGCTCAAGTCCCATCCGGACGTGTACGACGCCCTGGTCGCGGGCGTGCCCGATGTCCGGTGGGGCAACCGGGTCGCCGCCGTACTCCAACTGCGCGAGGAGGCCGGAGCCTTGGACCTGGCCGCCGTGCAGGCGCACTGCCGGACACGGCTGGCCGGGTACAAGATCCCCCGCAGCGTCGTGCTCGCCGACCGCATACGGCGTTCACCGAGCGGCAAGGCGGACTACCGGTGGGCCAAGGCGGTCGCGGCGGCCGACGCCCCGCAGGACTGAAACGCGCTTCGATCCCGGCAGGGCGCCCGGAACCGGCCCATGGCGTGCCGACACGGGGCCGGCGCGCCGACGGTTCCCCCGGGGCCCACCAGGCCCACGTCGGCGAGCCGGGGAGCGCGGCGCCGGGGAAGCCTTGCGGCCCCGCTCCGGACGCGGGCCCCTCGCCCGACCTGCTCATGTACGAGCGGGGAGCCTGGTCCGCTCACCGGATGCGGGCAGGCGACGGTCCGGCACAGGCGGTCGATGCGGGGCGGCGACGGGTCCGGCACAAGCCGTTGATGAGCGCGGACGGCGGGTCCGGCGTAAGCCATTTAGGCACGCCATGCACTCACCAGATCACCCTGTGTGGCCGCGGGGAGGGATCACCCATAGCTTCGAATCATGAAGAACAAACACCTCACATGCCTGGCCGGCATCGTGCTCGCCGCGGCCACGGGGCTGAGCGTCGCCGCCCCGTCCTCCTCCGCAGCCGTCGCAGGCGGACACGTGGTCCGTCCGGGCGAGTCGATCCAGAAGGCCGTGGACGCCGCGCGGCCGGGCGACACCATCGTCGTACTGCCCGGGACCTACCGAGAGAGCGTCCTGATCACGAAGCCCGGCCTCACCCTGCTCGGCACCGGGAGCAGGACCGTCATCAGGCCGGGTGCCGCGACCGGAAACGTCTGCGCGACGGCCGGGAACGGCATCTGCGTCCTGGGTGCGTCCGGCAAGCCCGTCGACGACGTGAGCATCCGCTCGCTGACCGTCTCGGGATTCAAGAAGAACGGCGTCTGGTCCTCCTGGACCGACCGGCTGACCGTCCGCAAGGTGACCTCCACGAACAACGGCACGTGGGGCATCGGGCAGGAGCGCTCCACCCGGGGTGAGTTCCTGCACAACACCGCGCGCGAGAACGGCGACGCGGGGATCTTCCTCGCCAACACGGTCGACGCGGAGGCCGGGGCCACCGACACCCTCGGGGCGGAGATCCGGGACAACACCCTGACCGGGAACCGGATCGGCGTCACCGCCCGGCGGGTCAGGAACCTCACGGTCCAGGACAACCTCATGACCGGCAACTGCAGCGGCGTGTTCGTCGTCGGCGACGAGTCCAGGCCCCGGGCCGGCGCGATGACCATCCAGGACAACCGCATCATCGCGAACAACAAGTTCTGCCCCGCGAACCCCCGGCTGTCGGCCATTCAGGGAACGGGCATCGTCCTCACCGGGAGCGAGGACACGACCGTGCGCTCGAACCTGATCCGGAACAACGTGGGCTCCACGCCGCTCTCGGGCGGGATCGTCCTGGTCAAGAGCTTCGTGGGCGCCCCCAACACCGGCAACTCCATCACCGACAACGTGGTGGAGGACAACCAGCCGGCTGACCTGGCCGACCGGGACACCGGGACGGGCAACACCTTCGTCCGCAACCAGTGCGGGACGTCCGAACCGGCAGGCATGTGCTGACGCGTGATCCGCTGCACGAGAGGAACCGAGACGGTATGACCACCGTGAGCCCCACCACCACGAGCACCACCACCCAGACCGATCCCCCGCCCCCCGCGCCCGCCCCGCCACCGGCCATGCGGCTGAGGGAGCTCGCCTTCGGGGCGGCCTGCGCCGCAGCCGTACGAGCGGCCGCCCGGCTGCGGGTCGCCGACGCGCTCGGGGAATCGCCGGCCGGCGCGGAAGAGCTCGCGCGACTGGTGAACACCGAGCCCGTACCCCTGCGACGGCTGCTCCGTGCCCTGTGCTGCTACGGCGTCTTCACCGAGACCCCGGACGGGAAGTTCGGTCACACGGACATGTCCCGGCTGCTCCGCGAGGACGACCCGAACAGCCTGAGGTACATCTCCCTGTGGTGCACGGAGCCCTGGACCTGGGAGGTCTGGCCGCGACTGGACGACGCCGTCCGTTCCGGCACGAGCGTCTTCCCCGAGACCTTCGGCAAGGGGTTCTTCGACTACCTCCACCAGGACGCGGCCGAGTCGGCCCACGTCTTCAACCGGGCCATGACCACGTCCAGCATGCAGTCCGCGCTGGATGTCGCCGAGTTCCTCGACCTCACCGGGGTCTCCGCCGTCGCCGACATCGGCGGCGGCCAGGGACACGTGCTCGCGAGTCTGCTGGAGAAGCACCCCCAGGTCCGCGGGACCCTGCTCGATCTGCCGGGCGTGGTCGCGAAGGCCGATGCCCGGCTCCAGGGCGACGGCACGCTCGCCGCGCGGGTGCGCATCGTCGCCGGGGACTGCCGCGAGGACATCCCGGTCGAGGCCGATCTCTACATCATCAAGAACATCCTGGAATGGGACGACGACAGCACCCGCAGGACCCTGCGCAACATCGTCGCCGCGGCCCGTCCGGGCGCCCGGGTCGTGATCATCGAGAACCTCGTCGACGACACGCCGTCGATGAGGTTCACCACCGCCATGGACCTGCTGCTGCTCCTCAACGTCGGCGGGGCGAAGCACTCCAGGGACAGTCTGGTCGGCCGGCTGTCGGACTCCGGGCTGCTCGTCGGTGAGGTCCGTCCGGTCAACACGTACCTGCACGCGTTCGAATGCGTCGTCCCCGGCTGATCTCCGCCGCAACATGCCGCAACACACTGAATCGCCCCTGTCCCGGCGCTTGTGCCGGGACAGGGGCGATCCGGTGTGTCACGCGGTGCCGTCGCGCTGCCAGCTGTAGAACTGCTGGGCCATCGCGTCCTTGGGACCGCGCCATGTCTGCGGGTCGTAGGGGCTCACGAAGGCGGTGAGCTTGTCGCTGATGTCCTTGAACGCCGGGTGCTCCGTCACCTTGGCGATCGCCGGACCCGGAGGCTTGTCCGATTCGATCAGGTGCAGGTACACGTCGCCGAACTGGAACAGGGTGCGCCGGGTGACCCCGACGAGGTGCGGCAGTTCGGTGCTGTCGGAGGCCGCGAACAGTTCAGCGATGTCCGGCGCCGAGTCAGGCGCCATACG
This sequence comes from Streptomyces sp. NPDC048560, assembly GCF_040650955.1. Taxonomy (NCBI): domain Bacteria; kingdom Bacillati; phylum Actinomycetota; class Actinomycetes; order Kitasatosporales; family Streptomycetaceae; genus Streptomyces; species Streptomyces sp. NPDC048560. Next base: position 287,614 of record NZ_JBEZIJ010000012.1, read on the forward strand.
GGCGACGATGAGACCGTGATGCATCGGGGGATGCCTTTCAGTTCGCCGTGACCGAGGCGGTGCGGCGTTCCCGGTCCCGCTCCTCGATCTTGTCCCGGATGAGTTCCATCTGGATGCGGGAGTTGCGGTTGATGTTCTCCGTCATCCACGCGTCGTCGACCGGAGCGTCGGGCCTCATCGCGAAGTCCTGGGTCCAGTGCATCTTCGTGCCGCCGGGGACCTCCGAGTACTCCCAGTGGATGTCCATGTGCTGGAACGGCCCCGGCTCGACGCGACGGGCGCGGACGGTGCGCGCACCACGGTCGGTGGTCCGCTCCGAGACCCAGCTCCACACCTTGCCGTTGTCGTCGGGGTGCATGGTCAGGCGGAAGGTCGTCTTCTGACCCTCGCGCGAGATCACCTCGACCGACGCGTACTCGCTGAAGAGCCGCGGCCATTCCTCGAGGTCGTTCGTCACGTCCCAGACGAAGTCCAGGGGTGCGGCGATGGTGATGTCGTTCTCGGTGTGTCCGGACACGTCAGGCTCCTGCCACGAGGGTGTTGTTGACGAGGTCGAGGAATTCGCGGGGCGACTTGCACCGGTCGGCGTCGGCCGGCAGGGGCCGGCCGTACCGGTTCTCCAGGACGGCCACGATGCCGAGGAGTCCCAGCGAGTCGAGGCCGTACTCCTCGAAGGCGGTCGCGGGCCGGCTCTCCATCTGCTGCGGATCGACGGTGACTCCTGCACCGGCCTTCATCAGCGCGGCCAGTTCCTCGTAGGTCAGTTGAGCGTTCATGAGGGGTTTCTCCTTCTCACGACGGGATGGCGACGGGGTGTCGCAGTACGAGTGCCGAGTTCGAACCCATGAGTCCCCGGCTCAGCACGAGCGCCGTACGCAGTTCCGCGGGGCGGGCGCGACCGGTGACCACATCGAGGTCGTGGCAGACGTCGAAGACGTTCGGAGTGGGCGGAACGAGGCCGTGCTCCATGGCCAGCACGGCGGCGGCGGTGTCCAGTACGGGCGCGCCGCAGTAGGCACGGCCCGTGCCGGTCTTGGGCGCCGTCACGGGTACGCGCCGTCCGTGGGCGCCGAGGGCGTCCGCGATGGCCAGCGCTTCGGCGCGGTCGGCCGCCGGTACGCCGAGCGCGTCGGCGAAGACGACGTCGATCTCCTCCGGCGCACAGCCCGCTTCCCTCAGCGCCCCGGTGATCGCCCGGGCGAGACCCTCCCGGGAGTGCTCCCATCCGGAGGTACCGGTGAACGTCGCCGCGTGGCCGGCCAGTTCGGCCCGGACGTCGGCCCCGCGGTCGCGGGCCGCCGCCTCCTCCTCGACCACCAGCATGGCGCCGCCCTCGGCCGGCACGAAGCCGCAGGCGTCCGCGGTGAACGGGCGGTAGGCGCGCGTCGGGTCCTCGCACGTGCTGAGGTCCTCGTACCCGAGCTGGCAGACGACCGAGTACGGGGCCAGAGGCGCCTCGGCCGCACCGACGACGACAGCGCCCGCACCTCGGTGGATGGACCTGGCTGCGTGCATGAGTGCGTCGAGCCCGCCGGCCTCGTCGCTGGCCACCACCGCGCAGGGGCCCTTGAACCCGCCGCGGATCGAGATCTGGCCGGTGCTCGCGGCGTAGAACCAGGCGATGGACTGGTAGGGGCCGACGTACCGGGATCCCTCGCCCCACAGCCGTTGCAGTTCGCGCTGTCCGAACTCCCCGCCGCCGGATCCGGCGGCGGTCACCACGCCCACGCTGAACGGCGAGTCCTCGTAGTCGGCGCGGCCGAGCCGGGCGTCGGCCAGGGCGAGGTCCGCCGCGGCCATCGCGTAGTGCGTGAACCGGTCGGTCTGCACGAGGTAGCGCTCTTCGATCAGCGCGTCGGCGTCGAAGTCCCTCACCTCGCCCGCGACGCGCAACGGCAGGTGCTCGCATCCCTCGCGGGAGACCCGGTCCAGGACGCTCAGACCTTCCTGCGTCCCCTTCCAGAAGGCACCGGTGCCTGTCCCGTTGGGAGCCACGACACCGATTCCGGTGACGACCGATCGCCGCTTCTGTCCGGTGCTCAATGGGTCCTCCCAGCGGGACGGGTCAGGGCCACCGCGGACTGGAAACCGCCGAATCCGCTGCCCACCGATAGGACGCTGCGCAGCTTCAGGGGACGTGCGGTGCGGGGCACGTAGTCGAGGTCGCACTCGGGGTCGGGGGTCTCGTAGTTCGCCGTCGGCGGCACCGTCTGATGGACCAGGGCCAGCACGCAGGCCGCGATCTCGATCGCCCCGATGGCGCCGAGCGAGTGACCGACCATGGACTTGATCGAACTCATCGGCACCTTGTGGGCGTGTGTGCCCAGTGCCCGTTTCACCGCGGCCGTCTCGTGCCGGTCGTTCTGCTTGGTGCCCGAGCCGTGCGCGTTGACGTAGTCGATCCGGGTGCCGTCCATCCGGGCGTGGTCGAGGACCGAGTTGATCGCCTCGGCCATCTCCAGACCTTCGGGGGTCAGCCCGGTCATGTGGTACGCGTTGCCGAAGGTGGCGTAGCCCACGATCTCGCAGTACACGGTCGCGCCACGGGCGCGGGCGTGTTCCAGCTCCTCCAGGACGAGGACGGCTCCGCCCTCACCCATGACGAAGCCGTCCCTGCGGGCGTCGAAGGGCCGGGAGGCGTGCTCCGGGTCGTCGTTGTTCGGCGAGGTCGCCTTGATGGCGTCGAAGCACGCCACCGTGATGGGGGTGATCGGCGAGTCCGACGCCCCGGTGACGCACACGTCGACCCGGCCGTCCTCGATGGAGTGGAAGGCGTACCCGATCGCGTCGAGGCCGGAGGTGCAGCCCGTCGACACGGTCTGCACCGGGCCGTGGGCGCCGACCTGCTCGGCCACGGCCGAGGCGAGGGTACTGGGCGAGAAGGCCCGTTCCAGGTGGCGGCCGGCGGGGCGGGGGTCGACGTCCCAGCGCGCGCCGCTCTCGCTGACGGCGACGTAGTCGTGCTCCAGTCGGGTGGTGCCCCCGACCGCGGTGCCCAGGGACACCCCGATACGCCAGGGGTCCTCCTTCTCCAGGTCGAGTCCGGCGTCGTTCAGGGCTTCCCTGGCGGCCACCAGGGCGAACTGGACGTACCGGTCCGAGCGTGCGACCTGCTCCTCGTCGAGACCGTGCGCCGCCGGATCGAAGTCGCACTCGGCGGCGATACGCGAGCGGAACCCCGCGGGGTCGAAGAGTGTGATGCCCCGCGTCGCGGTGCGGCCGTTGGCGAGGAGATCCCAGAAAGCCGGCACGCCGATCCCTCCGGGGGCGACGACGCCCACTCCGGTGACCGCCACGCGCCGGGTCATGAAGCGGTCTCGGATCGTTCCGGACGCGCGCCCAGCCCGGCGGTCTCGGTCTCTTCGGTGTCGACGTGACCGAGCTCCGGGCGGGGGGCGAGCGGGCCGAGGTGGAAGACCATGCGCGCTTCCACGTCGCCCACGTTGCGGAAGCGGTGGCGCACGTGCGGGGGGATCAGCAGACCCTGGTCGGCACGCATCCGGTGCGGCTCACCGTCGAGGTCCACCTCGAGGAGGCCGCTCACGACGTACACGAACTCCTCCGAGTACGGGTGGTAGTGCTCGCCGATGCGGTCGCCCGGCTCGATGATGGCCAGGCCCATGAAACCGCTGGTGGCACCCACCGCCGTGGGCGTGAGCACGGCGCGCAGATCGCCTCCGCGCCTGCGGTTCGGCTCGGTCTCGCTCAGGTCGACGATGCGAGGTCGGAACGTGGTCATAACTGCTCTCCTTCGGGCCCGTAGCGGGCGATGGCGACGGTGGTGAGGCAGCCCCCCTGGCGTCCCGGCGCGCGGCTCAGGACTCCGAGGCCCTGCGGTCGGTGATCAGGCGCATCTCGGACTGTGCGAGGAACCGCACGGCTTCCCGCTCGGACATCGGGACGCCCTCGTTCGCGCTGTCGTCGAGGAGACGTCCCAGCACGGCGGCCTTACGGTCACCGTCGACGCCGAGCACCTGGGCGGGCTGGTCGGCGATCGAGCCGCTCACCTCGAGCAGACGGACGACGATGTCGTCGCGCTGGAAGATGGTGCTGCTCTCGATGGGGCTGGTCGGGTCGTCGGCGGCGTCCTCGTCCTGCCCGGCGAGCAGCCGGGCGAGAGCCGTGCCGCAACCCTCCTTGGCCTGGTAGAACAGCGCGTGCCGGTCGACGTCCTGGGGATCGTGACGGCCGGCCGCGACGTAATGCACGGTCGGGAGCGCCGCCCGGGTGAAGAACATCCGGGCCGAGTCGGGATCGGAGAGGTCCCGGTCCTGTTCCAGGTACGGGTTGATGGCTTCCTCGACGGCCCTGACCTCGGGCTGCCGGGAGACGTGCCGCAGCGCTGCCAGGAGGTCACCCTCGACCTCCACGGCCCGCACGACACGGTTTCCGTGCATGAAGAGGGAGGTGCGGCGCAGCCGGGTGTTCTCGTCGACCCGCGCCTTCGGGGGCTCGTAGTCGGCGAGGATCTTCGCGACGGACTCCTCGCTGCCCGGCTTGACGGTGAAGGTGAGGGCGTGGCGCACCACGCCGTCACCCAGCCGCGGGGCGGACTGGAGGCGGCCCTTGGCCGGAGCGGGGGCCCCCTCTGCGGCGCCGCCGGTCTCCCGCAGGACGCTGAAGCGCAGGGACCGGGTGTCCCGTACGCAGCTGTGCAGCGGCTGGACGATCTGGACGTGCTCCTCGCTGTTCACCCAGGCGAGGAAGGGCGGCGCGCTCTCCCATTCGCTGGTGATGAGCCACTGCGAGGGGTTCTCGATGGACTGGCACAGCTGGTCGCTGATGTGTCCGGGCACGGACGCGATCTGGTTGCGCATGTGCTCGTAGGCCTCCAGGAACTGCTTCTGGGCGCCGTCGTAGAGATCCAGCAGCAGGATGACCCGGAGCCTGGAGCCGTCGAACGCGGACTGCGAGATCCGTTCCGAGAGGGTCGATGTCATGTTTCAGCTCTCCTTCGAGACGGTGCCGTGGCCACGTCCGGTGGCACGAGCTCGACCGTCGTATCCAGTGGAGCCGGAGAGGGACCGCTCCGGCCGATGCGTACTTCCCGCCTCGCACATCGCGGGCAACGCCCCCGTCATGTGATCGTGAGGCGCTGGTACGGGTGGCGCCAGAAATATGTACCGTTCAGGTGAGTCGACGTCCGAAACGCTCCTACAAGGGCATGGACACTGCATCCGCAGAGCGTCCGAGCTGGAGCAACTGATGAACGAAAACGAGAACGTCGACCTCCGCGTACCGGTCCTCATCGTGGGCGGCTCCCTGGTGGGTCTGTCCGCCTCACTCTTCCTGGGCAGGCTCGGCATCGAGCACCTGCTCGTCGAGAAGCACTCGGCCACCTCGAAGCACCCGAGGGGGCGGGGCAACAACGTGCGCACCATGGAGCTGTTCCGCACCGCCGGAGCCGAGCCCCGGATCCGGGACGCCGCTTCCGTCCTCGCGGCCAATCACGGCATCCTGCAGGCCGGGTCGCTGACCGGCGACGACCAGGAGTGGCTGTTCAAGGAGATCGACCCCGGTGGCGCACTCGCGCGCTTCAGTCCCACCGGCTGGTGCCTGTGCAGCCAGAACGACCTGGAACCGGTGCTGGTGGCCCAGGCCCGCGAACAGGGGGGCGATCTCCGGTTCTCCACGGAGTTGCTCTCCTTCGACGCGGACGGGACCGGAGTCACCGCGGTGGTGAAGAACCGGGAGTCCGGGGAGCACAGCACGGTGCGCGCGGACTACCTCATCGCGGCCGACGGGCCTCGCAGCCCGATCCGCGAGCAGCTGCGTATCGGCCGGTCGGGGCCCGGTGACCTCTTCCACAACGTGAGCATCACCTTCCGGTCCCGGCAGCTCGCCGCGGTGGTGGGCGAACGGCGCTTCATCGTGTGCTACCTGACGAACCCGAAGGCGGAGGGTGCGCTGCTGCCGGTGGACAACGAGGAGCAGTGGGTGTTCCACGCGCCCTGGCAGCCCGACCGGGGTGAGACGCTGGAGGACTTCACCGACGAGCGGTGCGCCGAGCACATCCGCACGGCGATCGGTGCCCCCGGTCTCGACGTCGAGATCAGCGGCAAGGCGCCGTGGCATGCGGCGGAACAGGTCGCGGACCGGTACGCGTCAGGCAGGGTCTTCCTCGCCGGGGACTCGGCCCACGAGATGTCCCCGACCGGCGCGTTCGGTTCGAACACCGGTATCCAGGACGCACACAACCTCGCCTGGAAGCTGGCCGCCGTGCTCGACGGTGCGGCGGGCCCCGGGCTGCTGGAGACGTACGAGGCGGAGCGCCTGCCGGTGGCGAGGGCGACGAGCGCGCGCGCGTCGGCCCGCTCGGGGGAACACAGCCATCCGGGATACGCCGCCGCACCCGCACCGGGCGCGGGCGGCGGGAAGAAGGGCGGGATGCTCACGGTCGCGCTGGGATACCGCTACGTCCGGGGCGCGGTCGTGGGCGCCGATCCCGCACTGCCCGTGGTGCCCGAAGGCATGGCGCTGACGGGCGGACCCGGTACCCGGGCACCGCATCTGTGGGTCCTGCGGTCCGGCGAGCGGAAGTCCACCCTGGATCTGTACGAAAGGTCCTTCGTCCTGCTCTGCGACGCCCGGGACGCGGCGTGGCGACCGGCCGCGGCACGCGTCGCCGACCGGCTGTCGGTGCGCCTCGACGCCTTCGGTGTCGGTTCCGGACCGGGCTGCGACCTGGAGACGGAAGGCGGGGCCGACTGGGCGGAGGCGCACGGCACCACTGCGGGCGGGGCCGTTCTGGTACGCCCGGACGGCTTCGTGGCCTGGCGGGCGACGGAGGCCGTGGCGGACCCGGAGGCGACGCTGCACGAGGTCATGGCCGCGGTGCTGAGCCGGGACTGAGCCGAGCCCAGCCTGACCTGATGAGGTCTCACGCCAGGCCGAACGACCTCAGCGCCGCGAGGAATTCGTCCGGCCGGCCGGAGTGGACGAGATGACCCTCGTCGATGGTGACGAACCGGGCGCCGGGTATCTGCTCCGCCATCCCGGCGAGCCGGTCCTGCGCAATGTGACTGCGGGGACCACCACCGACGACGAGTGTCGGCGCGGTGATCTCGCCGAGGCGCTCGCGCCCCGCCGGATCGGGGTCGTTCAGCTGGGCGTCGATGGACGGCACGACCGGCCAGTCGAATTCCAGCTCCCCGTGGGGCCGTTCGAGGAGCGGGCGAGGCGGGTCCAGGGGATGGAGTGGCGGCGCCTCCTCGATGACGAGTCTGCCGATCAGTCCCCGTTCCCGCTCCGCGAGCAGATAGGCGGCGACGCCGCCCATCGAGTGCCCGACGACCGTGGCACCGGACAGGTTGCGGGCCTCCAGGAACGCGTGCAGGTCGTCGCGGAACAGTTCGAAGGAGTAGCGGCCGGTCCACTCGCTGAGGCCGTGCCCCCGGAAGTCGAAGGCGTACACCCGGTGGTCGGCCGCGAGCCCTTCGGCGATCACCGTCCAGTCCCGGCTGCTGCCGCAGCGCCCGTGGGCGAGCACGACAGGCGGCGCCGTCGGCTCGCCCCAGGTGCGGTACGCGAGCCGTATCCCGCCGGCCTGCACGTTGCTGACCCGGGGGTCGAGGAACGCGCGGACGGTCCGGGCGAAGGCGCCCGGGTCGTCGGTCCACGGGAAGTGCCCCGCACCCCGCTGCACCACGTACTCGCCGTGCGGGAAGAGGGCCGCGAGCTGGGCGGCGCGGTCGGGGGTCGCGTCCTCGTCGAGCTCCCCCGCGAGGACCAGCACCGGCGCCTTGAGCCTGCGCAGCGCGGCGACGGTGGATGCGGGCCCCCCCTCCCCCAGGGCGGCCCACGCCTCGGCGTACCAGGGTTCCGGGCCGCGCGGCCCGGGGGCACCGGGCCGGATCCCGTCGGTGGCCGCGGTTCCGACGGCGGGGGTGAGGGGCGCGACGAAAGTAAGTGTGAGCAGCCGGTGCGGGTACCGGGCGGCATAGCGCGCCGCCGGATTCCCGGCCGCGGAGTGGGCCAGCAGATCGATCCGTTCCAGCCCGAGGTGTTCGCGCAGCGCCTCGACGTCGTCGACGAGCAGGTCGTGGCGGTACGCAGCCGGGCCGTCCAGGGCGGCAGGGTCGCCGGCGCCGCGCAGATCGGGCAGAACCAGCCGGCGCGCGGCGGAGAGCCCGCCGAGGTCTCCGAGGGGGCTGCCGGCCGGTGTCGGACGGCCAGGCAGGCAGGCAGATCAGCGGCTCGCCCTCCCCCACCAGCCGGTAGGCGAGTCGGGTCCCGTCGTACGCGTGGAAGATCGGCATGGGTGCCATCCAAACAGGGCGCGCCGCCGTTCCCGGCTGTCCGCCGGGCCCACACGGACGAAATGCGCGACTTCCGCACGGCTGTTCAGGCACGTCTGCTCGTAGCGAACCGTCTTCCCCTTGCCACGCCCCCGGCATCCTGAATTACTGCTCCCAGTGGGAACGACCGAATGATCGGTCGCCTGTGCAAGGAGAGGATCATCCGCATGACGGCTCTGCTGGACGCAGCGGAACGACTCGGCCGCGACGAGCTGGAGGCGCTGCAGCTGGAGCGGCTGCGGGACACGCTGCACCATGCGTACGAGAACGTCGCGTTCTACCGTGCTGCCTTCGACAAGGCCGGGCTGCGGCCCGAGGACTGCCGCACACTCGCCGATCTCGCCCGCTTCCCGTTCACGGCCAAGGCCGATCTGCGCGACAACTACCCCTTCGGCATGTTCGCCGTGCCGGAGGACCAGGTGCGACGGATCCACGCGTCCAGCGGGACCACCGGGCGGCCCACCGTGGTCGGCTACACCGCCCGAGACCTCGACACCTGGGCCGATGTGGTGGCCCGGTCGATCCGGGCCGCCGGAGGCCGTCCCGGGCACAAGGTGCACGTGGCTTACGGGTACGGGCTGTTCACCGGCGGTCTCGGGGCGCACTACGGCGCGGAACGGCTCGGCTGCACGGTCATCCCCGCGTCCGGCGGCATGACGGCACGCCAGGTACAGCTGATCCAGGACTTCAGGCCCGAGATCATCATGATCACGCCGTCGTACATGCTGACGCTCCTCGACGAGTTCGAGCGCCAGGGCGTGGATCCGCGTGCGACGTCGCTGAAGGTCGGTATCTTCGGCGCCGAGCCGTGGACCGAGGCAATGCGCCGCGAGATCGAGGAGCGGTTCGCGATCGACGCGGTCGACATATACGGACTGTCCGAGGTGATGGGCCCGGGTGTCGCGCAGGAGTGCGTGGAGACCAAGGACGGCCTGCACATCTGGGAGGACCACTTCTACCCGGAGGTGGTTGATCCGTTCACCGGCGAGGTGCTGCCCGACGGGGAGGAGGGCGAGCTCGTCTTCACCTCGCTCACCAAGGAGGCCATGCCGGTGATCCGGTACCGGACCAGGGACCTGACGCGGCTGCTGCCCGGTACGGCCCGGGTCTTTCGCAGGATGGAGAAGGTCACCGGGCGCAGCGACGACATGGTGATCCTCCGCGGGGTGAACCTGTTCCCGACCCAGATCGAGGAGATCGTGCTGCGCACGCCGGGGGTGGCCCCGCACTTCCAGCTGCGGCTGACGCGTCAGGGGCGGCTTGACGCGCTGACGGTACGCGCGGAGGCCCGTGCCGATGCCACTCCGGAGGAGCGGGCCGCCGCCGCGCTGTCGATCGCGGCGGCGGTGAAGGACGGGGTCGGGGTGTCGGTCGGGGTCGAGATCCTGGATCCGGAGTCGTTGGAGAGGTCGGTCGGCAAGATCAAGCGGATCGCCGACCTGAGGGATGCCTGACCCTGGCGACGCGTCCTGAGGACAGCCTTCAGGATGCGCGCCCCTTCACCGCGGTCAGCGTCGCGTAGACCACGACGTTGCTCTCGTATCCGGTCTTCTTGTCGTAGCCTCCGCCGCAGGTGATCACCCGCAGTTCCGGTCGCGGGGAAGGGCCGTAGACCTTCTTGTCCGGGAAGTCCTTCTTGGCGTAGACCTCCACGGCGCGGACCGTGAACACGGCAGTGCGCAGGTCCGCTCGGACGACGTCGATGGTGGCGCCCTTGGCGAGGGAGCCGAGAGCGTGGAAGACGCCTGGGCCGACGCGCGTGTCGACATGCCCCGCTACGAGGGCCGTCCCCACCGAGCCGGGAGACGTGCCCGCGGCGTACCAGCCGGCGAGGGCGGGGTTGTCGACCGGTGGGGGCTCCAGCGCCCCTGCCGCGTCGAGCTTCAGCTTCATCATGAGGGCGTCCACGCGGATGGCGGGGATGTGGATCCGTACGGGATCCGACGGGGGCAGCGGCTGGACGGCGGGGGGTGCGGCCAGGGCGGTGCGGCTCGGAGCGGGACGTACCGGAGCCGTGAACAACTGGGCGACGGAGGACCGCGCCGGCTGGATGGCGGGGGGCATGACCGAGCCGCTCCGGCTCGGAGGGGCAACCACGGGCGCGGTGAACGCCTGGGACGTCGAGGGCTGCGGCGGCTTCTCGTCGCGTGTCCCGCTGATCACCAGCGCGGTACCCACCAGCAGTGCCACGGCCAGATGCTTGACCGAAGGGGTGAACGAGTGGGGTGACGTGCCGGTCGTACGCCCGTTTTCCATCGTGTGTGAGCCTCTGCTTCGCAGCGGGTGGGGTGGTGGGGCCCGGTGCGCCTGTCGGTTCGCGCCGGGGCCCGCGAGGCCCGGCACGAACCGGGCGCCGGACCTTCGCGGCCCCCGGACGGACACGGCGTCCGGGGGCCGGCGGAAGGAATCGGCGTCCGTCAGGTCCGGACGCCGCTCATGCGACGGCGCACCCTGATCACGCCACCGGCCGCGGCTCCGGCGATCAGTACACCGCCCACGGCCAGTTGGGTGCCCTTGTCCGTGGCGGCCCCGAAGCCGGCAGCGACCGCTCCGCTCGGGATCCGGTCGGTGACCTTGTACGTACCCGTGATCTTGATCCGCGGCGGGCACTTGAGGATGACGGTGTCGACTCCCGCCTCGGCCTCCAACGGGATCTTGAACGTACCGACGAGCTCTCCCTTGCGGTCCCCCTTGAACAGGTGGAACGCGCCTGCCACCTCCGACGTGCCCTTGCCGTATGTCTCGGAGCCGCAGGCCCTGGTGGAGACGGTGACCGTGGAGCCCGGGGAACCGTTCCCCGAGCGGATGTGCATACCTGAGTCACTGGCGGGGCTGCCGACGGCGACAGCCGCCGGGACCGACAGACCGAGGGCACCGATGACCAGACCGATGCCCGCACCGATTCGTGTGTTGCGCATGTTGCTCCTCCAACGGGTGCAGGGGCCGGCCTGTCTGCGCGGCGCCTCTGCTGTGCTCCGTATCCGAGGCAACCGACAGCCCGTCACATCCGCAACAGGACGTGACGGCGCACATGTCACTCCGTCAGGCGCAGCAGCTCCCTGCTTGCGCAGGTCACCGGCACGGAGACCCGCAAAAGGGGGACATCACCGGAGGGACGGCGAACGGGCTAGGGCCTGTCGTCCGGTTCGGGCCGGGCATCTGCGGGCCCACGGATGCCGGCGGTCACACAGGACGGTCCGGCGCCTCGCCGGAACGCGGCTCCGGACCGGTGCGCCACGGGCCGCGGCGGTCTTCCCGAGCGGCCGTGAGGGCTGTCCCGCGATCCCTGGCGGGGGACAGCCCTCAGGCGAACCGGTCGCGCAGTTCCCTCTTGAGGATCTTTCCGCTGGCGTTGCGCGGGAGTTCGTCCACGAACAGGACCCTCTTCGGGGCCTTGAAGTGGGCGAGCTTCTCGCGGGCGTGCGCGAGCAGTTCGCTCTCGGTCGCCTCCCCGCGCAGTACGACGACGGCGGTGACGGCCTCGATCCAGCGGTCGTCGGGCAGTCCGACGACCGCCGCCTCGGCGACGGCCGGATGGGTGTAGAGCGCGTCCTCCACCTGCCGGGAGGCGACCAGGACCCCACCGGAGTTGATGACGTCCTTCACCCGGTCGACGACCGTGTAGAAGCCCTCGGCATCGCGGACCGCCAGGTCGCCGGAGTGGAACCAGCCGTCGCGGAACGCCTCCGCGGTCTCCTCCGGCTTGTCCCAGTAGCCGTGGCAGAGCTGCGGGGAGCGGTAGACGACCTCGCCCGCCGTGCCGTCGGGGACCTCCTTGCCGTCCTCGTCGACCACGCGCGCCTCGACGAAGAGCACCGGGCGGCCGCAGGAGTCCATCCGCCCCTCGTGCTCGTCGGGGCCGAGGACGGTGGCGAGGGGGCCGATCTCGCTCTGGCCGAAGCAGTTGTAGAAGGCGAGGCCGGGCAGCCGTTCCCTGAGCCGTTCCAGTACGGGCACCGGCATGATGGACGCCCCGTAGTACGCCTTGCGGAGTGCGCCGAGGTCCCGGGTGGCGAAGTCCGGGCGGTTGGCGAGCCCGATCCAGACGGTGGGCGGGGCGAAGAGGCTGTCCGCCTGCCCGGCCTCGACCAGGTCGAAGATCCGGCCCGCGTCCGGGGCGTCAAGGATGGTGTTCTCGGCGCCGACCGCGAGGTACGGCAGCAGGAACACGTGCATCTGGGCCGAGTGGTAGAGCGGCAGCGAGTGCACCGGCCGGTCAGTCGCGGCGAGCCCGAGGGCGGTGACGGCGCTGACGTACTCGTGCACCAGCGCACCGTGCGTCATCATCGCGCCCTTGGGCAGGGCGGTGGTCCCGGAGGTGTAGAGCAGCTGGACCAGGTCGTCGGCGGCCGGCTCCCGCTCCGGGGTGAACGGGAGGGGCGTGCTCAGCCGGTCCAGGAGCGAGTCCGGGGCGTCGCGCAGCGCTCGTACGGAACAGGCGGCCGGGAGCCGCTCCGCGAGGGCGGGGTCGGTGAGGACCAGCGCGCTGCCCGACTGGTCGAGGATGTACGTCAGGTCGTCACCGGTGAGGTTCTGGTTGACGGGGACGTGCACGAGCCCGGCCCGTGCGCAGGCGAGGTAGCCGATCAGGTAGACGTCGGAGTTGTGCGCGTACGCGGCGACCCGGTCGCCGGGGCTCAGACCGTGCTCGCCGGTGAGGACGGCGGCCGCCGTGCTGATCGCCGCGTCAAGCGCCTCGTAGGTCCAGATCCGGTCCGCGTACCGCACGGCGGTGCGTCCGGGGGTGCGCCGTGCGCTGCGGGTCACGACGCCGTCGACTGTGCTGCTGCGTACACCTGTCATGGCGCGATCCTGAGCGGCCTCGTGCCGGTGGTCAAGACCCGGGATACCGACCAGACGGTTGACAGGTACATGGGTGTGCTGGCTGAGTGGCGCATGGCTGCCCGGATGCCCCGGGCAACCGCTCTTCTCGCCCGCACAGTTGGGAGGACCCTTGCCCCTCCGTAATCGTCTGAGACTCCTCGCGGTCTCCGGCCTCGCCCTGTTGACCGTCTCGGCGTCGCTGCCACCGGCCGCGGCCGGCACCTCGCCGAGCCGGCACCCTTCGGGCGGTGGCCTGTCGGCCGTCGTCCGGTACACCGAGTACGGCATCCCGCACATCGTGGCCAGGGACTACGCGAATCTGGGCTTCGGCACCGGGTGGGCGCAGGCGGCGGATCAGGTGTGTGTCCTGGCCGACGGGTTCCTCACGGTGCGCGGCGAGCGGTCGCGGCAGTTCGGCGCGGACGCCGCGCCCGACGGCTCCCTGTCGTCCGCGACGAAGAACCTCTCCAGCGACCTGTACTTCCGTGGGGTGCGGGACAGCGGGACGGTGGAAGAACTCCTGAAGCTGCCCGCTCCGCAGGGACCGAGCCGCGACGCGAAGGAGATGATGCGCGGCTGGGCGGCCGGGTACAACGCGTGGATCGCGCAGAACCGGATCACCGATCCGGCCTGCCGGGGGGCGTCATGGGTGCGCCCCGTCACTCAGCTGGACGTCGCGGTGAGAAGTTTCGCCCTGTCGGTGCTGGGCGGGCAGGGGCGTGGGATCGACGGGATAACGGCGGCCACGCCGCCTGCCGCCACCGCCGTCGCCCCGGCTGTCCGGCCGGACGACGCGGCCGAGGCGGCGCAGCGTCTGCTGTCCACGCAGAACGCCGACATGGGCTCCAACGCAGTGGCGTTCAACGGCGCGACGACGGCGAACGGGCGCGGGCTGCTGCTCGGTAATCCGCACTACCCGTGGCAGGGCGGGCGCAGGTTCTGGCAGTCGCAGCAGACGATCCCGGGCGAGCTGAACGTGGCGGGGGCCTCGCTGCTGGGCTCCGCGACCATGTCCATCGGGCACAACGCGAACATCGCGTGGAGCCACACGGTCGCGACGGGCGTGACGCTCAATCTGCACCAGCTGACCCTCGATCCGGCCGACCCGACCGTCTACCTCGTGGACGGCAGGCCGGAGCGGATGACGAAGCGTACGGTCACGGCGCCCGTGAAGGACGGCGCCCCGGTGACCCGTACCCAGTGGTGGACCCGGTACGGCCCGGTCGTCACCGCGCTGGGCGCCGGGCTGCCGCTGCCGTGGACGGCGACGTCCGCGTACGCGCTCAACGACCCCAACGCCACGAACCTGCGCGCATCCGACACCGCGCTCGGCTTCAGCAGGGCGCGCACCACGGCCGGCGTCGAGGCCGCGTTGCGCCGGACGCAGGGCCTGCCGTGGGTGAACACGGTCGCCGCCGACTCCTCGGGGCACTCGTTCTTCTCCCAGTCGCAGGTGCTGCCACGCATCACCGACGACCTGGCGCAGCGCTGCTCCACCCCGCTCGGCAAGGCCACCTACCCCTCGTCGGGTCTCGCCGTGCTGGACGGTTCGCGGAGCGAGTGCGCGCTCGGCTCGGACCCGGACGCGGTGCAGCCCGGCATCTTCGGACCGGGACGGATGCCGACGCTCAAGGACACCTCGTACGTCGAGAACTCCAACGACAGCGCCTGGCTGACCAACGCCGGGCAGCCGCTGACCGGCTACGAGCGGGTCTTCGGTACGACCGGGACGCAGCGGTCGATGCGGACCCGCGGGGCGATCGAGGACGTGGCGGCCATGGCGGAGAAGGGGCGGCTCACCGTCTCGGACCTCCAGCGCCAGCAGTTCGCGAACCGGGCGCCCGCCGGTGATCTGGTCGCCGCCGACCTCGCGAAAGCCTGCGCGGCGCTGCCCGGCGGGGTGGCGAGGGGCGGGAACGGCGCCCTTGTCGATGTCTCGGCGGCGTGTCCCGTCCTGCGGGCCTGGGACCGGAGCGTGGACACCGGCAGCCGGGGCGCGTTGCTGTTCGACCGCTTCTGGCGCAAGGCGAGCGCCGTGCCCGCGGCCCAGCTGTGGAAGGTGCCCTACTCGGCCGCCGACCCGGTCCGCACGCCCCACACCCTGAACACGTCGGCTCCGGGCGTCACCGCGGCCCTCGCCGACGCGGTGACGGAGCTGCGGACCGCCGGAATGGCTCTGGACGCGCCGTTGGGCGGCCACCAGTTCGTCGTACGGAACGGGAAGCGCATCCCGGTCGGCGGCGGAACGGAGTCGCTGGGGATCTGGAACAAGACCGAGCCCGTGTGGAACGCGGCAGGCGGCGGCTACACCGAGGTCTCGGCCGGCTCCAGTTACATCCAGGCGGTCGGCTGGAACGGCAGCGCGTGCCCGGTGGCGCGCACGCTGCTCACGTACTCCCAGTCCTCGAACGCGGCGTCGCCGCACTACAGCGACCAGACGGAACTGTTCTCGGGTGAGCGCTGGGTGACGTCCCGCTTCTGCGAGAGGGACATCGCGCGCTCGCCGGACCTGCGCGTGGTGCGGGTGCGCGAGGGCCGGTAGCCGCTCGGCCATGCGTACGCAAAGGACCCGTCCGGCGCCGAGGCGCCGGGCGGGTCCTCGTCGGTCAACACGTCACATGGCGCGCGCGTGGCCCTCCCAGTACGGTTCGCGCAGTCGGCGCTTGTAGAGCTTGCCGTTGGGGTCGCGGGGCATCGCCTCGACGAAGTCGACGCTCTTGGGCCGCTTGTATCCGGCGAGCCGCTCTTCGCAGTGGCCGAGGATCTCGGCGGCGAGTGCGTCGCCGGGCTCGTGGCCCTCGGCCGGTTCGACGACCGCCTTGACCTCTTCCCCCCAGTCGGCGTGCGGGATCCCGAAGGCCGCCGCGTCGGCCACGGCAGGATGGGTGAGGAGTGCGGCCTCGATCTCCGCGGGGTAGATGTTGACGCCTCCCGAGATGATCATGTCTATCTTGCGGTCGCGGAGGAAGAGGTAGCCGTCCTCGTCGAGGATGCCGAGGTCGCCGACGGTGAAGAAGTCGCCGATGCGGTTCTTCGCCGTCTTGGTCTCGTCCTTGTGGTAGCTGAAGCCGCCCGTGCTCATCTTCATGTAGACCGTGCCGAGTTCACCGGCCGGAAGGCGGTTGGCCTCGTCGTCGAAGACGGCCAGCTCACTGATGGGCCAGGCCCTGCCGACCGTGCCGGGCTTCTTCAGCCACTCCTCCGCCGTGACGAACGCGCCACCGCCCTCGCTCGCCGCGTAGTACTCCTCGACACACCGGCCCCACCAGTCGATCATGGCGCGCTTCACGTGGTCCGGACAGGGCGCGGCCCCGTGGATGGCATGGCGCATCGCCGACACGTCGTAGCGCTCACGCACCTCGGCGGGCAGGGCGAGCAGCCGGTGGAACTGGGTCGGCACCATGTGGGTGTGTGTGCAGCGGTGGGTGTCGATGGCGCGCAGCATGTCCTCCGGAGCCCACCTGTCCATCAGGACGAGGGGGTGTCCGATGTGCAGGGAAGCGCCCGCGAACTGGAGTACGGCCGTGTGGTAGAGCGGCGAGCAGACCAGGTGGACGTTGTCGTCGAACGGCCGGATGCCGAAGATGGCGAGGAATCCGCCGAGATGGCTCTCCTCCGGGAGCTTCCCGGAGAGCGGCCTGCGTATGCCGCGTGGGCGGCCCGTGGTTCCCGACGTGTAGTTCATGACCCAGCCGAGGGTGCGGTCGTCGGGCGGGGTGTCAGGCTGTCCGTCGAGCAGTTCCTCGTACGGGCGGAATCCGGCGGGCGCGCCGACGGCGAAGCGGTGGCTCGCGGGCAGCCCCGCCTCGTCGGCGGCGGCGGTCGCGGCGGTGGCGAAGCGCTCGTGGGCGATCAGTACCCTGGCGCCGGAGTCGGAGACGATCCAGGCGATCTCCGCGCCGACGAGGTGGTGGTTGACGGGCACGAGGTAGAAGCCGGCCTGGCTGGCGGCCAGGTAGGCGGTGAAGAACTCGGGACCGTTGGGCAGGACCACGGCGAACGCGTCACCGCGGCCCAGTCCTGCGGCCCGCAGGCCGTGGACCATCCGGTTGGCGGCGGCGTGCAGCCGGCCCGCCGTCCAGCGCTCGCCGTCCGGTGCGACGAGGACCGTACGGCCGGGGTCGGCTGCGGCCTGGGCCCAGAATCCGTTGGGGGGCTGGTTCACCGGGCGCTCCGTCCGGCGATGCGGTTGATGCGGTCCACGGCGCGTTCGAAACCGCGGGTCAGGTCGTCGAAGACGGCCTGGACACTGCGCTCGGTGTTCATCGATCCGACGATCTGGCCGACCGGTGTGCCGAGCAGTGACCCGATCTCGTACTTCTGGATTCTCGACACGGCGTCGGCGACGAGGAGGCCCTGGAGCGGCATGGGCAGGGTGCCGGGTCCTGCCTGGTCGTCCCAGGCATCGGTCCATTCGGTACGCAACTGGCGGGCGGGCTTGCCCGTGAGGGCTCGGGAGCGGACGGTGTCGCCGGAGCCCGCGTCGAGGAGTTTGCGGGTCAGCGCGCGGGAGTGGAGGTCGGCCTCCTCGGTGGTGAGCCAGAGGGAACCGAGCCAGACGCCCTGGGCTCCGAGTGCGAGTCCGGCGGCCACCTGTTCGCCGCTGCCGATGCCTCCGGCGGCGAGTACGGGGAGGGGGCCGACGGCGTCGACGACCTCCGGCACCAGCACCATGGAGGCGATCTCACCGGTGTGGCCACCGGCCTCGTACCCCTGCGCGACGACGATGTCGATGCCCGCCTCGGCGTGCCGGCGGGCGTGCTTGGCGCTTCCGGCGAGCGCGGCGACGAGGACGTCGTGGGCGTGGGCGCGCGCGATGACGTCGGCGGGCGGGGAGCCCAGCGCGTTGGCGAGCAGTCTGATCGGGTATTCGAAGGCCACGTCCAGCTGGTTGCGGGCCACTTCCTCCATCCAGCCGGTGATACGCCAGCCGGATGCCTCGCCCTCCGCGAGTTCGGGCACCCCGTGTTCGGCCAGGACCTTCCGGACGAAGCGGCGGTGCCCCTCGGGGATCATCGCCTCCACGTCGGCCTCCGTCACCCCCTCGACCTTCTTGGCCGGCATGACGACGTCGAGGCCGTACGGCTTGCCGTCCACATGGGCCGTCATCCAGTCGAGGTCGCGCGCGAGGTCGTCGGGAGCGGTGTAGCGCACCGCCCCCAGTACGCCGAGTCCGCCCGCTCTGGTGATGGCCGCGGCCACGGCGGGGAACGGCGTGAAGCCGAAGATGGCGTGCTCGATCCCCAGGTTCCTGCTCAGCTCCGTCTCCATGGGCGGCAGGATGCCGCAGCCGGGCGGGCGAGGGAAGAGGTTTTCTGACGTTGTGTCAGATTCTTTGTTCCGTCAGGGGCGTACGGGGCGTGGGCGGTGACAGTAATCTCTGCGGCGGCAGGAAGTTTCACTGCCGGACGAGATTTCGAAAGTTACTTTCGCGCACGTGCTTCTACAGGATGGGAGAGGGGTTCCGGATGACCGAGGACGCGGGGAACGCGAGGAACGCGAAGTACACGACGGACTCAGCAGACGTGGGGGGCGCGGCGGGCGCGGGAGTCAGCCGCCGGAGGCTGGGCGGCGGGATACTGGCCCTGGGCGGCGCGCTCGCCCTCGCACCGATTCCCTTCGCGGGGACGGCGGCAGGCGCGCAGCGGAACGCGGCAGCATCCGGCGCGCAGGCGCCGAGCACAGGGGCGGAGGCCGGAGGCATGGGATCAGGTACGGGGCGGCCCACACTGCGTCGCGGTTCCGCCGAGCGCGCCGGACTTCTCCAGGAGCCACTGGACCAGCTCGTCGCCGATGCGGAGCAGTATCTCGCCGACTCGCCCAAGCACCCCTGGTACGCGGGTGCGGTGCTCCTCGCGGGACGGGGCGGCACGGTGGCACTGCACCGGCCGATCGGCAAGGCGGTGCGCTACGCGGCGTACGACGAGAAGACCGACAGCGGCGTGGAGTTCCCCGCGGACCAGCAGATCGCGATGGCCGAGGACACGGTCTTCGACCTGGCGTCGGTCTCGAAGCTGTTCACCTCGATGCTGGCGGTCCAGCAGATCGAGCGGGGCGGGCTGGAGCTGGAAGCGACCGTCGCCTCGTACCTTCCCGAGTTCGCGGGCGGCGGCAAGCAGGCCGTCACGGTCCGTCAGCTCCTCACGCACACCTCGGGTTTCCGTTCCTGGATCCCGCTCTTCAAGGAGCCGACCCGGGAAGGCAAGCTGGCACTGCTGTGGAAGGAGGTGCCTGCCAGTGCGCCGGGCACCGCGTACCTGTACTCCGACCTCAATCTGATCTCGCTGCAACTGGTCCTCGAGAAGATCACCGGCCGCGCTCTGGATGTCCTGCTCCGCGAAGAGATCACCGCTCCGCTCGGGATGCACCGCACGCGGTTCAACCCGCCCGCCACCTGGAAGCCGAAGATCGCCGCCACCGAGGATGCCCGGCTGCCCTGGTCGGGCCTGGAACGTGGCCTCGTCTGGGGCGAGGTCCATGACGAGAACGCGTTCAGCCTGGACGGGATCGCCGGCCATGCCGGTGTCTTCTCCTGCGCCTGGGACCTGGCGATCCTCGCCCGTACGCTGCTCAACGGCGGCGTCTACGGCAGGTCCCGCATCCTCTCCGACGACTCGGTGGAGCTGTTGTTCACCGACTTCAACACCGCCTTCCCCGGCGACGAGCACGGTCTCGGCTTCGAGCTCTACCAGCACTGGTACATGGGCGCGATGGCCACGCCACGCAGCGCCGGGCACACCGGGTTCACGGGCACGAGCCTCGTCCTCGACCCGACGACGGACTCGTTCCTGATCGTCCTCGGCAACTCCGTCCACCCGGTGCGCAGCTGGCGGTCCGGCAGCGCACCCCGGGTCGCGGCGGCGAACCAGATGGCACGGGCCGTCGCCGTCAGTCCCGCGGCGGGGCGCACGGCCTGGTTCTCCGGGATGGCGAGCACCGCGACCGCCACCCTGTCCCTGCCCGCCCTGCGCCCGGCGTCCGACCGTGCCCGGCTGAGCTGTGCGCTGTGGTGGGACACCGAGCCAGGGGCCGACGGCGTGTATCTGGAGGCTTCGGCGGACGCGGGGGCGAGCTGGCAGCCGGTGCCGTTCACGACGCTGCGCGACGACGACGCCCAGAACCCCCGCCCGGTGCCGCACCCCACGGGTTCGGCGTCCGGCTGGTCCGGCCGCGTCTGGCACCGCCTCGACGCGGACCTGGCTGCCTGGCGCGGAACCGAGGTGCGGCTGCGATGGAGGTACAGCACCGACCGGCTGTACGTGGGGCGCGGTGTGTACGTGGACTCCCTCCGCGTCGAGGACGGCGGGCGCACGGTCTTCAACGAGGCGCGGCCCGGCGATCGGCGGCGGATCGAGGCGGTGGGCTGGACGGTCTCGGCGGACTGAGGTCGGCGGACGGGCCCCTCGCCCCCCGGTTCAGGGCGGGGGCCTGCGCCGCCCGGCGGCTGAGGGCATGACGTCCGCGCCGCGGGACCCGTCCCTCACGCGACCGGTTCGGGTGTGGGAGCCGGCACCGCCACCTCGACCGGCGCCGTCGACTCACGTACCACCAGGCGTGGACGGATCAGCAGCGAACGCCCGGCCACCGGCGCCGAGTCGATGCGGGCGCGCAGTTGCTGGAACGTCTCCGCCGCCATCTCCGGCAGCGGCTGGCGGACGGTGGTGAGCGGTGGTTCGAAGAGGTCCGCGAGCAGGATGTCGTCGAAGCCGACCACCGAGACGTCCTGCCCCGCCGTGCGCCCGGCGTCCTTGGCACCCCGGCAGATACCGATGGCGCACATGTCGTTGATCGCGACGAACCCGGTGGGCGGGCGCGGTCCGGACAGCAGTTCCCGGGCCGCGTTGCGCCCCAGCTCGGCGGCGTCCTTGTCGCCGAACTCGGTCGTCCCGGCCCCCGGCCAGACGATCGCGTCGGCCGGATCGAGGCCCGCCGACTCCAGGGCCGACCGGAAACCGCGCAGCCGCTCACGGCGGTTGACGCTGTTGACGGAACCCGAGACGAACGCCAGCCTGCGGTGGCCGAGCTCGATGAGGTGGCGGGTGGCGAGCTCGGCGCCCATCGCGTTGTCCACGCTGATGCTGGCCAGCGACGGCGGGTCGCCCGCCTGCGCCGTGCGGTCGAAGGCGACCATCCTCAGGCCCCGGCTGAGCAGCGGCGTCATGTGGTCCAGCGACGGCAGCGAGGAGCAGAGCACCACTCCGCTCACCCCGTCCGCGAGCAGTTCCTCGCCGTACTTGAGCTCACGGGCCGGGTCGCGCTCGCTGTTGCAGAGCAGCACGTGATAGCCCTCGGCGAGCGCGATGGCCTCCAACTCGCGGGCCAGGGAGCCCCAGAAGGGGTTCGCGACGGACGGCACGATGAGACCGATGACCTTGATCCGGCCGGTGCGCAGCATCCTCGCGGCCCGGTTCGGCCGGTAGCTGAGCTGCTCGATGGCCTGCTCGACGCGGGCCAGGGTGGCTGCCTGCATACGGTCGGTACGCCCGTTGAGCACGTTGGAGACCGTGCTCGCGGACACCCCCGCCGCTGCCGCGACCTCATGAATCGTTGCCCCGCTCATGCCACCTCCGGTTCGGAACGCCGTACCCGGCCAGTGTACCGATTTACTGAACACACTCCACCGGTACACCCGTTAACATCCCTGAAAATTCTTGTGCATCAGCTGTTGACGCCACTCTCACGGCGTTCCTAGCATCAGTGCATCGATTTACCAGCGCTTCCCAGCCATACCTGGGGTGACATGACTGGATCGATCCACAACCTCCACCTCAAAAGGGGTGTCACATGGAACTCAACAGACGATCACTGCTCGCCGTGATCGGTGCGGGTACCGCTGCCGCGCTCACGGGCTGCGGCACCGGGTCCACCGCTTCCGGATCGGCCGACGGCCCGGCCGAGGGTGAGATCACGCTGCTCACCCCGATCTTCGAGGGCTCCGACGGCAAGACCCTGCTGGAGCAGAAGATCCTCGGCGGGTTCCGGAAGAAGTATCCGGACGTCAAGGTGAACGTGGACTACACCACGTACGCCCAGCTCAACGAGAAGATCACCACCGGCCTCGCGGGCGGACTGCTGCCCGACGTGCTGATGATGGGGGTCGGCTGGATCCCCCCGTTCGCCGCCAAGAAGGCGATCGCCGAGTTGCCGGAGAAGCTCGCCGCCGCGCACGACTACGAGGAGCGGGTGCTCGACCCGTCGCGTCACGACGGCAAGCTGTACGCCCTGCCGGTCGTCCTCGACACCCGCATCGTGGTCTACCGCAAGGACCACTTCGCCGAGGCAGGCATCAAGATGACCCCCGCCACCTGGGCCGAACTGCGCGCTGTCGCGAAGCAGTTGACGACGGGCGACCGGATCGGCTTCGACCCGTTCTCCATCGATCTGCGCCAGTGCTGGGAGACGTTCCTCTTCGCCAACGGCGGCCGGCTCTTCAGCGAGGACGGCAGGAAGGTGCTGTTCACCGACTCCCGGGGTGTCGAGGCGCTCCAGTTCTTCAAGGACCTGGTCAAGGACGGCTCGGCCGACTACGCGAAGAAGACGGACGCCGGCTCCCCGTCCAACGTCCAGACCGGCAGGGCGTCGATGATGATGTCGACCAGTGCGCTGTGGAGGCAGGTCACGGAGCAGAACCCGGAGCTGATCGAGGGCGACAAGCTGGGTGCGTTCGTGCTGGCCAACCGCAGGCCGGCGATGCTCCAGGGCGGCACGCTCGTCTCCCGCTCCGCGAGCTCCAGGCATCCGGCCGCGGCACTCGCCCTCGTCGAGTACCTCGCGTCGCCCGAGTCGATCCTCGGGGCGGCCGAGCAGCGGGGTTCGGTGCCCGGTCTGCGGGACCTCGACGACACGAGCTACGTGAAGGAGAACCAGTTCGTCGATCTCTCTCTGCAGAGCCTGGAGCACGCCGTCTCGGAGGGCGGCACCGCGGCCTGGATGGAGATCCGCGAAAAGATCAAGCCGACGCTGGAGCCCGCCATCGTGGGCGACCAGTCGGCGAAGGACGCCATCGCCGAGCTCGGCCGCCTCGCCGAGGCCGCGATCGGCCGGATGTAAGGACCCGTCACTGTGGGAGCGACATCCGTGGTGAAGGCACGCCCCGCGCGGCCGCCTTCACCCCCTGAGAAAGCGGCGCCCCGGCGCGCCGGCCGGACCCCCACGGGCCCGGGCCGGCGCCGGCGCCGGGCAGGCATGCTCATGGTGGCGCCCGCGCTGCTGCACGCCTCGCTGTGGATCGGCCTGCCGGTCGTGGCCTCGGTGGCCCTGGCCTTCACGAAGTACGACGTGCTGACGGCGCCGCAGTTCGTGGGTCTGGACAACTTCCGGGACATGCTGGACGACGCGGTCTTCCGCAAGTCCGTCGTCAACACGATCATCTACACCTTCTTCACCGTGCCGTTCGGCATGTTGCTGGGTCTGCTGCTGGCGCTGGCCCTGCACACCGGACTCAAGGCCCGCGGCATCTTCCGTACGGCGGTGTTCCTGCCGCAGGTCACGGCGACCGTCGCGATCGCCCTCGTCTGGCTGTGGATCTACAACCCGGGCAACGGTCTGCTCAACGCGTTGCTGGCGTTCCTCGGCATCGACGGTCCGGCCTGGCTCAACTCGACCACCTGGGCTATGCCCTCGGTGATCCTGGTCGGCATCTGGCAGGGCATCGGCATGAAGATGCTCATCTATCTGGCCGCGCTGCAGTCCCTGCCGAAGGAGCTGTACGAGGCTGCGTCGGTGGACGGCGCGTCGAAAGTGCGGCAGTTCTTCTCGATCACACTGCCGCTGCTGAAGCCCGCCACGTTCTTCGTGCTCATCACCTCGATGATCAGCGCGTTCCAGTCGTTCGACCAGATCTACATCCTCACCGACGGCGGACCCGCCAACAGCACCACGATGATGACGTACGAGATCTACAAATCCGCCTTCCGGGAGTTCCGCGTCGGTTACGCCTGCGCGCAGTCGCTGGTGCTGTTCGTCCTGCTGATGGGCTTCACCCTGGTGAACCGGCGGATCATGGGAGGCACCCGTGGCCACAACTGAGCTGCAGAAACCCGTACCCGCGGCGCGACCGCGGCCGCGCCGCGCACCCGTCCCGGCCGGACGGATCGCGCTCTACGTGACCCTGTCCGTGATCTCCCTGCTGATGGTGGTGCCGTTCGTCTGGATGATCCTCACCTCGCTCAAGACGCCGGTGGAGATCGCCTCGCAGGACGCCGGACTGCTGCCGGAACACTGGGAGTTCGGGAACTACCTCGACGCTCTGGAGGCGGCGCCGTTCGCCACCTACGCCCGCAACAGCTTCGTCATCGCGATCAGCCACACGGTGCTCAACGTGCTGGTGGCCTCGATGGCGGGATACGCGCTGGCGCGGATCAAGTTCCGCGGCAGCGAGGTGATCTTCCTGCTCTTCATCGCGGCGCTGATGATCCCGACGTACACCAAGGTGCTGCCGGAGTTCCTGATCGTCCGCTTCATGCCGCTGGCCGGCGGGAACGACATCCTCGGCCAGGGCGGCAGCGGGTGGCTGGACACCTGGTGGGCGCTGATCATCCCGGGCGCGGTGACGCCGTTCGCGGTCTTCCTCTTCCGGCAGTTCTATCTCGACCTGCCGGTGGAACTGGAGGAAGCGGCGCGGCTCGACGGACTCAGCGAGTTCCGGATCTACGCCCAGATCATGACGCCGCAGGTCAAGCCCGCGCTCACCACGGTGGCGCTGCTGACCTTCGAGTCCTCGTGGAACAACTTCCTCTGGCCGTTGCTGGTGACCCGCACCGACAGTCTGCGGGTGATCCAGGTGGGGCTCTCCGTCTTCAAGACGGAGAACGGCACCCAATGGCACTTCCTGATGGCCGGCACCACGCTGGCCACCCTCCCCATGGTCGTGCTCTTCCTCATCGGCCAGCGCTATTTCGTGCAGGGCTTCGCAACCGCCGGTCTCAAGTGACCGGTACCGGCCCTCCGGCCGGCCATCGAATGATCGAAAGGGCTTCACCCATGTCTGCTGATCTCCACGGTTCCCGCGCACTGGTGACGGGGGCGGGCCACGGCATCGGCCGGGCCATCGCCGTCGCCCTTGCCGAGGCCGGCGCCGACGTCGCCGTCCACTACCACGCCTCCGCCGACGAGGCCGCGCAGACGGTCTCCGCGATCGAGGCACTGGGCCGCAGGGCGAAGGCGTTCAGGGCCGATGTGACGGTGACCCCGGACGTGGACCGTCTCGTCGAGGAGGCGGCCGGCTTCCTCGGCGGCCTCGACGTCCTCGTCTGCAACGCGGGCCATCTGATCGGCCGCGCGAAGATCGCCGAGATGACCGACGACCACTTCGAGCAGGTCCTCTCCGTCAACCTGACATCCGCGTTCCGCACGGTACGGGCCGCACTCCCCCACCTGACGGAGTCGCAGGCGGGCCGCATCATCACGATGTCGTCGCTTGCCGCGCACAACGGCGGCGGCCCCGGCTCGGTCGCGTACGCCGCTGCCAAGGCAGGCGTGCGCGGCTTCACGAAGGGCCTGGCCAAGGAGCTGGCCGGTACGGGCATCACGGTCAACGCTGTCGCGCCCGGCTTCATCAAGGGCACCGCCTTCCACGACACGTTCACCGCACCGGAGGCCCAGCAGTCCATGGAGGCGGGGATCCCGGTCGGCCGGGCGGGCACCCCCGAGGACGTCGCCTCGGCGGTCGTCCACCTGGCCTCGCCGGCGTCCGGCTTCCTCACGGCCACCACGGTCGACATCGACGGTGGCGTGTGGCCGCGTTGAGGCGCATCGCGCGGGAGCGGGGCGGCTGGTGGCACGCGTACGTCTGCCCGGCGCACGGAGTGGAGCTGGACCACGGTGATCTGCTCGCCGGGGTCTTCCCGGACGGCGGTGCGCGGTGTGCGCACGGCTGCCGGGTGGACGACGAGGCGGTGCGCGGTGCCTGGCTGGTGCTGTCGCACCAGGCGTGGGCCCGGCACCTGCGGGTGCTGGCCCACCGGGGCGAGCGTGCCGGGACCGTCGCCCGTCTCGTCGAGTACACCGGTCTGTACGGGGAGCTCGCCACCGAGCGGCACGGCGAGGCGCAGACCTGGATGCTGCGTGGCCGGCTCTTCCACCAGGCGCTTACGGACGCCATCTGGGCGGTGAACATCGGGCACACGGTGATCACGCTGGCCGAGAAGGACACCGACGACCTGTGGGCGGTCCTTCCGCTGCTGGACGAGCTGGAGCGGGCGGCGCTCGACGCCCGCACCGTGCTGACGGGCCAGGGTCAGCTCGCGTCCAACTACACGGCTTGGCTCAACGCGGCGGGTGGCGCGGCAAGTCGCGCGGCGGCGGCCGTGCGCGGCCGGGACTGGGGCGGCGGCGAGCGGTGGCTGTCGGGCGAGCACGGGCTGTACGCCCACCTGCGGGTCGCGGTGGCCGATGACGGCTGGGAGTGGGAGGGCAGCACGTACTACCACGGGTTCGTGCTGCGGGCCGCGCTGCTGGCGCTGCGCTCCACCGACCCCGCGGACATCCCTTCCGACGTCGTGGGTGTTCTGGCCGGCATGACGGACGTCCTGGCGACGATCGCGACGCCCGGCGGCATCCTGCCCGCCCTGCACGACGGCCCGTACCTGCGCGCCCCGCTCGCCCTCGAATGGCTCGAACTCGTGGCACTGGCGCAGCAGTTGGTGCCGTCGACCGCACTGGAGCCGGTGGCCGCGCGGGCTCGCTCGGAGCTCGGCACGGCGGACGACGGACTCGACGGCGAGCTGGCCGGCTGGTTCGCCGGTCCCCCGCTGCCGGAGCGTGCGGCGCCCGGTCCGGTGACGGTGTTCGCGTCCGCCGGTTACGGAGTCCTGCGCGGAGCGGGCATCCACGCGCTGCTGGACTTCGGTCCGCACGGCGGCTCGCACGGACATCGCGACAAGCTGTCGCTGTACCTGTACGGGGACAACACCCCGTGGCAGCCCGACCCGGGGCAGGTCCCCTACGCGCACGCAGAGTTCAGGGACCTGTACGCCTCGACCGCCGCCCACCCGACGTTCCGGGTGGACGGCGCGGAACAGGCCGAGTGCGCGGGAGAACTGGTCGGCTCGGACAGCCGCTCGGTGACCGCCGAGGTGACGGCGGCGTACGAGGGAGTGCGCGCGGTCCGTGGCGTCACGCTCGGCTCCTGCTATCTGGTCGACCTGCTGACGGTCACCGGCACGGAGTCCCGCCGCATCACCGCGCAGCTGCGTCCCGGCACGGCGCTGGACGTCCAGACACAGGCCACGGGGCCGCTGCGCACCACCTGGTACGGCGAGGAGACCCTGCACGGCTGGCACACCCACACGGGCGGGGTCCCCGTCCGTCCGGTGGCGGTACCCGGCCCCGGGCCGGCGGACGACCCCCAGCGGACCCGCACCCGGGTCGACTTCACCGCCGACGCCGACCGGGTCGTCCTGGCCTCGGTGTACCAGGCCTCGTCCGCCGGTCCGGCGGTCAGCGCCGTACGCCTGGACGGCGAGGAGCTGACGGTCGAACTGGCCGACGGCTCCTCGGCGCGCTTCCGGACGGAGGGCTGATCCTTGCTGCTGTCGGCGACCCCGCCGCCCGGACCGCGCCCGGACCGGGAGGCCAGGCTGTACGAGGAGGCGGCCCGTCATCGCGGGCTGACCCCTCCCCGTACCCACCCCCTGGCAAGCATCACCTGGCTGGGGCCGGCGGCCTCGAACCCGGCGCTGGCCTACCGCGTCGGCGGCGACCGGGCGCACCTGACGGAGAGCATCCGCTGGATCGAGGCCGCGGTCCGGCTGCCGCACTGGGGCAGGGCCCACATGCCCGACCACGACCTGGACGCGGGCTGGCTGCTCCACCACCTGTCACTCGTGCACCGGTGGATCGGTGACGACCTGCCGGACGGACTGCGGGCACTGCTGAAGTACAAGCTGCTGCTCCAGGGGCGGCGGATGTACGAGTTCGCGGTGGCGAGCGAGGGCGGCTGGTGGTCGTCGTCGTACTGGCAGAACCACAACTGGATCTGTTACGCGGGACTGGCGACGGCCGGCTACGTGCTGGGCAAGGAGGAGTGGACCGAGCGCGCCAAGGACAATCTCGGCCGGGTCCTGGACCTGATGCCGCAGGACGGTTCACATGCCGAGGGCGTCGTGTACTGGCGTTACGGGGTCCCGTTCCTGGCGGCCCATCTGGATCTCCTGCAGGAGGCCGAGGGCATCGACTGGTGGGGACGGGGCGACTTCCTCTCCCGCACCTTCCGCTACCGCCTGCACCAGACGGCTCCCGGCTTCGCGTTCGTCATCGACCACGGCGACTGCCACGACCGGCGCAGCGGTCACAGTGCCGGGCTGTACTACCGGCTGGCCGCTCAGTACGGCATCGCGGAGGCCCAGTGGATGGGTGATCTGGCGTCGGGTGAACTGCTGTGGCAGGAGGCGGCCGAGAGCGGGGTGCGGCCCGGAATCCTGCCGGAGGCGTATCTGGAGTACCTCTGGTACGACCCGTCGGTGCCGGCCGCTCGTCCCACCGAGACCCGGGCGTTCTTCCCCGATCTGGGGCTGCTGGCTGCCAGGACCGGCTGGGAGGACGACGCCACGATGGTGTCGTTCAAGGCGAGTCCCGGCGGTGGGCACCGGGCGTGGGAGACGGCGGAGAAGCACCGCGCGGAGCTGGGCTGGGAAACCCTGAACCAGGGGCACCACCACCCGGATTCGGGTTCCTTCGTGCTGGTCTCGCAGGGCGCGTTCCTCGCGGTGGACGAGGGCTACAGCAACCGCAAGCGGGCGGCGCACCACAATCTGCTCCTGGTCGACGGCCAGGGGTACGCCGACGAGGACCGCTACCACGTCTACAAGGACATCCCGTTCGAGCGGCAGGCCCGGCAGCGCGACGTGCTGGTCGACGCCGAGGGCGGGTGGGCGCACTCCACCGCCGAGATCGCCGCGATGTACGACGCCGGTCTGGGGGTCCGGCGCCTCGACCGGTCCCTGGTGTTCACCCCTGCCGGGCGGCTGGTGCTGCTCGATCTCGCCGAGGCGGACGAGGGACGGGAGTGGACGTTCCTGCTCCAGACGGACCGGCCGACCGAGGCGCTGCCCGACGGCACCCGGCTGATCCGCACGGGTTCGGCAGTGGCCCGGGTGCGGCATTTCGCACCGCCCGGCGGGACGGTCGCATCCGGGGTCACGGAGGTGGAGGCCAATCCGACGTCCAGCACGCCGGAGCTGCGGCTCACCCGCACGCTGCACACGCTTCGTTCGACGACAGCCAGGTCGTCGCGGGCCCGGTTCCTCACCACGATCACGCCCGGCGCGTCGTGCCGGGCCGAGCGGGCCGATTGCGTGGAAGGTCACGGTGTCAGCTTCGAGAACGGGGAGGAGACCGTGCTGCTCTCCCCCGTCGGCCGCCGCGTCCGTACGGCGACGGTCGACGCCGACGCGGCGGCCGTGCTCCTCTCCGCGGCCGGCGCCCCGTACGTCGTACGGGCCACGCGGCTGGAGCTGAACGGCCGTGTGCTCCTCGACGTCGCGGAGCCGTACACAGGAAAGGTCGGCTGAAACCATGCGGGCAACCCTCTCGTCGGGATGGCCGACGCTGCTGCGGCGGCTGGAGTTCGTGGCCTACCCGGCCGCCGCCGGCGCCGCGTTCACCCTGCTGTCGCTGGGGGTGGTGACGTGGCTGCCCGCGCTCGCCGCGATGGGCCACGCCCTGCAGCGGTGGCGCGAGGAGGGGGACAGCCGCTGCTTCGCCAACGCGTTGTCCGCGTTCCCCCGGTACTGGCGGGCGCTGTGGCGGCACGGGCTGCTGTCCACCGTCGTGGCGGCGGTCCTCGCGGCGAACATCACGTACCTGCTGGGCCGTTCCGAGCCCTGGACCTTCGTGGTGCTCGCCGCTCAGGCCGGGATCGCGGCCGCGTTCGTCATCCATCATGTGGCACTCGCCGCCGAGGCGGGCCGGGCGCCGGACGGCTCGGTGCGTTCCTGGTCGCCCGGTGCCCTGGCCCTGGGCTTCGGATCGGCGGCCCGTGGCACCGCCCTGCTCGGCGCGGTGGTCTCCGCCGTGCTGCTCTCGCTCGTCGTACCGCTGGGGCCGTTGCTTCTGGGGCCCAGCATCCCCGTACTGCTCGCTCTGTCCTTCGCAGACCCAAGGAGGCACACCCCATGAGGCATCACTCGTTCACCGTGCTCGCCACCGCGCTGGCCGCCGCTCTCGCGCCGCTCGCCCTCCCTACCGCCTCGGTCGCGGCCGAGGCGGCGACGGCGTACTACGTCGCACCGTCCGGCAGTGACGCCGCCGCGGGTACGTCGGCGGGCGCCCCGTTCGCCACGATCCAGAAGGCCATGGACGTGGCCCCGACCGGTGCGGTGGTGAACCTCGCAGCCGGCACGTACCGGCAGGACGTGGTGACCAAGCGCGCCGGGGTGACGCTCACCGGTCCGTCGAACGCGATCGTGAAGGGTGCGGGCGGGGCCCGGATCATCCAGGTCCAGCACGACTCGACGACGCTGAGCGGCTTCACCGTGGACGGGCTGCACGGCTCGTCCGCGGAGGTGGCGGGCTACCGCCTCAAGCTCATTTATGTCATGAGCACGACTCCGGGCAACGGAGTGGGCGCGCTCCACATCACCGGGATGACCCTCAAGAACGCCGCCGACGAATGCCTGCGGCTGCGCTACCTCATCACCGGGGCGGAGGTGAACGGCAACACCATCACCAACTGCGGGGTCGCCGACTTCCGGTTCGGCGGGGGCGGCAAGAACGGCGAGGGCATCTACCTCGGCACGGCCCCCGAGCAGCAGGGGGCGAACGGCGCACCCGACGCGGCGGCCGACATCAGCAGGAACAACCGCATCCACCACAACACGATCGACACGCAGGGCAACGAGTGTGTCGACGTCAAGGAGAACTCGACCGTCAACTACGTCGAGTACAACGACTGCACCGGCCAGAAGGACGCGAGCTCCGGCGGGCTCGACGCCCGCGGCAGCGGCAACATCTTCCGCTACAACACCGTGCACGGAAACGCCGGCGCGGGCATCCGGCTCGGTGGGGACACCGCCACCGACGGCATCGACACCAGCGTCTACGGCAACACCATCACCGGGAACGCCGGCGGCGGCATCAAGTTCATGCGGACCCCGCAGGGCCCTGTCTGCACCAACACGATGAGCTCGAACACCGGCGGCGACGCGGTGGGCACGTACGCGAGCGAGTACAACCCGACCGGCGCGTGCCCCCAGTGAGCGGCCGCAGCCCAGCGAGACGCGGGATCCTGACGGCGGCGGCCGGGATGGCCGGGGTGGCGGCGGTGGCCGTGGCCGCTCCGGGCGCACAGGCGGCCGAGCGGTCCGGGGCGGCCCGCTCGCGGTGGGCCACGTCCTGGGCGACGGCGCAGACCGCGCCGACGGCGACCGACGTCGTGGCGAGCGCGGGTCTGACCGACGGCGTCCACACGGCGGTGGTCAGGCTGTCCGCGGGCGGTCAGGTCAGGCTGCGGTACGGGAACGCGTTCGGTGCCGTGCCGATCCTGGTCGGTCCCGTGACGGCGGGCGGGCACCCGGTGACGTTCGACGGCCGGCCGCAGGCATGGCTGGCCGCCGGCGCCTCGCTCACCAGTGATCAGGTCGAGGGACTGCGGGTCTCCGAAGGCGCGCGGCTGGCCGTGGAGACGCGGCTGCCCGGCCCCACCGGACCGCTGTCCTTCCACCGCAACACGCACGCCTCGCACACGGTCGACGGGGTGCGCACCACGTCCGTGCTCCTGCTGACGGGTGTCGAGACGACGGGTGCCGACGGCCCGGTCCTCGCCGTGCTCGGCGACTCCATCGCCGAAGGAGTCGGGACCCCGGACGACGCCGACATGCGCTGGCCGGATCAGCTGGCCCGGCGGCTTCCCGGGTCGGCCGTCGCCAATCTGGGGATCAGCGGAAACCGGCTGCTGCTGAACGACGCCCGGTTCGGGCCCGGTGGACAGGCCCGCTTCGACCGGGACGTCCTCCCGCTGCCGGGGCTGCGCACCGTCCTGGTGCACCTCGGCGTCAACGACCTCCAGCAGCCGCCCGGCCAGACCGACCCGGCCCTCTTCCTGGCCGGATACCGGCAGCTGGTGCTGCGCGCCCACGACGCCGGGCTGCGGATCGTCGGCTCGACCATCGCCCCGTTCGAGGGGTGGGTCCGCTGGACCCCGGAGCTCGACACGGTCCGGCAGCGGATCAACCGCACGCTGCGCACCGGCCGGGTCTTCGACGCCCTCGCGGACTTCGACACCGCGCTCCGCGATCCCGGACGCCCTTCGCGTCTGCTGCCCGCGTACGACAGCGGTGACGGCCTGCACCCCAATCCCTCCGGTCATACCGCGCTCGCCGCGGCAGTCGACCGCCGACACCTCCTGTGAGGGCCACCATCATGAATCCAGGCACCACCCGGCGTACCGTCCTGGCCACGGCGGCCGCGCTCGGCGCTGCAGTCGCCCTGCCCGTCTCCCTCTCGGCGGGCACCGCGCACGCCGCCGTGGGGGACGCCGCCGCGCTGCGCGGCCGCTGGCACACCCTGCTCACCGGCGGCCCCGGGCTCGACCTGGCCGACGCGCGGATCGCGGCGGCGGTCGCCCGGATCGGCAGGGCAGCGGCCACCGCCGCGAAGGGCCTCGACCCGGCCGCCACCGACGGGCTGTTCCCCGATCTGACGAGCACCACGCTCTCCAACCACGTGACGACGTCGTTCAAGCGGCTCGCCACGATCGCGACCGCGTGGGCCGTACCCGGCACCCCGCAGTACGGCGACACGGCATTGCGCGATCTGCTGCTCGGCGGCATCGACTGGATGCTGGCGCATCGTTACGGGCCCGGCCACACCCGCTTCGACAACGACTGGGACTGGGAGATCGGTTCGGCGCTCGCGCTCAACGACGCGACGGTGCTCCTGTACGACACGCTCGGCGCGGAGCGGCTCACCCGGATCACCACCGCCGTACGGCACTACACGCCCGACCCCAACCTGTGGCGCGCCGACCGGCAGATCGCGACCGGTGCCAACCGCGTGTGGATCTCCACGGTGGTCGCGGTCAACGCCGTGCTGCTGGACGACGGCGACGCCCTGGCCCGCGTCCGTGACGCTCTTTCGGACGTCGAGGGTTCGGGCGCCAACAGCGTCCTGGCCTTCAACGACGCGGGCGCGGCCGCGCAGGGCACGGGCGAGGGTTTCTACTCGGACGGCTCGTTCCTCCAGCACTACAAGCACCCGTACACCGGCGGCTACGGCAAGGAACTGCTGAACAACCTCTCCCGGCTGCTCAACCTGCTGGCCGGTACGGCCTGGACGGTCACCGATCCCGATCTCGACAACGTGCGCGTCTGGGTGGACGAGGGCTTCGACCCGCTGCTCGCCCGGGGTGACGTCCTCGCCTCGGTGTGCGGACGCGAGATCGCCCGCCCCAGCAAGCAGGGCCACGCCTCGGCGCAGACGGTCATCGAGGCGGTGCTGCGCCTGATCCCCGGGTTCCCCGGGGAGACCGCCGAGCGCTTCACAGCCCTGGTCAAGCAGTGGATAGCCGAGGACACCTACCGGGACTTCCTCGCCGTCACCGACCTGGCCTCGCTGGTCGCCGCCCGGCAGGTCATCGCTTCGCCCGTCCCCGCACGCGGTCCGCTCGTCGCCCACAAGCAGCACCCCCGGATGGACAAGGCGGCGCACCACCGCCCCTCGTTCGCCCTCGGCATCTCCGCGTACTCCACCCGGATCTACAACTACGAGTCGATCCAGAACGAGAACCTGCACGGCTGGCACCTCTCCGACGGCATGGTGCTGCTCCACACGGACGACCTCGGGCACTACAGCGAGGACTACTGGCCGACCGTGGACCCGGCACGGCTCCCCGGTACGACCGTCATCGCGGGCCGGCCGGCGAACGCGGCGGGACAGCGCACGACGAGCACGGCGGACTGGACGGGCGGCACGGCACTGCCCGGGACGACGCTCGGCGCGTACGGGATGGAGCTGCGGGCGTACGGAAGTTCGCTGCGGGGCCTGAAGAGCTGGTTCTGCCTGGACGACGTGATCGCGTGCGTGGGATCCGGCATCACCGCCGACGCGGGCACGGCCGAGACGGTCGTCGAGAACCGCAAACTGCGCGACCCGGCGGCGGCCCTCCTGGTCAACGGTGCGGCGGCGCCCACAGGCGCGGGCTGGTCGGCGCAGCTCGACCGGGTCAGCTGGCTGCACGTCGCCGGGACCGGTGGTTACGTCTTCCCCCAGCCCGTCACGCTCAGAGGGCTCCGGGAGGACCGCACGGCGACCTGGCGGGAGATCAACCTCAAGTACGGCACGGACACACCGGTCACCCGCCCCTATCTGACGCTGTGGCAGGACCACGGGACGGCGCCCGCCGACGCGGGTTACTTCTGGCTCCAGGCACCGGCCGCCTCCGCCGAGCGCACCCGGTTGTGGTCGGTGGCCCCGCCCGTGCGGCTGGTGGCCCGCTCCACCGCCGTGCACGCGGTACGCCGCTGCGCGGACGGCCTCCTGGCCGCCAACTTCTGGGCTGCGGGCTCGGCCCAGGAGCTGAAGGCCGACGGTCCCGCCTCCGTGCTGGTGCGCCCGGACGGCAAGGCGGTGACGGTGTCCCTGTCCGACCCGACCCAGCTGCGGAGCACGGTCTCCGTCGAACTGGCCGTGCGCGGTCTCACCGTCACCTCGGCGGACCCGGGTGTGCGCGCCGCCCCCGTCAGGGACGGCATCCGGATCACCGCCGACACGGCGGGCCGCTACGGCGCGACCCTCAACCTCACCCTGAAGAGGAGCTAGACCCTTGCTGTTCGACATGCCCCTGGAACGGCTGCGCGAGTACCGGCCGGAGCCGGAGGAACCGGCCGACTTCGACGCCTTCTGGGAGAAGACCCTCGCCGAGACCGCCCGGCACGATCTGGACGCCGAGTTCGTCCCGTACGACGCGGGGTTCGCGACCGTCGACGTGTTCGACGTGACGTTCCGCGGCTGGGGCGGTCAGCCGGTGAAGGCCTGGCTGATGCTGCCGCGCGGGCGCACGGGCCCGCTGCCCGCCGTCGTGCAGTACATCGGCTACAACGGCGGCCGCGGCATCCCCTACTCGTGGCTGACCTGGAGCGCGCTGGGATACGCCCATCTGGTCATGGACAACCGGGGGCAGGGCGGTGGCGGCAAGAACACCGCCGACACCCCGGACTTCCATCCGGAGGGGCACGGTTCGTCCTCGCCCGGCTTCCTCACCCGGGGCATCGAGGACCCGTACCGCCACTACTACCGCCGGCTCATCACCGACGCCGTACGGGCCGTGGACGCGGCGAAGGCCCATGAGGCCGTCGACGCCTCACGGGTGGCGGTCCTCGGCGGCAGCCAGGGCGGCGGGCTGGTGCTCGCGGTCGCCGGACTCCGGGACGACGTGGCGGCGGCCCTCGCGGACGTGCCGTTCCTCTGCCACTTCCGGCGCGGTTCGCAGATCACGGACGCGGGACCGTACTGGGAGATCGCCCGCTGGCTCTCCGGGAACCGCTTCCGGGTGGAGGAGGCGATGGAGACCCTGTCGTACTTCGACGGCGTCAACTTCGCGGCGCGGGCGAGCGCCCCGGCGTGGTTCTCGGTCGGGCTGATGGACAAGATCTGCCCGTCATCGACCGTGTTCGCCGCCTACCACCGCTATGCGGGCCCCGCCGAGATCGAGGTGTTCGCGTACAACGGGCACGAGGGCGGTGCGGAGTACGACCTGCCGCGCAAGCTGACGGCCTTGCGCGGAGTGTTCGGCCACTGATCGGGGCCCCGCCTCCGGCCCCGGGACCCGACGTCGGCCAGGTGCCGTTGCCTTGGCCGGCGCCGGCGGTCCGGCACAAGGAGGTCACCGGCCCAGGGCCGCCATCGCGGCGTTGTGGCCGGGGACTCCGCTGACCCCGCCGCCGCGCACCGCGCCCGCTCCGCACAGCAGCACGTTGGCGTGCGCGGTCTCGACTCCCCAGCGGCCGGTGGATTCCGTCGCGTAGGGGAAGGCCAGATCCCGGTGGAAGATGTGGCCGCCCGGCAGCCGCAGGTCCCGTTCCAGATCGAGCGGGGTCTTGGCCTCGATGCAGGGTTCCCCGTTCTCGTCGAGGGCGAGACAGTCGGCGATCGGCTCGTCCAGGTGGGCGTCGAGCTCGGCGAGGGTGGCCTTGAGCAGCTCGGCGCGTGTCCCGCTGTTGTCCGCGGTGAAGAGCCGGGCGGGGGTGTGCAGGCCGAAGAGCGTCAGGGTCTGGTAGCCACGGGCAGCCAGGTCCGGGGCGAGGATCGACGGGTCGGTCAGCGAGTGGCAGTAGATCTCGGACGGGGGCGCGGCGGGCAGCCTGCCCTGCTCGGCGTCCCGGTAGGCGGAGGCGAGCTGCCCGTAGCCCTCGGCGATGTGGAACGTACCGGCGAACGCGTGCCTCGGGTCGACGCCGTGGTCGCGCAGCCGGGGCAGCCGGGTGAGCAGCATGTTGACCTTCAGTTGCGCCCCCTCCGCCGGGGCGGGCGGCTCCTCGCCGAGGAGTTGGGCGAGGGCCTGCGGTGAGGCGTTGACGAGAACCCGCCGGGCGCCGATGACCTGCTGCGTGCCGGACGAGCGGACGGTGACCTCGGCGTGCGTACCGTCGGTCTCGATCCGGGTCACCTCGTGCAGCGGCCGGATCTCGGCGCCCGCCTCCCGGGCGGCGCGGGCGAGCGCGTCGGTCAGGGCGCCCATACCGCCCACCGGAACGTCCCAGTCGCCGGTGCCGCCGCCGATCACGTGGTAGAGGAAGCACCGGTTCTGCGCCAGGGACGGGTCGTGCGCGTCGGCGAACGTGCCGATCAGGGCGTCGGTGAGCACCACTCCGCGTACGAGGTCGTCGGTGAAGTTCTCCTCGACGGCGACACCGATGGGCTCCTCGAAGAGCATCCGCCAGGCCTCCGGGTCGTCGATCCGGTCGCGCAGCGCCTCGCGGGCGGGCAGTGGTTCGGTGAGTGTCGGGAACACCCGTTCGGCGACCCGGCCCGTCATGGCGTAGAACCGCTGCCACGCCTCGTACTCCTGGTCCCCGCCCGTGAGCGCGGCGAAGGAGTCCCGGGTGCCGTCACCGCCGACGAGCAGCCCGGTGGGCCGGCCGTCGCGGACGGCCGGGGTGTAGGAGGACACGGTCCGCTTGCGTACGGCGAATTCGAGGCCCAGGTCCCGGACGATCTTCCGGGGCAGCAGGGACACCAGGTAGGAGTAGCGGGAGAGCCGGGCATCGACCCCGGCGAAGGGCCGGGTCGAGACGGCCGCTCCCCCGGTGGTCCCGAGGCGTTCGAGTACGAGGACGGACTGGCCGGCGCGGGCGAGGTAGGCGGCGGCGACCAGACCGTTGTGGCCGCCGCCCACGATCACGGCGTCGTAGCGGTGCTGCGCGGGCGCGTCTTGTTCGGTCATGCACCTTCGTAACACGCGTAGATCGGCCCTGACCAGAGGGGGAGCGGCCGTCAGTGGGACGGTGTCCCCCGCTGCTGCCGCAGTGCGGCGACCTGACGGTACAGCTCGACGGCCTCGGTGCCCCGGCCCAGCTGCTCCAGGCAGTGCGCCTCGTCGTTGCGGCCGGCGAGCGCGTCGGGGTGATCGGCGCCGAGCACCCGCGTGCGGATCTCCGCGACCTGCCGGTAGACGGTGAGCGCTTCCGCCCAGCGGCCGAGCCAGCCGAGGCCGACGGCGATCTCCCGCCGGCTGACGAGCGTGTCCGGGTGGTCGGGGCCCAGGGTCCGCTCGCGGATGTCGCACACCTCGCGTGCCACGACGAGGGCCTCCTCCCAGCGGGCCATCCGTCCCAGGTTGACGCCGAGCCCGTGACGGGCCCGCAGGGTCTCGGCGTCGGCGGGTCCACTGACCCGGGTTCGGGCTTCGACGAGGGCGCGGTACAGCTCCAGCGCCTCCGCACTGCGCCCGAGCCGGCCCAGGCTGATGCCGACCTCGTAGCGGGCGGAGAGCGTCTCCGGATGGTCGGGGCCGAGCGACACGGCGCGGGCCTGCGCCACCTCGCCGTACATGCGCAGGGCCTCGTCCCAGCGGCCGAGGCGCCCGAGGGTGTACGCCACCTCGTACAGGGTGACGAGCGTGTCGGGGTGCGTGGCCCCGAGCAGCCGGCTCCGGGCGGCCGCCACCTCGTGTGCCATCCGGTAGGAGTCCTCCAGGCGCCCGAGCCTGCTCAGGTTGAACGCGAGGTTGTGGCGGCAGCGCAGGGTGTCCGGGTGATCGCGTCCCATGGTCCGCTCGCGGGAGCCGAGCACGGCGGCGTACACCTGGTGGGCTTCGAAGTGCCGCCCGAGCTGGCCGAGTACGTACGCCGTCTCCTGCCGGGCCGCGAGGGTCTCCGGGTGGTCGGGGCCGACGGTGCGTTCGCGGCCGTCGGCGACCCGGCCGAACTCCCGCAGGGCGTCGGCCGCCCGGCCGGTGCGGCTGAGGGTGAAGCCGACCTCGTAGCGGCTGGCGAGCGTGTCCGGGTGGTCGGGGCCCAGGGCGTGTTCGCGTTCGGCGGCGACCGCGCGGTGCACCTCGCCTGCCTCCTCCCAGTGACCGAGGCGGCCCAGGTTGAGGCCGGCACTGTGGCGGTTGGCGAGCGTGGAGAGCAGTTCGGGGGACGGCGTAGGCCGTTCGCCGCGGACGGCGGGGTAGGCGCTGGGCAGGACGCGCAGGTCGGTGCCGGTCGTCCACTCGCCGGTCAGGCCCGCCGAGTGGTCGGGCAGCGGGAAACCGGCCGCGACCGTGCCCGTCGCCTTGTGACCCGTCGTCATGTCGCGGGTCCAGGAGGGGAGCCTCGGCGGGCGGGAGCCGGAGGGGTGCTCGACGAGGACGGGGGGTGCCAGGCGGACGTGGCCGGACACCTGTGGCTGCTCGCCGGTCCGTCCGTGGAGGATGCGGCGGCGCAGGTCACCCGCGTCGGTGGGGCGTTCGCCCGGCGTCTTGGCCAGCAGGTCCAGGACGACCCGGTCGAAGAAACCGGGGAGCTCCGCCCGGTGGCTGCGCAGCGGCTCGGGCTGGGTGTCCCGGTGTCCCACGAGGACGGCCCAGGAGTCGTCCAGGTCGAACGGTGGGACGCCGGTGGCGATCTCGTACAGCACACAGCCCAGCGAGTAGAGGTCGCTGCGATGGTCGACGTCTCCCCCGCTGATCTGTTCGGGCGACATGTAGTGCGGGGTGCCCATGGCGATGCCGGTGCCGGTCAGGCGTGAGGTGAAGCCGATGTCGTGGCCGAGCCTCGCGATGCCGAAGTCGCAGATCTTCACCGTGCCGTCGGCGAGGCGCATGATGTTGGCGGGCTTGAGGTCCCGGTGGACGATGCCCTGCTGATGGGTGTAGCCGAGGGCGTCCGCGACCTGCTCGGCGATGTCGACGACGTCCGGCACGGGCAGCGGGTTCTGTTCGTTGTCCTCCAGGAGCTGGCTCAGGTTGCGGCCGTCGAGGAGCTCCATCACCAGGTAGAGGACGCCGTCGTGCTCGCCGAAGTCGTGGACGACGGTGACTCCGCGGTGCTGGAGCGCGGCGGCCACCCTGGCCTCGCGGCGGAAGCGTTCGCGCAGGATCCGAGTGAAGGACTGGTCGTGCTGGGGGCCCAGCGGCTTGAGGCATTTGACGGCCACCTGGCGGCCGAGCGATTCGTCGCGCGCCCGCCACACCTCGCCCATGCCCCCGCGCCCGATGACATCGAGCAGCCGGTACCGGCTCTGGATCAGCCTGGTCTCCGCCATCGTGTGCTGTCGCCCCCGTCGCTTCGCCTACGCCCTCCCCGGCCCGTCCAGTATGGCGGCCTGTCTGCGGAGTTTGTACGGTGCGGGGCGGCTGTCCGGGCCGAGCCGGGCCATGGCCTTCAGAATGTGCTGGGGCGGCAGTCGCCAGCGCAGCCGCGCGGGTACGCGGCGCAGCACGGCCCCGGTGGCCCGCAGACCTCGGTCGACCGTGTGCGGGGCGGGCGCGGGCCTGCCGTACAACGCGTGGGCGTACGGAGGCAGTGACTGGTAGGCGAGCGCTGCCACGCGCCGCCACAGCAGCACGCGAGCCGGGGTCAGCAGGGGATGCACCGGCGGGTTGCGGAGGAAGTCGTCGACCTCGGACGCCTCGGCTCCGGCGGCGAGTTCCGGCCCGACGCGTTCGAAGTAGGCGGCGAGCTGAGCGGTGGTGGCGGGGACCTCGGCGGGGTCGAGCCCGACGAGGCGGGCGCTCTCGCGCTGCTCGGAGACGTAACGGTCGGCCTGGGCGTCGGTCAGCGGGAACCCGGACCGGCGCTGCACCTGGACGTAGGAGTCGACTTCGGCGCAGTGCACCCACAGGAGCAGTCCGGGTTCGTCGACGCCGTAGACCTCCCCGGTGTCGGGGTCCGTCGCCTTGAGCAGGCGGTGGATCCTGCGGACCCGGGCGCCCGCCTTCTCGGCGGCCTCCGTGGTGCCGTAGGTGAGGGTGCCGACGAAGCTCGCGGTGCGAAGGAGCCGGCCCCAGGCGTCGCGGCGGAAGTCCGAGTTCTGGATGACTCCGCGTACGGCGCGGGGATGCAGTGCCTGGAGGTAGAGGGCGCGCACTCCGGCGATCCACATCATCGGGTCGCCGTGCATCTGCCAGGTGACCGATTCGGGGCCGAAGAGCCCCGGGTCCGCGTCCTTCATCGGCTCGCACCTTCCGCTCGGCGGATCGGCCATGGTACGGCGCTTCAAGCGTACCGGGGAGCCGGAATTCAGGCGTCCGGGCCTTTCGACACCTGTCCGTAGCGTTCCGGCACGGTCCGCCCCGGTCACCTGGGACGGAAGAAGGGCCGCCTCCCCGGTTTCCGGGGGACGGCCCTTCCTGGTGTCGCCGTAGCGACCTTCGGCTCGATTACCTCAGATGAAGTTTGAGCTGATGGTTGCGTTCCGTGTGCTCGACCACGACTCCGGTGACCGCGTCACCCACCTCGGGCCAGAGCACCGTGGAACCGTCGGCGCCCCCGTGATGCATTCCCGCTACATCCGCGAATGCCTCGGTCAGTTGCAGATTCTCCACCGAAATGAAGATTCCGAAGGGCGCGACCTGGTTGACGGTGCCGTCGACCGTGGATCCGTAGGGGAACTTCCGCTTGGCGGAGTCCCATTCGTCTTCTGTCACTTGTGCCACAGTCTCTCGTACGAGTTCAGCCGGCCGAACATTTCGGTCGGGACCGGCACCTCTACTTCGGGGCCGCCTTCGTACAACTTCTCGTAGCCCTTGAAGTAGCGATTGTAGTCGTCCTCGGGGATGCGGATCTCGATGATGCCGTCCCCGTAGTACCGCGCGTACTTCTCGTCCACGAGGCTGTACTTCCTTCCGAAGTACGCCGCACCCTTCTCCTTCGCCGAATCAGGGAAGTCCGCCGCATTGTATCCGTTGTCGTACTGGCCCTGCCCATACCCCTTCCAAGGTGCCTTGAAGAGGGAGATGTAGCCGTCCCTGTCGCCGTACTTCTCCTGCTTGGGCGCGGGCGGCGTCGTGGGCTTGGGTGCGGGCGGCGTCTTCTTCTTGGGCATGGCCCCCGGCGACGGCGCCATGGAGGGCTTCCGGCCGACCAGATCGGCCACCATGCTGGGAAGGGTGTACGTCCACTTGTCGGTGTTGTAGCCCTGGCTCGCGGCCCAGTTGTCGAACGTGGCGCCGTAGTCGCAGCCGGGCGCGCCGGCCCCGCCGTTCCAGCAGTCGCCGTCGACCATCCAGCCGGCGTACGACGCCGTGTCCGGAATGTTCGACACCAGTCCGTAGAAGACCTCACCGGTGCCCATGTAGATACCGCTGGCGGTGTCCGCGATGGCGTCCCCGGTGGCGGAGACCGCGCTCTCGCACCAGTCGATTCCGAAGCAGTGCCCGTCGAGCTCGACATTGCTGACCGGGTTGCCGCCCGAGAAGGCGTACCGGTTACCGGTGTACGGGTCGCTGCCCAGCCGCATGTCGGCAAGGGCACCGTTGTACATGTCCCGCGTGGTGAAGCGGTTCAGGCCCGGGTTGTAGTCCCTGAAGCCCATGTCGTACGTACCCGAAGCGGCGTCCCAGCGCTTGGAGTTGAAGCGGTAGGGGTTGTACGCCTCCTTGTCCGGCTGGGCCGCCTCGGGCTTGTCGATGCCGGTGAACTCGGCCTCGTCGTCCTTGCCGTAGGCGGTGTAGCCGTACGTCGCCTTGGTGTCACCCGTGCTGTCCGTGAGGATCTCGGCGTCGGTGTGGCTGTTGTAGCCGTAGACCCCGAGCTCCTCGGTGCCGTCGCTGCCGTGCTTGATCTGCGACAGGCGCTTGCCCCACGGGCTGTACTGGTAGGACTTGGTGATCTCACCCGCCACCCGCTCGTCGAGCACCTCGCCACCGGTACCGAGGTAGTTGTAGTCGGTGGTCTTGGTGCCCTCGGTCTTGGCCGTCTTGCGGTCCAGCGGGTCGAACCTGTACTTCGTCGTCTTCGACGAGCCGTCCGGCTGGAGCTTGGTGTGCTCCGTGACGTGGTCGAAGCCGTCGTAGGTGTTGTCCTCGACGGTCTTGCCGCCGGAGACGACATGGTCCAGCCGGCCGTAGGCGTCGTAGTTGTACGTCGCCGCGATCCCGCCGGAGGTGGCGGTGGTCAGCCGGTTGCGGTCGTAGTCGAAGGTCGTCGAGACGCCCTTCACCGTCTGGCTGATGACGTTGGCGTTGTTGTCGTGGACGTAGGTCTCGGTGCCGGCACCGCTACCCGTCTTGGTGACCTTCCCGATGCGGTCGGCCGGGTCGTAGACGAAGTCGCTGGTGCTGTCGAGGTACGCCGAGTGGTTGTCGGCGTTCATCTTCTTCGCGACGTCCTGCGCCTTGTTGCCGTTGGCGTCGTAGGTGTAGACGTGCGAGGCGACCAGCGCGCCGCCGGACTTCTTCTCCGTGGTGCTCTTGAGCGCCCCGTTGAGGAAGTAGGCGTAGTCGACCGTGTTCTTGTTGGCCTTGGTCTCCCGCAGCATCTTGCCGCGGTCGGTGTAGGTGTACTCGGTCAGTTCCGGCGTGGCGTCGGTCGGCGTCTCGCCGACCTTCACCGTCTTGACCAGCTCGCGCGGGTCGTACGTGAACTGGGAGTACTGGTCCGGATGCGTCACGCTGTCCGGCTGGCCGTTCGCGTCGTACACGTACGACGTGGTCTTCTTCGCCTCACCGGCCAGCGCCTCGGTGACCTTCTCGACCTGGTTGAGGCCGGTGTAGGTCATCGTGTACGCGTCGATCCCGGCACCCGCTGAGGTGTCGTTGATCGACGTGGTGTTGCCGTTGGCGTCGTAGGCGTAGGCGAAGGACTTGCGCTCCGCTCCCGCGGAGGGCGCGTCCGTACGGGTCTTCATGGACCCGTCCGGCCAGTAGCCGGTGGTCATCGTCCGCGAGGGCGTGCCACCCGCCCCGGTCAGGGTGCGCGTGGTCTGCCGGCCGCTGTTGTCGTACTCGTACGCGGTCCGGATGTCCCACGTGTCGGTCGACGTGCGGACCGAGCCGTTGTCGAAGTAGGTGTAGGAGGTCTCGATACGGGCCGACTCGCCCGACGACGGCGGCGCCGACACCTTGGTCACCCGGCCGACGGCGTCGAACACCGTCTGGGTGTAGACGTTCGGGCTGTTGAAGCGGGCGTCCGCGGGGTCGTACGGCTGGTACTCCTTGACCGCCCGGCCGAGCTTGTCGTACTCCGTGCGGAGGGTGAAGTCCTCGGTGTTGGAGGTGTTCACGCCGCGCGGGGTGATGACCTTGGTCCGGTTGCCGACCTGGTCGTACTCGAACTTGGTGCTGCGGACCGTGGTGCCTTCGTAGGGCTCCTTCTTCTCGACGGGCATGGCGCGCTCGTCGTAGAGGAGCTCGGTCTTGTTGCGCTCCTTGTCCGTGGCCGCGACAACCAGCGAGTCCTTGTCGTACACCGTGGTGGTG
This sequence comes from Streptomyces sp. NPDC048560, assembly GCF_040650955.1. Taxonomy (NCBI): domain Bacteria; kingdom Bacillati; phylum Actinomycetota; class Actinomycetes; order Kitasatosporales; family Streptomycetaceae; genus Streptomyces; species Streptomyces sp. NPDC048560. The sequence goes on from NZ_JBEZIJ010000012.1 coordinate 331,576, forward strand.
TACTTGCCCGCCGAGTCGGTTCCCTTGACGACCCGGTGGTTGAGGTCGTACGTGGACTTCGACGTGTAGTCGGTGGTGTCGGTGGTGGCGTTCTTCTTCGGGTCGACGACCGTCACCATGTTGCCGACGTTGTCGTACTCGTAGGAGAGCTTGTCGCCCTTGGCGTCCACCACGCTGGTGAGCTGGTAGGCGGCGTCGTAGTGGTTGGTGGTGACGAAGTCCGTGGCGTCGGTGGTGGTGGCTACGCCCTTCGGCTCGGTCGTCGTCCTGAGGTTGCCGACCTTGTCGTAGGTGTAGGCCGTCTTACGGCCGATGGTGTTGTTGTCGGGGCCCGTGGACGACGTGAGCTGGTCACCCGCGTCGTACACCGCGGTGGTGGGGACACCCGCCGGGTCGGTGGACCGGGTGACGTTGTCGTTGGCGTCGTAGTCGGGCGCCTGGGTGGTGATGTAGACCCCGGCCGCCTGGTCCTTCGGCACCTTGCTGACCATCGGCCGGCCGAAGGTGTCGTAGGTCTGCGTGGTGGTCTTCTGCAGGGCGTCGGTGACCGAGGTGACCTGGCCCCGCTCGTCGTAGACGAACTTCGTGGCGTGGCTCTCCGCGTCCGTGATCGTCTTCGGATACCCGCTGGGTTCGAAGTCCGCGTTCACGCTCGGGTTGCCGTTGGCGTCGACGGTCCTGGTCTGCTGGCCGAAGACGTCGTACTCGTACTTCGTGGTGTAGTCGCCCACCGTCGCGGTGGCGACACCCTTGGGGTCGGTGACCGCCGTCAGGTTACCGAAGGAGTCATAGCCGAAATTCCACTTGCGGCCCTCCGGAGACGTTTTGACGGTCAGGTCCGCCGAGTAGCCGTCCAGGCGGGTCGTGTAGGCGAATTTGGCCGCGCCGGGCAGGCTGCCCTCGTTGGCCGGGTCGCAGTAGTAGGTGGCGACCAGTTGCTGGGACGTCCAGCTCTTGGTCGTCTCGGCGTCCCACTCACGCAGCGGGTAGCCGGTCTTCTGGTCGTAGCAGAAGGCCGACTTCGCTCCGTTGGCCTCCTCGATGTACGTGACGCTGTTGTCCGCGTCCCAGTTCATCTTGGTGGTCTCGGACTTGGCGTTCGTGACCTGCACCTGACGGCCGAAGTCGTCGAGCACATAGTTGGTGGCGCGGCCTTCGGCGTCGGTGACCTTGGCGTCGATGAACTTCGAGTTCGAGGTGTTCGCCTGGTAGACGTACGTCGAGGCGTTGTTCAGCCGGTCGGTGACACTCTTGGTCCACCAGTGGAACTTCGGGTCGTCACCGGCCTGCGGTGTGTTGTAGGCCAGCGAGGTGCCGTTGCCTCGCGGGTCGACGACCCTGACCAGCTTGACGTTCTTGTTGCCCTGCGTGGCGTCGTAGGTGAACTTGAAGTTCTTCGGCTGGCTGGAGCCGACACCGTCGGTGAGCTGGCCGAGCAGGCCCTTGTCGGTGTAGTAGAAGGAGATCTTGCGGCCCGAGACGTCCGTCATGGACTTCACGTGGTCGTAGATCTTGGAGTTGGTCAGGTTCGAGCCGGTGACCTTCGCGCCCGAGTCGTTGATGTACTCGTAGGACGCGTCACCCTTCTTGTAGTACTCGACGGTGAGCGACTGACGGCCGGCCGGGTCCGTGATGTAGGTCAGGAACTTGGTCGGCTTGTTGTTGGACTTGCGCTCCTCGTACGTGTGGGTCTGCGTGTTGCCGTTGTTGTCGACGGTCGACGTCATGTAGCCGTCGCAGCCGAATACGAACCGGGTGCCGTCGGGGCGCGTCAGCGTCCATGCGTCGGGAACCGGGTCCTTCAGCGGGGTGCAGTCCAGTCCCGGCTTGGCCGCCAGCTTGTAGTGGACACCGGCCGGGGCCTTCCAGCTGCCGTCGGCCTGCTCACGGAAGACGTGGGTGGTGCCGTCGCCGTCGGGGAGCCTGATCTCGGTCGGGTGGGGCTTGGGGTGGAACTCCAGCGGTGCACCCATCCGGATGGGCCCGGCGGCCTGCCCCGACCAGCCCGCACCGAGAACGGTGTCGGATGTGTCGAGGGAGTTGTACGCGAACCGCGCGAAGGTCGTGAGCCCGCGACCGGGGTTGGTGAACGCGTTGTACGACCAGACGCTGTTACCGGCCGAGAGGTTGTTCATCACCGTCGAACCGGCACCGGTGTTCTTGCCGGTGTAGGAGTAGAACTTCTCCATCCCGAGGGTGTTGGAGGTGGGATCCTCGACCGCGACGTTCTGCACCAGGGCCGGAATGGCACCGGTACCGGCCGACAGCCAGGAGCCGTCGGATATCTTGCGGACGTCCCAGCCCAGGACGTAGTCGGTGCGCTTGTTGCCCGAGTCCGAGTTGATCGGGGTCTTCACCTGCGCCTGGAGGGCGGCGGACTCGCCGGGAGCAAGGGCCGGGACCGGCGTGGCGATCTGGTTGCCACCGTTGGTCACGTCCGTGCCGTCGGGCAGCTTCCAGGTGTAGGACAGCTCCCGCTCACCGGCCGCCCACGCCGAGGAGGTGGTGTTGGTGAGGTTGAAGTCGACCGTGTACGTGGTGTTCGGCGTCATCCGGGCCGGGGTCTGCGGCGCGAAGTACGTCGACGCGGTCGTGGAGTCGATGTACGTGACC
>NZ_JBEZIJ010000013.1:0-145766 GCF_040650955.1 Streptomyces sp. NPDC048560
CGTTTCCGACTCTATCAGACTCTTTCGTGTCCGATTCCCGGTCGAAGCGGGTTTCGCTTTCCAGTTCTTCGCTTTCGCGTTTTCCCTTTCCGGCGAGTCCGACTCTATCAGATCCTTTCGGGCCTGATTCCCAGTCAGTGGGGTTTGTCTTCCCGGCCGTTGGGCCGTTCCGACGAGTGAGACTTTAGCGAATCCCGGGCCCCGACGCTAATCGGGTCACGCTCGTTCGAACGCGGATTCTTCATTTCGCAAATGCGCACAGAAAGCGTGCGACAGCTGTCGCTCGCTTGACGTGGTTCTTGCGGAATGGCTGTCCGGGGACCGACCGGGGTCGGCGCTCACGTCGGACAACTCGGAGTACATTACGGATCGGTGCCGGGTGTGTCAACCCCCGGCCTGGGCGCCGAGTCGAGGGTTCAGGGAGCTTCTCGGCTGCGGCGATCCGTCGGGCGATCAGCCGGTGCGGAACCACCGCCGTGTCGTCGCACGGCGGTGGGTTCGCGCGGGTGGTGCGGGGTGGGGAGCCGGTCGAGGCAGCGGGGAGACCGTCAGCCGTTTCCGCCGGCCAGTTCGCGGCTGCGGTCCCGGGCTGCTTCCAGGGCGGCGATGAGGGCGGCCCGTACGCCGTGGTTCTCCAGCTCCCGGATGGCGCTGATGGTGGTGCCGGCCGGGCTGGTGACGGCCTCGCGGAGCTTGACCGGGTGTTCGCCGCTGTCGCGGAGCATGACGGCGGCGCCGATGGCCGCCTGGACGATCAGGTCATGGGCCTGGGCGCGGGGCAGGCCCAGGAGGATTCCGGCGTCGGTCATCGCTTCGACGAGGAAGTAGAAGTACGCGGGGCCCGAGCCGGACAGCGCCGTGCACGCGTCCTGCTGGGACTCGGGGACGCGCAGGGTCTTGCCGACGCTGCCGAAGATCTCCTCGGTGTGGGCGAGGTGCCCCTGGGTGGCGTCGCTGCCTCCGGAGATGACGGACATGCCCTCGTCCACCAGGACCGGGGTATTAGGCATGACGCGTACGACCGGGGTGTGCTCGGCGAGGCGTTCCTCGATGAACGCGGTCGTGATGCCGGCCGCGGCGCTGATGACGAGGCGGTCGGCGGTGAGGTGGGGAGCCAGTTCTTCGAGGAGCTTGCCCATGTCCTGGGGCTTGACCGCGAGGATGAGGGTGTCGGCGTTCTTGGCGGCGTCGGCGTTGCTGACGGGCTCGACCCCGTACCTGGTGCGGAGTTCTTCGGCGCGCTCGGAGCGGCGCGTGGTCACGAGGAGGTCGGCCGGGCGCCAGCCCGCCCGGATCATGCCGCTGAGCAGGGCCTCGCCGATCTTGCCTGTGCCGAGGACTGCGACTGTCTGGGTCATGGGTTCACCCTCCGGGCGGTGCTCTGTTCGTCTTCTCGGCGTCATCCTCGCATCGGGCCGTCACGGCGTGCGGCGACGCAGTGTGGCAGCGCCCAGGCAAAGGACGAGGAGTGCGCAGCCCGCGACGACGAGGATGTCGCGGACGAAGTCGGCGGTGATGTCGGTGTGGAGGAGTACCTCGTTCATACCGTCGACGGCGTACGACATGGGCAGGACGTTCGAGATCGCTTCCAGTGCGGGTGCCATCTGGTCGCGCGGGGTGAACAGGCCGCACAGGAGCAGTTGCGGGAAGATCACGGCCGGCATGAACTGGACGGCCTGGAACTCGGACGCCGCGAAGGCGGAGACGAACAGGCCGAGCGCCGTGCCCAGCAGGGCGTCGAGCAGGGCGACCAGGAGCAGCAGCCAGGGTGAGCCGGTGACGTCGAGGCCCAGGACCCAGACGGAGAGCGCGGTGGCCAGGAGGGACTGGGCGACCGCGACCGCGCCGAAGGCCAGCGCGTAGCCGGCGATCAGGTCGCCCTTGCCGAGGGGCATCGCGAGGAGGCGTTCGAGGGTGCCGGAGGTGCGTTCGCGCAGGGTGGCGATGGAGGTCACCAGGAACATCGTGATGAGCGGGAAGATGCCGAGCAGCGAGGCGCCGATGGCGTCGAAGGTCTGCGGGCTGCCGTCGAAGACGTACCGGAGCAGCGTGATCATCAGGACCGGGATGAGCAGCAGCAGCGCGATGGTGCGGGGGTCGTGACGGAGCTGGCGCAGGACGCGGGTGGCGGTGGCCGCGGTGCGGGCGGGGGTCAGGGCACGTGGGGTGGTGGTGTTCATCGGGTCGTCTCCTGGCGGGTGGCTGGTGCGGATGCCTGGTCGACGAGGTGGAGGAAGGCCGCCTCGACGGTGTCGGAGCCGGTGCGGGCGCGCAGGCTCGCGGGGGTGTCTCCCCCGGTCTCCGGCCCGGACGTGCCCCCTCCGAGGAGCTCGCCCTGGCGCATCAGCAGGAGGCGGTGGCAGCGCTCGGCCTCGTCCATGACGTGGGAGGAGACGAGGATCGTCGTGCCGCGCTCGGCGGCGAGTGTGTGGAAGAGGTTCCACAGGTCGCGGCGCAGGACGGGGTCGAGTCCGACGGTCGGTTCGTCGAGGACGAGGAGTTCGGGTGTGCCGAGGAGCGCGACGGCCAGGGATACGCGGCTGAGCTGACCGCCGGAGAGGGTGCCGGCGAGGGCGTCCGCGTGGGAGGCGAGGTCGACGTCGTCGATGGCTCGGGTGACGGCCTCGTCGCGGGCTTCGCGCCGGCGGCGGCCCGGCTGGAGTACGGCCGCGAAGTAGTCCAGGTTCTGCCGGACGGTGAGGTCGGTGTAGACGGACGCGGCCTGGGTGACGTAGCCGATGCGCGGGCGCAGCGCGGGATGGCCGGCCGGGTGGCCGAGGACGTCCAGGGTGCCGGTGACCTCGGCCTGGGTGCCGACGACGGCGCGCATGAGAGTGGATTTGCCGCAGCCGGAGGGGCCGAGCAGGCCGGTGATGCTGCCGGGTTCGACGGTGAAGTCGAGGCCGCGCAGGACGGTGCGGTCGCCTCGTACGACCGTGAGGGCGCGGGCCTCGATGGCTGGGGCGGGTACGGGCGTTCCCTCGGGAGGCTCGGAGGTGTCCACGGGAAGAGAATTCATCATGTGATGAATATTGTTCCGGCCGGGTGTCCACGTCAAGAGATCGGTGGGGCGCGCGCGGGCGGGGGGCGTGCGGGGCGGGAACGAATCACTCCTTTGCGCGTCCGCTGATCAACTTTCCGAGCCCGCCGGTGGGCTTCGCTGAAGGAGAATCGTTTTCACCGCTCCGGCCCCGTGCCGACGCATCTCCCGCCCTCGTCCCTGATGGTTTCCACAGATGGAGGTGCCCTCTTCGTGCGTGGCTTCCCGGTCTCTCGCGCCGACTTCACCGCTTCGCTCGTCGTGTTCCTCGTCGCGCTTCCGCTGTGCGTGGGTGTGGCCGTCGCCTCCGGGGTCCCCGCCGAGCTCGGGCTGATCACCGGAATCGTCGGCGGGCTGGTCGCCGGGGTGCTGCCCGGCAGCAGCCTCCAGGTCAGCGGGCCCGCGGCCGGGCTGACCGTGCTGGTCTACGAAGCGGTTCAGCTGTACGGGGCCGCCGCACTCGGAGTCCTGGTGCTGGCCGCGGGCGCCGTGCAGGTGTTGCTGGGGGTGCTGCGGCTCGGCCGGTGGTTCCGGGCCGTCTCGGTTTCGGTCGTGCAGGGGATGCTCGCCGGAATCGGACTCGTCCTGGTCGCCGGGCAGCTGTACGCGCTCGCGGACGCGACGCCTCCCGGCTCGATGGGCCGCAAGCTCAGCGGCCTGCCCGGGCTGCTGCTCGGTACGGGGGTGACGGGCACCGCCGTCGCGGTGGGCGTGGGCGCCGTCGTCGTCCTGGTGGTGTGGCCGAGGTGGCGGCGGGCCGCGCGGATCGTGCCCGCGCCTTTGGTCGCCGTGGGGCTCGCGGCCGGGGCGACGGCACTGTTCGGGCTGCCGGTGCGGCGGGTGGAGGTGAGCGGGGTGCTCGACGCCGTACGGCTTCCGGGCCCGGGCGAATGGGCCCGGCTCATGGAGGCCGGGGTGATCGGCACGGTGCTCGCGTTCGCGCTGATCGCCTCGGCGGAGTCGCTGTTCAGCGCGGCGGCCGTGGACCGGCTGCACGGCGGGAAGCGTACGGACTACGACAAGGAACTGATCGCCCAAGGCACTGGGAACGCGGTGTGCGGGGCGTTGGGCGCGCTGCCGATGACGGCCGTCATCGTGCGCAGCTCGGCCAATGTGCACGCGGGGGCGCGGACCAAGGCATCACGGGTGCTGCACGGGGTGTGGCTGCTGGTGTTCGTCGCCGCCCTGCCCTCGGCGCTGGGCGTGATCCCGGTGGCCGCGCTTGCCGGGGTGCTCGTCCACGCGGGCTGCAAGCTCGTACCCGTACGGGCGTTGAGGCCGCTGTGGCGTGAGCATCGCGGTGAGGCGCTGGTGCTGGGGGCGACGGCCGGGACGATCGTCGCCACGAACCTCTTCGAGGGTGTCGTTGTCGGGCTGCTGCTGGCGGTCGCCAAGACGGCGTGGGACACGAGCCACGTCCATGTGGAGGTGACGGGCGCGGAGCGGCCGGGCGGCGCGCTGCGGGTGCGGGTGGTGGGCAACGCGACCTTTCTCCGGCTGCCGAAGCTGCTCGACGCCCTGGAGGCCCTGCCCCACGACCGTGGTGTGGAGCTGGATCTCAGCGGGCTGCGGCACACGGACCACGCGTCCGCGGCCGCGCTCGAGGCGTGGGCGGGGGAGCGGGAGGCGGGTGTACGGGTGCGGCGCGCGGGCGCCGGTGTGGTGCCCTAGGCCGTGTCTTGGCGGCGCGGTCGGCGACGCTCCGCGGCGGCGACGGTTCTCGGCCCGGCGACGGGTCGAGGACACGGCCCGGCGGGTCGGCCTACTTGCGCTTGGGGCGCTTGCGGGCCGCCGGGTTCCCGGTGCGGGCCGAGCGGCGCTTCGCGTACTGCGCGAGCGCGGTCTCGTACTCCGTGCGCCGCAGCTTCTCGCCCGGGGCTTCTGTGAGCGAGCGGAAGAAGTAGGCGAGCAGCGAGCCGATGAAGCCGATGGTCTTGAGGCCGCGCAGATTGTCCTCGCGGGCCGGGTCCACCGGACGGCGGCCGAAGCCCTCCCAGGTCTTGCGGAAGGCGATGGCACTGCAGATCGCGAACATCAGGATGACGAGGAGTCCGACGAAGCCGCCGACGTCCGCGATCTCCAGGCCCTGATAGGCGAAGCGGAGCACGAAGCAGGCGACGACGGCCGCGGCGAGCGAGCCGGCGGCGACGCCGGCCCTCCGCAGCCCGTAACCGCCGTCGTGGCCGACCCAGGTCGTGCCGAAGAAACGGATGGGCTCGGGCTGCGGGCCTGCCACGGTGGAGCCGGTGTGCTCGGGGCCGGGGCTGGGCGTCTCGCCGGGCTTGCTGTTCCTGCTGTTGCCGCTGTTCTCACTCTTCTCGCTCACGGGATCGATTATCCCCGTGCGGCGCCGGTAGCCGTCAGTCGCAGCGCGGGCGCCCGTACGTCAGTCGCAGCGCGGGCGCCCGTACGTCAGTCGCAGCGCGGGCGCCCGTACGTCAGTCGCAGCGCGGGGCGACGTATCCGTCGCTGCCCGTCTTCACGTACGCGTCCGACACGAACTCGCCGTCGGCGATGTTGTCCCAGAGATTGGTGGTGCCGTAAGGGCCGGCGATCCATTCCCCCGGCTTCTGGCAGTACACCGGGACGCTCATTCCGTACGGAAGCGTCCGCACGATCCCGTACTTGGTGCCCGGTCCGCGCCGGACGTTGACCCGGTATCCCGGTGCGATCGGATAGCGCGTGACACCGTCCGACGCGATGGTCGCGCTCTCCGTGGTGACGATCTCTTCCATGGCCATGAGGGCCTCCCCCGTTGGAAACGTTTCGTGCGACGCGCAGGCTAACAAGCCCCACCCCCGTCGCACACACCATCGACTAGGCTCCGTGCGTCGCGCTTGCGCACGAACACACGGGGGTGGGCGATGCCGCCGCTGCGAGGGACCGGATCCGATCCGGAAGCGGAGCATCCTGAGTACGCCGGGCAGTACCGGCTCGACGCATGTCTCGGGGCGGGCGGCATGGGTGTGGTGCACCTTGCCCGCTCCCCTTCCGGGCTCCAGCTCGCCGTGAAGATCGTGCACCGGCAGCACGCGGCCGACCCGGAGTTCCGGGCGCGTTTCCGGCAGGAGGTCGCGGCGGCCCGACGGGTCAGCGGCGCCTTCACGGCGCCGGTCGTCGACGCCGATCCGACCGCCGCTCTGCCCTGGATGGCGACGCTGTACGTGCCCGGCCCCACGCTCTCCGAACAGGTGAAGCGGAACGGGCCGCTGGCCCCCGCCGAGCTGCGCAGGCTCACCGCGGGTCTGGCCGAGGCGCTGCGGGACATCCACCGGGCCGGTGTCATCCACCGCGATCTCAAGCCGAGCAACGTGCTGCTCTCCGACTCGGGGCCCAAGGTCATCGACTTCGGTATCTCCCGGCCGTACGACAGTGATCTGCGTACGGAGACGGGGAAGCTGATCGGCTCGCCGCCCTACATGGCGCCCGAGCAGTTCCAGCGGCCGCGCGAGGTCGGACCCGCGGCGGACGTGTTCGCCCTGGGCGCCGTGCTGGTCCACGCCTCCACCGGCCGTGGGCCCTTCGACTCGGACAGTCCGTACATCGTGGCCTACCAGGTGGTGCACGACGAGGCCGATCTCGCCGGGGTACCGGCGGATCTGTCGCCGCTGGTCGCGCGGTGTCTGGCCAAGGACCCGGCGGAGCGGCCCACACCGGACGAGATCATGGCGGCGCTGGCGCTGCAGCCCCCGTCGTACGAGGCCGCCGCGTTCATACCGGCGCAGCGCCGGGCTGCGCCGGTACGGGGGCCGGTGCGGGCGTTGGTGCCGGGGGCGGCGACGGAAGCGGGGACCGGCACCGGGGCCGGCCCCGGTGCGGAGACGTCGACGCATGTGCGGGTGTCCGGTGCGGGTGCCGGTTCCGTGCGGCGGAAGTGGCGGGCCCGAAGGTCCCGGTGGAGCGTCGTCGGTGTCGTGGTGCTCGCCCTCGCCGCCGCAGGCGTCGCCGCCGTGGCCGGCCTCCCGGGCGGGAACGGATCGCCGGGCGGTCCGGCACGGGCGGGGAACTCCGAGCCCGGGCCACCGGCCGCTTTCGCGCCGTGGGTGACGCCGTTGTCTTCGGCGGGCGGGTCCACACCGGTCTGCTCGGGGGCGGGTGGCGGGGTGTACTGCGCGGCCGCCGGGTTCGGTACGGGGCTGCTCGATCCGGTGGACGGCCGGGTCGTCTGGTCCCATCCGGAGTCCTCCGGGGAGGTGCCGTCGGTGGGGGCGCTGACGAGCGGGGTCGTCCACGCGTCCGATCCCGGTGAACGGCTCCGGGTGTACGACGCGGACAAGGGCGCCGAGCTGTGGGACGCGGACCTGTCCGCGTACCTCGGTGTCCCCTTCTCTGCCGGGGACACCCTGCTGATGACCCGGGAGAACGGGTCCGCCGAAGGACTGGACGGCAGGACCGGGAAGTCCCGCTGGGTGCGGGAGGTGCCCGGTCATCTGCGGCCCGACTACGCGCTGTACGACGAGCGCTCCGGGATCGCGTACGCCTTCGAGCACGCGGCGAACGGCACGACGACACTCGTCACGGCGCTCGAAACCGCCACGGGACGCACGGCGTGGCAGCACCGGCTGGACGGGACGCTCACCCCGGTCGGCGCTCCGGGCGGTGCGCTGGTGCTGACGGCCATGAACGAGGAGGCGCAGACCGTGGGGCTCGTCCGCTACGAGCCGGCGCGCACGGCGGTCACCCGGCTGGCACTGCCCTTCCGTATGAACGAACCGGAAGTGGTGATGGGCGGGGACACGGCCTATCTTCTCGCCAGGAACGGCACGCTCCTCGCCATGGACACCAGTGGTCCCGGCGACACGGAGGCGGGTGGCGGGAAGGGCGAGCTCTGGCACCTGGAGACCGCTGCCGGGCGGACCTCACCGCCCGTGCTGGCGGGCGGGAGCCGGCTGTGCTTCTCGGCGGCCGACGGCAGGCTGCTGGCCGTGGACACGGAGCACGGAACACTGCTCGGCCAGACGCGGCCCCGGCTGCGGGCCGGGAAACTCACGTACGCCTCGGCGCTTCCCGCGCCCGTGGCTCTCGGCCGGACCGTTTACGGAACGTCCCCCGACGGCTCCGTGTTCGCGGTCGACGGGCGCGCTCCCGCCGACTGGTGAGGCCCTGGGAGCCGGTCGGACGACCGGTGCCCAGGGCCCGCGGTGTGACGTCGGGTCAGCCGAGCCTGGAGACGTCGCGCACGGCGCCCCGGTCGGCGCTGGTCGCCATCGCCGCGTAGGCGCGCAGGGCGGCCGAGACCTTGCGCTCGCGGTTCTTCGGAGCGTAGACGCCGTCCAGCGCCTCGCGGCGGGTGGCGAGCTCGGCTTCGGGGACGAGGAGCTCGATGGAGCGGTTCGGGATGTCGATCCTGATCCGGTCACCGTCTTCGACGAGCGCGATCGTGCCGCCCGATGCCGCCTCGGGTGAGGCGTGGCCGATGGAGAGCCCCGACGTGCCGCCGGAGAAGCGGCCGTCCGTGATCAGGGCGCAGGTCTTGCCGAGGCCGCGGCCCTTCAGGAAGGAGGTCGGGTAGAGCATCTCCTGCATCCCGGGGCCGCCGCGCGGACCCTCGTAACGGATGACGACGACGTCCCCGTGGGTGATCTCCTTGCGGAGGATCTTGTCGACGGCCTCGTCCTGGGACTCGCAGACGACGGCCGGTCCCTCGAAGGTCCAGATCGACTCGTCGACACCGGCGGTCTTCACGACGCAGCCGTCCACGGCGAGGTTGCCCTTGAGGACGGCCAGGCCGCCGTCCTTGGAGTACGCGTGCTCGACGGAGCGGATGCAGCCGCCCTCGGCGTCCGTGTCCAGGGTGTCCCAGCGCTCGGACTGCGAGAAGGCGGTCGCCGAGCGGACGCAGCCGGGCGCCGCGTGCCACAGCTCGACGGCCTCGGCGGAGGGTGAACCGCCGCGCACGTCCCACGTCTTGAGCCACTCCGTGAGCGTGGCCGAGTGGACGGTGTGCACGTCCTCGTTCAGCATTCCGCCACGGTGGAGTTCGCCGAGGATGGCGGGGATGCCGCCCGCCCGGTGCACGTCCTCCATGTAGTACGTGCCACCGGGGGCGACGTTCGGGGCGACCTTGGCCAGACACGGGACGCGGCGCGACACCGCGTCCATGTCAGCGAGGCCGAAGTCCAGCTCGGCCTCCTGGGCGGCGGCCAGCAGGTGCAGGATCGTGTTGGTGGAACCACCCATGGCGATGTCGAGGGCCATGGCGTTCTCGAAGGCTGCGCGCGTGGCGATGTTGCGCGGCAGGACGCTCATGTCGTCCTGCTCGTAGTGGCGCGCGGTGATCTCGACGATCGTGCGGCCGGCGTTCTCGTACAGGGCCTTGCGCGCGGTGTGCGTGGCGAGGACCGAACCGTTGCCGGGGAGGGCCAGGCCGATGGCCTCGGCCAGGCAGTTCATCGAGTTGGCGGTGAACATGCCGGAACAGGAGCCGCAGGTCGGACAGGCGTTCTCCTCGATCCGGAGCATGTCCTCGTCCGAGACCTTGTCGTTGACCGCGTCGGACATCGCGTCGACCAGGTCGAGACTGCGGACCGTTCCGTCGACCAGCGTGGCCTTGCCGGCCTCCATCGGGCCGCCGGAGACGAAGATCGTCGGGATGTTGAGGCGCAGGGCCGCCATCAGCATTCCGGGCGTGATCTTGTCGCAGTTGGAGATGCAGATGAGCGCGTCCGCGCAGTGCGCCTCGACCATGTACTCGACGGAGTCGGCGATCAGGTCCCGGGACGGGAGGCTGTACAACATGCCGCCGTGACCCATCGCAATGCCGTCGTCGACGGCGATCGTGTTGAACTCACGCGGAACGGCGCCCGCCGCCAGGATCGCGTCGGAGACGATGCGGCCGACCGGGGCGAGGTGGGTGTGGCCCGGGACGAACTCGGTGAAGGAGTTGGCCACCGCGATGATCGGCTTGCCGATGTCCTCGCTCGCTACGCCCGAGGCCCGCATAAGAGCGCGGGCGCCCGCCATGTTGCGGCCGTGGGTGACAGTGCGGGACCTCAGCTGGGGCATCGCGCTCGCTCCTTCGACAGAAAAGACTGCCTCCGAGCGTACGCCCCGGCTCCAAGATCTGGACAATGTGTCCGGAATGCGGGATGTGGTGCTCGGTACGTGGGCGCCGGCCCGGGGCGTCCGGGCTCCGCGCGGGGCGGCGCACTGCCCGCCCGTCAGGCCTCGGTCAGGTATCTCTGGAGCGTCGGCGCCACCATGGCGATGATCTTCTCCGGGTCCGCCGACGCCAGCGGTTCGGCCTGGATGACATACCGCAGGATCGCGATGCCGATCATGTGGGAGGCGGCCAGTTCCGCGCGGAAGGTCGGATCGGGGACGTCCAGCTCCGCCGCGATCCGCTCCAGCAGCCGCCGCAGCACGAAGCCCCGCAGCACCTTCGCCGCCGCCTCGTGGGTGAGGGCGGAGCGGATGACGGCCAGCAGCGGGGCCCGCGTCGCCGGGTTCTCCCATACGGAGATGAAGAAGCGGGCCAGCCGCTCCCCCAGGCCGTCCGCGGGGCCTTCGAGGATGGCGGGGACCACCAGCGCGGGCTCGAAGGAGACCTCGATGGCGGCCGCGAAGACCTCGTCCTTCGTACCGAAGTAGTGGTGGACCAGTGCCGCGTCCACGCCCGCGGCCTTGGCGATGCTCCGGATCGATGTCTTGTCGTAGCCGCGCTCGGCGAATTCGGTGCGGGCCGCTTCGAGGATGCGGGTACGGGCGTCGGGGCCGGTCGCCTCCGCCGTACGCGAGGGACGGCCCCTGCGGCGGGGGGCCGGGGCGTCCGGAGTCATGCGCGGGGGGCCTGGGCCGAGGACGCCAGGTGCAGCCGGGTGAAGGCCAGCGCTTCGGCGAGGTCGGCCTCCCGTTCGGCGGAGGACATCGCGCGGCGGGTGTTGACCTCGATGACGACGTGGCCGTCGAAGGACGTACGGGCGAGCCCCTCCAGCAGTTCGGCGCAGGGCTGGTCACCGCGGCCCGGCACCAGGTGCTCGTCCTTGCCCGACCCCTTGCCGTCGGCGAGGTGGATGTGGGCGAGCCGGTCGCCCATCCGCTCGACCATGGCCAGTGCCTCGGTGCGGGCGGTCGCGGTGTGCGAGAGGTCCACCGTGAAATGCCGGTAGTCGCCGTTCGTGACGTCCCAGTCGGGGGCGTACGCGAGCATCTCGCGGTCCCGGTAGCGCCACGGATACATGTTCTCGACGGCGAACCGGACGTCCGTCTCGTCGGCCATGCGCCAGATTCCGGTGACGAAGTCGCGCGCGTAGTTGCGCTGCCACCGAAACGGCGGGTGGACCACGACGGTCGACGCCCCGAGCTTCTCCGCCGCCGCCTTCGCCCGCTGGAGCTTCACCCACGGGTCGGTGGACCAGACGCGCTGCGTGATGAGGAGACAGGGGGCGTGCACCGCCAGGATCGGCACCTGGTGGTAGTCCGACAGCCGCTTCAGCGCCTCGATGTCCTGGCTGACGGGGTCGGTCCAGACCATGATCTCGACGCCGTCGTAGCCGAGGCGCGCAGCGATCTCGAAGGCCGTCGCCGTCGACTCCGGATAGACCGAAGCAGTCGACAGGGCGACCTTCGCATCCGGAACGCGCACCACTGGTTCTGCCACCAGAACAGGGTACGGGCAGCGGTGCGCGCCGCCGGGGGATCTTGACCGAAAGTGACCAGGGCCATGGCGGGTGGCCCAGTCAGTTCAGGGCTGCCTGCCCTGTCGGAAGGTGGTCCAGCCGGCGCAGGATGACGCCCTCGCGCAGCGCCCAGGGACAGATCTCCAGCTCCTCGACGCCGAACAGGTCCATCGCCCCCTCCGCGACCAGCGCCCCGGCCAGCAGCTGCGCCGACCGCCCCTCGGACACCCCGGGCAGGCTGCCCCGCTGGTCGATCGTCATCGCCGCCAGCTTCGGGACCCACTCCTCCAGCGCCTTCCGGGTGAGGACGCGCTGTACGTACAGGCCCTCCGTGGAGCGGGCGGCGCCCGCGATCCTGGCGAGCTGCTTGAACGTCTTGGAGGTACCGACGACGTGGTCGGGGCCACCGAATCGGGTGAACTCGCCGACACTCCGGGCGATCCTGGCCCGCACATGCCGGCGCAGCGCCTTGACCTCCAGCGGGTCCGCCGGGTCGCTGGGCAGCCACGCCGCGGTGAGCCGCCCCGCGCCCAGCGGGAGCGACACCGCGGCGTCCGGCTCCTCGTCCATCCCGAACGCGACCTCGAGCGAGCCGCCGCCGATGTCCAGGACGAGCAGCTTCCCCGCCGACCAGCCGAACCAGCGGCGGGCCGCGAGGAACGTGAGACGCGCCTCCTCCTCACCGCTGAGGACGGCGAGGTCGACACCCGTCTCGTCCCGCACCCGCGCCAGCACCTTGTCGGCGTTGGTCGCCTCCCGGACAGCTGAGGTGGCGAAGGGCAGGACGTCCTCGCAGCCCTTGTCCTCGGCGGCCTGGACCGCGTCTGCGATCGTCGACACGAGCCGCTCCACGCCCTCCGGGCCGATCGCCCCGTCCGCGTCGAGGAGCTCGGCCAGACGGAGCTCCGCCTTGTGCGAGTGCGCGGGCAGCGGGCGGGCGCCGGGGTGGGCATCCACCACCAGCAGATGAACCGTGTTCGACCCCACGTCGAGGACTCCGAGTCTCATACCCGGAACGCTACTGCTCCGGCGGACTTACTCTTGGCGCGTGCCAAAGACGAAAAAGGCGAAGCCGGACAAAGTCACGAAGAAGCAGAAAACGAACCGGGAGACACAGCATCCGGAAGCTGATGCGCCCGACAGGCCCGATGAGACGGGCATCGACTTCGCGCGTGCCTGGGTGGAGTTCCCCGACCCGGCGGACGACGAGCAGGTCTTCCGCTGCGACCTGACCTGGCTGACCTCACGGTGGAACTGCATCTTCGGCAGCGGCTGCCAGGGCATCCAGGCCGGCCGCGCGGACGACGGGTGCTGCACGCTCGGCGCCCACTTCTCCGACGAGGACGACGAGAAGCGGGTGGCGGGCCACGTCGCCCGCCTGACTCCGGACCTGTGGCAGTTCCACGACGTCGGTACGGAGACGGGCTGGGTCGGCGTCGACGAGGACGGCGAGCGGCAGACCCGGCGCTGGGAGGGCTCGTGCATCTTCCAGAACCGGCCCGGCTTCGCGGCCGGTGCCGGCTGCTCCCTGCACATCCTCGCGCTGCGCGAGGGCAAGGAGCCCCTTGAGACGAAGCCGGACGTGTGCTGGCAGCTGCCGGTCCGGCGTACGTACGAGTGGATCGACCGTCCCGACGACACCCGGGTGCTCCAGGTGTCGATCGGGGAGTACGACCGCAGGGGCTGGGGCCCGGGCGGCCACGACCTGCACTGGTGGTGCACCTCGGCTACGTCCGCGCACGGCGCCGGGGACCCGGTGTACGTCACCTACCGGCCTGAGCTCATCGAACTGATGGGCAAGCCGGCCTACGACCGGCTGGTCGAGCTGTGCGAGGAGCGGCTGTCCTCGCTCCTGCCGATGGCACCGCACCCGGCCGACCCGACGGGCTGACCGGGTTCCCGGGCTCTCCGTCAGCCGGCCGGATCCGCGGTCGCCGGGCTCGTCCCGGGGTCCGTGGGCGCGGCCGTGTCGCTCGGGCCGGGTGACGACGGCGGGTCGGTCGGCTCGGTGGGGGTCGGCGTCGGCTCCGTGGGGGTCGGCGTCGTCGGGTCCGGTGACGGCGTCGGGTCCGTGGGTGTGGGCGTCGGCGTCGGTTCCGCCGGCTCGGACGGGGTGGGCTTCGCGGGTTCCGTCGGTACGGGCTTCGTCGGTTCCGTCGGGTCCCACGACGGCGGCGCCGTGGCCCCGTACCCGTCGATCACGACCACGGATCCCTCGGGGTCGAGGCCGACCCGTGCACGCCACGGTCCGTCCGGCTCGGCCGCGTGGTTCACGGTGACCCTGAGCGTGACGCTCCGGCCGGGGGCGATCGTGCCGGACGTGCTGCTCAGGCGGAGCCAGGGCGCGTCGACCCAGGCCGTCCAGGAGACCGGTTCGCTGCCGGAGGCGGTGAGGGTGATCGTCGTCAGGTCGCCTGACGTACGGGCCTTGACGGCCAGGCTGCCGGGGCCGTGCCGGCCGCCGGCGCTGATCACCTCGGCCGAGACGTCCGGGGTCCGGGCGCCGGGCGTGAAGCGGCCGTTCTTGTCGGGGCGGGCGTTGCCGGCGTTCTCGTAGTGGTCGTACGCCTCGCCTTCCATGGCGCCCGCGGCGTCCCTCTCCGTCGCTGCGACCGTGGAACCGGCGTGGCCTTCCCCGGTCTGCGGCGCCCCGCGGTAGGCGGCCCACAGGGCGATCACGGGTGCGGCGACGACGGTCGCGACCACGGTCGTCGTCAGGACCCGGGCGCGCAGCCGGTCCCGGCGGGCGGCGTGGTCCTTGGGGTCCAGCGGAAAGCCCGCCCGGTCGAAGCGCGGGCCGCCCGACCTGGACCGCTGGGCGTGGACCATGGCGACCTGGACGGAGGGGAGCGGCGCCCCGACGACGGGGAGCGCGGCGGTCCGGCTGACGGCGGCGCCGGGCCAGGGGCCGGCGGCACCGGCCCGTTCGGCGGCTCGGCGGCAGCGCGGGCAGTCGTCGACGTGCCGGACGAGTTCGCGGCGCAGGGCGGCGGAGAGCAGCACCTGGTGGTCGCCGGTGAGCCGGGCGACGGTGGGACAGTTGCCGGTCTCGACGACCGCGAGGGCGGCGCGGGTCCGCTCCACCTCGCAGGCCGCGGCGGCCAGGAGCTCCCGGGCCACGACCGCTTCGAGGCCGAGGACGGCGGCCACGGCGCGCGGGGTCAGCTGGTGGCGTACCGCCAGCTCCAGTGCTTCGCGCTGCTCCGGGGTGGTGCCTGCCGCCTCGGGCCAGGCCAGCTGGGCGAGCTCGCGGCGGCGTGCCTCGGCTGCGGGGGACTCGGAGGGCGCGGGAACGGCCGCTTCCTCGGGGCCCGAGGGTGCGGGTGAGGGGGATTCCGGTGCGCTCCTCGGCGTACGGCGGGGGGTACGCGCTCCCCCTTTGGCCGGCCGGCGGTGTGCCTGACGGCCGCGCTTCTGCTCGGTGAGCTTGCGCAGGCACGTCCAGCGGGCCAGGGCGTACAGCCAGGATTTACGTTCCTCCTCGCCGGCCGGGCACCGGCTCTCCTGCCGTTCGGCGATGGCGAGGACCGCGCCCAGCGCCTCCGTCGCGGCCTCGTGATCACACAGCACGGAGAGGCAGTAGGTGAAGAGGCCGTCGAGATAGGGCTCGTAACGTGCGGGCGGTCGCTGAGCCGACGAGTGGGGAGCGCGGCGGTGCGCCCGGTGTGCGCCGGTGGTGTGTACGGGGGTCTCCAGCCTGGTGCTCGTCACCTTGCGACCGTAGGCAGGCGGAGGCACACCTATAGCACCTCTTGAGCACATTTAATCCTTACGGGTGAACGTATCCCTCAAAAGAGGACAGCGATTCCGGATTTTGGCGGAAGCCCCCGCGCGCGCCCCTGCGCCGGTCGGGACTGTCGGACCTCACCTATACGGTGGCGCCATGGCTGCCCGTACGAAATCCGCGAAGGACCGGCCGTCCTACCGCTGCACCGAGTGCGGCTGGACGACCGCCAAGTGGCTCGGCCGCTGCCCCGAATGCCAGGCATGGGGGACGGTCGAGGAATTCGGCGGTGCCCCCGCCGTGCGTACGACGGCCGCGGGACGGGTCTCCACCGCCGCCGTTCCCATCGGCCAGGTCGACAGCCGGCAGGCAACCGCCCGCTCGACCGGCGTCGGCGAGCTCGACCGCGTCCTGGGCGGGGGGCTCGTGCCGGGCGCCGTCGTGCTGCTCGCGGGGGAGCCGGGCGTCGGGAAGTCGACGCTCCTGCTGGACGTGGCGGCCAAGGCGGCGAGCGAGGACCACCGCACGCTCTACGTCACCGCCGAGGAGTCCGCGAGCCAGGTGCGCATGCGCGCCGACCGGATCAAGGCCATCAACGACCATCTCTACCTCGCGGCGGAGACCGACCTGTCGGCTGTGCTCGGGCATCTGGACGCGGTCAAGCCGTCCCTGCTCGTCCTCGACTCCGTCCAGACCGTGGCCTCGCCCGAGATCGAGGGCGCGCCCGGCGGAATGGCGCAGGTCCGCGAGGTGGCCGGGGCACTCATCCGGGCCTCCAAGGAGCGCGGCATGGCGACGCTGCTGGTCGGCCATGTCACCAAGGACGGCGCCATCGCCGGGCCACGGCTCCTGGAGCACCTCGTCGACGTGGTGCTGTCCTTCGAGGGGGACCGCCACGCCCGCCTCCGGCTCGTCCGGGGTGTCAAGAACCGCTACGGGGCGACGGACGAGGTCGGCTGCTTCGAGCTCCACGACGAGGGGATCACCGGGCTCGCCGACCCCTCGGGCCTCTTCCTCACCCGGCGCGACGCGCCGGTTCCGGGGACCTGCCTGACGGTCACGCTGGAGGGCAAGCGGCCGCTCGTCGCCGAGGTGCAGGCACTGACGGTCGACTCGCAGATCCCCTCGCCCCGGCGCACCACCTCCGGCCTGGAGACGTCCCGGGTGTCGATGATGCTGGCGGTCCTGGAGCAGCGGGGGCGGATCAGCGCCCTCGGGAAGCGGGACATCTACAGCGCGACGGTCGGTGGTGTGAAGCTCACCGAGCCGGCCGCGGACCTGGCGATCGCCCTCGCGCTGGCCAGTGCGGCGAGCGACACCCCGCTCCCCAAGAACCTGGTCGCGATCGGCGAAGTGGGGCTTGCGGGCGAGGTCAGGCGGGTGACGGGGGTGCAGCGCAGGCTGGCCGAGGCGTACCGCCTCGGGTTCACGCACGCACTCGTGCCGAGCGACCCGGGGAAGGTGCCTTCCGGTATGAAGGTCACGGAAGTCGCCGACATGGGCGATGCCCTCAGAGTGCTCCCGCGACGGTCTCGTCCGGAGGGACCACAGGAGGACAATGTGCGCCGGTAGACTTTGCCCTGGTCTCGCCCGCCCGTACGAACGGTATGAGGGACGCAAGGGCATCGCAAACCTGTGACCGGAGGAGTGCAGTGGCAGCCAACGACCGGGCGGCATCGCCCGGAAAGTCCGGCCAAGGCACCGGTAACGAGGCGCTCATGCGCGCCTCGTTGAGCGCGGTCGCGCCCGGAATGGCCCTGCGGGACGGCCTGGAGCGCATTCTCCGGGGCAACACCGGCGGGCTGATCGTGCTCGGCATGGACAAGACCGTCGAATCGATGTGCACCGGCGGATTCGTGCTGGACGTGGAGTTCACCGCGACGCGCCTGCGTGAGCTGTGCAAGCTCGACGGCGCTCTCATCCTCGACAAGGACATGACGAAGATCCTGCGGGCCGGCGTGCAGCTGGTCCCGGACGCGTCGATCCCCACGGAGGAGACCGGCACCCGGCACCGCACCGCGGACCGGGTGTCGAAGGCCTGCGGCTTCCCGGTCGTATCGGTCTCCCAGTCGATGCGCCTGATCGCGCTGTACGTGGACGGCGAGCGCCGGGTCCTGGAGGAGTCCTCCACGATCCTGTCGCGTGCCAACCAGGCGCTCGCCACGCTGGAGCGCTACAAGCTCCGGCTGGACGAGGTCGCCGGCACGCTCTCCGCGCTGGAGATCGAGGACCTGGTGACCGTCCGGGACGTGACGGCCGTCGCGCAGCGCCTGGAGATGGTCCGCCGGATCGCGACGGAGATCGCGGAGTACGTGGTGGAGCTGGGCACCGACGGCCGGCTGCTGTCGCTTCAGCTGGACGAGCTGATCGCGGGCGTGGAGCCGGAGCGGGAGCTGGTCGTGCGCGACTACGTGCCGGAGCCGACGGCGAAACGATCCCGTACGGTCGCCGAGGCGCTGACCGAGCTGGACGCGCTCTCCCACCCGGAACTGCTGGAACTTCCGGTCGTCGCACGGGCGTTGGGGTACAGCGGTTCGCCGGAGACGCTGGACTCGGCGGTGTCGCCGCGTGGCTTCCGGCTGCTGGCCAAGGTGCCGCGGCTGCCGGGGGCGATCATCGAGCGGCTGGTGGAGCACTTCGGTGGTCTGCAGAAGCTGCTTGCCGCGAGCGTGGACGACCTGCAGACGGTCGACGGAGTCGGCGAGGCCCGCGCGCGGAGCGTGCGCGAGGGGCTTTCGCGGCTGGCGGAGTCTTCGATTCTCGAGCGGTACGTCTGATACGGCTGCGCGGGGTGGGGCGGGTGCCGCCGCGTCAGCGGCGGCCCTCGCACGCCGGACGGGACCCGGGAGCGCCTTTCGCTCGGACCGGGCCGGGCCCCGCGACCCGGCAGCATCCGAACGGCAGGCCCTAGTCCTTCGGAAGGACGAAGGACGCTCGTTGCAGGGGCTCGCCCGGGGACTTGGCCTCCAGGAGGTACGTGCCGGGGCCCGCCTCCTTCGTCGGGGCGGAGGACGCGCACCCGGGGCTGCTCTTCCTGCGGTCCCACTCCACCGTGTGGACGACCGTCGCACCCGCGGGGACCTTCAGGTAGAGGTGACCGGACGCGGCCGGGCAGTCCTCGGAGGACCAGATCCGGTCGTCCTCGCCGCCGGCCTCCGTGATGGTGAGCACCGTGTTCTTCGGGCCGAGGTCCGCCTTGCAGGCGGAGGCCGAGGTGTTCTTGGCGATCAGCTGGAACACCGGCTTGTCGTCGGGGCCGTAACTGACCGCCGTCTTCAGGCTCAGCCGCAACGATCCTGACGTGCAGTCGGGGAGCGGGGAACCGGCAGGTACCTGCTCGGCGCCCGAAGCACCGCCCGAAGTGCCGTCCGAAGCACCGCCCGCAGCGGAAGCGGACGCGTCGGCCGAAGCGCCGCCCCCGCCGTCCGAACCGCCGGCGCCCGGCCCCGTGTCGCCGTTGCTGCCGTCCGAACCCGCGTCCCCGCCGGAGCCGGACTCGTCGCGTCCGCCCGGCTGCTGACTGATCGCCGGCCCCGAGCCCGAGGGTCCCGGCGTGATCGAGGGTGCGGGATCAGGGCCGCCGGCCTTCGCGTCGCCCTTGTTCCCCTCGCCGCCGCCGGAGGTGACGGCCCATGCGATCAGCAGGGCGAACAGCGCGATCAGGGATGCCGCGACTGCCCTCCGTCGCCAGTAGATGGAGGAGGGAAGCGGCCCGACCGGATTGCGCATAGATCCCACGGCGCAAACTCTACGAGAGATCCGGCCCGACTCCGGCCCCACCCGCCGCTCTGATCGCGAAGTTTTGCCGATCATCATCATGGAATACCCGCGAACAGGTCCACGACACGGGCACAGGGGACAGAACGGGTGGCGTCGTCACCCCATGGGCGCCTCGGAAGGGCGACACCCCTGCGCCCGTGACCATCGCCCTCGCTTCCGTGCCAGGATCGTGGGTGCGATGACTGCGACGACTTCGACACACACGCCCCCCGCATCCCTCCACACCCCCGTCATCGGGTGGTTCGAGCAGCACGCCCGCGATCTCCCCTGGCGCCGCCCCGAAGCGGGCGCCTGGGGTGTGATGGTGAGCGAGTTCATGCTGCAGCAGACCCCGGTGAGCCGCGTTCTCCCCGTATACGAGCAGTGGCTGGCCCGCTGGCCGCGCCCCGCCGACCTGGCCGCCGACGCGCCGGGTGAGGCCGTCCGCGCCTGGGGCCGTCTCGGCTACCCCCGCCGGGCCCTGCGCCTGCACGGGGCCGCGCAGGCGATAACGGAACGGCACGGCGGCGACGTGCCGAGTGAGCACAGCCAGCTGCTGGCACTGCCGGGCATCGGCGAGTACACGGCGGCGGCCGTGGCCTCGTTCGCGTACGGCCAGCGCCACGCGGTGCTCGACACGAACGTCCGCCGGGTGTTCGCCCGCGCCGCGACCGGCATCCAGTACCCGCCGAACGCGACCACCGCCGCCGAGCGCAAGCTCGCCCGGGCGCTGCTGCCCGAGGAGGACGAGCGCGCCGCGCGCTGGGCCGCCGCGACGATGGAGCTCGGCGCGCTGGTGTGCACCGCCAGGAACGAGGACTGCTCGAAGTGCCCCATCTCCGGGCAGTGCGCCTGGCTGCTGGCCGGTAAGCCCGCACACGAGGGACCGCCGCGCCGGGGCCAGACGTACGCCGGTACGGACCGGCAGGTGCGGGGCCGGCTGCTCGCCGTCCTCCGCGAGGCGGTGGCACCGGTCCGGCAGTCCGCGCTCGACGCGGTGTGGGACGAACCCGTCCAGCGGGCGCGGGCGCTCGACGGACTGGTCGCCGACGGCCTGGTGGAACCGCTGCCCGAGGGTCAGTACCGGCTGCCGCTGACCTGAGCCGGTCCGCCCCCGCTGTTACACAACCGATGGGCAGCCGTGCGTCCGCGTATGGCTGCTCCGGACAGCCTCGTGACAACGCCTCCGTAGCGTCGCCGACAGCAGTGCACACGGGGACCCACGGGGACGGAGGCGGTTGTAATGGCGCAGGGCGAGGTGCTCGCATTCGAGGACTACGTACGCACCCGGCAGGACGCGCTGCTGCGCAGCGCGCGGCGCCTCGTTCCCGACCCCGTGGACGCGCAGGACCTGCTGCAGACCGCTCTGGTGCGTACGTACGGCCGTTGGGACGGCATCGCCGACAAGTCCCTCGCCGACGCCTATCTGCGCCGCGTCATGATCAACACCCGTACGGAGTGGTGGCGGGCCCGCAAGCTGGAGGAGGTCCCCACCGAGCAGCTTCCCGACGCCAGCGTCGAGGACGGTTCGGAACAGCGGGCCGACCGCGCCCTGCTGATGGACGTCCTGGGTGTCCTGGCTCCCAAGCAGCGCAGCGTCGTCGTGCTGCGACACTGGGAGCAGATGAGCACGGAGGAGACGGCCGCCGCTCTCGGAATGTCGGCGGGTACGGTGAAGAGCACGCTGCACCGGGCGCTGGCGCGACTGCGCCAAGAGCTGGAGAGCCGCGAGGCGGCGAGCCAGGAGGCACGCGGCCGCGAGGCGGCCGCGAGCCGTACGACCGGAGGGCCGGTGCGTGCGCACACACCGGCGCGGCACGACGGGCGTCATGACGAACGGGGGCGGGAGCGGTGCGCGGCCTGACAGACAGCGGTGACCGCACGGACGACGGCGCACCGTACGAGGGCCGGGCAACGGACCGCACCGCACGACGGCGCACCGGAGTCCGTGCCGGACTGGCGGCGAGCAGCACGGCGATGGCCGGGCTCGCCGCCTTCGGACTGTTCGGCGTCAGCTGCTCGGCGGGCGGTACGGGCACCCGCGACGAGGGCCCGGCCGGTTCGCAGCAGGTCGCCCAGGTCACGCCTTCGCTCGCCTCGCCCTCGACGACCGCGCAGCCGACCCGGCGGGTGAACGCCGTGGCGCTCCTCAAGGGGGACTCGAAGGTGAGCCCGCAGGTCAGGGGCGGTCTCCGCCCCTGCTCGGGGGACGACTACCCCGTCGACACCTCGTACGGATCACTGACCGACGGCCCGGCGGCCGATGTCGTGGTCAACGTGCTGAGCTGCGGCGATTCGGTGGGGCTCGGCACCTATGTCTACCGGCCGCGCGAGGACGGCTCGTACGAGAACGTCTTCGCGGCCGAGATGCCCGCGGTCTACGGCACGATCGACCGCGGTGATCTGGTGGTGACCACGCAGGTGTACGGATCGACGGACTCGGTCGCGTACCCCTCGGGCGAGGAAGTGATCACCTACCGCTGGGCGGACGACCGGTTCAGCGAGCACGACCGGGTGCACAACGACTTCAACCGGGCCGTCAGCAGCGGGGAGGGCGAGCTCCCCACGCAGGTCGAGCCGTCCAGGAACTGACCGAGACCGACCGTACGGAAAGCAGTCGCATGGCCGAGACCCACGTCCTCTTCGTCGAGGACGACGACGTGATCCGCGAGGCCACCCAGCTCGCGTTGGAGCGGGACGGATTCGCCGTCACCGCGATGCCGGACGGCCTCTCCGGACTGGAGGCGTTCCGGGCCGACCGCCCGGACATCGCGCTTCTCGACGTGATGGTGCCGGGCCTGGACGGGGTCAGCCTGTGCCGCCGCATCCGGGACGAGTCGACCGTTCCCGTGATCATGCTCTCGGCGCGTGCCGACTCGATCGACGTGGTGCTCGGCCTGGAGGCCGGGGCGGACGACTACGTCACCAAGCCGTTCGACGGTGCGGTGCTCGTCGCCCGCATCCGTGCCGTGCTGCGGCGCTTCGGCCACGCGGCCGGGACGGGCGGGCAGCA
Organism: Streptomyces sp. NPDC048560; assembly: GCF_040650955.1. Classification (NCBI taxonomy): domain Bacteria; kingdom Bacillati; phylum Actinomycetota; class Actinomycetes; order Kitasatosporales; family Streptomycetaceae; genus Streptomyces; species Streptomyces sp. NPDC048560. Next base: position 22,155 of record NZ_JBEZIJ010000013.1, read on the forward strand.
GGGCGGCGCGGGCGGCGATTCGCCGTACGGGAGCGACGGCGTACTGGTCTTCGGTGACCTGGAGATCGACACCGAGGGCATGGAGGTGCGCCGCGAGGGGCGGCAGGTCGGCCTCACTCCCACCGAGATGCGGCTGCTGCTGGAGTTCTCCTCCACGCCCGGCACCGTGCTCTCGCGCGACAAGCTGATGGAGCGGGTATGGGATTACGGCTGGGGCGGGGACACCCGGGTCGTGGACGTGCATGTGCAGCGGCTGCGGACCAAGATCGGGCAGGACAGGATCGAGACGGTCCGCGGCTTCGGTTACAAGCTCAGAGCATGAACGGGTGGGCCCTGCGGACCGGAGTCCGCTGGAAGATCAGCATCGCGATCGCCGCCGTGGGCGCGCTCGTCGCGGTGTCGCTGAGCCTGGTCGTGCACAACGCGGCCCGTGTCTCGATGATCGAGAACGCGCGCGAGGTGCAGCTGAAGCAGCTCCTGTTCGCCCAGCGGCTGTACGAGGCGACGAGCGCGAACAACAGCACGCCCAAGTTCGGTGCGAAGCTCAACGACCCCGCCATGCCCAGGAGTCTGCGCGAGGAGGTGCGCGGCAACCGCCGTGCCACCCATGTGGACGAGTACGAGGACGGCGTGCCCGACGTCTGGGCGGCCGTCCCGCTGGCCAACGGCGACATCCTCTCGCTGCACACCCGCTTCGCCGACCGCAGCGCCACGATCATGAGCGACCTCGACCGGGCGCTGATCATCGGCTCGCTCTGCGCCGTGCTGGGCGGCTCCGCGCTGGGTGTGCTCATCGGCGGACAGCTGTCGCGGCGGCTGCGCAAGGCCGCCGCGGCGGCGGGCAAGGTGGCGCAGGGCAATACGGAGGTACGGGTCAGAGAGGCCGTCGGCGGAGTCGTCCGCGACGAGACCGATGAGCTGGCCGGAGCGGTGGACGCGCTCACGGACGCGCTGAACGAACGCATCGAGGCGGAGCGCCGCGTCACCGCCGACATCGCCCACGAGCTGCGGACACCGGTGACGGGGCTCCTCACGGCCGCCGAGCTGCTGCCGCCGGGCCGCCCCACCGAGCTGGTACGGGACCGGGCACAGGCGATGCGGACGCTGGTCGAGGACGTGCTGGAGGTAGCCAGGCTGGACAGCGCGTCGGAGCGGGCGGAGCTTCAGGAACTCCAGCTGGGCGAGTTCGTCAGCCGGCGCATCGCCCGCCTGGGCCCCGACGTGACCGTGCGGGTGATCCACGAGTCGTGGGTCTCCACGGACCCGCGGCGCCTGGAACGCATTCTGGGCAACCTCCTGGGGAACGCGGCCAAGCACGGGGCCTCGCCGGTGGAGGTCACGGTCGAGGGCCGGGTGGTGCGGGTGCGCGACCACGGGCCGGGGTTCCCGGAGGAGCTGCTGCGGGAGGGGCCGAGCCGCTTCCGTACCGGGAGCAGCGACCGGGCCGGGCAGGGGCACGGGCTGGGACTGACGATCGCGGCGGGCCAGGCACGGGTGCTGGGAGCGCGGCTCACCTTCCGCAACACGGCGCGGGAGGACGAGGCCGAGGGCGCAGGCGGCGCGATCGCCGTGCTGTGGCTGCCCGAACACGCGCCGACGGACACCGGCAGCTTCCCGGTGCTGAAGCCGGCGGAGCAGCGCCGCCCCGACGGGCCGCGGAAGCGGGGCGGGCTCAGGAAGCAGCGGACGGGCTCGGAGAACCGAGCCCGTCCGGGTGCCGAGGACGCGACGGGGATCGGGCGGACCCGGTGAGCGTGTCTTAAGGGCTGTCCCGTAACTCCTGGTGGATCAGCGCGCGGCGTCAGATGCGGTGCATCGCAAGGCGGAGGGACGTCCGCATACTGGATGTATTCGGGCGTTCCGACAACGCGGCGAGGTGCCGTAGCTGTCGTCGTGCGCCCGCCAGGGGTTACGGGACAGCCCTTTAGACGGTCTGCGACTCCTTGGCCGTCGGGGACGGCTCGTCGGCGGGGGCGGCGGGAGACGCCGCGCCCCGCAGCGGAACCTCCTTGACGAAGAACGCCGCCACCAGTGCGATCACGGCGACCGAGCCGCCGACCAGGAAGGCGATGTGCGTGCCGGACGCCACGGCGAACTCGTACGCCTCGCGCACGGGGACCGGGAGCTTCTGCAGGCTCGCCGCGTCCAGTTGCGCGGACTTCTCGGTCGCGCCCGCGCCGCCGCGCGCCGCCATCTCGTCCTGCACCCTCCCGGTGAACAGGGCGCCCATGATCGCGACACCGAAGGAGCTGCCGAGCGTGCGGAAGAGGGTGGTCGCGGACGAGGCGACGCCCATGTCCTTGAGCTCCACGCTGTTCTGTGCGACGAGCATCGTGATCTGCATCAGGAAGCCCATACCGGCACCGAGCACCGCCATGTAGAGGCCGGAGATGAGCTCCGTCGTACCGGTGTCCATCTGCGCGAGCAGGAACAGTCCGGTCACCATCAGGGCGCTGCCGACGATCGGGAAGATCTTGTACTTGCCGGTGCTGGTGGTGACCCGGCCGGCGATCAGCGAGACGATCATCATCGCGAGCAGCATGGGCAGGAGCAGCAGGCCGGAGTTGGTAGCCGAGGCGCCCTGGACCGACTGCTGGAAGAGCGGCAGGAAGAGCACGGCGCCGAACATCACGAAGCCGGCCATGAAGCCGATGACCGACATCAGCGTGAAGTTGAGATTGCGGAAGATGTGCAGCGGAATGATCGGCTCGGCGGCCTTCGTCTCGACGAGGACGAAGCCGACGAGGGAGACCACGCCGAGGGCGATGAGCTCCATGATCACGGCAGAGCTCCAGGCGTACTCGGTACCGCCCCAGGTGGTGACCAGCACGATCGCGGTGATGCCCACGGTCAGCAGCGCGGCACCCAGGTAGTCGACCTGGGCCTTCCTGCGCTGCGTCTTCGGCAGGTGCAGTACGGCGGTGACCATGGCCAGCGCGACCACGCCGAGCGGCAGGTTGATGTAGAAGCTCCAGCGCCAGCCCAGGTGGTCGGTGATGGTGCCGCCGACCAGCGGGCCGCCGATCATGGCGATCGCCATGACGCCGGCCATCATGCCCTGGTACTTGCCGCGCTCACGCGGCGGCACCAGATCGCCGATGATCGCCATCACGCCGACCATCAGACCGCCCGCGCCGAGACCCTGGATCGCCCGGAAGCCGATCAGCTGGTTCATGTCCTGGGCCATGCCGCTCAGGACCGAGCCGATCAGGAAGATCACGATGGAAGCGAGGAAGATGCCCTTGCGGCCGTACATGTCGCCGAGCTTGCCCCAGATGGGGGTCGAGGCGGCCGTGGCCAGGGTGTAGGAGGTGACCACCCACGACAGGTGCTCCATGCCGCCGAGGTCGCCCACGATGGTCGGCATCGCCGTACCGACGATCAGGTTGTCGAGCATGGCCAGCAGCATCGCGATCATCAGCGCCAGGATCACCACCCGCACGCTGCGCGCCTGCGGTTCCGGTTTCACCGGCGCCGTGCTGTCCGCCGCCTTCTTCAGGTCCGCCATGGTCCCCACTCCCCTGTTCCCCGGTTCACTGTCCCCGCCCGCCAGGGGACTTACTTGCCGCCCGGCTAGCTCACTACACTGGGAAAGCTAGACCCGTAACTAGCCGGTCGTCAAGTAAGTAATGGGAGAGCATTATGAGCACGGGCAGCACGCCGCAGCCCAGGCGCGGCAACACGCGCCAGCGCATCCAGGACGTGGCTCTGGAGCTCTTCGCCGACCAGGGGTACGAGAAGACGTCGCTCCGCGAGATCGCCGAGCACCTCGACGTCACCAAGGCCGCGCTGTACTACCACTTCAAGACCAAGGAAGACATCCTCAACAGCATCTTCGAGGACCTCAACCGGCCCATCGAGGAGCTGCTGGTCTGGGGCAAGGAGCAGCCCCGCACCCTGGAGACGAAGAAGGAGATCCTGGTCCGCTACAGCGCCGCGCTCGCGAGTGCGGCCCCGCTCTTCCGCTTCATGCAGGAGAACCAGGCGACCGTACGCGACCTGAGCATCGGCGAGACCATCAAGGGCCGGGTCATCGGACTGATCGACCTGATCAAGGACCCCGAGGCGTCACTCACCGACCAGGTGCGCTGCATCAGCGCGCTCCTGACGATGCACGCCGGCATGTTCGCCCTCAGAGACGTCGAAGGCGACCCGGAGGAGAAGCGCATGGCTGTCCTCGAGGTCGCCTTCGAACTGGTCACCCGGGCACACGACCCGGGTCATCACGCGTAGGTACGCGTCAGAGGGTGACGTGCATGGAGCGAAGGAACGAGACCGGGTTGAGCGCGGAACCGTAGTTCGGGGTGGTCCGGATCTCGAAGTGGAGGTGCGGGCCGCTGGAGTTTCCGGTGTTGCCGGAAAGCGCGATCTTCTGGCCCGTCTTCACGGTCTGGCCGATGTTGACGTTGATCTTCGACAGGTGCGCGTACTGCGAGTACTTGCCGTTGGAGTGCTTGATCACGATGGCGTTGCCGTACGCGGGGCCGTCGCCGCCGCCGTTCGGACCGGCCTTGACGACCGTGCCGGCGTGCGCGGCCTCGACCTTGGTGCCGATCGGGACGGCGAAGTCCTGACCGGAGTGCTTGGCGGCCCAGCGGGCGCCGCCGGTGCCGTAGGTGGCGCTCAGCGTGTACTTCTCGACGGGGGCCTCCCAGGAGGAGGCCTTCTTCTTGGCGTTCTTCTTCGCGGCGGCGGCCTTCTTCTTCGCCGCCTCCTTCGCCTTGGCCGACTTCTCGGCCGCCGCCTTCTTCGCGGACGTGGCGGCCTTGCTCTGCGCCTCCGCCTGCTGGGCGACGGAGTGGGCGGCGCCGGCGAGAACCGGGGTGCCGGTGGTGTTCGCCGTACCGGAGGCCGCGAACGCCGCGCCCGCACCGAGCACCATCGATGCACCCACGGAAGCGGCGACCACGGTGCCACGGACTCGGGACAGGGACGGGCGGGCGGACTGCTGGAACGTAACGCGCTTCGACATACGGGGAAGTCCTCCGGTGGTGAGTGGAACCGGCGTTCTGCCGGACGTGCTCCACCTTGGTAACCCGCGCCCCCGCTTCGGTTCAAACCCCCCATCTACGAAGAAAAGCCGTAGTCAGGACACCGGGAATTCATCGCTGACGGTCCTTCGCGCAGACCCTCGCGACGCCCGGAAAACTAATTTCCGGATCGGGTTTAAGCCCAGTTCGAAACGGCCCTAAACGGACACGGGGCGGCCTTCCGGGCACATCACCCCGTTTCGCCGAAGGGCCCCCCGCCGCCGGGGCCGAAGGTCCCTCCCGCGATCATGCCCGCTCCTCCTAAGGCGGCTAGTAGGCCTCCAGGGGCCTGTGCGCCTTGTCACCGCCGGTGGGCCCAAAGGCTGTCCGTTTCGGGACCTTCGGCCTGTGGGCCCACCGCACTGACAAGAAAGCGGTCGAGCACCCGGGGGAACCATGACCGGCGACGGCACCGACGACCCGGCGGGCATCGAGCCCGCCGACGCCGTCGAGTCCCTCCGCGAAGCCTGGAGGCCCAGCCTCCCGACGCCGGCGCGGGGCGTCCCTCACCGTCGGTGCCGCAGCGCATCGACACCCTCCTCCCCGGCCGCGCCCGGGTTCCGCTGCGGGGCAACGCGGGCGGCGGGAAGACCACCCTGATCTGGTGGCCGGCCGCCCACGCGGCGGCGCGCACCCTCCCCCGGCGGCTGGAGGCCCTGATGAACGGCCTGGCGCCCTTCGTCGTCCCTCTGCGCACGTGCGCGCCCTGGCCGGCACCTTCCCGGGGCCCGCCGGGCTGCCTACCGCTGCCCGGCTGCCGTTCGACGACCCGGCGGAGGGCTGGACGGGCCGGACTGGCTGACGTCGCCGGACTTCGAGGAGCTACGGCTCCTGCCGATTACGGAAGGAGGACATCCGGTCCTTTGTGGGGGCGTGGCACAGCTGCCCGGCTGGACTGGGACGACCACGAGCATCCGACCGAACTGGAACAGGACCTGGCGCACCGGTTCACCCGGAACACCGCCCTGCGCGACCTCGCCCGCACTCCCCGTTCGGCTGGTGCGCGAAGGCCAGTCGGAATTCTCCCGCAGGCACGGCGGCAGAGCTGGACACCGAGGAGCTGCCGGACAGGGCGATCGAGGCGCTGGGCTCGCTCAGCGACGCACGCCGCGGCTGAGGCTGACATCGACGTCCGCGGACCGCCTGGGAGGCCTCGACGCGTGGAAGAGCCTGACCTCCACAACGAGTCCCCCACCGCCGGACTGTCCGAGGCCCTGCGCACCAGCCCCGGTCTCACCGGTCTCGAAGTCTCGGCGCCCGCCCTGCTCCAGCTCCTGGCCGAGGAACCCCTCCCGCACGTCACCGGCTGGCAGCGTGCTCGACGCGGTCGTCAGGACGTCTCCGTCCCTGACCTCGCTCCGCATACGTCTGGGTCCGAACCCACCGCACCCGTTCAACCTGGGCCCCTCCGGGCCCTGCCCGGCTGCCGGGTCACCGTCAACGGCGCGCATTCGGAGATCGTCGGCGACGAGGGCATCGCCGTCACGCTCCGATCCTTGGGAGCCGTACGAAAAAGGGGCTGCCCCGGAACCGATGAACGGTCCGGGGCAGCCCCTTCGTATCTGCTGACTACGACGCGGTTACGCGTCCTTCGTCATGTTCGGGCCGGCGCCGCCTGCCGCCTGCTCGATCGGAGGAACGTCGGGCAGTGCCGACTTCTCCTCGCCGCGGAACGAGAACTTCTTCTCCTCGCCCTCGCCTTCCGTACCGACGACCACGATGTGACCGGGGCGCAGCTCACCGAAGAGGATCTTCTCGGAGAGGATGTCCTCGATCTCGCGCTGGATCGTCCGGCGCAGCGGCCGGGCGCCCATCACGGGGTCGTAGCCCTTCTTCGCCAGGAGGGCCTTGGCCTCGGCACTGAGCTCGATGCCCATGTCGCGGTCCTTGAGGCGCTCATCCACCTTGTCGACCATGAGGTCGACGATCTGGATGATGTCCTCCTCGGTCAGCTGGTGGAAGACGACCGTGTCGTCGACACGGTTGAGGAATTCGGGCCTGAAGTGCTGCTTGAGCTCTTCGTTGACCTTGACCTTCATCCGCTCGTAGTTCGTCTTGACGTCGCCCTGGGCGGCGAAGCCCAGGTTGAAGCCCTTGGAGATGTCCCGGGTCCCGAGGTTGGTCGTCATGATGATGACCGTGTTCTTGAAGTCCACGACCCGGCCCTGGGAGTCGGTCAGGCGACCGTCTTCCAGAATCTGGAGCAGGGAATTGAAGATATCGGGGTGGGCCTTCTCGACCTCGTCGAAGAGGACGACGGAGAACGGCTTGCGGCGCACCTTCTCGGTGAGCTGTCCGCCCTCTTCGTAGCCCACGTAGCCGGGGGGCGAACCGAAGAGACGGGAAACCGTGTGCTTCTCGCTGAACTCCGACATATCGAGGGAGATCAGTGCGTCCTCGTCGCCGAAGAGGAATTCGGCGAGCGTCTTGGAGAGCTCGGTCTTACCGACACCGGACGGACCGGCGAAGATGAACGAACCACCGGGGCGCTTCGGGTCCTTCAGACCGGCTCGCGTACGGCGGATCGCCTGCGAAAGGGCCTTGATGGCGTCCTTCTGCCCGATGACGCGCTTGTGGAGCTCGTCCTCCATGCGCAGCAGACGGGAGGACTCCTCCTCCGTCAGCTTGAAGACCGGGATGCCGGTGGCCGTGGCCAGGACTTCGGCGATGAGCTCGCCGTCGACCTCGGCGACGACGTCCATGTCGCCGGCCTTCCATTCCTTCTCGCGCTTGGTCTTCGCCGCCAGCAGCTGCTTCTCCTTGTCGCGGAGAGACGCCGCCTTCTCGAAGTCCTGGGAGTCGATCGCCGACTCCTTGTCGCGACGGACACCCGCGATCTTCTCGTCGAACTCGCGGAGGTCCGGCGGCGCGGTCATCCGGCGGATGCGCATCCGGGAACCGGCCTCGTCGATCAGGTCGATCGCCTTGTCCGGCAGGAAGCGGTCCGAGATGTACCGGTCGGCCAGCGTCGCGGCCTGGACCAGCGCCTCGTCCGTGATGGAGACCCGGTGGTGGGCCTCGTAACGGTCGCGCAGACCCTTGAGGATCTCGATGGTGTGCGGCAGCGACGGCTCCGCGACCTGGATGGGCTGGAAGCGTCGCTCGAGAGCGGCGTCCTTCTCCAGGTGCTTGCGGTACTCGTCGAGCGTCGTGGCACCGATGGTCTGGAGCTCGCCTCGCGCCAGCATGGGCTTGAGGATGCTCGCGGCGTCGATCGCGCCCTCGGCGGCGCCCGCACCCACCAGGGTGTGGAGCTCGTCGATGAACAGGATGATGTCGCCGCGGGTGCGGATCTCCTTGAGGACCTTCTTCAGGCGCTCCTCGAAGTCACCGCGGTAGCGGGAACCCGCGACCAGGGCGCCGAGGTCGAGCGTGTAGAGGTGCTTGTCCTTGAGGGTCTCGGGCACCTCGCCCTTGACGATCGCCTGTGCCAGGCCCTCGACGACCGCCGTCTTGCCGACGCCGGGCTCGCCGATGAGGACCGGGTTGTTCTTGGTACGGCGGGACAGCACCTGCATGACCCGCTCGATCTCCTTCTCGCGCCCGATGACCGGGTCGAGCTTGGATTCACGAGCGGCCTGGGTGAGGTTCCGGCCGAACTGGTCGAGCACCAGGGACGTCGAGGGCGTGCCCTCGGCGGGGCCGCCTGCTGTGGCCGCCTCCTTGCCTCCCGAGTACCCGGAGAGCAGCTGGATGACCTGCTGCCGAACCCGGTTCAGGTCGGCGCCCAGCTTCACGAGGACCTGGGCTGCGACGCCCTCGCCCTCGCGGATCAGGCCGAGCAGGATGTGCTCGGTGCCGATGTAGTTGTGGCCCAGCTGAAGGGCCTCGCGGAGCGAGAGCTCCAGGACCTTCTTGGCTCGGGGAGTGAAGGGGATGTGTCCGGACGGGGCCTGCTGGCCCTGACCGATGATCTCCTCCACCTGCTGGCGGACCGCCTCGAGCGAAATCCCGAGGCTCTCCAGGGCCTTAGCGGCGACACCCTCACCCTCGTGGATCAGGCCCAGGAGGATGTGCTCGGTGCCGATGTAGTTGTGGTTGAGCATCCGGGCTTCTTCCTGAGCCAGGACGACAACCCGCCGCGCGCGGTCGGTGAACCTCTCGAACATCGTTAATCGCTCCTCAGAGCGGTCAGGCAGTAAGGGGTCGGTCCCCTCCCTGTCCTTCCGCAGCTTAGTCCCGCAAGCGGGGACCGCTCATTCCAACTGCCGACACCCGTTCTTGGCCTCCTGCCCGGAACGCCGACAACTGCTCCAACCCGATGGTGCGAGACGATGTTCCCGCAGGCCAGGCAGATACCCCTTTCGCCAGTACGCCGATGGCGAACGTGAGACGTATCGACCTGCGTGTCGCCCCTTCCCACTAGGGATGTCTTACCCGCAACTACTGACAGTCCATGCGGCGCGACCCGGTTCCCTCAGCTACGGGCGAACATCTTTGCGCCCCCGAATATGTCCGCACACCCCCATACCGGGCACCCTGGGCAATCCGTGAGCCACTCCGCGTAACCATGGGGCCGGTTCGGCGGTTCATCGGGCATGGCCCTCACCGTTCCGACTCCCCGCTCGTCGCCCGGCACCGACGACTGGGCACTGCGGTACGAGCGTGAACTCGGCTGGGCCACCGCGGAGGGCACACCGGTGCGTCTGCTGACCGGGCTGCGCTTCGATGTGCTGGAACTGCCCGCCGAGGCCGGTCACGCCGTGCTGAGACGGCTGGGGCGCACGGGTCCGGTGGTGCTGGCCGGGCGGCGCATGGCACTGCTGGTAGCCGCGGGAAGCGCCGATGAGCTGCCGGGGCTGCTCGACTGGCTGGAGTGGGGCGGAATCGCCCTCGATCTGACCGCCGTGGGCACCGGCGGGCGCATCACCGCCCCGGCGCCGCCCGGCTGTGCGGCCGGCTCGCCGGGGGCCGCCTTCTGGCTGCGGCCCCCCGAGCCGAGACAGGAGGTCGGACCGACGCTGCCGGCCCTCGTCGGCTTCGGGAACAGGGGTGGGGATGTTCCCGATCTCGCACGGCTGGTGGACGTGGCCGCGACGGAATGCCACCGGGCGCGACTGACGCGAGCCCGGTCCGGGCTGCTGACCTATAGGCCGACAGCTCAGCCGTTGGCCTTCTCGTAAGCCTCACGAATCTCTGCGGGAACACGGCCCCGGTCATTCACATTGTGGCCGTGCTCGCGAGCCCACTTACGGATCTCTGCGGTGTCCTTGTTGCCACCCGTGACGGCGCGGCCCTTGCCACGACCGGTCGCGGCGCGGCCACCGGTACGACGGCCACTCTTGGTGTACGGCTCAAGAAGACCACGGAGCTTGTCCGCGTTGGTCGTGGTGAGGTCGATCTCGTACGTCTTGCCGTCAAGTGCGAACGTCACTGTCTCGTCCGCCTCGCCGCCGTCGAGGTCATCGACAAGAAGGACCTGAACCTTCTGTGCCACTGGATTTCCTTTCATCGAAAATGTAGTACGCGGAAAGGAAACCGCTTTTCCCCGGAAAACACAAACCCCTGGGAGAGGTCCGGGAGTGCAAGAACGCGGGAAACATGCGCGATTCGGACATAGGGCAGCGAAGGCTTGTGCCGATCACAGGTGCAGAAGCATCCGGCTGTTGCCCAAGGTGTTCGGCTTCACTCGTTCGAGACCCAGGAACTCCGCGACGCCCTCGTCATAGGAACGCAGCAGCTCACTGTAGACATCTGTGTCGACCGGCGTCTCTCCGATCTCGACGAAGCCGTGCTTCGCGAAGAAGTCCACTTCGAAGGTCAGACAGAAAACCCGCCGCACCCCCAGCCAGCGCGCGGTCTGCAAGAGCTTGTCCAGCACTTGATGCCCGACTCCCGCGCCCTTGATGCTGTGATCGACGGCGAGTGTGCGCACTTCGGCGAGGTCTTCCCACATCACGTGGAGTGCGCCGCAGCCGATGACACGGGCGTCCTCGTCGCGTTCAGCGACCCAGAACTCCTGGATGTCCTCGTAAAGAGTCACCGTCGCTTTGTCGAGCAGGATGCCTTCGGAGACGTACCCGTCAAGGAGCCCGCGGACCGACGTCACATCGGTCGTCCTGGCACGGCGGACGGTGATGGCCGGCCTATTTACCGACGGGTCGGTTTGAAACTCGGTATCCGACTGGGTTTGCGGCAGCTCTGACGACATGCCCCGACGCTATCGCCCGGTCTCCGGCTCCGTGTCATCGGCCGGGGTTGTCTCACCGGCCGGACTCGCGGGGGCTTCGGGGAAGGTGGGCAGAACCATGCGCGTGGCGTCCTGCAGGGCCTCGCGCTGTTCGGCCGACATCATGCCGAAGAAGGCGACCAGAGCGGCGGCGGGGTTGTCGCTGCGCGACCAGGCTTCGTTCATCAGTGCGGCCGAGTACGCGGCACGGGTGGAGACCGCCGTATATCGATATGCGCGGCCGTCGACTTCCCTGCGCACCCAGCCCTTCTGATGGAGATTGTCCATTACCGTCATGACGGTCGTGTACGCGATGGACCGTTCCCGCTGAAGGTCCTCGAGAACTTCCCGGACGGTAACCGGCCGGTTCCATTGCCAGACCCGTGTCATCACGGCGTCTTCCAGCTCTCCCAATTGGCGAGGCACAGCGTCACCTTAGTGCTAGATGTCTGGAATGAGCGGTTATTTACATAATAAAAGGGCGTACAGCTCGTCACTCACGAGCCGTACGCCCTTCTCGGGTCCGGGTGGGGCGCAGTCAGGCGCCTTCGGCCCGCGGGGTCTGCTGGACCGACTCCGCGCGGGAGATCGCGGCGTCCACGGCCGCGTCCTCCTTGGTCTTGTTGGGACCGCCCTGACTCTTGACGATCGTCACGACGAGACCGATGAAGAATGCGGCCATCACCACGGGGGGCAGAAGCGCGGATACGTAGTCCATGCCGTCCAGAGTAGCGAGCCCCCTGCGGCCGGACGCCGCGCCCTCCCGGCGGAGGACGCGGCGGACCGGTCAGCCCGCGGCGCGCTCCTCGGACGGGGTGACGGGGCGGCGGCGGGGCGGGAAGACCTCGGACGGCTTCGGCGCGGGGCGCTCCGCAGGGGCGGGCGGGCGGGCCGGGGCCGGGGCCGGCGGGGCCTTCGGGCGGTCGGGTTCCTTCGCGAGGGCGAGCCCGCCCGGCAGCGCCGTCAGGCGGCTGCGCGGGGCCGGGGCCGTGGCGGAGACGGCGCGCCCGGCGAGCCGGGCGCGCACCGAGCGCTCGGCGAGCACCTGGCAGCGGTCCAGGAGGGCCGCCGCGAGGGGTTTCCCGCGCAGGGCGCGCAGGGCCGCGAGATCGTCGGGGCGGGGGTCGTATCCGGCGGCCAGGGCGTCCTGGAGGAGTTCGAGGTAGCCGGAGACGGAACCGGGGAGGGCTTCGCGGTAGCGGGCGAGGTCGGCGAGGAGGAAGGCGCGCAGCCTGCCCGCCTCACCGACCGCCTCGTCCACGGCCTCCGCGAGCCGCAGGCAGTCCTGGACATCCTCTTCGGGCAAGGGCGTGGGGTACAGGGCGATGGCGAGGACGCGTCGGAGCACACGCAGCTCGTCCGCGCTGAACGCCATGCCGCCGCGTGATCCGTAGGGCGTGGGCATAACGTGAGAATACGTGCTAAATGGACAAAATCCTCTTAACTGGCCGTGGGCGGCGCGGCGTATTCCGCCGTGCCGCCCAGGACATTCCCGCAGGTGCGGGCGCGTGCCTCAGAGCCGCGCGACGTTGCGCTCGTACACGAGGCGCAGACCGATGAGCGTCAGCCAGGGCTCGTGCTCGTCGATGACCGTGGCGTCCTGCAACACCATCGGAGCAAGGCCACCGGTCGCGATGACGGTGACGTCGTCGGGGTTCGCCGCCAGCTCCTTCTTCATGCGGGACACGACGCCGTCGATCTGGCCCGCGAAGCCGTAGACGATGCCGGACTGCATGGCCTCGACCGTGTTCTTGCCGATCACGCTGCGCGGCCTGGCCAGCTCGATCTTGCGGAGCTGGGCGCCCTTGACCCCCAGCGCCTCCACCGAGATCTCGATGCCGGGCGCGATCACGCCGCCCGTGTACTCGCCGCGCGCCGAGATCGCGTCGAAGGTGGTGGCCGTTCCGAGGTCCACGACGATCGCCGGACCGCCGTAGAGCTCGACCGCAGCGACCGCGTTGATGATGCGGTCGGCGCCGACCTCCTTGGGGTTGTCCATCAGGACCGGCACGCCGGTCTTGACGCCCGGCTCCACGAGGATCGCCGGGACGTCGCCGTAGTAGCGGCGGGTGACCTCACGGAGCTCGTGCAGGACGGCCGGGACGGTGGAGCAGATCGCGATGCCCTCGATGCCGTCACCGAGCTCCATACCGAGCAGCGGGTGCATCCCCATCAGGCCCTGGAGCAGCACGGCGAGCTCGTCGGCCGTGCGGCGGGAATCGGTCGAGATCCGCCAGTGCTCGACGATCTCCTCGCCGTCGAACAGGCCGAGGACCGTGTGCGAGTTGCCGACGTCGATGGTGAGCAGCATCAGATGCCGGCCCCGTCGGCGTCCCGGAAGTCCAGACCGATGTCGAGGATCGGCGAGGAGTGGGTGAGCGCGCCCACGGCCAGGTAGTCGACGCCCGCCTCAGCGTAGGCGCGCGCGGACGCGAGCGAGAGCCGGCCGGAGGACTCCAGGACGGCGCGGCCGCCGACCAGGGCGACGGCCTCCACGGTCTGCGCGGGGGTGAAGTTGTCCAGCAGGATCAGGTCGACGCCGGCGTCGAGGACCTCGCGGACCTGCTCCAGCGTGTCGACCTCGACCTCGATCGGCACGTCCGGGAACGCGGCCCTGACCCGCTTGAACGCCTCCGCGACGCCGCCCGCCGCGACGACGTGGTTGTCCTTGACGAGCGCCGCGTCCGAGAGCGACATGCGGTGGTTGACGCCGCCGCCGCAGCGCACCGCGTACTTCTCCAGCGCGCGCAGGCCGGGAGTCGTCTTGCGGGTGTCGCGGACCTTGGCCTTCGTGCCTTCGAGCACGTCGGCCCAGGCACGCGTGGCGGTCGCGATGCCCGAGAGCCTGCAGAGCAGGTTGAGGGCGCTGCGCTCGCCGGTGAGCAGGTCACGGGTGCGGGTGGTGACCGTCAGCAGCTTCTGGCCGGCGACGACGCGGTCACCGTCCTCGACGTGCCGCTCGACCTCGAACTCCTCCGTACAGACGATCGAGAGCACCGCTTCCGCGATGTGGATGCCGGCGACGACGCCCGCCTCGCGCGCGGTGAAGTCACCGGTCGCCACGGCGTCCTCGGGGACCGTCGCCACGGTCGTGACGTCCACGCCGCCGTCGAGGTCCTCCTCGATGGCGACATGGGCGACGTCCTCGACCTGGACGGGGTCCAGGCCCGCTTCGGCGAGCAGCTGGGCGAGGGCGGGGTCGAGACCGCACTCCAGGCCGTCGGGGTCGTAACCGTCGCCGCAGCCGCAGCCGTCGCCGCAGCCGTCCGTGGCGGGAGCGGGCGCGCCGATATGGATCAGCGGTACGTCCACGGGCGTGGGGCGCGGATTCTCTTCGGGCGTGCTCACGGTTGCGGCTCCTCAGGGGCGTGGGCGGGGTGGTTCGTGGTGCTTGAGCAGTCTGGTGTCTCTGTGGCGCGTACGGGCGGGAATGCGGCGGTCTCCGTACGGCTGACGACCAGCCGCCGGTCCGGGGCGATCCGTACGACGAGGTGGCGGCGCCAGTTCTCGTCGTCCCGCTCGGGCCGGTCCTCGCGCCAGTGGCAGCCGCGGGTCTCCTCGCGCTCACGGGCCGCGGCGACCAGGACCCGCGAGACCAGGAGGAGGTTGGTGGCCTCCCAGGCGTCCACGCCCGGTACCGCCACCTTGGGTTCGGCCGCGTCCGCGTCGTCGGCGGCCGTGCGCTGCAGGGCCTGCAGCTCCTCGGCCGCGGTGGCGAGACTGGCCGCGGAACGGATGACTCCGGCGCCCTTCGTCATGATCCGCTGGATCGCCGCCCGGGACTCGGGGACCAGGAGCGGCGAGGTGCTCCCGCCGACGGGCTCCACCGCCTCGGTCCGCTCCGGCCTGTCGCGCACGATGTCGGCCGCGATGCGCTCCGCGAAGACCAGGCCCTCCAGGAGGGAGTTCGAGGCCAGCCGGTTCGCGCCGTGCACGCCCGTGCAGGCGACCTCGCCGCAGGCGTAGAGCCCGGGAACCGTCGTACGGCCGGTGAGGTCGGTCCGGATGCCGCCCGAGGCGTAGTGCGCGGCCGGGGCGACCGGGATCGGCTCGGTGACCGGGTCGATGCCGTGGGCCCGGCAGGCGGCCAGGATCGTGGGGAAGCGGTGCTCCCACATCTCGGCGCCGAAGTGCCGGGCGTCCAGGTACATGTGCTCGGTGCCGTGCCGGTGCATCTGGCGGGTGATCGCCTTGGCGACGATGTCGCGCGGGGCCAGCTCCGCGAGCTCGTGCTGCCCGAGCATGAAGCGGGTGCCGGACGCGTCGACGAGGTGGGCGCCCTCGCCCCGTACCGCTTCGGACACGAGGGGCTGCTGGCCCTCCGAGTCGGCGCCCAGGAACAGGACCGTCGGGTGGAACTGGACGAACTCCAGGTCCGAGACCTCCGCGCCGGCCCGCAGCGCCAGGGCAACGCCGTCGCCGGTGGAGACCGACGGGTTGGTCGTGGCGGAGAAGACCTGGCCCATGCCGCCGGTGGCGAGGACGACCGCGGGGGCGCGGACCGCGCCCACTCCGTCGTGCTGCCCCTCGCCCATGACGTGCAGGGTGACTCCCGCCGTACGGCCTTCGGCGTCCGTGAGGAGGTCCAGGACCAGGGCGTTCTCCACGGTGTGCAGGGCCGCCGAGCGCACCGCCTCGACCAGGGCGCGGGAGATCTCGGCTCCGGTGGCGTCGCCCCCGGCGTGCGCGATGCGGCGGCGGTGGTGGCCGCCCTCGCGGGTCAGCGCGATGTCGCCGCTCTCCGTCTTGTCGAAGAGCGCGCCGGTCTCGATCAGCCGGCGTACGGCGTCGGGGCCTTCGGTGACCAGGGCCCGAACCGCCGTCTCGTCGCACAGGTCCGCGCCCGCGACGAGGGTGTCGGCCAGGTGCTGCTCGGGGGTGTCGCCCTCGCCGAGTGCCGCCGCGATACCGCCCTGCGCCCAGCGGGTGGACCCGTCGTCCAGCCGCGCCTTGGTCACCACGACGGTGGCGAGACCCGCGGCGGCGCAGCGCAGTGCGGTGGTGAGACCGGCCACGCCCGAGCCGACCACGACGACGTCGGCGTCGATGGACCAGCCGGGGGCGGGGGCGGTCAGCCGTATTCCGGTCACGTGAGCGCTCCGAAGGTCAGCGGGATGTTGTCGATCAGTCGGGTGGCGCCCACGCGTGCCGCCACGGCGAGGATCGCCTCGCCGTGGTCGCGGTCGTCGGGGATCTCGGTGAAGTCCGACGGGTCGACGAGGGCGAGATAGTCCACGGCGAGCGGCGGCTGCTCCTTGGACGCGTCGTCCAGGACGAGGCGGGCCGCGGCGCGGACCGCGGCGGGCCCGCCGCTCGGCCGGGCCAGGGCGACCGCCTGGGTGTCGGCCGCGGCGCGGGACTCACCGAGCGCGGCGAGACCGGCGACCCGGCTCACGCTGGCCGTGGTCGCCGTCGCGCGCTCGTGCAGGGCCTGCTGGGCGGCCAGCCGGTCGCGCGCCGCGAACAGGGACCGGGGCAGTGCGAGCGCGGTGCGCCGCTCCTCGGCGGAGAGGAAACGGTTGCGGCTGGAGAGGGCCAGGCCGTCGGGGTCGCGGACGGTGGGTACGCCCGTGATCACGACGCCGAAGTCGAGGTCGCGCACCATGCGGCGGATGAGCGCCAGCTGCTGCGCGTCCTTCTGCCCGTAGAGCGCCTCGTCGGGGCGGGTGAGGTGGAGCAGCTTGGCGACGACGGTGAGCATCCCGTCGAAGTGCCCGGGGCGCGCGGCGCCTTCGAGCCGCTCGCCCATGGGACCGGCGGTGATGCGGACCTGGGGTTCGCCCCCGGGGTAGACCTCGTCGACCGAGGGTGCGAAGACCGCGTCGGCGCCCGCGGCGGCGGCGACCACGAGGTCGGCGTCGAGGGTGCGCGGGTAGCGGTCGAGGTCTGCCGCCTCGCCGAACTGGAGCGGGTTCACGAAGACCGTGACGACGACCTGGCCGGCCGGGCCCGCCGCTGAGCGTGCCGTACGGATGAGGGTGGCGTGGCCTTCGTGGAGCGCGCCCATGGTCATGACGACGACGCGCCTGGCCCCGGCCGGACGGCGCAGGGCGTCGAGCTCGGCCGCGGTGTGCAGGAGGACGGGGGTGGTGGCGGTGACCGGCGTCGCAGCCGGCGCACCGGGTTCCGGGGTGCTCATCGGGCCTCCCTCGGTCCGGTGCCCTCGGTTCCGGAGGGCGGGATCGTGCGGCTCCCGTCGGCCAGGACTCCGAGCAGGTCCTCGGCCAGTTCCGCCTTCAGCATCCCGTGCGCGAGTGCCCGGTCGGCGGTGGCGCGGGCCATCGCGACGTATCCCGCCACCGTCTGCGGGGCGTGCGCGCGCAGCTCGCCGATATGCGCCGCCACGGTGCCCGCGTCGCCGCGGGCGACGGGTCCGGTCAGTGCCGCGTCGCCGGAGCGCAGGGCGTTGTCGAGGGCGGCCCCGAGGAGCGGGCCGAGCATCCGGTCGGGGGCGGACACCCCGGCCTTGGCCAGCAGCTCCATGGCCTCGGCGACCAGCGTGACCAGGTGGTTCGCGCCGAGCGCGAGGGCCGCGTGGTAGAGCGGGCGGGACTCCTCCGCGATCCATTCGGGCTCGCCGCCCATCTCGATGACCAGCGCCTCCGCGGCGAGTCTGAGCTCCCCGGGTGCGGTGACACCGAACGAGCAGCCCGCGAGCCGCTGGACGTCGATCGAACTGCCGGTGAACGTCATGGCCGGGTGCAGGGCGAGGGGCAGCGCCCCGGCCCGCCTGGCCGGATCGAGCACCTTGGTCCCGTAGCGCCCCGACGTGTGGACGATCAGCTGTCCCGGCCGTACGGCCCCGGTCTCGGCGAGGCCTTCGACCAGGCCGGGCAGCGCGTCGTCGGGGACGGTCAGCAGCACCAGCTCGGCGCGCGCCAGCACCTCGGCGGGCGTCACCAGGGGTACGTCGGGCAGGAGGGCGGCCGCTCGGCGTACCGATGCGTCGGAGACGCCCGATACGGCCACCGGGCGGTGTCCCGCGAGCTGGAGCGAGGCGGCGAGGGCGGGGCCGACCCGTCCGGCACCGACGACGCCGACCGTGAGGCGGGCGGGGCGGTCCCTCGCGTCGAGGGGGTCCTTCGAAGTTGTCGTATTCACGCGGCGATGGCCTTCCGTTCCAGTCCGCGGGGGGTACCGGACGATTTCTCTGAATGCTACGCCAGCGTTTCGCGCCGCCTCACGGCTGTCCACAGCCTGTGGGTAACTCTGCGGCTCCGGCGGAAATCCGGTCGGACGGCGCCGGGCGCGCTGTCGGTCGCCCGGACGTCGATCGTCCCACGACGGACACCGGCAGGCAGGAGGAGCGCCGACGGCCGCCGGCGGGACGAGCGGTGATCGCGGTGGTTGCCGCGGGGCGGTGGATCGCCTGCGATCACGGGCGGTTGCCGCGGGCGGTGGATCGCCTGGGATCACGGGCGGTGGATGCCCCTGTGATGTCAGGCGGTGGTTCGCCTGTGTCTACGGGCCGGGCCGCGGACGGGGTGCGGCCGTCCGGGACCGAAGACGGTCCCGGAGGGCCCGCAGGACCTCACGGTCGTGACGGCCGGGCGGTGGCGGCGGGGGCTCGCCGTGCCGGGCCGCGCGGTAGCTGTCGAGCATGTGCTGCTGAATCGCGTCCATGTCTCCAGCGTGAGCCGGTCGCGGCCGGCCGGCGCGTCGATTGACCAGCACCGTCAAACGTCGGGGGCCTCCGTCCCGGCACCCCGCACTATGGAGGCGTGAGCGTGAACATCGACATCGCGGGTCTGCCCGCCGAAGCCATCGTCTTCGAGACCTCTCCCCTGGCCGAGCTGGGGCTGGCTCTCCATGCGCTCTCGGAGCCCGGCCACCATCCGGGACTGCACGGCTGGGCGACAGCGACCGCCGCCTCCCTGGAGCCCGCCCTCGCGGACCGGCTCCACGAGGCCGAGTTCCTCTGGCGCAACACCTTCTCGGACATCTTCATGCCGTTCGCCGGGGTGCGCGGCGGTGACGGCAGGACCGGGGCGACGCTCGCCGAGGACCTGGACATCCTCGACAAACTGGACGACGAGCGGTTCGTCGCCGCCGCTCTGGAATTCACCTGCGCCAGCCACTACGGCACCGGGGCGCCGTCCCCGCTGACCGACGCGACGATGCGGGCCCGCGCACTGGACATGGCGGCCGCCCGCGGACCGCAGCAGGCGCACTTCACCCAGCAGCTGCTGGCTGATCCGCTCGCCGTACGCGGCTGGGTCCGGCGGCTCTTCGAGGACTGCGAGCAGGCGTTCTTCGCGGACACCTGGCGGCGGGTGCGGGTCCAGCTCGTCGCCGACGCCCGGCACAAGACGGAACTGCTGCGGCGCAAGGGGCTCGACGAGGCGGTGCGTGCGGTCTCCGCCGCCCTGTCGCTGAACGACGACGGGACCAGGATCGGCGTCGACAAGCTGTCCGAGGGCCGGACCAACGCCACCGACCCGGCCGTCGGCCCCGGACTCACGCTCATCCCGACCACGTTCGGCTGGCCGCACCTCATGGTGCTGCACGCCCCGGACTGGCGGCCGGTGATCCACTACCCGGTGCACCGGCCCGACCTGCCGTCCCCCGCCTCCGTCGAGCTGCTCCAGCTCCGGATGGAGGCCCTGGCGCACCCGATGCGGATGCGCCTGTGCCGCAACCTCGCCCGTTCCCCGTACTCCACCGGCGAACTCGCCGACTCGCACGGGATCACGGCTCCCGAGGTCTCGCGCCACCTCTCGGTACTGAAGAAGGCCGGTCTGGTCACCACCCGGCGGCGCGGCCGCTACGTGCTGCACCAGCTGGACCTGACCGCGGTGACCCGGCTCGGCAGCGACTTCCTGGAGGGGATCCTGCGTTAGGGCGGGTCGGGGGCCGGCGAGGCCGCAGTCACCCTCAGCCCGCTCCGCCGCCGGCCCGGACGAGGCCCGTCTCGTACGCGAGCACGACGACCTGCACCCGGTCGCGCAGGTTCAGCTTCGTCAGGATGCGGCCGACATGCGTCTTCACGGTCGCCTCGGACAGCACGAGCCGCGCGGCGATCTCACCGTTCGACAGGCCCTGCGCGACCAGCATCATCACTTCGCGTTCCCGCTCGGTGAGCTTCTCGATGTGCTTGTGGCTGGGGTCCTTGCCGCTGGTCGGCAGCATCGAGGAGAAGCGGTCGAGCAACCGGCGCGTGGTGGACGGCGCGACGACCGCGTCCCCGCTGTGCACGGCGCGGATCGCGGCGAGCAGCTCGCCGGGCGGCACGTCCTTGAGCATGAAGCCGCTGGCCCCCGCCTTCAGCCCGGAGAAGGCGTACTCGTCCAGGTCGAACGTGGTCAGGATGAGCACCTTGGGCGGGTCGGTCTGCGCGCAGATGCGCCGGGTCGCCTCGACGCCGTCCAGCCTCGGCATACGGACGTCCATCAGCACGACGTCCACCGCGGTGGCCCGCAGCACCTCGATCGCCTCGGCGCCGTCACCGGCCTCGGCGACGACCTCCATGTCCGGCTGGGCGGCGAGCACCATCCGGAATCCGGTGCGCAGCAGCACCTGGTCGTCGACGAGCATCACGCGGATCGCCATGAGGTGTCCTGTTCTCCTGGTCAGTGGATGGGTCGGGCTTCCAGCGGGTGGGTCACGGATGTCTAGTGGCCGGGCTTCAGCGGCAGCAGGGCGCTGATCCGGAATCCGCCGCCGGGACGCGGGCCCGCGTCCAGCGTGCCGCCGACCATGCCGACCCGCTCCCTCATACCGATCATGCCGTGGCCGGCTCCGTCGGCCCCGCCGTCCTCGTACAGCTCGTGCGCGGCCCCCCGGCCGTCGTCCTCCACGAGGAGCCCGAGGCCGTCGTCGAAGTAGACCAGCCGCACGCTCGCACCGGCGTCCGGGCCGCCGTGCTTACGCGTGTTGGTGAGGGCTTCCTGCACGATGCGGTACGCGGTCAGTTCCACCCCGCTCGGGAGCGGGCGCGGCGTGCCCTCGATCTTGAAGTCCACCGCCAGGCCGGTCCGCCTGACCTGCTCGATCAGGTCCTCGATCTGCCCGACGTCGGGCTGCGGCACGTACTCCCCGCTCTCCGGGGCATCGCCGGTGCGCAGCACGCCGAGCAGCCTTCGCATCTCCGCGAGTGCCTGGCGGCCGGTGCTCGAAATGGTCTCCAGCGCCTGCCGCGCCTGCTCAGGCGCTGCGTCCATGACGTACGCGGCGCCATCGGCCTGGACCACCATCACGGAGACGTTGTGGGCGACGACGTCGTGCAGCTCGCGGGCGATCCGGGCCCGCTCGGCGGCCACCGCGACCTTCGACTGCGCCTCACGCTCCCGTTCCAGCCGGGCCGCGCGCTCCTCCAGCTGGTCGAAGTAGGCACGGCGGGTCCGCATCGAGTCGCCGAGCACCCAGGCCAGGACGAACGGCACCGTCATCACGACCACGACGAAGATGGACTGCGCCCAGTGCTCATCGGTGCGCTCCGGCCAGCGGAGGTGCGAGAGCCCGGCCGCGACGAGGCTGCACGCCAGGGCGAGCCGCGAGGCCCAGCGCTCCCCGACGGTGGCCACGGTGTACGTGATCACGAGGAGGGCGAAGTCCGCGATGCCCGGCCTGACGTCCAGGACCAGTTGTGCGAGCCCCATCGCCACGGCGAGCAGCAGCATCTTCTCGGGAGCGCGCCGGCGCAGCGCGACGACCGTGCACAGGCCGAGCGTGACCGGCACCGCCAGGGCCATCTCCCGTCCGCCGCCGTTCTGGCCGGCCACGATCGACACGCCGGAGAGCCCGAGGAGGAAGACAGCCCAGAAACTGTCGACGCCCGTCGGGTGTCTGCGGATGAAGTCGTAGAGGCGCTGCACGTAACCCAGCGTAGGGACAGCAGATCGGTGACCGGGTCAGCCGGAGGGCCGATCCAGATCCTGGGACCGTACTCCCCAAGGTGGAGACTTGCCTACGTGATGGATGACTGGTGCGGTTGGCGGGAAGCGGCAGAGACCGCTTTGTACGGGGACGAGGGCTTTTACCGGCGGCCGGAAGGACCCGCGGGACATTTCCGCACGTCGGTGCACGCCTCCCCGCTCTTCGCCGCCGCCGTAGCCCGGCTGCTCGCAGGGACGGCGCGGGAGCTGGACTCCGAAGAGGTCGCCCTGGTGGACGTGGGCGCGGGGCGCGGCGAGCTGCTGACCGGGGTGCTGGCGGCGGTGCCCGCCGGGCTGAAGGTGCGGGCGTACGCGGTGGAGATCGCCGGGCGCCCACCCGGTCTCGACCCGCGGATCGAGTGGTGTGCCGAGCCTCCGCAGGGCGTCACCGGGCTGCTGTTCGCCAACGAGTGGCTGGACAACGTCCCGGTGGACATCGCGGAGGCCGACGCCGACGGGGTGGCGCGCCAGGTCCTCGTGCGGGCGGACGGCACGGAACGGCTGGGTGACCCGGTCGGTGCGGCGGACGCGGAATGGCTGCGGCGCTGGTGGCCGCTGACGGACCCGGGCGACCGTGCGGAGATCGGCCGGCCGCGCGACGAGGCGTGGGCGCGGGCGGTCGCCTCGCTGGCGGAGGGCCTGGCGGTGGCGGTCGACTACGCGCACGTACGGGAGTCGAGGCCGCCGTTCGGGACGCTGACCGGCTTCCGGGCGGGGCGCGAGGTACACCCGGTGCCGGACGGCAGCTGCGACCTCACGTCCCATGTGGCGCTGGACGCGTGCGCGGAGGCGGGGAGCGCCGTCGCCGGCGTACCGGCCGAGGTGCGTGACCAGCGCGCGGCGCTCCGGGAGCTGGGGGTCAGCGGTGAAAGGCCACCGCTCTCCATGGCGTCGGCCGACCCGGCCGGGTACCTCCGGGCGCTCTCCTCGTCGGGCGAGGCGGCGGAGCTCACCGCGCGCGGCGGACTGGGCGATTTCGGCTGGCTCTCGCAGCGGGTACGTGTGCCGTCCGCCGCCTCCGGCGGCTGAGGAGCGGGGTCACGGGCGAAGCCCCGGGGACCCGGGGGATACTGTCCGGCATGACGGAGACGACGGTCGGCATCGGCGGCGCGGCAGAGAGCACCGACATGGTGCTCAACATCGGCCCCCAGCACCCCTCGACCCATGGGGTGCTCCGCCTGCGGCTCGTCCTGGACGGCGAGCGCATCCAGCACGCCGAACCGGTCATCGGCTACATGCACCGGGGCGCCGAGAAGCTGTTCGAGGCGCGCGACTACCGGCAGATCGTGATGCTCGCCAACCGCCACGACTGGCTGTCGGCGTTCTCCAACGAGCTCGGTGTCGTCATGGCCGTCGAGCGCATGCTCGGCATGGAGGTCCCCGAGCGCGCCGTGTGGACGCGGACGCTGCTCGCCGAACTCAACCGGGTACTGAACCACCTGATGTTCCTCGGCTCCTACCCCCTCGAACTGGGCGGGATCACCCCGATGTTCCACGCGTTCCGGGAACGCGAGGAACTCCAGGCCGTGATGGAGGAGGTCTCCGGCGGCCGGATGCACTACATGTTCAACCGCGTCGGCGGGCTCAAGGAGGACCTTCCCGCGGGCTGGCTCGGCCGCGCCCGCGACGCGATCGCCTCGGTGCGCTCCCGGATGAACGTGTACGACGACCTGGTGCTGGGCAACGAGATCTTCCGGGCCCGGACCCGCGGAGTGGGTGTGCTCTCCGCCGAGGCCGTGCACGCGTACGGGGTGTCCGGTCCGATCGCCCGCGCCTCGGGGGTCGACTTCGACCTGCGGCGTGACGAGCCGTATCTCGCCTACGGGGAGCTCCAGGACACGCTCAAGGTCGTCACCGCGACCGAGGGCGACTGCCTGGCGCGGTTCGAGTGCCTGCTGGGCCAGTCGCACAACGCGCTGGATCTCGCGGACGCCTGCCTGGACCGGATGGCCGTTCTGGCGCCCGGACCGATCAACCAGCGGCTGCCCAAGGTGCTGAAG
This sequence comes from Streptomyces sp. NPDC048560, assembly GCF_040650955.1. Classification (NCBI taxonomy): domain Bacteria; kingdom Bacillati; phylum Actinomycetota; class Actinomycetes; order Kitasatosporales; family Streptomycetaceae; genus Streptomyces; species Streptomyces sp. NPDC048560. Next base: position 46,228 of record NZ_JBEZIJ010000013.1, read on the forward strand.
GCACCGGAGGGCCACACGTACGCGTGGACCGAGAACCCGCTCGGCATCAACGGCTACTACCTGGTGTCCAAGGGCGAGAAGACCCCGTACCGGCTGAAGCTCCGCTCCGCCTCGTTCAACAACATCCAGGCCCTGACCGAGCTGCTGCCCGGCACGCTGGTCGCCGACATGGTGGCCATCCTGGGATCGCTCTTCTTCGTCGTCGGCGACATCGACAAGTAGGGCCCGCGGGAGCCCTCGCCGGGAGTGCCGCTACGAGGAGATGGCGCTGCGCAGCCCGGCGACGTCCAGCTGTTCCGTCTCGTCGTGCGCGGTGAGGTCGATGACCTTGCCCACGGCACGGTTCTCCGCCGTTCCCGTCCGGTGGGCGGCGAGCGCTTCCTCGCCCACCACGTCGGCCAGGTCCTCGTTCTGCACGGCCTCGATCGCGGCGTTCACCTTCTGCGTACCGAAGAAGTCGAAGCTGCCCTGCGGGACGAGGTGCCGGCGCGCGGCCGCGTACGGGACGATGGCCGACGCGGCCGGGATCGGACGAGGCGCGGGGACGGGTGCGAGCTGCGGGGCGGGCAGGGCGGCCGACGGGCGGCGGTGCTGATGGTCGCCCTCCCCGGCGGCCGCCGCGTGCTTCCCCTTCGGGCCGTCCGCCTCCGCGTCCCGGGTGCCGGCCCGCTCGGCGAGGTCGCGCTGCCTGGCCCGTTCGGCGGTGCGGCGGGCCTCCTGGAGGGCGCCGTTGCGTGTGAGGTCCCGCAGCGCCTCGGAGGCACGGAGGTACGCGCCCGGGGTGGGCGTCGAGCCCGCGGCCGGCAGCTCCCGGGGCGTGGCAGCGGCTTCGAGCGCCAGCTGCCTGCGGCCCTCGAGCGCGGTGGCCCGCTCCGTCTCGGCGTTCGCGTACCGGCGCAGCAGCGCGGCGTGTTCGCCCCGCAGTCCGGCGAGCTCCACCCGCTTGCGGCGCAGCTTCGTCTCCAGCCGGGTGCGCAGCTCCCTGGACTCCTCCAGGTCGGACTCCAGTTCGGCTATGCGTTCCTCGGTCTTCCACTCGTCGCTGGCGCGGGCGCGCGTCAGGTCCGCGACGCGCAGCCCCGCGGCCCGGTCCCAGCTGCGCATCAGGTACGCGCCGGAGACGGCGGCGGCCGCGGTGGCCGCCACCAGGCCGCGCAGGGCGACCGGTTCGGCGAGCAGCCAGGCTCCGGCGGCACAGACGACCGACACTCCGGCCACAAGGGAAGGCGGCAGGATCCTGTGCAGGGGCGGCGAATGGCGGTGACGTCCACGTGGCATGGCTCAAAATTTACCGTGCGTACGGGTTACTTGGGAGACCGCCCGGCAATCTGTTCCCCGCCGGTTACCTGACGGCCTCCCGAAGCACCGGAATCCTCGCTTCTACTTCTTCAGCAAGCCTTTCGCCCGGAGATACTCCTTGGCGACATCCGCGGGCTTGGCGCGCTCGGCGTCGACCTTGCGGTTCAGTTCCGCGAGGTCCTCGGTGGTGAGTGCCCCGGTGAGCTTCCCGAGCGCATCGGCAATGTCCTGCGCGCCCGCGTCCTTCGCATTGAGCACCGGCAGGACGTTGTCGGCGTTCTGGAGCTTCTTGTCGTCCTCCAGGAACACCAGGCCGTAACTCTCCAGCACCGCGTCGGTGGTCGTCGTCAGAACCAGCTGGTCCTTGCCGTCCTTGACGGCCTGCTTCGACTGAGGAGTGCCGACGCCCTTCGGGTCGATTCCGGCGACATCAATGCCGTACGTCTTCTTCAGACCCGGAGCACAGAACGGCCGGACCTCGCACTCGTCACCGGCGGCGATCGTCACCTTGATCTTCGACCTGCCGAGGTCCGAAAGCGTGGTGAGCTTGTTCTTCTCGGCGAATTCCTTGGTCACGGCGAAGGCGTTCTGGTCGACGGCCTCGCCCGCCGGGAGCACCTTCAGACCGAGGGGCGTGGCGAGCTTCTCCAGCGCGGCGACCGTGGCGGCGGCGTCCCCGGAGGCGACGGGCTTCTTCGCCGCCTCACTCGCCCCGTTCACCTTGGCGTTGAGGAATTCGGCGATCGTCGCCGCGTATTCCGGTACGACGTCGATCTCGCCCTTCTCCAGGGAGGGTTCGTACAGCTCCCGGTTCTTCACCGTGGTGATCGAGGTGCTGTATCCGGCGTCGCCGAGAATCTGCGCGTAGAGCTCGGCGAGCACCTTGGACTCGGTGAAGGACGCGGCGCCCACGACGAGCGAGCCCTTCTTGGCGTCCGGCGCCGCGGCCGGTCCGCCCTTCTCCTCCTCCAGGCTGTCGCCGCCGCACGCGGCGAGCGACCCTGCCAGCGCGACCACTCCGACGATCGCACCCGCTATGCGCGAGGTCCTGCTCATGATGTTCTCCGTCCACAGCGAAAGGGTGACAAAAAGCTGCGCCGCATCAGGCGCTCCGCCGGTGGCGCAGCGGGGACAGCAGCCGGTCCAGCGCCATCAGCGTCCCCTCGACCACCAGGGCGAGCCCGGCGACCAGCACCGCGCCCGCGAAGACCTGCGCGGTGTCGTACGTGTTGAAGCCGGCGGTGATGATCCGGCCCAGGCCGCCGAGGCCGACCATCGCCGCGATGGAGGCGGTGGCCACCACCTGCACGGCGGCGGAGCGCAGCCCGGTCATGATCATGGGGTAGGCGAGCGGGAGCTCGACCCGGGCGAAGAGCTGCGGACCGGACATCCCCATGCCTCGCGCCGCCTCGACCACGGAACGGTCCACCTCCGTCATCCCGACGTAGGCGTTGGTGAGCAGCGGCGGCACGGCGAACAGCACGAGCGCGATGATCGTGGGCCAGTAGCCGGAGTTGCGGAGCGGTGTCAGCATGAAGAGGGCCAGCACCGCGAAGACGGGTACGGCGCGCCCCACGTTGGAGATGTTGACCGCGAGCGCGCCCCCCTTGCCGAGGTGTCCCAGGTACAGCGCGAGCGGCAGTGCGAGCGCGCAGGCCAGGGCCAGCGCCACCCCGCTGACGTACAGATGCTCGGCGAGCCGGTGGGCGGCACCGCTCTCCCCCGACCAGTTCGACCCGGTGGTGAGCCAGGTCCAGGCGTCTGCGACGACTCCCACGGATCAGCCCGCCTCCACCTTCGCGACCAGGGGCCCGCTGCCGGGGCCGGGGGTCGCGCGTACGCGGGTCCAGGGCGTGAGCAGGCGCTGCAGGCCGAGCAGCAGCAGATCGGCCGCGACCGCGAGCAGCACGCAGAGCACCGACGCCGTGAGCACCTGGGCCTTGAAGAGGCTCGGCAGCGCGTCCTCGATGAGATTGCCGAGGCCGCCCTTGCCGACGAGCGAGCCGACGGTCGTCAGCGCGACCGTCGACACGGTGGCTATGCGCAGACCCGCCATCAACGCGGGCAGCGCGAGGGGCAGTTCGACCTCCCACAGCATCCGCGCCGGCCCGTACCCCATGCCCTTGGCGGCTTCCTTCGCCTCCTGGGGGACCGCTTCGAGGCCCGCCAGGATGTTCCGTACGAGGATGGTCAGCGAGTAGAGCACCAGGCCGGTGACGACGAGGGCCGCCGAGAGCCCGAACAGCGGCAGCAGCAGCGAGAACATCGCCAGCGACGGCACGGTGTAGAGCACTGTCGTCAGTCCGAGCACCGGTCCCGCGAAGTGCCGTCCGCGCCGGGCGAGAAGGGCCAGCGGAAAGGCGACGGCCAGTCCGATCAGCACGGAGACGCCCGTGATCCAGATGTGCTGGACGGTCGCGTCGGTCAACTCCTGGCTGCGGGAACGCAGATACTCACCGCAGATCCAGTCGTTCGCCACGAGGCAGTTCTCTCCGGCCACCCGTCCCCACCTCCCTGATTCACCGTCGCGATTCCTGTACCGAACTGATGTCTGGCGACCCTATCCTCGACCACTGACAATCGCCGAGGCCGTCGCATTCCGGCAACACGGCCTTCACAGAACGCGCTTCACAATGGGGAACCATGATCCGTTTCGAGCACGTCACCAAGCGGTACGCCGACGGCACCACCGCCGTCGACGACCTTTCCTTCGAGGTCGGCGAGGGTGAACTGGTCACGCTCGTCGGACCTTCCGGCTGCGGCAAGACGACCACCATGAAGATGGTGAACCGGCTGATCGAACCGACCGAGGGACGGATATTCCTCGACGGGGACGACATATCCGCCATCGACCCCGTCCAGCTCCGGCGCCGCATCGGCTATGTCATCCAGCAGGTCGGCCTCTTCCCGCACCGGACCGTGCTGGAGAACACCGCCACAGTCCCCCATCTCCTGGGCTGGAAACGCGGAAAGGGGCGCGAACGGGCCGCCGAACTCCTCGACCTCGTCGGACTCGACCCCTCCGTCTATGGTGACCGCTATCCGGAACAACTGTCCGGTGGTCAGCGTCAACGCGTGGGCGTAGCACGCGCCTTGGCCGCCGACCCGCCCGTGCTGTTGATGGACGAACCATTCGGCGCGGTCGATCCCGTCGTACGGGAACGCCTGCAGAACGAATTCCTGAAGCTCCAGGCACAGGTCCGCAAAACAATCCTGTTCGTCACCCACGACATCGAGGAAGCCGTCAGGCTCGGTGACCGGATCGCCGTGTACGGGCAGGGCCGCATCGACCAGTTCGACTCCCCCGCCACCGTCCTCGGCGCCCCCGCGACCCCGTACGTGGCGGACTTCGTCGGCGCCGACCGCGGGCTGAAGCGGCTCTCCGTCACCCCCATCGAGGAGAGCGACCTGGAGCAGCCGCCGGTCGTCCACCTCGACGACCCCCTCGCGAAGGCGACCGGGCGGCTGCGGGCCGAGGGCGCGCGCTGGGCCGTCGTGCTCGACGGGGAGGACAATCTCCATGGCTGGATCCCGGCCGTCGACGCCGCCACCGCCGACTCCAGGGGCACCGTCCGCGAGCACGCCCGCCGGATGGAGGCGTGGCTCCCGATCGGCGCGCCGCTCAAACAGGCGTTCGCCACGATGCTCCAGCACGACGCCGGCTGGATCGCGGTGATCGACGAGGAGAGCGCCGGCCGCTTCCTCGGCGTCCTCACCCCCGCCCGCCTCCACGAGGCGCTGCGCCGCTCGATCGACGCGGACGCCCAGGACGTACCGCGCGCGAACGTCGCCGTGGAGAGCGTGGCGGGCGTGACGGCGACGGCCCCTTGACGGCCGCCGCCCGCTCCCGGCGCGCCGGGAACGCGCGCACGGCGCGGCGCGAGAGGGCTCCCGGCGGGCCTACGCTGGGCGTATGAGTACGTTGCGCGGACGCGGCACGGTGCAGGACCTGCCGGAGTGGGACCGGTGTGCGGTCATGGGGGTCGTCAATGTGACGCCCGACTCCTTCTCCGACGGAGGACGGTGGTTCGACACCACGGCCGCGGTCAAGCACGGCCTCGTGCTGGCCGGTGAGGGCGCCGACCTGATCGATGTCGGCGGTGAGTCGACCCGCCCCGGCGCCAGCCGGGTGGACGAGTCCGAGGAGCTGCGGCGCGTGGTCCCGGTCGTGCGGGGGCTGGCCTCCGAGGGGGTCACGGTCTCCGTCGACACCATGCGCGCCCGCGTCGCCGAGCAGGCGGTCGCCGCCGGCGCGGCACTCGTCAACGACGTGAGCGGCGGCCTCGCCGACCCGGACATGGTCCCGGTCGTCGCGGCGGCGGACGTCCCGTTCGTCGTCATGCACTGGCGCGGCTTCAGCGAGTCCATGAACAGCAGAGCCGTGTACGAGGACGTCGTCGGCGAGGTCGTCTCGGAACTGCGTGCCCGGATGGAGGCCGTGATCGCGGGCGGGGTGTCCCCCGAACGGATCGTGATCGACCCCGGTCTCGGATTCGCCAAGGACGCCTCCCACGACCTCTCCCTCGTCGCCCACCTCGACGCGCTGCACACCCTGGGCCGCCCGCTGCTGGTGGCCGCCTCCCGCAAGCGGTTCCTCGGCCACGTCCTGGCCGGCGAGGGAGCCGCTCCGCCCCCCGCCCGCGAACGCGACGCCGCCACGGCGGCGATCTCCGCCCTGTCGGCCCAGGCGGGCGCGTGGGCCGTACGGGTGCACGAGGTCCGGGCCACCGCCGACGCCGTACGGGTCGCCCGCGCCATCGAGGGAGCGGCGTGAGCGGGCAGCACGACGAGCACGCCGAGGCAGCGGCCGACATCGAGGCCGTCGAACGGGCCAACACCGCCTTCTACGAGGCGATGGAACGCGGTGACTACGACACGCTCTCCGGCCTCTGGCTGCCCGGTGAGGACCTCACCATCTCCTGCGTGCACCCGGGATGGCCGGTGCTCACCGGGCGCGGCGAGGTGCTGCGCAGCTACGCGCTGATCATGGCGAACACGGAGTACATCCAGTTCTTCCTGACCGATGTCGGCGTCTCCATGACCGGCGACACGGCCCTCGTGACCTGCACCGAGAACATCCTCAGCGGCGGACCGGCCGAGGAGGGCAACGCGCTCGGCCCGCTCGTCGGCCAGCTCGTCGTCGCGACCAACGTGTTCCGCCGCACACCCGACGGCTGGAAGCTGTGGTCCCACCACGGCTCGCCCGTACTGGCCGAAACCGGTGAGGACGAGGACGAAGACACCCCCACCTGAGTGGGTACGTGTTCATATGAGGTTCGGTTCGCAGGCTCTGGGGTAGGGGCGGCTACCAGCCCGCAGTGGCCTGTCGGAAGCCCCGCGAGCGGGCGCTGTCGGTGCTCGCGGGTAGATTCGAAAGACGGCACTTCGCCGCCCGCACGCAGCCGGGTGCCCCAAGACCAACGACAGCAGGAGTGATTCGCGTGGATCGTGTCGCGCTGCGCGGCCTCAAGGCCCGTGGGCACCATGGTGTGTTCCCCAAGGAGCGGGAGGAAGGTCAGACGTTCATCGTCGACCTGGTGCTCGGTCTGGACACCCGCCCCGCGGCGGCCTCCGACGATCTGACGAAGACCGTGCACTACGGCGTGGTCGCGGAAGAGGTCGTCGACGTGGTCAAGGGCGAACCGGTCGATCTGATCGAGACCCTCGCGGAACGCATCGCCCAGCAGTGCCTCAGGCACCAGGGCGTCCAGGAGGTCGAGGTGGTCGTCCACAAGCCGGACGCCCCCATCACCGTCCCCTTCGACGACGTGACCATCACCATCACCCGGAGCCGAGCATGACTGCATTTTCCACCGAGGGGCAGAGCGACCCGACCGTACAGCCGGTTCCCGCCGCCGTCGTCGAGCAGGTGGATGCCGCGGACATGACCCTTTCCAACCCCAAACGGGCCGTACTCTCCCTGGGCTCCAACCTCGGCAACCGCCTGGAGACGCTCCAGGGCGCCATCGACGCCCTGGAGGACACCCCGGGCCTCCGGGTCAAGGCGGTCTCCCCGGTGTACGAGACGGAGCCCTGGGGCGTCGCTCCCGGTTCGCAGCCCTCGTACTTCAACGCGGTGGTCGTCGTGAAGACGACACTGCCCCCCTCCTCTCTGCTGGAGCGCGGCCAGGCCATCGAGGAAGCCTTCGACCGGGTCCGCGAGGAGCGCTGGGGTCCGCGCACCATCGACGTCGACATCGTCGCGTACGCCGACGTGGTCTCCGACGACCCGCAGCTCACGCTGCCCCACCCCCGCGCCCGTGAGCGGGCCTTCGTGCTCGCTCCCTGGCACGACGTCGATCCCGACGCCGAGCTGCCGGGCGCCGGTACGGTCGCCGACCTGCTCACCGGCATCGGCGATGCGGGCGTACTCCCCCGGGCCGACCTGGAACTTCGTCTGCCCGAGTAGTCGTTAGGCTCGACGAACACGCATCACAGGTACTCCACGGACACCCGGCGGCGAAGGGCGGCTCTCTCGGTGAAGCAACTACGGCTCGGTGTACTGGCCGGACTCTTCGCCGCCGCCGGCGTGCTGTCCTGGGGCGCGGCCCGGCTCTGGGACTCCCTGGGGACCCTGCCGGCCGTCCCCCTCGCCGCCCCGGTGGTTCTCGGCGCCATCGCCGTGATCCTGCTCGCGACGGCGCTCTCCATCCGGACCCGGCTGCGGGCCCAGCGGGAACGGCGGCCGGGTGCCAAGGGGGTCGAGCCGCTGATGGCGGCCCGCGCGGTCGTTTTCGGACAGGCCAGCGCCCTCGTCGCAGCCATCGTCGCCGGAATGTACGGGGGCACGGGCGCCTTCCTGCTCGCCTCCCTGGACATCCCGCCCCGCCGCGAGCAGGCCATCTACGCCGGCTTCGCGGTCCTGGCGGGCATCGCGGTCATCGCCGCCGCCCTGTTCCTGGAGCGCGTCTGCAAACTGCCCGAGGACAAGGACGACGGCGACCGGAGCGCGGCGTCCGCCTAGGCGGACGCCCTCCGGGCGTCAGCGGGCCATGATGAGGCTCATGGCCTCGGCGCGTGTCGCGGGGTCGCGGAGCTGGCCACGGACCGCCGAGGTGATCGTCTTGGCACCCGGCTTGCGGATCCCCCGCATCGACATGCACATGTGCTCGCACTCGATCACGACGATGACCCCCCGCGGCTCCAGGATCTCCATCAGCGCCTCGGCGACCTGCGTGGTCAGCCGCTCCTGGACCTGCGGACGGCGCGCGTAGACGTCGACCAGGCGGGCCAGCTTGGACAGCCCGGTGATCTTGCCGGTGGTCGCCGGGATGTATCCGACGTGCGCGACACCCCTGAACGGCACCAGGTGGTGCTCACACGTGCTGAACACCTCGATGTCCTTCACCAGCACGAGCTCGTCGTGGCCGAGATCGAACGTCGTCGTCAGGACGTCCTCGGGCTCCTGGTACAGCCCGGCGAATATCTCCTTGTACGCACGCGCCACCCGTCCCGGCGTCTCGCGCAGGCCTTCGCGGTCCGGGTCCTCCCCGACCGCGATGAGCAGTTCGCGTACGGCGGCCTCGGCCCGCTTCTCGTCGAACTCGCCGATCGTGCCCTCGCCGTTCAGCGTCACCGGGTCGGTCATCTGTCCTCGTTCCTCGTGCTGTCACGTGCGCGTGCTCGCGCAAACCTCGCAGGCATACGAAAAGCCGCGCCCCCACAGGCTAAAACCTGGGGGACGCGGCATCCATTCCGGGCCTGGTGGGAGGCCCGTGACGGGCCCCACCGGTGTCGGTACGGGACTAGCTCTCCGGACGCTCCTCCGGGATCGACTCCGTTGCCGGGGCGATGTCCTTCGGGGCGATCTCCGCCGGGGCGGCCGAACCGTTGGCGGTGGTGATGCCGTTGGTGAGGGCCAGCTCCTTGGGAGAGAGGACCGGCGGCCGCGTCGACGGCGTGCGCCGCGAGGAGCCGGTCCAGGCCGGGCGGGCGGGACGCTTGACGATCGGAGCGAAGATCTCGGCGATCTGCTCCTTGCCGAGCGTCTCCTTCTCGAGGAGTTCGAGGACCAGGGCGTCGAGGATGTCGCGGTTCTCGACGAGGATCTCCCAGGCCTCGTTGTGCGCGGTCTCGATGAGCTTCTTGACTTCTTCGTCGACCAGCGCGGCGACCTCTTCCGAGTAGTCGCGCTGGTGGCCCATCTCACGGCCCACGAACGGCTCGGTGTTGTCTCCACCGAACTTGATCGCGCCGAGCCGCTCCGTCATGCCGTACTGCGTGACCATCGCGCGGGCCGTGGCACTGGCCTTCTCGATGTCGTTCGCAGCGCCGGTGGTCGGGTCGTGGAAGACCAGCTCCTCGGCCGCGCGCCCGCCCAGCATGTACGCGAGCTGGTCGAGCATCTCGTTGCGCGTCGTGGAGTACTTGTCCTCCTCCGGGAGCACCATCGTGTAACCGAGGGCGCGGCCGCGGGAGAGGATCGTGATCTTGTGGACCGGGTCCGACTGGGGAGAAGCCGCCGCGACCAGGGCGTGTCCGCCCTCGTGGTATGCGGTGATCTTCTTTTCCTTCTCGGACATGATCCGGGTCCGCTTCTGCGGACCCGCCACGACGCGGTCGATGGCCTCGTCGAGCATGGCGTTGTCGATCAGCGTCTTGTTGCTGCGCGCCGTGAGGAGCGCGGCCTCGTTCAGCACGTTCGCCAGATCGGCACCGGTGAAGCCGGGGGTACGGCGGGCGACGGCGTTGAGATCGACGTCGTCGGTTACCGGCTTGCCCTTCTTGTGCACCTTGAGGATTTCGAGACGGCCCAGCATGTCCGGACGGTCGACCGCGATCTGCCGGTCGAAGCGTCCCGGGCGCAGCAGCGCCGGGTCGAGGATGTCCGGCCGGTTCGTGGCGGCGATCAGGATGACGCCGCCCTTCACGTCGAAGCCGTCCATCTCGACGAGCAGCTGGTTGAGGGTCTGCTCGCGCTCGTCGTGACCGCCGCCCATTCCGGCACCGCGGTGCCGGCCTACTGCGTCGATCTCGTCGACGAAGACGATCGCCGGGGCGTTCGCCTTGGCCTGCTCGAAGAGGTCACGCACTCGGGAGGCACCGACACCGACGAACATCTCGACGAAGTCGGAACCGGAGATCGAGTAGAACGGGACTCCCGCCTCGCCGGCGACGGCGCGGGCCAGCAGCGTCTTGCCCGTACCGGGAGGCCCGTACAGCAGGACACCCTTGGGGATCTTGGCGCCGACGGCCTGGAACTTCGCCGGCTCCTGGAGGAACTCCTTGATCTCGTGGAGTTCCTCGACAGCCTCGTCCGACCCCGCCACGTCGGCGAACGTCGTCTTCGGCGTGTCCTTGGTGATCAGCTTCGCCTTGGACTTGCCGAACTGCATGACCTTGGAACCGCCGCCCTGCATCTGATTCATCAGAAACAGGAAGACGACCACGATCAGAACGAACGGCAGCAGCGAGAGGAGGATCGAGACGAACGGGGACTGCTTCGACGGCGAGACGGTGTAACCCTTCTCGATGTCACCGTTCTCGAACTTCTGCTGCAGGGTGTCCGCCAGCTCGACGCCCTGGTTGCCGATGTAGCTTGCCTGGAACTTGCTGCCGGACTCGCCTTCGAGCTTCTGGCCGTCCTTCAGCTCAATCTTGAGAATCTGCTCGTCACCAGTGGTGAGCTTGGCCTGCTCCACCTGGTTCTTACTGATCGCCTGGATCACTTCGCCGGTGTCTACCGTCTTGTAGCCGCCCGACGAGCCGACGACCTGCATCAACACGACCACGGCGAGGACGGCCAGCACGATCCACATGACCGGCCCACGGAAGTATCGCTTCACGTCCATCCATACGGAGCGAAGTCGCCCCGTCCCTCCTGCCCGTAGGTAAATGCTGCTGTGAGAAAAGACTGTTCTTCGGACGGTACCCCAGCATTGTCACCCGCGACTGCCGGGGACGTCTGACAAATCCCGCCTTCGAAGCTCCAACGGCGGGAAGCCGGTGAGGGTTCCCCGCCGCCCGTCCCGGTTGGGCGGGCGGCCGGGCAGGGCGGGCGGCCGGTGCCGTCAGCCCCCGTAGACGTGCGGCGCGAGCGTGCCGACGAAGGGGAGGTTGCGGTACTTCTCCGCGTAGTCCAGCCCGTAGCCGACGACGAACTCGTTGGGGATGTCGAAGCCGATCCACTTCACGTCGATGGCGACCTTTGCGGCATCCGGCTTGCGCAGCAGGGTGCAGACCTCGAGCGACGCGGGTTCGCGCGAGCCGAGGTTGGAAAGCAGCCAGGAGAGCGTCAGGCCGGAGTCGATGATGTCCTCGACGATCAGGACGTGCTTGCCCTTGATGTCGGTGTCCAGGTCCTTGAGGATGCGGACGACCCCGGAGGACTGGGTGCCGGCGCCGTACGAGGAGACGGCCATCCAGTCCATGGTGACGGGGGTGGACAGGGCGCGTGCCAGGTCCGCCATGACCATCACCGCGCCCTTGAGGACGCCGACGAGGAGCAGGTCCTTGCCCGCGTACTCCGCGTCGATCTTCGCGGCCAGCTCGACGAGCTTCGCGTCGATCTCTTCCTTGGTGAGGAGCACCGACTGAAGGTCGGTACCCATGTCCTTCTCGTTCACCCGCGTCTCTTTCTTAGCCCGCCGGTCCCGGAGTCGTGCCCCGGGCCGGTGGGCCGTTTCGCCTGCACTTCAGCCGCTTGCGCTACAGCTCTGCCGAATGACCAGTCTGCCACCCTGCCGCTGGGCTTCGACGCGGCCCGGCAGGTTGATGGCGCGCTGGCCGCGCCATCCGGTGATGAGACGGTCGACTTCCTCGATATGACGGGCGAACAGCGACCCGGCGGGGGCGCCGGCCTCGATCAGGGCCCGGCGCAGCACCCTGCGGCGCACCGCGGGCGGCAGGACGTGGAGCTTGGCGCACTCCAGCTGCCCCGCGTCGTCGCGTACGGAACGGTCCGCCTCGGCGGCCCAGGTGTCGAGGGCGTCGGCGTCGTCGCGGGAGAGCTGGGCCGTACGGGCGAGGGCTTCGACGACACCCTTGCCGAGGGCCTTCTCCAGAGCGGGCAGCCCTTCGTGGCGGAGCCGGGAGCGGGTGTAGGCCGGGTCGATGTTGTGCGGGTCGTCCCAGACGGGCAGCGACTGGACGAGACACGCCTTGCGGGCGGTCTGCCGGTCGAGCTGGAGGAAGGGGCGGCGGTAGCGACCGGCGGGGCCTGAGGCGGCGGCCATCCCGGAGAGCGAGCGGATGCCGGAGCCGCGGGCAAGGCCGAGCAGGACGGTTTCCGCCTGGTCGTCACGGGTGTGGCCGAGCAGGACCGCCGCGGCGCCGTGGCGCTCGGCCGCCGCGTCCAGGGCCGCGTAGCGCGCGTCGCGGGCGGCGGCTTCGGGGCCGCCCTCCCGTCCCACGCTGACGGAGACCGCTTCGACCGGGTCGAGCTCCATCGCGCCGAGCCGGGTGACGACCTCGGCGGCGCGCAGGGCCGACCCCGGCTGGAGGTTGTGGTCGACGGTGATTCCGCCGGCGCGGACGGCGAGTTTGCGGGACTCGAAGGCGAGGGCGGAGGCGAGCGCCATGGAATCGGCGCCGCCTGAACACGCCACCAGCACGAGTGGGGTGTCGGGTCGTTCGGGAAGTGTGGCGCGCTGCCTGCCGACGCCGGCTTCGGCGAACTCGGCACGGCCGGTCTTGTCGGTGTGTCGGTCGTATTCGGTGAGTACGTCGTGGAGTACGCGGCGAACCGCCAGGCGTATCGCCGCGACCGCAGGATGGGGACCCATGTCCGGTGCCCTTCGTGAAGGATTTTCGGGGGGTGCCTCGAAGGGACAGAACGTGAGTCCCGTCACTCAGAGTGCGTCGATGGTGACAGAGCCAAGCTGTTCATCGAGCATTGCACGCCTTCCCATGCCCCTATGGTCCCTCGGATGGGTGATTGAAGGGCCATTCTTCGGCCTGCGGGCGGGGCAAGATCACGACTCTGGCTTACGGTGCACCCTCGCGACCCAGTCCGCCGGTGCGGCGATCTCGGCCTTGGTCGGGAGGGTGTTGGGCGAGGTCCAGACCCGGTTGAACCCGTCCATACCGACTTCACGGACCACGGCGCTGACGAACCGCTCCCCGTCCCGGTACTGACGGAGCTTCGCGTCGAGCCCCAGGAGCTTGCGCAGCGCCTGGTCCAGGCGGCTCGCGCCGCGGGCCCTGCGCTGCTGGAACTTCTCGCGGATCTCGGCCACCGAGCCGACGACCTCGGGACCCACGCCGTCCATCACGAAGTCCGCGTGTCCTTCGAGCAGGGACATCACCGCGGTCAGGCGGCCGAGAATCTCGCGCTGGGCGGGGGTCTGGACGAGTTCGACGAGGCTGCGGCCCTCGCCCTCCTCACCCTCGGGACGACTCGCGCCCGAGAGCGTCTGGGCCGCCTCGCGCAGCCGCTCCACGACGGTCATCGGGTCGACGTCCGTCTCCTCGAGGAACGACTGGATCTCGCCCTTCAGGTGGTCGCGGAGCCATGGCACGCCGGTGAACTGGGTGCGGTGGGTCTCCTCGTGGAGTGCCACCCAGAGCCGGAAGTCGTGCGGTTCGACGTCGAGTTCGCGCTCGACGTGGACGATGTTCGGGGCGACGAGCAGGAGTCGGCCGCCGCCCTTGGCCGAGGCGGGGAGTTCACGCGTGGCGGGGGCGAACGTCTCGTACTGCCCCAGCACTCGGGAGGCCAGGAACGACAGGAGCATGCCCAGCTCCACGCCGGTCACCTTGCCGCCGACCGCGCCGAGCACCGCGCCGCCGGCGCCACCGGGGCGCCGGTCCTCCATCTTGCCCAGCAGGGGGCGCAGCAGTTCGCGGAAGCCGGCGACGTTGGCCCTGATCCAGCCTGCCCGGTCCACGACGAGGACCGGGGTGTCCTCCGGCTCGTGCCCGTCCGGGATCATCCGGGTGAAGGAACGGACGTGCTCCTCCGAGGCCTTGGCGTGCCGCCGGAGCTCCGCGACGACGGCGCGGGCCTCCTCGCGGCTGATCTCGGGCCCCGGCCGTACGAGCCGGGTCGCGGTCGCCACCGCGAGATTCCAGTCGACCATCTCGGCACCACCGATGCTCGTCATGCGTCAACCGTACGTGAGGGTGTCGCCCGGTGGTGTGGTGTTGGGCCGCTCACCGGGAGCCGTCGACGAGAGCGGTGGCCAGGGTGTCGAGCGCGGACTGGGCTTCGGACGGGGATGTCGTGCCGGTGGCCAGGAAGGCGAAGGCCAGGAGCCTGCCCCGCGTGTCGACGACCGTTCCGGCGAGTGTGTTCACCCCGGTGAGCGTGCCGGTCTTGGCGCGGATCAGGCCGGTGCCCCGGGACTTCTCGGTGTAGCGGCCCTTCAGGGTGCCGCTGAATCCGGCGACCGGGAGGCCGGTGAGGACGGAGCGGAGCTCGGGGTGGGCGGGATCCGCCGCCCGCGCCAGCAGGCCGGCGAGCAGGGCGGCCGTCACCCGGTCGTCGCGGTCGAGTCCGCTGCCGTCGGCGAGGTCGGCGCCGGCCGTGGGCACGCCCAGCTTCTTCAGCTGTGCGGTGACGGCCCGTCGGCCGCCCGCGAAGTCGGCCCGCTCGCCCGTCGCCAGGGCGGTCTCGCGGACGAGGGCCTCGGCGATGTCGTTGTCGCTGTTGGTCAGGGCCCGCTCGACGAGCGCCGACAGGGGCTTCGAGCGGTGGGTGGCGACGGTCCGGGACCTGGCCGGGGCGCGGCGGTGGGCGGGGGCGGCCTCGGTGGCGATCCCGGCCTTGTCGAGCAGGGCGGCGAAGGCGCGTGCGGCGTCCCCCGCCGGGTCGGCGGTCCGCGGGGCGGGCCCGTGGGTGGAGCCGTCGAGCCGCCCTTCGTCGATCATCAGGGCGCTGACGGGCGCGATGTTCTCGTTGGGGCCGATCGGGTGCAGCGGGGGCCCGGTGTAGCGGGAGGTGTCGTAGGTGAGCTCGACCGTGCTGATCTCCTGCTTGCGCACCGCGTCCGCCGCGTCGGCGGCGAGACGGCGCAGGGCGGCCTTGTCGAGGGTGGGGTCGCCGCCGCCGACGAGCGTGAGGGTCCGCGAGTCCGCGGACGCCCGGACGGTCGTGGCGATGCGGTGGTCGGGGCCGAGGGCGCCGAGCGCGGCGACGGTCGTGGCGATCTTCACCGTGGACGCGGGCGTCATGGGGGTGCCGGTGCCCTGTCCGTACAACTGCTTCCCGGTGGCCGTGTCGATGACCGCGCCGGTGGGGCGGGTCCCGAGGGCGGGGCCGTTCAGGAGGGGGCCGAGGGCGGCGGCGAGGGCGGCGGCGTCCTCGGGGACCGTACGGGTGACGGGGCCGCCCAGTGCGGTGAGTACGGCGGGGGCGCTGGGCGCCGGTCGCGGCGCGTCGGGGGTTCCCGGCTCGTGATGTGCGCCACCTGTGCGTTCCCCGGCGACCACCCGGTCCCGCTCGGCCTTACGCTGACCGGAGTCCCAGGGACCGGCGGCGACGACGGCGCCGGTGGCGACGAGCAGCCCGAGCACCACGGAGCCTGCTACGAACTGCCGACTGCCCGGCCCGATCAGCCGTTTCCGGTTCTTCGGGTCTTTCAGCCTGTCCCACATGTTCGACGGACGGATCGACGGTCTTTCCACCGGCTCGGCCACCGTTGACCAGCCCCTTTCGCGAGCACCCATCTGCGTGGGGGACACTTAATCACCAGTCGTATGTGTTGATCATGGAGGAGCCACTCGTGGAGTTCGACGTCGTTATCGAGATCCCTAAGGGTTCGCGGAACAAGTACGAGGTGGACCACGAGACCGGTCGGATCCGCCTGGACCGTCGACTCTTCACCTCGACCAGCTACCCGGCCGACTACGGCTTCGTCGAGAACACCCTCGGCGAGGACGGCGACCCGCTGGACGCGCTGGTCATCCTGGAGGAGCCGACCTTCCCCGGCTGCCTCATCAAGTGCCGCGCCATCGGCATGTTCCGCATGACGGACGAGGCCGGCGGCGACGACAAGCTGCTGTGCGTCCCGGCGTCCGACCCCCGCGTGGAGCACCTGCGCGACATCCACCACGTGTCGGAGTTCGACCGCCTGGAGATCCAGCACTTCTTCGAGGTCTACAAGGACCTGGAGCCCGGCAAGTCCGTCGAGGGTGCCGACTGGGTCGGCCGCACCGAGGCCGAGGCCGAGATCGAGGCGTCCTACAAGCGCCTTGAGGCGCAGGGCGGCGCGCACTGACGTAACACCCCGGTTCCCGTCCGGGCCTGACGGTCCGGGCGGGGCGGCGTACGGGCGGCACACCATCACCGGTGTGCCGCCCGTTTCGCGTACCGGGTCATGTCCGTGCACATACTGGGCACGAGACAGAGCCCTGGGCGCAGCCGAGGAAGCGCAGCCGATGAAGAGCGAGGTCGAGTGGTGGCGGAACAGGGCGGTCCTGAGGACCAGAAGCCCCAGTCCGACGAGGCACGCAGCGCCTTCGCGCCACCCGCGGGCGTGGACAAGCCCGCCGCGCACGGCGAGGACGACCATCCCACGTCGGAGTTCGCCCTTCCGCCGGGTCTGCACACGGATCCCTCGGCGCCGGGGGCGGGCACAGGTGGGGGTTCGGGCTCGGACACGCTGACGTCCGCCTTCGTGCCGCCGCGCGCGTACAGCGCCCAGCACGCGCCGCCCGCCTTCACCCCGGCGCACGGCAGCCCGATGATCCGGCTGACCAAGGAAGCCCCCTGGCAGGACCGGATGCGCACGATGCTGCGGATGCCGGTGACCGAGCGGCCCGCGCCCGAGAGCATCCAGAAGACCGACGACACCGGGCCGGCCGTACCCCGAGTGCTCGACCTGACGCTGCGTATCGGGGAGCTGCTCCTCGCTGGTGGCGAGGGTGCCGAGGACGTCGAGGCGGCCATGTTCGCGGTGACGCGTTCGTACGGCCTCGACCGGTGCGAGCCGACGGTCACGTTCACGCTGCTGTCCATCTCGCACCAGCCGTCGCTGGTGGACGACCCGGTGACGGCGAGCAGGACCGTACGCCGCCGCGGCACGGACTACACCCGGCTGGCCGCGGTGTTCCGGCTGGTCGACGACATCACGACGGAGGACGTCGAGGTCTCGCTGGAGGACGCCTACGGGCGGCTCGCGGAGATCCGCCGTAACCGGCACCCGTACGCCGGCTGGGTGCTGACGTGCGCGGCCGGTCTGCTGGCCGGTGCGGCGTCGGTGCTGGTCGGCGGTGGCGCGCTGGTCTTCATCGTGGCGGCGGCCGGCGCGATGCTCGGCGACCGGCTGGCGTGGCTCTGCGCGGGGCGCGGGCTGCCGGAGTTCTACCAGTTCCTCGTCGCGGCGATGCCGCCCGCGGCCATGGGCGTCCTGCTGACGCTGACCCATTCCACGGACATCCGCCCGTCCGCGGTGATCACCGGTGGGCTCTTCGCGCTGCTGCCGGGGCGGGCTCTGGTGGCGGGGGTGCAGGACGGCCTCACCGGCTACTACATCACCGCCGCCGCCCGGCTGCTGGAGGTCATGTACTTCTTCATCGGCATCGTCACCGGGGTGCTGCTGATCCTCTATCTGGGCGTCCAGCTGGGGGTCGGCCTGAACCCCGAGGCACGCTTCGTGGCCGTCGACCGGCCCGTGATCCAGATCCTGGCCTCGATGGCGCTGAGCCTGGCCTTCGCCGTCCTGCTCCAGCAGGAGCGCTCCACCGTCCTCATGGTCACCCTGAACGGCGGCGTGGCCTGGATCATCTACGGGGCCATGGCCCGCACGGGCGAGATCTCCCCGGTCGCGGCGACGGCGGTGGCGGCCGGGCTCGTGGGGCTCTTCGGCCAGCTGTTCTCCCGCTACCGGTACACCTCGTCGCTGCCGTTCATCACGGCGGCGATCGGACCGCTGCTGCCGGGCTCGGCGACGTACTTCGGTCTGCTGGGCGTGGCCCAGGGGGAGCTGGACGCGGGTCTCGCCTCCCTGTCGACCGCGGTGGCGACGGCGCTGGCCATCGCGATCGGGGTGAACCTGGGAAGCGAGATCTCCCGGCTGTTCATGCGGGTGCCGGGCGCCGTCGGAGGCGCGGGCCGCCGCGCGGCCAAGCGGACGCGCGGCTTCTAAGGGCTGTCACCCGCCCTCCGGCGCCGGGACATCTCCGGGGCCCGGGTCCGGCGGACCGGATCCGGCGGCCCCGTACGCCCGGCGGGTCAGCGCTTGGCGTGCCGGCCGCGCTGGCCCGAGGGCGGGCTGCCGCCGTCGGAGTGCCCGGGGCCGCCGGAGTTACCCGGGCCGCCCGGGTAGCCGGGACCGCCGCCGGGCTGCCCTTGGTCGTCCTGGCCGCGTGCGGCTTCCTTCTTCGACTTGCCACGGGCCCGCAGGAACTCGATGGCGATCGGCAGCACCGAGATCAGCACGATCAGGATGAGGATCATCTCGATGTGCGCGTGCACGAAGTCGATCTTGCCGAGCATGGCGCCGAGGACGGTGACGCCGACGCCCCAGAGGATGCCGCCGACGATGTTGTACGTGATGAACGAGCGGTAGTTCATCCGGCTCACACCGGCGATGATCGGCGTGAACGTGCGCACCACCGGCACGAAACGGGCCAGGACCAGGGACTTCGGGCCGTACTTCTCGAAGAAGTCGTGGGCCTTCTCGACGTTCTCCTGCTTGAAGAGACGGGAGTCGGGGCGCGTGAAGAGGGCCGGGCCCACCTTCCGGCCGAAGAGGTAGCCGACCTGGTCACCGATGATCGCGGCCAGCGCGACCAGGGTGCAGACCAGCCACAGCGGGGTCGTCAGCTTCCCCGTCGTCACCAGCAGACCCGTGGTGAACAGCAGGGAGTCACCGGGCAGGAAGAAGCCGATCAGCAGACCGGACT
Organism: Streptomyces sp. NPDC048560; assembly: GCF_040650955.1. Classification (NCBI taxonomy): domain Bacteria; kingdom Bacillati; phylum Actinomycetota; class Actinomycetes; order Kitasatosporales; family Streptomycetaceae; genus Streptomyces; species Streptomyces sp. NPDC048560. The sequence continues at coordinate 65,314 of NZ_JBEZIJ010000013.1, forward strand.
CGGCGAAGACGATGGCGAGGACGCCGATCAGACCGAACTGGTTGATCAGATAATCCGGGTCCAGCCAGCTCGGGCCGAGCGCAAGCGTATTCAAGGGTCCGGGCTCCAGGATCGATCGATGGCGGCTGCGTGGCCGCCCCAAGCTATCAACGCTGCGGAGCGCCTCCGGGTTCCAACGGCGTACGCGAAAATGCACGGGGTGCGAACCGGGGCAAAGCTGTCCCCAGGAGGTGCCACCACCATGGGCATTGAGGATTACGGCGGGGGACAGACGGCTCACGCCGATGTGCTCATCGTCACGACGAACGACGTTCCCGGCCATCAGGTGACACAGGTCATCGGCGAGGTCTTCGGGCTGACGGTCCGCTCGCGCCACCTGGGCAGCCAGATCGGCGCCGGGCTGAAGTCGATGATCGGCGGAGAACTGAAAGGGCTGACGAAGACCCTGGTCGAGACCCGCAACCAGGCGATGGAGCGGCTCGTCGAGCAGGCGAGGGCCCGCGGAGCCAACGCGGTGCTGATGATGCGGTTCGACGTGTCCGAGGCGGCCGACGTGGGGACAGAGGTCTGCGCGTACGGGACGGCCGCGGTGATCAGCAAGCTGTGAGCGGTACGGGGGCGGGCGCCCCGCCCCCGTAACGGCGGGTCCTACGCCCGGCGCTCCGCGTTGGCGTCGATCGCGTCCCGCAGGTGTTCGGCCAGACCCGGCCTCATCGACTCGTAGGAGGCGCGGAACCGCGGGTCGGAGACGTACATCTCGCCCAGTCCGCGGTGGATCGTGGGCGTGCAGTCGTAGAACCACGTGGTGATGTGCTGCCGGTGGTCCTCGGCCAGGTCCATGGCCCGCTCGCCGGTGGCGGGCTCGCCCGCCGCCATCAGCGCGCTGTAGCGCTCGCCCCAGTCGGCGGCCTCCGCCCGCATCCGCTTCCAGTCGTCCTTGGTGTAGCGGGCGACCCGGCGCCGCGACTCGGCGTAGGCGTCGGTGCCGCCCCATCGGCGCTCCGACTCCTCCGCGTACTCCTCCGGGTCCTTGCCCCCGAAGACCTCGAACTTCTCCTCGGGTGTGAGGTTGATGCCCATCTTCTTCGCCTCCATGGCTGTTTCGACGGCGGCCGCCATCCTGCTCAGTGCGGCGATCCGGCCGGAGAGCAGCGCGTGCTGCCGGCGCAGGTGCTCCTGCGGGTCCGCCTCCGGGTCGTCGAGCAGGACCGCGATGTCGTCGAGCGGGAAGCCGAGCTCCCGGTAGAACAGGATCCGCTGCAGCCGGTCGAGGTCGTCGTCGTCGTAACGGCGGTGTCCCGCGTGGCTGCGCGCGCTGGGTGACAGCAGGCCGATTCCGTCGTAGTGGTGCAGTGTGCGCACCGTGATCCCGGCGAACTCGGCGACCTGGCCCACGGAGTGGTGCACGGCTCCCCGCTCCCTTCTGTTGCTCGGTACGCCCCTCAGCCTGGGGCCTGACGTCACGTGAGGTGCAAGGCGGAAATCCCGCGACCCTCGGACACACCGCGAGGGGTATGCGGCTTTTACGCCGTTATGGTGACCCGGTGGCCACCGAATCACCTTCCCCCGCACCCGCCGCACCCTCGCCGGCCCTCCGGCTGCTGACGGCCATCGTGCCCGCGCTCGCCGTGGGAGTCGCCTCCGCGCTCGTACTGCTGGGCGTCAGCCTGCTCGCGGAGGAGCTCCAGGACGTGCTCTGGGAGACCCTTCCCGACGCGCTCGGGGTGGGCGGGTACTCCTCGCTGTGGATGATCGTCATGCTCACCGCGACCGGCCTCGCGGTCGGCCTGGTGGTCCGCACCGTGCACGGACACGCGGGGCCCGACCCGGCCACCACCGGGCTGGTGGACACCCCGATGGCGCCCGGCGTGCTCCCCGGCCTGCTCCTGGTGACCACGCTGTCGCTGGCCGGCGGGGTGAGCCTCGGGCCCGAGAACCCGATCACGGCCGCGAACATCGCGCTGGCCTACTGGCTCGGCCGCCGCGCGCTGCCCGGGGCACCCGCCGAGATGTGGATCTTCCTCGCGGCGGCCGGCACCGTAGGCGCCCTGTTCGGCACCCCCATTGCCGCAGCGCTGATCCTCACCGAGAACATCGCATCCCGCCCGGGCCCCGGGGCGCTCTGGGACCGGCTCTTCGCCCCGCTCGCGGCGGGCGCGGCGGGCTCGCTCACCATGACACTGACCGCCAACCCGAGCTTCGACCTCTCGCTGCCCGCGTACACGAACCCGGCCTGGAGCGACCTGCTCTCCTCGGTCGTGATCGCCTCCGCGGGCGCGCTGCTCGGACTTCTGGCGGTGTACGCGTTCCCGGTGGCCCACCGGCTGTTCGAGGCACTGCGGTACCCGGTGCTCGCGATGACGCTCGGCGGGCTGCTGCTCGGCCTCCTGGGGGCGCTGGGCGGCCACCTCACCCTTTTCAAGGGGCTCGATGAGGTGAAAGTGCTCGCCGCGCATCCCGGCGACTGGACGGCCGGGGAGTTCGCCGTCATGGCGGTGGTCAAGACGGCGGCGCTGGTCGTCGCCGCGACCTGCGGCTTCCGGGGCGGCCGGATCTTCCCCGCCGTCTTCGTCGGCGTCGCGCTCGGGCTCTGCGCGAACGCCCTGGTCGGCTCCGTACCGCCCGCGCTCGCCGTGTCCTGCGCGGTGCTCGGCGTCCTGCTCGCCGTGACCCGGCAGGGCTGGCTGAGCCTGTTCACCGCGGCCGTCCTGGTCAGCGACACGGCCGTACTGCCCATGCTCTGCATCGCCTCGCTGCCGGCCTGGCTGCTGGTGACGGGGCGCCCGCAGATGCAGTTGCGCGAGGACGGCACACCGCTGAAGTGACGGACGGGCGGATCCGGAAACGCCCGCCCGGCGCGCCGATTGAGGCAAATATCCGTATCGTCCCATTCGGGCGGTCTCGTCCGGTCGGCATCCCGTCCGGCGCAGACCCCGACCGCCGAGAGCCGAGAGGGGCTGCCGCCGATGCCGCTTCACAAAGGTGCCCACGGGCACGAGGACGAACCCCCGGAGGAGCGGCGCAGGCTGGCCCTCAACCCGTTCCTCGGTGAGGCGGATCCCACCGCGGGGATGACCTCGGCGCCGCCCAGGCACCGGCTGCCGGACGGCCCGCTCCCGCCGTCCACGGCGTACGGGCTCGTGCACGACGAGCTGATGCTCGACGGCAACGCCCGGCTGAACCTCGCCACGTTCGTCACCACCTGGATGGAACCGCAGGCCGGGGTCCTGATGGGTGAGTGCCGCGACAAGAACATGATCGACAAGGACGAGTACCCGCGCACGGCCGAGCTGGAGCGGCGCTGTGTGTCGATGCTCGCCGACCTGTGGCACGCGCCGGATCCGGCGGCTGCCGTGGGCTGTTCGACGACGGGTTCCAGCGAGGCCTGCATGCTGGCCGGGATGGCGCTGAAACGGCGCTGGGCCGCCCGGAACGCCGACCGCTACCCGTCCACCGCACGGCCCAATCTGGTGATGGGCGTCAACGTGCAGGTCTGCTGGGACAAGTTCTGCACGTTCTGGGAGGTGGAGGCCCGCCAGGTCCCGATGGAGGGCGGCCGCTTCCACCTCGACCCGCAGGCCGCCGCGGACCTGTGCGACGAGAACACGATCGGGGTGGTCGGGATCCTCGGCTCCACGTTCGACGGTTCGTACGAGCCCATCGCGGAGCTGTGCGCGGCGCTGGACCGGCTGCAGGAGCGCACCGGCCTGGACATCCCCGTCCATGTGGACGGGGCGTCCGGGGCGATGGTGGCGCCGTTCCTCGACGAGGACCTGGTGTGGGACTTCCGGCTCCCCCGCGTCTCGTCGATCAACACCTCCGGGCACAAGTACGGGCTGGTGTACCCCGGGGTGGGCTGGGCGTTGTGGCGTACGGCCGCGGAGCTGCCCGAGGAGCTGGTCTTCCGGGTCAACTACCTGGGCGGCGACATGCCCACGTTCGCGCTGAACTTCTCCCGGCCCGGTGCGCAGGTGGTGGCGCAGTACTACACGTTCCTGCGGCTGGGGCGCGAGGGTTACCGGGCCGTGCAGCAGGCCTCGCGGGACGTGGCGCGAGGGCTGGCGACCGAGATCGAGAGCCTGGGCGACTTCCAGCTCCTGACCCGGGGCGACGAGTTGCCGGTGTTCGCGTTCACGACGGCGCCGGACGTGACGGCGTACGACGTGTTCGACGTGTCACGGCGGCTGCGGGAGTCCGGGTGGCTTGTGCCGGCGTACACCTTCCCGGCCAACCGGGAGGATCTGTCGGTGCTCCGGGTGGTGTGCCGCAACGGGTTCTCGTCGGATCTCGCCGAGTTGCTGATGGAGGACCTGAACCGGGTACTGCCCGACCTGCGGGCGCAGTCCCGGCCGATGAGCCGGGACCCGGGGGCCGTCACGGCCTTCCACCACTGAGGGCCGGACGCGGCCGGACCGGGTGGGCGGTCCGGCCGGCCGCGGGGGCGTGGCCCTACTTGTCGAGGTTCCTGAAGCGGGTCACCGCCAGGGGAAGGAACAGCGCCGCCAGCGCCAGGGGCCAGACCAGCGCCAGGAGTCCCGCGTGGTCCGATGCCCAGCTGCCGCCCGCCGCACCGGGGTTGCCGAACAGGTCGCGGACCGCCGTGGCCGTGGCGGACATCGGGTTCCATTCCACGACCGCGCCCAGCCAGCCGGGCATCGACTCCGGGGTCGCGAAGACGTTGGAGAGGAAGCCGACCGGCCAGACCAGGATCTGTACCGCCTGCACCATCTCCGGCCTGCCCGCCACCATCGCCAGCTGGATGCCCACCCACAGCATCGCGAACCGGAGCAGCAGCAGGAGGCCGATCGCGCCGAGCGCGGCCGCCGGGCCGTTGTGCCAGCGCCAGCCGATCGCGTACCCCACGCCCATCATCACGGCGAGCCCCGCCACCGACTGGAGCATGTCCGCGACGCTCCGGCCGACCAGGACCGTGCCGGAGACCATCGGCATCGAGCGGAAGCGGTCGATGACACCCTTGCCGAGGTCCTGGGTGACGGCGAGCATCGTCCCCTCCAGGCCGAAGGCCATGGTGAGCGCGAGCATCCCCGGCACCAGGAACTCGGTGGTGTCGCCGTCCACTCCCTGGCCCCCGCCGACCAGGTAGTTGAACATCAGGAGCAGCATCACCGGGAAGACCAGGCCGACCACCACCTGCACCGGCTGCCGTGCCCAGTGCGAGAGTTCGCGCCGGGTCATCGTCCAGGAGTCGGCCAGCGCCCAGCCGACGCGGCCCCGGGCCGTGCTCTCCTTCGCCACCGTCACCGTCGCCGTACCCGCGCTCATGCCGCCGCCTCCGTGTCGTGTGCCGTCTGTTCCGTGAGGGAGAGGAACACCTCGTCGAGGGTCGGGCGCCGGACCGCGATGTCCTCGGCCTCGATGCCCGCGTCCTCCAGTGCCCGCACCGTCCGGGTCAGTGCCGCGATCCGGTCCGGGGCCGGTGCGTTGAGCAGCCGCCGGTCCTGGTCCACGGCCACGCCGTCCCCGAGGAGCCGCGCCGCCTCCCCGAGCCGGGCCGCGTCCCGCAGGACCACGACGATCCGGTCGCCGCCCACCATCGCCTTGAGCTCGTCCGCCGTCCCGTCCGCGACAGCCCTCCCCCGGTCGATCACCGAGATGCGGTCGGCCAGCTGGTCCGCCTCTTCCAGGTACTGCGTGGTCAGCAGGACGGTCGTACCGCCGCCGACCAGGGAGCGCACCGCGCCCCACACCTCGGCCCTGCCGCGGGGGTCCAGGCCGGTGGTGGGTTCGTCCAGGAACAGCACCTCCGGGTCGGTGATCAGCGAGGCGGCCAGATCGAGCCGCCGTCGCATCCCTCCGCTGTACTGCCTGACCGGCTTGCGGCCGGTGTCGGCGAGCCCGAACCGCTCCAGCAGCGCGTCCGCCCTGAGGCCCGCCCGGCGTGCGCCGAGGTGGTACAGCCGGCCGAACATCTCCAGGTTCTGCCGGCCGCCCAGCTCCTCGTCCACCGCCGCGTTCTGCCCCAGCAGGCCGATCCGCCGCCGGACCCCGCGCGCGTCGGCGCGCACATCGAGCCCCGCCACCTCGGCGCGGCCCTCGTCGTGCCTGAGCAGCGTCGACAGGATGCGTACGGCCGTGGTCTTGCCCGCCCCGTTGGGTCCCAGTACGCCGTGCACGGTGCCGCGCCGGACGGCCAGGTCCAGCCCGTCCAGCGCCCGCTTGTCCCCGTACCGCTTGTGAACGCCTTCTACGACGATCGCGTCGGTCACGCTCTTCACCCGTCCTTATGTAGTCAAATTTGACTAGCCGGAGGAAGGTAACCCACCGGGATCCATTCGTCAAACTTGATTAGTGGTCGTCCCCGGGGTCGGGGAGGCCCGTGGCATAGGGGTTCTCGTCACCCTCGCCGAGCACCCCGACGAAGGGTTCCCCCTCGCCCGCGAAGGTGTACGCGCCCCCCTCGATCCGGTCGATCAGGCCGCGTGTCCACTCGGCACCGGAGTCCGCCGAGTGCACCCACAGGCGCATGATCTCGCCGATGTGACCGAGCACTTCCGGGCCGTCCTCGGGGACGTAGTGCTCGGTCACCGCGGTCCGCCACGCCTCGATGGCCGCGACCCGCTGCCGCAGCAGCGCGACCGCCTCGGAGCGCTCCAGGTCGACGATGAAGCCGATGGCCGCCGAGAGCACGTCCATCTTCTGGTCGTACGAGGTGATCGCCTCGCGCAGCAGGTCCCGGAACTCCCGCGTGCCCTCCGCTGTGATCTCGTACTCGGTGCGCGGTGGGCCCCCGGCCGTGGACGGCGCCACTTCGTGCGCGATCAGCAGGTCCTGCTTCGCCATCTGCTTGAGAGCGTGGTAGATCGATCCGGGTTTCGCGTTGGACCACTCGTGCGCGCCCCAGTACTCCAGGTCGTTGCGGACCTGATAGCCGTGCGCGCGGCCGTGCTGACGCACGGCGCCGAGGACGAGCAGCCGGATCGCGGACATTCCCACACTCTTTCCGATCAGTGTTTCTATTCAATTTTGACTAGGGGCATCCTCAGCGTAGCCCGCGTCCAGAGCGACCAGTTCGAAGGCCGTCCTGCCGTCGAGGCTCTCCCTGATGATGTCCGCATGACCGGTGTGCCTGCCGATCTCCTCCACGAGGTGCAGCAGCAGCCAGCGCATCGAGACCCGGCCGTCCTTCGGGAACCAGGGCGCCTCGGGGAGCGGGAAGGTGTCGTCCATGCTGTCCACCGAGGCGATGAACTCCTCCGTCTCCGCCGCGACGTCCGCCCAGAAGGCGAGGACCTCCGGGACCGACTCGCCCTCGACCAGCCGGAAGCTGTCGGCCCAGGTCTCCTGGGTGCGCGCCTTCTCGTTCGGCCGCCCCTGCGCCATCCGGAGCCAGTTCAGCTCGGTCTCGGCCACATGCTTGAGCAGCCCGGAGAGGGAGAGCCCGCTGGCGCTCGGACGGCTCGCGGCCTGCTCCTCGGACAGACCGATGACCGAGCGGCGGAGGGCGCCGCGCTGCGCCTCCACGAAGGACAGGAGGGCGCCGCGCTCGTCGCCGTGCGCCTCGGAGGGGACGTGAGTGACCATGGTGACCGCCTTGGGATCCGTGCCGACGTCTTCTTCCTGACACCGGCCACGTTACGAACCCTTGCGGTCACCTACTGTCCTCGACGCACGACGTGAGGCGCCGGGCTCCGGACACGGAACGCCAGATGCCCCCTCAGAAGGGGAAGTGCGTCCGTCCGTGCTGGATGGACATCCACTTCTGCGTCGTGAACGCCTCCACCGCGGCCTCGCCGTTCAGCCGCCCCATCCCGGACATCTTCTCGCCGCCGAACGCCACGAGCGGGTCGTCCTGGACGGTGGAGTCGTTGACGTGGAACATCCCGCTGACGATGCGCCGAGCGAAGCGCACACCGCGCTCCACGTCCCCCGTGTGCACGGCGCCGCTCAGTCCGTACGGGCTGTCGTTGACGATCCGCACGGCCTCGTCCTCGCCCTCGAACGGCACCAGCAGCGCCACCGGGCCGAAGATCTCCTGCACCAGCAGCGGGGAGTCCTCCGACAGCCCGGCCAGCACGGTCGGCTCGACGAGGTTGCCCCGCGTACGGCCCCGTACCAGCGCCGTGGCTCCGTCGGCGATCGCCTGGTCGACCAGGGCCGTCAGGGAGTCCGCCTGGAAGGCGCTGATCACCGGCCCTATGCGGGTGTCCGGATCCCGGGGGTCACCGGTCCTGAGACCAGCCACCGCGGCGGTGAAGCGCTCGGTGAACTCGGCCTCGACCGGCCGGTCCACCAGGATGCGGTTGGCGGCCATGCTGACCTGTCCCTGGTACAGGAACCGGCTGAACACGGCGGCCTCGACCGCGTAGTCGATGTCCGCGTCCTCCAGCACCACCAGGGCGCTGTTGCCGCTGAGTTCGAGGATGACCCGTTTGAACAGACCGCTCGCCGTCGCGGCGATGTGGCGGCCGACGCGGTCGGATCCGGTGAACGAGATCACCTTGGGCACGGGGTGCGCGATGAACGCGTCGCCTATCTCCGCGCTGTCCGTGACGACCACGTTGAGCAGCCCGGCCGGAAGTCCGGCCTCCTCGAAGATCCTGGCCACCAGGGCGCCGCCGACGATGGGCGCGTTCTGATGGGGCTTGACGACGACCGCGTTACCGAGGGCCAGGGCGGGCGCCACGGACTTCATGGTCACCAGGAAGGGGAAGTTGAAGGCGGAGATCACGCCGATGACCCCGACGGGCACCCGGTGGAGGCGGTTCTCCTTGCCGTCCACCGGTGAGGGCAGCAGCCGGCTCATGGGACGCAGCGCCTGGCCGGCGGCGGCGCGCAGGAACTCCTGACAGACGCCGACCTCGTACTCCGCTTTGAAGCGGGTGCCGCCCAGCTCGTCGACGATCGTCTCGACGATCGCGTCGGCGCGCTCCTCGATGATCTCCACGGCGCGGCTCAGGACGGCACGGCGTGCGTACCCACCGGATTCGGCCCAGGCCCGCTGCGCGCGTTCGGCGGCGCGGTAGGCCCTGTCCACCTCCAGTGAGGTGGCGACGGTGATCGAGCTCAGCTTCTCGCCGTTGTAGGGATTGATATCGATGATGTCCCACGAGCCGCTGCCGGTCAGCCACTCGCCGTCGATGTACTGGTGGGCCAGTTCATTGAAGTAGGACATGCAATCCCTTACTGCAGACGCAGACTGCCCGGTACGGCTGATACGACGTCATCGTACTGATAAATCACGTCAGTTGAAGAAGACCGCGAAGCAGATCGCGACTCTCCTCGGGGCCGGGACTGTCCTCCTGGAGCCGAATCATGGCCTTTTCGTACTGGGCGACTTCCTCGGCCTTGTCCAGATAAAGCGCACTTGTCAGCTGCTCCAGATAGACCAGGTCCGACAGATCGGATTCCGGGAATCGCAGCATCGTGAAAGCGCCGCTCTCTCCCGCATGGCCACCGAAACTGAAGGGCATCACCTGGAGCGTGATGTTCGGCTGCTCCGACATATCGATCAGATGCCGCAATTGCGCACGCATCACCTCGCGCTCGCCGTACGGGCGGCGCAGCGCCGCCTCGTCGAGCACGGCATGGAAGCGGGGGGCCCGCTCGGAGACGAGCGCCTTCTGCCGCTCCAGGCGCAGCGCGACCCGGCGGTCGATCTCGGCCGCGGGGGCGCCGCGCATACCCCGGGAGACCACGGCATGGGCGTACGCCTCGGTCTGCAACAGGCCGTGGACGAACTGCACTTCATAGATCCGGATGAGCGAAGCCGCTCCCTCCAGACCGATGTACGTCTGGAACCAGCCGGGCAGCACGTCGCCGAAACTGTGCCACCAGCCCGCCACGTTGGCCTCACGGGCCAGTCCGAGGAGGGAGTCGCGCTCCACCTCGTCGGCGACGCCGTAGAGCGTGAGCAGGTCCTCGACGTCCCTGGCCTTGAAGCTCACCCGTCCCAACTCCATGCGGCTGATCTTCGATTCGGAGGCGCGGATGGAGTAGCCGGCCGCCTCACGGGTGATGCCGCGCGACTCGCGCAGGCGTCTGAGCTGAGAGCCCAGCAGGATGCGCCGCACCACAGAACCACTCGACTCGCCTGCCGGCACTGGTCCAACCCTCCCCATCGCTTCCCGGACACCAGGGTTCCCCCGAACCCCGAGTGCCGGATTCTGCCACCAAAACGCTTCAGCCCGTACTCATTCGATTACGGAAATGGGAAGACTTGCAGAAAGCTTCGAATCTGCCCAGGGGAAGAAATGAGTAAGAACCGGCACGCTGTCGGGCAGGTCCGGCGCGTGCACGTGCATCTGCCCTTGCATCTGCCCTGCGCATTCGGAACCATGGCCCTCGCGCACCTGCGTGCTCGTTCGTGTTGTGCCGCTGTACCCCCCGCAGTACCGCTACAGGCAGTGCCGCTACAGCCGCGAATCCCGGGAGTGCCTCGCATGGGGACGAATGGATCGACGATGCTCGAGCCGTTACGGCAGGGGCTTCCACCAACCGACCCCTCGGCCGTCGCCGGGTCGGCCTCCTGCACGTTGCCGGCCCGCTACGAAGCGGTGGGCGGGGCACGGCAGTTCACCAGGAAGACGCTCACCCAGTGGGAGCTGACGGAGCGGTTCGACGACGTCGCCCTGGTCGTCTCCGAACTCGTCACCAACGCCCTGCGCCACGCCCTGCCGGCGGATGCCGCCCGGGACCCGCAGGACCCGCCCGTGCGGCTCCACCTGATGCACTGGACGTCACGCCTGGTGTGCGCGGTGCGCGATCCCAGCCGGAGCGGACCGGTGGCCGGCCAGGCGGCAGACTCGGCGGAATCCGGCCGCGGCCTGTTCCTCGTGGAGTCCTTCAGCGACTCGTGGGGCTGGCACCCCTCCCCCGTACTCGCCGGGGAGCAGCTGCCCGCGGGCGCACTGCGCGGCAAGGTCGTCTGGGCACTGTTCAGGCTGCCGGACGGTACGGCGGCCGACGACGGGCGGTGAACGGCTGCGCGCCGACGCGCGTAGACCTCGCGGTCGGCGGTGGCGCGGAAGGCCGTGCGGGCGGGCGCGGCCGGCCGCACGCGTCCGGGGGCGTGGTCAGGCGCCCGCCGCCAGGTGGTCGAACTCCCCGTCCTTGACGCCGAGCAGCAACGCCTCTATCTCGGCCGGCGTATAGACCAGGGCGGGCCCGTCGGGGTGGCGTGAGTTCCGCATCGCCACATTCCCTCCGGGCAGTTTCGCGAACTCCACGCAGGAGCCCTGGGAGTTGCTGTGTCTGCTCTTCTGCCAGACGACTCCGCGAAGCTCTGTGGCCGCCATGCCGTTGTACACGTGGTGCACAGGACGCTCCCCGATTTGCAAGGTGCAAGTGTCAACTAGCTCGGATCATAGCTGTGTTCATATGCCAATGCATGAGCAGATGCACGTGCACGCGGGGTGTTCCTTTGATTACAGCTTTCCGCCCCACCCGCCCGCCCTCACGCTGAAGAGACGAACGGCACGCCTATTCGGCTCCCTGATAAGGGAGTTGCTTCTTCCCGCGCTGGTAGTTCGGCGCGGTCTTTCGACCGGAAACCAACAGGGGGAGGTCCGCATGGACAGGTTTGTACGTACCGGAGCCGTGGTCGCCGCGAGCCTTGTGGCCACACTCGCACTGACGGCCTGCGGCAGTGACGGGGACGGTGACGGCGGCCGGAAGGGCGGCCCGGGCAAGGGATCCATCTCCGGTGCGGATTCCGGCTCCGATTCCGATTCCGGTTCCGGTTCCGTCTCGGGATCGGGTCCGGGTCCGGCCGGGAAGCCCGGTGCCGGTGCGTCGAAGCTCGAAGGCACCTGGGCGGGGCTCACCGACGGAAAGGCCGTCATGCTGTCCGTCGCCTCCGGCAAGGTCGCGCTCGTCGCCGAGCAGGACGTCTGTCAGGGCGACGTGAAGGACCAGGGCAAGGTGCTGCTGACGCTGAAGTGCGCCGACGGCGGCACCGAGCGCACCACGGGGTCCGTCGAGTCCGACGACGGCACCACCGTCGTCGTCTCGTGGGACGCCGGGATCCAGGACACACTCACCAGGACCGACGGCGCGACACCGCCCCCCGGGCTGCCGACCCTGCCGACCCCCTGACGACCGCGGTGCGCTCAGGGCCCCGGCGTGCGACTGCCGTCGTCCCGGGTGGCCGGCGCGTCGAGGCTCCGGGAGAACTCCTCCAGCGCTTCCAGGAGCAGGCCCGCCCCCTCACGCACGACGGGGGCGGCCACCGGGGCGGGGCCCGCCCCGGTGGAGTCCTCTCCCGTCACGGCGTGCGAGCCCGACTCCGCGCCGTCCCAGTGCGCCACCGTCTCGCGCACCGCTTCCCACTCCGGTACGCGGCGTTCCCGTACCGCCTTCGCCCCCTTCTCGGTCGACCTGCGCAGGGCGGCGGCCAGCTCGGCCGCCCCCGGTACGGGGGCGGCCGAGCCCGTCGGCAGGTGCGCCTCCAGCACCATCGCCACCCTGCCGAGCCGCGCCAGCGCGTGCTGGGCGTCGTCTGCGGCCGAGCGGGAGATACCCCGGTGGCGTACGGGCTCGTGCTGTGCGGTCGCCAGCGCCTCCTGCCAGGCGACCCTGGCCTCCCGGGTGGCCAGCAGGGCGTTGCGCACGTCCTCGTTGCTCCGTGACTCCGGATCCGCGTACTGGTCGACGACCGTGGCCGCGTAGCGTCCGTCCGATGTCAGCCAGTCGGCGAGGCGGTTGCGCAGCCGGGGCGTCTCCCAGGCCGGGTAGACGGCGTACGCCGCCATCGCGAGGATGCCGCCCGCGAAGGTCAGACCGACGCGCTCGGTGACGGTCTGGGACCAGTCGTCGCCCGCCATGCCCAGCAGGAAGACGACGTAGGCGGAGACACAGATCTGACTGATCACGTAGCCGGTGCGCATCAGCAGGTACATCAGCAGGGCGCAGAGCACCGAGAGGACGGCCAGGAGCGTGGTGCCCGGGTGGGCGGCCTGCACGATGACGCCCGCGAAGGCGACCCCGACGACCGTGCCGCCGAAACGGGCCACGGAACGGGAGTACGTCTGCGAGAAGTCCGGACGCATCACCATGACGGCGACCATCGGCGCCCAGTAGCCGTGGCCGAAGGGCAGGGCCGCACCGAGCAGGTAGCTCGCCGCGACGACCGCCGAGAGCCGGATGGCGTGGCGCAGGATCGGTGAACCGCGCCGCACCTCGCGGCGCATCGACCTCAGTACGAGGGGCACCAGCCGCAGCAGTGTGGGGCGGCGGCGGTGCGGGGCGTCGGGGACGGCGGACGCCCCCTCGTCCGTGCCCCCGCCCTCGGCGATCTCGATGACGTCGTCGAGCAGGGCGGTGAGCCGGTCGGCGGCGCGGCGCGGCGGGCCGGTGAAGATGACCTCGGTGTCGGGGGTCCTGAGCGCGGCGAGTGCGGGCGCGGGAAGCCGCACCGGGTCACCGTGGCGGATCGCGCGGGCCGCCGCGTCGAGCACGGAAGCGGCGGCGGCGAGCAGTTCGCGGGCCCGGTCGCGCTCCGGCCCCTCCACCGGGACGCCGAGCGCGGGGTCCGCGAGCGAGGCCAGCACCGGCCTGATCCGCTCGGCCACCCCGCGGGCCCCGTGCAGTTCGGCGGGCCTGCGGCGGGCCTGCCGGGGCGTGACGGCTGCCGCACTGCGGGCGGTCATCATCAGGACCGGGTCGAAGTCGGCCAGCGGGTCGTGGCGCAGCCGTCGGGCGTAGTCACCCACGCCCGCGAGGGCGTCGGCGAGCGCGTCGCGCTGGGCGCCCCATCTGCGTACCGGGAACAGGACGATCAGCCCGGCCTGGACCACTCCGCCGACCGCGATCATCGCCGCGTGCACGGCTGCCTCGGCGACGGATGTGGGCAGGGTGACCGTCACCAGCATGATCGCGACGTTGGACGAGGCGATGATGCCGCCGGTCGGCCCCGCCGCCCAGGCCAGACCCGCCACGAACGTCCAGAGCACGAGCACGGCGACGAACAGGGCGGTGTGCGAGACGGTGAGGTAGCCGATGAACGTCGAGGCGGCGAGGCTGGCACCGGAGACCAGGGCGAGGACGGGCCTGGGCCGCCAGCTGCGCTGGAAGGTGGCGATGGCCGCCTGGTAGGCACCGAAAGCGGAGCTGGCGGCGATCACGGGCCCGAAGAGGGCGAGGCTCGTGCCGAGGACGAGCGCGAGACCGGCGGCCCCACGGATCGCGATGAGCGGTTCGAGGCGCCGCCGCTCGACCGCCAGCCCCGAGCGGGCGGTCTCCTTCAGCGCCCGGAGCCAGCTCATGGGCCGAGCCTAGCCGTAATCCGACAAAGTCGACTTAAGGGATGCAAGGGCGCTCAAGGGCTTCGGATACCGGACAGCCTGCCATCCGCTCGGCGGTCCCAGGCCGCCCGCTCCCCGCTCAGCGGTCGATCCCCGGGCCGCTTCCTCCCATGCGGGCCCGGTCGGCGGCCGCCGTGCCGTGGGTCCAGCCGTCGATGTCCGTGGCGCCCCGCACCCGGGTGGTGGTCGTCTTCGGGAACATCCGCTCCGCCGCGTCCGTGACCGCGACGTCCCTGGCCGCCAGGACCGGCAGCAGGCTGCCCGGAGCGGCGTGTTCCGCGCCGCCCGCGATGTCGTCCGCGGCGCCGCCCGCGTCGGCCGCGGCGGTGACCCGGGCCGTGTCGGACGCGAGACGGCTGCCGAGCCGCTGGGCGTACGCCATCAGGAACGACTGCCGGAACGCCTTGGTCCGCTTGCGTCCGCCGGCTCGCTGGCCGGCCTCGGCCTTCGTCATCGCGGACGTGCCCTGCACCAGCAGGGAGGTGAACAGCAGCTCCACGGCCTCCAGGTCCGGTTCGAAACCGACGACCGTCGAGAAGCCGGCCTCGCTGTTCCACACGGCCTGGCAGCGGTTCGCGGTGGCGACGGCGTCGAGCAGGATCGCCTTCGCCGTCTCGTACGGGGCGTCGACCCCGATCCGGCACGCGCCCGGCGTCTCGTCGCTGTGGGTCCTGGCGGCGAGGAGGGCCTCGTCGATGCTGTGCCGGGCCATCAGTTCCTGCGCCTTGGTGGTGAGCGCCTCGGCCTCCTCGGGGAAGCCGGTGCCCTCCGCCTTCGCGAGGAGGGCGCGGATGCGCGTGAGCATCCGGGACTCACCGTGGACGGGCGCCTGGTGGAGACGGTCGGCGGCGGTCCCGGGGGCCGGGCCGACGGGCTCGATGGAGGGAAGGCCCAGCAGCAGGCGGTACAGGCCGAGGAGGGCGGAGGCGTACGAGAAGCGGTCGGGCCGGTTGCGGGGTGCGGGGGCGGGCAGCGCGGCGAGCTGACCGGCCCAGCGCGGCGGGAGGTGCGGGTACCTTGCGGTCTCGGCGGTGATCAGGGCGGCCGCGAGCGCGACGGCGCTCTCGTCGAGCTCCCGGCGGACGATCCGGACGACGTCGGCGGGCTGCCAGCCGCGGGTCCAGGCGCGGCGCACGAACTCCTCGCCGCGGACGTGCACGTCGTCGTCGGCGGCGGGTGCGGCGGCGAGAAGGGAGGCGCCGGTGTCCAGGCCCGTGTCGTCGCGCGCGTACAGGGCTGCTGCGAATGCCTGGTCGATCACCGGTTCCATGAGGTCAGGGTAGGTGGGGTGCCGGGGCCCGGGAACGTGAGCCCTTCCGGCCGCCGGGCACCGGGGACCGGCCGCCTGAGCGCCGGCGGCCGGGGCCGCCGGGTCCGGTCCGTTGTCAGTGACGGGTGCCAGACTCGGACCATGACCGAACGCTGGGCTCTGGCCACGACGGAGGGCGGGGGCGCGGTGCTCGCACCGCTGGACCGGGACGGGCTGCCCGCCGGACCCGTCCACGCCGAGCCCGACCTCGTCCGGGCCGTCCGGTCACGGCCCGATGTGACGCGCTGGGTCTGGCGGTCCACCACCGAGGTCTATCCACGGCTGCTCGCGGCGGGTGTCCGGGTCGAGCGGTGCTACGACGTGGAGTGCGCCGAGCTCCTCCTGCTCGGCCACGAGGGTCGCTTCGGGGAGCCCCGCTCAGCGGCCGCCGCCTTCGCCCGCCTGCACAACGCCGCCGTACCCGCCGACCCGCCGCCCCGGTCCGCCGAACCGGGATCGCAGTCCTCCCTCTTCGAGCCGCGGTCCGGCACGGAGCTGCCGTTCGAGGCGCTGCTCGCCGTCTACGCCGAGCAGGTACGCCGTCATGACGCGGCGGAGCATCCCGGCCGGATGCGGCTGCTCACCGCGTCCGAGTCGGCCGGGATGCTCGTCGCCACCGAGATGAACAGGGCGGGGCTGCCCTGGCGGGCGGATGTCCACCGGGACCTGCTGCAGGAGCTGCTGGGCGAGCGGTACGCGGGCGGCGGGGAGCCCCGCAGGCTGGCCGAGCTGGCGGACGAGGTGTCGGCGGCCTTCGGCAGACGGGTACGGCCCGATCTTCCCGCCGATGTGCTGAAGGCGTTCGCGCAGGCCGGGATCAGGGTGAAGTCGACCCGGCGCTGGGAGCTGGAGGAGCTGGACCACCCGGCCGTCGAGCCGCTGATCGCGTACAAGAAGCTGTACCGCATCTGGACGGCGCACGGCTGGAGCTGGCTCCAGGACTGGGTGCGTGACGGCCGCTTCCGGCCGGAGTACCAGCCGGGCGGCACGGTCAGCGGGCGGTGGACGACCAACGGCGGCGGCGCCCTCCAGATCCCCAAGGTCATACGGCAGGCCGTCGTCGCGGACGAGGGCTGGCGGCTGGTCGTCGCCGACGCCGACCAGATGGAGCCGCGCGTCCTGGCCGCGATCTCCCGGGACCGAGGGCTGATGGAGGTGGCCGGGCATGACGGCGACCTCTACAAGGCCCTCTCCGACCGGGCGTTCCACGGTGACCGTGACCACGCGAAGATCGCCCTGCTCGGCGCGATCTACGGCCAGACGTCCGGCGACGGGCTGAAGAACCTGGCCGCGCTGCGCCGGAGGTTCCCGCAGGCCGTCGCCTATGTCGACGATGCGGCGAAGGCCGGCGAGGAGGGCCGGCTCGTACGGACCTGGCTGGGCCGGACTTGCCCGCCTGCCGCCGGGGCCGGTGAGGCCGAGGAGGCGGGCATTCCGCAGGAGCCCGGTGAGACACCGGGCGGGGGCGGGGATGCGGGCGACACCGAACTCACCCCTGGCTACGCCTCGTCGAACGCCCGGGCGCGAGGCCGCTTCACCCGGAACTTCGTGGTGCAGGGCAGCGCCGCCGACTGGGCCCTGCTGCTGCTCGCGGCGCTGCGGCGGACCCTCGCCGCGGAACGGCTTCGAGCCGAGCTGGTCTTCTTCCAGCACGACGAGGTGATCGTGCACTGCCCCGCCGAGGAGGCGGAGCGCGTGGTGGAGGCGATCCGGGCGGCCGGGGAACTGGCCGGGCGGACCGCCTTCGGTGAGACACCGGTGCGGTTCCCCTTCACGACGGCGGTCGTGGAGCGGTACTCGGAAGCCAAATGAGGCCGGGTGACTGACGACGCGTGCGGGTGCGCTGTCTCACCGCCGGAGGCACCGTCCGGCGGCGACCCGGACGCGCCCGACGAGCCCGGGCGCGCTCCCGGCGGCGCGGCAAAGGGTCCCGCCCACGCGGCTGACCGCGCGGACGGAACCCTTCGAGGCGGTGGTGCGCGCCTGCTGCCGCGTCTACCCGCGCTCCCACAGCGCGGGGACCCGGGGCGGTTCCCAGCCGGTCATGGCCAGGTGGCCCTGCAGACAGCGGTACGCGACCCCGCCGTAGGTGACGCGGTCTCCCGCGCGGTAGGTGATCCCGGCAGCCCATGTGCCGCCGGGAGGATCGGTGGGCGGGTCGGTGGGCGGATCAGTGGGTCCGGGGGTCTGGGCGATGTCGAGGACGAAGTCGAAGGAGCCCTGGCGGCCGGGGCCGGCGGTCCGCACGTCCATCAGCAGGGCGGGGTCGAAGAGGGCGTCGGTGGAGTTGCGCGGTTCGCCCGGGAAGTACAGCTGGGTGGTGAGCACCGGGCGGCCGGGCGCCTGCGCCTTCACGTGGATGTGCCTGGTGCGCCCGGGGTAGAGCCCGGCCACGACCGTGGTGAGGGTGAAGGCCCCGTTCGCGTCGGTGAACTGGTGACCGCGGAACGCGTAACCCGCCATGTCGTAGGCCCCGTTGGCATCGGCCTGCCAGAAGTCGAGGAGCACTCCCGGGACAGGCCGGCAGGCCCGGCCGAAGACGTAACCGCTGACGGTCAGCGGCACGCCGGGGGTCCCCGCCGTCACCAGGCTCGTGCGGCGCGGGGAGTGGGGCCTGAAGTACGGGCCCTCCATCTGCGGCGGCGTCGGGTCGTCCCCGTCGTCGCAGGCGGGGGTGAGGGCGAGCGGCCGGCCCCCGGAGCCGGTGTCACGGGCGAGGGCGACGCCTCCTCCGGCGAGCAGGGGGACGGCGCTCGCGGCGATCGCGGCCTTCAGGAGGCTCTTGCGGCTGATCCGGCTGTCACGGGAGGCGAACGCGTCCGGTGGGCCGTCGCCTGCTGCTGGGGTCATGGCGTATTCCTCGGATCGGATGGTGAGGAGGTACGGAGTGGTGGTGCGGGGTGCGGGTACGGATTCGGACGAGCGGGGCGGTCGTCAGACCCGTTGCCACAGCGCCGGTACGTTGGGCGGCTGCCAGCCCGGCTGGGCCGTGTGGCCCTGGAGGCAGCGGTAGGTCGCTCCGCCGTACGTCACCGTGGCACCGGCGGCGTACGTCGTGCCCGCGGCCCAGGTGCCACCGGGCTCGGTCGGCGGGTCCGTCGGGGTGGTGGGCGGATCCGTCGGTGTGCCGCTGGTCATCAGGGTCAGCCCGTAGACCTGGAGCGCGGCGTTCACGGGCTGGAAGTACGTCGTACCGCCGGACGAGCAGTTGCCGGAGCCGCCCGAGGTGACGCCCTGCGCCTGGCTGCCGGAGAGGAACGAGCCGCCGGAGTCGCCGGGTTCGGCGCACACGCTGGTGCGGGTCACCGGCGAGATGGTGCCCTCGGGGTAGGTGACGCTGGTGTTGCGCTGCTGGATGGTGCCGCAGTGCCAGCCGGTCGTCGATCCGGAACGGCAGACCGAGGCCCCTTCGAGCATTTCGGTGGACCCGGTGACGGTCACGTCACCCCTGCCGTAGCCGTTCACCAGGGGGCGCGGCGTCCAGTTGGCGTTCGTGGCGACCCAGGCGTAGTCACGGCCGGGGAAGGTGGATGCCTGGAAGGAGCCCTGCGCCTGCTGGTTGGAGCCCGTGGTGGTCGTACCGGCCCTGCCGCAGTGGCCTGCGGTGACGAAGCCGTTCTGCGTACCGCGCCTGACGGGGAATCCGATGGAACAGCGGCCCGATCCGTTCATGTAGTACGCGTCGCCGCCGCGCAGGTCCGCGAGGGCGCGGGGCCGTTCGGTGGACCGGTTGACCCGTACGAGGGAGCGGGAGACACCGGCGGTGTCGAGGAAGGCGTTCGCGGCAGAGGCGTCCGCCGCGTTGACGACGACCCGGTTGGTGCGCACGTCGACGTACCAGGACGGCACGCGCTCGGGGGTCCTGCGCTGCGCCGCGCTGTCCAGGGCGGCCTTGACCGCTTCGAGGCGGTCCAGGCTGTGGCCGACGACCTCGGCCTCGGCTCCCGCGGCGGTGATGCGGCCGGTCTCCGCGGCGTCGGTCGTGGCGACGGTGAGCGCGGCGCCGGCACCGCTGACCCGGGCTCCGGCGAAGCTGGCGCCGAGGGACTTCTCCAGCCCCGCGGCGACGACCGCGGCCCGGTACTCCTTGCCCACCCGGCTCCTCGCCTCCTCCTCGCTCAGACCGAGGTCGCGCCGCATGGCCTCGATCAGGCCGGGTGACACCCGCTCGGCCGCGGCTGTTGAGGGGGTGTCGGCTCCGGGCGGGTCGGCGGACGCGGTTCCGGTCAGACCCGCGAGGGCGAGCGCGCCCACCGCCGCGGTGGCGGTGCACGCGGCGAGCGCGCGTCTGCGGAGTGCGGTGATCTCCACGTAACTCTCCTTGGTGTGAGGGGATCGGGCTCCGGGGCGAGGAGTCCGGGGGGTGGGGGATTGCCGAAACCGTAGCCGCGCGCACGAACGTCCGAGGAGATCCCGTCCGCCCCCTCACGTCGCGTTATGGGGGCCACCGACGCCCTCCCGCAGCGCTCCTCCGCAGGGACCGGGCACTGCCCGTACCGTGGCCGGAACAGTTCCGCCGACCTGTGACGTGGTACGGCCTCCCCCCTCGGGCGGCGGCCCGGGTAGGTTCCCCTCATGCACACAGGCCAACCACTGGGCTCGGGACGCACCGCCGATGTGTACGCGATCGACGAGTCCTGGGTCCTGCGCCGCTACCGCGACGGCACCGACGCCACGCCCGAACTGGCCGTCATGGCCTACCTCGCCGCCACCGGATTCCCGGTCCCGCGCATAGGCCCGCCCGTCGGTCCCGCGATGCCGGTCTCCGATCTTGTGCTGCAACGGCTCACCGGTCCGACCATGGCCGAGGCCCTGTTCGCGGGCACGCTCAGCGGGCCTGAGGGCGCCGAGACGCTGGCACGGCTGCTCCGCGAACTGCACACGATCCCGCCCCGGCTGTCCCACGACCCGGACGACCGGATCCTCCACCTCGACCTGCATCCCGAGAACGTGATGCTGACGCCCCACGGGCCGATGGTGATCGACTGGAGCAACGCCTCGGAGGGGCCGCCTGAACTGGACCGGGCCATGTCGTGCCTGATCCTGGCCCAGGTATCGCTGGACCCTTCGTTTCCCGCCGGGCCCGCCCTCCAGGCCCTGCTGGGTGAACTGCTCAGCCGGCTCGCCGAGGACGGCGGCGTACCCCCCGAGGCACTCGCCCGGGCGCAACGGCTGCGGGCGGCGGACCCGTGCCAGACCCCGGACGAGCTGCGGGTACTGGACGAGGCGACCCGGCTGGTCACCTCGTCGGCCGGCTGACCGGCGCGACCCCCGCAGAGGGGCGGTACGGCCGGCACCGGCGGTTCGTCCCGTCCGGTGAGCGAGAGGCCCAGCTCCGTCAGGAGCGATCCGAAGCGCGCGGGACAGCGGTTCGCAGCGGCGGCCGAGGAGTTGGCGTACGCCCTCCGGGTCCATGGCCGTGCCGCCGCCGGCGACCCGCTGGAGCCCGTCCACGAACCCCTCCGTTCGGGGTCCGGTCCCGCTGCCGGGAGCAGTTCCGCGCGGGGTTGGGGGTAGGGCAGGCACTACCCCCAAGACTCTCCCTCGCCCTGATGTGTGGCGCGCGCGGCGGCGGTTGAGTGGTCCGCATGGAACAGCGACCAGCCACCGCCCCGCCCGCCGTGCGACTCAGCTCGGTGACCCGCTCCTTCGGGAGGTCCGCCGGCGCCGTCACCGCGCTCGACGACGTCAGCCTCACCATCCCCGCCGGAACCTTCACCGCCGTCATGGGCCCCTCCGGCTCAGGGAAGTCGACGCTGCTCCAGTGCACGGCGGGTCTGGACCGGCCCACCAGCGGCCAGATCCTCCTCGGGGACACGGACCTGACGGGTCTCAGCGAGCGGAAGTTGACGCTGCTGCGCCGCGACCGCATCGGATTCGTCTTCCAGGCGTTCAACCTGCTGCCCTCCCTGACGGCCGCACAGAACGTGGCGCTCCCCTTGCGGCTGGCGGGCCGGCGGCCCAAGCGGTCCGAGGTGCGTGACGTGCTGGAGCAGGTCGGTCTCGCCGGCCGTGCCGGTCACCGGCCCGCCGAGCTGTCCGGCGGGCAGCAGCAGCGCGTGGCCCTGGCCAGGGCCCTCGTCACGCGCCCCGAGGTGCTGTTCGGCGACGAGCCGACGGGGGCGCTCGACTCACAGACCGGGCGGGAGGTGCTGGCCCTGTTGCGCTCCATGGCCGACCGGGGCCGGACCGTGATCATGGTGACGCACGATCCGGTGGCCGCCTCGTACGCGGACCGGGTGCTGTTCCTGGCCGACGGATCGGTGCGGGACGAGCTGTACGGGCCGACCGCGGGACAGATCGCCGCCCGCATGACCGCACGGGTGGTGGCCGCGTGCTGAGCCTCGCACTGCGCTCGATGCGCACCCGCTGGGTCACGTTCGTCGGCTCGTTCATCGCCCTGGCGCTGGGCGTCGGGCTGATCGCCACCACGGGAACGGCGCTCGCGGCGACGTTCGGCGCACCGGAGCGCGGGCCGGAACGGTTCGCCGGGGCGCCGGTCGTGGTGCGGGCGTCCGACACACTGCGTATCGCGACGCCGGTCGGGGAACGCACACAGCGACTCGCCGACCCCCGGCCGGTGCCCGCCGGGCTGGCCTCCCGGCTCGCCGCTCTGGGCCGTACGGCGCAGGACCGGACGTTCCCCGTCCGGATGGCCGTCGGGGACGAGGCGCGCGTCGGCCACCCCTGGTCGATCGCCGCCGCGACCCCGTACCGCCTCTCCTCCGGCCGTGCGCCGCAGGCCCCGCACGAGATCGTCATGGCGACGGATCCCGGCAGCGGCTTCCGCGTCGGCGACCGTGTCGAGGTCGGTGTGGCCTCCCGGGACACCCCCGAGACGGTCGCCCGGAGGACCGTCGTGGGGACCGTTCCGGCCACCGGCTTCGAGAGCGCCGTGTTCTTCGACGACGCCGAGGCGGCCCGCATCTCCCCGCCGCTGGACGCGCTCGTGGTGCACGCCGACCCCACCGCCGTACGCCAGGTCGTCGCGACCGTGCCCGGCATGACCGTCCTCACCGGGGCCGACCGTCGCAGGGCCGACCCCGACCCGGACCGGGACAGCGAGGCCCTGGTGGCCGTCAACGCCATGCTGGGTACCGCGGCCGGCATCACCGGCTTCGTCTCGGTCTTCGTCGTCGCGTCGACGTTCTCCTTCACCGTGGCGCAGCGGCGGCGCGAGTTCGGGCTGCTCCGCACGGCGGGCGCGACGCCGGGTCAGGTCCGGCGCATGGTGGTCGCCGAGGCGGCCGTCATCGGTGTGCTCGCCTCGGCGACGGGCTGCCTGCTCGGTGACGCCGCGGCGCCCCGGCTCGCCTCCTGGATGACGGGTGCGGGTATCGCGCCGGAGTGGTTCGCCGTCAGTGACGTGACATGGCCGCTGCATACCGCCTTCTGGACGGGCCTGTGCGTCGCGCTGGCAGGTGTGGCGGTCTCCTCCCACCGGGCGGGGCGCATCGGCCCCACCGAAGCACTCCGCGAATCCTCCGTCGACAGCCGGACCATGCCGCTGAGCCGCCTCCTGGTGGGCTCCGCCGTCCTGCTGACCGGACCGGCTCTCCTGGCCTGGGCCCTGTTCACCGATCCGGGGGACGTACTGAAGCGGAAGACGTACATCCTCCAGCCGATGTGGCTGATCGTCGGCTTCGCGCTGTTCGCACCGCTCCTGGTCCGCCCGCTGACCCGCCTGCTGACCTGGCCGGCCGCGCGACTCCCGGGCGCCACGGGCCTGCTGGCCGGGCAGAACGCCTCCACATCGGTACGCCGCACCGCCGCCGTCGCGGCGCCGGTCCTGATCACCGTCGCCCTGGCCGTCTCGCTGCTGGGGACCGTGGCCACCGTCAACGGGGCTAAGGCCGCCGAAGCGGCGGCGCAGACCGGCGCCGACTGGGTGGTGACGGCGGACGAGGGCCGGACACTGGACCCGCGCTTCCTGGCCCGGGCCCAGGAGGTCCCGGGCGTGATCACCAGCACCTCGCGTTCCAGCGCGGTCACCGTCCTCGAAGAGGGCACCGCCCTCATCCGGTCCGATGCCAGGGCCGTCGACCCGTCCGCCCTGGCCCAGGTCGCCACCCTCCCCGTGGCCTCCGGCA
Source organism: Streptomyces sp. NPDC048560 (assembly GCF_040650955.1). Taxonomy (NCBI): domain Bacteria; kingdom Bacillati; phylum Actinomycetota; class Actinomycetes; order Kitasatosporales; family Streptomycetaceae; genus Streptomyces; species Streptomyces sp. NPDC048560. The sequence goes on from NZ_JBEZIJ010000013.1 coordinate 88,974, forward strand.
GCGTCACCGATCTCGACGACGGCTCCATCGTCGTCAACGAGGAGTGGGAGACCCGGACCGTCGGGCAGCGGGTGAGCGTCTGGCTGGGCGACGGCCGCAAGGTGACGCTGCGCATCGCCGCGGTCCTGCGCGTCGGCACCGGCTCCAACGGGGTGTACGTGACCCCGAAGAACGCGGCGGGCGCCGGGATCGACCGTATCGACATCAAACTCCGTACGGGAGCCGACCGTTCGGCCACCGCCGCCCTGCTCACGAAGGCCGGACAGCCGACAGCCACCCCCGTCCTCACGAAGGACGCCTGGGTGAGCGCGCACTACCCGCGCACCGGCGGGAACACCCGCGCGGGCATGTTGCTGATCCTCGGCATCGCCCTGCTGTACACGGGCATCGCCCTCGCCAACACCTTGGTGATGGCCACGTCGGACCGGGTCCGCGACCTCGCGGTGCTACGTCTCGCCGGGGCGACGAAACCACAGGTCCTGCGAGTGGTCGCCGTCGAGGCACTGGTGGTCGTGAGCGTGGGCGCCCTTCTCGGCGGCGCTGTCGCCGCCCTGAACCTGCTGGGCGTCAAAAGCGCCCTGGAACTGCTCTCCGTGAGCTCACCGGTGCTCGTGCCCTGGGGCGCCGTGGGCGCGATCCTGGCGGCGAGCGCGGCCCTGGCCACGGTCTCCGCCGTCCTCCCGGCCCTGGCGGCCCTGCGTACGCGGCCGGTCGAACTGGCGGGAATGCGCGAGTAACCCCGCCTCAGCCCTTCACTGCCCGGTCACCACGGGCCGGTCCGGTGAGGGAAGGCCCCACTCGCTCCAGGATCCGTCGTACACGGACAGGTTCTGATAGCCCGCCAGTTCGGCGCCCAGGGCCAGTACGCAGGCGGTGACACCTGACCCACAACTGAAGACCAGCCTCTCCCGCTCCCCCGCGAGTGCCTCGAAGGCGGCCCGCAGCTCCGCGACCGGCAGCATCCGCCCCTCACGCTGAAGCTCGACGAAGGGCAGGTTCACCGCCCCGGGCATATGGCCGCCCCGCAGCCCCGCTCGCGGCTCGGGCGCCGTACCGGCGAACCGCTCCCGGGCGCGGGCGTCGAACACGACAGCACCCGGGTCGGCGAGCGCCACCAGCACCTCACCGCTCCCGACGACGAACCCCGCACGCGGCCGGGCGGTGAAGTCACCCTCCGGCACGGCGGACACCGGCCCGCCGCTCTCCAGCGGCAGTCCGGCCCCGGCCCAGGCCGGCATCCCGCCGTCGAGCACGGCGACCCGGCCGAAGCCCATCGCATGCAGCATCCACCAGGCCCTGGCGCTGGAGTAGATACCCGCACCGTCGTAGACGATCACGGTGTCGGAGTCCCGGACGCCCAGCACCCGCATCTCCCGGGCGAAGACATCCGCGCCGGGCATGGTGTGCGGCAGAGGCCCGGAGTGATCGGACAGCACCCCGTCGATGTCGAAGAGCCGAGCCCCCGGGATCCGCCGGTCCGCCTCCCGGTCCGCACCCACAGATGCATCGAGCACCACGACGCCCGGTGCGCACAGCCGCTCCGCGAGCCACTCCACCGGGACCAGCGGCCCCGGAAGGTCCGTCGAAAGCTCCACCACACCCACGCGTCTCCCCCTGGCACCCGGCCGCCGCGACGGCTCCACCCGCACGCAGAAGGCCCAGGTCGGATGTACTCCGACCTGGGCCTTTCTGAGCCGCCTTCGGGATTCGAACCCGAGACCTACGCATTACGAGTGCGTTGCTCTGGCCAACTGAGCTAAGGCGGCACGCCCTGACACACCATGGTGCGATCAGCAGCGGGCCCAAGTCTACACAGTTTCCGGGGGTGCTCCGTACCGGCCGCCTCTGGAGGCGTATCCGCAGGTCAGACGCGAGGCAGAGGCGGTCGGGGGCGGGCCAGACGCGGCTCGGACACAAGATCGGGCGCGCGTCCTGACGCCCGGCCGGAGGCGGATCAGCTCCTGGTCAGCACAGGCCGGAAACGGGCCGGTCGCCGGTCAGGAGCACTTCTTGCCGTCCGTGGGAGGCGTGCCCTCCAGGAGGTAGGTGTTGATCGCCGTGTCGATGCAGTCGCTGCCCCGGCCGTACGCCGTGTGGCCGTCTCCCTCGTAGGTGAGGAGGGTGCCCGAGGCGAGCTGGTCCGCGAGCGACTCGGCCCACTTGTACGGGGTGGCCGGGTCGCGGGTGGTGCCGACCACGACGATCGGCGCGGCGCCCTTCGCCTCGGTGCGGTGAGGGGTTCCGGTGGGGTCGGCCGGCCAGTAACCGCAGTTCAGGGCCGCCCAGGCGAAGCCCCTGCCGAACACCGGGGAAGCCTTCTCGAAGCCGGGGACGGCCTTGTGGACCGCTGCGGGGGAGTCGAAGGCCGGGGGGAGGTCGAGGCAGTTCACGGCCGCGTTGGCGAACATCAGGTTGGCGTACGAGCCGTTCGGGTCGCGCTCGTAGTAGCTGTCGGCGAGAGCCAGCAGCCCCGAGCCGTCACCGCTCTCTGCGCCCGCGAGGGCCTCACGGAGCTGTGGCCAGGCCGCCTCGTCGTACATGGCCGCGATCACACCGGTCGTGGCCAGCGACTCGGTCAGCTTCCGGCTCTCCCCGGTCGGGATCGGCTTGGCGTCCAGGTCGGTGAAGAGCTTCTTGAGCGCGGTGCCCGCCGCTTGCGTGGTCGTGGTGCCGAGAGGGCAGTCCTCCTCCTTCACACAGTCCGCGGCGAAGGACTGGAACGCCGCCTCGAAGCCCGCCGTCTGGTCCCGGTTGATGTCGATGGCGGGGAGGGACGGGTCCATCGCGCCGTCGAGGACCAGCCGGCCGGTGCGGTCCGGGAAGAGATCTGCGTACGTCGCCCCGAGGAAGGTGCCGTAGGACGCCCCGACGTAGTGCAGCTTCTCGTCGCCCAGCAGGGAGCGCAGGACGTCCATGTCGCGGGCCGTCTCGACCGTGGACACGTGCGGGAGGATTCTCGGGGAGCGCTTCTCGCAGCCGTCGGCGAACTTCTCGAAGGCCGCGCTCAGCTCGCCGACCTCTGCGTCGTCGTCGGGAGTCTGATCGACCTGGGTGTAGGCGTCCATCTCCTTGCCGGTCAGGCACTCGACGGGCTCGCTGCGGGCCACCCCCCGCGGATCGATCGCCACCATGTCGTAGCGGGCGCGGACGGGCGCCGGGTACCCGATGCCCGCGTACCCCTGGAGGTAGTCGATGGCCGACCCGCCCGGGCCGCCCGGATTCACCAGGAGCGAGCCGATCCGCTTGCCCGGCCCGGTGGCCTTCTTACGGGAGACGGCCAGCTCGATGTCCCCCTCCTCGGGGTTCGCGTAGTCCAGCGGTGCCTTCATGGTGGCGCACTGGAAACCCTCCACCCCGCACTCCCGCCAGCTCAGCTTCTGCGCGTAGTACGGCCTGAGATCCTCGGGGGCGGCGGAGGCTCCGGCGGCCGACGCACGCGTCGTCGACGATCCGCTGCTGCAGCCGGAGACGAGGAGGCCGGCAGTGCCGAGCGCGATGGCGGAGGTGCGGAGCAGGCGCCTGGTGTCCATCCCCGGAGCGTAGTCCCCGGGTGACGACTCGTCCGATTCCCTGCTCATTCGGGTGAATACCCGCCCCACCTGCACCGCTGTGTCAGCCGGCCCGGAGAGCCGTCGTCCTGCGCGCTGTGTCAGCCCGCCCGCAGCGCCATCGTCATCGCCTCGACGGCGAGCAGCGGCGATACGTTGCGGTCGAGCGCCTGGCGGCAGGCGATCACCGCCTCGATCCGGCGCAGGGTGCGCTCGGGGGTCGACGACCGGGCGATCCGGTCGAGCGAGTCCTCCGCGTCGAGGTTGGCGATCGCGATGCGCGAGCCGAGCTGGAGGGCCAGCACGTCGCGGTAGAAGCCGGTCAGGTCGGTGAGCGCCAGATCGAGGCTGTCCCGCTGCGAACGGGTCTTGCGGCGCTTCTGCCGGTCCTCCAGATCTTTCATCACCCCCGCCGTGCCCCGGGGCATCCGGCCCCCGGCGACGGCGCCGAGGGCCGCCTTCATGTCCTCGGTCTCCTTGCCGTCGACCTCGTCCGAGACCTGCTTGGCCTCCTCCGTCGCGGTGTCGATCAGCTCCTGGGCGGCCTTCAGGCAGCCGCCGACGTCGTCGATCCGCAGCGGCAGTCTGAGTACGGCGGCACGGCGTGCCCTGGCCCGCTCGTCCGTGGCCAGACGGCGGGCCCGGCCGATGTGCCCCTGAGTGGCGCGGGCAGCCGACGCGGCACGCTCGGGGTCGATGCCGTCCCGCCGGATCAGGACGTCGGCGACGGCGTCGACGGGCGGTGTGCGCAGGGTGAGGTGGCGGCAGCGGGACCGGATCGTGGGCAGGACGTCTTCGAGCGAAGGCGCGCAGAGCAGCCACACCGTACGGGGGGCAGGCTCCTCGACGGCCTTCAGCAGGACGTTGCCCGCGCCTTCGGTCAGGCGGTCGGCGTCCTCCAGGACGATGACCTGCCACCGGCCGATGGCCGGTGAGAGCTGGGCCCGGCGGACCAGCTCCCGGGTCTCCTTCACACCGATCGACAGCTGGTCGGTGCGGATGACGTCGACGTCGGCGTGCGTACCGACCAGGCTGGTGTGGCAGCCGTCGCAGAATCCGCAGCCCGGGATGCCGCCGAGCGCCCGGTCCGGGCTGGTGCACTGGAGCGCGGCGGCGAAGGCACGGGCGGCGGTGGACCGCCCGGACCCCGGCGGCCCGGTGAAGAGCCACGCGTGCGTCATCTTCGAGCCCGGAGGTACGGGCACGCCGGTGGAGATGGCGGTGACCAGCGCGTCGGCGTCCCGGGCGGCGGCAGCGAGCTGCTCCTGGACCCGGTCCTGTCCGACGAGGTCGTCCCATACGGTCATGGGTCACCGCCCTTCCGGTGGTGTGGTCGTGCGTCGAGCGCGGGTGTGGTCGTGCGGTGCCCGCGCCGGATTCCCATTGTGCGGGAAGGGTCTGACAATCCCGGCTTTCCGGCTGCCGGAACGGCCGCCCCACGCCGTCGGCGGGCCCGGAGTTCCGGGCCCGCCGACGGGGATGGACGGATCGGTCAGCCGCGCGGACGGCGGCCCCGGCCGGACGGGCCCGGGTCCTCGTCCTGGCCTCCGAGCAGTTCGTCGGCCAGGGACGGCAGGTCGTCCAGCGGCGTCTCCTCGGCCCAGTCGGGACGGGGGCGCTTCTGGCGGGCCTGACGGTCGGGTGCGTCCTTCGCCGCCCGGGGGTCCTCGCTGATCTGCGGCAGCTCGCGCGTGCGCTCGTTCTCGCTCTCCGCGGCGGGGCGCTCGTCACGGAAGATTCCCGGCGGCACGCGGTCGGACGGCGCCTCGTCCCGTACGGGCGGCAGCACCGCCGTCTCGTCCGCGTCCCGTGCCGGGCGGCGCCCGGCCGGGTCGTTCACGCGCGGCAGCATGGCTGTCTCGGCGTCGTCCGCCGCCGGACGGCCGGGGCGGGGCGCCTCGGAGTGCGAGCGGTCGGAGTACGGCCGGCCGGCCGGGGGCGCCACCGGCGAAGGCACCGGCTGCGTCACCTCGTTGGCCCCGACGATCGGGGTCGGCACCGTGAGCTCGTTGTCGGCCGGGGACGGCCCGGAACGCTCGGACGTCCGTGCGCGCTCCGCACGCTCCGCCGCGGCGGCTGCCTCGGCCTCCGCCCTGGACGCGGCCTCGGCCTCGGCCCGTGCAGCGGCCTCCGCCTCAGCCCTCGCCGCGGCCTCGGCCTCCGCCTGACGCCGTGCCTCCTCGGCCCTCAGCAGGGCCTCCTCGGCCTTGCGCTGCTTCTCCAGACGCCGTGCCTCGGCCTCCTTGCGCAGCCGCGCCTCTTCCTCGGCCTGCCTGCGAAGGCGTTCCTGCTCGGCCTCGCGCACGCGCTCCTCGGCCTCGCGCCTGACCCGCTCCTCCTCCGCGAGCCTGCGGGCCTCCTCCGCGCGCAGCCGGGCCTCCTCGGCCTGCCGTTCGGCCTCACGCAGCCGCGCCTCCTCCAGCTCGCGGCGCTTGCGCTCCTCCTCCTCGGCGCGGAGCCTGGCGAGCTGTTCCTGGCGCTCGCGCTCCAGCCGCTCCTCCTCGGCCTTGCGGGCCGCCTCTTCCTCGGCCTTGCGCCTGGCCTCCTCCTCGGCAGCCCTGCGCGCCTCCTCCTGGGCCCTGATCTCGGCCTCGGAGAGCGGAAGCAGACGGTCGAGCCGGTGACGTACGACGGTGGTGATCGCTTGCGGTTCCTGGCCCGCGTCCACCACGAGGTAGCGGACCGGGTCGGCCGCCGCGAGGGTGAGGAAACCGGAACGTACCCGGGCGTGGAACTCCGGCGGCTCCGACTCCAGCCGGTCGGGCGCCTCGGTGAACCGTTCGCGCGCGGTCTGCGGGTCCACGTCCAGCAGCACCGTCAGGTGCGGTACGAGACCGCTCGTCGCCCAGCGCGAGATCCGGGCGATCTCGGTCGGGGACAGGTCGCGGCCCGCGCCCTGGTAGGCGACGGACGAGTCGATGTAACGGTCGGAGATGACGACCGCACCGCGCTCCAGCGCCGGACGCACGACCGAGTCGACGTGCTCGGCACGGTCGGCGGCGTACAGCAGGGCCTCGGCCCGGTTGGACAGCCCGGCCGAAGAGACGTCGAGCAGGATCGAGCGCAGCCGCTTGCCGACCGGCGTCGCTCCCGGCTCACGCGTCACCACGACCTCGTGGCCCTTGGCCCGGATCCATTCGGCGAGCGCCTCGACCTGGGTGGACTTGCCTGCTCCGTCGCCGCCCTCCAGGGCGAGGAAGAAGCCGGTGGCGGCGGGCGCGACCGTGGGGTCGCCGCCGCGAACCGCCTCGCGCAGGTCACGCCGCAGCGGCACGCCCGCGCGGTCGTCGGTCCTGGCGAGAAGTACCGCGGCGACGGGCAGCAGCAGCGCGCCGATCAGCATCAGCGCGAAGGCGGCGCCGCCGTGGGCGAAGACGAAGTCACCGGAGGCCAGGCGGTGCCGGCCGATGGCCGCGGCGAGCAGCGGGCCGCCGACGGCACCGAGCGCGATGAGCACCCGCACGACGGCCTGGAGGTGTTCGGTGGTCCTGGCCTGCCGGAACTCCTCCGTCTCCTGGTCGATGAGCGTGTGCCCCGTACCGGCGGCGACACCGGCCGCGTAGCCGGCGAGGAGCGCGAGGAGCAGCCCCGTCGCCGTGTCCGGCACCAGCCCGAGCACGAGCAGCGCGACTCCGGTGACGGCGGTGGAGAACGCGAGCAGACGGCGCCGCGAGAGGGTGGGCAGCACCTTCTGCGCGGTACGGATACCGAGGCCGGTGCCGCCGGTCAGCGCCAGGACGAGAAGCGCGAAGGTGGCGGGGCCGCCGCCCAAGTCGATCGCGTGCAGTACGGAGACCGCAGCGGCGGCGGCGATGGCCCCGGCGACCGCGGCGCAGGCGCCGACGATCAGCGGGACCGTGCCGGTGCGGCCCTTGTCGGGTCCCGTTCCGGTGACCGGACGGCGCAGCCCCTCCAGGGGCGAGCGCGGGCGGGGCGTCGGGGTGGCGGGCAGTTCGAGGAAGTACAGGACCGAGATCGAGGCGGAGAAGAGTCCGGCCGCGACGTACGAGCCCAGCGCCGCCTGGTGGAACGAGAACCAGTCGAGTCCGGCGCCGAGCAGATTGCCGATCAGGGTGGCGATCAGCAGGGCGGCGGCCGCGGCGGGGATGGCGAGGAAGTTCGTGCGCAGGGAGAGCCTGCGGAGTGCGTCGAGGTGGTCGGGCAGCGGGCGCACGGCGGCGCCCTCGATGGGCGGGGCGGGCAGCAGCGCGGGGGCCGCGCTCTCCTTCGCGACGGTCCACAGCCGTTCACCGACGCCGGTGACGAAGACGGTGATCAGGATCATCATGAGCGCCTTGTCGGGCACCCAGTCGATCCACAGCGGGGCGACGACCAGCAGCGCGAGCCGCAGCCCGTCCACCCCGATCATCAGCCAGCGCCGATCCACCGGTCCGCCGGGTCCCACGAGCGACGTGAGTGGCCCCAGGAGTACGGCTCCGAAGAGCACCGTGGAAATAATCCGGACCCCGAACACCGCCGCGACGGCAAAGGCCGCCCCTCGGTATCCGGCTCCGAATGAGCCCTCCAGGACCGCCACTTGCAGCGACAACAGCACCAGCACGAGAAGGGCGAGTGCATCGCCGATACCGCCGACGAGCTGGGCGCTCCACAACCGCTTCAGCGGGGGAACACGCAACAGGGCTCGTACGGCGCGCTCGCGTGAGTCTGCGGCAAGTGTGTCGGAGGTGGGGCTCACGACCGTTGGCTGCTCGGCTCGCGTCATCCGCCCAGCCTATCCGGAGCGGCGCGGTCACCGTCGGCCCCGTCCGAACATACGGCCGCCGGGGGTGGGCCGAGCGCCCCGGAACCCGGCCGGCAGCGCCTCGGCCCCGGCTCGCCCGGCCCGGAGGGCGAACCCGGGACGATCCGCCGCAGGGCGTGGCCCCACGCGAAACGGCGGGGCCCGAAGGCCCCGCCGTCCCCTGCACGTGAGGTCGCTCGACCCCGGTCAGTCCTCCGTGGACGCCGACGAGGCCGTCTTCTTCGCCGTGGTCTTCTTGGCCGTCGTCTTCTTCGCGGTCGTCGTCTTGGCCGTGGTCGTCTTCTTGGCAGCGGTCTTCTTCGCCGCCGTCTTCTTGACGGCCGTGGTCGCCTTCTTCGCCGTGGCCTTCTTGGCCGGGGCCTTCTTCGCCGTCTTCTTCTTGGCGGGTCCCTTGGCGCGCTTCTCGGCCAGCAGCTCGTAGCCGCGCTCCGGCGTGATCTCCTCGACGCTGTCGTCGCTGCGCAGCGTCGCGTTCGTCTCGCCGTCCGTGACGTACGCGCCGAAGCGGCCGTCCTTCACGACCACCGGCGCCCCGCTCACCGGGTCGTTGCCCAGTTCCTTCAGCGGCGGCTTGGCGGCGGCCCGGCCGCGCTGCTTGGGCTGGGCGTAGATCGCGAGGGCCTCTTCGAGCGTGATGTCGAAGAGCTGGTCCTCGGAGGTCAGCGACCGCGAGTCAGTGCCCTTCTTGAGGTACGGGCCGTAGCGGCCGTTCTGCGCGGTGATCTCGACACCGTCGGCGTCCTCACCGACGACCCGCGGCAGGGACATCAGCTTGAGCGCGTCGGCCAGCGTCACCGTGTCCAGCGACATCGACTTGAAGAGCGAGGCCGTCCGCGGCTTCACCGCGTTCTTGCCGGTCTTCGGGGTGCCCTCGGGCAGCACCTCGGTGACGTACGGGCCGTAGCGCCCGTCCTTCGCGATGATCTGGTTCCCGCTGACCGGGTCCGCGCCGAGCTCGAAGTCACCGCTCGGCTTGGCAAGCAGCTCCTCCGCGTACTCCACGGACAGCTCGTCGGGTGCCATCTCCTCGGGCACGTCCGCGCGCTGGTGCTCCTCGGAGTCCTTCTCGCCGCGCTCGATGTAGGGGCCGTAGCGCCCGACACGCAGCACGATGCCGTTGCCGACCGGGAACGAGGAGATCTCCCGGGCGTCGATCGCACCGAGGTCGGTGACGAGCTCCTTGAGGCCACCGAGGTGGTCGCCGTCGCCGTTGCCCGCGTCGGAGGCGGAACCCGCACCGGCCGGGTCCGCGCCCGCACCGAAGTAGAAGCGCTTCAGCCACGGCACGGACTTGGCCTCGCCCCGCGCGATGCGGTCGAGGTCGTCCTCCATGCGGGCCGTGAAGTCGTAGTCGACCAGCCGGCCGAAGTGCGTCTCCAGCAGGTTGACCACGGCGAAGGACAGGAACGACGGAACGAGCGCCGTGCCCTTCTTGAAGACGTAGCCGCGGTCCAGGATCGTCCCGATGATCGAGGCGTACGTCGACGGGCGGCCGATCTCGCGCTCTTCGAGCTCCTTGACCAGCGAGGCCTCGGTGTAGCGGGCGGGCGGCTTGGTGGCGTGACCGTCGACCGTGACCTCGTCGGCGGACAGCGCGTCGCCCTCCGCGACCTGCGGCAGACGCCGCTCGCGGTCGTCGAGCTCGGCGTTCGGGTCGTCGGCGCCTTCGACGTACGCCTTCATGAAGCCGTGGAAGGTGATCGTCTTGCCGGAGGCCGAGAACTCGGCGTCCCGGCCGTCGCTCGCGCGGCCGCCGATCTTGACGGTGACCGAGTTGCCGACCGCGTCCTTCATCTGGGAGGCGACGGTCCGCTTCCAGATCAGCTCGTACAGCCGGAACTGGTCGCCGGTGAGACCGGTCTCCGCGGGGGTGCGGAAGCGGTCGCCCGAGGGACGGATCGCCTCGTGCGCCTCCTGCGCGTTCTTGACCTTGGCGGCGTACGTGCGCGGCTTCTCCGGCAGGTAGTTCGCCCCGTACAGCTGCGTGACCTGCGCCCGGGCCGCGGTGATCGCGGTGTCCGAGAGGGTCGTGGAGTCCGTACGCATATAGGTGATGAAGCCGTTCTCGTACAGCTTCTGCGCGACCTGCATCGTGGCCTTGGCCCCGAAGCCCAGCTTGCGGCTGGCCTCCTGCTGGAGGGTGGTCGTACGGAACGGGGCGTACGGCGAGCGGCGGTACGGCTTCGACTCGACGGAGCGGACCGCGAACGTGGAATCGGCGAGCGCCGCCGCCAGGGCGCGGGCGTTCGTCTCGTCCAGGTGCAGCGTCTGGCCGGAGGCCGGCTTGAGCTGCCCGTCCGGACCGAAGTCGCGGCCCTGGGCGATGCGACGGCCGTCGACCGCGCTGAGGCGGGCGGTCAGCGTCGAGGGGTCGGACGCGTCACCGGTGCGGCCGGTGGCGAAGGTGCCCGTCAGGTCCCAGTACTCGGCGGAACGGAAGGCGATGCGCTCGCGCTCCCGCTCGACGACGAGGCGGGTCGCGACGGACTGGACACGGCCCGCCGAGAGACGGGGCATGACCTTCTTCCAGAGGACCGGGGACACCTCGTAGCCGTAGAGGCGGTCGAGGATCCGGCGGGTCTCCTGGGCGTCGACCATGCGCTGGTTGAGCTCGCGCGGGTTGGCGACGGCGGCCCGGATCGCGTCCTTCGTGATCTCGTGGAAGACCATCCGGTGGACCGGGACCTTGGGCTTCAGGACTTCCTGCAGGTGCCACGCGATGGCTTCGCCCTCGCGGTCCTCATCGGTGGCGAGGAAGAGTTCGTCGGACTCGGCCAGCAGCTGCTTGAGCTTCCTGACCTGGGCTTTCTTGTCCGCGTTGACGACGTAGATGGGCTGGAAGTCGTTCTCGACGTCCACGCCGAGACGGCGTACCTCACCGGTGTACTCGTCCGGCACCTCGGCCGCGCCGTTCGGGAGGTCGCGGATGTGCCCGACGCTCGCCTCGACCACGTATCCGGGGCCGAGATAGCCCTTGATCGTCTTCGCCTTGGCAGGCGACTCGACGATGACGAGTCGGCGGCCGCCCTGTGCGGTCTCGCTGGTCGGGGACAACTTCGCTCTTCTCTCCGGTCGGCACTCAGTGGGCATCCGGGCAGCGCAATGACGCTGCCCGCGGTGCTGTCGCTGCGGAGTGTGACGGTACAACCCGCCCCCGTGTCAAACGGCAAAAGCCCGCAACGGCCACTCGAACGGTAACCCGACTTCCGCCATTCCTGCCGCCCGGACCGCTCGGTCCGCGGTGCGCACGGCTCCTGCCTGCGCTTTCCGGGGTGCCGCCGATGCGCCCTCGCCGGAGTCGTCCGGGGGCGCCCCGTCCGGGGTCAGGCCCTTCCGGCACCGGGAATCAGACGCGGGTGAAGCACCAGACGCCGACGACGAGGAACGTCGCGCCGAAGAGCGTGGCGAGCGCCGTGGAGGCGACGGGGCTCACACCGTGGGCCACCGGCGCGCGGTGCAGGGTGCGCGCCCCCGTCCAGACCAGGAGTGCGGCACCGAACAGTGCGAATGCCGTACCGGCGAAAACGGCGGTGACGTTCTCCATGTCCGTACGCCTGCCCCTCGAAGTCACTCGTCGTCGTGATGCGCCCCGGCAGTGGGAGGCTTCCACGCCCGGGCGTCGCCGACACGAACCCCGGGTGAACAGCACTCACCCGGCCCCGTCTCCCGCCCCCTCACATCACGTCGAGGGTCGCGCGGCGCCGGCTGCCGCGTTCGAACAGCGCGAGGAGCGCCACGGCGAGCAGCGCGTAGCCGGCGCCGACCGCAAGCTCCGCCCCGAGCAGCCCCGTGTCCAGCGGACCGCCCGCGGACAACTGCCGGGCCGCGTCCGCGGCGTGGGTCAGCGGCAGTACCTCCCCGAGGCCGCCCATCCATCCAGGGAGCCCGGTCCGGGGCACGTTCGCCCCGGTCAGCAGGAGCAGCAGGGAACAGGCCACATTCGAGACGAGGAAGACATCGCGGAAGCGCAGCCCGAGCGCCCCCAGGGCGAGCCCGAAGGCGGAGCAGCCGGCGGAAGCGGCGAGCAGCACCGCCGCGAGCCCCGGGACGGCTCCGAGCGGAATCCGCAAGCCAAGCAGCAAGGACGCGGCGGCGAGGGTGAAGCTGCTGATCAGAAGCCCGTTGAGCACGTAGGGCAGGGCGCGGCCGAACCAGAGCGGAGCGCGGTGGCGGGGACTGAGAAGGACCGCTCCCAGCGTGCCGAACCGGCGCTCGTTGGAGATGGCCATGGTGCCGCCGTAGACACAGGCGGTCGACGAGGCGAGCACCGCGTTGCCGATCAGATGGAAGCGGTCGTCCGCCACCCCCAGCTGGCGCCCCAGGTGGACGAAGAACAGCAGTTGCAGCAGCGGCCCGGCCAGCAGGGTGCCGACGTACATGGGCGGCGTCGTCCAGTTGAACAGGGCGCGGTAGGAGATGGCGCCGCCGACCACGACAAGTCGTGCCGTGCGGACGGTTCCCGAGGCGAGGGCCGCCACGGGCGCGGGGACCGACGAGTACATGCGAGGGCTCCTGGAGGTTCGGAACAACCCGGTCATCAGGCGAGGGAGAGGGTGGCGGCGGCCCGGGCCCGGCGTTCGACCCGGCCGAGGACCAGCACCGCGAGCAGTGCGTAGCACCCGCCGAGGGCGAGGGCCGCCCCCATCGGTACGAGCACCTCGGCGACGGCGGGCCCGCCCGAGGTCGCCGCGTGCACGGCCCGCGAGCCCCAGGTGGTGGGCAGCGCCCAGGAGACCGGACGGGTCCAGTCCGGCAGGACGGTGGCGGGGACGAGCATTCCGGACAGCAGCCACACGGGCGCGTCCAGCGGATTGGCGAGCGCGTTCGCGTTGCGCAGCAGGACGAAGGTGGCGGCCAGAAGCAGCCCCATCATGCCGAGTGACAGGACGCATACGGGCACGGCGACGAGGAAGAGCAGCGGGTGCGCGAAGTCCAGCGGTACGCCGAAGAGCAACGCGCCCCAGAGGACAGTCGCGCCCATGGAATACGTACCGATGACGGCCGTGGCGAGCGTGATCGGCAGGAGCACCAGGGAGAGCGGGGCCGGGGCGGCGACCAGCGTCTCCAGCGTGCCGAGCCAGCGCTGGTTCTGCACGGCGCCGCCCGAACCGAAGAGCACCGAGGACCAGATGCCCATCAGCCCCGCTCCGACGGCTGCGGTGAGGAGCCGGTCGGGGTCGTCGGCGGCGCGGAACAGATATACGGCGAGAGTCGCGTACACCAGGGGCAGGAGGACGGCGAAGGTGATTTCGAGCGGTGACCTGCTCATGTACGAGACGTGCGTGCGGACTCCGACGAGGGTCAGCCGCAGGGCCCGGCGCGGGCTCGTTCCGGTCCTCATACCGTGGCCCCCTGCTCGTCCCGGGAGCTCACGTCCGACTCTCCGCCCTCCCGGCAGCCCGTTTCGGGCCCCGGTCCGTTCGCCTCCTCGACGATCGCGATGTACGCGTCCTCCAGCGTCGGTTCACGGGTGACGACCCGTCCGACCCGGACGCCTTCGAGCGCCGCCAGCACGCCGGTGTGAAGGCCCGCACCTCGCCCTGTCTGCACGGTGACGGTCTGACCGCTGCCGCGCTCCTCCACGGCCACGCCCCGCACGCCGGGCAGGGCCCGGACGCGGTCGAGGTCGCCGTCGGACGCCCCGTACGCCTCGATCTCCAGCACGTCGCGGTCCTGGACCCGGGACTTGAGCCGGCCGGGTGTGCCGAGCGCCCGTATCGTGCCGCCCGCGATCACCGCGATCCGGTCGCACAGCTCGTCGGCCTCGGCCATGTAGTGGGTCGTCAGCAGGACCGTGGTGCCGCCCGCCCGCAGGCCGGCGACGGTTCGGCGCAGATCGCGTGCCGCCACCGGGTCGACGCCGATGGACGGCTCGTCGAGGAAGAGGACATCGGGCTTGTGCAGCAGGCCGCGGGCGATGTGCAGGCGTTGGCGCATACCGCGCGAGTAGCCCTCGACCCGCTCCTTCTCGCGGCCCGTGAGCCCGACCAGCTCCAGCAGTTCGCCGATCCGGGCCTTCTGTTCGCGGGGCCCGACGCCGTACAGCTCGGCGAAGTAGCGCAGGTTGTCGAGTGCGGAGAGCCGGTCGTAGAGGCCCCGGTCGCCCCCGAAGACGTACCCGATCCTGCGGCGCACGGCCACGGGGTCGGCCGCCACGTCGTGTCCCAGCACCTTCGCGGTCCCGGAGGTCGGCAGGAGGAGGGTGTTGAGCATCTTGATGGTCGTGGTCTTGCCCGCGCCGTTGGGCCCGAGCAGTCCGAAGAGCTCACCGCGCGCCACCTGGAACGTGACACCGCGAACGGCCTCGGTCTCGGTGCGGCGCGGGCGCAGGAAGCCCGTGCGGGCGGTGTAGGTGCGGCGGAGGTTCTTCGCCTCGATGGCAAGCATGGCGGCGACGCTAGAGCGGCGGCCGCCGCTCCGGCCATCAATTCGGGGGCCACCGAATCGTCGTACGGACAGGCCGTCAGGACACGGCGCGCAGGACGTCCTCCCCGGACAGGAGAGCGAGCAGGGCGCGACCGGTGTCGGTGAGCTGGTAGTAGACGCTGCGGCCGACGCGGTGCCGGGTCACGACGTCCGAGTCGGCGAGGACCGACAGGTGCTCGGAGACCGTGCTCGGGGCGAGGCCGAGCCGGTCGGAGATCCCGGCGGTGGTGAGTGGCGCGCCGAGCTGGCGCAGGACCGACGCCCGGCCCCGTCCGAGCAGCAGCCCCAGCCGGTCGGCGCCGTCCGACGCCGGCTCGGCGGGCCGTTCGCGCAGGGCTGCCGCACCTCTGGCCTGGAAGGAGACGGTCAGGACCTCGGGGTCGTCGGTGGAGTAGAGGCGGCAGCCCTCGGCGAAGACGAGGGGGACGAGCAGCAGCCGCCGCTCCCCCGCCCGGTACTCCGCGTCGATGTGCTTGGTCAGCTCCAGAACGGGCGGTGTCCATCTGGCCCGGGTCTCCAGCCCGGCGAAGAGCGCGTCGACGCCCTCCGTCGCGAAGGTGCGCGCGCGGATGAGGACCTCGTCCTCCACGAGGCGGCGCATGGTCGGCCAGTGCTGTTCCAGTGCGCCTTCCCAGTACGCCGCGTACGCGTCGGCGAGCGCGGCGCAGGCCGCCTCGGGGTCATCGAGATAGGGGCGGACCCAGGGGTGTTCACCGAGTTCGGCGTAGTGCTCGGCGATGCCGGCCCGTACGGCATCGGCGGGCGTGGCCCGGACGATGTCGAGCTCCGTCCCGATGGACGAGGCACCGACCGGCTTCGGCACCATGAAATCGGGGAAGCCGTCCGGACCTTCGATCAGGAGGCGCAGGGCGTGTGTCCGCTCGTCCTCTCGCAGGACCTCGCGTGCCCGGCCCACCCACTCCTCGTACGGCCAGGAGACCGTCCGGTGCGGGCGGGCCAGATGGATGCTGCAGAAGGTGTCCCACAGCGGGCTGACGGCGATCCGTGTCGCGCCGAGCGAGGCCTCGTCCAGTTCGATACGGATCATCGGCGCCCCGCCTCACACGTCGTACGCGTCTCCCGGCCCCCACACCCCGCGCGGGCCGTACACGTCTCCCTGGCCTCCTGCTTCACACGGGCTTCGCGCTCCCTGCGGGTCCCGTACGTCATACGCCGTCCCGGATCGGCTCCAGGAAGCCCTCCTCCACCAGCAGGCGGATCGCCTGCGGGGTGCGGTCGCGCAGCAGGACCGGATCCTCGGACATCAGCTGGGCGATGGCGTCGAGAATCCGGCCGGCGGGCAGCGATCCGTCGCACACCCCGGCGAACCCTGCGCCGACGGCGTCGACCTTCGTCGCGCGGCGCATCCCCCGGTGCTGGCGCAGCACGACATGCTCGGGGTCCTCCGCGCCCGGCATGCCGACCTGCTCCTGCACGACCTCGGCGGCGAGCGTGAAGTGGGCGGCCAGCAGGGCCGCGTCGTCGCGCTCCCTGAGGTAGTCCTGGCGGGCGAAGTGCGCCTCGATCGCGGGGCCGAGCGGCTGCTCCACCGGGTGCGGCCACTCCTCGATCACGATCGACGGCTCGGCCGCGGAGGTCTTCCTGAGTGTGATCCAGCCGAAGCCGACCGCCTTCGTGCCCAGGGCCTCGAACTCGTCGAGCCACGCCTCGTAGCGGGCGCTGTACTCGGCAGGGTCGGAGCGGTGGTCGCCGCTGTCGCGCAGCCACAGCTCCGCGTACTGCGTGACGTCCTGCACCTCGCGCTGCACGATCCAGGCGTCGCAGCCGCGCGGCACCCAGGTGCGCAGCCGGTCCTGCCACTCCTCGCCCTCGACGTGCTGCCAGTTGGCGAGGAACTGGGCGTAACCCCCCTCGTTCAGCCGGTCGCCCGACTGCTGCACCAGGGTCCGGCACAGGTCGTCGCCGCCCATTCCGCCGTCCCGGTACGTCAGCCGGGCGCCCGGAGAGATCACGAACGGCGGGTTGGAGACGATCAGGTCGAACGTCTCGTCGGCGACCGGTCCGAAGAGGGACCCCTCGCGCAGATCGGCCGGGGCGGCGCCGGACAGGGCGAGGGTGAGCCGGGTGAAGGCCAGGGCACGCGGGTTGAGGTCCGTGGCCGTGACGTGGGTGGCGTGCTGGGATGCGTGCAGCGCCTGGATGCCCGAGCCCGTACCGACGTCCAGGGCGGAGGCCACCGGCTCACGGACGGTGATTCCGGCGAGGGTGGTCGACGCGCCGCCGACGCCGAGGACGACGCCCTCCTCGTGCGACCCGATGCCGCCGGCGCCGCCGACCGCGCAGCCGAGGTCGGACACGATGAACCAGTCCTCGCCCTCCGGTCCGCCGTACGGCCGGACGTCGACGGTCGCCCGGACCTCGTCGCCGTCACGTCTCAGCCAGCCGTCCTCGACGCACTCCTCCACCGGAAGCGCGGCGCCGGCCCGCTCGTAGGAGACGGAGCGCTGGAGAAGGAAGAGCCGCACCAGCGTGTCGAGCGGCGATTCGCCCCGGGTCGCCCGCAGGGCGGGAACCGTTTCGCTGCGGGCGAGCGCGGCGTAGGCGGACGCGCCGAGCCGGTCGAGAAGCCCGTCCGCGGTGAACGCGGCGGAGAGCAGGGCCTCGCGGAGCGCGGGGATACGGTCGGATGCGGGAAGGCTGGTCGTACTCACCCGCCCATTGTGTCCGCTCCCACCGACAACGGCAGCGGCCCGGCGCCCATCAAGGGCAACCGGGCCGCTGCCGGGCGGTCCGTCACACGCTTCCCTGGCGCAGCCAGGCTTCCCCCCGGCGGCAGTTATGCCTTCTTGCTCGCCGACGCGGAGGGGGACGCCGGGGAACCCGCGGACGGCGAGGAGGACGCCTTCGGCTTCTGGCAGCCCTTCTGCTTGGCCATCGCGGCGCCGACCTCACCGGACTGGAGCTTCTTCAGCGCCTGGTCACCACTCGTGCTGATCTTGTTCAGCTCGTCGGCGATGCCCTTGAGACCGTCGGCGAACTTCGCCTGGTCCTTCGTGTCGAGGGCGTCGACCTTCGTCTTCAGCTCGGCGTAGGCGGCCGAGGAGGCGTTGAGCTCCTTCACGGCCTCCTGCTGCGTGGTCTCACCGTCGTCGACGGGCGGCGGGCCCGCCGAGTCCACGGCCGAACCCAGCGCCTTGTACGCCTGCGAGATCTGCTGGAAGGCGGCCGAGTCGGTCGCCTGGACGTCGGCCGGCGTGCTGTTGTCCTGCGTCTGCTGCTGGATGTCGGCGTTGGCGTCCGCGATCTTCTGCAACTGGGGCTGGACCTGGTCGCAGACCTCCTTGGCCCAGTCGTTGACCTTGTCGTCGCTGTCGTCGCTGCAGCCCGACAGCGTCAGTACGAGTACCGCACCGCCGGACAGTGCGGCTGCAAGCTTCTTGTTCACCGGATTGGGTCCCTTCCAAGGCTCTCGGCCCCGGAACTTACACGCCAAGTGGGCGACATTCTGGCGCCGGGCGTCGGATGTACGGGCTTTTGCAGCCATTTGCACCAAGGGAAATCAAGGAGATACAACTCACCCAAATGCTCGATCACACGTGCGGTAACTCACCGGTCCGGATGAAGAACCGCAGCACAACGGGCGGACGCCCCCTCAGAAGGGTTTGCCCGCCCGCCGATTGCTCTCGGACCACGGCCTCCGGAATCCCTCCGGGCGACCAGGCCGCCTGCCCGGATCAGGAAATGGCCGCCGGGTCCGGCGACTTGGCGGGGCGGCCACCGTCGTCCCCGCCGTCTCCGCCGCCTTCGGAATCGTCCTCGTCTCCCATGGCGATCCCACGCCGCTTGGACACGTACACCGCACCGACGATGACGGCGATGGCGAACACGGCCACCACCGCCCGCACACCGGCGCTCGCGTCCTCCCCATAGCTGAACTGCACGACCGCCGGAGCGATGAGCAGCGCCACCAGGTTCATCACCTTGAGCAGCGGGTTGATCGCGGGCCCGGCCGTGTCTTTGAACGGGTCTCCGACCGTGTCGCCGATGACGGTCGCCGCATGGGCGTCACTGCCCTTGCCGCCGTGATGACCGTCCTCGACGAGCTTCTTGGCGTTGTCCCACGCACCACCGGAGTTCGCGAGGAAGACGGCCATGAGCGTGCCGGTCGCGATGGCACCGGCGAGATACGAGCCGAGTGCCCCGACCCCGAGACTGAAGCCGACCGCGATCGGCGCCAGCACGGCGAGCAGTCCGGGCGTGGCCAGCTCGCGGAGCGCGTCCTTGGTGCAGATGTCGACGACACGTCCGTACTCCGGCTTCTCCGTGTAGTCCATGATCCCGGGGTGCTCGCGGAACTGCCGCCGCACCTCGTAGACCACGGCCCCGGCGGACCGGGACACCGCGTTGATCGCCAGACCGGAGAACAGGAAGACGACCGCCGCGCCGAGGATCAGCCCCACCAGGTTGTTGGGCTGCGAGATGTCCAGGCTCAGCCCCAGCTCACCCGCTCCCGCCCCCACGTCTTCGACCGCCGTGGCGATCGCGTCGCGGTAGGAGCCGAAGAGCGCCGCCGCCGCGAGGACGGCGGTGGCGATGGCGATGCCCTTGGTGATGGCCTTGGTGGTGTTGCCGACGGCGTCCAGGTCGGTGAGCACCTGGGCCCCGGCGCCCTGGACGTCGCCCGACATCTCGGCGATGCCCTGCGCGTTGTCGGAGACCGGACCGAAGGTGTCCATGGCGACGATGACCCCGACGGTGGTGAGCAGGCCGGTGCCCGCGAGGGCCACCGCGAAGAGCGCCAGCATCACCGACGTACCACCGAGCAGGAACGCCCCGTAGACGCCGAGCCCGATCAGCAGCGCGGTGTAGACGGCTGACTCCAGGCCGATGGAGATTCCGGCGAGCACGACGGTCGCCGGACCGGTCAGCGAGGACTTGCCGATGTCCTTGACCGGGCGGCGGTTGGTTTCGGTGAAGTAGCCGGTGAGCTGCTGGATCAGCGCGGCGAGCGCGATGCCGATGGCGACGGCGACCAGGGCGAAGATCCGGGGATCGCCGCCGTGCGAGGCGATGGCGCTGTCCGTCACGCCTTCCAGTTCGGCGTACGAGGACGGGAGATAGACGAAGACCGCCACGGCCACCAGGACGAGCGAGATCACCGCGGAGATGAAGAACCCGCGGTTGATGGCGGTCATCCCGCTGCGGTCGGCGCGCCGCGGGGCGACCGCGAAGATGCCGATCATCGCGGTGACCACGCCGATCGCCGGCACGATCAGGGGAAAGGCCAGTCCCGAGTTCCCGAAGGCGGCCGAGCCGAGGATGAGTGCGGCGACGAGCGTCACGGCGTACGACTCGAACAGGTCGGCCGCCATGCCCGCACAGTCCCCGACGTTGTCGCCCACGTTGTCGGCGATGGTGGCGGCGTTGCGCGGATCGTCCTCCGGGATGCCCTGCTCCACCTTGCCGACGAGGTCGGCGCCCACATCCGCCGCCTTGGTGAAGATGCCGCCGCCGACCCTCATGAACATGGCGATCAGCGCCGCGCCGAGACCGAATCCCTCCAGGACCTTGGGCGCGTCGGCGGCGTACACGAGGACGACCACGGAGGCACCGAGCAGGCCGAGACCCACCGTGATCATGCCGACCACGCCTCCCGTACGGAAAGCGATCTTCATCGCCTTGTGCGATACGGCGGTGAGATCCTTTTCCGGTTCGCCTTCTTCCGGAGTCGCCTCACGCGCGGCTGCGGCGACGCGCACATTGCTGCGTACGGCGAGGCGCATACCGATGTATCCGGTGGCCGCCGAGAAAAGCGCACCCACCAGGAAGAACAACGACCGTCCCGCGCGCTGCGACCAGTCGTCGGCCGGCAGCAGAAGGAGCAGGAAGAACACGACGACGGCGAAAACGCCGACGGTACGCAGCTGTCGCGCCAGATACGCATTCGCGCCCTCCTGGACGGCTGCCGCGATTTCCTTCATGCGCTCGGTGCCCTCGCCGGCCGCCAGGACCTGGCGTACCAGCAGCTGGGCGACGACCAGTGCGGCCACGGCGACGACCGCGACCACGATGATGATCAGCCGGTTGTCATCGGTGAGAACAGCGGCCGCGAGTGAGGTGGGACGGTCGGAAGGTGCGGAAAACTGCGTCAGTTCTGCCAGTGGTGTGTTGAAGAACCCCGCCATACGTCCTCCTTGACGCTCAGCGCTCAAGACGTGGACGGATTGTAGGGAGCAGAACCCGATCAAAACAGTGGGTGCGTAATGGAATTGACCTTCATCCCTCAATCGGCAAATGATCTCACTCTCGTTCTGACCCGAATGCAGTAACGGGACAGAAGCATTTCCGGGAGATCACCGATCAAGCAAAAAGGAAAAAGGCCCTGCTCAGCAGGGCCTGAAGAAATCGATCACTCGCCGCCCGGGAAGGGCGGCGGGCTACACGGGACTCGGATCGTCCCGCCTCCGTCCGATCACGCGCTCCCGGCCGGAGCGGCGCGGATTCAGGAAACCGCCACCGCGGACTTCGTCGGCCAGGTCATGCGGATCACTCCGCCGGCCGCGCCCGACCTGACTTCCATGTCGTCGACCAGGCCGCTGATGACCGCGAGGCCCATCTCGTCCTCGTCCTCACCGTCGGCCTCGAAATCCGTGGAACCGCCATGCGCGCCGGGCGTGGCGCCGGACGAGCCGGCCGCCTCGCTGCCGGGGCCGGGCACCTCGTCGCCGACCTCGATGGAGAAGGCCTTCTCCTCGTCGGTGAGCACGACCGTCACCGGGGCGGTGATGCCATGCCCGCGGTGCAGCCCGACAGCACGGCTGCACGCCTCGCCCACGGCGAGTCTGACCTCGTCGAGCAACGCCTCGTCGACACCGGCCCGGCGAGCCACGGCGGCTGCCACGAGGCGTGCCGTCCTGACATGTTCGGGCTGAGCGCTGAAGCGGAGTTCAACGGTGGCCATGCGATCCCCCTCGAACGTACGGGCGTGCTTCTCAGAGGCCCGGGCGTGTCGCCCGGTCCCCCTGCTCTCCAACCTCCGGAAAACCGACAAAGCCGGCAGCCGGCCAACGGCCGACCACCTGCTCGACGCGACCTGCCTGCTGCCGCGTGCCGGACTGCTCACTGCCTGTCGGCCGGCCCCATGAGGCCGGCCCGCTCCGACGTCAGTCGGTGGCCGCGACAGCCTCGTCGACCGTGGTGTGAATGGGGAACACCTTGGTCAGACCTGTGATCCGGAAGATCTTGAGAATGCGCTCCTGGTTACAGACCAGGCGCAGTGAGCCCTCATGGGCTCGGACACGCTTCAAGCCGCCCACGAGCACGCCGAGGCCGGTGGAGTCGAGGAAATCGACACCTTCCATGTCGACAACCAGGTGGTAGCTGCCGTCATTCACCAACTCGACCAACTGCTCGCGCAGCTTGGGCGCGGTATACACATCAATCTCGCCACCGACCTCGACGACCGTACGGTCGCCACCAGGGCCGGACACATTGCGAGTCGACAGGGACAGGTCCACGGATCCTCCAGCACCTTGCTATCGAGCGGTCGCCCCTCGGTCTCCCCGACGGAGCCAGGGGACGGATCGCCAGCCGCGATGGCATTCAATCACTTACCGGCAGCCATGCACGACGCCTTGGGACCATTGTCCGCCACGCCAGTGACACACTCGGTGCCGATGGCCAAGAATCACCGCCCCAGTCGACCGCCCGAGAGCGGGGGCTCCCGCCCCTCTCCCGCCATGGTCCTCGACCGGCTCGCCGCAGGAGCGGGCCGGTCCGCGCGCATCACTCATACGGAGCACTTGCCCCCGCGAGCGGGAACCCATGCCATCTGGCCGGATCGCATCCGCCCGGAAGTCGTCGCGGCAATCCAGGCTGCCGGAATCGGCCATCCGTGGGCACACCAGGCTGCCGCCGCCGAGCACGCCCTGGACGGCGAGTCCGTCGTGATCGCCACCGGCACCGCGTCCGGGAAGTCACTCGCCTACCTCGCGCCGGTGCTCAGCGCCCTCCTCGACGGCTCACAGGCCCCGAACGGGCGCGGGGCCACCGCCCTCTACCTCGCCCCCACCAAGGCCCTGGCCGCCGACCAGCGGCGGTCCGTGAAGAGCCTCGCGGCGCCCCTCGGGCACGCGATCCGGCCGGCGGTGTACGACGGTGACACTCCCGTCGAGGAACGCGAATGGGTACGCCAGTACGCCAACTACGTCCTGACCAACCCCGACATGCTGCACCGCGGCATCCTGCCCTCCCATCCCCGCTGGTCCTCCTTCCTGCGCGCCCTGCGATTCGTCGTCATCGACGAGTGCCACACCTACCGGGGCGTGTTCGGCTCCCACGTCGCCCAGGTGCTGCGCCGCCTGCGCCGCCTGTGTGCCCGTTACGGTGCCGATCCGGTCTTCCTCCTCGCCTCCGCCACCTCGGCGGACCCCTCGGTCGCCGCGGGCCGCCTCACCGGCCTCCCGGTCAAGGAGGTCGCCGACGACGCCTCCCCCCGCGGCGAACTGGTGTTCGCCCTCTGGGAACCCCCGCTGACCGAACTCCACGGCGAGAAGGGCGCACCCGTACGCCGTACCGCCACGGCCGAGACGGCCGACCTTCTCACCGACCTGACCCTCCAGGGCATCCGCTCGGTGGCCTTCGTACGCTCCCGGCGCGGCGCCGAGCTCATCTCCGTCATCGCGAAGGAACGCCTGGCCGAGGTGGACAGCTCGCTGCCGAAGCGGGTCGCCGCCTATCGCGGCGGCTACCTCCCCGAGGAACGCCGCGCCCTGGAACGGGCCCTTCACTCGGGCGAGCTCCTCGGCCTCGCCGCCACCACCGCCCTCGAACTCGGCATCGACGTCTCGGGCCTCGACGCCGTCGTCATCGCCGGCTACCCGGGCACCAGAGCCTCCCTGTGGCAGCAGGCAGGCCGCGCCGGCCGCGCCGGTCAGGGCGCACTCGCCGTGCTGGTCGCCCGGGACGATCCGCTGGACACGTATCTGGTCCACCACCCCGAGGCGCTCTTCCAGCAGCCCGTGGAGTCGACCGTCCTGGACCCCGACAACCCGTACGTCCTCGCCCCCCACCTGTGCGCGGCCGCCGCCGAGCTGCCGCTCACCGACTCCGACATCGCACTCTTCGGCCCCGCGGTGCCCGGTCTGCTGCCGCAGCTGGAGGCCGCGAAACTGCTGCGCAAGCGGCCGGCGGGCTGGCACTGGACCCGCCGGGAACGGGCGGCCGATCTCACCGACATCCGGGGCGGGGGCGGCCGTCCCGTCCAGATCGTCGAGGAGGGCACCGGCCGTCTGCTCGGCACCGTCGACGAGTCGGCGGCACACACCGCCGTCCACGAGGGCGCCGTCCACCTCCACCAGGGCCGCACGTACCTGGTGCGGAAGCTTGACCTGGAGGACTCGGTCGCCCTCGTCGAGGAGGCGAGTCCGCCGTACTCGACCACCGCACGTGACACCACCGCCATCTCCGTCCTGGAGACCGACACCGAGATCCCTTGGGGGGACGGGCGGCTCTGTTACGGCTCCGTGGAGGTCACCAACCAGGTCGTCTCCTTCCTGCGCCGCCGGGTGATCACCGGCGAGGTCATGGGCGAGACCAAGCTCGACCTCCCGCCCCGCACCCTTCGCACCCGCGCCGTGTGGTGGACCGTCACCGAGGATCAGCTCGACGCCGCCCGGATCAACCCGGAGATCCTCGGCGGCGCGCTGCACGCCGCCGAGCACGCGTCCATCGGGATGCTCCCGCTCTTCGCCACCTGCGACCGCTGGGACATCGGCGGCGTCTCCGTGCCGCTCCACCCGGACACCCTGCTGCCCACGGTCTTCGTCTACGACGGCCACCCGGGTGGCGCCGGCTTCGCCGAGCGGGCCTTCCACACGGCCCGCAGATGGCTGACGGCCACGCGTGAGGCGATCGCCTCCTGCGAGTGCGACGCGGGCTGCCCGTCGTGCATCCAGTCCCCCAAGTGCGGCAACGGCAACGAACCGCTGCACAAGCGGGGCGCCGTACGCCTCCTCACCGAACTCCTGCGCACCGCACCCCCGGACCCGGACTCGGGCCCAAACCCGGAAGACACCCAGAAGCCGTAACGAAGCGCACCTCCGACCGTCGGCGGCCAGCCCCCTTCCCGCCCCCTTCCAATCCCCTCAGGCCCGCTGACCACCCCGCGCCCGCCGCGGGGCTGCCCTGACCGCCGCCCACCACGTCAGTCCCTCCCCCGGCAGCCCTCCCCTTCAGGACCGTCCTCGCGCCGGTGACTGCCCTCCGTCCCGGGGCTCCACCGTTCCTCCAGCCCGTGCCGCGCCCGGCGGCCCCGCGCGGGACCTGATCTCCGGCTCGTACGGACCGAAGCGGGCGCGGGCCGTCACGTCGGCGATCTCCCCCTGTACGGCGCACCGCACCACCACCGCCTGCTGCGCCCTGGCAACCCGGCCGGCCGCCTCACAGGCGACTGCCGGCCCCTGGAAGGCACGGTCGGCCGCAGCGAGTGCCGCCAGGTCCGCCGCGCCACCGGCTCGGTGCCGGGCCGCCACGGCCTGCCCCAGGGCGAGCACCACCGCGAACACCGCGCACAGGGTGGCCGTGGACATCGCCACCCACACCGTCGCCACCCCCCGATCGCCGGCCCGGCATCCCCCTCGCGCCCCGGAACCGCACCCCTTCCCGACGCCGGCCCCCGGCCACAGCCCCCGCCTGCACTTCCCTCTCCGATTCGGCCCCGGCTCCCTCTCCGGATTGCGCCTCGTCCCCGCCTCCCTCTCCTGGCCCGTCCGCGTCACGGCTGCACCCCCACCGTGTCCTCCGCCAGCGCGGCCGCCTCCGCGCTCAGCGTGAGCGTCAAGGGGCCGGGACCCGGTGTCGGCGCTTCGACCCGGACCCGCCACAGTTCCCCGGACCGCTCCACCTCGACCCTCGCCTGTCCGGGCGCCGCCCCTCGCGCCGCGTCCAGCACGGCCGCCGCGGGCTCCGAGCGGGCCGCCGCGCGCGCCCCGGCCCGTGCCGCGTCCACACAACGGATCTGGTCGGCCGCGGCCGCCAGGGCCCAGACCAGAACCACCGCGAAGGCGACAAGGGCGGGAATGACCATCGCCGCCTCCGCCGTCACGGCACCCCGGTCCCGCCCGGGAGGGGCCGGAGCCCGCGCCCGGTTTTTCCGCCCGGTCCCGTCCTCAGAACTTCGCATCGAGCGCGTCCTTGATCAGCGACTGCATCGCCGAGAGCACGGGCCCACTCGTCACGACCTTGTAGAGCACCGCGGCGAACCCGCAGGCCGCGATGGTTCCGACGGCGTACTCGGACGTCGTCATCCCGCGGTCCGACCGTCCGAACCTGCCCAGCCACGCCCTCCTGCCGTTCCACACCCGGCGCACCGAACCCAGCGCCCGCTCCATGAAGTTCTTGCTCATTTCAACCCCCGAAATAGACTTGTCGATTTTTTGATGAGCCGACAGGAGCCGACAGGCGTCACTCGGAACCCGTCGCCCTGTGTCAGTCGGCTGTAAGCAGCCCCGTCGCCAGCCCGATCACCACCGGCGCCACCCCGATCGCCAGGAAGGCGGGCAGAAAGCACAAGCCGACGGGTGCGGTGATCAGTACGCCGGCGCGCTGCGCGCGGGCCACCGCCGCGCTCGACCGTTCGGCCCGCATCGTCTCCGCCAGCCGGGCTACGGGCTCCGCCGCCGGTGCCCCGGTCGTACCCGCCCGGTCCAGACATCGCGCCAGTTGAGCCGCGCCCGGCATCTCCGCGAACCGTCCCCACGCCTCCGCCGGTTCTCCGCCGAGCCGGATCTCCGCCGCAGCCCCGGCCAGCCGGTCACCGACCGGGCCGCCCATGGACTCCCCCACCGCCTCCGCCGCCTCCCTCGGGCCGGCCCCGGCCGTGAGGCAGGCCGCCAGCAGGTCGGCTGCGAGCGGAAGCTGCCCCAGCACCACAGCGGCTTCCGGGCCCGCCCGACTCGCGTCACGCGTCCTCCACGACCGCTGCCGGCGCCATATCCCGTACGCGGCGGCCGCCGCCACCGCCGCACCTGGCATCCCGCCGACGAGAACCCAGCAGACCGCCGCCGCCCCCAAGGGCGCCGCCCACTGCCGCACCCAGGCATCGACGCCCGGCCGCCACCGGCGCCGCTTCCCCACCCCGACCGCCAGCAGCAACGCCCCGCGTCTGCGCACCGCCCTCTCCCGGCGCCGTCCCACGACAGCGGCAGTCACGCACACGGCCGTGCACACCAGCGCCCCGACCAGCCCGAAGCTCTGGACGGCGCTCCCCGCCACCCCGCTCACGCCGCCTCACCCGCCCTGACGATCCGCCGGGCCCACATGAGGCCCGCCGTCTCCAGCAGTCCCCCTGCGGCGAGGCAGGCGAGCCCGCCGGGACTGTGCAGCAACACCCGTAGGGGGTCGGCCCCGAGAGCCGCGCCCAGGCCCAATCCCGCCACCGGCAGAAGCGCCAGCACGACGACCGTCGACCAGGCACCGGCCAACTGGGCCCGCAGCTCCTCCCGTCGGCGCCTGTCGGCCCGTAACGCGACCTCCAGACGGTCGAGTCCGGCCGCCAGCCCCGCCCCGCCGTCCACCGCGACCCGCCAGCACGCCGCCACTCCGGCGAGCCCCTCACGCCCCGGTGCGTCCGCGGCCTGCCGCAGCGCACCGGGCACGTCCCCACCGAACCGCGCGGCGGCCAGCACCGCCGCCTCCGCCCCGCCCAGCGCCTCCGCCGAATCACGGGCCGCGACCAGCAACGCCTGCCCCGGTTCGCGGCCCGCCCGCAGCTCCCCGACCACCGAGCCGCACAGCGCCATCACCGCGTCCGCCGCGCGCTCACGCTCCCTCCCCCGGGACCGTGCGCCCAGCCACCGCCGCACGAGCGGCACCGCCACGGCCCCCGCGAACAGGGGCAGCACCGACTCACCCAGCACGGCGAGCAACACCGCCGTCGGAGCGCACAGCCACTCGCGCCGCTCGCGGAAGAACTCGGGCATCGCCGACCAGTACGCCCTCAGCCGGTTCGGCTCCGGCGCCCCGTCCACGAAGAGCACCCGGGCCCGACGCGGCGCCGTCTCACACCGCACCGCCGTCCAGGCCGCCAGCCCGGCACACAGCGCCGCCGCGTACACCAGAGGTCCCGCCCCCACCGCTGTCACAGCGCACCGCCGATCAAAGAGCTCAGCCGCTGCCAGCCCCGCTCCCGTACGAATCCGTCGACGCCCCAGCGCAACGCGGGCACCGTCACCACCAGCCCCGCCGCGTCCCGCTCCAGGACATGCACCTCGGCGAGCCGCCGCTGTCCGCTCCGGTCCCGCACCAGGTGAACCACCACCGACAGGGCAGCCGCCAACTGGCTGTGCAGAGCCGTCCGGTCGAGGCCCGCCGCCGTCCCCAGCGCTTCGAGGCGGGCCGGCACGTGTTCGGCCGCGTTGGCGTGCACCGTGCCGCAGCCGCCCTCGTGCCCGGTGTTCAGCGCGGCCAGCAGCTCCGTCACCTCGGCCCCGCGCACCTCCCCGACGACCAGACGGTCGGGCCGCATCCGTAACGCCTGTCGCACCAGGTCCCGCAGCGTCACGCGCCCCGCGCCCTCCTGGTTGGCCGGGCGCGACTCCAGGCGCACCACATGAGGATGGTCCGGCCGCAGCTCGGCCGAGTCCTCGGCGAGCACGATCCGCTCCTGCCCGCCGACCGCTCCCAGGAGGCTCGACAACAGCGTGGTCTTCCCGGCTCCCGTACCGCCGCTGATCAGGTACGACACCCTGGCCTCCACCAGGGCCCGCAGGATTCGGTCCCCGCCCGGCGGCACCGTACCGGCCTCGATCAGCTCGGTCAGCGCGAACGCCCGGGGCCGCACGGCGCGCAGGGACAGGCACGTCGATCCGACGGACACCGGAGGCAGGACGGCATGCATCCGGGTCCCGTCCGGAAGCCGCGCGTCCACCCAGGGCCTGGCATCGTCCAGACGCCGTCCGGCAACGGCCGCGAGCCGCTGAGCCAGCCGGCGTACGGCTGCGGCGTCCGCGAAGGTGACCCCGGTCAGTTCGAGCCCGCCTCCCCGGTCCACCCACACCCGGTCCGGCGCGGACACCAGGACATCGGTCACCGCCGGGTCGGCGAGCAGTGGCTCCAGCACCCCGGTGCCGACCAGTTCACCCCGTAACTCCTGGGCCGCGCCCAGGACTTCCGTGTCCCCCAGGAGCCGCCCCTGCGCGCGCAGAGCGGCCGCAACCCCCGCCGGGGTGGGCGCGGCGCCGCTGCGGGCCAGCCGCTGCCGTACGGCGTCGAGCAGAGCCTCCGTCATGACACACCTCCGCCCGGAAGTCCGGCGGGGAGGCTTCCTCCGCCACACGCGCCGGCCTGCTCCCAGAAGGCGTTGCAGAACCGGGCCAGCGGCCCTCGCGCCGCGCTCCCCGGCGGCGCGCCGCCGTCCTGAGCCGCCGGAAGCCCCGCCTCCCAGGGCAGTTCGCCGACGAGCGGAAGCCCGAGCGCCTTGGCCACCCACCGGTCGTCCAGACCCGCCGCGTAGGGACCGCGGGCGACGACCCGCAGGTCCTCCAGGACCATTCCGGCCATCGACGCCACCCGCTGGGCGGCGGCGACCGCCCTCAGTTCGCCAGGCACGACCAGCAGCCCGAGGTCGAGCTGAGCCAGTGCCTCGGCCACGCCTTCGTCGACCCTTCGCGGCAGATCCACGACGACAACGCCACCGAGTCTGCGTGCCGCTGCCAGCACCGCCCGCATGGCCTGCGGCGGGATGACCACCTCGTCGTCACGGCCCCAGCTCAGCACCCGCAGCCCGTGCAGGGCAGGCAGTGCGTCTTCCAGGGCACCCCCGCCCACCCGCCCTCTGGAGTGGGCGAAATCCGGCCACCGCATCCCCTCGGTCCGTTCACCGCCGAGCAGCACGTCGATGCCGCCACCGAGCGGGTCGCCGTCGATCAGCATGGTCCGCCGGCCCAGTCCGGCAGCGGTCACGGCCAGCGCGCAGGCCAGCGTGGATGCGCCGGAGCCGCCCCTCCCGCCCATCACTCCGACGGTGAGCGCGGGGCGGCCCACGCCCTCCGCCGCGTTCGCGATCTGGTCGACGAGCCAGCCCTCCGAATCAGGCAGTCGAAGCACGTATTCGGCCCCGATCTCCACCGCCTGCCGCCAGACGTCCGGCGCGTCCTGGTCCCGCCCTACGAGCATCACGCCGCGCCTGCGGGCGGCTCCACGGCAGCGCGGGGCTGCGTCGTCACCCACCAGAACCATCGGGGCCTGCTCCCAGCCGCCCCTGCGTTCGGGCGGCCCGTGATGAACTTCCGGTTCCGCTCCGGCCGCCGCGCAGAGCCTCAGCAGATCGTCGAGCAGGTCGACGTCCTCGGTCACGATCAGCGGCCCGCCCCGGCGCCCTTCCGAGCTCGGCAGACCTTCTCGTGCGATCGATCGAGCCACGATCTCCGCCCCCTTCTCACTGCCCCTTCAGTACGGCTCGCGGCGATCTCGAAGCGTTCCGAGATGCGCGATTCCGGAACCCATGGACTTCACGGGTGGAATCACCGTGCAGCGCTTCGGAAAAACATGTGGATCTTGCCGCAAAACTGTGGACAACTTCGACGGTGTGAATAACTCCGTAACCCATACCGGCGACTTCCGAGAGCAGCGCTTCCGTAACGCACCGTGACGAGGCAAGCTGAGGGGAGTCCCGCGCAGAGCCGTGCCATAGCGGCCGGAAGGAGGGCGGAGGCTTCGATTTCGGACGGCAGAACCGCGTCCGGACATGCGACGACCCCCGCCGGGGGGGAGAGCGGGGGTCGTCCCCACGGCCGACTCGGGGGGGGAGGAGCCGGACCGGGGTTAGCACGGTCGCGAACGATCCGTGACTTCCATGGTGTACCCGAGCGCCATCTCAGGCAAACCCACACGCCAGATTTTACGCCGAATGGTGGGCCCCTATGCTCAGCGTTGTGGAAAACTGCTTCTCGCCGCGCACAGCAGCCTTCTTTGACCTGGACAAGACGGTCATTGCGAAGTCATCGACGCTGACCTTCAGCAAGTCCTTCTACCAAGGCGGACTGATCAACCGCCGTGCCGTACTGCGCACCGCGTACGCCCAGTTCGTCTTCCTCGCGGGAGGCGCCGATCACGATCAGATGGAGGGGATGCGTGAATATCTCTCCGCGCTCTGCAAGGGGTGGAACGTCGAGTTGGTCAAGGAGATCGTCGCCGAGACCCTCCACGATCTGATCGACCCGATCATCTACGACGAGGCCGCGACCCTCATCGAGGAGCACCACACCGCCGGACGCGATGTGGTCATCGTGTCCACGTCGGGCGCCGAGGTGGTCGAACCGATCGGCGAGCTGCTGGGCGCCGACCGGGTGGTCGCCACCAGGATGGTCGTCGGCGACGACGGCTGCTTCACCGGCGAGGTCGAGTACTACGCCTACGGGCCGACGAAAGCGGAAGCGATCAAGGAGCTCGCCGTCTCGGAGGGGTACGACCTTTCGCGCTGCTACGCCTACAGCGACTCCGCGACCGATGTGCCGATGCTGGAGTCGGTCGGCCACCCGCACGCGGTCAATCCGGACCGTGCGCTGCGGCGCGAGGCGACCCTCCGGGAGTGGCCGATTCTCGTCTTCAACCGGCCGGTCAGGCTCAAGCAGCGACTGTCCGCCTTCTCGATGCCCCCGCGCCCCGCACTTGTGGCAGCGGCGGCCGTGGGAGCGGCAGCCGTCACAGCGGGGCTCGTCTGGTACGCCAGCCGCCGCCGCGCAGCCGTGCTCGCCGGCTGACGTCTCGCCACGCCTGCCCCACCCGTCCTACTCGCCCGACCCGTCCGCCCGGCTCGTCCTCGTTTGAACCAAAAGGTAAAGAAGTCGGGCCACCACTTTCCCTTCCCCCGTCGGGGGAGTACAAAGGAGTCAACGGCCCGCGAGACCAGGGACATCCGAGAGGATCACCCTTCACGCAAGTCGGCCCCACGGACCGCGCATGAAAGCCGAGCACCCACGCGACGTCGACCCGTCGATTACGGGCCAGCCGCACCAGGGAACGGGCGAAGTACCCGACCTGATGGGCACTATCCGAGGACGCTTGGTAACTCGGCGGACATGCCAGCGGCGGTACCGGTTCCGGTACCGCCGCAACCCTTTTGAGGGACTACTCACAGCCGGGGCCACGAGCCACCGCCACAGAGCCGCGAACGCTCGACACGGCCCCCGGCCTCACCTGCGACCAGGGCCTCAGCCGTGAGAGAGGCCGACCGGCCGTCAGCACCTCACACGGCGCCTCGCTTCAGCACCTCACATGCCGTCTCGCTTCAGCGCCTCACGCGGCGCCGCGCTGCAGTGCCTCGCAGACGGCTGTCGACTCCCGCACGCCCAGCTCCACCGCGCGTCCGCAGTGCGCGATCCAGGCCGCCATACCCTCAGGCGTTCCTGTCAGGTAGCCCTCGAAGGCCGCCACGTACGCCGCGCGCCCCTGCTCCGCATGGCCCACCTCGGCCGGGCAGATCGACTTCGGGTCGAGGCCACTGCCGATCAGCACGATCCGCTCGGCGGTCCGCGCGACCAGTCCGTTGCGGGAGCTGAAGGGGCGCAGGGCCAGCAGCTCACCGTGCACGACCGCCGCCGACACCAGGGCCGGTGCCGAGCTGCCCGCGATGATCAGCTGCGAGAGCCCTTCCAGCCGGCCCGCGACCTCATCGGCGTCCGGCACCGGGGCCTCGATCAGCGGCTCGTCGACGGCCTCTCCCGCGAGGCGCGGCCTCCCGACCGTGTCATCGGGAGAGGCGCCACCCGCCGCCACCAGGTGCAGACGCGCCAGGACCCGTAGGGGTGACTGCCGCCAGATGGAGAGCAGTTGGCCCGCTTCGGCGGTCAGCCGCAGAGCCGCGCCGATCGTGCGGGCCTCGTCGTCACCTCTGAAGTCGGTGCGCCGCCGCACCTCCTCCAGATTCCAGTCGGCGCCCGAGAGCGCCGCGGAGCCACGGGCGCCGCGCAGGGCCGCCTCCGCGGTGACCTCGTTGCTCCGGCGCCGCATGACGCGGTGACCGTAAACCCGGTCCACGGCCTTGCGTACGGAGTCCACGGCATCGGTCACACCGGGCAGGGCGGCCAGCGTGGCAAGCGGATCTGAGGGAGTCGTACTCATAGGTAGCGAGGCTACGCGCCCCCTACACCCTTACCGCCTTGGAGTGGTCTTCTTCACGAAGTGTGACAGCACACAGCGATCGCCACACTACCCTAGGTGAACATGAAGATCGCTTTCGTGGGGAAGGGCGGCAGCGGCAAGACGACGCTGTCCTCGCTCTTCATCCGCCACCTCGCCGCCAACGAAGCCCATGTCGTCGCGATCGACGCCGACATCAACCAGCACCTCGGAGCCGCGCTCGGCCTCGACGAGGAGGAGGCCGCCGCCCTGCCCGCCATGGGCGCGCAGCTCCCCCTCATCAAGGACTACCTGCGCGGCAGCAACCCCCGGATCGCCTCCGCCGAGACGATGATCAAGACGACACCGCCGGGCGAGGGTTCACGACTCCTGCGCGTCAGCGAGGACAACCCGGTCTACGACGCCTGCGCGCGGACGGTCCGGCTCGACGACGGGGAGATCCGGCTCATGGCCACCGGGCCGTTCACCGAGTCCGACCTGGGTGTGGCCTGCTACCACTCCAAGGTCGGGGCCGTGGAGCTGTGCCTCAACCATCTGGTCGACGGTCCCGACGAGTACGTGGTGGTGGACATGACCGCCGGCTCGGACTCGTTCGCCTCGGGAATGTTCACCCGCTTCGACATGACGTTCCTGGTCGCGGAGCCGACCCGGAAGGGTGTCTCGGTCTACCGCCAGTACAAGGAGTACGCACGGGACTTCGGCGTGACCCTGAGAGTGGTCGGCAACAAGGTCCAGTGCCAGGACGATCTGGACTTCCTCAGGGCCGAGGTGGGCGACGACCTGCTGGTGGGCGTCGGCCACTCCGACTGGGTGCGCTCGATGGAGAAGGGCCGCCCCTCCCGGTTCGAGCTGCTGGAGGCGGACAACCGGATGGCTCTTCAGGCCCTGCAGAACGCCGCGGAGGATTCGTACGCGCTCCGCGACTGGGAGCGCTACACGCGTCAGATGGTCCACTTCCACCTGAAGAACGCGGAGAGCTGGGGCAACGCGAAGACGGGCGCCGACCTGGCCGCGCAGGTCGACCCCGCCTTCGTACTCGACGAGCGGTGCGTGCAGGCGGGCGTCGCCCAGCCCGCGTAACGGCGGCCGGACCCGCCCGCCGGCCGGTGGGGTGGGCGGCATCCGGGGCGTTGCCGTCCGGGATGCCGCCCACCCTCACCGTTCGGGCAGCTGAAGCGGTCAGCCGGTGGACCGCTCGGCCCCGTCACGCGTGGCATCGGTGTGCGCGGCCCGCTTGGCGTCGGCGGGCTCGGCGTCGGCGGGCTGGGCCTTCACCGACCCGCCCTTCACCGACCCGTCTTCCGCGCGCCCGGCCTTTGCGGGCTTCGCTGCCTGCTCGCCGGCCGGCTCACCCGGGGAGACCGGGCCGAGGAAGGTGGCCCAGGGCTCCTTGGGGGCCTCGCCGACGCCGAGCGTGCCGAGCTTGGCGAGCGTCGCCGGGTCCTGTGCGTCGAGCCAGTCGGCGAGCTGCTTGAAGGACACGCAGCGCACGCCCTCCTTGGGGCAGACGGTCTCGATCGTCTCCTCGATGGCGCGCATGTACGTGCCGCCGTTCCAGGACTCGAAGTGGTTGCCGATGATCAGCGGCGCCCGGTTGCCGCTGTACGAACGGTCGAACGCCTGGATCAGGCCGTCGCGCATCTGGTTGCCCCAGTACGCGTGCTTGGCGGGATCACCCTTGGTCGTGCCGGACTGGTTGAACATGAAGTTGTAGTCCATCGAGAGCGTCTCGAAGGCACGGCCGGGTACGGGGACCAGCTGGAGCGGCAGGTCCCAGACTCCGCCCTTCTTCTTGGGCCAGACCTGGTTGCCGACACCGCTGGAGTCGTAGCGGAAGCCCATCGTCCGGGCCGCGGCGACCATGTTCTCCTGCCCTTCCAGGCAGGGGGTGCGGCCGCCGACGAGCTCCTTCTCGTAGTCGAAGGGCAGCGGTGCCTCGCCCTTGAGGGCCGGGGCGTTGGACTTCCAGCTCTGCACGAAGGCCTTCGCCTGGCGGATCTCGCTCTTCCACTCCTCGACGGACCAGGTGCCGACCCCGCCGTCCTTGCCGCAGAAGTGGCCGTTGAAGTGGGTGCCGATCTCGTTGCCGTCCTGCCAGGCGGCGCGCAGTTCGGTGAGGGTGTCGCGGATGCCCTTGGTGTCGTTGAAGCCGATGTCGGAGCGGCCCGGGGCGTGCTGGGGCGGGTTGTAGAGGTGCCGCTTCTCCTCCGGCAGCAGGTACACGCCACTGAGGAAGTACGTCATGGTCGCGTTGTGCTTCTTGGCCACGCCGCGGAAGTGCGAGAACAGCCGCTGGCTGTCCTCGCCCGCGCCGTCCCACGAGAACACGACGAACTGCGGGGGCTTCTCACCAGGTGCCAGACGCTTTGCCGCGGGAAGCTTCGGCTGCGCCCCGGTGAACGCGGTCGAGCCGTCGCCGATGAGCTGGATCTTGCTCTTGGGGGCTGCGGCCGGAGCCTCTTCCTTCGGGCCGTTGGCCCCCTTCTCGGCACCGGCTGCCCCCGGCCCCGTACTTGAGCCGGCGCAACCCGCCAGGCCCGCGACCAGTGCCGTCGCCATGACACCCATGACGATCCTCTTCGTGGCGGCCATCATCCGCCCACCCTCTTCCTTGCAGGTTATTTGCGTCGAAGTGCCGACACGGCGCGGCCAACGTCGCACGCAAGCGGCGCGAACCAGTACGACAGGCCGAATGAAAAGATGCATATTCACCTGATTGGGTGGACCAAAGGACCATTTGCCCTAGATCATGGACACCTCTCTTTACTCTGCATTACGATTCGTTTACTGAGAGTTGAGAAATCCCGCCGCTGCACGCCGTGACCCACGGCCGCGTCCCCCACGTTCCGCGACCGCGCTGCCCCGGAGGAGACGGGAACATGTCTTCATGCGCCCCCGCCCGTAGTGACCACTCATCCCGCGACTCGCGCCCTTCCCCCGCGTCGGGAATCAAGCGCCCGCACAGCCCGCCACCGCCACCCGGCGGACGCCGCTTCCGCATCGCCGGCGCGGATCTGTCCGCGTCGATCACCGTCTTCCTCATCGCTGTCCCCATGTCGCTCGGCCTCGCCGTCGCCATGGACGCCCCGCTCCAGGCCGGTCTGGTCTCCGCGGCCATCGGCGGCATCGTCGCCGGACTGCTCGGCGGCACCCCTCTTCAGGTCAGCGGACCCTCCGCCGGACTGACCGTCGTCACCGCCGAGTTGATCCAGGTCTACGGCTGGCGCACCACCTGCGCGATCACCGTCGGCGCCGGACTTCTGCAGATCCTGCTGGGCTCCCTGAGAGCGGCACGCAGCGCACTCGCCGTCAGCCCCGCCATCGTTCACGGCACCCTTGCCGGGATCGGTGTGGCCATCGCCCTGGCCCAGCTGCACATCGTGCTCGGCGGCTCACCCCAGAGTTCCGTCATCGACAACGCCCTGGCCCTGCCAGCCCAGTTGGAGAGAATCAGCCCGGCCGCCCCGCTGATCGGCTCGCTGACCATCGCCGTCCTGGTGCTGTGGCCGCGCCTCCCGGGGAGGGCCGGCCAGATGGTGCGCAGGGTGCCCGCCGCGCTTGCCGCCGTGGCGATCGCGACCGCGGCCGCCGCCCTCGCGACTCCGGGAATCACCCGGGTCGACCTGCCGTCCTGGCGCTCGCACGCCCTGCCGGAGATGCCGCAGGGCCCCGTTCTCGCGCTGGCCACCGCGGTGTTCACCGTCATGCTCGTGGCCAGCCTGGAGTCACTGCTCGCGGCGGTCGCCGTGGACAAGATGGCGGCAGACCGCACGGCCGGCCGCTCCGGCGGCAAACCGTCCGGGCACGAGCCGGTCGGTCGCTCCGACCTCGACCGCGAACTGCGCGGTCAGGGCGTCGCCAACTCGCTGGCCGGGCTCCTCGGCGGCCTGCCCATCTCCGGCGGTGCGGTGCGCAGTTCGGCGAACGTACGGGCCGGCGCGACCGGCCGCGCGGCCACCGTGCTGCACGGCCTCTGGGTGCTGCTGGCCGCCGCCCTGCTCGTCACGGTGCTCGAATGGATTCCGCTGGCCGCGCTCGCCGCCCTGGTCATGATGGTCGGCATCCAGATGGTGAGCTTCGCCCACATCCGTAACGTCCACAAGCACCGCGAATTCCTGGTGTACGGGGCGACGATCACCGGCGTCGTCCTCTTCGGCGTACTCAAGGGCGTGGCCCTCGGTGTCGCCGTGGCGGTGGCCGTCGCACTGCACCGGCTGGCCCGCACCCGGATCACGGTGACGGAGCAGGACGGACGCCACCTGGTGACCGTTCGCGGCCAGTTGACGTTCCTGGCGGTGCCGCGACTCAGCAGGATGCTTGGCCAGCTCCCCCACGGGGTCGACGCGATCGTCGAGCTGGACGGCTTCTTCATGGATCACGCGGCGTTCGAGACGATCCAGGACTGGCGCAGTGCCCAGCTCGCCCAGGGCGGCCATGTCGTCTTCACCGGCAGGTCGGGCAGCCGGGTCGCCGAGCCCGCCGCGGCGGAGCACTCCTGCTGCCGCCCCTGGACCCCCTGGCGCAATCACCACTGCCACGACCGGTCCGAGCACGCCACCGCGACCCGCGCCGGGTTCACCGCGAAGGACGCCACAGGACGCGGCGCGTCCAAGCCCTGGGGGGTCGACGACACGGGGGCAGGCGCGGCAGCGGGCACGGACCCACGGGGCTCGACGGCAGGTGGTGCTCCACGGCCGGCCGGAGCGCACCGGCTGCTCAACGGCCTCAGTTCGTTCCAGCGCAATACGGCTCCTCTGGTGCGCGAGGAGCTGGCCAGGCTGGCCGCCGAGGGCCAGCGGCCCTCCCAGCTCTTCATCACCTGCGCCGACTCCCGGCTGGTCACCAGCATGATCACGTCGAGCGGCCCGGGCGACCTCTTCACCGTGCGCAACGTGGGCAACCTCGTTCCGCCGCCGGACACGGAGACCACAGAGAGCGGCGACGACTCGGTGGCCGCCGCCATCGAGTACGCGGTCGATGTGCTGAGGGTCGGGTCCATCACCGTCTGCGGGCATTCCGGCTGCGGCGCCATGCAGGCACTGCTCGGCGCCGAGGCGCGCACCCCTCGCACGCCGCTGTGGCGCTGGCTGCGGCATGGCCTGCCGAGCCTGGAGCGGATGGCATCGCGCCACCACTCCTGGGCCCGGATCTCCGGACGGCTCCCCACCGACGCGGTGGAGCAGCTCTGCCTCACCAATGTGGTCCAGCAGTTGGACCATCTGCGGGCGCACGAATCGGTGGCGCGCCGGCTGGCGGACGGCACGCTGGAGCTGCACGGCATGTACTTCCACGTGGGCGAGGCCCAGGCGTACCTGCTGTCCGAGGGGGCCAGTGCGGGTACGGGGCACGACGAGGTCTTCGACCGGGTCGGCCCCGGCGTCGACCTCAGCACCGCCCTCGACGCCGGGGCACCCGCCTGAGGGAATGGCGCGCCGTCCGCGACCGGCCGCGCGGCGCGCCCTTCGGCACACCTGACGGGACGACACGCCGCCCAGCCGGTCCGACGGGACGACATGCCCGCAGGGCGGACCGGGGCGGCGCGCCCGTCCCGACCCGCGCGCCTTCCTGAACCGCACGCCCGCCCGGTCCGTGAGACCTTGTGGTCCCGCTTCCGCGACGCACCCGACTGCTCGCGGAAGCGGGGTCTGTGGCCCCATACACGAGAACACAGGTCTAAACCAATTCCCGGCAGACACTTGTCACCCGGCCTTTGGCCTGATGAGCTATGCCCCGGGACACAACGGACACCCTGGGACTGGGAGAAGTCGTGAGCAACGAAAGCCTCGCCAACCTGCTTCGGGAAGAGCGGAAGTTCGCTCCGCCTGCCGAGCTGGCCGCCGACGCCAACGTCACAGCGGAGGCGTACGAGCGGGCCGAGGCGGACCGGCTGGGCTTCTGGGCCGAGCAGGCCCGCCGCCTGAGCTGGGACACGGAGCCGACCGAGACGCTCGACTGGAGCAACCCGCCCTTCGCGAAGTGGTTCGCGGACGGCAAGCTGAACGTCGCGTACAACTGCGTGGACCGCCACGTCGAGGCGGGCAACGGAGACCGCGTCGCCATCCACTTCGAGGGCGAGCCCGGCGACACCCGCGCCCTCACCTACGCGGAGCTCAAGGACGAGGTCTCCCGCGCCGCCAACGCACTCACCGAACTCGGTGTCGTCGCGGGCGACCGGGTCGCCGTCTATCTGCCGATGATCCCCGAGGCCGCCGTCGCGATGCTGGCCTGCGCCCGCATCGGCGCCGCGCACTCGGTGGTCTTCGGAGGCTTCTCCGCCGACGCCATCGCCGCCCGCATCCAGGACGCGGACGCCAAGGTCGTCATCACCGCCGACGGCGGATACCGCCGAGGCAAGCCCTCCGCGCTCAAGCCCGCGGTCGACGACGCCGTCGCCCGTATCCCTTCCGTCGAGCACGTCCTCGTCGTGCGGCGCACCGGCCAGGACACGGCGTGGACCGAGGGCCGCGACGTGTGGTGGCACGAGATCACCGCCCGGCAGTCGGCCGAGCACACCCCCGAGGCGTTCGAGGCGGAGCATCCGCTGTTCATCCTCTACACCTCGGGTACGACGGGTAAGCCGAAGGGCATCCTGCACACGTCGGGCGGCTACCTCACCCAGGCGGCCTACACCCACCACGCGGTCTTCGACCTCAAGCCGGCGACCGATGTCTACTGGTGCACCGCCGACATCGGCTGGGTCACCGGGCACTCGTACATCGTCTACGGCCCGCTGGCCAACGGCGCCACCCAGGTCATGTACGAGGGCACTCCCGACACCCCTCACCAGGGGCGCTTCTGGGAGATCGTGCAGAAGTACGGCGTCACCATCCTCTACACCGCGCCGACGGCGATCCGTACGTTCATGAAGTGGGGTGACGACATCCCCGCCAAGTTCGACCTGTCGTCGCTGCGCGTACTGGGTTCGGTCGGTGAGCCGATCAACCCCGAGGCGTGGATGTGGTACCGCAAGCACATCGGCGCCGACAAGTGCCCCATCGTGGACACCTGGTGGCAGACCGAGACCGGCGCGATGATGATCTCGCCGCTGCCCGGGGTGACGGCGACCAAGCCCGGTTCGGCGCAGCGCGCGCTGCCCGGCATCTCCGCCACGGTCGTCGACGACGAGGCCCGGGAGGTCCCGGACGGCGGAGGCGGCTACCTCGTCCTCACCGAGCCGTGGCCCTCCATGCTCCGCACCATCTGGGGCGACGACCAGCGCTTCCTGGACACCTACTGGGCGCGCTTCGAAGGCAAGTACTTCGCGGGCGACGGCGCCAAGAAGGACGAGGACGGCGACATCTGGCTGCTGGGCCGGGTCGACGACGTCATGCTCGTCTCCGGGCACAACATCTCCACCACCGAGGTCGAGTCCGCCCTCGTGTCGCACCCGGCCGTCGCCGAGGCCGCCGTGGTCGGCGCAGCCGACGAGACGACCGGCCAGGCCATCGTGGCCTTCGTGATACTGCGGGGCACGGCCACCACCTCCGCCGAACTGGTGGCGGAACTGCGCAACCACGTCGGGACCACGCTCGGCCCGATCGCCAAGCCCAAGCGGGTCCTGCCGGTCGCCGAGCTGCCCAAGACCCGCTCCGGCAAGATCATGCGCCGCCTGCTGCGCGACGTCGCCGAGAACCGGGAGGTCGGTGACGTCACCACACTGGCCGACTCGACCGTGATGGACCTGATCACGACGCAGCTGCCGTCCTCCTCCGAGGACTGACAGCCGCTGGCGGAGAGCACGGGCGACGAGGGGCATCCGGCGACGAGCCGGGTGCCCCTCGGGCGTTTAGCCTGAAGATCGTTCGATACGGCTCCGAGCGCCCGGGTACAGTGAGGCTTCGTCAACAACGCAATAAGAAATCTCCAACAGGTGCGCCGGGAAGTCTGGTCGGCAAGTGCTTCAGCCATGCCCGCTGCCGTACCGACCCGGAGGTCTCCACCGTGGCCGCGCCCACTCCCACCCCGCCTTCCCCCCGTCGTACCGTCCTCGGCCGCCTTTCCCTGCCCGAGCGGAACTACGTCGCCGAAGCCCTGCGCACCGAGACGGTCGGCGGCGTCATCCTGCTGGCAGCTGCCGTCGCCGCGCTGATCTGGGCGAATACCTTCGGGAAGAATTACGAGTCGGTCAGTCAGTTCCACTTCGGGCCCGAGGCACTGGGGCTGAACCTCTCCGTGACCCACTGGGCAGCCGACGGCCTGCTCGCCATCTTCTTCTTCGTCGCGGGCGTCGAGCTCAAGCGTGAACTGGTCGCGGGTGAACTGAAGGATCCCAAGGCCGCCGCACTCCCGGTGATCGCCGCGCTCTGCGGAATGGCGGTCCCCGCCCTCGTCTACGCCCTGACCGTGTTCGTCGGCGACGGCTCCATGACCGGCTGGGCGGTCCCCACCGCCACCGACATCGCCTTCGCGCTCGCCGTCCTCGCGGTCATCGGCACCTCACTGCCCGCCGCACTGCGCGCGTTCCTGCTCACCCTCGCCGTGGTCGACGACCTCTTCGCGATCCTGATCATCGCGGTCTTCTTCACCGACAGCATCGACTTCCTGGCGCTCGGCGGCGCGGCGGTCGGCCTGGTCGTCTTCTACTTCCTGCTGCGTGCCGGGATCAAGGGCTGGTACGTCTACGTACCGCTGGCCCTGGTCATCTGGGGGCTGATGTACAACAGCGGCGTCCACGCGACCATCGCCGGTGTCGCCATGGGCCTGATGCTGCGCTGCACGGTGCGTGAGGGCGAGGCGCACTCCCCGGGTGAGCACATCGAGCACCTGGTGCGCCCGCTGTCCGCCGGTTTCGCGGTCCCGCTGTTCGCACTGTTCTCCGCCGGAGTCTCCCTCCAGGGCAACGCGCTCGCCGGCGTCTTCACCCGGCCCGAAACGCTCGGCGTCGTCCTCGGGCTCGTCGTCGGCAAGACCGTCGGCATCTTCGGCGGCACCTGGCTCGCCGCCCGCTTCACCAAGGCGGAGCTCAACAAGGACCTGGCCTGGGCGGATCTCCTCGCCGTCGCGTCGCTCGCCGGTATCGGCTTCACCGTTTCCCTGCTCATCGGGGAGCTCGCGTTCGAGGGCGACGGCGAGATGGTCAACGAGATCAAGGCCGCAGTGCTCATCGGTTCCCTGATTGCGGCCGTACTCTCCGGTGTACTGCTCAAACTGCGGGTACGTCGATACAAGGCCCTTTACGACGCCGAGGAGCTCGACGAGGACCAGGACGGTGTCCCGGACGTCTACGAGCAGGACAACCCGGAGTACCACCTCCGGATGGCCGCGATCCTCGAAAGGAAGGCCGCC
Source organism: Streptomyces sp. NPDC048560 (assembly GCF_040650955.1). Lineage (NCBI taxonomy): Bacteria > Bacillati > Actinomycetota > Actinomycetes > Kitasatosporales > Streptomycetaceae > Streptomyces > Streptomyces sp. NPDC048560. The sequence continues at coordinate 131,094 of NZ_JBEZIJ010000013.1, forward strand.
GAGCACCGGCGGCTGGCCCGAGCGGCGGGGGCAACGAGCAGTGAGACGGACAGTCCGGCATGATCTGACACCGGATGTGTTGAAGAGGAGAGGGAGTCAGGGATGAGCGACCCCGGCAACTACGCGGGCAACGGCGACCGCAGTCTCGGACAGCTGGTCGCTTCGGCGACGGCCGAGATGTCGGCACTGGTGCACGACGAGATCGCGCTGGCCAAGGCAGAACTCCGGCAGGACGTGAAGCGTGGCGCGGTGGGGGGTGTCGCCGGCGCCATCATGGGAGTGCTGTTCCTGGCCTCCATCCCCATGTTCAGCTTCGCTCTCGCCTACTGGATCCACAGTTCGGGCCTCGGGCTCGCCTGGTGCTTCCTGATCGTCGGTGGCGCGTACATCGTGCTCGGCGCGCTCTTCGCGCTGCTCGCGAAGGTCAAGTTCGGCCAGCTCAAGCCGCCGGAGAGGTCCATCGCCTCGGCCAAGCAGACCGCGGCCGTCCTCCAGGGCGTCAAGCCCCACCCCCGCCGCGAACCCCTGCCCGGAACGGCCGTCACGTCGGGTGGCAGCACCCTGGCGGACAAGGCCATCGAAAGCGCCCCGGTCCAGGACAAGGCATCCGCTGTGGCACGCTCGTCCACATGACGCCCCCCGATTTCCGTGCGTCCGGTCCGGCAGCGAGCCCCCTGGGCCCGGCCGGTCCCGGCAGTCCCGTACGCCTCGACGGCCCATGGACCCACCGGGACGTGGCCGCCAACGGTGCGCGCTTCCACATCGCCGAGCTCGGCGACGGCCCCCTGGTACTCCTGCTCCACGGCTTCCCGCAGTTCTGGTGGACGTGGCGCCATCAGATGACCGCACTGGCCGACGCCGGCTTCCGGGCCGTGGCCATGGACCTGCGGGGGGTCGGCGGCAGCGACCGCACGCCCCGGGGGTACGACCCGGCCAACCTGGCCCTCGACGTCACCGGCGTGATCCGCTCGCTCGGCGAGCCGGACGCCGCGCTGGTCGGCCACGACCTCGGCGGCTACCTCGCCTGGACCGCCGCCGTGATGCGGCCGAAGCTGGTCCGACGGCTCGTGGTCTCCTCGATGCCGCACCCGCGCCGCTGGCGGTCCGCGATGCTCTCCGACTTCTCGCAGTCCCGGGCCGGTTCGTACGTCTGGGGCTTCCAGCGGCCGTGGCTGCCGGAGCGCGGACTCGTCGCGGACGACGCGGCCCTCGTGGGCCGGCTGATCACGGAATGGTCGGGGCCCGGCACCCCGGACTTCCCCGACAACGGGGCGCTGGACGTCTACCGGCGCGCGATGACGATCCCGTCGACGGCCCACTGCTCGATCGAGCCGTACCGCTGGATGGTGCGGTCCATGGCTCGTCCGGACGGTGTGCAGTTCAACCGGCGGATGAAGCGGCCGGTGCGCGTACCGACGCTGCACCTGCACGGTTCACTCGATCCGGCGATCCGGACGCGGAGCTCCGCGGGCTCCGGCGAGTACGTGGAGGCGCCGTACCGTTGGCGACTTTTCGACGGTCTGGGGCACTTCCCCCACGAGGAGGATCCGGTGGGGTTCTCGACCGAACTCATCAACTGGCTCAAGGATCCCGAGCCCGACCGCTAGCCCGGGCGCACGCGTGTGCGACGAACAGCCAATTGCCTGCCGCATAGGCCAATTGGCTGACTCCCGCACGATTACCGACCTTGGGTGCCGGGCAGACGTCGAAGTATGGGCTGGACGCACGACTTCGGTGACGCAGCACGCAACCGCCGCTCGACCGCAACGGTCGGTCCGAGCACTCATGAGGGGGGCGGCCCACAGGGCCGGGTGCACGAAGTGCATGATTTTCATGATCCCCAGCTTGGAATCCCGCGCATTCTCCGCCGCCGGGCCCGCTGGGTCTCGGCGCGGCTGCGTCATCCGCGTGGATGACGTGGTCACCTTTCCGCCGACCTGACCGCAGTCCCCTCCAGGGCCTCTCGGAAGAGAGGCCCTGGAGGGCTGTCCGGCGGGTCTGCCGACGAATCCGCCGGGGCTGATCTGTCCGGCGGATCTCCGGCGGATCCGGCCTGATCCCGGCCGGAGGCGCCGGACCGTGACGTCAGCGCCGTAGGTCAGAGCCGTGGGTCGGAGCCGTATGTCAGGGCCGTATGTCACGGCCCTGACGGGTAGTGCCTAAAGGGCGCAGCTCTGACTGTCGACCTGCTGGTTCGCGGTACGGCCGATCTCGATGTCCCGCTGGATCTCGTCGGCCGACAGCGCGTAGCCGGTGTCCGGGTCGTCGAGGGACTTGGCGAACACCACTCCGTACACCCTTCCGTCCGGAGTGAGCAGCGGGCCACCGGAGTTGCCCTGCCGCACGGTCGTGTAGAGCGAGTACACGTCGCGGCGGACGGTGCCCCGGTGGTAGATGTCCGGGCCGTCGGCGTCGATGCGCCCGCGCACCCGCGCGGAGCGTACGTCGTAGTCGCCGCCGCCCGGGAAGCCCGCGACGATCGCGCCGTCGCCGGTCTCCGCGTCGCGGTCACTGAAGCGCAGGGGCTTGGCCCGGAGGTCCGGCACGTCCAGTACGGCGATGTCGCGCTCCCAGTCGTAGAGGACGACCTTCGCGTCGTACAGCCGTCCCTGGCCGCCGATCTGCACGGTCGGCTCGTCGACTCCGCCGACGACATGGGCGTTGGTCATGACACGGCGCTCGGCGAAGACGAAGCCGGTGCCTTCGAGGAGCTTGCCGCAGCCGGGAGCCATGCCCTCGACCTTGACGATGGACTTCATGGCATCGGCGGCGACGGGGCTGCCCGCGAGTGCCGGGTCCGGGGCCTGGACCTCGGTGATGGTCTCGTTGGCGAACGGGCTGAAGACCTGGGGGAAGCCGTTCTGGGCCAGCACGGATGAGAAGTCCGTGAACCACGTGGACGCCTGATCCGGCATCACACGCGAGACGCCCAGGAGGACCTTGGAACTGCGGACCTCCTTGCCGAGCGTGGGCAGCGACGTCCCGGCCAGGGCGGAGCCGATCAGCCAGGCGACCAGGAGCATCGCCACGACGTTGACCAGGGAACCGCCGGTGGCGTCCACGGCGCGGGCCGGCGACCACGTGATGTGCCGGCGGAGTCTGTTGCCCAGGTGTGTGGTGAACGCCTGGCCCGCCGACGCGCACACGATCACGATGATGACCGCGACGACGGCGGCCGTGGAGGAGACCTCGGATCCGTCGGTCACCTGGTCCCATATGAACGGCAGCAGGTACACGGCGACGAGTCCGCCGCCCAGGAAACCGATCACCGACAGGATGCCGACGACGAAGCCCTGGCGGTAGCCGATGACCGCGAACCACACGGCGCCGACCAGCAGCAGGATGTCCAGCACGTTCACCGTCTCTAGCCTCGCAGAATCGTCACCTGGCCCGTCGTCCGTCCGACGGGATCCGGGCCGGGCCAAAGCAGCGCAGCACGGGATGGAGCAGTCAGCCTGTCATGGGCGCCAGTCGAGCGGCACCTGTCTGGTCGCGTCCCATGGGCGTTCCCAGCCTGCGAAGTGCAGGATCCGGTCGATCACACCGGCTGTGAATCCCCAGACGAGGGCGGATTCGACCAGGAAGGACGGGCCCGGATGACCGCTGGGATGCAGGGTGGTCACCCGGTTGGCCGGATCCGTGAGATCCGCCACGGGGACGGTGAACACCCGGGCGGTCTCGGCCGGGTCCACGACTCCGACCGGACTCGGCGCCCGCCACCAGCCGAGGACCGGTGTGACGACGAAGTCGCTCACCGGGATGTACAGCCGGGGCAGCACGCCGAAGATCTGGACGCCCCGCGGATCGAGGCCCGTCTCCTCCTCGGCCTCCCGCAGAGCGGCCCTGAGCGGCCCCGTGGTCGCCGGGTCGCCGTCCTGCGGGTCCAGCGCGCCGCCGGGGAAGGACGGCTGGCCCGCGTGGGAGCGCAGGGATGTGGAGCGCTCCATGAGGAGCAGCTCCGGGCCGCGTTCGCCCTCGCCGAAGAGGATCAGCACGGCGGACTGGCGGCCCCCACCGCTCTCGGGCGGCAGGAAGCGGCTGAGCTGCCGGGCCCCGACGGTCTCCGCCGCGCGGACCACCGGGCCGAGCCACCCGGGCAGGCCCTCCGTGGTCACAGGGACCCCGTCCCCGTGGGACCCGCCGGAACCGTCCTCGGCGGGCACGCCGGACGACGGCATCGGAGCGGACCTCATGCTCTGTGCGTGCGTCATATGCACCCCCTCCGTTCCACAACGCCTGTCATCGGCCATTTCGTTCCGGGGCCATTCCGCTCGGTCCAGTACGGCTCGGGCAGTGCCCGTCCCTCATTCGGCCCCGAGGGGCGGTGCCGGTTTGCCCGGGTAGTCGGGCGGAGGGCTGAGGCGCTGACCCGGGTAGCCGCCCAGCTCGTACTTCAGGAGCTTCCTCGCCTTCTCCGGGTCCGTCTCGCCCTCCCCGTACGCGGGGCAGAGCGGGGCGATGGCGCAGGCGCCGCAGGCGGGCTTACGGGAGTGGCAGACGCGGCGGCCGTGGAAGACGACCCGGTGCGAGAGCATCGTCCACTCGCTCTTCGGGAAGATCGCGGCCACGTCGGCCTCGACCTTCTCGGGGTCCTCCTGGTCGGTCCACTTCCACCGGCGGACCAGCCGGCCGAAGTGGGTGTCCACCGTGATGCCCGGGACCCCGAACGCGTTGCCCAGGACGACGTTGGCCGTCTTGCGGCCGACCCCGGGCAGCGTGACGAGATCGGCGAGACGGCCGGGGACCTCGCCGCCGAAGTTGTCCCGGATGGCGGTCGAAAGGCCTATCAGCGACTTCGTCTTGGCCCGGAAGAAGCCGGTCGGCCGAATCAGCTCCTCCAGCTTCTCCGGGACGGCCGCCGCCATGTCCTCGGGCGTCGGGTAGGCGGCGAACAGGGCGGGAGTCGTCTGGTTGACCCGCAGGTCCGTGGTCTGCGCCGAGAGCACCGTGGCGACGAGGAGCTCGAACGGGTTCCGGAAGTCCAGCTCGGGATGGGCGTACGGGTAGACCTCGGCGAGCTCGCGGTTGATCCGGCGGGCACGGCGCACCATCGCGAGGTGCGATTCCGGTTTCGGCGTCTTCGGCGGCTTGATCGCCTTCACCGCCTTCCCGGCCTTCGACGCGCCGGCCGCGTCAGCCCGGTTCGCTGGTTCTTCCGCCTTCGTCGTCTTCACAGCCTTCGTCTTCGCAGCCTTCGCCGCGGGATTCACCGCGGCGGCCTCATCCGGGCGTTTTGTGGCATTTCGGGGACGGTGCGCGAGCCGTTCGCCCACAGCGGAACCAGGGTCTTCCGACACCCCATCAGCCCCCTCGACCTGCGCTCTCACCGGCATTCTGGACACCCGGCCAGCCTAGGGCCAGGCACTGACATCCGCCCCGGTCACTGCGCATACGCGCCCAATCGGCCCCCTGCCGTACGGTCGGGCACTCCCGTGCGTCAAACTGGTTTGTGATTGATCGCACTGTTTTACCGTCCGGCATCATGGGGACCACGGTTCCCTGAACAGGCCGACAAGGAGAGAACTCGTGGACGACGTTCTGCGGCGCGCCCCGCTTTTCGCGGCGCTCGATGATGAGCAGGCCGCGGAGCTCCGCGCCTCGATGAGTGAGGTGACCCTCGCGCGCGGTGACGCGCTGTTCCACGAGGGCGACCCGGGCGACCGCCTGTACGTGGTCACCGAGGGCAAGGTGAAGCTCCACCGCACCTCCCCCGACGGGCGCGAGAACATGCTGGCCGTCCTCGGTCCCGGCGAGCTCATCGGAGAGCTGTCGCTCTTCGATCCGGGCCCCCGTACGGCGACCGCGACGGCACTCACCGAGGTCAAGCTGCTCGGCCTCGGCCACGGCGACCTCCAGCCCTGGCTGAACGCACGCCCCGAGGTGGCCACCGCGCTCCTGCGCGCTGTCGCCAGGCGGCTGCGCAAGACGAACGACCAGATGTCCGACCTGGTCTTCTCCGATGTGCCGGGCCGTGTCGCCCGTGCGCTCCTCGACCTGTCGCGCCGTTTCGGCGTGCAGTCGGAGGAGGGCATCCACGTCGTGCACGACCTGACCCAGGAAGAGCTGGCCCAGCTGGTCGGCGCTTCCCGCGAGACGGTCAACAAGGCACTCGCGGACTTCGCCGGGCGCGGCTGGCTGCGCCTGGAGGCGCGCGCGGTGATCCTGCTGGACGTGGAGCGGCTGGCGAAGCGCTCCCGCTGACCCCTGCGACAGCGTGGTCCCTTCGTCACAGGGACCCCTGTGACACCGATCCCGTGACACCGCGCGAGGGCCCCGCCGACGGCGGGGCCCTCGCGCGTTCCCGGCACGCCCGGGGACCCGTTCGGATCAGCCCGGCAGCAGCGGGACGTGAGACCTCGGATCAGCCCGGAGCAGCGGGACGGGAGACCTCAGATCAGCCCGTGCTCGGTCAGGTACTCCAGCTGTGCCCGGACCGACAGTTCCGCCGCCGGCCACAGCGAGCGGTCCACGTCCGCGTAGACGTGGGCCACGACGTCCGACGGCGCCTTGTGGCCGGACTCCACCGCCGTCTCCACCTGGGCCAGGCGGTGCGCCCGGTGCGCGAGATAGAACTCCAGTGCCCCCTGCGCGTCCTCCAGGACCGGACCGTGCCCCGGCAGGACCGTGTGCACCCCGTCGTCGACCGTCAGTGAGCGAAGCCGCCGCAGCGAGTCGAGGTAGTCACCCAGCCGCCCGTCCGGGTGCGCCACCATCGACGTACCGCGCCCCAGCACCGTGTCGCCGGTGAGCACGGCCCTGTCCGCCGGCAGGTGGAACGAGAGCGAGTCCGCGGTGTGCCCGGGGGTGGGGACGACCCGGAGTTCGAGGCCGCCGGTGGTGATCACGTCGCCCGCGCCGAGTCCTTCGTCGCCCAGGCGCAGCGCGGCGTCCAGGGCGCGCACCTTCGTGCGGGTCAGTTCGGCGAAGCGTGCCGCGCCCTCGGCGTGGTCGGGGTGTCCGTGGGTGAGCAGGGTGAGCGCGATACGCCGTCCGGCCCGCGCGGCGGTGTCGATCACCGCCTGCAGGTGGCTCTCGTCCAGGGGTCCCGGGTCGATGACGACGGCCAGGTCGGAACCGGGCTCGGCCACGATCCAGGTGTTCGTACCGTCCAGCGTCATCGCCGAGGGGTTCGGGGCGAGGACGTTGACCGTGCGGGCGGTGGCCGGGCCGGAGAGGACTCCGCCCCGCGGCTGCCCTGGGAGTGCCGCCGCGTCACTCATGCGCCCTCGCCTCCCGCGCCCCCGGTGGGGATGTGTTTGGTGAACTCATCGTGCCCCGGCCAGCTCAGCACCAGCTCTTCCCCGTCCAGGCGGGCCTGTGCGAGCACGGGAGTGAGGTCCTGGGCGTCTGCCGCCTTCAGGGCCTCCGCGGCCGTCCCGTACGGCCTGAGCGCCCTCAGCGTGGACACGGTGGGCGGCATCATCAGCAGTTCGCCCCTGTCGTAACCGTCCGCAGCCTCGCCGGGGGTGATCCACACCGTCCTGTCGGCCTCGGTGGACGCGTTGCGGGTGCGCTGGCCCTCGGGAAGCGCGGCGACGAAGAACCAGGTGTCGTAGCGGCGCGGTTCGAACTCCGGGGTGATCCAGCGCGCCCACGCGCCGAGCAGGTCGGAGCGCAGCAGCAGACCCCGCCGGTCCAGGAACTCGGCGAAGGACAGCTCCCGGGCGACGAGCGCCTCACGGTCCGCCTCCCAGTCCGCGCCCGTCGTGTCGCTGACGACCGTCCCGGGCGTGGGCCCCGCCAGGAGGACGCCGGCCTCCTCGTACGTCTCGCGGACCGCCGCACAGACGATGGCCTGCGCCTCGGTGACCGTCGCGACGCCGAGGCGCGCGGCCCAGCGCTCCAGCGAAGGACCGGCCCAGCCGACCAGGTGGTCGTCGTCGCGCGGATCGACACCGCCACCCGGATAGGCGTACGCGCCTCCGGCGAACGCCATGGAGGTCCGGCGGCGCAGCATGTGCACCGCCGGGGCGCCGCCGATGTCCGCGGCGGGGTCCCGGAGCAGCATCACGGTGGCGGCCCGCCTGGGGGTCGCGGCCGTCAGCTCGCCTGCGGCGAGGGCCCGGATCCGGTCGGGCCATTCCGGTGGGTACCACTGACCATTGGACATGGCCGGAGGCTATCCGGAACCGCCACGATGTTCGAGGCCCCGGGTGGTCCGTACGTGCCCCGTACACGGACGATCCCGCCCGGTCACGGGGACCGGACGGGATCACGTCGTACAGCGGGTACGGGTCAGGCCTCGACGAGCTCGACCTGGACCTCGATCTCCACCGGTGCGTCCAGCGGCAGCACCGCGACGCCCACGGCGCTGCGTGCGTGCACACCCTTGTCACCGAGGACGGCGCCCAGCAGCTCGCTCGCACCGTTGATCACGGCCGGCTGGCCGGTGAAGTCGGAGGCGGAGGCGACGAAGCCCACGACCTTCACGACCCGTGCGATCCGGTCCAGGTCACCCGCGACGGACTTCACGGCCGCCAGGGCGTTGAGCGCGCACGTCCTGGCGAGCTCCTTCGCCTCGTCGGGCGTGACCTCGGCGCCGACCTTGCCGGTCACGGCGAGCTTGCCCTCCACCATCGGCAGCTGCCCGGAGGTGTAGACGTACACCCCGGACTGCACGGCGGGCTGGTACGAGGCGAGCGGCGGGACGACGTCCGGGAGCGTCAGGCCCAGCTCGGCGAGGCGTGCTTCGACGACGCCCGCCACTACGGCTTCTCCCGCTTCAGGTACGCCACGAGCTGCTCGGGGTTGTTCGGGCCGGGCACGACCTGGACGAGCTCCCAGCCGTCCTCGCCCCAGTTGTCCAGAATCTGCTTGGTCGCGTGCACGAGAAGGGGCACGGTCGCGTATTCCCACTTGGTCATAGCGCCGACTGTAATGCCTGGCACGTGCGGTCTCGTGCGTAGCCCGGGGCACGACTGGTTAGGCTCCAGGAGTGAGCAGGTTCCAGGTCGTCAGCGGCAAGGGCGGTACCGGTAAGACCACGGTCGCCGCCGCCCTCGCGCTCGCCCTCGCGGCCGAGGGCAAGCGCACCCTCCTCGTCGAGGTCGAGGGCAGACAGGGCATCGCCCAGCTCTTCGAATCGGAGGCCCTTCCTTACGAGGAGCGCAAGATCGCCGTCGCGCCAGGCGGCGGGGAGGTGCATGCCCTGGCGATCGACGCCGAGCGGGCCCTCCTGGACTACCTCCAGATGTTCTACAAACTGGGCAGCGCCGGCCGGGCGCTCAAGAAGCTCGGCGCGATCGACTTCGCCACCACCATCGCACCGGGGGTCCGGGACGTCCTGCTGACCGGGAAGGCGTGCGAAGCCGTGCGCCGCAAGGACAAACAGGGACGTTTCATCTACGACCACGTGGTCATGGACGCGCCTCCCACCGGCCGCATCACGCGCTTCCTCAACGTGAACGACGAGGTGGCCGGGCTGGCCCGGATAGGGCCGATACACAATCAGGCGCAGGCCGTGATGCGGGTCCTGAAGTCCCCGGAGACGGCGGTCCACCTCGTGACGCTGCTGGAGGAGATGCCGGTCCAGGAGACCGCGGACGGCATCGCCGAGCTCCGCGCCGCCGAGCTGCCGGTGGGCCGGGTCATCGTGAACATGGTGCGCCCGCACCTGCTGGACGAGGACGCGCTGCGGACCGCGTCGGGAGCCCGCCGCAAGGAGATCGCGAAGACGCTGACCCGGGCCGGTGTGACCGGGTCGGCGGCGCTCGTACGGCCCCTGGTCGAGCAGGCGGCCGAGCACGCGCAGCGGGTCTCGCTGGAGCGCGAGCAGCGCACCGTGCTGGCCGGCCTGGAGCTGCCCATGGCCGAACTCCCGCTGCTCGGCGAGGGGGTGGATCTCCCCGCCCTGTACGACCTGGCGACGGAGCTCCGTAAACAGGGCATAGGGGAAGAGGAGGGCTCATGACGCCGGGTTCGGACGTCGCGCCGGGGCTGGACACGGACGCGCTGCTGGACGATCCGGAGATCCGGATCATCGTCTGCTGCGGATCGGGCGGAGTGGGCAAGACCACGACCGCCGCGGCGCTCGGCGTACGGGCCGCGGAGCGCGGGCGCAAGGCGGTGGTCCTCACCATCGACCCCGCCCGCCGGCTCGCCCAGTCCATGGGGATCGACCAGCTGGACAACGTCCCTCGCCGGGTCGAGGACATCGACGGCGAGGGCGGCGGTGAACTGCACGCCATGATGCTCGACATGAAGCGGACCTTCGACGAGACCGTCGAGGCGCACACCGATGCCGCCCGGGCCCGCGCGATCCTGGAGAACCCCTTCTACCAGTCCCTGTCGGCCGGTTTCGCGGGCACGCAGGAGTACATGGCGATGGAGAAGCTGGGGCAGCTGCGGGCGCGCGACGAGTGGGACCTGATCATCGTCGACACCCCTCCCTCGCGTTCCGCGCTGGACTTCCTCGACGCGCCCAAGCGGCTGGGGTCGTTCCTGGACGGCAAGTTCATCCGGCTGCTGGTGGCTCCGGCGAAGATCGGCGGCCGGGCGGGGATGAAGTTCCTCAATGTCGGCATGTCGATGATGACGGGGACCCTCGGGAAGCTGCTCGGCGGTCAGTTCCTCCGGGACGTACAGACCTTCGTCACCGCGATGGACTCGATGTTCGGTGGGTTCCGCACCCGGGCGGACGCCACGTACAAACTGCTTCAGGCGCCCGGCACGGCTTTCCTCGTCGTCGCCACGCCGGAGCGGGACGCGCTGCGCGAGGCCGCGTACTTCGTGGAGCGACTGGCCGCGGAGGAGATGCCCCTGGCCGGTCTGGTGCTCAACCGGGTGCACGGCAGCGAGGCTTCCCGGCTGACCGCCGAGCGTGCGCTGGCCGCTGCGGAAAATCTTGAAGACAGCGGCATTGTGGATCAGTCGACCGGGCAGGCTGCCCTCAGTGACCCGGCGGACCCGAAGGGCGCCTCTCCCGAAGCCCGCGACACACCGCTGCCCCCGGACGACCACGACAAGCCGCACGCACCCCACGCGTCGCACGAGCCGCACGCGTCGCACACGCACGAGCCGGATGAACAGAACGAGCCGCACACGCCACATTCGGTCGAACAGCTGACCGCAGGTCTCCTGCGACTGCACGCCGAGCGTATGCAGGTGGTCGCGCGCGAAGAGCGCACACGCGACCGCTTCACCACGCTCCACCCCGAGGTCGCGGTCACGGAAGTGGCCGCACTGCCCGGCGATGTGCACGACCTCGCAGGTCTCCGAGCCATCGGAGACCGGCTCGCGGCCGGTTCCGTTTCCGCTCCGGCCGGAGCTGCGTAGGCCCTACGCGCCCGAACCCCACGCGGGGAACGGGCGGCTCATGCGCGCTCACCCCACGGCGGCGTACGTCTCATGCAGTACGTCGTCGTCCAGGTCGACCGCTGCGGGCAGGATGCCCGTCGACTGCTCGTACTCACTACGAGCGGTCTCCAGCAGGCGGCGCCAGGACGTGACGGTCGGTCGTCGGCGCAGCAGCGCGCGGCGCTCCCGTTCCGTCATTCCGCCCCACACGCCGAATTCGACGCGATTGTCCAGCGCATCCGCCAGGCACTCGGTCCGCACCGGACAACCGGTGCACACCGCCTTGGCTCTGTTCTGCGCTGCCCCTTGTACGAACAGTTCATCCGGATCGGTAGTGCGGCAGGCTGCCTGCGCACTCCAGTCGGTTACCCAGCCCATGCCGGCGCCGTCCTCTCCCGAATCGAGGCTCCCCCACGGCGGCGGCGGCATATTCACCGCCACCAGTTGAGGACGTTACGGAAGGCAGGGACGGCACAACACCCCCTTCGGGCCCAATCTTCGATGGCCCGAACGGACTATGCGTACGCGGCAGATCACCCAGAGGAGTGAGGTGAGGACATACGAGACCATCACCCTCAAATAGGGACAGTGCACCCAAGTCGCCGTGGGCATTCCGTGACACAAGAGGCGAATTCGGGAGCGCCTCGGGTCGCGAAGACGGTGCGTACGAAGATGGCTGGAACTGCACGGGGGGTTGAAACGAAACCGGACTGCTGTGACAGTTGAGAGCAGCTTAGGCCAACGCATATATGCCTGTCCGGCGAATGAGAACGTAGACACCTCACGTTGCCATGCCGTCAAGTTCAGGGGATGAGTCCTCGGTTCACGTCACGGAGAAAGAGACTCCGGTGCCACTCGGCGGCTGTGTGGTCAGGCTGCCGTCGCCTCGACGCCGCCTCGACGGCCGACTGCCTCCGGATGTCACGGTCTGGTACTCGAACGCTCCGAGAAGCACCCGCTCCTGCGGTTCGCTCATAACTTCGGATTAGGCTGCCCCCATGCCAAAGAAGCGCTCGGGCGGGGGTCTCACGACGACCCAGCAGGCCGCCAAGTTCCTCGGTGTCGCCGCACTATCCGGAGCTGTCCTGGCAGGTATCGCACTGCCGGCAGCCGGAGTGCTCGGCCTCGCGGCCAAGGGGACGGTCGAGGGATTCGACGAAATCCCTTCCAACCTCAAGACGCCACCGCTCAGTCAGCGCACCACGATCCTGGACAGCGGCGGCGGTCTCATCGCGACGGACTACTCCCGCGACCGGACCGTTGTCCCGCTCAAGGACATCTCCCCGTACATGCAGGACGCGATCATCGCGATCGAGGACTCACGCTTCTACGAGCACGGGGCCGTCGACCTCAAGGGCATCCTGCGGGCGATGAACCGCAACGTGCAGGCCGGCGGGGCGGCACAGGGTGCGTCGACCCTCACTCAGCAGTACGTGAAGAACGTCTTCGTCGAGGAGGCGGGCGACGACCAGGCGAAGGTCCTGGAGGCCACCCAGCAGACGCTGGGCCGCAAGGTCCGTGAGCTCAAGTTCGCGATCCAGGTCGAGGAAGAGCTCGGCAAGAAGAAGATCCTGGAGAACTACCTCAACATCACGTTCTTCGGTCAGCAGGCGTACGGCATCGAAGCCGCGTCGCAGCGCTACTTCTCCAAGCCGGCGAAGAACCTGAAGCTGCAGGAAGCGGCACTCCTGGCCGGCATCGTCCAGTCGCCGAGCCGCTACGACCCGGTCAACGACGTGCAGGAGGCGACCAAGCGTCGCAACGTCGTGCTGCAGCGCATGGCGGCCACGAAGAACATCACGCAGGCCGAGGCCGACAAGGCCATGGAGTCCCCGCTCGGCCTGAAGGTCAGCAAGCCCCGCAGCGGCTGCATCACCGCCGTCGAGGGCGCCGGCTTCTTCTGCAACTACGTCCGCAAGACCGTCCTGTCCGACCCGGCCTTCGGCAAGACGGAGGCCGAGCGGAAGAAGCTGTGGGACCTGGGCGGTCTGACGATCAAGACCACCCTCGACCCCAAGGCGCAGGCCGCGGCCAACGAGGCCGCCACCTCCCGCGTCAACAAGACCGACGGCGTCGCCGCCTCGGTCGTCCAGGTCCAGCCCGGCTCCGGCAAGATCCTCTCGATGGGTCAGTCACGGCCGTACGGGCTCGACGGGACGAAGAACGAGACGGTGATCAACCTCGCCGTCGGCAGCGCCATGGGCGGGACGACGTACGGCTTCCAGGTCGGCTCCACCTTCAAGCCCTTCACCGCGGCGGCTGCCCTGGAGAAGGGCATCAGCCCCACCACGGTCTACGACGACCCGTGGAAGATCATCATGGAGAAGAGCGACTACCGGGACTGTTCCGGCAGCCCGACCGGGTCGGACCAGTGGCCCGTGCAGAACGAGCTCGAGTCCGAGAAGGGGCCGTACGACCTGACCAGCGCGCTGGGCAAGTCCATCAACACCTACTTCGCGCGGCTGGAGCAGAAGGTCGGTCTCTGCGAGACCGTCACCATGGCGAAGAAGCTCGGGTACGAGGCGGGCAACGGCAGGAAGCTCGGCGAGGACCCCTCGGTCACCCTCGGGGTCGCGGAGAACACCCCGCTGGGCATGGCTACCGCCTACGCCGCGTTCGCCAACCGCGGTACGTACTGCACCCCCATCGCCATCGAGACGGTCACCACGCGGGCCGGCAAGCAACTGCCGGTGCCGAAGACCGCCTGTGACCGGGCGATGAGCGAGAACACCGCCGACATGATCAACCAGATGCTCAAGGGCGTCGTCGAGGACGGAACCGGCACCCAGGCCGGTCTCACCGACCGCGACAACGCGGGCAAGACGGGTACCACCGACGACCGCAAGGACGCCTGGTTCGTCGGCTACACCCCGAACCTGTCCACCGCGGTCTGGGTCGGCGACGACGTCGGCGAGAAGCGCGGGATGTTCAACATCACCATCGGCGGCCAGTACTACGACAAGGTCTGCGGTGGCTGTCTGCCCGGTCCCATCTGGCGGACGGCGATGACCGGAGCGCTGAACGCCTCCGAGACGCCCACCTTCAACCCGGTCTCCGTACCCCGGGCGAAGCCGAAGGAAGACAAGGACAAGAACAAGGGCCGCGACAAGGAGGGCGAGGACGGCGACGAGAAGCCGGGCCAGGACGACCCGTTCGGCGACATCACCTTCCCCGACCTCATCGGCGGCAACCAGGGCAGGACCGGCGGCCAGGACGGCGGCGCGAACGGCCCCTGACCGGGGGCCGCGGCCGTGACCTGGTGAGTACCTGAACGCAGTGGTGGGGCGTCCCGTACGGGACGCCTACCAGGTGGACGACTACGGCCGGATGACCGGTGCGCTGCTGGCCCGCGCCCACGCGCACAGCGCGGACCCCCGT
>NZ_JBEZIJ010000013.1:145776-260792 GCF_040650955.1 Streptomyces sp. NPDC048560
CCCAAAGGTTCCCTCAGCCTGGTTGGCAATCAGGTGTTGAGTGTAAGTGCACAAGGGAGCTTGACTGTGAGACCCCCACCACTGCGTTCTGCCTCGCCGTGAAACGGCCGTGGCGCCTCAGCCCGCGAGGAGCTTCTTCACCGTCGCGGCCACCCGGCCGCCCTCGGCGAGGCCCGCCACCTTCGGGTTCACGATCTTCATGACCGCGCCCATCGCGCGGGGCCCTTCGGCTCCGGCGGCCTTCGCCTCCTCGACCGCGGCGGCGACGATGGCCGCCAGCTCCTCGTCGTCAAGCTGCTTGGGCAGGTAGGCGTCGAGCAGCTCGCCCTCGGCCTTCTCCCGGTCGGCCTGTGCCTGCCGGCCGCCCTGGGCGAACGCCTCGGCGGCCTCGCGGCGCTTCTTCGCCTCCCGGGCGATCACCTTCTGCACCTCGTCGTCGGAGAGTTCGCGCGCGGTCTTGCCGCTGACCTCCTCCTTGGTGATCGCGGTGAGGGTCAGACGGAGCGTCGACGAGGTCAGCTCGTCGCGCGCCTTCATGGCCGTGGTGAGGTCTTCCTTGAGCTTGGACTTGAGCGTGGTCATGCGGCGATTGTGACAGGTACGGGGCACCCGACGCCTGCGCGTTTTCCCGTCGCGGCACCGTGTCTGCGACGATGGGCACATGCGCGCACGCTACGGAGTACCCCTGAAAGTCACGGCTGTCGGCGCTGCGGTCGGCGTCGCCGGCCTCGCTTACGCTGCCGGGTTCGAGGCCCGCTCGTTCCGCCTGAGGCGGATCACCGTCCCCGTACTCCCGCACGGGGCACGCCCGTTGCGCGTGCTCCAGGTGTCCGACATCCACATGGTGTCCGGCCAGCGGAAGAAACGGGCCTGGCTCCAGTCGCTCGCGGGTCTGCGCCCGGACTTCGTCGTGAACACCGGCGACAACCTCTCGGACCCGGACGCCGTACCGGAGGTGCTCGACGCGCTCGGTCCGCTGATGGAGCTCCCCGGGGTCTACGTGTTCGGTTCGAACGACTACTACGGGCCCAAGCTGCGCAACCCCGCCCGGTACCTCTTCGAGAAGATGCAGGGCAACCACGGCCTCAACGGCAACGCCCCCGCGGTCGGCGTCATCCACAACCCGTGGGAGCCGATGAGGGACGCGTTCGACGAAGCGGGCTGGCTGGGCCTGTCCAACACGCGCGGACGGCTGAAGCTCGACGGCCTGGAGATCGCGTTCACCGGACTCGACGACCCGCACATCAAGCGCGACCGTTACGCCGAGGTCGCGGGCGGCCCCGAAACGGGTGCGGACCTCTCCATCGGCGTGGTCCACGCCCCGTACCTGCGCAGCCTCGACGCCTTCACGGCTGAGGGCTACCCGCTCGTCCTGGCGGGCCACACGCACGGCGGCCAGCTCTGCATCCCCTTCTACGGGGCACTCGTCACCAACTGCGACCTGGACACGGACCGGGTCAAGGGCCTCTCCACCCACATGGTCGCGGACAAGCGCTCCTACCTGCACGTCTCGGCCGGCTGCGGCACCAACCGCTACACCCCGGTCCGCTTCGCCTGCCCGCCCGAGGCGACGCTGCTGACGCTGACGCCCCGCGACTGACGGCGGGGCGTGGCCGCGGCCTCCACGTCGCCCGTCGTGGAGGCCGATTGCGCCGCCGGCCGCGCTGCCGACGCGGCACCCCAGACACCCAGGTGCCACGACCGCGCCCGGAGCGAAGACCCACGCCACGACCGCGACCATGGCCGTGACCGACGACCCGGCCGGCGTACGGACGAATGCGGGGTCCGGCCGCCCCACCTACCGTGAAGATCATGACCTCGCCGCGGACCGTCCCGCTCCCCAGCCCACGGTCCGCGGAGCCGGTCCCGTACGAGAACCGGTCCCCCAGGCCCTTCGCCGCCGCCTTCCGTGCCCTGGTGTGCTTGGCGGCCGTCACGGGTGTGGTGATCGACCTGGGCACCGGGCCACCGCTCCAGATCCTGAGCCACTTCGCGATCCAGGCGAACCTCCTGGTCGCCGTCACCTTCGCCTGGTCGGCGCACCGCGCCCGGAGGGGCGGCCCGCCCCTCTCCCCCTGGCTGGCGGGCGGAGTCCTCGCCCTCATCGCGATCACGGGCCTCGTCCACCACCTGATCCTGGCGAACAGCGCGGGTGCCTTCTCCATGACCGACGCCCCGGGTCACGCGATCACGGGCCTGCGCACGGTCTCCCATCAGCTCCTCCACACGGTCACCCCGCTGGCGGCGGCCCTGGACTGGCTCCTGCTGACCACCCCGCGCACCCTGCGCCTGCGCTTCATCCCGCTGTGGCTGCTCCACCCCGTGGCGTACCTGGCCTTCGCCCTCACCCGGGGAGCCCGCCTCTCCCCCGGCAGCGAGCCCCGCTACCCGTACCCATTCCTCGACGTCGACGCCTACGACTACCCGGGCGTCCTCACGAATGCCCTGGCCCTGGGCCTCCTCTTCGCGGCCCTGGCGACGCTGCTGGTGGGCCTGGACCGCGTCCGCCCCGAGGCCTGGGGACCCCCGCCCTCCCGCAGAAACCGGATTTCGCCTCCGGCCGCGGGTGGGCTAAAGTAATCGATGTCGCCGGGAGACCGCGTGACATCGGGGTGTAGCGCAGCTTGGCAGCGCGCTTCGTTCGGGACGAAGAGGTCGTGGGTTCAAATCCCGCCACCCCGACAGCCGTAAAGTCAGGGCCTGATCCGCGAAAGCGGGTCGGGCCCTGACTCGTTTCCGCGGTCGTCCGGTCAGACCTGGGCGAGGAGGCGGTCCAGTGGGCGGGGGACGCGGGCGATGTCCAGGTGTGTGATCAGTGCCTGGGCGTAGAGCGCCTTGCGGCCGCTGTGGGTGCCCATGAAGCGTCGCAGCTGGTGTTCCACGGGCCGGCCTCGCTGGGCCGGCTGGCCCTGGAAGGTGCGGAAGGGGCGCGTCTCGCCCTGGGCCTCGATCACCTGCTGCACGCCCTCCGCCCCTAGAGCGCGGATCAGCTCGTCCTCCAGGTCGGCGACGCATACCTGGAATCCGAGCGCCTCCAGTCCGGCGTGCGTGAGACCGGATCCGAGTCCTACCCGTTCCAGGTGGCGCCGGAAGTGCCGTTCCTCGCCGATGTCGCAGAGGCCTGCCAGCGGCAGGCCGAGCCCGGGTGGACCGCACACGTCCAGGAAGCGCCCGATGCTCGTCGCGCCACCCAGCGGTACTACGGCGACGCCCTCCGCGCCGAGGTCGCGGCCGTGGCGCGCGGCCAGCACTTCGAGCGCGACCTGGTCGCTGCTCCCCTCGACGAGCACGATCGTCCGCACGCCGCCCGCCAGCTCCCGCGCCTCGGCGGCCGCCGCTGCCGCCTCAGCTCCGCCGGCCGCCCACGTGACCACTGCCAGGCCGAACCGCCTCAAGTCATCCACGAGACCTCGCTCTCCGGCGTCATCGTGGCACGGCCGGGATCCCGTGCGCACGCACGTTTCCCGGCGGCTCTCATTCGGACCGTCCGCTCCTGCGCGTGGACACAACTCACCTCAGGGGCTCGGGTGTTGCCATGACCGCAAGCTTGAGCATCCGAGCGCCCGCTGATGGCCGAACCCAGCGTGTACCCGCTCCTCGATGCGCGCGCACGGAACGCCGGTGTCCGCGGCGTGCTCATGCCTGACATGCGACCTTCGTACACACCTGCGAATCTGGAAGGGCCCCGTCGTCCGGAACGCTGACAGGAGGCGCGACCGTGAGCAAGAAACAGAGCCGACAGAACCGTGGTGCTCGCACCGGTGGCCATGAGCGCAGTGCCACCGAGGAGACCAAGGCGCAGAAGCCGGCGCAGGCCGCCACGTCCGACACCGTACGTGCGATCGGGGAGAGCGTCTCGCACAAGAAGGAACGGAAGTTCGGCCACAACTGACCAGCCGGCTCAGTACGCGCGCGGTGACATCGGCCGGGATTCGGCGTCCGGTGCCTCGAAGAGGCACCGGGGGACGCCGGGGCCCGGCCGCACGCGTACCGTGGCCGCCTCCGGCGGGTCGGTCGGGATCTCCACCTGTACGACGACGGGGCGGTCGCCCCGCGTGGCCGCGTAGCCGGTCTCCTTGCCGTCGACGAGTACTTCCACCCGTACGGTGTGGCCCGTCTCGACTGTCACCGAGACCGAGTGGCCCGCGTGGTCGGTGTGGAAGTGATGGCGCTGTCTCATGGCGGTCAACTCCCGGCGGAGTGTTTCCGGTGGGTGCGGCGGCTGGTGGGTGTCGTACTCCAAGCGTAAGGCGGCGGGGAGCAGGCGGCCCCGACACACCCGGGGCCGCCGGCGGCCTCTCAGCAGTTCATGAGGTCAGGTCCCTCAGGGCGATGTTGAGCTGGAGCACGTTGACGCGCGGTTCCCCGATGAACCCGAGGAGCCGGTCCTCGGTGTGGGAGTCGACCAGCGCGGCAACCCGCCCCGCGTCCAGGTGATTGCGCTCGGCAACCCGATTGACCTGGAGTTTCGCGTACGCCGGGGAGATGTGCGGGTCCAGGCCCGAGCCGGAGGAGGTGACGGCGTCGGGCGGGACCTGCGACGGGCTGACCGGGTGGCCGGGGGTCGAGTTGTCCCTGATCACGGCAGCCTTGGCGTCCTTCACCCACCGGATCAGTTCAGCGTTGTCGCCGGACCGGTTGGTCGCCCCGGAGAGGATCAGGTCGTACCGGGAGTTCACGCCGTTGCTTCCCAGGCCGTTGGACGGGCGCGGCTGGAACCATTTCGGGTCCGGGGCCGCTGTCTCCTCACCACTCTTCGGAGGCAGGTCGTAGCGCTGCCCGATGAGTGAGGAGCCGGCCACCCGGCCGTCGGAGGTGATCTCGGAGCCGTTCGCCTTCTCGTGGAAGAGAGTCTGGGCGACGCCTGTGACCGCGAGGGGGTAGATGACGCCGCAGATCACGGTGAGGACGAGCAGGGCGCGCAGTCCCGCGCCGAGCGTCCGGGCGGTGTTCTTCAGGGAGCTGTTCATGGCAGGTCAGCACTTTCGCGGTTCGACGCAGGCGGGAAGCAGTTCAACGCAGACGGGATGCATGTCAACGCAGCCCGGGAAGCGTCGAGATGAGCAGGTCGATGAGCTTGATTCCGATGAACGGGGCCACCAGGCCGCCCAGTCCGTAGACGCCGAGGTTGCGGCGGAGCATCCTGTCCGCGCTCGCGGGCCTGTACCGGACACCCCTCAGGGCCAGCGGCACGAGCGCGATGATGACCAGCGCGTTGAAGACGACGGCGGACAGGATCGCGGACTCGGGCGAGGACAGCGCCATGATGTTGAGCTTGTCCAGGCCCGGATGAACGACCGCGAACATCGCCGGAATGATCGCGAAGTACTTCGCGACGTCGTTGGCGATCGAGAAAGTCGTCAGCGCGCCCCGGGTGATCAGCAGTTGCTTGCCGATCTCGACGATCTCGATGAGTTTGGTGGGGTCGGAGTCCAGGTCCACCATGTTCCCGGCCTCCTTGGCGGCCGAGGTGCCGGTGTTCATCGCCACCCCGACGTCCGCCTGGGCGAGGGCGGGGGCGTCGTTCGTACCGTCGCCCGTCATCGCGACCAGCTTGCCGCCCGCCTGCTCCCGCTTGATGAGGGCCATCTTGTCCTCGGGCGTCGCCTCGGCGAGGAAGTCGTCGACCCCGGCCTCCTGGGCGATCGCCTTCGCGGTCAGCGGGTTGTCACCCGTGATCATCACGGTCCGGATGCCCATGCGGCGCAGCTCGTCGAACCGCTCCCGCATCCCTTCCTTCACCACGTCCTTGAGGTGGACGACCCCCAGCACGCGGGCTCCCCCGCCGTCCTCGACGGCCACCAGCAGCGGTGTGCCGCCGGCCTGGGATACGCGGTCCGTGAGCGCCTGCGTGTCGTCGGGGACACGGCCGCCGCGCTCCCTCACCCACGCGACGACCGAACCCGCCGCGCCCTTACGGATCTTGCGGCCTTCGACGTCCACACCGGACATACGGGTCTGGGCCGTGAACCCGATCCAGTCGGCATGCGCCAGTTCGCCGCGGTGACGTTCCCGCAGGCCGTACGACTCCTTCGCGAGGACCACGACCGAGCGGCCCTCGGGGGTCTCGTCGGCCAGTGAGGAGAGCTGGGCGGCCTCGGCGAGTTCGGCCCGTGCCGCACCCCTGACCGGTATGAACTCCGACGCCTGGCGGTTGCCCAGAGTGATCGTCCCCGTCTTGTCGAGGAGGAGCGTGGAGACGTCACCCGCGGCCTCGACGGCCCGCCCGGACATCGCCAGGACGTTGCGCTGGACCAGCCGGTCCATGCCCGCGATGCCGATGGCCGAGAGCAGCGCGCCGATGGTGGTGGGGATGAGGCAGACCAGGAGCGCCGTCAGCACGATCACCGGCTGTTCGGCGCCCGCGTACGTGGCGAACGGCTGGAGCGTGACGACCGCCAGCAGGAAGACGATCGTGAGGGACGCGAGCAGGATGTTGAGCGCGGTCTCGTTCGGCGTCTTCTGGCGGTCCGCGCCCTCGACCAGGCTGATCATTCGGTCGATGAAGGTCTCGCCGGGCTTCGTGGTGATCTTGACGACGATCCGGTCGGACAGCACCTTCGTACCGCCGGTGACGGCGCTGCGGTCGCCGCCCGACTCCCGTATGACCGGGGCCGATTCACCCGTGATCGCCGACTCGTCGACCGAGGCGACGCCTTCGACGACGTCACCGTCGCCGGGGATGACGTCACCCGGCTCGCAGACCACGAGATCACCGATGCGCAGCTCCGTGCCGCGCACGCGCTCCTCGTCGCCACCGGTGAGCCTGCGGGCGACCGTCTCCGTCTTCGCCCTGCGGAGCGTGTCGGCCTGCGCCTTGCCCCGGCCCTCGGCCACGGCCTCGGCGAGATTGGCGAAGAGGGTGGTCAGCCACAGCCAGGCGGTGATCGCCCAGCCGAACCAGTCGCCCGGGTCCTTGAGCGCGAAGACTGTGGTGAGTACGGATCCGATCAGCACCACGAACATCACCGGCGACTTGATCATCACCCTCGGGTCGAACTTGCGCAGCGCGTCCGGGACCGCCCTGATGAGCATCCCCGGGTCGAACAGCCCTGCGGAGACCGCCCCGTTGCCGGGTTCGACACGGCTGGGAGCGTCGTCGTGCGGGGCCTTGGCGGGGGTGGCGGTCGGCGTACCGGTGCTCATGACGCGAGTCCTTCGGCGAGCGGTCCCAGCGCGAGCGCCGGGAAGTAGGTCAGACCGGTGACGATCAGGATCGTGCCGGCCAGGAGGCCCGCGAACAGGGGCTTCTGCGTGCGCAGCGTGCCGGCCGTCTCGGGTACGGGGGTCTGCTCGGCCAGCGAGCCGGCGAGCGCGAGGACGAACACCATCGGCAGGAACCGGCCCAGCAGCATCGCGATGCCGATCGTGCTGTTGAACCACTGCGTGTCCGCGTTCAGCCCGGCGAAGGCCGATCCGTTGTTGTTGGCGCCCGAGGTGTACGCGTACAGGATCTCGGAGAAGCCGTGCGCACCGGAGTTGGCCATCGAGTGGACCGGGGTGTCCAGGGTCAGCGCCGCGGCGGTGAAGCCGAGGGCCAGGGCCGGGGTGATGAGGATGTAGCAGGCGGCGAACTTGATCTGCCGTGTGCCGATCTTCCTGCCCAGGT
This sequence comes from Streptomyces sp. NPDC048560, assembly GCF_040650955.1. Lineage (NCBI taxonomy): Bacteria > Bacillati > Actinomycetota > Actinomycetes > Kitasatosporales > Streptomycetaceae > Streptomyces > Streptomyces sp. NPDC048560. The sequence goes on from NZ_JBEZIJ010000013.1 coordinate 153,386, forward strand.
ACTCGGGGGTGCGGCCGACCATCAGACCGGCGACGAACACCGCGATGACGGCCATGATCAGCATTCCGTACAGCCCGGAGCCGGCACCGCCCGGCGCGATCTCGCCGAGCTGCATCCCCAGCAGGTTGATGCCGCCGCCGAGCCCGGTGTTGGAGGAGTGGAAGGAGTTGACCGCACCCGTCGACGTGAGCGTGGTCGAGACGGAGAAGAGCGCGGATCCGCTGATGCCGAAGCGGGTCTCCTTGCCCTCCATCGCGCCGCCGGCGATCTCGAACGCCGTTCCGTGGTGCGCGAATTCGGTCCACATCATGAGCAGGACGAAGCAGATCCAGATGCCCGCCATCGTGGCGAGGACGGCGTATCCCTGCCTGACACTGCCGACCATCCTGCCGAACGTGCGGGTCAGCGCGAACGGGATGACGAGGATCAGGAAGATCTCGAAGAGGTTCGAGAGGGGGGTGGGGTTCTCGAAGGGATGGGCGGAGTTGGCGTTGAAGTAACCGCCGCCGTTCGTGCCCAGCTCCTTGATGGCCTCCTGCGAGGCGACCGCGCCGCCGTTCCACTGCCGGCTGCCGCCCATGAACTGGCCGACCTCATGGATCCCGGAGAAGTTCTGGATGGCCCCGCACGCGACCAGTACGAGCGCGCCGATCACGGAGAGCGGCAGCAGGATGCGTACGGTGCCGCGCACCAGGTCGGCCCAGAAGTTGCCGAGCTCCCCGGTGCCGGCGCGCGCGAAGCCCCGGACGAGAGCCACGGCCACGGCCATGCCGACGGCGGCGGACACGAAGTTCTGCACCGCGAGACCGCCGGTCTGCACGACATGGCCCATGGCCTGTTCGCCGTAGTAGGACTGCCAGTTGGTGTTCGACACGAACGAGGCCGCCGTGTTGAAAGCCTGGTCCGGGTCGATCGAGGAGAAGCCGAGCGAGCCGGGCAGGGAGCCCTGCACGCGCTGCGCCAAGTAGAGGAAGAGGACACTCACCACGGAGAAGGCGAGGACGCCGCGCAGGTAGGCGGGCCAGCGCATTTCCCTGGCGGGGTCGGCCCCGATGGCCTTGTAGATCCACTTCTCGACGCGCAGGTGGCGGTCGGTGGAGTAGGTACGGGCCATGTGATCGCCGAGCGGGCGGTACACGAGCCCCAGCGCGACGATCAGGGCGAGGAGCTGGAGCACTCCGGAGAGGACAGGACTCATGCCGGTCAGAACCTCTCCGGCTTGATGAGCGCCAGCACGAGGTAGCCCAGCAGGGCGGCGGCCACGACGAGGCCGACCAGGTTCTCGGCGGTCACAGCTTCGCCACCCCTCTGGCGATGACGGCCACCAGCGCGAAGACCGCGATCGTGGTGACGACGAAGGCCATATCGGCCATCGTGAGCTCCTGAGTGAAGAACGGATTCTCGGATGTTCGGACAGTCCGAGGAAACGCCCTCCCAGGGGGCATACCGCCGCCGTTAACGGGTCCTGTACGAGTCCGGGGACGCTCTTGACGCGTTCCGTACGCCGGGACCCGGCCGGCCCGAAACGCGGGCCGGGTCCGGCGTCAGCCCTCGCGCCGGAAGTCGTCCAGAGCCTCGCCCGTCGACCGCAGGGCGACGGCCGCGAGCACGGGGTTCGTGACCCGGTAGTAGGAGTACGCCGTGAGGCCGAAGACCAGCGCCCAGCTCCGCCCCCGGGCCCAGGTCGCGTCGTCCACCTCGACGGCCTCGCGGAACAGGCCGCGGGAGCCGGCGGACAGAACGGCCCAGGCGGACATGGTGTCGCATGCGGGGTCGCCGGTGCCCAGTCCGCCGAAGTCGATGACGGCCGTGAGACGCCCGCCCCGGGCAAGCAGGTTGCCGGGCAGGAGATCCCCGTGGAGCCAGACCGGCCCGCCCTCCCACTGCGGGAGCCGGAGCGCCGATTCCCAGGCCGCCGTCGCCAGGTCCGCGTCCACCGTGCCGTCCGCGCCCAGGTGGCGGATCGCGGCACGGACGTCCGCATCGCGGCTGCTCACCGGTCCGCCGCGGAAGCCCGCCGGCCCACCGGTCGCGTCGACGGTACGCAACGCGGCGACGAACCGGCCCAGTTGTACGGCCGCGTGCTCCTCACCGGCGCCCGTGAGGGGTGAGTCGTAGAGGTTCTCGCCCTCCAGCCACCCGTAGACGGACCACGGAAGCCCGTATTCCTCGCCCGGTTCGCCCAGTCCGAGCGGGACGGGCACGGCCAGCGGGAGGTGCGGGGCGAGACGGGGCAGCCAGCGCTGCTCCTTGGCGACCTGTCCCGCCGCGCGGGGGACGCGCGGCAGGCGTACGGCCATGTCCTCGCCCAGCCGGTACATGACGTTGTCCGTGCCCGCGGAGCGGACCTCCAGGACGGGCAGATGCGCCCACTGCGGGAACTGCGCAGCGACCATCCGGCCGACCAGCGCGACGTCTGTGTCGACCTCGTCGGGGTGCATCTTCGTGCCCTTCACGCGGGCCTCCTTCATGGTGTCCGTCCGGCGGGGAACGGTACGGCCGCCCCTGTGCGTGTTCAAACGATTTACATCCTGCGTCACCCCAACTGCCTTGTTTTCATGGGCACTTCTAGGTTTATCTACGCGCGGAGCTACGGGTACCGAACGATCATTCGGGCATATCAGACGACTTCTTGCGCGGGCATTACCGGCGGGTACCGGGAGCTGCTAGAAACTGGGGCGCCCCACCGAATCCCCCACCCACCCCCCACCCTTCGAAGGGCTGGCAGCCATGTCAGTACGAAGAATCTGGGCATCCGTCACCACGCTTGCCCTCGCCGCGGTCGCCGCCCTGGGCGCCGCGACTCCGGCCTCCGCGGCCGCCGGTGGTTACGTCGCTCTCGGCGACTCCTACTCCTCGGGAGTCGGCGCCGGCAACTACCTCTCCGACAGCGGTGACTGCCGACGCAGCACCAACGCGTATCCCTATCTCTGGGCGTCGGCGAACGCGCCCTCGTCGTTCGCCTTCGTCGCCTGCTCGGGGGCGACGACGGCTTCGGTCGCCGGCGGGCAGCTTGGAGCGCTGAGTTCGTCCACGACCCTCGTCAGCGTGACCGCGGGCGGCAACGACGTCGGGTTCGCGAGCGTCATGACGGACTGCGTCCTGTCGAGCGAGGCCACCTGCGTCAACAGCGTGAACGCGGCGATCTCGCAGATGGAGAACGTACTGCCGGCCCGCCTCGACTCGCTCTACAGCGGGATCCGTTCGCGGGCACCGCAGGCCCGTGTGGTGGTGCTGGGGTACCCGCGCTTCTACAAGCTCTCCGGCAGCTGCATCGCCGGGCTCACCGAGACCGAGCGCGGGGCGATCAACAGGGCGTCGGACATCCTGAACGGTGTCACCGCCAAGCGGGCCGCCGACGCCGGATTCACCTTCTCCAGCGTGGTGGACGAGTTCACCGGACACGAGCTGTGCTCCGGCGACGCCTGGCTCCACAGCGTGTCGATCCCGGTCTACAACTCCTACCACCCCAAGGCCACGGGGCAGGCGGGCGGCTATCTGCCGGCCTTCCGCTCGGCCGCGTAACGGACATGGAGGCCCGCCGGAGCCCTGCTCCGGCGGGCTTCCGCGTGCACGGACCCCGTCGGTTCCTACGGGAGTGGGCGGGACGCCTTGATCGAGTACATCAGCGGGATGCGGGGCCGGTCCGCCGGGAAGCGGTAGTAGCCGTCGCCCTGCGGCGCCAGCGTGCCGAAGCGCGCGAAGAGCGAGGCGTCGTGCTCGTGCAGCAGCTCGATCCGCAGTCCGGCCGAGGCGAGCGCTGAGACGACCTCGCCCAGTGGATGCTGCCACTCCACGCTGCGGTTGTTGATGGTCGGGGCGTTCACGTCGGTGTACGTACCGGGGGACTCGTCCACCCACGCCTCGCGGCTGAAGTAGTCGTACGTCACCCGGGAGCCCGTCGCGTCGTCCAGCGCGTCGGTCAGGGGGTGGAACTCGGCGAGGTACAGGAACCCGCCGGGCGCGACCAGCGAGGCGGCGGTCTCCGCCCAGCGCTCGATGTCGGGCAGCCAGTTCAGCGCGCCGAGGCCCGTGTAGACGATGTCGTACGAGGAATCGGGGACGGCCTCCGCCGCGTCGTACACGTCGGCGGCCACGAAGGCCGCGCGCTCCGGGCCGAGGCCGAGCGAGCGGGCGAGCCCCCGGGCGGTCTCCACGGCGGGCTCGGAGAAGTCCAGGCCGACGACGGGGGTGGCGCCGTGCCGGGCCCAGCTGAGCGTGTCGAGCCCCATGTGGCACTGGAGGTGCAGCAGGGACTTGCCGGTGACGTCCCCGACCTCCACGAGCTCGAAGTCCCGCAGCGCGTCCTTCCCCGCGCGGAACGCGTCGAGGTCGTAGAAGTCGCTCGCCGCGTGTATCGCCACGCGCTCGTCCCACCGTGCGCGGTTGGCGTCGTGCCAGTCGTCCGGAGTCGGTGAATGCATGACCGAAAGCTACCCACGGGCCGGGAGCCACGCGAACAGTTATCCACAGGCCACCCGGCCGTGGCGCCCGATCGGGTTGGATGGTGGCATGAGCGACACACAGAACGCCTCGTCCGCGCCGGAGTGGGAGCAGCGTTTCCGCGCGCCCCGCGTGTCCCTGCCCGACTGGGCCGAGGACGCACCTGACCGCTCACTGTTCGTCTCCAACGCCACCGGGACCTACGAGCTCTACGCCTGGGACCGGGCCGGTGGGCGGCAGCGCCAGGTGACCGACCGGCCCAACGGAACGACCGACGGGGTGCTGACGCCCGACGGTTCCGACATCTGGTGGTTCAGCGACACCGACGGTGACGAGTTCGGCGTGTGGATGCGGCAGCCCTTCGACGGCGCCCAGGGGGACGACGAGCCGGCCGCCCCCGGGCTCGACGCCTCCTACCCGGCCGGCCTCGCCATCGGCCGGGACGGTACGGCGGTGATCGGCCGGTCCACCGACGAGGAGGGCACGACGGTCCACGTCGTACGTCCCTCCGAGGCCCCCGTGGAGATCTACCGGCACCGGGAGTCCGCCGGGGTGGGGGACCTCTCCCACGACGGCACGCTGATCGCCCTTGAGCACACGGAGCACGGCGACGCGATGCACTCCGCGCTCCGGGTGGTGCGGCCGGACGGTTCCACCGTCGCGGAGCTCGACGACACCGAGGGCGGCACCAAGGAGCTCGGCCTCGCCGTCCTGGGCTTCGCCCCGGTGGCCGGGGACACGCGTCTCCTCGTCGGGCACCAGCGCAGGGGCCGCTGGGAGCCGATGATCTGGGACCCGGTCGCCGGGACGGAGACGGACCTGCCGATCGATCTCCCGGGTGATGTGGGCGCCGAGTGGTATCCGGACGGTTCCGCGCTGCTCGTCGAGCACAGCTTCGAGGCCCGCAGCGAGCTGTGGCGGTACGAGCCGGGCGCGAAGGAGCCGGTACGGGTGGCGACCCCGGCCGGCACGGTGTCGGGCGCGACGGCCCGCCCCGACGGCACCGTGGAGTACCTCTGGTCCTCGGCCGCTCTGCCGCCCGTCGTCCGGTCCACGACCGGCGCGGTGGTCCTGGACCCGCCGGGTCCGAAGGCCCCGGCGTCGGTGCCCGTCGAGGACGCGTGGGTGGAGGGTCCCGGCGGCCGTATCCACGCCCTGGTCCAGCGTCCCGCCACCGGGGACGGCCCGTTCCCGACGGTCTTCGAGATCCACGGCGGCCCGACCTGGCACGACAGCGACGCCTTCGCGTCCGGCCCGGCCGCCTGGGTGGACCACGGTTTCGCGGTCGTCCGGGTCAACTACCGCGGCTCCACCGGGTACGGCCGCGCCTGGACGGACGCGCTCAAGCACCGGGTCGGCCTGATCGAGCTGGAGGACATCGCGGCCGTCCGTGACTGGGCGGTCAAGTCGGGTCTCGCCGACCCGGTCCAGCTGGTCCTGGCGGGCGGCTCCTGGGGCGGCTATCTGACCCTGCTCGGCCTCGGCACCCAGCCGGACGCCTGGGCCCTCGGTCTGGCCGCCGTGCCGGTCGCCGACTACGTCACGGCCTACCACGACGAGATGGAGGCCCTGAAGGCGATGGACAGGACGCTGCTGGGCGGCACACCGGAGGAGGTGCCCGAGCGCTTCGAGGCATCGTCCCCACTCACCTACGTCGACGCGGTGCGCGCCCCGGTCTACATCTCGGCGGGCGTCAACGACCCGCGCTGCCCCATCCGTCAGGTGGAGAACTACGTGGACCGCCTCAAGGCCCGCGACGCGGTGCACGAGGTGTACCGGTACGACGCGGGGCACGGCTCCCTCGTCGTGGAGGAGCGGATCAAGCAGGTGCGTCTGGAACTGGACTTCGCGCTCCGGCACCTCGGGCGGGGGTGAAGCCGGTCCGTCAGCCGAGCGAGGCCGGAGCGGAGGACTCGCGCCACGGGTGATCGAGGGCCCCCGCGCCCGGCCCGTGGAGCGGGGACCGTACCGTGGAGGGGTGTACCGGTTCCTGCTGACCCCGCGATGGTGGGGGATCAACCTCTTCGTCGTGCTGGCCATCCCGTTCTGCGTGTTCATGGGCACCTGGCAGCTCGGCCGCTTCGAGGACCGCGTGCAGTCGCACGAGGAGGCCGAGAAGCGGCCCGATCCGGGTACGCGGGCCGCCGAACCCCTGGACTCCCTGCTGCCGGTGGACAAGGTGACGTCGGGCAGGCCCGCGACCGCCACCGGGACGTACGGCGAGCAGTTCCTCGTCCCCGGCCGCGAGCTGGACGACCGCAACGGCTTCTACGTCCTCAACATGCTCCGCACCGACGGCGGCAAGGCCCTCCCGGTCGTACGCGGCTGGCTGCCCGGCAACGCGGGCAGCACCGAGGTGCCCGCCGCACCGCCCGGTGAGGTCACGGTGACCGGCGATCTCCAGGCGTCCGAGACAGCGGGCACCGACGGCGCCCACTCCGAGGGCGGGCTGCCCGAGGGCCAGCTCGGCATGATCAGCGCCGCGTCGCTGGTGAACCTCGTGCCCTACGACGTGTACGACGCCTGGGTCACGCTCCAGAAGCCGGAGCTGGAGTCGGGCGTTACGGCCGGCTCGGGCGGCTCGGCGAAGAGCGCGCTGAAGCCGGTGCCCGCCGAGGCGCCCGCAGGCAGCGGGCTGGACCTGAAGGCGTTCCAGAACCTCGGCTACACGGGCGAGTGGTTCGTCTTCGGCGGCTTCGTGCTCTTCATGTGGTTCCGGCTCATGCGGCGTGAGGCGGAGGCCGCGCGCGACGTGGAACTGGGCCTCGCGGCCGACGCCGACTGAGCCGTACCGGCTCAGGACCGGACGAGGACGACGACAAGGGGACGGCCCGCACGCGGGCCGTCCCCTTGGTCACATCACTGCCCTGCCACCGCCGCGAGGGCCATGTCGCAGGGCGACAGTCGCAAGGCCAGACGCAGGGCCACTGTCGGAGGGACCGCCGCCGACGGACCGCTGCCGGCCGCTGTCCCTAGGAAGCGGCGAGCGCTCCCGTGCGATAGACCGTGCCCGCACAGGCGTTGGAGATCGTCGTCTGCACGGACGGGCCTCCGGCCTCCGAGGTGTGCGTCACCGCGATGCTGCCGTCCTGGACCCCGCCGTCCTCGCTGGCGAACTGCGCCTCCGGGCCCGCCGCGGTCATCCCTTCGCCCGTGGTGCCGCCGGCACCGTCCGTGGGTGTGGGGCTGGGCGGTGGCACGGTCGCCGGGCAGGTGTCGGACGGCACCCAGGCGAACCGCACCTCGTACGCCATGGCCGGCTTCAGCAGCACCGTGCCGGGCTCCAGCGAGGGATCGGGCAGCCCGGACGGCGGGTCACCCGCCGCGTACCGGACGACCTGGATCCTGAGCGGGTCGGCCGCGCCCATGGCCTGCACGCCCACCGAGCCGTCGCCGCTCACCGAGCAGTCCGCCTCGGACTTGTTGGAGATCCGGAACGTGCCGTACACCGTTCCGTCCGGGCCCGGGGGGCCCGACTCGGCCGAGAGCACGGCGAGCTGGTCCGGTCCGCAGCTGCCCACCGGGGGCGCTTCGGAGCGCGGGGTGTCGGCGACGCCGCCGTTGCCCTGGGGGTCGGGTACGTCTCCGCCGTCCGCGGAGGGGGACTCGGAGACCTCCGGTTCGCCCTCGCCGCCGTCGGTCACCTCGTCGGCCGGTCCCGGCTCCTTGTCGTCGCCGGGCTCCTCGCCCGGTTCCTCGCCGCTGCCGCCCTGGGCCTGCTCACCGTGACCTGCGATGGCGGAGTTGACGCCGGTGTCGCCGTTCGACCGGGCGACGTGCACGAACGCGGGGACGGCGGTACCGATCAGCAGGGCTGCCGCGGCGACTCCGACGACGGCCTGCCGCCGGCGTGCGCGGCGGGCGGGCACGGCGCGATGAAGGTGGTCGAGGGTGCCGCTGGAGGGTTCGAGGTCCTGTACCGCTCCCTGGAACATGCGGCGAAGAGCGAGCTCGTCGAGGCCGGTGTCGAGGCCGCTGCCGAGTCCCGTGTGCAGGTCCGCGGCGTCGTCGTCGCGATCGGTTTCCGTGCCGGCACCGGCGTCGGGGCCGCTCACCGGCTTCCGCCCGAACAGGCTGGTCAGCACGCTGATGTCGGCCGCTGAGCTGTCCTCGGCTGCGGAGCCGTCGCCCGCCGCGGAGCCGTTGCCCGCCGCGGAGCCGTCGCCCGCCGCGGAGCCGTCGCCCGCCGCGGAGCCGTCGCCCGCCGCGGACGCGCCTTCGGCCGGAGGATCGCCGTCGGCCGCTGAGCTGTCACCGGCCACGGAACTGTCGCCGTCAGCCGCGCCCAGGGCCTGCACGCTGTGCGGATCCGGTTCCGGCTGCGGCGCCACGTCCCGCTCCAGTTCCCGTTCCGGTTCGAGCTCCGGCTCCTGGGCCGATGACTGATCCTGGGCCTGGTCCCGCGCCCCGGTACCGTCCGCCGAAGCATCCGATGGGGAGTCCGGTGTGTTGTCCGACCCGTGGTTCACAATTCCGTTTCCAGTCCGGTCGTTATCACGCCTGTGCTCGGGGCCGCTCATGCCTGTGCCTCCATCACGACGCGCAGCGCCGCGATGCCTCGGGAACCGTATGCCTTGACCGAGCCGAGCGATATGCCGAGGGTCTCCGCGACCTGGGCCTCCGTCATGTCCGCGAAGTAGCGGAGCACCAGCACCTCGCGCTGGCGTCGCTGCAGCCCTTTCATCGCCTTGATCAGCGCGTCCCGCTCCAGCTGGTCGTACGCCCCCTCCTCCGCGCTCGCCATGTCGGGCATGGGCTTGGAGAGCAGCTTCAGACCGAGGATGCGGCGACGCAGTGCGGAGCGGGAGAGGTTGACCACCGTCTGCCGGAGGTACGCGAGCGTCTTCTCCGGGTCGCGGACCCGGTTACGCGCGGAGTGCACGCGGATGAACGCCTCCTGCACCACGTCCTCGCACGACGCCGTGTCGTCCAGCAGCAGGGCGGCGAGGCCGAGCAGCGAACGGTAGTGGGCGCGGTAGGTCTCCGTAAGGTGGTCGACCGTGGTCCCTGCGGCCACCGTCTCCTCAGCACCCCCGCGCTGCGAGGGCAGCCGGGTGGAGCGCGCAGCCGGCATGGGCGCGATCACCGGCATACCGCCGGGTGCGCGGGGCCTCCGGAGCGGACGCAGGGAAGCGCCTCGCAACGGGCCCACCACTGTGATGTCGAGAACCTCTGCCACGCCTGTTGGACACGCTTCCCCCCGTCAGGGTTGTACGCGTGCGCCATCGCGTTTGGCGCTGTGCGACATGCCCTCATACGTACCTGCTCTTCCCCGAATGCCCCATACATGCGCCCCGCCACGCATGAGTGACGGCATAGACGCAGCCGCCCGACCCGCGGTTGCAAAAAGCCAGGAGATCATCGTCGGATACGGCAATGTCCCAGCTCAAGAGGTTCAGACCTGCTAATTGCTCACAAGGAACGCACAGATCCTACAAAACCCCGACGATCAGGTCCGCGGAAATTCGGCGGCCACCGACTCGGCGATCTGGGCAACATTGAGAGCTGCGCCTTTTCGGAGGTTATCGCCGCAAATGAACATTTGGAGTGCTCGCGGATCGTCCATCGACTGCCTCACACGGCCGACCCAGGTCGGATCCGTGCCCACTACATCGGACGGGGTGGGGAAGTCACCGGCCGCCGGACTGTCGAACAGCACCACTCCGGGGGCGGTCGCCAGGATCTCGTGGGCCCGGTCGACGGCGACCTCGTTCTCGAAGCGCGCGTGGACGGACATCGAGTGCGTCGCGACGACGGGGACGTAGACGCAGGTCGCGGCGACCCGCAGGTTCGGCAGGTCAAGGACCTTCCGGCACTCCTCGCGGATGGCGATCTCCTCGGACGACCAGCCGTTGCCGGCATCGGCCCCCGCCCACGGCACGACGTTGAGCGCTACGGGAGCGGCGAACGGGCTCGCGTCACCCTCGCCGAGGGCGCGTCGTACGTCTCCGGGATGTGTGCCCAGCTCCGTACCGGCCACCAGGGACAGCTCCTCGCGGAGCGCGGCGACACCTTCGCGGCCCGCGCCGCTGACCGCCTGGTAGGAGGAGACGATCAGTTCCTGGAGACCGAACTCGGCGTGCAGCGCACCGACCGCGACGATCAGCGACAGCGTGGTGCAGTGCGGGGACGCGACGATGCCGCGCGGCCGGAGCCGGGCGGCATGGGGGTTGATCTCGGGGACGACCAGGGGCACGTCGTCGTCCATGCGGAAGGCCGCGGAGTCGTCGATGACCACGGCGCCCTTGGACGCGGCGACGGGCCCCCACCGGGCGGACACCTCGTCCGGCACCAGGAAGAGGGCCACGTCGACACCGTCGAACACGTCCTCGTCGAGCGCGAGGACCTCTGTCTCCTCGCCGCGGACGACCAGCTTCCGGCCGGCCGACCGCGGGGAGGAGATCAGCTTCACGTCGCCCCAGACATCCGCGTGCTGCGAAAGGATCTGGAGCATGACGCCGCCGATCACCCCGGTCGCACCGACGACCGCGAGCGAAGGGCGGCTGTGCGTCATCGTCCGGTGCCCCCGTAGACGACTGCCTCGTCGGAGTCGCTGTCGAGGCCGAAGGCGGTGTGCACTGCGCGCACGGCCTCGATGACGTCGTCGGCGCGGGTGACCACCGAGATGCGGATCTCGGATGTCGAGATCAGCTCGATGTTCACTCCCGCGTCCGACAGGGCCTCGAAGAAGCCAGCCGTGACGCCCGGGTTCGTCTTCATGCCCGCGCCGACCAGGGAGATCTTGGCGATCTGGTCGTCGTAACGCAGCGACTCGAAGCCGATCGCGCCCTTCTGCCGCTCCAGTGCGTCGATGGCCTTGCGGCCCTCGGACTTCGGGAGGGTGAAGGAGATGTCCGTCAGACCCGTCGACGCGGCGGAGACGTTCTGCACCACCATGTCGATGTTGACTTCCGCGTTCGCGATGGTGCGGAAGATCGCGGCGGCCTCGCCCGGCTTGTCGGGCACGCCGACGACCGTGACCTTGGCCTCCGAGATGTCGTGGGCGACTCCGGAGATGATCGCGTGCTCCACCTGCTGGTCCCCTTGCGGCTCGTTGCTGACCCAGGTGCCGCGCAGTCCGGAGAAGGACGAGCGGACGTGGATCGGGATGTTGTAGCGGCGTGCGTACTCGACGCACCGGTGCAGCAGCACCTTGGAGCCGGACGCGGCCAGCTCCAGCATGTCCTCGGAAGAGATCCAGTCGATCTTCCGGGCCTTCTTCACGACCCGGGGGTCGGCGGTGAAGACACCGTCCACATCGGTGTAGATCTCACAGACCTCGGCGTCCAGCGCGGCCGCCAGTGCGACAGCGGTGGTGTCGGATCCGCCTCGGCCCAGGGTGGTGATGTCCTTCTTGTCCTGGGACACGCCCTGGAACCCGGCGACGATCGCGATGTTGCCCTCGTCGAGCGCGGTCCGGATCCGGCCCGGCGTGACGTCGATGATCCGCGCTTTGTTGTGAACCGAGTCGGTGATGACGCCGGCCTGGCTGCCCGTGAACGACTGGGCCTCGTGGCCCAGGTTTTTGATCGCCATGGCCAGCAGCGCCATGGAGATCCGCTCTCCCGCGGTCAGCAGCATGTCGAACTCACGCCCGGCAGGGATCGGGGAAACCTGCTCGGCGAGATCGATCAACTCGTCCGTCGTGTCGCCCATCGCTGACACCACGACAACCACCTGGTTGCCGTTCTTCTTGGCATCTACGACTCGCTTGGCGACGCGCTTGATGCCCTCGGCATCGGCTACGGAGGAGCCTCCGTACTTCTGCACGACAAGGCCCACGTGCGCTCCTCGCTCAATTCAATAGTGCGGTCGGCTCAGTTTAACGAGCAGGCCGGAATCGCCTCGTCCTTACCAGATGGTGAGATGTCCCGCCCACCAGGTGGTCCGGCGTGGCGTCCCGGTCTGCTCGTACGAGGTTGCTGCCCGCCGATCCGCGAACCACGCCCGTTTGTGGCTCAGCCCACACCGATGGGGGTCACTCACCCGCGTCGGCCAGGAGCCAGAAAGGGCCACGTCGGCCCCCTCCCACGGGAATCGCGGGACACCTCCACGATAGGTCGATCCGCCCGAGGCCACAGGCCCGGCGCGTCGCGGCGTCGGTCACGGCGAGCCGATGGCACGGGGTCGCGGGCCGGCCCGGATCGCGCTACTTGGCCGGGCGGAGGCCCAGGGGGCCCGCGATCTCCTGGAACATGACCCGGCCGGCTTCCTCGGCGAGGTTCGCGTCGCCCGGGTCCTGGTCGGTGTCCAGGCCGTCCAGTTCCTCAAGGGGCTGGTTCAGGCGGATGTGGGCGACCAGGGACTGGAGGGCGCGCAGGGTCGCGGAGGCCGTGGAGCCCCAGTTGGAGAAGTACGAGAACTGCCACCACCACAGCGCCTCGGCCGTGCGGTCCGCCTCGTAGTGGGCGAGTCCGTGGCCGAGGTCCGTGACCAGGTCGGCCAGGTCGTCGGAGATGCGGTGCGGGACCGGTGCCTTGCGGGGCTCGTACGGGTCGAAGACCTCGGAGTAGACGTCGATCGGCTCCAGGAGCGCCGCGAAACGTTCCCGCAGGCCGTCCGCGTCCGGCTCGGGGCCGAGGTCGGGCTCGTAGCGCTCGTCGGGCAGGACGTCCTCGTACGCGCCGAGCCTGCCTCCCGCGAGCAGCAGCTGCGAGACCTGGAGCAGCAGTACGGGGACAGCCTCCTCCGGCTCCTCGACCTTGGACACCTCGGTGACCGCGACGATGAACGTCTTGATCTGGTCCGCGATCTGGACGGCGAAGTCGTCCGGGTCCTGAGTGACGGAGTTCAGCGTGGCGTCAGACATCGAGGCGACCTCCCGTAGGCGCGTTCTCGAACGGTGAGTGGGGCCGGAGAAGCACAGCGCAGGCGTCATACATCCAGAAGTCGCCTGCCTTCGAACGCGCGGCCGAGGGTGACCTCGTCGGCGTACTCGAGGTCGCCGCCCACGGGCAGGCCGCTGGCCAGCCGGGTCACCCTGAGGCCCATCGGCTTGACCATCCGCGCCAGGTACGTCGCGGTGGCCTCGCCCTCCAGGTTGGGGTCCGTCGCCAGGATCAGCTCCGTGATGGAGCCGTCCGCGAGCCGGGCCAGCAGCTCGCGGATCCGCAGGTCGTCGGGACCGACGCCCTCGATCGGGCTGATCGCGCCGCCGAGTACGTGGTAACGGCCCCGGAACTCGCGGGTCCGCTCGATCGCGACGACGTCCTTCGGCTCCTCGACCACGCAGATGACGGTCAGGTCGCGGCGGGTGTCCCGGCAGATGTTGCACTGCTCCTGCTGGGCGACGTTGCCGCACACCGAGCAGAACCGGACCTTGTCCTTGACCTCAAGGAGCGCATGGGCGAGACGCCGTACGTCGGTCGGCTCGGCCTGCAGGATGTGAAAGGCGATCCGCTGCGCGCTCTTGGGACCGACGCCGGGCAGCCTGCCCAGTTCGTCGATGAGGTCCTGAACAACGCCTTCGTACACGGAAAGCCTCTCTGGTGCTGTGCTGCTCTGCTCGTACCGTAGTTGGTACGCCTGGGTATCTGTAGGTCTGCGTATGACCAGGTGTGGGACCGGGTCAGAAGGGAAGACCCGGGATGCCGCCGCCGAGGCCCTGGGCGAGCGGGCCCAGCTTCTGCTGCTGGAGCGCCTGCGCGTTCTCGTTCGCCGCCTGGACCGCCGCGACGACGAGGTCGGCGAGCGTCTCGGTGTCCTCCGGATCCACGGCCTTGGGGTCGATCACCAGGGCGCGGAGCTCACCGGAACCGGTCACCGTGGCCTTCACCAGGCCTCCGCCCGCCTGTCCGTCGACCTCGGTCCTGGCCAGTTCCTCCTGGGCCTCGGCCAGGTCCTGCTGCATCTTCTGGGCCTGCTGGAGCAGCTGCTGCATGTTCGGCTGACCACCACCGGGAATCACGGTCACTCCTGGCATTTCGACGACAAATGTTTCGGTATGCCGAGCCTACGTGGTCACCGGTCGGCGCGCCCCACTCACCGGGGACCAACTCTTTCGGGTGAGATTTGGGACGCGGTGCTCACCCTCCTATACCTGATCACAGGCCGTGTACACGCAGGGATCCCTCGATTTTGACTCCATGGCCCACCATTCGGCGGTAGGAAGGGACGCGTATCAGTACACCCACGCGCATCAGTGGTAACGCAGAGTTACCCGGAGTCAGCCAGAGAACCCACGTCGTTCCTACGCAGAGTGCAGAGGAGTGCCCCGGTGAGTCAGCCGGAGATGCAGCCCGAGGGGCCGCCCCGCAAGGAGTCCGGCGAGGGAACCGGTGGAGAAACCGGAACTGAGCGCTCCGGTCCGTCCCGTCCATCCGGTCCGCCCCGGGGAGTGCGGGCGCCCACGGACCTCACGAGCCGTCCCTTCCCCCTCGGGGACTGGGGCGAGCCGGCCGAACGTCTCGACGAGCTCTACCGGTGGGTGGAGGACGGTGCCCTGCGCACCGCGGACTGGTATTTCCAGGACCGCCTCCGTAAGCGGCGGGCGGCGAGGGCGCTGCGACTGGGCACGGCGGCGGGTGTCGTCTCGGGTGCGGCCCTGCCGCTGCTCGATCTGACGGGCGCGCTGGACGGGGCGGCGGGGTGGGGCTATCTCTCGCTGCTGCTGGGTGCGGCGTGCATGGCCTGCGACCGGTACTTCGGGCTGACCTCGGGCTGGATAAGGAACCTCGCGACGGCGCAGGCGGTGCAGCGGCGGCTTCAGGTGCTCCAGTTCGACTGGGCGTCGGAGTGCGTACGGGAGGTGCTGGGGCCTGCCGAGGGCACGGCGAGCGAGGCGGCGGAGCGGTGTCTCGGGGTGCTGCGGCGGTTCTCGGAGGACGTCACGGAACTGGTGCGGTCGGAGACGGCGGACTGGATGGTGGAGTTCCGGGCCGGGCCCGCGCCGATGGGGATGCAGTCGATGGTGTCCGGGGGCGGGAGCGGGCGGGCCGAGCCGGGGGGTGTGGTGGGACGGTTCGCCCTGCCGACCGTGGGGCGGCCGAACATGCCTCGGCAGCGGCCACCGGAGTAGGGCGGGGGTGGGCCGGGCGGGGTTGCCTCCCAGGAGCCGCCGCCCCTCGTCCTCGAACGCCGGACGGGCCGGACGCGCCCGGCCGGGTTCGCAGGGCGCCGCCCGGCACGTTGACGGTTCCGTCCTCGAACGCCGGACGGGACGGGAGTGGCTCGGCGGATCGTAGGAGTGGGGCCGGGCGGGACCTGGAGAGGTTCGACGGGCCGTAGGAGTGAGGGCCGGGCGGAGGGGGCTCGGCCGTGCGCCCTTCGGTCAGCTGAAGATGATCATTGAGCCCTGGGCCAGGCTTCTCGTGGCCGCCGCGTGCAGCCCCAGCCATACGTGACGCTCGCGGGCGAACGGGCTGTCGTCGTGGAGGATCGGGCCGGCCGGTTCCTCCAGTGTCGTCGGGCCGATCGGGGGGAGCGGGGCGGTCGGCGGGTTCGCCGGGTCGATACCGATCGACGGGGCCACGAGCTCCAGCTCACGCAGCAGGCCGTGCGAGGAGCCCAACGGACCGCCGCCCTCCAGCAGTTCGTCGTTCGAGAGCGGGGCGGCGAAGTCCACCGGGACGTACGCCCCCGCGTGGTCGTAGTGCCAGACCAGATGTGAGTGCTGCGCGCCCTGCTCGAACATCTCCAGCAACTGCTCGTAGTCCCCGCCCAGTTCGTCGACGGGAGTCACCGCGAGGCCGCTCAGCTGGAGCATGTAGGCGCGGCGCAGGAAGTGCAGCGCGTCGTAGTCGAACCCCGCGACCGGGGCGACGTCACCCGTGAGGCCCGGCATGTAGGCGTAGACGGGGACGGGCGGCAGACCCGCTTCACCCAGCGCCTTGTCGTAGATGGCGATCTCTTCTGCGAAGGGGTTGTCGGGGCTGTGGCACAGCACGTCGACTAGGGGGACCAGCCACAGGTCACAGGCCACGAATGCTCGCTCTCCAACGGGTTCGTGCGATGGTCGGGACAGCGTAATGCGGACGGAACGTCCCGCACAGGGCACCTCCCGACCTATTCCGCGGGGCCGGCCGTCCCCGCGCCGCGGCCCGGGTGCGCCGGGTTTCCGTTCGCGAGCCTGTCGGCCCATTTCAGGCCGTGCTCCTTGTACGCGTCGAGCACCGCGCGTACGGCGTCCTCGTCCACCTCGATGATCGCCTCGACCAGCTCCTGGTGGCCGTTCCACAGCCAGTCCCGCACGTCGGCGTCCCCGCGCAGATACGGCACGGCGAACACCCACGCCTGGACGCGCAGGCGGTGCAGGAAATCGGTGATGTACGTGTTGTCGACGATCGCACCGAGCTCGCGCCAGAAGCGCAGGTCGTAGCCGATCAGGATGTCGAGGTCGCCGCAGCGGGCCGCCCGGGCGGCTTCCTCGGCCCGGCGGCGTACGGAGACGAGCGCGTCGCGGTACGGGGCGAGGCGGGCTCGCGCCGGCTCCTCACCCGCGAAGAGGCCACGGAACACCCCGTCGATCACGAGCGCGCGGGCCTCCACCATCGACCGGTAGTCGGCCACGCTGAATTCGCGCACATGGAAACCGCGGTGCTGGTCCGATTCGAGGAGGCCCTGCGCGGAGAGGTCGAACAGCGCCTCGCGCACCGGGGTCGCCGAGACGCCGTACTGCTCCGCGATCTGCTTGACGGTGAACTCCCGGCCCGGCTGCAGACGCCCGGACAGCACCTCGTCACGCAGCGCGTCCGCGATCTGCTGCCGCAGCGTATTGCGGGTCACGCCTCCGCTCGCCCCCATGGCGCCCCTTCCCCTTTTCGGTTCCGGTCACCATAAGCCAGGCGCGCCGGCCCGCATCCGGGCAGGGAAGCCGGAGCGGCAGCCGGAGGGAGGCCGCCAGGCACGGGACGCCCCCGGAGGAGGGGAACCGAAAAGGGGAGGGGACTCCTTACGCGGTGTGCTCGTCGGCGACCGACAGCGCCGCGTCCAGGGCCGCGAGGCCCTCCTTGGCCTCCGCCTCGGTCACGTTGCAGGCGGGGACGGCGTGGGTGCGGTTCATGTTGATGAAGGGCCACAGGCCGTGCTTCTTCGCCGCCGCGCCGAAGGCGGCCATCGGGGCGTTGTCCGCGCCCGAGGCGTTGTACGGCACCAGCGGTTCGCGGGTCTCCTTGTTGCGGACCAGGTCCAGCGCCCAGAACGCGCCCAGGCCACGGACCTCGCCGACGGAGGGGTGGCGCTCGGCCAGCTCGCGCAGGCCGGGGCCGAGGACGTTCTCGCCGATGTGGGCGGCGTTCTCGATGACCTTCTCGTCCTCCATCACCTTGATCGTGGCGACGGCGGCTGCGCAGGCCAGCGGGTGGCCGGAGTACGTGAGTCCGCCCGGGTAGGGGCGGGTCTCGAACGTCGCGGCGATCTCGGCGTTGATCGCGACCCCGCCGAGCGGCACGTAACCCGAGTTGACGCCCTTCGCGAAGGTCATCAGGTCGGGCACGACGTCGTAGTGGTCGGCGGCGAACCACTTGCCCGTACGACCGAAACCGGCCATGACCTCGTCGAGGACGAACACGATCCCGTACCGGTCGCAGAGCGCGCGGACGCCCGCGAGGTAGCCGGGCGGCGGCGTCATGATGCCCGCAGTGCCGGGGATCGTCTCCAGGATGATCGCCGCGATCGTGGAGGGGCCCTCGAACGCGAGGGTGTCCTCCAGGTGCTGGAGCGCCCGCGCGCACTCCTCGGCCTCCGTCTCGGCGTAGAACGGCGAGCGGTAGAGGAACGGCGCCCAGAAACGGACGACGCCCGCCGAGCCGTTGTCGGACGGCCAGCGGCGCGGGTCACCGGTGAGGTTGATCGCGGTGGAGGTCGCGCCGTGGTACGAGCGGTAGGCGGAGAGCACCTTCGTACGACCGGTGTGCAGCCGGGCCATACGGACCGCGTTCTCGACGGCCTCGGCGCCGCCGTTGGTGAAGAAGATCTTGTCCAGGTCGCCCGGGGTGCGCTCGGCGATGAGGCGTGCGGCCTCGGAGCGAGCCTCGATCGCGAAGGCGGGGGCGAAGGTGACGAGCTTGCCCGCCTGCTCCTGGATCGCGGCCACGACGGTCGGGTGCTGGTAGCCGATGTTGGTGTAGACGAGGCCGCTGGTGAAGTCGAGGTAGCGGTTGCCGTCGTAGTCCCAGAAGTACGCCCCCTCGGCGCCGGCGACGGCGAGCGGGTCGATCAGGCCCTGGGCGGACCAGGAATGGAACACGTGGGCGCGGTCGGCGGCCTTCACGGCCGCTCCCGCTGCGGAGTCGACATACGGGGCATGAGGGGTCATGCCGTGAGCGTAGGTGCTGGTAGGGGCGTGCTCCATGGCCACGTTGTATGGAGTGTGACGTTCGGTTCGGCAGGGTGTCGGGTCCAGGCCCCGCCCTCCAATTGACAGCACGCTGTCTTCATGACAGCCTGCTGTCATAGTCGATGCAACGAAGGTTCCGCGTTTCGCGTTCTGGAGGTCGCCATGACCCGCAAAACCGTTCACCTGGCCGTCTACGACACCTTCGCCGACTGGGAGACCGGCCACACCACGGCCCATCTCACGCAGAACGGCTACACCGTGCGGACCGTCGGACTCACGACCGCACCGGTCACCACCATGGGCGGGATGCGCGTCCAGCCCGATCTGGCGCTGGACGAACTGCGGCCCGAGGACAGCGCGCTGCTCGTCCTGACCGGGGCGAGCCTCTGGGACACCGGGGACGAGCTGGCCCCCTTCGCCCGCGCTGCCCGCACCTTCCTCGACGCGGAGGTGCCGGTCGCGGCGATCTGCGGGGCCACCGCCGGGCTCGCGCGCGAAGGGCTGCTCGACGACCGGGCCCACACGAGCGCCGTCTCCTTCTACCTGGCGGGGACGGGGTACGCGGGTGGCGCTCGGTACGTGGAGGCGGACGCGGTGACGGACGGCCGCCTCGTCACGGCCGGACCGACCGAACCGGTGGCACTCGCCCGCGAGGTGTTCGGACTGCTGGGCGTGTACGACGCGAAGAAGCTGGATGCCTGGTACCGGCTGTTCCACGACTCCGACGCCAGCGCGTACGAGGTGCTGGCGGGATGAGCGGCTCCGAGGACCAGGACCGGCTGAGCCGGACCGCGCTGGGGGTGTTCCGGCTGAACGGCCAGTTCCTCGCCGTGTCGGAGGAACTGGCCCGGCCCGCCGGGCTCACGGCGGCGTGGTGGCAGGTGCTCGGGGCGGTGGTGGGCGAGCCGTTGCCGGTGTCCGGGATCGCACGGGCGATGGGCATCACGCGGCAGAGCGTCCAGCGGATCGCGGATCTGCTCGTGGGGAAGGGACTGGCGGAGTACGTACCGAACCCGGCCCACCGCCGGGCGAAGCTCCTCCGTCCGACGGAGGAGGGGCGGGCCGCGATGTCCCGGATCGGACCGGGTCACGCGGAGTTCGCGGCGCGGCTTGCGAAGGAGTTGGGGGCGGAGGGGTTCGCGGAGACCGTACGGGTGCTGGAGCGGCTGTCCGGGGCGGTGGACGCGGTGGGCGGGGGCGGCGGAGCCGACCGGGGCACGGGGTGACGGGGCACGGGGCACGGGGCACGGGTGTGATCGGGCCGGCCGGTTCTGGCTGAACGTTTCGTCAGCGAAGCCCGGACGCTCCTGAGGTGTGCCCCGGCCATGCGGAACCGGGCGCTCGGAGCCGCACGTCCCCCCGTACATGCTGACCATCCTGGGGATACTCTTCGCCGTCGCGCCCGCCGTCGTCTGGATGACGATCGCCCGCACCCGCCCCGTCGGCTTCGCGATCGGCGGCGCGCTGCTCGCCGGAGCCGCCCTGCTGATCAGCGTCCAGCAGGGCTGGACCGACGCCCCCCGGCCCGACGCCCATCTCGTGTTCACGGCTCTCGCACCCCTCCTCATCGCCTGCGGCGCGGGACTGGAAGGACGGCACGAGAACTCCCCTCCCCCGGAATGGATCCCCCGCCGCAACGGAGCCATCGGCTTCCTGGGAACGCAGTTCGCCCTCACCCTCGTGGTCGGTCTCCTGTACGCGCTGATGATCAGCGAGGGCTCGGACGCCCCGTCGTCCAAGGCCCTCCCCCCGTTGCCGCCGGGCATCACGATGGTCGACGAAGGCACCAGCTGCGGTTCCGGCGGCTGCTGGCGCACCGCGACGGTCACCGGTGAGGCCGGCCTGTCCCGCCCGGAGATCATCCGCGAACTGGGCCTCCAGAAGGAGAGCTGCCGCTCCAGCGGCTGGCTGCTCGACTGGCGTGACGTGTGTGTCGGAGCCAGGGACAACGGCGAGAACGTCACCATCTACGCCGGCTGGGGATACTGAGCCCGGACCCCGAACAGCGCCTCGTCACAGACGCGTGGCCGTACTGGCCGCTGAATGGATGTCGCCGCCGCGAAAACAGGGACGGCGTGGGCGACATCGTGATCGGCGCGCCGGGTGAGGCGATCGGCGCCAAGTCCGCCGCCGGAGCCGTCACCGTCGTACCAGGGCGCCGTACAGGTCAGTTGGGCGCCGGTGCGTACGGTTTCACGCAGAACACCGCCGGCGTGCCGGGCGGAGCGGAGGCCGACGACCAGTTCGGCTCCACCGCGACCGCCGGGGACCTCAACCGGGACGGCAGGCCCGAGATCGCCGTCGGCGCGGCCTGGGAGAACGACGCGGGTGGCGTATGGGTGCTGCCTGGCGGCACGAACCAGCCCGTGTACTCGTCGTCGGTGGCCTTCGGAACCGGCCACCTGCGCCTCCCCGCGGTCAGCGGCACGCTGCTGGGCGGCGGCCTCCAGCAGTGACGGCCGGCGGCTGACGGGGCGACGGGACACCGCCCGTACGCCGTCGGCCGCCTGTTCCCGCCGCATATTCCAGCCGCGCCGGATATTCCGCGCCACCTGTCGGTGTCATGCCATACCCTGCGATCCGGGCCGCTCCCCTCTCTCATCTCCGGGTGCCACGCGGCCCGCATACCGTGGGGGTAGCAGACACTGTGCGTACGCGCAGAATTTCGACGGCGACAGCGCTCGCGGTCCTCTTCAGTTCAGTAGTCCTGGTCGGCGGTGCGGCCAATCCGGCCGCCGCCGACAGCAGCAGAATCCTTCCCGCCGCTTCCGTCGGCGACGTGGTCGTGGACGGCGTCCACCAGCGGGTCTTCATCAGTGACCCGAAGAGCGGCACGCTCCTTGTGACCGACTACGCGGGCAACATCGTGGCGAAGCTCACCGACCTGCCCGGCGTGACCGGGCTGGAGATCTCGACCGACTCCAGCCAGGTGTACGCGGCGGTCGCCGGACTCGGCACGATCGTCGCAGTGAACACGCAGGCGCCCACCGAGACCGTCAGCCATGACCTGGGTGACGCCCAGGATCCGCGCCATCTGGCTTTCGCCGACGGCAAGTTGTGGTTCGGATACTCCGGAAACATCGGCTGGATCGACCTGTCGGGCGCCGAGCCCGTCGTCGCGCTCGCGCAGGCTCCCGGTGAGAGCTGGAGCAGCGACGCACGGCTCGCCTCGGACCCGGCGACACCCGGCGTGCTGGCAGTCGGGGAGAGCGGGCACAGCCCGACCACCCTCGCCGTGTACGACGTGGCGGACGGCAAGGCGACTCTGCGTACGTCCAAGGCGAACCCGGACGGCGGGGGCGGCGGCCTGTCCGACTTCGACATCAGCCCGGACGGCAAGCAGCTCGTGACCGCGAGCGGCTGGCCCTCCTACCAGCCGGTCTACTCCACCACGGACCTCTCCGAGGTCGGCCGGTATCCCACGACCTCGTATCCGAACGCTCTGACCATCGCGCCCGACGGCACGGTCGCCGCCGGCACCTCGTCCTGGTACGAGCAGGACGTCCACGTCTTCAAGGCAGGTGTCACCAAGGCCCCGCTGCGGCAGTACGACTTCCCCAACACGGGGACGCACAGCGGTGCCGACACCCTGGTGCCCAACGCTCTGGCCTGGGCCCCCGACAACAGCCGGCTGTTCGCGGTATCCGAGAACAGCGAGGGCGTGCGCTCACTGCGTGTGCTGTCCGACCCCACCAAGTCGGCCACCACCGTCACGGTTAACGCTCCGGCGACGGCGCCCCGCGCCCAGCGGCTCACCGTCACCGGCAAGGTCGCGTCGAACACCCCGTTCCCGGCCGGCGCCCGGATCGCGGTGACCCGCGTCGACATGGAGTCGCCGAACGGCACCGCGCCGAGCTCGGTGGCCCTGAACGCGAACGGCACCTTCTCGTTCACCAACTCCCCGCCCTCCGGCGGCAAGGTGACGTACAAGGTGGCGTACGCCGGCGACGCCACGCACTCCGCTTCCTCCGGATACGACTCCGTCACCGTCTCCCGGGCCAAGCCCGGCCTGACGCTGAACCGGAACAAGTCGGTCTACGCGTACGGCACGGACGTCACGTTCACGGCGCACCTCGGCACGACGTACAAGAACCGTGTGGTCGAGCTGTGGGTGGACCCGTTCGGTGCCGACAAGCCGAAGAAGCTCGTCCGCAAGGGCACGGTCAACTCCAAGGGCAACCTGTCGGTCCTCGTCGACATGAAGCGGGACACGGCCGTCACCGCCGTGTTCCGGGGTGACTCGCGCTACGCGCCGAGGGCCGTGAAGTCGACGGCGTACGCCCGGGTGAAGGTGTCGACCTCCGTCACCAAGGAGTACAAGAACGCGAAGATCGGCACGCGCTCGTACGCGTACTTCCACAAGACCACCGACCCGGTCTTCAACACGGCGATGAGCTACTACAAGGGCCGCGCGCACAAGCTGTCCCTGGAGCTCTACTACCAGGGCACCTGGTACGACGTGGGCCAGCAGTACTTCGCCCTGTCCACCGGCGGCCGGACCTCGGTCAGGCTCGACGGCACCCACGACACCGGCTACAAGATGCGCGTACGCGCCTCGTACGTGAACGGGTCGTCGGGCGACAGCGTGAACAGCACCACGCACGGCAGCTGGAAGTACTTCATCTTCACGAGGTAGTGAGATCCACGGCCCGGAACGCCAGCCACAGGTCGTAGCGGGCGCTCGGGCTCCGGAGCAGTGAGCGCTGGAGTACGGCTTCGAGCCGGGTGAGCCGTTTGCGCGCACCCGGCACGGAGATACCCAGCTCCTCCGCCGTGGGACCGAGGCGGCCCTCGCACGCGAGCCAGGTGCGCAGGGTCGCCTCCGCCGTGTCACCGGCCGGGGCCAGGGCCCGTACCTGCTCCGCCGCCCAGGCCTGGAGTGCGGGAGCGGACAGCAGCCCGTCGAGGTCCGTGGCGGCTGCGGGTGTCGCGCGAGGGCGGGCGGGGGTCGCGCGTACGCGGAGCGCGAGATCGAGCGCTGCCTGGCCGGCGAGCCGGTCCAGGTCCAGGCCGAGCAGTTCGCCGATGAGCCGCAGCCGGGCGGTCAGCGTGTTGCGGTGGATCTTCAGGTGCTCGGTCGCTCCGGACGCGAACGCCAGCCAGGAGCCGAGGGTCGCCGCCAGTTCCTGGCTTCCGGGGTCCTGGGAACGCCTCGGGCGGTACGCCAGCAGAGGGCCCAGCAGGGTGTCGGCCCACCGAATTCCCGCGCCGCCCACGACGAGGGCCGGTTCCGGGGAGAGACCGAACCGCGAGTGCCTGCTCGGGAGTCCGCGGGCCACGGCGAGTGCGTGGAACGCCTGCCGGTAGCCGGTCGCTGTGTCGGAGAGCGGCATCTCCTCACTGATGCCGATGACGCAGTCGTCCACGAGGGCGGAGACGGCCAGATCGAGAGGAGTGCTGTCCGCCCTCTCCCCGGCGGGCATCACAAGGATCAGATGACGGGCGTAGACGGGGCACCGTACGATCCACGACCCGCCTCCGGAGACGTCCGTGCAGACCCGCGCCACCGCGTCGCGGCTCCTGCCCGAGCACTCCACGACGCACACCCGCACCGGGTCGGGAAGCCTCGGCCGGAGTGCGCCGGCCACCTGGTGCGCGATCGACAACTGGCCGGTCATCAGCAGGTGCAGGACCGCCTCGCGGCCCCGGGACTCGGCGAGGTCGACGCGGCGCCGCTTGCGTTCGACGGTCTCGGACTCCCAGCACAGCGCCAGGGGCATCATCGCGTCGGCCAGCAGCGTGGACAGCCCTGCGGGCAGGGGACGGGGCGCGAGGACGGCGAGGACGGGGACCGGGACGCCGGCCGTGCCGTCGAGGGGGAACAGCAGCCCGGTATACGCGTCCTTGTCGAAGGAGTACGCGCTGACGCCCCGGCCCTTCAGCACGACGACACCCTCGGCCGCCAGCGCGGCGGCCTCCTGGAGCGCCTCGGGGAGCACTCCCGACTGCGGGGCCGTGGCGGCGTGGAGGACGGTGCCCTCGGAGTCGAGCAGACCGGCCCAGCCGCCTGCGCGCTGGGCGAGCCACCGCAGCAGCTCCGCCGTGCCGCCGGCGCGGGCCAGGCGGTGCATCCGCAGTACGTCCTCGGCGCGTTCCGGCGCGTGCACCCTGACCTCCGTCCGACCCACTGAAATCGGAGCGAAGCGTATCGGTCCGGGTGTGCGAACTGTTACCCCGTGAGCCCCAGGGAGTGCGAAGTGAAGCTCCCCGTGCGCCACCGGGCCCCCTAGAGTCCGGGTGTCCCGGCCTTCGGGGGAAGCCGGGCATTCCGGGAAACCGGGGAGAGCACGACGGCATCGGCCCACGGGGGTGGTCGCTGTCGTCGGCTCTCGTCGGCTCTCGTCGGCTCTCGTCGGCACGAGGGCCCCATCGGCCCTCGTCGGCTCATGTCCGGCGGGCAGCAGGGGAATTGTCAGTGGTGTCCCCTAGCGTCGGCACTCCGGTGACCGATGAGGAGAGACCCCGCCATGGAGTTCCGCATTGAACGCGGCGAGCTGACCGACGCCGTCGCCTGGGCGGCCCGCGTGCTGCCCACCCGGTCGCCCGTGCCCGTCCTCGGCGGCCTGCTCCTCGCGGCGGAGGACGGCCGGCTCCGCATCTCCGGCCTCGACTTCGAGGCGTCGGCCCGGATCGATGTGGACGCCGAGACGCTGCGGCCAGGCCGGGTGCTCGTCATGGGACGCAGGCTGCTCGACATCTGCAAGGTCCTGCCCGAAGGCGCCGTGGAGTGCGCGGTGGAGGGCTCACGCTTCACGGTCACGGGGGACGGCGCCCGCTTCGGGCTCTCGGTGCTGCCTCTCGACGACTACCCGGCCCTGCCCACGCTGCCGGAGGTCCGCGGAGCTGTGGACGCCGCGGAGTTCGCGGCGGCGGTCGCCCATGTGACGGTCGCCGCGGGGCGGGACGACACCCTTCCCACGCTCACGGGCATCCGGCTGGGCCTCGACGGCACGACCATGACGCTGGCGGCCACCGACCGTTACCGCTTCGCGGTCCGCACGCTGCCCTGGAAGGCGGCGGATCCGGACGCCACCGCCGATGTGGTGGTGTCGGCCCGCCGGTTGACCGAGATCGCCCGCTCACTGGGCCGCTCGGGACTGGTCAGCGTCGCGCTGGACTCGGGATCGGCCGGTTTCGAGCACGCCGGGATGCGGACGACCGTACGGCTCCTGGACGGACGGCTGCCGCGCCACGACAAGCTGTTCGCGATGCCGGACCCGGCGCTCGCGGTGCTGGACCGGACGGCCCTGGTGGAGGCAGTCAAGCGGGTCTCCGTGGTGGCGGACGGCGACAGTCCGATCCAGCTGACCTTCTCGGCCGCCGACGGCACGGTGCTGCTCCAGGCGGGATACGAGGACGACGTCGCCTCGCAGTTGCTTCCGGCCACGCTGGAGGGCACCGAGGGGATGACGGTCGCGTTCAACCCGTCGTACCTGCTGGACGCGCTGACCTCCTTCGAGGAGCCGGTGGTCCGGCTGCACCTGCTGGGGCCCGGGCAGCGCGCGATGATCACGGGCGATCCGGCGGCCCCGGGGACCACGCACCAACACCTGCTGATGTCCGTGAAACCGCCGCTGGTGTAGCCCGCGCCTGGCCGGGGACCTTCAGCTCCCGGGCCTGACGGCCGGCAGGGCCGAGGTGTTCCCACGCCCCGGCCCTGCCGGGACGGAAGCGGGGGGTGTGCCCGGTCGCAGCCGGTCACACCCCCCACCCATACGGAGCCCTCGGTCAGCAGCTCAGGTTCGAGCCGGGGGTGGTGCCCAGGATCTGAGTGAAGGCCCGGTACTTGTCGATGCGGCTCTGGACCTGGGCGGGGTTGCCGCCGTTGCACTCCAGGCTGCCGTTGATGGAGCGGATCGTCTGACCGAACCCGGCACCGTTGACCATGGCGTTGTGGGCCGTCATGGTGCCGGGGCCGTTCTGGGTGTTCCAGTACCAGAGACCGGTCTTCCAGGCCACGGAAGCGTTCTGCTGCACCAGGTACGGGTTGCGGAGCAGGTCGATCCCGAGGGCGTCGCCGGCCGCCTTGTAGTTGAAGTTCCAGCTGAGCTGGATGGGGCCGCGGCCGTAGTACGCGGCCTGGCCGGCCGGGCAGCCGTAGGACTGGCTCGTGTCGCAGTAGTGCGGGTAGTTGGCCGTGTTCTGCTCCACGATGTGCACCAGGCCACCGGTCTCGTGGCTGACGTTGGCGAGGAACGCCGCCGCCTCCTGGCGCTTGACCGTGTCGCTGCCGGTGGTGGCGAACGCCGGGTAGGCGCTCAGCGCGGCCGTCAGTCCGCTGTACGTGTAGAACGAGTTCCGGCTCGGGAACATCTGGTTGAACTGCGACTCGCTGACGACGAAGCCGGAGGGGTTGGGGTCCGTACCGCCGCCGGTGCCGCAGGTGCCGCTGTCGGCCCAGACCTGGGCGATGCCCGGGGTCTCGTTCTGGGTCCACCACTTCGCGGACCAGTTGTGCCCGTTGTAGGAGGCGGTGCCGCCTCCGGTGTACACGGACGAGGCGTTCCAGGCCGGGGCGCAGGTCGCCGCCGCGGCCGTGGTGGCGGGGAGGATGACGATCGTCGCGACGACCGCGCCCAGCGCGGTCAGCAGACTCAGCATGCGTCTGATCAAGGTGATCACTCCTTCGGCGCGACGCAGGGATGCCCGTGCGCCGCCATGGGGGGTGACCGTCACTCAAGCGGAATGGTCTGTACCTGTCAAGGTCTAGACCAAGGTTGGCGGTGTGGGCGAACAGCCGGCGAACGTCAGTCGACGGGACCGTACGCGTACTCCAACTCCTTTGCGCCACACGTACGGTGGCGCGAACTGATGGTCGCGCCGAGCACACGCCCGTGCGCGTCGGGGGAGCGCTCAGGAGTGCCCGGGAAGGGCGCCCGGGAGCGTCCAGGGAGCTCCTGGGCAGCGCTCGGGAAGCACCTGGGGCGGCGCTCGGGGGAGTGCGGGGAAACCGTGGAGTGGTTCAGTGCCGAGAACGTCGTAGCCGTACTCACCGCCGTACTGGGTGTGCTGGCCTCCGTCGGAGTGCTCTGGTACGAGCGCCGCGTACCCCGGCGCAAACGCGTCGGCTACCGGGTTCAGATGGACACCCCCATCGGCAGCGACGTCAGTCAGGGGCGGGCCAACGTGCGGCTCGGGCTCTTCGACGAGACGCCGGGCATGGCCGACGCCACGCTCGTCCTGCTGCGCGTGGAGAACGACGGCTCGCAGTCCATCGCCGACGACGACTACACGGGACGTGAACTGCACGGTCTGACGGTCGAGTTCACCGGGCGGACGGTCCGCGGGATAGCGGTCACCCAGGGACCGAACGCCGACCATCTGATGGAGCACTTCACCCCGGCGGGCGGGATGCGGCACAGCGGGGCCCTGATCCGGCTCCCCCGTGTCCCCCTCAACCGCAACGAGCACTTCAAACTGCTCGTCCTGCTCACCGGTGGGACCGTGGGCAACCCCATCACGGTCACCGGCGGCATCCGGGACGGCGTGGTGGCCCCGAACAAGGCCGCCCGCCCCGACGAGAAGCCGCCCCTGTTCGGGCGGGCCGCCCGGCTGATCACCGTGGCCCTGACCGTCTGCGTGGTCACGCTCGCCTCGATCATCCTGGTGCGGGACGACAGCCCGCCCCCGATCGGCTGCGCCACGGGCGAGCTGACGGTCACCGGCTCCACCGCCTTCGCCCCCGTCGTACGGGAACTGGCGGAGAAGTACGAGAAGGAGTGCGAGGGCTCGACCATCGATGTGGACGCGCACGGCTCCACCGCCGGCATACGGCGGCTCGCCGAGCAGGGCGCCAGGGCCACGTCCGGCTCCCCCGCGCTCGTCGCCCTCTCCGACGGCCCGAAGACGGAGGGCTACCCGCAGCTGCGCGAGAACCGCGTCGCGGTCTCGCTCTTCTCCCTCGTCGTCAACGACCGGGTGCCGGTGCGCGACCTCTCGCTGGAGGACATCCGGAAGATCTACCGGGGCGACATCCGCAACTGGAAGACCCTCGGCGGCCCCGACCTGAAGGTCCTGCTGGTCAGCAGGGACGCCAACTCCGGCACCCGCGAGGTCTTCCAGCGGCGCGTACTCGACCGCAACGAACCCGCCCAGTCCTCCCGGGACTGCGCCACCAAGGACGACCCGCACGCCGTGGTCACCCGGTGCGAACTCGACAGCACCGAACAGGTCCTGTCCACCGTGGCCAGGCTCCCCGGAGCCATCGGCTACAGCGAACTGCGGGCCGGGACCGAGCTGAGGGGGCTGCACCACCTGGCGATCGACGGCACCTCCCCGTCCGTCGACACGATCGGCGACAGCACCTACCCCTACCGCGAGATCGAGTACGCCTACAGCTACGGCCAGCCGCCCGCGGACTCGCTGGCGTCCAGCTTCCTCGGCTACCTCAGCCGGGGCAGCGGCCAGGACATCATCAGGACCCACGGGCACCTGCCGTGCGCGACCCCGAAGGGCCTGCGGATCTGCGGCGAGGACTGAGGCACGCGGGGGCGCCCGGGAACGCGGGAGGGCCGGGACGCACGCGGCGTCCCGGCCCTCCCGCTCTTCGGATTCCCCGGTCTAGAGGAAAGAGTTGATCTCGATGGTCTCGGTGCGGCCGGGGCCGACACCGATCGCCGAGATCGGGGCGCCCGACATCTCTTCGAGCGCCTTCACGTAGTCCTGCGCGTTCTTCGGCAGGTCGTCGAAGGTCTTCGCCTTCGTGATGTCCTCGGACCAGCCCGGCAGCATCTCGTAGATCGGCTTCGCGTGGTGGAAGTCGGTCTGGTTGTACGGGAGCTCCTCGACGCGCTTGCCGTCGATCTCGTACGCCACGCACACCGGGATCTGCTCCCAGCCGGTCAGCACGTCCAGCTTCGTGAGGAAGAAGTCGGTGAGACCGTTGACCCGGGTCGCGTACCGCGCGATCGGGGCGTCGAACCAGCCGCAGCGACGGTCACGGCCGGTGGTGACACCGCGCTCGCCGCCGATGCGGCGCAGCGCCTCGCCGTCCTCGTCGAGCAGTTCCGTCGGGAACGGACCCGCGCCGACACGCGTGGTGTACGCCTTGAGGATGCCGATGACCCGGCTGATCTTCGTCGGGCCCACGCCGGATCCGGTGCAGGCGCCGCCCGCGGTCGGGTTCGACGAGGTGACGAAGGGGTACGTGCCGTGGTCGACGTCGAGCAGCGTGCCCTGGCCACCCTCGAAGAGGACGACCTTGCCCTCGTCGATGGCGTTGTTCAGGATCAGCGTCGTGTCCGAGACGTACGGCTTCAGCCGGTCCGCGTAGGTGAGCAGCTCCTCGACGATCTTGGCGGATTCGATCGCGCGCCGGTTGTACAGCTTGGCGAGGATCTGGTTCTTGAAGTCGAGGGCCGCTTCGACCTTCTGGACGAGGATCGACTCGTCGTAGAGGTCCTGGACCCGGATGCCGACGCGGTTGATCTTGTCCGCATACGTCGGTCCGATACCGCGACCGGTGGTACCGATCTTGCGGGATCCGAGGAAGCGTTCCGTCACCTTGTCGACCGTGACGTTGTACGGAGTGATCAAATGAGCGTTACCGCTGATCAGAAGCTTGGACGTGTCGACGCCTCGCTCGTTCAGCCCGTTCAGCTCGGAGAACAGCACCGCCGGGTCGACCACGACTCCGTTACCGATCACCGGGGTACACCCCGGCGACAGGATTCCGGACGGGAGGAGATGCAGTGCGTACTTCTGGTCGCCCACGACGACCGTGTGGCCGGCATTGTTGCCGCCCTGATAGCGCACCACATAGTCCACGGATCCACCGAGGAGGTCGGTGGCCTTCCCCTTGCCCTCGTCACCCCACTGAGCACCGAGCAGCACAAGTGCGGGCACAGGCGTACACCCCTTCCGGGCGGGGCATGTCCAAGGTCAGGGGGCGTACGTAAAGGTGTACCTGCCGCACGACAGTGTGCGACAAAGCCTGAGCCGTCGAACCGGGTGCCCCGGAATAGACGAAGCCCCTGGCGCAATAGCGCAAGGGGCTCTTGCACCAAGATGCTACCCGAGGAAGGACCGAGGTGTCGGCTGCAGAGCCCCCCGGCGACGGCGACCACCAGCTTCTCGTACTCATCGACCCGGTTGCCCGCCGGACCGACGGTGAGTCCGTCCGCATCGCGAAGGACGTGCTGAGCGCCGGCTCACACGCCAAGATCTGCCTTCCGGACACCCCCGGGGAGTTCCTCAGGGCCCTGTCGCGCCGGGGCAGCCGACGGCCGGTGGTCGTCGGCGACGACCGGGCGCTGCTGCGCGCGGTCGCCCATCTCCACCGGGAGCGCGAGCTGTCCGGCGGGGCTCTGGCCCTGATCCCGGTCGGCGCGGCGCCCATGCTGGAACTCGCCCACGCCCTCGGCGTGCCCCGGGGCGCGGTGGCCGCGGCCCGCTCGGCTCTGGACGGTACGGTCCGCCGAATGGACCTCCTGGTCGACGACAGCGACGGCGTGGTCCTCGGCAGGCTGCGCATCCCCGCCCTGCCGCCGTCCGACGACACGCCGCACACGGGCGTGACGGCGGTCTGGGACACCTGCCGCTCCCTGGTGGCCTCCCTGGTCCGTCCGGCTCCGGCCACCGCCCACGCGCCGCCCCGGACGTACCGGCTGCGCGTGGAGGCGGACGGCGTCATGCTGAACGACCTGGACCGCCCGGTCGAGGGCGTCTCGGTGACCGCGCAGGGCGACGGCGGCCTGGTCGACGTGGTGATCCACACGAGGGCCGGCCGGACGGAGACCCGTGAGGCCAAGGAGGTGACGGTCTCCGGCGCCGACTTCCGCTACCGGG
Organism: Streptomyces sp. NPDC048560; assembly: GCF_040650955.1. NCBI lineage: Bacteria > Bacillati > Actinomycetota > Actinomycetes > Kitasatosporales > Streptomycetaceae > Streptomyces > Streptomyces sp. NPDC048560. The sequence continues at coordinate 184,890 of NZ_JBEZIJ010000013.1, forward strand.
CCGACATACACGTCACCGGGCCGGTGCGCACCCGGACGTGGACGGTGCGGGCGGGAGCGTGGTCGCTGATACTCCCTGCGGAGGCGAGCTGATCCGATCCCGCGGGACCGGACCGTGACCGAGCCGGCGGCACGGTCCTCCTCCCGCCCCGGGGGTCCTGAGCGCGCTCGACCGGCCGGCGGCAGCACAGGACCGGCGGACCGTCCGGCACGCCGTGGCGGTGCGGCGACCCTCGTACGGGGTGTTCCGGCGCCGGCCGGAGGCAAGGAGCTGATCCGGGCGAGGCCCCTGCGCGGGCGGCGGGCGCGGAAGGTGATGGCCCTCACGGTGGTGCGGAGCCTGGCGGACCGGCCGGTCCCGTCCGGCCCCGGTTCGATCCTCGGAGATCGAGACCGGGGAGACCGGCTTCGTGGTCTCGTACGGCCCGTGAAAGGGCGACTTCTACGGGTGCACGGGCGGCGCCGACCGCCACACCCCGTCCTCAGAGCTCAACGTTCAGCTCCTTCAGCCCCCGGATCACATAGCCCGGATGCCACTCCGGCTCCGCGAGCAGCCGCATTCCCGGCGCCTTGCGGAGCAACTCACCGAATGAGGAGGCCAGTTCGATACGGGCCAGCGGGGCCCCCAGGCAGTAGTGGATGCCCGCTCCGAACGTGATGTGCGGGTTGTCCTGCCGGGAGAGATCCAGCGTGTCCGGTGCGGCGAACCGCTCCGGATCCCGGTTCGCCGAACCGAAGAGCAGCGCGACCTCCGAGCCGCGCGGAATCACCGTTCCGGCGATCTCGATGTCGTCGAGCACCCAGCGCTCGAACATCTGCAACGGGGTGTCGTACCGGAGCAGTTCCTCCACGGCCGTCGGCAGCAGCGCGTGGTTCCCGCGCAGGGCCGCCAGCTGCTCCGGATGCCGGAAAAGCGTCCACCAGCCGTTGACGGTCGTGTTGACCGTCGCCTCGTGCCCCGCGTTCAGCAGCAGCACACAGGTGGAGATCATCTCCTGCTCGCTGAGGCGCTCCCCCTCGTCGTGGGCGGCGATGAGCGCGGAGATCAGATCCGTACCGGGGTCCGCCCGCCGCTCCGCGATCAGCCCGCGCAGGTAGGCGGAGAAGTCGACCGAGGCCCGGACCGCCTCGCGGGCCGTCTCCTCCGGCGGATTCAGTTCGAACATCCCGCAGATCGCCGAGGACCACGGCCGCAACAGCGCACGGTCGGCCTCCGGCACGCCCAGCATCTCGGCGATCACCGCGACCGGCAGCGGCTCGGCGACCGCCGCCAGCAGATCGCCGCCGCCCGAGGCGACGAACGCGTCGACCAGTTCCGCCGCCAGCCGCTCCACCGTCGGCACGAGGCGTTCGACCGTACGCGGGGTGAACGCCTTGGAGACCAGGCGCCGGATACGCGTGTGGTCGGGGGCCTCCAGGTCGAGCAGCCCCTGCTCGTTCAGCGTGTGGAACGGCTCGTGCGCGGCCGGCGGCGGCGTGAGCCCGAACTCCTCATGACTGAAGCGGTGCAGATACGTCCGCCCGAGCCGCCGGTCACGCAGCAGCCCGGACACATCGGAGTAGTGCGGGATCAGCCACTGCCGGGTCGGCTCGAAGTAGTGCGCCCGGCCCGCGGCACGCAGCGCGGTGTAGGCGGGGTACGGATCGGCGACGAACGCGGGCGACCAGGGGTCGAAGGACACATACATGCCCTGACGCTACCGGCGGCCGGGGCCCCGGTTCGGGACCCGAAGCGTTATGCGGCAGCGCTTCAGTCGACAGGCTCGCGTGGATACGTTGAGTGCCCTGCCGGAACGATCACGCAAGGGTGGCCATGCGGGGCTCGAGAATGTGTGTCGTGGGTGCGTCGGCGACGCTGGTCGCAGCTGTGCTCACCGGGTGTGCCGACCGGGCCGGGTCGGCGGACACGACGACGGTCGCGGAGGTATCCGCCTCACCGTCCACGCCGTCCTCCACCCCGCCGTCGGCGAGCGCCACCTCCGCGACGCCCTCCGCCTCCCCGTCCGCCCCCACCGCGCCGCCCAGCAGCCCGTCGGTCCCGCCGACCAGCCGGCCACCCGCTGCCCCGGTATCGTCCGCGCCGCAGCCCACGTGGCTGCGGATGACGGTCGCCACCAGGACCGGCCGCATCGACCTGGTCCGCGGCGGGGCCGCCCAGGAATTCACCGTCACCCTGCGCAACGGCAACACCCAGGGTTACGCCCATCTGCGGCTCGCCTTCCAGATGGAGATCCTGATCGACGGAACACCGGCGAACGAACGGCCGCCGTCCGACGGCTTCGCACTGGAACGCTGGGACGCCGGAGCGGGCGTGTGGCGCGGCGCGGAGCTGCGTATCGCCAACGACGTCATGCCGCACCACCTCTACGGGGGCGGCACCCCGCTCGCACGCGACGCGGTGCGCACCGAGCGCTACCGGTTGCGCGCCGGGCCGTCGGGTCCGGTCGGCAGTACACCGCTGATCGTCTCGCTGATCAACCCCGACGCTCCGGCCGGCGCGTCGGCCGGCGAGGCACGCCCGGCCTCCTTCTCCCTGCCCCACACGACACGGCGGAAGTGACGCCGGGCCACACAGCCCCTAGCCGGGTGTGACCAGCCGTGCCTCGTACGCGAACACCGCTGCCTGCGTCCGGTCGCGCAGCCCCAGTTTCACCAGGATGCGGCTCACGTGCGTCTTGATGGTGGACTCGGCGACCACCAGGCGCGAGGCGATCTCCGCGTTCGACAGTCCCTGCGCGATGAGCACGAGCACTTCCGTCTCCCGCTCCGTGAGATCCCCGATCCGGGCGAGCGCGGGCGGGCGCGGCGCCTCGGAGAGCTTCGAGAACTCCGTGATCAGCCGCCGGGTGACGGCCGGGGCCAGCAGCGCTTCTCCGGATGCCACCACCCTTACCCCCTCGGCCAGTTGGCGGGCGGAGGCGTCCTTCAGCAGGAAGCCGGAGGCACCCGCGCGCAGCGCCTGGTACACGTACTCGTCGAGGTCGAAGGTGGTCAGGACGAGGACCTTGGCGTCCGCGTCGGCGGCGACGATCTCGCGGGTCGCATCGATGCCGTTGAGCTCGGGCATCCGGATGTCCATCAGCACGACGTCGGGGCGCAGGGCGGCGACCTGTGCGACGGCCTGGCGTCCGTCGACGGCCTCGCCCACGACCTCGATGCCGGGCATCGCGTTGAGCAGGACGGAGAAGCCCTCGCGGACCATCATCTGGTCGTCGACGATCAGCACTCTGATGGCGCTCATGAGGCCCCGCCCTGCACGGTGCCCCCGGCCGGCGCGTCGCTTTCCTCGCGGACGGTCCGCACGGGGATGAACGCGGCGATCTCGTACCCGCCGTCGGCCGTCGTCTCCGCCGTGATCTCACCGTCCAGCATGGCCACGCGTTCGCGCATCCCGGTGATGCCGTGCCCGGCCCCGGGTGACGGCTTGACGAGACCGGTGGGCGGTCCGTTGACGACGCGCAGCCCGAGCCCGCCCAGTACGTAGCCGATCTCCACCTTCGCGGTGGCGCCCGGCGCGTGGCGCAGGGTGTTGCTCAGGGCCTCCTGGATGATCCGGTACGCCGACAGCTCGACGCCCTGCGGCAGCTCGCGTACGGCGCCTGTGACCGTCTTCTCCGTCCGCAGACCCGCCTCCCCCACGTTGGCCAGCAGGCGGTCCAGTTCGGCGAGTGTGGGCTGCGGGGCGTCCGGGGCCTCGTAGTCCTCGGCGCGTACGACTCCGAGGACCCGGCGCAGCTCGGTGAGGGCGGCGACGGCGTTCTCCCGGATGGTGAGGAAGGCCTGCTCCAGCTCGGGCGGCGGGTTCTCCACCCGGTACGGGGCGGCCTCGGCCTGGATCGCGACGACCGACATGTGGTGGGCGACGACGTCGTGGAGTTCACGGGCGATGGTCGTGCGCTCCTCCAGGAGTGTGCGCCGGTCACGTTCGACCGCGGTGACCGTGCGCTGCACGGTCACCTCGCGCTGGGCCTCCCGCCGCACCTGCACCACGGTCACGACGAGCAGGGCGAACGCGGAGGTGACGGCCATGCCCCCGGTGGTGGAGGAGTAGTAGGACCCGCTGAACTTGTCCAGGAAGCTTCCGAGCAGCAGCGTGATGGTCCACATCCACGCGGCCGTACGGGGCCGGGTGCGCGCCGCGACGACGACGAGGACGCCCAGGTGGCAGAGGAACATGCTCGGCCCCCACGGCCAGTCCCCGTTGCCCGCGACCGCGGCCAACGGGGTCAGCACCACCGATGCCCAGAACGCGCCGACGGGCCTGAACAGGCTCATCAGCAGCGGCACGGCGGGCAGCACTCCGGAGACGACGGCCGAGATCCCGAAGACGCCCTCGGAGTCCGCGGCCACGAGACCGACCATCACCGTGAGGAGGGTCAGCGCGCCGACCGTGGCGTGCGGGAACCAGACGGCACGGGCCCGCAAGCGCTGCGGCAGCCTGCGGATCACCGGCCCGCCGGTGCCCAGCGGGTCCAGCGGGCGGTAGGCGAGCACATCGTGGAGGAGGTCCTGCCGCAGGCCGCCTATCGCGTCTGCGGCCAGCCGGAACTCCGGGCTTCTGGTCTTGGTCTCGGTCACGCCTCTCACGGTAGGCGGCCCCGCGAGCGAGGTCGTCAGCAGTGATACGGATTCTGCGGCGTCCGTCGCAAGGACTACCCGGGGCCGCGCGACCGCCCGCAAGGCCCCCACGAACCGCGCGCGCCCTGGCTCACCAGGCGAGCTGTGCGAGCTCCTCCGCGACCACCGCGCACGCGTCGGCCGACGGGTCGATGAGCGGGAAGTGCCCGACACCCTCCAGGAGCGTGAGCCCCACCATCTCCCCCGCCTTCGCCGCCGCGTCGACGAACGCCTCCGACACCGCCGGGGGCACGGTCAGATCGCCGAGCCCCTGCACCACGGCCGTCGCGATGCCGGTCGGCAGCAGGGCAGCCGGGTCGGCAAAGCCGCTCCGCTCCGCGAAGTCCCCCTCACCGCCCAGGAGTTGATGGACCGCGCCGGAGCAGACGTCCAGCTCGGCCGCGGTGGCGAAGTCGGCGATGGGCGCGAGCGCGACGACGCCCCGCAGTGGCGGCGGCGCGGGGAGCCGCCACGGGGACCCCTCGGGCAGTACGTGCCGGGCGGCGGCCCACAGCGCCAGCTGGCCGCCCGCGGAGTGCCCGGTGACCACGATCCGCCGTACGTCGGCCTGGGGCAGCTCGCGCCCGGCCAGTGACGGCATCGCGTCCATCGCGGCGGCGACGTCGTCGAAGGTCTCGGGCCAGCGTCCCGCGGCCGGTGTCTCACCGCGCTGCTGCGGGATCTCTCCACCCCGCCGGTACTCGACGTTGGCCACGGCGAAACCGCGCCGGGCCAGGAAGTCGGCGAGCGGCGAGACATGGTGGCGGTCGTACGGAGCACGCCATGCCCCGCCGTGCAGCAGGACGACGAGGGGCGCCCCGGTTCTGCCGTCCCGAGGGGCGTAGAAATCGATCACCTGATCGGGATGGCTGCCGTAGGCCGCAGACCGGTCGGGGGCGATCACCGGATGGGCGAACGCCGACTCCTCCTCGGCGGCATCACGATCACGCGCGGCAGAATCCGACATGCTGCTCCAACCGTCCTACACCTGTGCCCAACTGTCCTGACCTGCGGGGACGTTATCAGCACTGCGCAGGTCACTCACGACCACCGGACGGGCCCGATCGGGCCCGTCCGGCGTTTGAGGACAAAGCGGCATCCGGACCACCGGCGACTACCCTGCCAGCACGTCCGCGAGGATCCGCGCCGCGCGCTCCGCGTCCGCGAAGCCCACGTACAACGGTGTGAAGCCGAACCGCAGCACGTCCGGACGCCGCAGATCCCCGACGACGCCCCGCTCGATGAGCGCGCTCATCACCGGCTCGGCGTCCTCGCACCGCAGCGCGACCTGGCTGCCGCGTTCCGCGTGCGCGGCCGGGGTGACCGAGGTGACCCGGCCCTCCGGCACGTACGCCGCGACGCACTCCAGGAAGAAGTCCGTCAGCGCGAGAGACTTCGCCCGTACGGCGGACACCTCCACCCCGTCCCACACCTCCAGCGACGCTTCGAGCGCCAGCATGGACAGGATGTCGGGGGTGCCGACCCGGCCCCGTACCGAACCCTCGGCGGGGGCGTATCCGGGCGTCATCGCGAACGGGTCCGCGTGGGACGTCCAGCCGGGGAGCGGGGAGTCGAAGGCAGCCTGGTGCCGCTCGGCGACGTACAGGTAGGCGGGCGAACCGGGGCCGCCGTTCAGGTACTTGTACGTGCAGCCGATCGCCAGGTCCACGCCGTGTTCGTCCAGGCCGACGGGCAGGGCGCCCGCGCTGTGGCACAGGTCCCAGACAGCGAGGCCGCCCGCCGCGTGCACGGCGGCGGTGAGCCCGGGCAGATCGTGGAGCCTGCCCGTGCGGTAGTCGACGTGGTTGAGCAGGACGACCGCCGTACGGGGGCCGAGCGCGGCCGGTACGTCGGCGGGCGCCACCGGGACGATCCGGTGGCCGGTCATCCGGGCGGCGGACTCGGCGATGTACCCGTCCGTGGGAAACGTCGACGCGTCGACCAGGATCTCGTCGCGTCCGTCCGCCGCGAGGCGGCTCGCGGCGACGACGGCCTTGAAGACGTTCACGCTGGTCGAGTCACCCACCACGATCTGGCCGGCGGCGGCACCGACGAGCGGGGCGATACGGTCGCCGATCCGCTCGGGCGCCGTCCACCAGCCGCTCTCGTCCCAGGACCGGATGCGCAGCTCGCCCCACTCACGGGTGACGACCTCCTGGAGCCGCGCGGGCACGTGGCGGGGCAGCGCGCCCAGCGAGTTCCCGTCGAGGTACACGGTGTCGTCGAGGGTGAACAGCTCGCGCAGCCCGGCCAGCTCGTCGGCGGCGTCGAGCGCCGCCGCCCTGCCGGCGAGAGTCGCGTCGCCGAACGTCGCGCCGGGGAGAGCCGTGCCGTCGAAAGTCACGTCCGTGGAGGGCTCAGACATGGCTGCGGGCCGTCCACAGCTCGGGGAAGACGCTCTTCGTGGCCCGCTTCTCCAGCCAGGCGACACCGGCCGAACCGCCGGTTCCGGTCTTCGAGCCCATCGCGCGGCGGGTGGCGACCAGGTGGTCGTTGCGCCAGCGCCAGACCAGCTCGCCGACGTCGGTCAGCGCCTCACCGAGGCGTACCAGCTCGTCGTGCTGGTCGGGGTTGGCGTAGATCCGCGCCCAGACCGCCTCGACCTCGGGCGACGGCTCGTACTTCTTGGACAGGTCCCGGCCGAGCACCGACTGCGGCACCGCGTGCCCGCGCCGCGCGAGCAGGGCCAGCACCTCGTCGTACAGGCTGGGCTCCTGGAGCGCCTTCTCCAGCTCGGCGTACACCCGGGGCGCGCCCCGGTGCGGGACCAGCATGGAGGCGGACTTGTCCCCGAGCAGGAACTCCATCCGCCGGTACATCGCCGACTGGAATCCGGAGCCTTCGCCGAGCGCGCCGCGGTAGGAGTTGAACTGGGCGGGCGTGAGCCCCGCCAGCGGGGTCCAGGAGGCGTTCAGCGCCTCCAGCTCCCGCACGGACCGCTTGAGCGCGTCGCGCGCCACCGGTATGCGGTCCTCGCGCAGGGCGTGCGCCGCGGTCTCCCACTCATGGACGATGACCGTGAACCACAGCTCCATGACCTGGGTGGTGACCAGGAAGACCATCTCGCCGGGGTCGTCCGAGCGAAGGTGCTGGAGGTGGGTCAGGACATCCGCCTGGACATAGTCCTCGTACGGAGTCGTTCCCGCGAAGTCGAGGTGCGGGGTGGCCGCACCGGTGGCTTCGGGGTCGGGGTGATTCGTCGACATTGCTGTCTCCTCGACACGAGCTTCCGGGTAGCGGTCCGCCCCTTCCGTGAGGAAGTGGAGCTCCGGTCCCCTGCCCGCACATCCTAAGCCGAGGCCGGGGGCGCCGTCGTCCGGGAGGCAGCTCATACGGCAGGACCCCGCGGACGGCACACGTCCACGGGGCCCGGTACGGCGCGGGGCGTGTCAGCCCAGGGTGTCGGCCGCGGTCTGCGAGGAGTCGCGCAGGAACGTCGAGCAGCGCTCGTACTCGTCCTTCTCACCGATGTCCCCGGCGGCGCGGGCCAGGGCGTGCAGCGCGCGCAGGAAGCCGCGGTTCGGCTCGTGCTCGAACGGGACGGGGCCGTGGCCCTTCCAGCCTGCGCGGCGCAGGGCGTCGAGGCCCCGGTGGTAGCCGGTTCGGGCGTAGGCGTACGACTCGATGACCCGGCCGCCCTCGTACGCCTCGTCGGCGAGCTGCGCCCAGGCCAGCGAGGAGGTGGGGTACTTCGCTGCGACGTCGGCGGGCGCCGCGCCGTTGGCGAGCAGCTCGCGCGGCTCGGGGTCGTCGGGCAGGTGGGTCGGGGAGGGGCCCCCGAGCAGGTTCTCGTGGATGGACATGGGTCCAAGTGTGCCTGGTGGGACGGGCCCGCGGGGCATCAGCCCGCTTCCCGCTCCGACACGTCCCGCGCGCCGCGTACGGGCTCCAGGGGCGGAGCCACGGCCCCGCAGTGCACGGCGCACGCGGGCCTGGCCGCCTTCGGCGGGGTCCGCACCGTCGCCCAGGCGATCACCGCGCCCAGTACCAGCGCGCCCGCGCACATCGGCATCGCCCGCCGGAAGGTCTCGGCGAACTGCCCGGCGTCGCGGTACGCCTCCGGGCCCATCCCGGCGAGCAGCGGCAGCGCCGCCACGGCGAGGAGCCCGGCGGCCCGCGCCGCCGCGTTGTTGATGCCACTGGCGAGCCCGGCCCGCTCGGCGTCCACGGCCGCCAGGACGGTCGCGGTGAGCGGTGCCACGAGGATCACGAGGCCGACCCCGAGCACGAGGACGGCGGGCAGGACGTCGGTGACGTACGAGGAGACGCCTGCCCCCGGCCCCACGCGCAGCATCAGCAGCATCCCTGCGGCGGCCAGCAGGGGGCCCGCCGTGAGCGGGATCCGGGGCCCGATCCGCCGGCCGAGATCACCCGCCGACGCGGAGAACAGCAGCATCAGCACCGTCGTCGGCAGCAGTGCCGCGCCCGCGCCGAGCGCCGAGTATCCGGCGACGACCTGGAGCTGGATCGCGGAGAGGAAGAAGAAGCCGCCGAGGGCCGCGTACACGCAGAGCGTGACGACGTTGACGGCGGTGAACAGCCGGGACGCGAAGATCGACAGCGGCAGCATGGGGTTGGCGCGCCGCGCCTCGACCCGTACGAACGCCACACCGAGCAGCACGCCGCCCACCGCCGCGCCGATCACCGACGGGGAGGCGCCCTGCCCCGGCGCCTCGATCAGCGCGAACGTCACGCCGCCCAGCGCCAGCGCCCCGAGCGCGGCCCCGAGGACATCGAAACTGCCGTGCGCCCGCGGGTCGCGGGACTCCGGTACGTGGCGCAGCGCGACGGGGACACACAGGGCCGCGAGCGGCAGGTTGAGCAGGAACACCCAGCGCCAGCCGGGCCCGTCGACGAGCCAGCCCCCCACGAACGGCCCGATGGCGGCCCCCACCCCGCCGAGCCCCGACCAGAGCCCGACGGCGCGGGCCCGGTCGTCCGGGTGGAAGCTCGCCTGGATGAGCGCGAGCGACCCGGGGGTGAGCAGAGCTCCGCCGACGCCTTGCAGGGCGCGGGCGGCGATGAGTACGCCCGCGTTCGGCGCGATCCCGCAGAGCAGCGAGGCGGCGGCGAACCACACGACCCCGATGACGAAGACCCGCCGCCGCCCGTACCGGTCCCCGAGCGCCCCGCCGAGGAGGATCAGGCCGGCGAGCGTGAGCATGTAGGCGTTGACGGTCCACTGCAGGGCGGCGAGATCGGTGTCGAGGTCTTCGCCGATGCGGGGGAGGGCGACGTTGATGACGGTGGAGTCGAGCATGGCCATCGTCGACCCGAGGACGGTGGTGAACACGACCCACCGCCCGACGGGCGAGGCGACCCGGATGCCGCCGCCGTCGCCGTCGCCGCGCTGCCCATGACCCATGCGGCCAGCATCACCGCTACCGGTCCCCCCGGCCACTCCGCCCCGGCGGGAGACCGCCCCGCCGCGGGCGCACCCCGGCCACCACCGGCCCCTCTACCGGCCCACCCCCACCGCCCGGATCAGCGCCTCCACCCCCGCCTCCACCTTGCTCCGCGGGCACCCCACGTTCAGCCGCAGGAACCCCGGCGCCCCGTACACCGCCCCCGGCATGATCGCGACCTTCTCCCGCTCGATCAGCACGCGCTGCAACGCCTCGTCGTCCACACCAAGCGGCCGCAGGTCGATCCACGCCAGGTACCCCGCCTGCGGCGGCTCCCACCCCAGTTCCGGGTAGGCGCCGTTGAGCCGTTCCGCCACCAGCGCCAGGTTCCCCGCCACGTACGCACGGACCGAGTCCAGCCACCCCGCGCCCTCCCGGTACGCGGCGATGTGCGCGGTCAGCGACAGCACCGCCGGCGAGGCGAGGCCCTCGGCCGTCTGCATGCGCCGCAGGAACTCGGCCCGGTCCGCCGTCCGGCCGATGACCCCGTACGAACCCGTCAGCGCCGGGAAGTTGAACGCCTTCGACGCGGACGTGATGACCGCCCAACGGCCGTCACCCCCGACCCGCGTCCACGGAACGTGCCCGTACCCGTCGTGCACGAAATCCGCGTGTATCTCGTCGCTGACCACCGCCACCCCGTACCGCCCGGCCAGCGCGGCCATCTCCGTCAGCTCGGCCTCCGTCCACACCCGCCCCGTCGGGTTGTGCGGCGAACACAGCACGAGCACCTTCGCGTCGGCCCGCGCCAGCTCCCGCTCCAGCGCCTGCACGTCGCCGACCGGCACACCCCGGAGCTCACGTCCGAGCCCGGTGACCCCCTTGCGGAAACCGTCGTACGTGGGGGTGTGGACGACCACCCCGTCCCCGGCCCGCGTCCACATCTGGAGCAGCTGCGAGAGCTGGCTGAGCACGGACGGCCCGTAGACCAGCCGCCCGGTGTCGAGCCGAGTGCCGTACCGGGTCTCGTACCAGTGCGCGACGGCCGACCGGAAGTCGTCCTGCTGCCAGTCGGTGTAGCCGAACACCCCGTGGTCGAGCCGGGCCCGCAGCGCGGCCAGCACCTCCGGCGCGGTCTCGAAGTCCATGTCGGAGATGGTGAACGGCAGCAGCCCGTCCACACCGAACCGGTCGGCGACCCCGTCCCACTGGACGCACCAGGTGCCCCGACGGTCGACGACGGTGTCGAAGTCGTAGGACGCACTCACAGCAGTTACCTCACATCGCTCGGACATACGACTCGGACATACGACTCGGACATGCAATGGGCCCGGCACCCCAAGGGGTACCGGGCCCACCACGACAAACAGTCTGCCGACTACTTCAGCTTCGTGCCCGTGGAGCGCAGGTTCGCACACGCCTCGGCGACACGCGTGGCCATGCCCGCCTCGGCCAGCTTGCCCCAGGTGCGGGGGTCGTACTTCGACTTGTTGCCGACCTCGCCGTCGACCTTCAGGACGCCGTCGTAGTTGCGGAACATGTGGTCCGCGACCGGACGGGTGAACGCGTACTGGGTGTCGGTGTCGAGGTTCATCTTCACGACGCCGTTCTCCAGCGCGGTGGCGATCTCCTCCGCGGTGGAACCGGAACCACCGTGGAAGACGAAGTCGAACGGCGACGTCTGGCCGTACTTGGCGCCGACGCCCGCCTGCAGGTCCTTGAGCAGCTCGGGACGGAGCACGACGTTGCCGGGCTTGTAGACGCCGTGGACGTTGCCGAAGGACGCGGCCAGCAGGTAGCGGCCCTTCTCGCCCAGGCCGAGCGCCTCGGCGGTACGCAGCGCGTCGTCGACGGTGGTGTACAGCTCGTCGTTGATCTCGTGCGTGACGCCGTCCTCCTCGCCACCGGTCGGGGTGATCTCGACCTCAAGGATGATCTTGGCGGCGGCGGCCTTGGCGAGCAGTTCCTGCGCGATGGACAGGTTGTCGGCGAGGGTCTCGGCCGAGCCGTCCCACATGTGGGACTGGAACAGCGGGTTCAGACCCTTGGCGACGCGCTCCGCGGAGACCTCGATCAGCGGACGCACGTACGTGTCCAGCTTGTCCTTGGGGCAGTGGTCCGTGTGCAGCGCGACGGTGACGTCGTACTTGGCGGCGACGATGTGCGCGAACTCGGCCAGGGCGACAGCGCCCGTGACCATGTCCTTGTTGTGCTGGCCGCCCAGGAACTCCGCCCCACCGGTGGAGATCTGGATGATGCCGTCGCTCTCTGCCTCCGCGAAACCGCGGAGGGCAGCGTGCAGGGTCTGGGTCGACGTCACATTGATCGCCGGGTAGGCGAACTTGCCTGCCTTCGCCCGGTCGAGCATCTCGGCGTAGACCTCGGGGGTTGCGATGGGCATCTGTCCGCTCCTTGGGATGTGCGGGTGTGCAGTGCTGGTCCCTGACCTGGGGGCGACGTCATCGTCGCCCCCATCTTCCCAGACTCTCGCCGCGGCTCCACCCGGCCTCCTCCCTCAGGCATACGCAAGGGCGGCCCGTTTCACGTGAAACGGGCCACCCTTGTTCGAATGCGCAGGTCAGGCCAGGTCGAGGTCCGCCACGGAGTACACGTGGACGTACGGCAGACCGGCTTCCGCGACGGCCGGAGCGGCCCCCCGCTCCACGATCACGGCAACGGCGACGACCTCGCCCCCTGCCTCGCGCACCGCCTCGACCGCGGTCAGCGGCGAACCACCGGTCGTCGAGGTGTCCTCGACGACCAGGCAGCGGCGGCCCTTCACGTCCGTGCCCTCGATCCGGCGCTGCATACCGTGCGCCTTCTGCGCCTTGCGGACGACGAAGGCGTCCAGGCTCTTCCCGCGCGCCGCGGAGGCGTGCAGCATCGACGTGGCCACCGGGTCGGCACCCAGCGTCAGACCGCCGACGCAGTCGTAGTCCAGATCGGCGGTGGCATCCAGCATCACCTGGCCGACCATCGGCGCGGCCTTGCCGTCCAGCGTGATCCGGCGCAGGTCGATGTACCAGTCGGCTTCCAGACCCGAGGAGAGGGTCACCTTGCCGTGCACCACGGCCTTGTCCTTGATCTGCTGGAGCAGCTCAGCGCGTACGTCAGTCATGTCAACGAGGGTAAGCGCTGCCGTCGCCGGTCAGAGCCGCACCCAGCTCCAGGTCGTCGCGATCTCCAGCGGCTCGATCGGTGTCACCAGCCGGGGCGTGGTGTTCAGCCCGTTCGGCGGGCCGGACTGCGGCTCGACACACACCGCCTCGTCCTGTTCGTCGTAGACGACGACCCACTCGTCCCGGCTCTTCACCGTCAGCTCCAGCTGCTCCGGCCAGGTGAGCTTCACGTCGACGCCGTCGGGCATTCCGAAGCAGTCGTCCCACGGCCCGGGGAGCGGGTCGATCCGGCGGCCGGTCGGCAGATGGTTCTCGCCGCGCTCCTCCTGCCATGCGGCGTCGAAGTCGATCCGGACGTCCTGGCCTCCGATGGTGCGGAGGAACCACGGGTGCCAGCCCGCCTGCGCCGGGAAGGAGTCCACGTGCGCCTCGACGCCCATGCGGAGCGTCAGCGAGTCCTCGGTGAGCTCGAAGGTCTGCGTGACCCGGCCCGGGTACGGCCACGGCTCGGCGAGGTCGTAGTAGAAGGCGGCTTCGGCCTCGCCCTCCCGGGCCACCTTCCAGGAGGTGTCGCGCCCGGTGCCGTGGATGGCGTGCGGCGGGGCGTTCAGCGGCAGGCTGTGCAGGATGCCGCCACTGCGGAACTGCCCGCTCTCGGTACGTCCGCACCACGGCACCATCGGGAAGCAGCCGTACTTCTCCCCCTGGCGCAGCAGTTCGGTGTCACCGATCCGCAGGCTGCTGATCCGGCAGCCATGGGCGGGGTCAACGGTCAACTCGGCGTCGCCGACGGTCATCCGGACGTTCTTCGCAGCTCTGCTCACCCCACGACACTACGTGTGCCGCTACCTCCGGCGCCGCAGCGCACGCCCCACAACCACCGCCGAGGCGAGCGCGAGGGCGGCCGCGGGGGCGATCCAGCGGAGAGTCGTCGCGGCCCCGTCCGCGTCGGGCGAGGGCACGGGCGCGTACCGGCCGCGCGGCGGGGCGTGGTCGACCTCCTCGGTGCTGCGCCCGATCATGGTGCGCCTCGCGTGCGCGGCCTCGGCGGGAGGTCCGTCCGGCACGGTGAACTCGACTTCGGCGAGGGGGTCGAGCGAGGGCGGCGGCACGGGCGCGTCGTACACGGATCCCTTCGCGTCCCCGGGCGCGGGCCCGTCGCACGACTCCTCGTCGTCAACGGCCTCCCCCGCCGCGACCGCGTCGGCCTCGGCCTCCTCCACCGCGACCTCGTCGGCTGCCGGGTCGAGCTCGACTGCTGCTTCGGTCCGGTCGGCGGCGTCCTCCTCGTCGGCCCCGTCGGCAACGGCCTCTTCCCGCGAATCCGCGGGCACGTCCCCAGCCGGCTCCGCGGGCACGACCCCGACCGACCCGGCGGACGCCTCGCCCGGCGCGGCCGCCAGTGACTCCGTCACCAGCTGCTGCGTGAAGCGGTCCAGCAGCCGGTGGGCCGCCGCCAGTGCCACCGAGTGGTCCAGGCCCGCGACGCGTCCCTCCCCGCCCGCCGTGCCCGCGTACTCAATCGTCGTGCCGCCGTCCGTCTCCGTGAGCGTCAGCGTCAGCGCCACATGCGCCGATCCCGCGCCACGGGCCTCGGTACCCTCCCCGGCCACGGCGAAGGTGTCACCGTCCCGGCCGGCGAGTTTCAGCACACCCCGGTAGGTGATCGTGTGACCGCCGACCCTGATCTTCAGACGGCCGGACAGCGGGCCCGCCGACGCGTCGGCGTCCTGCTGTAGTCCCGGCACACAGCGCGCCACCCGGGCAGCATCGCCCAGCGTCCGCCGCAGGGACAGGACCGGAACCGGAACGAACACCTCATGCTCCATGGAAACCGAGCCTACTCAGACCCGGCCACCACGTCAGCGCTTCCCCGCTTCCATCTGTCCGCGCCTCCGGCCCCGCACAGGACCGTCACGGTTCCTCCCAGTACCGCGGGTGCACCAGGGTCGACGGCGCCTGTCCGCGCATCCGTACGCGCTCCGCGGCCATGCTCGCCTTCCGTAGTTCGCCCTCCCCCAACGACCGCAGTTCCGGAGCCCCCGGATCCAGGGCGAGGGGCGGCACGGTCCGCCGCGAGGCCAGGACGAAGCCCCAGTCGCGCGGTTCCCGGGCCCGGTCCGTGACCCGGTCGGGGCCGGCCGCGAATCCGGAGAGCCTGCCGGAGACCCGGTACGGACGCGTCGCCAGGCCGCCCGCCCGTACGGAGGCCTCGGCCGTCCAGAAGGACCGCGGCCTCACGCCCACGGGCCCCGCGTGCACCACCAGCCGCCCGCCCGGCGCGATGGCCTCGCCCACCAGCCCGTAGAACTCCGCCGAGTACAGCTTCGTGCTCGCCGTGATCCCCGGGTCGGGCAGATCCGACACGACGACGTCGTACGAGCCCCGCGCCGCTCGCAGCCAGTCGAACGCGTCCCCTCCGACGGTCCTCAGCCGGGGGTCCTCGTACGCGTGGCCGTTCAGCGCGGAGAGCGCGGGGTCCGTCCGGGCCAGTCGGGTGACCGCGGGATCCAGCTCGACGACCGTGACGGCCCGCACACCCTCGTAACGCAGGACCTCACGGGCGGCCAGGCCGTCGCCGCCGCCCAGGATCAGCACCCGGCCGTGCCGGCCGCGCATCGCCGGGTGCACCAGCGCCTCGTGGAAGCGGTGCTCGTCGCGTGCGCTGACCCGCAGCCGCCCGTCCAGATAGAGGTCCAGGGACTCCCGTCCCTCCCCGGTGAGGACGACCTCCTGCACCTCGGTCTGGACGGCGACCCGCACCCGGTCCCCGTAGACCGCGCGCCGGGCGGCGCGCTCGAAGTCGTCGACCAGCACGGTGGCGGTGGCCAGCAGCGCGATCACCGTGACGTTGGCGAGGACCAGCAGCCACCGCGCCCGCGAGCTCAGATCCCTCCGGAACAGCCAGAGCACCAGCGCCCCGCCGGCCGCCGCGTTCACCGCTCCGGTGAACAGCGCGCCGGTGAGCTGGCCGTACATGGGCAGCAGCAGGAACGGGAAGGCGAGCCCGCCGACGAGCGCCCCCACGTAGTCGGCGGCGAAGAGGTCGGCGACGGCGCCGCCCGCGTCCTGGCGGTCGACGCGCTGGATCAGCGTCATCAGCAGGGGAATCTCCGCGCCGATCAGCACGCCGATCGTCAGCGAGAACCCGACCAGGGCGTACCGCGACTCCCCGAGCCAGGCGAACGAGGCGTACAGCACGAGCGCGGACGAACCTCCGACGAGCGCGAGGGCCGCCTCGATGAGCCCGAACCCGACCGCCGGACGGTTGCGCAAACGTTTCGCGAGGAGCGATCCGATGCCCATGGCGAACACCATCACGGAGAGCACGACGGAGGCCTGAGTGACCGAGTCGCCGATCAGGTACGAGGCGAGCGCGACCAGCTCCAGCTCGTACACCAGACCGCAGGCGGCGCAGATGAAGACAGCGGCGAGCACGAGGAACCGTCCGGTCCTCGGCCGTACGGGAAGCCGCGCCGCGTCCCCTCGCAGCGGCACCTGCTGGTCGATCATGAAACGAACGCTACGTGACGAACCAGTCGCCGCTTGTCACCCACACGGGTGTAAGTGAGGCATGGAGACGCCCCCGCGCACGGGCCCCGTCGACCGGAGCGCCGGCCGGAGCGCCGGTCGCGGGCCCCGGGGTCGCGAGGTCACGGCGCCGGGGGGTCACAGTGCCGGGGCGGGGACCCGCACCCCCACCCGGGTGCGCGTCACCACCAGCTGCCCCTCCTGCGGGTACGCGTGCCAGGTGCGCCACCGCACCTGGCCATCCGTCCGCTGCGCCAGCAGCGCCGTGAAGGCGTGCGGGCTGCCGGGGAACGTCCCGGCCAGTCCGTGCGGATGATCGGCGACGAGGGCGAGCAGCTCCTGTGCGCGGCCCGCGAACGCGCCTTCACCGAGCGTCTCGACGCGCGCCGCGAACTCGTACTCCCAGTCCCCGAACCGCTTGGCGACGCCGAGGGGCAACGGGGTACTGCTTCCGGGGATACAGGCAACCGTCTCCGAACAGGTGCCGCGCTCCTCCTCCAGGAGGACCTGATGGGAGGCGCCGAGCAGCCTCAACTGCAGCTTCACCTCTTCGAACTGGAGGTCGAGCACGGCGAGGGCGGGCAGGGGCTCCCGTCCGAGCGCCCAGGCGAGGTCGGCGGCGCGGGTGTCGGAATAGGAGGTCTGAAGGGTCGTGAGCATGGTTCGGCTCCGCAAACACACGTGGACACATGGACAGGGGGCGCCCCCTGGAGGTGCGCGTGGGGGAGGGAGACGCCCGATCAGGTCCAACTGGGGTCCGAGGGCTGAATGTTCTCTGGAAGGAGGGAATCACGAAGTACGCCGCACTCACAGCGTTTTTGCCCAACTTGACGTGGTTTCCATCCCCCAGGGGGCAGCACGGTTCAACTGTTCAACCCGTTCTCTCCGCGTGGCTCAACGAAAAGGTGTCCGGCGGGAGTTCACCCACCGGACACCTCACTCGCGAAGCGCCCGCCGACGGACCGGCTTCCCGGTGTCAGCTGCCTCCCCCGCAACCGCCTCCGCACGACGAGCCCCCGCAGGAGGAGGAGCCGCTGCCGCACGACGCACCGCCGCCGCTTCCGCTCCCCCCACCGAGGCCGGCGGCCCGGCGGCGCCCGGACACCTTTCCCCCGGGCACGGGCCTGCGCCTGCGGACCGCCCCGACGACCAGGCCGCCGACCGCCGACACGACGGCGATCCCCACCAGTACCCCTATGAATGTCTCCACGGACCTCAACACCCTTCCATCCCCCGAAGCGAGGTCACCCGCTCCCCGTTGTGCCAGGGGGATTCCCACCGCTTCCCGGAGCCAAAGCAGACTTGAGCAACTCCAGAGCTTCGCCCCGGGACCCTTCGGTGCGGGGCGGCTTCGGTGCAGGATGGCGGCCATGACACAGGGACGACCGCTGCTCAACCGCCGCCTCACCGAGTTCGGCACGACCATCTTCGCGGAGATGTCCGCGCTGGCCGCCCGGACGGGCTCGATCAACCTCGGCCAGGGCTTCCCCGACACCGACGGCCCCGAGGAGATCCGGGAGGCGGCGGTCCGTGCCCTGCGCGCCGGACTCGGCAACCAGTACCCGCCGGGTCCTGGCATCCCGGAACTGCGTACCGCGATCACCGAGCACCAGCAGCGCTTCCACGGGCTGGTGTACGACCCCGACACGGAGGTCCTCGTCACGGCGGGCGCCACCGAGGCCATCGCGGCCTCCCTGCTCGCCCTGGTGGAGCCCGGCGACGAGGTCATCGCCCTGGAGCCGTACTACGACTCGTACGCCGCCTGCATCGCCATGGCGGGCGGCACCCGCGTCCCCGTCACCCTGCGCCCGCACGACGGCGCGTACCGGCTCGACCTCGACGAACTCCGTGCGGCCGTCACACCCCGCACCCGCCTCATCCTCCTCAACACGCCGCACAACCCCACGGGTACCGTCCTCACGCGCGAGGAGCTGGCCGCCGTCGCCGCCCTCGCCTGCGAACGCGACCTCCTCGTCATCACCGACGAGGTCTACGAGCACCTCGTCTTCGAGGGCGAACACCTGCCGCTCGCCTCGTTCCCCGGAATGCGCGAGCGCACGGTCAGCATCAGCAGCGCGGGGAAGACGTTCTCGTACACGGGCTGGAAGGTCGGCTGGATCACCGCGAGCCCGGAGCTGGTCACGGCGGTCCGCTCGGCGAAGCAGTACCTCACGTACGTGTCCGCGGGGCCGCTCCAGTACGCGGTCGCCGAGGCGCTGCGCCTGCCCCGTACGTACTTCGACGCGCTGCGCGCCGACCTGCGCACCAAGCGCGACCTGCTCAGCGACGGACTCGCCGAAGCGGGCTTCGGGGTCTACCGCCCGTCCGCGACGTACTTCGTCACCACCGACATCCGCCCGCTCAGCGCCGGAGACGACGGCTTCGCCTTCTGCCGCGCCCTGCCCGAACGCTGCGGGGTCGTCGCCATCCCGAACGCCGTCTTCTACGACCACCGGGAGCAGGGGGCGCCCTTCGTGCGCTTCGCGTTCTGCAAGCGCGTCGAGGTCCTCACCGACGCGGTAGGCCGCCTGAAGGCACTCACGCGCTGAAACCGGCCCCGGACAGCGGTCCGGCCCGGGGCGGCGGCCTCTCGGTCACCGCCCCGAGCCGGGCCGGGCGTCGTGATCAGGCTTCCGGCGACTCGGTGTCGTCCGGCTTGCCCTCGGCGGACTCCAGCCCGAGACGCTCCACGAGCCACTTGTCGAACTCGATCGAGGCGCGGACCCAGCTGACCGTCGAGGAGACGAAGTGCTCCAGGCTGACGCCCGTGCCGATGAGCATCTGCGCCTCACCGATCAGCCGGACGGACGCCTCGGCGCCCTCCTCGGCCTCGTGGGCGTGCGTGTAGACCTTCGGCCACAGGGTGCGGCGGTTCCAGTCGTCGATCGCGTCGAGGAGCACGGGACGCTGGTCGATGGCGTGCGGGCGGTCGTAGAACGTACGCACCGAGAAGACCTGCTGCTCGTCCTCACCGCGGAACATGAAGTACGTGCGGAATTCCTCCCACGGCGCGGCGAGGTCGCCCTCGTCGTCGACGACGAACTTCAGCTCCATCTGCTCGAGCAGCTGCTTGACGAGGTCCTGGTCAGGGACGACGGGGCCAGCGGGTGCAGAGGCCTGCGGATCGGGCTGTCCCCCGAAGTTGGGAATCGAGGACGGGTCGATAGACATCGCCGGTTACTCCTGTGGATCGCACGTGGTTGCCTGACTTTGCCTTCGACCCTAACCGCGATCGACGGCCATTGGTCCTACGCCCTGAGGGGAATCGTTCCCGTGCCTCTCCCCCGGGCCTTCGACCAGGCGACAGCGGCCAGGACGGCACAGGCCGTACCGAGGAGCCCGGCACCTCCGATGGTGTCGGCCGACGAACCGGCCAACTCCGTGGCGACGCCGCCCGACGCGACTCCGATGCCCTGCATGGCGGTGAGCCCCGACCTGGCCAGCCCCAGCACCTGGCCGCGCTGATCCGCGGGGGTGAGCAGGACGAACGTGGCTCCGGCGGTGATCTGGTAGGCGGAGAACACGCCCGAGACCATCAGCAGCAGCGCGGCGGTCCCCACCCCGGGTCCCGCCCAGTACAGGATCAGGGGGGCGTTCGCGCCGACCGCCAGCGGGCCGAGAAGGCGGCGGCGCCGCTCGTCCCCCACCTGGGGCCGGCCCAGGAGGGCGGCACCCAGGACCATGCCCGCCGGATGCGCGGCGAGCAGGATGCCGACGGACGCGGCGCCCCCGCCGGCTTCCTGGGCGAAGGGGGCGGCCAGGCCCTCCGGCAGCACGATGAAGCCCGCGAGCCAGCCCAGGGCCATCAGCGACCGCAGCCTGGGGTCCGACCAGATCAGCGCGGCGGCGCTGCGCACCTGGGTGTGCAGCCGCTTCTGCCGCGCCTCGGCGTTCGCGACGGGCCGCGCCTTCACGCCGAGGCGGATCAGCGCGGCGGAGATCAGGAACGACAGGGCGTTCAGCCCGAGGGAGACGTGACTGCCGAGCCACACGACGACGATCCCGCCGCCGGCGAAGCCGATCAGCTGGCCGGCCTGGTAGGTGATCAGCATGGTCCGCTGACCACGTTCGTACTTCTTGTCGCCGAGGACGCTCGGCAGCAGGGCCCCCTGCGCGGCACCGAAGGGCGCCTCGGCCAGCTGCGCCAGGACCAGCAGGCCGGCCAGCAGCGGCAGGGGTGTTCCGGGCAGGGCCATGAGCCCGATCAGGACCGCGCGCACCAGGTCGCACCCGATCATGACCGTGCGACGGGGGAAGCGGTCGGCCAGGCCGGACAGGAGCACCCCGGACAGCAGGGCGGGCAATGTGGTCAGTGCGTAGGTGGCCGCTGTCCAGCCGGCCGACTCCGTACGTTCGAAGACCAGGAGCGACAGGGCGACGCGTGCGAGCTGGTCACCGAGGACCGACTGAGCATAAGCCGCCCATAGAGCGCGAAATTCGCCGAGGCGAATGAGATTGTCGCTTTTGCAATCCTTCGCCCCCGGGCTTATGTCATCAGGTATCCGTTCCGTCATGCGCGTACCTTACCGGTGCAGAATTCACCTCCACACCGTCCCGGCAGTCCGCGGAATAGCGTCCGGAGTGTCCCGTTATTGCGCGCCACGCACCGCCTCGACCGGTCGAATCCCGTGCGGCTGGCCGACGTCGGCCGGTACACGACTACAGTCGACGCTTATGTACCCGGCCGGTACAAATACCGGTCCAGGTAACACCGGGCGTCTTCCATTCGGCCATGCGGCAGGAATTTTCGGCTTAAATTCGCGGGCGCCGGTGAACAGCGGCAAGGGCGATGGATGCACAGGGCACGCATTAATACAACAGGGTCGGCATAAACGCGTGTCCCCGGCCGGGAGTGGAACCCCGGCCGGGGACACGGTGCCCGTTGCGCGGCCTACAGGGTCTTGCCCGCGGGCGCCGGGCCCACGACCAGCCCGTCCCCTGCCCGGTCCACCCGCACCGTGTCGCCGTCGGTGATCTCGCCCGCGAGGATCTCCTTGGCGAGCCGGTCGCCGATCGCCGTCTGGATGAGACGGCGCAGCGGCCGTGCCCCGTACGCCGGGTCGTTGCCTTCCTCGGCCAGCCAGGCCAGGGCCTCCGGCGTGACGTCGAGGGTGAGCCTGCGGTCGGCGAGGCGCTTGGCCAGGCGGCCGATCTGGAGCGCGGCGATGTGCGAGAGCTCGTCGCCCGACAGGGCGGAGAACACCACGAGGTCGTCGAGCCGGTTGAGGAACTCCGGCTTGAACGAGGCGCGCACCACGTCCAGAACCTGCTGCTCCTTCACCTCGGGAGCGATCAGGGGGTCGACGAGGAACTGGCTGCCGAGGTTGGACGTCAGGATCAGGATCGCGTTGCGGAAGTCGACCGTGCGGCCCTGACCGTCGGTGAGCCGGCCGTCGTCGAGTACCTGGAGCAGGATGTCGAAGACCTCGGGGTGGGCCTTCTCGACCTCGTCCAGCAGGACGACGCTGTACGGGCGGCGGCGGACCGCCTCCGTGAGCTGGCCGCCCTCCTCGTACCCGACGTACCCGGGAGGGGCGCCGACGAGCCGCGCGACGCTGTGCTTCTCGCCGTACTCGCTCATGTCCATGCGGACCATGGCCCGCTCGTCGTCGAACAGGAAGTCCGCGAGCGCCTTGGCCAGCTCGGTCTTGCCGACACCGGTCGGCCCGAGGAACAGGAACGAGCCGGTGGGACGGTCAGGGTCGGCGATTCCGGCGCGCGTACGGCGTACCGCGTCCGACACCGCCTGCACGGCCCGGCTCTGCCCGATCAGCCGCTTGCCGAGCTCCCCCTCCATGCGCAGCAGCTTCTGCGTCTCGCCCTCCAGGAGCCGCCCGGCGGGGATGCCGGTCCAGGCGCCGACGACGTCCGCGATGTCGTCCGGGCCGACCTGGTCCTTGACCATGGTGTCCTTGGCGGCTTCCTGCTCCGCCTCGTCCGCCTCGGCCAGCTCCCGCTCCAGGCCCGGGATCTCCCCGTAGAGCAGCTTGGACGCGGTGTCGAAGTCCCCGTCGCGCTGGGCGCGCTCGGCCTGCCCGCGCAGGTCGTCGAGGCGTTCCTTCAGTTCACCGACGCGGTTGAGGCCTTCCTTCTCCTTCTCCCAGCGGGCGGTCAGGCCGCGCAGCTCCTCCTCCTTGTCGGCGAGGTCGCGGCGGAGCTTCTCCAGGCGCTGCCTGGACGCCGGGTCGGTCTCGTTCTTGAGGGCCAGCTCCTCCATCCGCAGCCGGTCGACGGCACGCTGGAGCTCGTCGATCTCCAGCGGCGAGGAGTCGATCTCCATGCGGAGCCGCGAAGCCGCCTCGTCGACCAGGTCGATGGCCTTGTCGGGAAGGAAGCGGGAGGTGATGTAGCGGTCGGACAGCGCAGCGGCGGCGACGAGCGCCGAGTCCGCGATGGAGACCTTGTGGTGCGCCTCGTACCGGCCCTTGAGCCCGCGCAGGATCGCGATGGTGTCCTCGACGGAGGGCTCGGCGACCAGGACCTGCTGGAAGCGGCGTTCCAGGGCGGGGTCCTTCTCGATGCGCTCGCGGTACTCGTCGAGGGTGGTGGCGCCCACCATGCGCAGCTCACCGCGGGCGAGCATCGGCTTGAGCATGTTGCCCGCGTCCATCGCGGAGTCCCCGCCGGCGCCGGCTCCGACCACGGTGTGGAGCTCGTCGATGAAGGTGATGATCTGGCCGTCGCTCTCCTTGATCTCGGAGAGGACGGTCTTCAGGCGTTCCTCGAACTCGCCGCGGTACTTGGCGCCCGCGACCATCGCACCGAGGTCGAGCGAGACGAGCCGCTTGTTCTTGAGGCTCTCGGGAACGTCACCCTTGACGATGCGCTGGGCGAGCCCTTCGACGACGGCCGTCTTGCCCACGCCGGGCTCGCCGATGAGCACGGGGTTGTTCTTCGTGCGCCGCGACAGCACCTGGACGACGCGGCGGATCTCCTGGTCCCGGCCGATGACGGGGTCGAGCTTGCCCGCCCTGGCCGCGGCCGTGAAATCCGTACCGAACTTCTCCAGGGCCTTGTACTGACCCTCCGGGTCGGGTGTGGTCACCCGTCGTCCTCCCCTGCTCTTCTCGAAAGCGTCCAGCAGCTTCTTCGCGCCGGCACCCTGCCGAGTGAGGATCTCACCGGCGCGGCCGCCCTTCGCCGCGATGCCGATCAGGAGGTGCTCGGTCGAGAGGTACTCGTCGCCGAGCTCCTTCGCGCGCTGCGCGGCGTCGGCGACGACGGCCAGGAGCTCGCGGTCGGGCTGCGGGGGCGCGACGGTGGAACCGGTGACGCTGGGCAGCGCGCCGAGAAGCCGTTCGGTCTCGGCACGTACGGTCGCCTGGTCGGCTTCGACGGCCGCCAGCAGGTCGATGACGTTCTCGTTGTCCTCGCCCGCGAGCAGCGCGAGCAGGAGGTGCCCGGGAGTGAGATCGGGGTGCCCGTCCTTCACGGCCCGGCTGGTGGCCGCGTTGAGTGCGTCCCGGCTCTTGTTGGTCAGCTCGGCGTCCACGTGCGCTCTCTCCTCCGTGCGATGGGCGGTATGCCGTGTGGGTCGTTAATAAAGTTGAGCGTACTCCGCTCAAGCCGAAAACGGGACCACCGCCGGGGTCCGTTCGGGGTGAACCGCCCGCCACGCGCCCCCACCACCGCACAGGGACGCCCCGATTCCCGGGGACGACACGATCTAGGCTTGGCGCCATGCACGATGTACGCAATCCCAGCCCCGAGTACCTCGCCTTCTGGCGCGAGCGCCACGTCTGCACGCTGACGACGCTCCGCCCCGACGGCACCCCGCACGTGGTGCCGGTCGGCGTGACGTACGACCCTGAGGCCGGGCTCGCCCGTGTCATCACCGGCAAGGGCAGCCGCAAGGTCGCCAACGTCCTGGCCGCGGCGCCGGGGACGGCACGGGTGGCGGTCTGCCAGATGCAGAAGGCGCGCTGGGCGACGCTGGAGGGCGTCGCGACGATCCGCACGGAGCAGGAGGTCGTCGACGACGCGGTACGCCGTTACGCGGAGCGCTACGAGCGCACGCCGAGGCACAACCCGGAGAGGGTCGTCATCGAGATCGCCCTGGACCGGGCTCTCGGGCGGGCCTGAACCGCCACGGGCTGAAAGGGCACGGCCTCAGCCGGCGGCCCGGCCGCCCCGGGGCAGCACAACGGCGCCATCGTGTTCAGGTCACGATGGCGCCGCTGTGTGGGGGAAGCGCCTGAACGATATGGAACGACGGGGGTCGTTCAGGCACTGCGGGGGGTGGCGGAGATGGCTTCAGATTCGAACAGCTCATGATCACGCTGATCGAGATTGACGAATATCATGCCGTACCTCACGGCACAGCGGACCGGTTGCGGAGCCCCTCGGGGCCGACGAAGGCAGCGATAGGCGCGGACGTCCTCGCCCTCTTCCAGCACGACGACGATCGGCTCACCGAACAGGGTGACCATCAACGAGTCGCCACGACGGGGGAGTGCCGTGAGCAGATCGATGAAGTGCCACCCGGAGCGATAGGCCGTGGCCATCTCGCGCCGGAAGGTGCGGTCGTCCGGCGGGGTGGTCATGCGACTGCGCGGGCCGGGACGGACCAGGCGATGTCACCGGGCGTGGACCAGGCGATGTCACCGGGTACAGCTGCCTCGATGCTCCAGGCAATGTCCCCCGGTGCAGATCCCGCCTGGCTGCCCCACGCAATGTCGCCACCGCTCAGCAGTCCAAAGCCCAGGGCCGCAACGAACGAGGCGGCAAGCGCCGAGCGAAGCATTCGCTTGTACATAGTCGGCTTCGTCCTCACTTGTGGATTCTTCTCCCCCGCACCTAAGACGATGTCCCACCTGGGCACGCGAACACCACTGAGTCGATGCATCATGTTCCTGCATGTTCAGGAACCTGGGGGGTGGATAAATGGCTACAAGCACCGCAAAGCAGACGCATCCTCATGGGATCACCGAATTGTGCGAAGCGGGAAGGCGCCTCTACGCCAGTGCGCTGCGTTCCGGGCGCATCGCTCGCACCGAGGTGGAACCGGCGCCCTGCCTGATGGATTTCGCCCTGCTGCACCCGGATCCGGACGACGCCGACTGGCTCCGGCCCGTCCCGCCGTCGGCCGCCCTGGCGCAGCATCTGCACCCCATAGAACGCGAGATCCAGCAGCGTCGCCGGCACTCGGTCGAACTGTCGGAGGCGTTCGGGCCGTTCATGGACATCAGCGCCCAGGACCCGCCGACCACGCACGCCATCACCGTGCTGGAAGGCGTCAACCGGATCAACGCGGCCCTCGATCTCGCCACCGCGGAGTGCCGCACCGAGGTCCTCACCATCCAGCCCGGCGGCGGGCGCAGCGAGGACCGCCTCAGCGAGGCGCTGGAGCGTGGACTGTCCGTGGTGGACCGGGGGGTCAGCATCCGCACCCTGTACCAGCACACCGTCCGGTACAGCCCCGGCACGCTCGCCTACGCGGAACGCATGGCGGATGTGAACGTGGAGATACGAACCCTTGAGGAGCTCATCGAGCGGCTCATCGTGTTCGACCGGACCGTCGCCTTCATTCCCGCCCAGGACGACCGCCAAGTCGCCCTGGAGCTACGTCACCCCGGCCTTGTCGAGTATCTCGTCAAGGTCTTCGAACAACTCTGGAACCGGGCCGCACCGCTCCTCGAGGAGGTCAAGTACGACCCGACCCCCCGAGGCATCAGCGGCGTGCAGCGCTCCATCGCCCAACTCCTCGTGGAGGGGCACGTCGACGACTCCATCGCCCGCCGCCTCGGCATGAACGTCCGCACCTGCCGCTCGCACGTCGCCAAACTCTCCGCCGCTCTGGGCAGCACCAGCCGCGCGCAACTCGGCTACCTGATCGCCCGGTCGGGGATTCTGGACCAGGATTCCTGACCGCCCGCGGCGCGGCGTCACCCGCCCGCCGCCGGAGGCCGGGACGGGCACGCGCACGCAGGAGGCCCGCCACCCGGAACGAGCCGGGTGACGGGCCTCCTGGGGGGCAACGCCGCTAGTCCGTGGCCCGCTTGGGCTTCGGGCGCCACACGACCAGCGCGCTCGCCTGCTGGACGTCCTGGTACGGGACCAGGTCGCGGCGGTACGAGGCGTGGACCTGGGCCTCGCGCTGCTGCATGGCCACCGCCGCGCCGTCGACCGCCGCCGAGAGTTCGGCGACGCGCTGCTGGAGCGCGGCGACCTGGTTCTCCAGTTCGATGATGCGCTTGATGCCGGCCAGGTTGATGCCCTCGTCCTGCGACAACTGCTGCACCGTGCGGAGCAGTTCGATGTCGCGGGCCGAGTAGCGCCTGCCGCGCCCCGCGGTGCGGTCCGGGGAGACCAGGCCGAGGCGGTCGTACTGGCGCAGCGTCTGCGGGTGCAGGCCCGAGAGCTGGGCCGCGATCGAGATCACGTACACCGGTGATTCGTCGGTCAGCTGGTACGGATTACGTCGACGGCCGTCCATCTCAAGCTCCCTTCGCAGCCTGGAACAGCTCCGCCCGCGGGTCCTCCTCCGCGGTCGCCTTCCGGTATGCGTCCAGTGCCTCACGGGCCTCGGGTGCGAGGTCCTTGGGCACTGCCACCTCCACGGTGACCAGCAGGTCGCCGCGGGTGCCGTCCTTGCGGACGGCGCCCTTGCCGCGGGCGCGCATCGTACGCCCGTTGGGGGTGCCGGCCGGAAGCTTCAGGGTGACCGGGGGGCCGCCGAGGGTCGGGACCCTCACCTCGCCGCCGAGCGCCGCCTCGGTGAAGGCGATCGGCACGGTGACCGTGAGGTTGTCGCCCTTGCGGCCGAAGACGGGGTGGGCGTCGACGTGGACGACGACGTACAGGTCGCCCGCCGGTCCGCCGCGCTCACCCTGGCTGCCCTTGCCGCGCAGCCGGATGCGCTGACCGTCCAGGACACCCGCGGGGATCCTGACCTGCATGGTGCGTGCCGACTTCGCCCGCCCGCTGCCCTTGCAGACCTCACAGGGGTCCTCGGCGATGAGGCCGCGGCCCTTGCAGTCCACGCAGGGGTCGGTGAGCGAGAAGCCGCCGCCGCTGCCGCGCGACACCTGTCCGGTGCCGACGCAGGTCGGGCAGACCCTCGGGGTGCCGTTCTTGTCACCGGTGCCCGAACACGCCTTGCAGGGAGCCTGGCTGGACATCCGCAGCGGGACCGTGGCCCCGTCGACCGCCTCGGTGAAGCTGAGTGTCACCTCGGACTCGATGTCCTGGCCGCGCCGGGGCTGCACACGGGTGCCCGCACCACCGCGGTTGAAGAGGCCGCCGAAGACGTCTCCCAGGCCTCCGCCGCCGCCGCCGAACCCACCGGCGCCGCCGGGGTGGCCGCCGCCCTGGGCTCCCCCGAAGAGGTCACCCAGGTCGAAGTTGAAGTTGCCTCCCGCGCCACCGGGACCCGCCCGGTAGCCTCCGTTGCCGAAGAGCGCGCGGGCTTCGTCGTACTCCTTGCGCTTCTTGCTGTCGCCGAGGATGTCGTTCGCCTCGGAGATCTCCTTGAAGCGCTCCTCCGCCTTGGCGTCACCCTTGTTGGCGTCCGGGTGGAACTCGCGGGCGAGCTTCCGGTACGCCTTCTTGACCTCGGCGTCGGTGGCGTCCTTGGGGACGCCGAGAACCTTGTAGTAGTCCTTCTCGACGAAGTCCTTCGTGCTCATCGACGTCCCTCCTTCCGGACGATCGGCCGAGGAGCCGGCCCTGAGGCCGGGCTCCTGGCCGGTCGGTGTGCACCGAGGTGGTCGGACTGAATGTCAGACCTCCTCCGTGCCACCGCTCTCCTCGTCGTCTGTCTTCTCTTCCTTCGCCGCCGGCGTGGCACCGGGCTGCGGCTCGGCTACGGCCACCCGCGCGGGGCGGATGGTGCGGTCGCCGATTCGGTACCCCGGCTGCAGGATCGCCACGCAGGTGTCCTCGGTGACATCCGGCGCGTACGAGTGCATCAGGGCCTCGTGGATCGTCGGGTCGAAGGGCTCGCCCTCCTTGCCGAACTGCTGGAGGCCAAGCTTCGCCACGACCGTTTCCAGCGATTCGGCCACCGACTTGAAGCCGCCGACCAGCTCGCCGTGTTCCCGCGCGCGGCCGACGTCGTCGAGCACGGGCAGGAGCTCGGACAGGAGACCCGCGACTGCGATCTCCTTGACCGTGACCCGGTCCCGCTCGACGCGGCGACGGTAGTTCTGGTATTCGGCCTGGAGCCGCTGGAGGTCGGCCGTACGCTCGCTGAGCGCCATACGGACCTGGTCCAGCTGTGCTGTCAGACCGGCTGTCTGTGCCGAGTCCCCGGCCGGGGACGCCTCCTCCTCGGGAGAGGGGGTGGCGTCCTTCGGCTCAGCTCCGTCAGGGGTGGTGTCGGAGGGGACGTCAGGCTTCTCCTCGAAGCCCGGAGTCTCCTCGGTCACACCGCACCGCCCTTGGAGTCCTTCTCGTCGTCGACGATCTCGGCGTCGACGACATCGTCACCGTCGGCCTGGGCCTGACCGGCGCCCGAAGCGTCCGCACCCGGCGTCGCACCCTCGGCCTGGGCGTTGGCGTACATCGCCTGGCCGAGCTTCTGGGAGACGGCCGCGACCTTCTCGGTGGCGGTACGGATCTCGGCGGTGTCCTCGCCCTTGAGCTTTTCCTTCAGCTCGGTGAGGGACTCCTCGACCTCCGTCTTGACGTCGGCCGGAACCTTGTCCTCGTTGTCCTTGAGGAACTTCTCCGTCTGGTAGACGAGCTGCTCGCCCTGGTTACGGGACTCGGCGGCCTCGCGACGGCGGTGGTCCTCGTCCGCGTACTGCTCGGCCTCTTCGCGCATCCGGTTGACCTCGTCCTTCGGCAGCGAGGAGCCACCGGTGACGGTCATCTTCTGCTCCTTGCCGGTGCCGAGGTCCTTGGCGGCGACGTGCATGATGCCGTTGGCGTCGATGTCGAACGCGACCTCGATCTGCGGCACGCCACGCGGGGCCGGCGGCAGGCCGGTGAGCTCGAACATCCCGAGCTTCTTGTTGTACGCCGCGATCTCGCGCTCGCCCTGGTAGACCTGGATCTGCACGGACGGCTGGTTGTCCTCGGCCGTCGTGAAGATCTCGGAGCGCTTGGTCGGGATGGTCGTGTTGCGCTCGATGAGCTTCGTCATGATGCCGCCCTTGGTTTCGATACCAAGCGACAGCGGGGTGACGTCGAGGAGCAGGACGTCCTTGACCTCGCCCTTCAGGACACCGGCCTGGAGCGAGGCGCCGATGGCGACGACCTCGTCCGGGTTCACGCCCTTGTTGGCCTCCTGGCCACCGGTGAGCTCCTTGACGAGCTCGGCGACGGCCGGCATACGGGTCGAGCCACCGACGAGAACGACGTGGTCGATCTCGGACAGCTGGATGCCGGCGTCCTTGATGACGTTGTGGAACGGGCTCTTGCAGCGGTCCAGGAGGTCCGCGGTGAGCTGCTGGAACTGAGCGCGCGTGAGCTTCTCGTCCAGGTGAAGCGGGCCCTCGGCCGACGCCGTGATGTAGGGCAGGTTGATCGTGGTCTCCGTGGAGGAGGACAGCTCGATCTTCGCCTTCTCCGCGGCCTCGCGGAGACGCTGGAGAGCCATCTTGTCCTTGGACAGGTCCACGCCGTGACCGTTGGCGAACTGCTTGACCAGGTAGTCCATGACGCGCTGGTCCCAGTCGTCACCACCGAGGTGGTTGTCACCGTTGGTGGCCTTCACCTCGACGACGCCGTCGCCGATCTCCAGGAGGGACACGTCGAAGGTGCCGCCACCGAGGTCGAAGACGAGGATCGTCTGGTCGTCCTTGTCGAGCCCGTACGCCAGCGCGGCGGCGGTCGGCTCGTTGACGATACGCAGGACGTTGAGGCCCGCGATCTCACCGGCCTCCTTGGTCGCCTGACGCTCGGAGTCGTTGAAGTACGCCGGGACGGTGATGACCGCGTCGGCCACCTTCTCGCCGAGGTAGGACTCCGCGTCACGCTTCAGCTTCTGCAGGATGAAGGCGCTCATCTGCTGCGGGTTGAAGCTCTTGCCGTCCAGGTCGATCTTCCAGTCAGTGCCCATGTGGCGCTTGACGGAGCGGATGGTCCTGTCGACGTTCGTGACCGCCTGGCGCTTGGCGACCTCGCCGACGAGCACCTCACCGTTCTTCGCGAAGGCGACGACGGACGGCGTGGTCCTGGCGCCTTCGGCGTTGGTGATGACGGTGGGCTCGCCGCCTTCCAGAACGCTCACGACGGAGTTAGTCGTGCCCAGGTCGATGCCGACCGCACGTGCCATTTCAATTCCTCCAACTAAATACTTGAGTGGATCTGACTCAAGGATGCACGACACCCGCCCCGGAGTCAAAGGACCTGAGTCAACCTGACTCAACTAACATGCTCTTTACTAGGCTGACCTGCGATCTTCTTGCGAAAGCCTCAGCGCATCGCCGCGCAACACGCGCCCCACCGGACGACATCCGCCCCCTCCAGCGCGCCGCACACCCCGCCCCACCATCGCACCATGGGATCGTTCTGTCACAAAATGCCGTGAGCCGGTCAAAACCGGCACGCCATCGATCCCGGGCAGGTGCGATGCAGAACCCGAAGCGGACCGCGGTAAGAACCAGGGGCCACACCCCCTCACGGACCGCCACGTCGTCCGCGACGTCCGCGGCGACGAGAGCGGCGGCCCTCTCCCGCACCGCGGGGCGTGGCATCACGCACACGGCCGGGCGCGCGGCAGGCAGGCTGACGGCCAAACGGCTCGTCGACCTCCTGCTCGGCGCGGCCCTCCTGGCCCTCGCCTCCCCGGCGCTCGCCGTGGGCGCCCTCGCGCTCGCCGTACGACGTCCGGCCGGCGGCGTACTGCTGCGCGAACAGCGCACCGGGCTCGACGGCCGGATCTTCGAGCTGCGCTCGCTGCGCACCCGCCGCTGGCGCCTCGACCTGCTGTCCCGGCTGCCCCACGTCGTACGGGGGGAGCTCTCGCTCGTCGGTCCCGCACCCCTGGCGCCTGGCGATCCCAGGACGGCGGGGCCGGGGGCGAGGCGCTGGCGTCAGGAGCTGCGGCCGGGCCTCACGGGGCTCGCGCAGGTACGGGCCCGCTCCGGGATGCCGTGGGACGAGCCCGCCCTGCTCGACCAGCACTACGCCGAGCATCACTGGGTAGGACTTGACCTGGCGATTCTGGCGGAAGCGGTACGTCTGCCGCTGCGCGCGATCCTGCACGCGGCCCTGCGCGCGCTCCCGCACCGGCGGCCCCGCGCGGGCAAGGGCTACCTGAGCGACGCAGATCACCGCCTGCCCGGCTACAGCGTGGCGGAATAAGTGGATAGTGTCGTCACAGACTCATTAAGTTACTGCTTAGTAATCCGTAATCATTGGTGTACCCCAACCCCTCGCAGGCCCGAGGAGCCCCCAAATGCAACTCGCCGCGATCATCGTGTCGCTGGTCATCACGGTGGTGGCCGTCGCGCTTTTCGGCCGCGCCATCGCGCAGATCTACCGCTTCGTGCGACTCGGTCAGCCCGTACCCGCGGGCACCCGCACGGGTGACCCCACACAGCGCACCATCACGCTGGTCAAGGAGTTCCTCGGCCACACCCGTATGAACCGCTGGGGCATCGTCGGCTTCGCGCACTGGTTCGTGGCGGTGGGCTTCTTCTCGCTGCTGCTCACCATCGTCAACGCCTTCGGCCAGCTCTTCCAGGCCGACTGGCTGATCCCGTACATCGGCGACTGGCTGCCGTACGAGATCTTCACCGAGTTCCTCGGTCTGATGACGGTCCTGGGCATCGTGACCCTGATCGCGATCCGTCAGCTGAACCGGCCCGGCAAGGCGGGCCGCAAGTCCCGCTTCGCGGGCTCCAAGACGGGCCAGGCGTACTTCGTCGAGGCCGTCATCCTCATCGTCGGCCTCTGCATCATGACGCTGCGCGGCCTGGAGGGCGCCCAGCACCACGTGACCAGCTGGGAGCCCGGCTTCTTCGCCTCGTACCCGCTGGTCGCCGCGTTCGACGGTCTCAGCCTCGGCACGCTGCAGCAGATCACCTACTTCGTCGCGGCGCTCAAGATCGTCACGTCCTTCACCTGGATGATCACGGTCTCGCTCAACACCAACATGGGTGTGGCCTGGCACCGCTTCCTCGGCTTCCCGAACATCTGGTTCAAGCGGAACGCCGACGGTTCCGTCGCACTGGGCCCGCTGCAGCCGATGACCTCGGGCGGCAAGGTGATCGACTTCGAGGACCCGGGCGAGGACGACGTCTTCGGTGTCTCCCAGGTCGAGCAGTTCTCCTGGAAGGGCATCCTCGACTTCTCCACGTGCACCGAGTGCGGCCGCTGCCAGTCGCAGTGCCCCGCCTGGAACACCGGCAAGCCGCTCTCCCCGAAGCTCCTCATCATGTCGCTGCGCGACCACGCGCACGCCAAGGCCCCGTACCTGCTCGCAGGCGGCGGCAAGGACATGGAGGGCAACGAGAAGGCCACCCCCGAGCAGCTCAAGGACGTCCCCGCCTCGGCGCTCGCCGAGGCCGAGCGCCCCCTCATCGGCACCGCCGAGGAGAACGGCGTCATCGACCCGGACGTCCTGTGGTCCTGCACCAGCTGCGGCGCCTGCGTCGAGCAGTGCCCGGTCGACATCGAGCACATCGACCACATCGTCGACATGCGCCGCTACCAGGTGATGATCGAGTCCGCGTTCCCGTCCGAGGCGGGCACGATGCTCAAGAACCTGGAGAAGAAGGGCAACCCCTGGGGGCTCGCCAAGAAGCAGCGCGTCGAGTGGACCAAGGAGGTCGACTTCGAGGTCCCGATCGTCGGCAAGGACGTCGAGGACCTCTCCGAGGTCGACTACCTGTACTGGGTCGGCTGCGCCGGCGCCCTCGAGGACCGCGCGAAGAAGACCACGAAGGCCTTCGCCGAGCTGCTCCACATCGCGGGCGTCAAGTTCGCGATCATGGGCGGCGACGAGAAGTGCACGGGTGACTCCCCCCGCCGCCTGGGCAACGAGCCGCTGTTCCAGCAGCTCGGCCAGGAGAACGTGGCGATGCTGAACATGGCGTTCGGCGAGGACGACGAAGACGAGTCGACGAAGAAGCCGAAGGCGTCCAAGAAGATCGTCGCCACCTGTCCGCACTGCTTCAACACCATCGCCAACGAGTACCCGCAGCTCGGCGGCGAGTACGAGGTCATCCACCACACGCAGCTGCTCCAGCACCTGGTGGACGAGGGCAAGCTGATCCCCGTGACTCCGGTCGAGGGCCTGATCACGTACCACGACCCGTGCTACCTGGGCCGTCACAACAAGGTCTACACGCCGCCGCGCGAGATCATCGCGAGCGTCCCGGGTCTGCGGAACGAGGAGATGCACCGCCACAAGGAGCGCGGCTTCTGCTGCGGCGCCGGTGGTGCCCGGATGTGGATGGAGGAGCGGATCGGCAAGCGCATCAACAACGAGCGCGTCGACGAAGCCCTCTCCCTCAACCCGGACATCGTCTCCACCGCCTGCCCGTTCTGCCTCGTCATGCTGACCGACTCGGTCAACGGCAAGAAGAACGACGGCCAGGCCAAGGAGTCGATCCAGGTGGTCGACGTCTCGCAGCTGCTGCTGGAGTCCGTGAAGACCCCGG
This sequence comes from Streptomyces sp. NPDC048560, assembly GCF_040650955.1. NCBI lineage: Bacteria > Bacillati > Actinomycetota > Actinomycetes > Kitasatosporales > Streptomycetaceae > Streptomyces > Streptomyces sp. NPDC048560. Next base: position 219,056 of record NZ_JBEZIJ010000013.1, read on the forward strand.
CGGACCCGGCGGGCGAGCCCGAGACGGCCGACTCCCCGGAGCCGGAACCGGTGAAGTAACTCAGGCGTCGTACCCACTGTCTGTCGTACGAACGGAAGCGGCCGGACCTGCCTCGGGGGCAGGACCGGCCGCTTCTGTATGCGGCCGGTGAGATCCGACGGCGCCGCGCTCAGTGCGGGGCCGGCCCTGCGCGCAGCGCGGACCGACGGCGCCACGCGCAGTGCGATCGGCCCCGTCCGGCCGGAGGCTGCCGGCGCGGGCTCCGAGGGCGACCTCCGCTCTCCGCGCGTGACGAGGCGCGTTCCCGTGCGGCGGCCCGGACTGTGATCCCGGACATGTACGCGACGGAACATCTGGAGCATCATGTGGGCCGATCACCTTTCGAACGCGTCGGACCGCCCCGCCTCCACGCATCACGACGCACCGCCTCGCACCACGACGGATGAGGGACCTCCCGTGCGGACACGCATCACACCGGCCCTGTCGAGACCCACGGCAGAGGCCACCAGCAGGCCCACCGCGAGGTCCACGGGCAGGTCCACCGCCACCGCCGCACTCGCCGCCGGCACGGCCTGTCTGCTCCTCCTCACCGCCTGCGGCGGCCCCTCGTCCGCCAACGCCCCCTCCCCCGCACCCACGGCCAACTCGGCCAAGAACGGCGACGCCCCGCCCAGGGCACTCGCCGGCGGCGGCGACGTCCCCCGCGTCCCGGTCCCGCGCGGCAAGGGCAGCCGCACAGCCGACGACTTCAACGGCGACGGGCACCGCGACCTCGTCATCGACGACCTGGTGAAGGCCCCGGAGGACAGCCACGGCGACGACGCGGGCATCGGGATCGTCTACGGATCCGCCGTCGGCGGCCTCGACCCGGCGGCGCGTCAGCTGCTGAGCGCGCGGACCCACGCGGCCAAGGTCGGCGACACGCTCCCCATCGCGTTCGACGCCGAGGCGGCCTGCGACCTCGACGCCGACGGCTTCACCGACCTGGTGGTGGGCACGGACCCCCCGTACAACGGCATCGGCCGCCCGCCCGTACCGCTTCAGGTCCTCTTCGGCTCCCCCGGCGGTCTCGAAGGCAAGGCCGTCACCCTCCGCATCCCCGACAAGGCGCGGTTCGGCAACGAGTGGCCCGACCACCCGGTCTGCGGCGACTTCGACGGCGACGGCCGCACCGACCTCGCCGTCACGGCGAGCGAGGGCCGGATCAGCTATCTCCGCGGCCCGTTCACCCGCGCGGGGGCCCCTCGTGCCGCAGCGTCCCTCCCGGGCGGCGGCGCGTACCTCGCCGCTCCCGAGACCCGCGCCGACACGAACGGCGACGGTTACGACGACCTCGTCCACTCCGCCAAGCCGCTCCTGCCGGGCGTGCCCGCCAGGGCGACCCTGCTGCTCGGCTCGGCCAACGGCCCGGCCCGCCCCGGGGGCGCGTACCGCGTCAAGGCCCCGGCACACGGCATCCCGACGGCCCCGGTCCGCGACGGTTCGGGCTCCACGGAGACGTCGCTGCTCCGGTACGCCGACTTCGACGGCGACAAGAAGCCCGACACCGTCGTCCGCACGTACCGCGGCGAGGAGACGGACCTGGTCGCCCTGTACCCGTCCACGACCCCCGACCGGCCGCGCCTCACCTTCAGCACGGCACTGTTCCTGCCCTGAGCCGCCCCTGGCCCGTCCCTGAGGGTGTCCCCTAGTGGATGTCACAGCTCGGCCGCAAAGGCGGGCCGGTTCCCCCCGCTCCCCCACCACACACACGCGGACCAGGTACGTTCGATTCGTGGCTGGATTCAGGATCGGACGCGGCCGGGACAACAACCGCACCCCGCAACAACACCCGCAGCAGCAGCCGTACGGCACGCAGGCACCGCCTCCGCCGTACGGCCAGCAGTCGTGGCCCCCGGCAGGAGGCACCGGCGCACCGCCGTACAACGGCGGCGGGCATCAGGGCGGGCCTCGCACAACCGGGCACCAGGGCGGGCATCAGGGCGGCCGGAGCGCGGGCAGACACGAGGAGCCGGAGTACTTCGGCGACCCGTATCACCAGGCCCCGCCCCAGGACCCGTACGCCAACACCCCGGGTCACACGCAGATGTTCAGCGTCGGTGAGGACCCGTACAACGACGGCGGCACGTACCACTCCGGCCAGGCACCCGCCCAGCCCGCGGGCCCGCGCCTGCGCTGGAAGGAGCTGCTGAAGGGCATCGTGATGCGCCCGGGCCCGACGTTCTGGCAGATGCGCGACTACCCGGTCTGGGGCCCCGCGCTCGTCATCACGTTCCTCTACGGGCTGCTCGCGCTCTTCGGCTTCGACCAGGCCCGCGACGAGGCGATCAACGCGACGATCTCCACCGCGGTGCCGTACGTCGTCGTCACCGGCATCGGTTTCGTCATCGGCGGCCTGGTCCTCGGCGCGGTCACCCACACCCTGGCCCGCCAGCTCGGCGGCACCGGCTCCTGGCAGCCGACCGTGGGCTTCTCGATGCTGATCATGTCGATCACGGACGCCCCGCGCCTGCTCTTCGCGGTCTTCCTGGGCGGCGAGAACTCCCTCGTCCAGGTACTGGGCTGGATCACCTGGCTGGCCGCCGGCGCGCTGTTCACGTCGATGGTGAGCAAGTCGCACGACCTGCCGTGGCCGAAGGCGCTGGGCGCGTCCGCGATCCAGCTGATCGCCCTGCTGTCGATCATCAAGCTCGGGACGATCTGACCGCCTCCGCACGGACGCCGGACCTAACAGCGGACGCCGGAACAGCGGACAGACAGAACGACGGACAACGGAAGGGCCCCCGGCACAAGCCGGGGGCCCTTCCTCGATGTCCGCCACCGTCCTCGTCGGGCCGGACGGACGACCAACGGCCGGACGGGCGACCTACGAGTCGAGGACCTGTCCCTCGCGGCGCACGACGGGCTTCTCCACGCTCCACGGGAAGTTGATCCACTGATCGGTCTTCTTCCACACGTACTCGCACTTCACGAGCGAGTGCGACTTCTCGTAGATGACCGCGCTGCGCACCTCGGCGACGTGATCGATGCAGAAGTCCCGCACCAGCTTCAGCGTCTTGCCGGTGTCCGCGACGTCGTCCGCGATGAGGACCTTCTTGCGCGAGAAGTCGATCGCGTTGGGGACGGGTGCCAGCATGACCGGCATCTCCAGGGTGGTGCCCACCCCGGTGTAGAACTCCACGTTCACCAGGTGGATGTTCTTGCAGTCCAGCGCGTACGCCAGTCCGCCCGCGACGAAGACGCCGCCGCGCGCGATGCTGAGCACCACGTCGGGCTCGTACCCGTCGTCGGCCACGGCCTGGGCGAGCTCGCGCACGGCCAGCCCGAAACCCTCGTACGTCAGGTTCTCCCGCACGTCACCGCTCATCCGGCATCACACCTGCGTCCGATGGAAGTTCATGAACGAACGCGAGGCCGTCGGCCCGCGCTGCCCCTGGTACCGGGATCCGTACCGCTCGGAACCGTAGGGGAACTCGGACGGCGAGCTGAGCTTGAACATGCACAGCTGCCCGATCTTCATCCCCGGCCAGAGCTTGATCGGCAGGGTCGCGACGTTGGACAGCTCCAGCGTCACGTGACCGGAGAACCCGGGATCGATGAACCCGGCCGTCGAGTGCGTGACCAGTCCGAGCCGGCCCAGCGAACTCTTTCCCTCCAGCCGCGACGCGAGATCGTCGGGCAGCGAGATGACCTCGTACGTGGAGGCGAGCACGAACTCACCGGGGTGGAGGATGAACGCCTCGTCCCCCTCCGGCTCGACCATGCGGGTCAGGTCTGCCTGCTCCACGGCAGGGTCGATATGCGGATAGCGGTGGTTCTCGAACACCCGGAAGTAGCGGTCGAGCCGCACATCGATGCTCGAGGGCTGCACCATCGACGTGTCGAACGGGTCAATACGCACCCGTCCGGCGTCGATCTCGGCCCGGATGTCCTTATCTGAGAGAAGCACGTCCCGAGGATACGCAGAACGCGCGAGCCCGCCCCAACCGGACCGCCCTCGCGCGCCTGCCTGCCACGTCACCACGGGCCCCGCGACCACGCCCGGACACCCCCGAGCGCCGCCACCGCTGCCCTACGCCCGCCTCACCGCTGCTGGAACACCACAGGAACCGCCTGCCTCAACCGGGCACAGCGCGGACAGCGGATGAGCCGCCCGGGACCGATCCGGCCGGACCCGAGCTGCTGCATCGGGAACGACGAGGTAGCAAAAACGTGCCCTTCGGCACAACGGACGACGGTGCGCTCCATCGACTCCATCAAGCCCCTTCCCCAACCAAGCCTTCGACGAGAAAGCCACATTAGGGGATGAACAGGACGCCACTCCAGGCGGCACTCCGACCACCACGCTACGCCTTCAACTCCCCATCACCACACCCGCGTCCACACCACCACACCCCCCGCCCCAACACCACGAAGACCCCGCGGCGCATACGCCGGGGGCCTGCCATGAGGTAGAGTGTGCGGCGATGCACTGCCGATCATCGGCGCGCTTCGCGGGTGTAGTTTAATGGTAGAACATGAGCTTCCCAAGCTCAGAGCGCGAGTTCGATTCTCGTCACCCGCTCTTCCACGAAGCCCCAGGTCAGAGACCTGGGGCTTCGTCGTTGTCTAGACCTCTGCGGGCTGGCGTGCCATTCACGTGCCATAAGAGACCTCATGCGACGTCAGGGCAGAGGCCGATCCAGACCGCGCTTCATCGGGAATGGCGGACCTGGGGTGAGATTGATCTAGCTCGGCTTCGCGAACTTAAGGATCACGCCCCAGGCCGCGAAGTCGACACGAGCCCGGCAGAGGCCGACAGGCACGAAGCATGCTCTGAAGCGCGCTCCACTATGCGTGCGAATGGGTGATGATGGCGCCGTGATCGTGGACCTGAGAAACTACGAGCTGGTGTGGCCGACATCGCTGTTCGTGTCGGAAGGGGAACGCGTCCTGAGGACACCGACCTCTCCGTGGGAGGACCGCGCGGAGTGGCTCATGACCGAGGCGCTGGTCGGATCAACAGCCGTGACGGACTTCCGAGAGGTCCAGACTTTCCGTGACCCCTGGGGGACCACGCAGGAAAGCCGGTCCAGGACGGGAACCCGAGAGGACTGGTTCTCGGAGCTCATCAGTCGCGCTTCGGAGATCCGGCCCGCGCTCGCGCCCCGGCCATACTGGCCTCAGCGACAGGGACGCGGCCTGTCTGCTGACGGGAGCACCGCACGAGACGCCCGCCGTGACTTCGCACGGATCGTTGCCGATTTCGCGGGCAACGGCTACCTGGTCGAGCAGTTCGGCGAGGAGTGCGTCGACGGGCCGGACGACCTGCCCGACGCCTCTGCGCTGATCGAACGACGCTTGGGCTTCCCGAACTTGTGGCCCTTGGCCCCGACGACCTGGGACACGGACACCTTCTACGGTCTGATTGAGGTCTTCCACGATCTTGTCAGCCGTCCCCGGCTACGGAGCTTCCACTCCTACGGCGGGTGCGGCTGGCACCACTCGGAATTCCACAACGGACCTGCGCGAATCCTCTACCGCGCGAAGATCAACGAACTGCTGCGCGAAGCCGGAGCCGAGTACGAGCTCGCCGCTGAAGGGGAAGACCTGGGCCGGCTGGTCGCCGTGACCGACGACGCGCGCCGCCAGCTGGTGCACCGCGTCCTCAACGACAGCCCTCCTGCCGTCAGCGCCCGCGTCCGGCACGCCATCGCACTCTTCCGCGCCCGCGACGCATCTCTGGAGAGCAAGCGGTCGGCCATCGTTGCCGCCGTCGGCATCCTGGAGGAACGCCGCGCTCTGATCCGCGAGGACCTCGGGAAACCAGACGATGGGGCCTTGTTCGAGATCGCCAACAGATTCGACCTGCGCCACCGACGCGCAGACCAGCTCGCCAAGTACGACGACGCCTTCCTCGACTGGATCTTCTGGTGGTACCTCGCCACCATCGAGCTCACCAACAAGCTGATCGAGGCAGCGGAACCCTCGCAGGCCGACACCGCTTCTGAGCCTCCCTTTTAGCAAGCTCAGGGGGCAGCAGGTGGAGGTCTGTTCTGGACCTCCACCTGGCCCTGTTACCTCGCTCGCGCAGCTCCACCAGAACCTGCGGGCGGAGCCGGAAGCCTTTGGGCAGAAGCGGCGCCCAGGCCCCGAACCACCGCACGCTGCTTGCGGACGTCGGCGTCGATGGCGTCGGCAAGCTTGCGCTGGTGCGCCTTGGTGGAGTGCTGGTAGATCAGCTGCGCCCGCTCGGACGACTGGCCTGCGCGAACCATGAGGTCCTTGAGTTTGGCTCCGGTGTCGGCGGCGAGGGTATTGCCGGTGTGGCGCAGGTCGTAGAAGCGGAAATCCGTCGACATGCCGACCGCGTCTCGCGCCTTGCGCCATTTGCGGCCGAAGGTGGTGCCGCGCAGGGCAGCACCCTTCTCCCCTATGAACACGAGGCCGTCGGGTCCAGGTTGGGCGAACCACTCCAGGTGCCGGCGGACGTCGAGGAGTACGAAGCCCGGCAGCATGATCTCCCGTTTGCCCGCTCGTGATTTGGGGTCGCCGATCACCCGGCGGCCGGTGTTCAGCTCCGGGGCCGCCCGCCGCACTCGAACGGCGCCGGTGTCGAGGTCGATGTCGGTGCGGCGCAGTTCGGCCAGTTCCTCCGGGCGCATGGAGGCGAAGGCTCCCAGGAGCACCATGAGCCGCCAGCGGATGCCGATGGCCTCGGCGAGCGCGAAGACCTCATCGATAGTCGCCACGGGCCGCTCGTCCGCGTTCTCGCGACCCGCCCCGCGGATGGAGCAGGGGTTGCGCCGGATCAGCTCGTCCTCGACCGCTGTCTGCATGATGGCTTTGAGTAGCCGGTACGACTTTGCGGCCGTGGTGGCGCCCGTCGCCCTGCGCCGTTCCGCACGCCAAGTCCTGACCTTGGCAGGGCTGATGATGTTGACGGACTGGCTGCCGAACGTCGGCTCCAAGTGGAGGCGGAGCAGCCTCCGGTACAACTCCTCGGTGGTGGGCGCGATGCCGCGCTCGTCGATCCAGCGCCTGGCGTACTCGGCGAATTGCACCTCCCCGGCCGTCGGGTCGATCCAGTCGCCGCGTGACTGATCGGCCTGGATCTGCGCAAGGAACACTTCGGCGTCACGCTTGGTCTCGTACGTCTGCGGGGCTGCGCGCAGCAGCCCGTCGGTTCCGGGATAGCGGGCTTGGTAGCGCCCAGAGGGCAGCTTCCGGATCGCGCCGAAGCTGCGGCGGGGAACTCGCTTACGAGCAGGAGGCATCAGGCGGCCGTCCCGTAGCCCGACCGACCGGTGCGCATGGGCTCGACGGTCCGTTCCGCTACGTAGGCGGACAGGACGGTGTCGGCGATGCGGACGTGTTTGCCGAGCTTGACGTAACGAATGCGGCGCTCGGAGATGAGACGCCGGATGAAGCGCACGCCGGTACCGAGTCGTTCGGCGGCTTCTTCGACTGTGAGAAGTCGGTCGCTCTGGTTCACCTCCTTCGCTTCGCGAGGCTGTGCGGAGGCGTGGGGTATCGCGGTGTGGCGCAAGCAGAGTCCTCGTCTGGCCAGGCATGTGGGGCGGCAACCCCGGCCGGGCCGGTTCGTTCTGGGATGGGTGCGGCGTGGTGTGGTGCTGGCGCGGTCTGGGGGTTTGCGGGCCCAGGCCAGCGGCGGAAGGCAGTTACGGGCCGGTGGGCAGCCCGAACTCTTCCTGGTTGATCTTCATGGCGTTCTCGGCGATGGCGTTACTGACCACGACGTCGGCCTCGTCGCGGATGTCCGGGTGCTCCGCGAGGTAGGCGGTGAGCGCGTCTGTCGCCTTCACGTATGCGTGCTGGGCGCGCTGGGCCGCCAGGTTGGCGGCCACCACGGTGTCGATCATCTCCATCGCCTGACCTGCGGCGGCGAGGGCCGGTGGGCCGACGAAGTTGGCCAGCGAGACACCGAAAGCGTCGGCGAAACCGATGGCCTCGTCGAGGTTGATGCGGCGCTTGCCGTTCTCGATGCGCCAGACAGCGGACGGGTTCATCTCGTAGCCGGCTTCGTTGAGGCGCTCGGAGAGCGTGGTAGTGCTCCAGCCGCGTTTGTCTCGCTCGACCTTGATCCGCTTGGCGGCGTTGTCCTCGCCCTTGAGCAGCACGCCTTCGAGCTCCTCGCCGTCATGGTCTTCGTTCACCATCCCCTCCTTCCGTTCGCAGCATGTAGCTGCAAGCCGCAGCGACAGTGAAAACGATACACCATCTTCTGCGTCTTGCATAATCGCTATGCGTAGTGCATAGTAGTGATCATGCCCGATCCCTGCGATCGCATGTGCCAGGCATCGCCTTGGCATGACATGCAAAAAGCCCCCCGGTGACCAAACACCGAGGGGCTCAGGCGCAAACCTCCACGCCGCCCATCCCTGAACGACTAGCTGCTAGGCCGGGATTGCCGTCCCATATGGCCTGCAGATTGAGGAGCTCTCCACCCAGTATGGACGAAGCCACCCCGAACTCGCCATCCCTCCCCGCCCCGTCCGCCGTATGGCCGCGCGTCGCCATACCCGGCTGTCCCGACTCGGGACAAGCACCGGCGGAACGCCCGGCTGCCGCTCCCGACCCCACTCCCACCTCCGAAGGCGAGGAGGTGCTGGCCAGCCTGCGAGCGCAGCTCCGGCGGTACGTCGTCCTCCCCGATGAAGAGGCCCTCACGGCGGTGACCCTGTGGGTAGCCGCCACCCATCTGCAGACTGCGTGGCAGCACGCTCCGCGCCTGGCCGTGGTCGGCCCGGCGAAGCGGTGCGGCAAGTCGAGGCTGCTGGACGTGATCACCGAGACGGTCCACGACCCGCTGGTGACGGTCAACGCCTCCGCCGCTGCGATCTTCCGGTCGATCACCGACACTCCGCCCACCCTCCTCGTCGACGAGGCGGATACTCTCTTCGGCTCCGCGAAGGTGGCGGAAAAGAACGAGGAGATGCGCGGTCTCCTGAACGCGGGCCACCAGCGCAATCGGCCCACCCTGCGGGTCTCCGGCCCCAACCACGAGGTCTCGAAGTTCCCCACCTTTGCCATGGCGGCCCTCGCCGGCATCGGCGACCTGCCCGACACGATCATGGACCGTTCGATCGTGATCCGGATGCGCCGCCGCAGGCCCGGCGAGAACGTGGCGGAATTCCGCAGCGCCCGCGACATCCCCGTACTGAATGCCCTGCGCGACCGCCTCGCAGCCTGGCTGACGCCCCTCCACGCCGAGGCGATGGAATTGACGCCACCCATGCCGGTCGAGGACCGGGCCGCGGATACCTGGGAACCGCTGGTCGCCATCGCCGACCTCGCGGGCGGCCAATGGCCCGCACTCGCCCGCGCCGCCTGCCTGGCGATGACACGTCGCGAGGCCGAGCAGGACCAGGACAGCAGCGGCCTGAGCATCCGGCTCCTGGCCGACATCCGCCGGGCCTTCGCCACCGAGGGAAATCCGCCGGTGATCCGCACCAGCCGCATCCTCGACTTCCTGAACAAGGACGACGAGACACCCTGGCCGGAGTACACCGCCAAGGGCCTCACCTCTCGCGGCCTGCAGATCCTGCTCAAGGGCTACGGCATCAGCTCTGCCAACCACCGCTTCCACGGCGATGCCCAGGCGAAGGGTTTCACCCGCCTGCAGTTCGCAGACTCCTGGGCCCGCTACTGCCCCGAGCCACAGCCGGGCCCCGACACCAGCGCCTGACCCGGCACAACCCGTCGCGACTCGTCGCGGCGCAGGTCAGCGCGGTTACGAGTCACCGGCCCGCAACGAGTCGACTCGACATCACCGCCGCACCCGTACCTGCCCTGACCAGGCACGCGACGAGTCGCAACGAGTCCCCACCTCCGCAGCCGTCACGCCCTGCCCGCCGCGGCTGCCCCCACCATCACTTGGAGCACACCCGATTGTCCGCACCCGCCATAGCGTCCCCCAACTCCATCGGGGTCAGCGCCATCCGTCTGGGCATCGCCCTCCTCGGCGTCACCGCCTTCGCCCTCTCGTACGCCGCCCTGCGCCAGATGGCCGTCGCTACCCACATCCCCGGCCCGCTCACGTACGCCTTCCCCCTCGTGATCGACGGCTTCATCGCCATCGGCATCGGCGCCCTCCTCCTTCTGCGCACCGCGCCATGGAGGGCCCGTATGTACGTGTGGGCGCTGGTCGGCCTCGCCACCGGCACGAGCATCTGGGCCAACGCCCTGCACGCCATTCGCCTCAACCAGCAGATCCGCCCCACCGGACTTCACCTGGACGACGTGACCGTCGGAGTCCTTTCCGCCATTTCCCCCCTTGCCCTCGCCGGCGCCGTGCACTTCTACGTCGTCACCCGCCACCACCAGGCGCAGCACGAACCGCCGATTCACCGGCCGGAAGAGCCAGCGCCCCAACCGACCACGTCACAGGCCAACGGCCTCGACAGGGCGGAAGGCCCAGGCGCGACACGAGATGTGCCCACGGCAGCGACCAAACCAAGAGGTCGGCGTCCAGGCGCCAGCGTCGACCAACTCGTAGCCATCGGACGCAACGTTCCGCGAGGGCGTGGCGGCCGGATCCAGCGCAAGAAGTTCGAAGACGCGGTCCGGGACGCGGGCCACCCGGTCGGTAAGGACCGGCTGGTCCAGGCCATGGCCATCGTCCACGCCGAGTCGACCATCGCCGACGGCCACACCGCCTGAACGATCCCTCCTTCCTCGCTGGCCGTCCCCGCACAGTCCCCATGCGGGGACGGCCACATCCCACGGCCCACCTCACGGTGGCCCCACCACCTCCCACCAGAGCCGACAGGAGCACCCCCATCTCTGATCAGCAGAACGAACTCCGCCTGCCCTCCAAGCCCATACCCACCACCCCAGCACCAGGCGGAGCAAGGTATGGCGTTGGACCGTCCAAGGGCCGGTCCAACGCAGGTGCCTCCGCCCCGGGGGGGCGGAGGACGTCGGGCACCAGGGGGTGCCCGACGAGAACAACCCCGTCGGCACTACCACTCGCATCGCCGCACCGCGGCGTGCCGCCGAAGCCGCCGCCCTGCACCGAGTCGCGCGTCGCCGTCAGCGCAAAGAGACCCAGCGCAAAGAGCGCGTCGACGTCCGCTACAGCACAGAGGAGAAGGCAGACATCCTCGCCGAGGCCCGGTCTCTGAACATCGCAGCCGCCCACTACGTCGGCGCCGTCGTCATGGCCCATGTCCACGGAGACCTCACACTGCCCGGTCAACGAACCCAGCTCGACGACTACATCGACGAACTCGCCGCGCTCCGAGGTGAGGTCGCCAAGATCGGCTACAACGTCAACCAGATCGCCAAGAAGCTCAACTCCGGCGGCCTCCCGCACCATGGCGACACCGCGCTCCTCGACCGTACGGAACGCTTCCTCGGCACAGTCGGCACCACCGTCCGCCACATCGCGACGGCCACCAACCAGGCCGCCGCCACAAAGGGGTCGCGGTGATCGCGAAGATCAGCAGCGGCAAGAGCACCGCCGGCCTCATCCGCTACCTCTACGGCCCCGGACGGGCCAACGAACACACCGACCCTCACCTGGTCGCCTCCTGGGACGGCTTCGCCCCCGACCCCGGCCGCACCGACGACATCTCAGCTACCAGGAACCTTCTCGTTGCCGACCTCGACCTACGCGTCCAACAGGCCAAGCGACTTGGCCGAGCCCCGAAGCAACACGTGTGGCACTGCTCCATCCGTACAGCGCCCGGCGACCGCATTCTCGACGACGCCGCATGGGGAGACATCGCCCGCCGTGTCGCCGCCGCCACCGGCATAGCGCCAACAGACGACCCGGACGGCTGCCGATGGGTCGCCGTCCGCCATGCCCCCGACCACATCCACATCGCCGCCACCAAGGTCCGAGGCGACCTGCGCACCGCACGCCACTGGAACGACTACCTCACCGCAGATCGCGAACTCACAGCTCTGGAGAAGGAATACGGCCTCCATCAGGTCGTCCGTGGCGACCGCACGGCCGCGAAGCGCCCCACCCGCGCCGAGCAGGAGAAAGCCCAGCGCACCGGCCGGCCCCGGACCGCCCGCGAGCGCCTGCGGATCACCGCCCGCACCGCCCTCTCCGCAGCCACCACACCGCAGGAGTTCTTCGCCCTCCTCGACAACTCCGGAGTGCTCGTCGAAATCCAGCGCTTCCCCTCGGGCGACATCCGCGGGTACAAGATCGCCCTCGAAGGCGACACCAACAAGGACGGTCATCCCGTCTGGTTCTCCGGCTCCACCCTCGCCCCCGACCTCTCCTACCCCAAGATCAGCGAACGTCTGGCATCGGCAGAAGCCGCGTCCACTGTCCCCTCCGAACCCGACGCCTGGCGAAGGCTCGCCCAGGCCACCGACCGCGTACCCGATCTCCTCACGCACAGCGAGGTCGAGACCGGACAGGCGCACATCGCGGCCCTCGCCGAAACCCTCGACGCACTCCCCCTGATCGCACCCGCCGCTCTGCGCCCACAGCTCATGCAGGCAGCCGGCGCGTTCGAACGCGCCGGCCGATCCAGCATCCGCGCCCACCACCAGCAAGCCCGTACCACCAGAAGCGCCATCAAGGCGATCCTGCGCGAACCCGCCCCCAAGGACGGAGCTGCCCTCGCGATCCTTCTCGACGCCCTTCTCCTGGCCGTCATCGCCGCCCGCCACTGGCACCACACCCACCACCACAACCAACAGGCCGAGGCCGCCCGTCGGGCAGCCGAACACCTCCGCACCGCCTATCAGGCAGCCGCATTCCAGCCGATCGCCGTGATCCACCGGCGTGGCTGCCATCTCGCCCTGCCCCTGCAGGAACGGCAGGCCGCAGTCGTCCGCCAAGCCCTCCCGGACCTGGCCGAGCAGATCCTTACCGATCCCGCATGGCCCGCCCTCGCCGCCACACTCGCCGCCACGAAATCAGCAGGCCACGACACCGTCACCTTGCTCTCTCAGGCGGCTCGGCACAGGGAACTGGACACGGCCACCAACATCGGCGAGGTCCTCACCTGGCGCCTGAACCGCCTCGCCGACCTCCCTCAGTACACCGCTACCGCCCCAACCGACCTATCGGCCCCGGCCCGAACCATCCGCCCCACCCACCAGCGCCGCACCCGCTGACCCCCACCCCGTCCACCCGACCTGGAGCCCGCTCTGAAGCCCCACCCCGCCGCCGACATCTTCCCCATGCTCCGCGAGGACGAACTGCACGATCTCGCCGAGTCCATCAAGACCGAAGGCCAGCACACGCCAATCGTCCGTGACGCCGACGGCGTCCTCCTCGATGGCCGTAACCGTCTCGCCGCCTGCGAGATCGCCGGCGTCGAGCCCCTCTTCACCACCTACACCGGCACCGACCCAGTGCAGCTGATCCTCGCCAGCAACCTGCGACGCCGACACATGAGCAAAGGCCAGAAGGCCATGATCACCGAAATGGCCCGTTCAATTTCGGAACACTCCCTGCGGGACCACGCCAAGCTCCACGCCGTCAGTCTCACCCGCCTCTCCAATGCCGCCACGGTCCTCAAGCACGCCCCCGACCTCGCAGAACTGGTCCGCACCGGCAAGCTCCATCTCGACGCCGCATACCGCACCGTCCGCGAAATCAAAGCCCACGCCGCCGCCATGCAGGCCAAGCACAACTACCTGAGCCAGCACGCCCCTGATCTCGCTGACCAGGTAGTCGAGGGACTCCTCACCCTCGACGAGGCCACCACGGCACTCGACGCGCGACGCGAGGAAGAACAGCTTCGCCAGCGTGTGCGGGATGCCGACGCCATCTGTCTCGCCGATGGCGACACCACGCCACCCCTGGGCCAGCGTGCCGAGCGGGGAAGCATCACCTGGCACCAGGCCCACCAGAGCGCCGAGCAGTTCCTCGCTCAGCGGCAAGAGATCATCAACCGCACCCAGCAGGCCCTTGAACAGCTCGCGAAGAACTGGACTGGGGTCCAGAAACTCGGAGCCCACCCGAACACTCCCTACGCCCAGGAAATCCTCGACGGGCTCAGCCCGCATGCACGCGCCCTCACTGGCCGTCTGACCACGCGGGTCTGACACGGCAAAAGCCGCTGGGATCAGCGCACTTCAGCGCTGGTCCCAGCGGCATGCCCACGTTCCGCAGGTCAGGCCGTAGTAGTGCCTGAGAGGGTTCCGTCACCGATGGCGCCTCGGAGGACGTGGGCGATCTCTTCGGGCTTGAGATCGATGGCGCCGATCCCTTCGACGGTCAGTGGGACCTCCTCCAACACGTATTCGCCCCGGCCTTCGGCGCTGAACTCGGGCCCGGTGCGGTCTTCGAAGGACCAGGTCGCGATGCGGGTCAGGTAGAAGAGCTGACGCTCGTCGTCGGACTCCATCGTGTGCAGGAGGCGGACGATGTCGGCCTTACCTGCGATCTCCTCGTGGATCTCCCGGTGGAGGGCGGCCTCCCTGGACTCGTCGTCGGCTTCGACGCCGCCGCCGGGAAGCACCCAGTACGCGGGAAGGCCGGGCTTGGTGCGGCGGATGACCAGCATCGTGTCGTTCTCGGTGACGAGAACGGCGCGGACTCGTTCGATCATTCGGCTTTGTCTCCTTGCTTGTGGACGGTCTCAGTGCAGCAGCCAGCCGCCATCGACGTGGACGGATTGCCCAGTGATGAACGACGCGGAGGGCCCTACGAGGAACGCCACGAGCGCCGCGACGTCTTCGGGCCTTCCGCGGCGGGGTACGCACTGGCGGTTGATCTGGTCCTCCGGGCGGGCGCGATGACGGGCGGGGATCGCGGTCTCGGCCTCGACCTGGATGGCGCCGGGCAAGACCGTGTTGACGCAGACCCCGTACGGGCCAAGCTCGCGTGCGAGGGAACGGGTGAGGCCGAGCAGCCCTGCCTTCGCGGTGCTGTAGGCGACGAGGTTGGTCCGGCCGACGCGGGCGTTGACGCTGCCGATGTTCACGATGCGGCCCCAGCGCCGTTCGACCATGCCGGGAGTCACCGCGTGGCAGGCGCGGTAGTGGGCGGTGAGGTTCACGTCGAGGGAGTACGCCCAGGCAACCTCGTCGGTGTCCCGCCACGGAACACGGGGGTAGGCCCCGGCATTGTTCACCAGGATGTCGATCGGGCCGGCCTCGGCACGGACCTGGTCGATCATCGTCTGCACGGCGTCAGGGTCGGTCAGGTCGGCGTCGATGGCCACGCCAGGACTGCCGCCGCGGTCGAAGGTGGCGAGGAGTGCCCGGGCCTCCCGCTCCTGACCGAGGTGGTTGATGGCGACAGTGGCTCCTGAGATGGCGAGGGCGCGGCCGATCTCGGCGCCGATGCCGGTGGCGCCCCCGGTGACAAGGGCGGTCCGGCCTTGCAGCGGCCGGGCCTGGAGGTGGGTCTCAAGCAGGGGCAGGGACATCGAGGCTCCGTTCGCCGGGGTCGGAATGAAGGGCCGGTGCGGTGAAGAAGAAGGCGTCGAGGTCGGTTCCGGGGTCCTGGCTCTCGGCAAGCTTGATCAGGACGAGCAGCAGGTCCTCGCCGGTCAGCCGGGCGGCCGGAATGACGCCGAGGATGCGCAGGGCAAGGAAGGCACGGAGCTCCTCCATGCCGATGCCGCCGGCCTGGCCGCAGAGGCTGTGAAGCGCTCCCGCGAGGGCAGCGTGACGGCCGGCGCCGGTGTTCCAGGAGTACCTGATGTCGATGTGCCGGGTGGCGGCGCGCAGTTCCAGATGGTCGACGCGAGGGCCGGCGTGAGAGGGCAGGGCCAGGCGCAGGGTGCGGGCGTACACGTCGGGCTGATAGCGGGGGACGAGCCAACCGCCCAGGGCCATGAGGTACCAGAGCAGGTTCGCGGCTTCGCCCGCGGTGGTGTTGCGGCCGGCGAACTCGAAGTCGAGCCAGCACAGCGGGTCGGCGATGTTGGGCTCGGTGGGGTCCCCCTGCGTCAGCCCGGATAGCCGCCGCCGGTCAGGGCTCAGAGCGTGGCGCGCACTATCGATGACAGCGGCGACGTTCAGAGTGAGCGGTCGGCCGTTGGCGGTGACCGAGTAGCTGGCCAGCTCCTGGACAGTCAGGGTCACATCGGCGTAAGGCAGGGTGATCGGCAGGCCCCGTCGCAGGAACCAGCGGTCGAGCCGTCCGCCAGGCCGGATCCGGTCGAGGTAGAGGTCCGGCACGCACTCGGCCATCGGGACCACCTTCCCGGTCTCCTCGGCCGCCATCCGCAGGTCGTGGCAAACACCATCCACGAGGCAGACCAGGCGCGGCAGCATGCCTGGGTCGCGGTCGGCCAGGGCGATCACGTCGCCGAGCAGCAGCTCGCATCGTCCGCTGGCGAAGACGTCCTCGTACGCGAGCAGATGGCGACCCGGCAACGCCGGACGTCCCCGCAGGGCCGGAACCTGTATCCGGGAGACAAGCTGCGCCCAGCCCCTGGCTTCACGTTCGGCCGCCTCCCGGGTCGTGACTTCCTTGTGGAAGGTGATCGTCCCCGCCGCCTCTCTCGACCTGCCCCTCACGCTCACGTCGCCTTCCCCGGGAGGGTGGCCAGCCAGCTCCGCAAAATGACCAGGGCCAGTTCCGTTGCGGCAGCGTGCTCGGTGCGGGCCGCCGAGACCATGCTCGTGTCGTGGTGCCTCGCTTCGACGAGTACTCGAAGGGCGTCGCCGTCGGAGGGGCACTCGATCCCGCCGAACCGCAGCTGGATCTTCGCCAGGAGCGCGGTGACCTTGTAGAGGTCACGGAGGTCGGGCGCGCCCTTGAGGAGCTGGCGGCGGATCTCGACGGCGGCCTGGATCCCGTCGCGCAGGCTCACGTCGATGTCGGTGGCTGCGTCCGGGGCGGGCAGGGCGAGGCCGGGAGCGCACCACAGGGGGACGAGGCCGCCGCTGCCGATGAGCGCGAGGACGTGCAGGAGTCTGGAGGTGACGGCGCCGGTCCGGCACTCGGCACGGGTCAGTACGGTCAGTCCGAGTTTGACGCCTCCGAGTTCGGCTTCCAGGTTGGCCAGGACACGGCGCATCCCGTCCAGGGACTCGGCCTCGGCGACAACGAACACATCGAGGTCGCTCCAGCCGTGCTGGTACTTGCCCCGGGCGCCACTGCCCGTGACGGCCAGCAGATCGATCAGCGGCTGCGGTGCGGTGGTCAAGCGATCGAGGAGTTCAGAAAGGTAGGACTCCAGGTGCACCGGCAGGCCCAGGGCGTTGACCGGCATGGTGCTCGGTTGGTGCGAGGGCCACCGGTGGGTCAGCGCCAGGTGATCCAGTCGGCGCTCCAGTTGCAGACGCGGTCCATCGTTGCGGATGACCTCCTGGGCGATGGAGGCGATTTTGTCGGCACCACGGGCGCTCTTGACGAGGTCGCGGTCGGCGACGTCCTGGGCACCGGCGGTGCCGCGCTGCGCGCGGATTGCCGAGGAGGTGTCCAGGTAGGTGATGGTGAGCTGAGGGCCGAGCATCCTGGCGAGCTCAACCGCCGAGTCGAAGTCGTGCAGCGACTCGACGCTGACGGAGTCGAGGAAGTGGTGAGCCTCGCAGTACCGGTCCAGGCCGTCCACGATCAGCTCGGTCTGGACGACCGGGGCCAGCCGGTACGGGTCTGCGATGCCCGCCCGGTCCGCGGCGTCCTCGATCAGATAGCCGATCTTGAGGCGGGCGTGCCCGTGATGGGTCCGTAAGTACTCACCGGCCATGCTCTTGCCGCTCTCCGACATCCCTCCCAGTGCGACGACGTGCACGCCCCCCATCGCCCTGCTCGGAATGGCGGGGTGCAGTGGGGCCAGGAGCCGGCGGACCTCGTCCTGGATAGTGATGGTCGGCCGGTCGCCGATCCGGATAACCGCGGCGAACCGGTCGTCCGCGACGAGTCGGTTGATCTGCTCGTGGAGACGCCGTTGGTAATCCGCGTAGATGTCCGTGACGGTGGCCTCGTGGGACAGGCTCCGGCGGGTACCTTCCTCGACGTCGTCGCAGTGGAGAAGCAGAAGTGCGCGTTCACCGTCTTCCGCCGCCCGGAGATCGGACTCGTACGACGCCACGAGGGAGCGAGCGCGGTCGGTGGCCTGCCGGGTATTCAGGTTCTCCCGTACGGCGACGGTGGCCGCGAGGGATGCCTCCAGCATCGGGATTCCCCGGTCCAGGAACCGCACCGGCGCATTGAACCGTTGCCGGGAGCGCTCCAGGTAGGAGTGGGCGAGGACATCGGCGACCTCCTCAACCGGGCCGGTCTCGAACCACCAGCGGCCCATGCCCTCAGCTTTGATCGCAGCCCAGCGCGGGTCGTAGTGGTCGAGAGGGCCCGCGGAGGTGGCGGCGGAGCCCATGCGGCGGGCGAGGATTCCGATCTGTTTGGTCTTCCCGGTATTGTCCGGACCGCTGAACGCGACCGACACGGGCAGGGGCTGCGTTTCACTGCTGAGCTGGCTGATCATCGGCTTCCCTTCGCAGGTGGTGCAGAGCAGGGAGGGCATGGCGGGGCCGCAGTGGTCTATCCGGCGGGGTCGTCCGGGCCGGGGTCGTCGACATTGAGCGAGGGATGTGTCAGAAAGTCCCGATCAGCCGAGGACTCGCCCTGCGCGAGCAGGCCCACCATGGCGAGTCCTGCGGCCGTGCCGAACGCCCACACCCAGGTCAGGGCGGTTCCGAGCGGATCGGATAACGCGGGCCGGCTCACGTGGCCGCTGCTTCCTGGGCCTTCGCGCGCAGGGCGACAGCCCGCTCAAGCTGGGCGCTCAACAGGAGGACTCTGCCCGGGGCCAGTTCGAGCATCGCGGTGGTCTTCGTGCCGTCGAGGAACGACACCTCGATCGGCAGGGCCGCGTGCCCGGTCCGGCGGTCGTAGCGGGGGTCCTTGTCCAGGAGGGCGAGGCCGCGGACGATCGGGGTCGTCTGCCGGCGGTCAGGCCCGGCCACCCTTTCGGCCGCCGGATACTGCGTCGTCTCGACCACCGCCGAGGGCGGGGTCGTGTGGGTACGGAGGTCGTGGTCGGTCGTCGTCACCGGTATGCCTTTCGCGCGTCCGGGCAGGCACCAACAGGCCCTGAGCAGGGCCTGTTCGAGCCAATCGGAGATCCAAGGGGTGATGTTCAGTCAACGACGATCCGAGCTCCCGGGGCAGGGCCCAGGATGTAGTCCTGCGTAATCCCGCGTAATCCAGGTGGGGAGGGTGACGGGGTGCCGAAGAACCCGGCTGTCGCCGAGCTGATCAAGCACGCGTGCCATGAACGGGGCTGGGGACCTTCGGAGTTGGCACGCGCGCTCGGTCTGGCAGAGAGCGGCGACCCTCGCCGTCTGCAGCGCCAGCACGCCCGGCGCTGGATCGAGGGGGAGCGGACCCCGGACCACTGGTGGCCCTACATCGCCCAGGTGTTGGGACTGGACCCGGAAGCGATCAACCTTCCGGAGATCGCGCCGGTGGCACTCCACGCCGATACCGTGGCTTCAGTCCTACAGCTGGGAAGGAACGACGTGGACCGCCGGAATTTCATTCTCGCCTCCAGCGGATACGCCCTGTCCGCCCTCGGCCTGCCCGACATGGACAGCATCACCCGCCGCACCACGACCGCATCTCCCGGGACCGCCCGCGTCGGCAAGGGCGAAGTCGCAGCGGTGCGCCACATGGTGAAGGCCCTCGGCGACTCCGCGTCCGAACTCGGCGGCGGCCACGCGCGCCATCTGGCAGTCCGCTACCTGACCCAGGACGTCGCTCCCTGGTTGGAAGGCCGCTTCACCGAAGCCACCGGGCGCGAGCTGTTCGCCGCGACCTCCCAGCTCGTCCACCTCGCCGGCTGGATGGCCCAGGACGAAGGCGACACCCCCGAACTACGCGGACTCGCCCAGGGCTACTACGCCCACTCCTTCCGCCTGGCCGCCGAGGCCGGCGACGCGGAACTGTCCGCCACCGCCCTGCGAGGGCTCGCCGTCCAGTGCGTCGACCTGGGATACCGAGCCGAGGCCGTCCAGCTCGGCGAAGCCTGCGTGGAGTACGGCCGCCACCTGGACAACCCGCGAGCCGTCGCGTACTACGAAGCCACCCTGGCCAACGCCGCCGCCCAGGACGACGACCGCCGCATGGCGACCAAACACCTCGCCATGTCCGAGACCGCCATCAGCAGACCACCCACCGCAGGCAGCGATTCCTGGGCCGCCCACTACTCCCCAGGCCGCTGGGCCCACGAATCCGGCATGATCCTCTCCCGCCTCGGCGACCTCGACGCCGCCGAAGAGCACCTCCACCTCGCCCTCGACATCCACGGCCTCGACCGCCGCCGCACCCGCGCCATCGTCCTCGCCGACCTCGGCGGCGTACGCCTACGCCAAGGCGACGTCGACGGCGCCATGGCAACCTGGCGCGAGTTCCTCGACTGCGCCGACGGCATCCGCTCGATCAAGGTCCAGGCCGCCCTCCAGGACATGCACGTTCGCCTACGGCGATACAGCGGGCTACCTGAGGCCCAAGAACTCCGCGAGCGAGCAAACCGAGTCACGAACTGACCCTGCAGCCCTCGCCTCATAGGACAGCACAAAAAGGTCTTCAAAAGGATAAATACGGCACTCTCCTCCTCCTGCGCGACTCGGCAAGCACGAACCCCTACACCCTTAACTTTTCCCGTGATATTTTCACGGCTGTGATTAAGGATGAGGTAGAGCACATCCGCGCTGCCACCGCGCAGCTCTGTGAACCGCTGCACGACGCCTTCGCCTGGGCCGTCCAACGTCAGCGCAGTCAAGTCCCCGAGATGAGCGGTCCCGCCTATGGCTGGATGCGAACCCACATGGCCCGCGCCCACGTCCACCAGCGTCTCGGGTCGCAGTCAGACACGCTCGGCGATTGGAGGCTCAGCGGCAATCACCGCAGGAACGGCGAGCTATGGCTCACCAACAACGAGTACAGGACGCGGCTACTCCACGGCTTCCGCGACGATCACGTTCCGGCGCCTGGACCTAACCGTCAGCGGCGAGCCTTCTACCAGAACCGCCCCCTGCAGAGATTCGGACAGCCGACCCTGGTGGGACCGGAAGACAACGACCTGCTTATCCTCTGGCGTGTCGATGCTGAGGATGCACCGTTGTTCCGAGTGGTGCGGACGATCGGCACGTGGCGGTTCGGTAAGGAGCAGCGAGTCGATCTTGACTTCCCCCTCCTCGCTAGCGCGTCCGACCTGCACGACCTTCACTTCGAGCCGCAAGATGAAGGTCTAGAACTCGAACTTCCGGAAGAGGAGACGAACGATGCCGACGGCACTGGAGGCTTCTCCGGGTGAGCGGCTGCGAACACTCCGCGCCCTCCTCGGGCTAACGGGAGCTGATCTCCACCGACTGACTAACATCAGCCAAAGCTGGATCTCCCAGGTGGAGACGGGTGCGCGGGAGCCGGCCGAGGACCGGCTACGGGTGATCGCGGAGGCCACGGATACCCCAATGAGCTTCTTCCACGCCCAGCCTTCGTCCGTCCCCTTGGACTCGCTGCGCTTTCGCAAGATGGCGACTGCCAGCCGGACAGTCACTCGCCGAATCAGCGCGTTTTACGGTGAAAGCTTCCGCGTAACAGAAGAGATCACCAGCCAAGCCAGCTACCCCGCGCCACCACTTCCATTTGCCACCACGGCTGAGTTGACCGCGGATGACATCGAGGATCTGGCAGCACAGACTCGGGTGGCTCTTCGGCTAGCTCCGGACAAGCCGATCCCCCATATGACGCGCGCACTTGAGCGAGCTGGTGTGGCCGTTGCCCCCATCGTGCTCCCAGATCCCACGGGAGACTCGGTCAGCCCCACCAACAAGCACTTCGGCGTCTCCTACTGGGCAGGAATCGGCGAGACAGCACTGATCGCCTACTTCCCTGGCATGCAAGGAGATCGGGACCGCTTCACACTGGCTCACGAGCTGGGACACCTCGTCTTGCACACGTTCCGGCCACGCGCGGAAGATCCCGAAGGCGAAGCGAACCGCTTCGCGGGGGCCTTCCTCGTTCCGTACGAAAGGGCGCGAGAGGAGATCACCGACCGTCTGACCCTGGAGGGGTTTGCCCGGCGAAAGCAAGTGTGGGGCGTGTCGATCCAGGCGTTGATTCTTCGCGGCGCTTCCGTAGGCAACATCGGGGAAAGCCGCAAACGATCACTGTACGTGCAGCTAACTCAGCGCGGCTGGCGCAAGGAGGAGCCCGTGTCGGTTGGCCAGGAAGCTCCCCTGCTTCTATGGAGTTTGCTAGAACGCCTGTACGGCGACAAGCCCTACCTTCCCGCATCTGAACAACTAGCAATTCAAGCGACCGTGCTGCGTTCAATCGCACCGAAACCACCTACGCAGGCTCGCGGAAGCGACCCCACAAAGCCAAGGCCTCAAGGCAAGGTGATCGCCTTCCAGCAACGCGCCGCTGTACGGACCGGGGGAGGACTCCGCAGCGCTCAGTAGCTAGCGACCCCAGAACTTAGTGGGCACACTGCTGTGACACCAGCAGTCCACCAGCTGCAGCGCTCGAGGAGTTCCTTCGCGTCGGTGCGTCAGACCGAGCGCCTCCACACGCCTTTAAGGCGCTCAGTGAAGCCAGCCAACTCCTCAACGGCCCTGCCCGTAGCACCCCCCGGGAAATGGCGATCAACTGAGCCTGGCGCTGGCAGCGGCACTCTCACTGGGCTCGAAAACGCATCGACCTTGGGCGAGCCATGCCGACCCGGCGGTGCCGTCCAGGTCAGGGCGTACCGAGTTCGACCGCCCACGCCTCGGGGCCGTCGTAGCGGAAGGCAATCAGTGCGGTAACTGGCCAGTTTTCATGCACACCACGGACCAATCCGGCCCGACTTGGAACCGTGAATGCCTGGATGCTTCGACCAAAGTCGATGGTCCCTGAGGCTCGGCTCCTGATCTGGGAAACACGACCTCGGAGGCGAGTCAGATGGGCGGGCGGTAGTTCTCCCTCTCGGCGGTTCCACTGCTTGAGGTCTTGGTGGGAGACCAAGCGGCCCAGTTCCCGTCCGTCCCCTAGCCACTCGTAAGCCGTCGAGTGACGGTTTGCAAAGCCAGTGGCCCGATCCCGGCACCGGTTCAACTTCGCGCGATACTCCTCGATAGCCGAGTCTTGTCCTTCCAGAACGCGTAGGCATGCGAGCACATAGTCGTAGAACAGGGCGTCACGGGTGGACTCCGTCCGTGCCCACGTAGTCACGTAATCAGCCGCGCGGTCCAGGGACGCCGGCAAGAACCGCGCTGCCTGCAGCCACTCGCGCAGACTCGTGAAGTCGCGCGGGTTGTCCATGAGATTCGCATTAAGTAGCTCGACCGCCTGACTCACGTCGGGCGCCGGTGCCTTGCTCCACGACCCGTTGCGCTGCCGGTATGCACGGGCCAGTCGGCGCCGCACCGGCGCCTTAAACGCGTCGGCGCGGGAGAGAAGATTCCGCCAACCCTGCAGCAACGCCTGGTAGTTGTCATAAAGTTTCTGCAGTTCGGCTTCCGTTTCCTCCGCCCGGTAAGACAGACGGTCCGAGCCGCGGATCTCAAGCACCGCGTCGAGTGCGTTCTCGGCTTCCTCCAGCAGCCCCCGGTAAGCGCCGGCGCTCTGCCGGACAAGGAACTCCGAGTAGGTGGATACGCCGGACTGTGAGAACCCAAACTCGATTACCCTGATACACATTTGGGCCAAGGCGATGTGGCCGTACTCGCTGGAGTCGTCCAACTCCGTGGCCTTGCCGAAGGAGACTCGAGCGGACTCCACGAGCTCGAGGATCCGACCCTCCCGGATTCTGATGTCATCTTGGGAATGGGTCCGGTTCTCAATCACGGACCTGATCTCGTTCCGAAAGACCATGCCCCGCATGTGATGCAGCAGTGGGTCGCTTGGGGCCAGCGAGATAGCCTTGTCAACCGCGTTCAAGGCCCCTTGGAAGTCCCTGGAGTCATAGGACAACAGGCGTCCGTAATGGCCCCAGTAGTGCGATTCCTTCGGGAATGCCTGCACCAGGGCGTGAATTACCTGCTTGCGCCCGGGCACGGTCATCTGCTGGAGCAGCTCCGTGTAGGCGCCAGTCCGCTGGAACTCCACCGGTTCCCGGGCATCCCTCATAATGAAGAGGCGGTCAAGCAGGATCTTCAAATCATCCGGGAGACGGTTCTGGAACACCCGGCCAGCTTGGGCGATGAGCGTTTCACACCAGCCTGGCAGCGCTGCCTTCCAGTCCTCCGGCCCCGTGGCCGCTCCGGGCGAGGCCACCAGCTGCCGCAGCACCTCCTCGGCGATCAGACTGTGCGATAGCCGCCACATGCCGTCACTCTCCTCGATTAGGAGTGGCAGCACGCGATCGTCGACGTGCAGACGCAGATCCACATCGTCGGCCGGTGCCAACCCGAGCAGATCCGTGAACAGGTCGGAGGGCACTGCCACACCACTGAAGCGGTGGGCCAGGGCCAACAACGTGCAGATCTCCCGGTCGACATCCGACACCTGGTCGAGGAACGGCGCGACGTACCCGGGCAGCCCCTCGAACTCCTTGTTGAATGCGGTCAAAGCGAAGAAGAACGGAACGCTGTGATCTGACTCCTCGGCAACCAGCTCGAACAGAGATTCCTCCCGGTCCGGCACTAGATCGGTGAAGTGCCGGGCCATCTCGAACCGGTCGTTTCTCTTCATCGCCCCAACCCGCAGGCTGCGCTGGGGCGAGGTCTGGACGGTACCGACGCCGGCGGAACTCCGACGCGTGGTGATCAGCATTACGGCCGGCACGCTGCTCGCCCGCAGTAGCTCGTACAGCCTCTGCTGGGAGGACTCGGATACGAGCTCAAGCAGGAGAAGGACAGGGCTGCCAGTCTCAGACGACAGGTCGGATACCAGCTGAGAGAGGACTGCCTCGTCCTGGCTGCCATGGGCCACGACCGTGGGGAACTCGTCTTTGAGAGTCCAGGACACCCGGCGGGCTATGGTCGTGCCCCCGGCGCCAGGGCTGTGGGCGAGCATCACCCGCAGGGTGTCGCGCTGCTCCAGAGCGGTGCGCACCTGGCCGGTGAAGTCCTCGGTGATCGCCCGTGGCAGGTCCATGTGAAGGTCAAGCTCAAACCACGAGATGGGACGGCCCCGGTAGAAGGCGCCTACCTCATACTCGCCTGCCTCCGACTCCACCCCGACCTCAGAGTGCAGCAGTACCGCCGTGTCCTCGAAGCGCGACAGCAACCCGCCGGGGACCTCCATGAAGCCCTTCTCGGCGGGCACCCTAGGTCTGCGGTTCTGCACCTCAACCGACGAGAGCTTAGGCAACGCGCGTAGTAGGTCGGCGGGTTCGCACGCGAGCAGTTCGGCATCGTACTCGGCAAGGCTTCCCTCGCCGGTGGCCGAGATCGAGAGAATCCTCGCCCGGTCTTCGAAGACGTCGATGCAGGACTCGACCAGTGCCCTTTCAGCGCTGCCGCCTTGGCCGAAGCAGACGACCGTGGCCGGCCGCCCTGAGTGACGGTTGACTGCTTCGATTGACTCCCGTACGAACGGCAGATACATCGAGCGCCAGCGGCGCAGGGCCGTGGTCGGGGAGACCGGATCTGCCCCGCGGATCCCCGCAGCCGCGATCCAGTTCGTGCTGTTGCGGCCGAACATCATTTCTTGGTCACGCAGTTGGAGCCGGTGGATCCGGCCCCCGCCCGCAGAGGCAGCCGCCTTCCAGCCGCCGTCGACATCAGTGTCCAGGTTGAGCTCTACGACTAGATTCCAGCCGAGCCCCGCGAACTTCTGGAGGTCTTCCTCCCCGAAGGCGGCCGAGTCGATGATGGCCACAGTCGTACGGCGGGCACTCCAGCGATCGCAGCCCTCGACAAGGCGGTCGACCGCGCCCGAGACCTCCGGAACAGCCTCAATGGCTCGCAGGAGGCCGCAGCGAGGAGCCGACGCCGTGGGCGCATGAAGACCACGCAGGAAAAAGAACCGGCCCAGGGCGCTGCAGGCCAATTGGTAGCACCACGCCCGCTCCTGAGACCCGACCGTCGCCTCTCGGGTCGCAAAGAGCAGCGCGTTCCCTGCCAGCGACAGGAGGTACTGGTCCTGCCAGTCATCCGGCATCGACAGTTGTTTCGCATACGCCTCACCGGCCTCGGCGATGTCGTTTGAGAGGTTGCCCAGCCCCACGACGTGGAGCACGGCATCGCTGTCCGCCTCGGGATCAACCAGAAATTCAGCCAGGACTCTGCGTTGGCGCTCAGTCAGCTCTGGCAACTCCCGGAGAATGAGAGCCAGCGTCAGATGGGTGAGGTCTCGGGAGAGCGGTGCGTCTGCCTGGTATCCGGAGAGATCGATCAGTCGGTACGCAGTGGCGTCCACGACTGGCGACATCGGCAGCAGAATATTGTCAGCGTGAAGGTCACCATGGGCCCTGCCGAGGATCGCGAGCACGTGGTCGCTGTCCAGCCCGTCCCAGACGACGCGGTCCAGCCAGGCGACCATGTTCGGTACAACCCCGCCGTTTGCGAAGGTGACCCAGAGCGGCACGTCCTTGTCCACGGGCTCGTAGGCCAGCTGCGCGGCCAGCTTCGCGACCGGGCCGTCCTTGTCCATCCGGGTGCCCACATGCTCCAGGATGAAATCCCGCGGGGTCATGCGCCGGATGCCTGAGGGCCTGGGGTTCCAGTCGCTGAGCACCGAGCGCGCCACGACACCGACGAGTTCCGGCAGATCACGACCGCGCAAGGTGGCCGATAGCGGTCGGACGTCACGGATGTTACCGCCGGCGATCTCTTGGAACATCACCTTGACACCACCCGGGACGCTGACGGGCCCAACGGGCTGCTTCACCAGATGGCGATCGGCGAACCCCTCGGGGGCGTCCTCGATCGCACGGGCATGCCGACCGGGCTCCCGTCCGGTGGCTGTGCCCTGAGGGCACACCTTCATGACGACCTTGCCGTTAAAAAACGGGCCGGTCAGTGCCACTGCCGCCAGTACCGCGCTGCTCTTGCCAGGCGTGAGCCATCGATCGAAGACGATCCGCGTGTCGTTCGCTTGCTGCCACTTTTCAAGCTCGGATGCGACCGCATCGCCGACCTCGGCCTGCTTTAGAGCCTCCGCCAACGCCGACTCTTCATTCCTTGCGGGCACTTCCGGCATGCCTCGTCCTTCCGCCGCGCGTGTTTGTCCACATTAATGCTCCGACAGGAGACGCTGGGTAGCCTTCCGACATCGCCGATTCACCGAGGGGCCGCCGGCGACCCGAAGACGGTAGGTCGAGGTCATCCGTCTGAGCCTGGCGATCCCCCATGCACCAGCGAAGCGACGGGCAGAGAGTTTGACGGCGGGCCAATGCCAGTTCGCGGCCCATCGCTACGTTGCATACATCCGGCGGGTCTACACGAGCCCCCTCTACCGCAGCCATCGCCTCCCGCTCGTCCCCTCGATGGTGGACGACGCTTTCCCCAGGATGAGCATCGAGGCAGCACTGCCCTGAACGCCCGGCACCGCGCCCGCCCCACATACGTGTAGGTCGACGGCAGACAGGATGGGAGTTGGGGGCTGCGGTGACGTCGCCTGGTAGGGGAACATCCATCCATGGACGGACAGTTGGCTACGATCCTCGCAGCCGGGATCGCTGCGAGCGTCACGCTTGCGGGTGCTGTAATCGCATACCGGGCGGGACGGCGGCAAGTAAGAGATCAAGGCGAGATCGCGCATTCTCAGTGGCTACGCACCCAAAGGGAACAAGCTTACGTCGAGTACCTGACCACGTGCGAAGTCGCCAATGATGCAATCTACAAGTGCTCCATCAAATTCGATGAGGTTCTAGCCCAGATATCCTCTCCCGACTTCGCGGGAAATAGATCAGAGGCGGCGTCGAGCATCGAAATCGACCAGGCCCATAACCTGGTCGACGCTGTGCAGCACCCTCTTAATCGCATCATCATGCTCGGCCCACACTCTGTAGCTGAACAGGCCGAAAAGGTGAAGTGGAAACTCTGGGGCTACGCTGACGCTACCGAGAGCATAGTTAGGAGACTACGGCTAGAAACTCCGTCGCAGCGCGACGTTGACCTGGCCGGAGAGAAGATGAATGACGTATTCATCGGAAGAGAAATTTTCACCAAAATGGCTAGCCAGGTTTTGACTGGCCAGACCTCTGATAGGCGACGCACGTAGCTATCGGGGGAGCGTGTCCCGAACCAGCTAGAGGCCAGGATCAGGAGGTGCGCATGGTCAGCGGAGGTCGAGGGGCAAAGCGCGCTCCTCTCAGAGGGCAAACTGACACCCCCACAAAGAACTCCACTCGGCACACCTGCAGTACCATCCCGACATGTCTTGTACTGTCAGGATTCTCTACGCTGTGTCAGCGGCCCTCGAAGCGGGTGGCATCGCGCTGACGATTTTCGATATCAGGCGAGTTCAACGACGTCTCGATGAGTTTCTCTCCCGGCCACTCAGGGTCTACAGTTCGGACACTGGCGCTGCAGTCGAAGCCTTCGATTCACACGTCCATACAAGCGAAGCAAGATCTCTTGAACTCCGAGTGCAGGAACTTGAGGCGTGGAGGCAGTCCCTGCCCACGAAACTCGATCAACGGGACGAAAGGCTCCGCACTCGCCTGAAGACGGAATTCCAGGAAGATCTCACGTCTACGCGGCGATCCCTGTGGGATCAGCTGGATGGCCTGCGGGGGTACCTCGCGGGTTCCAAGCAGTCCTTTTGGGGAATGTACCGGGGGCCCATCACGCTGCTCGTCGGCGTACTCATCGGCACAGCAGCGAACTTCGTCGCCCTTGTGTAGCTCCGACTGTCCGGCGCCGTCGCCGGCAAGGTCTTCGCTCTCTCGGCGATAGTGGACAAGGAGACCGGACTGGCCGCTTGTGACCCCCCGATGGAGCTTCCGGTCTCGGACATGGCACCACAGGACTCGACTGCGCTCATGTCGCAGATCACCGGGGATCTACGTAGCCGGTACGGAGCCTGATTCCTACGTAACCCGTCAGGCGACAACCCCGCGGGCCGCACCGACGTGACCGTGCCATAACGTGCCAGTAGCAGCGGTAAAGAGCGGTCAGCACAGGTACCGAGACGGCACTCGGACTCTGGCAGCATCAGCCTGTTCCCGCAGGTCAGGTGGCATGTTGATGCCGCAGTGCAGGGTGATTCCCAAGCTCAGAGCGCGAGTTCGATTCTCGTCACCCGCTCTTGAGAGAAGCCCAGGTCAGAGACCTGGGCCTTCGTCGTTGTGGCCCTCCCTCAGCGTCTTGCTCCACCTCCGGACCAATCGGCGCCCGGGTCCAGCAGAGCGGCGCGGCCGCCGCGGGTCGGTGTAGGTCAGGGATTCCCTCCAAGGTGCTGCACCCTTGTCATTTCGTTGGATGGCCGTTCGTTGGATGGCCGTGGTGTTCGGGCTGTCGGCGCGGCAGGAACCCGCAGGAGGTCTCGCCAGTCGGCGGGCCAGTTGGCCAGCGCGAGGATGCCCATGATGACGAGGTGGGTCGGCGCGGCCCAGCTCTCCACCGCCGGGTCATGGTTGACGATGTGGGTGGTGACCGCGCCGGTGAGCACGAACATCAGCGTCTTGGCGCCCAGGAAGCGTGTTCGCCTATCGGGGATCACCAGCAGGACGGCGGCCGCACCTTCTAGGGCCCCGACCACGAAGCGCATCCAGGACGGGTATCCCCACTCAGTGAACTTCACGGAGTACGCCGAGCTGAATACCGTGTCGCCCGGCCAGTACTTGGTCACGGCGCCCAGCGCGAACTCAAAGGCCAGGAACCAGTACAGACCGGTCATGAGTCGCTTCGACATGCTTGTCCCTTCAGGGGGATTGGGCAGGGTCCGGCCTCCGCACGGCGATTGCGGTGCGGCCGGAGTCCTTACTTTCGGGGGTCAGCCCCGCAGGGTGGCGATGGCCTTCTCGATGCGCCGTTGGCGGGTCTCGGGCTTCTTCGCACTCTCGATGGCGCGCACATGCTCGCGCTTGCGGCTGTAGGCAAGGTTGTCGTACGCGGCGCGGATGGCCGGGTCGTCATCCAGAGCATGAGCGAAGTCCGCAGGCTCGACGACGACGCGCGGCTCGGTGTCGAGCTCCAGCTCGACCTCGACCTCTTCGCCGATCTCGACACCGGCGGCCTGCCGGTTGGCGTTGCTGAGGCCGAGCAGGTGGCGGCCACGCAGGAGGGCGACCCGGCTCTTCCAGCAATGCCCGTTGACCGTGATCGTCACTGGCGGCCGCGCGCCCCCGCCGAGCGCCGCTACCACCTCGGGCGGAACTTCCAGGCCCCGCATGGGCTCAGGTGGCTCGACATGTGCCCGAAACTTCATGACGTTTCTCCTGTTGTTCTGCCGGCTCACCACGGATCCGACCCACCGGCTCCGGGTACCCGCCTCCACTTCCCCACACCGGGACCATTGCCATGTCCTGGAGGGCTGCGGCACGCGCCACGCCGCCCTGGACGGCGGTAAGGCAAGAGATCCCGGCTACTCGGCGTAGGGCTGGTCGGTTCCTTGGTCGCTGTAGCCGAGGCTCCAGATGTAGCCATCCGGGTCGGCGAAGGTGCCGCCGTACCCACCCCACGGCAGAGCGCCGGCCGGCTTGAGGACCGTAGCCCCGGCCTGCCGGGCCTCCGCCATGATCTCGTCGACCCGCGTCTCACTGCGGACGACGTAGGTCAGAACCAGTCCGCTGAAGCCGCTGCCTTCCTGGTCCGTGCCCACCTGGTCGGCCAGGCCCTCGCGGCTGTAGAAACCGACGGCGATGCGCCGTCCGATGCGAAGAACACCGAGACGCCGAAGTCGCTCTGGATCTTCCAGCCGAGCCCCTCTGTATAGAACCGCTTGGCCCGGTCCATGTCCCGGACACCAAGAAGGATCGAGCTGACGTGCGCTTTCATGTCTTACTCCTTGCGCTGTAGATGCATACGTACCGGACATCCGGGCCAGGGCCCGGCTGGCTCATCGGCGTGTTCGCCGGTCAACCGGTATGACAGACCGGGGGTCAGGGCGACGTGGGGACGCGCTACGCGGCGGCCTCCCAGGCGAACCCGTCCAGGTCGGTGAAAGCGTCGGCGGTGCTGCCGAGGACGATGCGGTGCGAGCCGGTGCCGTCGACGGGAACGCCGAGGTCCTTGGCCAGGGCTCGGCGCTTGTACAGCGCCAGCTTGACGGGGCCGGCCTGACCGGCGGCGAACTCGGCGTACTTGCCGCCGAAGCTCTTGGCCACGGTCAGGCCCCGGCCGACGTAGAACTGCTTGGTGGCCTTCACGGCCTCGACGCCAATCAGCAGGACGACCTCGTCGATCTCGCGGGTGTCGGGGCCGGTGTCCTTCTTCTCCGAGGTCGCGATCTTCCAGATCGTCCCGTCCGGGGCCTGGACGACGCCGCTGTAGCCCCACAGGGACTTCGCGGCGGGCTTCAGGACGGTGGCGCCGGCGTCTACGGCGGCGCCGAAGAAGCCGTCGACGGTGGCCGGACGGGACACCGTGAGCGCCAGGGTGAAGCCGCGGAATCCGGTGGAGTGCGCCTCGGACGCCCGCAGGTTTACGTACGTGTCTACGCCGAAGGCGCTGTAGAAGCGGCGAGCGGCCTCGAGGTCGGCCACCTCAAGGGTGACGGACGCGAGGGACGTAACGGCTGCGGTGGAAGCGGTGGTTGCCATGACCATCACGCTAGGGGCTGTGCCGCGGCCGGGGCTTCTCGATTCCTGACTGGTCTTGAGACCTGCTTCGCCACGCACGCCGACATCCCCTCCACCTTGATCGCCGGCCCCGCATCGCGGGCCGCACCCGCGGCATCGGACTGGTCGGCCGCCGACCCGGCCACTCCGGCCCCGGAGCTGCCGGTCGTCCTCGACATGCCGGGCAAGGTCGCCGACTTCCTCTGCGTCGCAGAGCTGGACGATGCCTGGCGGACCGCGCTCGACCAGGGCGTGACCGTACGGCGCGGCCAGGGCTGCACCCTGCGCGTCACCACCGCACCAGCCGTCCCTCAGCGGTTCCTCGTGCACTGCCAGCCGCTCAACGCTCCTTCAGCGATCCCGGGACAGCGCAAGGCTCGCCGCGAGAACGCGAACCGCGTCCATGCTCTCGGAATTCGACACCCTGCCCGCCAGGTCTCCGGTCGTGGTGTCCAGAAGCAGCAGCAGCGCCTTCCCTCCCGTGGAGGACCGTGGCACAACGTGCCAGTAGCGGCGGTAAACAGCGGTCACCACAGGGCCGGACGAAGCAGCCAGGACGAGGTCATCGCCGCACGTTCACGCAGGTCAGATGCCTCGCAGCCGCCCTCGTGGGCGAGGTGTCAGCGGCGCCGCACTGGAACAAGAGCGTGAAGTGTGAGGAGACCGACCCTGAGGGACGGGTGATCCCTACGCGTTATGGCAACGCCGATCTCGGCTGGAAGCACTTCTCCGGCAAGCACAACATCAAGAAGTGCCGGGTGGTCGACGCAGCCCTGGCCGGGAGGGTCGACAAGAAGAACGGAGGCAGACTCGAGTACTACCGGGTCGCTCGCAACCAGACCAAGCTGGTCGAAATCGTGGTCATCGTGCAGTACGCCCGCCGTACGGCCGATGGTGAGTACGACGCGGGCAGGGGCAAGAACATCGGTGTCATCACGGCCTACTGCAAGGGCATGAACAGGTGCCCGGACTGGATCAACGAGTGAACGACCCCGGCGGGGAAACGGTCGAGCAACAGGCGTACATCACGCGTTTCCTCCTCGACTACACAGCGGTGCCTCTTGCCGGGGGGACCTTCCTGCGCGGTGTGCTGCCGGTGCGAGATGCGGTCCGGGTCGTGACCGGGGCCGCAGACACCGTGGCGCCACACGAACTAGTCGCCTATGAAGTCCCGTTGTCGGACGAGGACGAGGAGCCAGCGACCGCCCCCCTGGTGCTCGGCTGGACACGCATGCTCGCATCCGGCCCTCTCCCCCACACGGACGCAACCGTGATGGGCATGCCCCTGGTCCCGGTGGACACCACCGTCCTCGAACCCGCCGACTCGACCAGTACGGATCCAGCGCTGCGCGTGCTGCGCACGCTGGTGTGGCTGAACACCGTGTACCTCGCCGTCGGTGCCGCAGCCATCGCGAACCTCCTCTATTACCGCGGGGTCGGCACGGTGGGACCGGCCGACGCCTCTCTGATGATGTTCACCGTCCCCGTGGTCAACACCCTGTGCCCCACCCTGCTCCTCGGCGAGTCCTTCGGTCTGCTGCAGGGGACGGGCGCAGTGGTCCTGCTCGTCGGAGCGGCCCTCGCCGCCACCCAGGGCAAGGTGCTGACGCGTAGGACCACCCTTGCCGAACAGCCTCCCGTCGAAGCCGAAACACCCCGCCGCCGGAGTACGACGTGAAGCCGCCGCTCTCTTGAGGGGCTGACCCGAGTCGCCTGTGCCAGAGGCGCCTGCTTCTCGTAGGAACGTGCACCACGTACCGCGGTGAGCACCACAACTCCTCTTCGCCGAGAGTTTATTGACCGATCGTTCCACATTGGCCTATGGTCGCCGATGTGGCCAGGACCAAGGAATTCGATCCGGACGCCGCGCTGCAGTCGGCCCTTGAGCTGTTCTGGCGGCGGGGCTACGAAGCGACGTCGATCGCCGACCTCGTCGAGCACCTCGGCATCGGTCGCGCCAGCATCTACGCCACCTTCGGCAACAAGCACGAGCTGTACCTGAAGGCCGTGGACCGGTACTCGGAGGAGCGCGATCCGCTGCTCCTCACCGAGCTGTCCCAACCGGGACCCGCGCTGCCCGCCGTGCGGGCGACGGTACGCCGCTTCGCCTCGGAAGCGGCCTCCCCCGACGGCAGGCTGAATGGCTGCCTCATCACCAACACGGCGGCTGAACTGGCCCCGCACGACCCCGCTGCGGCCCGTCGGGTCGAGGTCAGTTGGGAGCACTTCGAGACGCTGCTGCGGTCCGCGCTCGTACGGGCCCGGGCCCAGGGCGAGCTGCCCGAGGATCGCGATCCGCGTGCGCTGGCCCACTTGCTGCTCGTCCTGCTGCAGGGCATACGGATCGTCGGCAAGGCGTCAAGCGATCCCGCCCGGGTACGGGATGCGGCCGAGCAGGCGCTGACCCTGCTGGACTGAGTCACCACGCCGAACCCACTGAACCCACTGAACCCACCGAGCTCACCGAGCCTCCCGCGCATGGCCAAATACTGGACCGATCGATCAAATATGAGGAGGGGTATGACCGCCGGGAGAGCCACCCACGTCCTCGACGTGCAGCACCGATACGCCTTCGTCCTTCTCGGAAGCGTCCAGACCACGCTGATCTTCACGCTGTCCGCGATCGCCGTACCGCTGCCTCTCATCGGCCGTGAATTCGACTTGCAGCGGCCCGACTTGATCCTGCTCAGCGCCTCGTACGGACTGACCTTCGCCGGTCTGCTGCTCTTCGGTGGCCGGCTCGCCGACCGCTACGGCGGGCGGCGTACTCTCGCCGCCGGCCTCATTCTCCTCGCCGCCGCATCGGCCGCCGCCCCGTTCGCTCCCGGCATCGGGGCACTGCTCGCGGCACGCCTCGCACAGGGCGCGGGCGCAGCCCTGGTGGCGCCCGCTGCCATGGCGGTGCTGCGCATCGTCTTCCGCTCCCCCAGCGCGTACGGCAGGGCGATGGCCACCTGGGGCGGGCTCTCCGTACTCGGCGCGACCGCCGGCAATCTGCTCTCCGGTGTCATCCTGTCGTGGCTGTCGTGGCGTTGGACCTTCGTCGTACCCCTCGTCGTCGCGGTCACCGCCCTGGCCCTCGCGCCCCGGCTGCTGCCGCGCACCGTTCCTGACCGGGGCCGGACTCTCGACCTGCCCGGTGCGCTGCTCGCCACCACCGGGATCACCTTGGCCAGTTACGGGCTCGTCGTGACCGACGTCCGGCCCTGGTCGTCGGCCGGTGTGCTCGTGCCACTGCTCGGCGGGACCGTACTGCTTGCCGCGTTCCTGTACGCCGAGCACCACGCCCGCGACCCGCTGCTGCCGCCCCGCTTCCTGCTCGACCGGCGGCGAGCCCTCGCCCTCACGGCCATCGCGCTGAGCGCCTGCGGGACGGCGATGACCTCCGTGGTCCTCTCACTCCACCTCCAGCAGACCCGCGACTGGTCACCGCTGCAGACCTCGGCCGCATTCGTGCCGTTCGCCATCGCGCTGATCGCCTCGGGCCGGGCGGCCGGGCCCCTCGTCTTCCGGTACGGGGCCGGCGCCGTCACGACCGCCGGGCTCGGCACCGGCGCGGCCGGGCTCGCCCTCCTCGCCTCCACCGGACTCCACGCACACACTCCGTACGCGTACGGGGTGCTGCCGGGCCTCGTGCTGCTGTCGGCCGGCGCCGCGGCCTCCTTCGGCGGAGCCGCCGTGCTCGCCACCGAAGGCGTACCGCCGCAGGAGACCGGGCTCGCGGGCGGTGTGCTGAACAGCGCGATGGAGCTCGGCCCGACCGTCCTGTTCGCCCTCCTGCTCACGCTCGGCGGCGACGCACTGTCCCTGGCCGCGACCGGGGCCGCACTTGCCGTCGCAGCCTTCCTGAACCATCGCACCGACTGATCCACCACTCAGAGGAGTTACCGAACGATGAACCGCTTCACTGGCAAGACCGTGCTCGTCACGGGTGCGGGCTCCGGTCTCGGCCGCGCGATCGCGCTCGCCTTCGCCGCCGAGGACGCGTCCGTGATCGCAGCGGGTCGCACCGCGGCCACCCTGGAGGAGACGGTCGGCCTCATCGAGGCGGCCGGTGGCACGGCTGCCGCCATCACCGTCGACGTCACGGACTCCGGCCGGCTCCGGGACCTCGTTCGCGAGGGGGCCACCCGCTTCGGCGGGCTCGACATCGCGGTCAACAACGCCGGGATACTCCGCGGCACCGTCCCCGTCGGAGAGGTGAGCGAGGAGGACTGGGACGCGGTGCTGCGGACCAATGTCACCGGCGTCTGGCTGGCCATGAAGCACGAGATCGCACACATGAAGGAGAACGGCGGCGGGGTCATCGTCAACATCTCCTCCAACCTCGGCGCACACATGCGCATCCCGAACGCGGCCGCGTACATCACCTCGAAGGCAGCGGTCTCCGCGCTCACCCGCGCCGCCGCTCTCGACCACATCCACCAGGGCATTCGCATCAACGCCGTCAGCCCCGGAGCCTCCGCCGCGCCCATGTCGCTGCGGCCCGGCGAGACCGAGGCCGACCGTGCCGAGCGGGTGAAGTCGGAGAACCCACTCGGCCGGGTCGCGGAGGCCGAAGAGGTGGCGGCCGCGGTGCTCTACCTCGCCTCGCCCATGGCCGGCGCGGTGGTCGGTACCGACCTGGTCGTCGACAGCGGGGCATCGGCCTGACGGTTCGCAGGCCGGGGGTACGTCACGCCGGCGCGGGAGCCCTGCTCACCGTACGGGGAAGCCGAAGGAGTAGCCCTGCTGCTTCAGCCAGGGCAGGATCTCGCGCAGGGCGGTCACCGTCTCGGAGCGGTCTCCTCCCGCGTCGTGGAAGAGGACGGTCGGCCCGTTGGTGATCTCCCTCTTGACGGTGGCGACCATGGCGTCCACGCCGGGGTGTTCGAAGTCCTTGGTGTCGACGTTCCAGCCCAGCGGTCGCATGCCCCGGGAAGCGGCGAGCTGTCGGCTGTACGGGGTGAAGGCACCGCCCGGAGCGCGGTAGTACTGCGACCGGACGCCGCCGGACGCCTTGATGATCATGCGTTCGGCATCGAGGATCTGCTGGGACTGGTAGGCCTCGGACTTGGTGTCCATGGTGGTGTCGTGAGAGACGGTGTGGTTGCACAGCCGGTGCCCGTCCGCCACGACCGCCTTGACCAGGTCCGGGTACGCCTGGGCCTGCGTGCCCACCATGCAGAACGTGGCCTTCACACCGCTGTCCTTCAGCAGTTGCAGCACCTGCGGCGTCCAGGCCGGGTCCGGGCCGTCGTCGATGGTGATGTTGACGCCCCGGGGGCCCCGGTCCGAGGCGTGCGCGATGTCCGCCGCGACCGGCCGGACGTCGGGTGCCGAGACGCGCGCCTTCGGCTGCCGCACTCCGGCCGTGTCGGCCTGCGCGGTCCACACGGAGGCGGCAGCGGCCAGCGCCGTGACCCCGAGTCCTGCCGCGAGAAGCCGGCCGTGCCGTCTGCTCCCCTTGTGCTTCGCCATGTCCGCCCGCCCCTTGTTGCCGTCACCCCGATGCCCTGCCCTCATGAAGACATACGAACGCCCGCGCAGGCTCCCCCTGTTACCGATCAAGGACGAACCCACAGGGTGCCGGCGACAAACAGCGGGATTCCGAGACAGACGAGGGGCACAGGGCCGCCGCCCGGCTCGCTGACCGGCCTGAGGGAGCGGGGGGCGCGAGAAGGGTGGCGGGCAGCATCGCGGGCCGAGTTCGGTTGCGGCCGCTGCCCCAGGCCGGCCTGACCGGGCGTTCGCTGCGCATTGCGACGAATGTGCCGTGCCGTTCGGGTGACTACCGTTCGTGCCGCCCGAGTCCGGCGCACGTCGGGGTCCATACCTGACCCCATGGACAGGAAACTGCCGAGACGACCGAGACGAACGGTGCGTGCCGCGGTGCGAGGAGAGAGTTCTGGATCTTTTCGGCGCCGCGTTGTCGCCGGTTGCTGCGCCCTGCTGCTCACGGCCCTGACGTCGGGTGTGGCGGCCGAGGCGGCTTCGCCGCCCGACGACGGCGGTTCCGACCGGCTCGATCCGCGGATCACGGAGATCATGCGGAAGCCGGACTACCCCAACGCCCAGTGGGGCCTGCTCCAGCAGGACCCGGACAGCGGACGGGTCGTCCACAGCCGGTTCGCAGAGAAGCTCTTCATCCCCGGGTCGGTCGCCAAGCTGTTCGGCACGTCCGGGGCGTGGAAGACCCTGGGCGGCGACCACCGCTTCAGGACGCCGGTCTACGCGGTCGGTGAGCGCCGCGGAAGCACGCTGGCCGGCGATCTCGACCTCGTCGCGCAGGGCGACCTGACCATGGGCGGCAGGACCCGCGCCGACGGCACGGTCGACTACACGGACCTCGACCACACGTACGCCAACGACTTCCCCGGCGCCACGCTCACACCGCAGAACCCGCTCGCCGGGATCAACCGGATCGCGCGGCAGGTACGGAACTCCGGCATCACCCGCGTCGAGGGGAACGTGGTCGTCGACGACCGGCTCTTCGAGCCCGAGCCGGTGTTCGTCCCCGTACCGACCCCACTGATCATCAACGACAATCTCATCGACCTGCTGACCACCCCCGGCGCCCGCCCCGGCGCACCCGCGCGACTGGACTGGCGACCGAAGGTGGCCCCGTACCGCGTCACGTCGGCCGTGCGGACCGTGGCGGCGGGCGGGCCGACCGACATCGAGGTGACGACCTCCGCCGACGGCACCCGGATCAAGCTGTCCGGCACCATCGCCGCCGACTCCGCACCGGCTCTGAAGGTGTCACCCATCGCCGATCCGGCGGCCTTCGGACGCACCGCTCTGATCGAGGCGCTGGGGCGGGCCGGGGTGGAGGTGACGGCGAAGCCGACCGGTGCCAACCCGGTCGGCCGGCTCCCGGAGTCGTACGAGGGCCGGCAGCGCGTCGCCCAGTACACCTCGCCGCCGTACACCCAGTACGCCAAGCTCATCTTCAAGGTCAGCCACAACCTGGGCGCCAACCTCGCGATCTGCCTGATGGCCGTCGCGAAGGGCAGCCAGGACTGCATGGACGGCTTCCCGGTGCTGGCGGACTTCCTGGACCACGCGGGCGTCGACCGCAAGCAGGTCCAGCTCCTGGACGGTCGCGGCGGCAACCCCGTCGACCGGACCACGCCCGAGGCCGTGGTCCAGATGCTGACGTACTGGCATCACACTCCCGAGGCGGAGGTCTTCCGCAACGCGCTGCCCATCCTCGGCGTCGACGGGCTGCTGACCGACAACTGCACCGACTGCCCGGCGCGCGGGAAGGTGTTCGCCAAGACGGGGGCCGCCGTCGGGCTGGACGCGCTCAACGACCGCCTGGCCGTCGGCGCCATCACGATCGCCGGCTACCTGGACAAGGGCGACGGCCGCTTCGACGTCTTCTTCGCGGGCGTCAACGGCGCCTCCACCCCGACGACCGATGTCAGCGGCGTGCTGGACATCGCCAACGACCTCGCCATGATCTCCGCGTACTTGCAGGAGGCGGCGGCGCGGCGAGAAGACTGAGCGAACCGCATCGCGCCGAACATCGCGGCCGAATGCCGTTCGTTGGATGAACCCCCAGGTCAACGACCTGGGGGTTCCTCGCTCTCCGGACCAGTTCAAGGGGTCCGCCACCAGATCCCGCACCGAAGAGCCCCCGCCGCGGAGGCGGCCGGTCCGGATCCCTACCTGCCCGTCGGGACCGGGGTGGCCTTCAGCGTCTCCCGCATGACGCCCGCGCCCTGCTCGGCCATCTCGTCGATGGGGCCGGCGAGTTCGTCGGGCGTCACGTCGATCGTCCAGACGAACCGGCTGCGCCCTCCGGACCCGGCGAGGACCTCCATCGAGGCATGGTGGTGCCTCGGCGCCATCGAGCCGCCGACCACCGCGTACGCCACTCTGCGGGCCGCCTCGTCGATGTCGACGATCAGCTCGTGCACGACGACACCGTTGGCGAAGGTCACGATCCTGGTGTCGCCCTCCATGCGGGTGTCCGTGACGAAGCCCGGCACCAGACGCCGGTGCACGTCTCCGACCTCGCGCAGGGCATTCCAGACGTTCTCCGGAGAGTTGTCGATCATGAATTCCTTGCGGATGTAAGCCATGTGATCTTCTCCTGTCAGGTGATCGGTCAGCCGCCGGTGCCACAGTGGCCGAGGCGGAACGGAAGCCCCCCGAGATCAGGAAAGACGACGGTGTCGATCTGCGCGGCAGCGGGCATGGCGGGGGCGGCTCCTCGATGTCGGTACGGGATGACATCCGACTTCGCTCAGCTTGCGCCGCGCGCCCGGTCCCGGTCTTGAACATTCTTGCGGCGGGCCGATGTCAGACCCCCGGCGTAGCGTTTCAAGAGTGCTGACCTCGACCGTCCTCGCCACCCGGCCGGACTTCCGCGTCACCGCCGTGAGCTGCCGGGACGACCACTCCCGCTGGTCACAGGAGGAGGTGCGCGAGGACTACCGAGTGGTGCTGGTGCGCCGCGGCCGGTTCCGCAGGCGGGCCGCCGGCACCCTGGCCGAGGTCGACCCGACGATGGCCTATCTCGGCATCCCGGGCGAGGAGGAGCGTTTCGCTCACCCTGCCGCCGGGGGCGACGAGTGCACGTCGATCAGTCTGACGCCCGCCCTGTGGAGGGCCGTGGCGGGTGAGGACGCGCGCCCGGCCCGGCAGAGCGTCTACGTGGACGCCCGCCTCGACCTGGCCCACCGCCGCGTCCTCGCCTCCGCCCGTACCGGCGACGTGGACCACGCGGTGACCGAGGACCTGCTGAGACTTCTCTCCGCCACCGTCGGCCAGGCCGTCGACGGATCCGTACCGGCCGGCGTCGGACCCGGCCGGGAGGACGCGGTGCTCCTCGCAGCGGCCCGGCACGCGATCGGCGAGGCCCACCCCGCGTCAAAGGGACTTCTGCCGCTCGCGGAGCTCCTCGGTGTCTCGCCTTACCGCCTGAGCCGTTCCTTCACCCGCGAGCTGGGAATCTCGCTCACCCGCTACCGCAACCGGGTCCGTGTCGGCCGGGCCCTCGACCGTCTGGAGGCGGGCGAGAACAGCCTCGCCGTCCTGGCCGCCGACCTGGGCTTCGCCGACCAGGCCCACCTCTGCCGGACCGTGCGCCAATACGTCGGCCACACACCGACGGCACTGCGTCGGCTCCTCACCCCACGGTCGTGCTGAGGTGACATCCCTCGGCCCGGCGGGCGTGATCCGGCGGGCGTGATCCGGTGGGCGTGCGAGAGGGGCCCGGAGAAGTTCTCTCCGGGCCCCTCCCCCCTCCCGGTCAGAGCCAGGAGTCCCAGATGCCGTAGGCCGTCGACCGGGTCACGGCCTCGGCGCCCGAGGCGTCCAGGCGTACGACGCGGTAGTAGTACAGGCCGAGCCGGTCCTCGTGCACCGTGGTGTCCATGTAGTACGCCGCGTCACCCGCCGTGCCCTCGGTCAGGGTGACGTAGGCGGCCGTGACGGGGTCCCAGCGCTCCACTCGGTAGCTCGCGAAGCGGGAGCAGTCCCCGAGACCGGAGCTCTCGGAGCAGCCGACGTACAGCTCCGGGTACTGGTCCTCGCGGACGTCGGTCTCCGTCCAGCCCGGGGGACGGGTGTCGGGCAGGGTGACCGACACCTCGGCGGGATGGAGGACGTCGAGCGGCTCGTCGTCGTGCTGGAGCCTGTCGTCCGTGGCGGCCACCTTGTAGACGTGGGTGGCGCCGTCGGGGACCGTCGGGCAGAGGATCTCGGTACCGGCGAGGGAGCTGCCTGTCCAGCAGTTCTCCTTCCAGACCGTCTCGCCGCTGTCCGCGTCCGTGACGCCCTGCCACACGTGGTAGCCGCGGACGTCGGCATCGGCGGGCGGCGTCCAGGTCAGCCGGACGCCGAGCGGGACGGGCTCCGCGGTCAGGTTCTGCACCGGGGCGGGACGCTCGGTGTCCGGGGTGGTCTCCGTGGCCGCCGGGCCCGGCGGGGAGACGTGCCCGTACCGGTCGGTCGTCACGACTCGGTACTCGTACGTCGTCTCCGACGCGCCCTGGACGTCCCAGCAGGTGCCGTTGACCTGCTTACGCGCGGAGAACGGAGCGTCGTCGTCCGCCCAGGTCCAGTACGTGTGCGGGTCCGTCAGCGGCTCGTCCCAGGGGGTGAAGGGCTTGCACTTGTCCACGACGGTGGTCTCGCCCGTCGCGGTGTCGGTGCGGACGATCTTGTAGGTGGGCAGGGGCGTCTCGTCGACGGTCCACGGGTCGGCGCTG
>NZ_JBEZIJ010000014.1:0-259080 GCF_040650955.1 Streptomyces sp. NPDC048560
GAACCGCTCGTTCGCCGTCCGCCGGCCCGTCAGCTCAGCGACACGCTTCGCCTTCGGCGCCACCTTCCCGACCGGCAACTTCTCCCGGCTCGGCAGCATCGGATTTCCGCCAGTCCTTGCTGCCTTCGGCTGATTCCCGCCGTCTTCGTCGGAGAACCAGCCCTTGAAGACATCGACAATTCCGTCACCGTCATCACCCGAAACCTCAGCCGCATAAGCGACCTGTGGCAGCAGGGTGGAAGCGACCGCCGAAACCACGAGGCAGGCCATAGCCCGCCCGAATCTCGCTTTCACGCCATTCCCTTCATCGGCACGCCGGCAAGGCCCCCCTGCCGGTCGCACTCAAGACGGACCCGAGCGCTCCGTCTCCGGGCATGACAACCGGACCACCCCCCCCACACGTGGGGAGGTGGCCTGGCCGGAGACGTTTCGATCAAGGTCGGACGCTGTCTAGCCGATTCCTTGAAGCCCGGTCAAGGGAGTTCGCAATTCGGGTATTTGACCCCGGGGAAGGCGAGCCCGAAAAGGGCGCCGCACAAATGGGTGCCCCGATTCGCCCGGTTCTTCCGCGCCCTGGCCTGCGCCGATTCGGATGGTGTATAACCCAGGCGAACTCGCTTCGACCGAAAGCACGGCCATGCCCACAACGCAGGAATCAACCGATCCGGATCAGCCGGAACAGTCCGAAAGCCCGGAATCCCCCGGGATATCGGTCCTGAGCCCCGACCGTCGCGGCATCGCCGTCGCCACGGCGCTGTTGCTCGCCTGCGGAGCACTCGTCACCTACGGAATCCTCGACACCGGAAAGAACCGGTCCGACAAAGATTCAGCGGTGCCCACAGCCACGGTGACCTACGAAGTGCTCGGCGAAGGCACGGCCGACGTCACCTACCGCGGCGACGGCGCGGGCGACCGCGCCAGCCTCGTCGCGGACGCCGCACTGCCCTGGAGGAAGACGGTGAACGTGCCGCTCGGCACCTCGCCCATCGTCAGCATCACCCTCGGCGAAAAGGGCGGCCAGGCCAGTTGCACACTCGCTGTCCGCGGCAAGCACGTCCAACGCTCCACCGCGTCAGGAACCTTCGGACGCAGCACCTGCACCAGCGAGCCGCTCGCTGCCGAGGCGACCTCCGGAGTCTCCGACTCGGCTCGGTGAGACGCGCAGGCGGATTCGGGCTCGGATGCGGGCTCCTGCTCGGGCTCGGGCTCGGGCTCGGTTGAGCCGACTCCGACGGCCGTGCGCGTTGGTCCGACTCCCACGGCTGTCGGTGCGGCACTCGTGCAGCCCTCCAATTCGGCTGCGACCGCCGAGGAAGGCACAGAAGGACGTCCCCGCCCTCGCGTGAACGCAGCAGAGGACACCGGTCCGATCATGACCCAACACTGAGGAAGGGTATGCCCAGCATGAAGAACACAACGGCGCGTTCCAGGATCAGCGCGGCCGCTACCGCGATCGCCGCCTGCGTCGGACTGCTGATCGGCGCCACCCCGGCGCACGCGGCCACCTACACGACCACGAGCAACTGCAGTGTCCCGTGGATCACCTGCTCCTCGGGCGATCTGTGGCTGCTGTACAACTCCAAGGAGTACGCCATCCGGGACGGCTCCTACGTCACCAGTTGGTCCATGTTCTACGGGAACGTCTCCGACTACTACGGGACCAGCCAGTACCAGGGCTCGACCCTGACGACGTACCGCTACGTCTTCAACGGCAACGGCAACGGCGCCTGGGAGTACATGAAGAACAACGCCGCCTCCGTGCAGAACTGCGGCGTGGACAACTACCGCGTGTACTACAACTCCGGCTACGGCGGCACCTCGCAGTACTTCGCCCACCGCGAGCCCTACGGCGACTGCGTCCTGACCAACCTCATCTCGGCGCTCAAGAACAACAACGCCTCCCAGCACTTCGCCTGATCCGAATCCCGAGGAGCCACCCATGAACTGGACCAAGCGATCCGCCGCCGCCGCTGTCACGGCCGCCGCCATCGGCCTGATCACGGCCTGCGGTGCGGGCACGGGCGCCGGCCATGACGCAACCACCGCTCCGGTCGCGGAGAACAGACCGATCGTGGACAAGGGCAACTGGCCCTTGGCCACTCCGGCGCGCGGCCTGGCCAAGGGGCTCTCGCTCCCTCTGGAGGCCTACATGCAGTCCTACGAGGACACGGTCACCCTCGACAGGGCCTCCCGCGCGCTCCAGGAGAAGTGCATGGCCGACTACGGCATCGACCTGCAGCTTCCCGTGGCCGGTTCCACGCCCCCGCCGAACGACAACGACGCCAACATGGAACGCCGCTACGGCCTCACCGACCGTGAGGCCGCCGCCGAGTACGGCTACGGGCTGCCCGACGCCCTCACCGACCAGGTACGGCAGCGGATGCCCGACCTGACCGAGGAGCAGGTCGGGGTGCTGACCGGCCACGGCAAGCCCACCAGCGCGGGCCCCGCCGCCGCGCCGGTCGCGAAGCCCGCCGCCGCCACCTACAAGGGCAAGGCCATTCACAAGGGCGGCTGCGTGGGGTGGAGCGACGGCCGGATCGGCCGGTCGGCCATCGACTTCCAGCTCGTCTCCGAGCTCAACGGCCAGAGCTTCACGCAGTCGATGGAATCCCCTGCGGTCAAGCAGGCGACCGCGGCCTGGTCGGAGTGCATGAAGGGCAAGGGATACGAGGTCGCCACCCCGTTCGCGGCCGCCGACATCGTTCCTCATGCCGAGAGCGGAGCGACGCAGGAGGAGATCGCTGTCGCCCTGGCAGAGGTCGACTGC
This sequence comes from Streptomyces sp. NPDC048560, assembly GCF_040650955.1. Lineage (NCBI taxonomy): Bacteria > Bacillati > Actinomycetota > Actinomycetes > Kitasatosporales > Streptomycetaceae > Streptomyces > Streptomyces sp. NPDC048560. Next base: position 2,771 of record NZ_JBEZIJ010000014.1, read on the forward strand.
AAGGAGGAGACCGGCCTGGTGGCGATCTGGTTCAAGGAGGACTCCGCCATCCAGAACAAGCTGCTCGCCCAGCACAGGAGTGAGCTGACCGACTCACGGGACCGGCACGTGAAGGCCCTCGCTGCGGCGAACAAGTCCCTGGCCGGCTGACACCGGCCGCGGGCTCGCCGCGGCCCCTCCACACCGCCGTGACACCGGAGTCAGCCGAGCGGGAGGCCGGTGTAGTTCTCCGCCAGCTCGGCTGCGGCGTGCGGTGATGTGGCGATCCTGTCGAGCTGGGAGAGCTGCAGCCTGGTGTCGAAGCCGGACTGCCCGGGGTCGGTGTGGAGGGTCGTGGTCATGAAGTACGAGAACTGCTCGGCCCTCCATACGCGACGCAGACAGGTGTCGGAGTAGGCGTCGAGCAGTTCCACCGAACCGCTCTCGTGCCACGCACCGAGCGCACGCGCCAGGACGATGACGTCCGCGGCGGCGAGGTTCAGGCCCTTGGCGCCGGTGGGCGGCACGATGTGGGCGGCGTCGCCGGCCAGGAACACCCTGCCGTATCGCATCGGCTCGGTCACCGAACTGCGCATGGGAAGAACGGACTTGGCGGTGACCGTTCCGCGGTTCAGACGCCAGGCGGGGTCCGAGTCGAGGGCGAAGCGGGCGTCCAGCTCGTCCCAGATCCGTTCGTCGGACCAGTGCGCGGGATCGGTGCCGTTCGGCACCTGGAGGTAGAGCCGGCTGACCTGCGGGGAGCGCATGCTGGCCAGGGCGAAGCCGCGTTCCGAGTGGGCGTAGACCAACTCGTCGTGGACCGGCGGCGCTTCGGCCAGAACGCCCAGCCAGGAGTACGGGTAACTCCGCTCGTACGTCGAGCGGACCTGCTCCGGCACCGCGGTGCGCGCCACTCCGTGAAAGCCGTCGCAGCCGACGACGTAGTCACAGGTGAGCGAGTGCTCCCGGCCCTCATGGGTGTACCGGATCACCGGCTGCGCGGTGTCCGCGCCCTCCACCGCGTGCACCTCCGCACCGAAGAACAGCGGTCCCCCTTCGGCCAGTTGCAGAGCGATGAGGTCCTTGACGACCTCGGTCTGGGCGTAGACCCACACCCGGCGGCCACCGGTCAGGGAGGGGAAGTCGACGCGGTGGGCGCGTCGGTCGTAGCGCAGCTCGATGCCGTCGTGGACGATCCCCTCCCGCGCCAGCCGCCCTCCCGCTCCGGCCGCACACAGGGCATCCACGGTGGCCTGCTCAAGGATGCCCGCACGCTGGCGCCGCTCCACGTAAGCACGGTCGCGGGACTCCAGGACCACACTGTCGATGCCCGCGCGGTGCAGCAGGCGGGCAAGCAACAGGCCCGAAGGACCGCCGCCGACGATTCCGACGGTGGTGCGCATGTGTTCTCCTCGTCGCGGACTTCCGGTCGATCTCCCCGAAATATCCTCCACCAACCGTCAGCGCCTGACTCGTGGCATCCCCAGGCCGATCCAGGAGATGATCTCCCGCTGGATCTCGTTGTTGCCGCCACCGAAGGTGAAGATGACGGCCGACCGGTAGCCGCGTTCCAGCTCTCCGTGCAGGACCGCGCCTGCCGAGCCCTCCTTGAGCGGCCCCGCCGAGCCGACTATCTCCATGAGCCAGGCGTAGGCGTCCCGGCGCGCCTCGGAACCGTAGACCTTGACGGCCGACGCGTCGTGCGGGGTGAGGGTGGAGTGCTGGAGTGCCGAGACCATCTGCCAGTTGAGGAGTTTCATGGCGTCGAGGCGGGTGTGCGTGCGGGCCAGCCGGGAGCGGACCCAGCCGAGGTCGATGACGCGGCGGCCGTCCGTCAGCTTCGTCTCCGCGGCCCAGCGCTGGACGTTGTGGAGGGAACGTACGGCCATGGTGCCGTGGGCGGCGAGGGTCACGCGTTCGTGGTTGAGCTGGTTGGTGATGAGCCGCCAGCCCTTGTTCTCCTCGCCGACGCGGTGGGAGACGGGGACCCTGATGTTCTCGTAGTAGCTGGCCGTGGTGTCGTGCGAGGCCAGGGTGTTGATCAGCGTGCAGGAGTAGCCGGGGTCGCTCGTCGGCACCAGGAGCATGGTGATGCCCTTGTGGGGCGGGGCGTCCGGATCGGTGCGTGCGGCGAGCCAGACCCAGTCGGCGGTGTCGCCGTTGGTGGTCCAGATCTTCTGTCCGTCGACGACGTACTCGTCGCCGTCGCGTACCGCGCGTGTCCTGAGGGCCGCGAGGTCGGTGCCCGCCTCCGGCTCGCTGTAGCCGATCGCGAAGTCGATCTCGCCCGCGAGGATCTTCGGCAGGAAGTCCGCCTTCTGCTCCTCGGTGCCGAACTGCATGATCGTGGGTCCGACGGTGTTGAGGGCCATCAGAGGCAGGGGCACTCCGGCCTGGGCGGCCTCGTCGAAGAAGATGAACTGTTCCGTCGGGGACAGCCCGCGTCCGCCGTACTCCTTCGGCCAGCCGACGCCGAGCCAGCCGTCCGTGCCCAGACGGCGGACCGTCTCGCGGTAGAAGCGCTTCTGGGCGGCGGGCTCGGCGTAACGCGCGTACGCGTCGTCGGGCACCAGCGCGGCGAAGTAGGTGCGCAGCTCGGCGCGCAGCCGCTGCTGCTCAGGCGTGTATTCGAGGTGCACGGCCCCTCCAGGTGTCTCGCGGTCGCGTCGCCCGTGTGCGGCGGCGCACACAGTAGAACGTGTTGCAAGAATCTGGAAGGGCCGTGGAACCAGGAGGAGGTCAGCGCTTGACGGCGCGCAGGACGACGAACTTCGGGTCCCCCGCGATGGTGGTGCAGTTGCCGAAGATCCGGCGGAGCAGGACGTGGTAGCTGAGGTGCCGGTTGCCGACGACCCACAGCTCGCCGCCCTGCCGCAGGGCGGTGCGCGCACCGACGAACATGTTCCGGGCGGTGGCGTCGGTCGTCGCCTGGTGGGAGTGGAACGGCGGATTGTTGAGGACGAGGTCGGCGCTCCCCCTATCCACGTCGCCCAGCCCGTCACCGACGAGGAAGGACGCCTCGGCGTCCGGACCCGCGTTGTCCCGGAAGGTCGCCTCGGCCGATGCGACCGCGAGGTAGGACTCGTCGACGAAGGTGACCGCGGCCTCGGGGTTGGCCAGCGCGGCGGCGGTTCCGAGGACACCGTTTCCGCAGCCCAGGTCGATGACCCGGTCCGGGCCGGTCCGCGTGGGGAGGTGGTTGAGCAGGAAGCGGGTCCCGATGTCGAGCCGTTCCGCGCAGAAGATGCCCGCGTGGTTGGTGACGGTACGGCCGGAGGAGATGCCCACGTCGCCGGGCAGGTCGTAGCGGTACGGCCAGGGGCTCGGGGTGCGGCTCAGCTCCGGGTCCGGCGTGCAGAAGATCAGCCGGGCCTTCTTCACCGCGAGAGAGGTGCGGGTCGGGCCGATGATCCGCTCGAAGAGCTTGAGGGTGGAGGTGTGGATCTCCTTGACCATGCCGGTGGCCATGACGACCGTGCCGGCGTGGACGGCGGGCGCCAGCCGGTGCAGCTGGTCCTCCAGGAGCGCGAGGCTCTTGGGCACCCGCACCAGCAGGACGTCGATCCGCTCCGGCGGGGCGTCCAGGGCCGAGAGGAGCCGTACGGAGTCCACGTCGGCGCCGCTCCGGGCGAGGTTCGCCAGCGTGGCCCGCTGCGCGAGATACGAGTCGGTGATCTGCACGGGCGCGTGTTTCGCGAGCACGGTGGTCAGGGCGCCCCACCGGTCGCCCACCACCACGACGGTGCCGGACAGGTCGACCGGCGCGGCGTCATCGATCCCCTCCAGCTGCCGCAGCAGGTACTCATCGGCGGCGTCCCACGCACGGAACGGGTCGCGGGGGTTCTCGGGGAAGCGGGCGAGATCGAATCCGCCCTGTGACGTCGTCAAACGATTCATTGTGCACTCAGGCTAACCGAGGACAGGGGGAGCGCCCCACACGCTCCCCTGCCCACGACGACGGCTCCGTCCGCCGGGACCCGGTCACACGTACGCCTGCCGGGCCCTGCCTGGCGCCGTCTACGGAAGCCGCTTGTCGATAGCCGACCGGCCTTCCGCGGCGATCCTGCCTCGCGCCCACTCCAGGTTCTCGGGAGTCAGGTCCCGCCCGGAGGCGAGGACCAGATCCTCGGCACTGGGATGGTCGCTCCCGCCGGTGTGCAGCAGACGGTCGGGAGTCACCCCCTGGACCTCCGGCACGGTCACGGTGGTGGATTCGGGCTCTTCGCTCATGCCGCCTCCTCGTCCTTGCGGCAATTCTCACGCCGCACGGCCGTGACCGCATCCGAAGGGCCGTGCCCCGCCGTGCCGGGGGTGCCGGAGCCCGGGTGGTGCCGGTCCACGGCTGGTCGAGGGACTCCGGCACGGATCGCCACTTGACCTGCACATGATGGGTACCCAGCGTCCACACGTCGGTCACGGTGCGTGTGGAAGGCTCCGGCCTGAACAGCCTTCGCACGACCACCGCGTCCGCACCCCACAGAAGCGGACTCGCGGTGCACCCGTTCCCGGAGAGGACACCCCACATGTCCGTTCGTCCCCGCGTCTACGCGCGTCCGGTTCTGGCCGCCGTAGCCACCGTCGCGGTGCTCACCGGCACGGCGGCCGCCGCACCGGCTGCCGCCCCCATGACTCCCACGGCCTCCGCCACCCTCGACGACACGTACTACCAGGCCGCCCTCGGCAAGACCGGCCCCGCGCTGGAGTCCGCGCTGCACACCATCATCAGCGACCAGACCAGGCTCGGTTACAGCCAGGTGTGGGACGCGCTGAAGGACACCGACGAGGACCCCGCCGACTCATCCAACGTGCTCCTGCTCTACACCGGCCGCTCGCAGTCGAAGAACGAGAACGGTGGTGAGCCGGACCAGTGGAACCGGGAGCACGTCTGGGCCAAGTCGCACGGCGACTTCGGTACGGCGACAGGACCCGGCACCGACATCCACCACCTGCGTCCCGAGGACGTCTCCGTCAACTCCACCCGGGGCAGCAAGGACTTCGACAACGGTGGCGGCGAGGTGGGCGAGGCGCCGGGCAACTACACCGACAGCGACTCCTTCGAGCCGCGTGACGCCGTCAAGGGCGATGTCGCCCGCATGATCCTCTACATGGCGGTGCGCTACGAGGGTGACGACTCGTTCGCCGACCTCGAACCGAACGAGAACGTGGACAACGGCTCGGCCCCGTACATCGGGAGGCTCTCCGTACTGAAGCGGTGGAGCCAGGAAGACCCGCCGGACAGCTTCGAACAGCGCCGCAACGACGTCATCTTCGACACGTACCAGCACAACCGGAACCCGTTCATAGACCACCCCGAATGGGTCGAGGCCATCTGGTGACAGGACAGCGGGCCCGCCGGTTCCGGTACGGGGCCGGCGGGCCCGCTCAGGCCGCTCAGTCGCGCTCGGCCAGGACTCGTGCGCACCGCTCGACCGCCTCCTCGCGCGAGGAGAAGCGCGGCAGGTCCTGACCGGTGCGCTCCCGCGTGAGATCCGGCGGCCCGAGACGGCCCGCCGGGTCGACGACAGCCGCGCGACGGCCGTCCCGGGCCAGCCGGGCCAGGCCCGCGTGCAGCGTGGCGAGCGCCACGCTGTCGATGTTGGTCACCTCGCGCAGGTCGAGGACCACCGATCCGGTCCGGTCGGGCCCCGACTCGTCCAGGGCGAACAGCACCCTTTCCGCGGCGGTGAAGTCCAGGGCGCCCTGCGCTGCGACGACGCCCACCCGTTCACGCAGCGCGCGTTCGGGCCCGCCGGCCGGTGCCGTGGGCAGGTCGTCGGCGGTGGTGGCGAGCGTGACGGTCGATCCGGGGAGCGCCGGATTGTTCATCAGATGGAGCCCGAACCGCCGCGAGAGGGCGACGAGCGCGGCGTGCCCCCGCACCGAGGTGCCTGTCGCGTCCAGCGGCGGACTGTACGCGGCGAGACCGAAACGCGCCGGTCCCGCGGCGATCAGCCCGCCCGACACCCCGCTCTTGGCGGGCAGTCCGACCCGCAGCAGCCAGTCGCCGGACGCGTCGTACATGCCGCAGGTGGCCATCACGGCGAGGACCTGCGCAGCGACGTCCGCCGTGACGACGGTCTCGCCGGTGACCGGGTTGACGCCGCCGTGCGCGAGGGTCGCGGCCATCGTGGCGAGATCGACGGCGGTGGCGCGTACGGCGCACTGCCTGAAGTACGTCTCCACCGCCGTCACCGGGTCGAAGGGGAGTGTTCCGGCGCTGCGGATCAGATAGCCGAGCGCACGGTTCCGGTCCCCGGTCGCTGCCTCGGAGACGTACACGGCCTCGTCCACGTCCAGTTCCCGCCCCGCGAACCGGCCGAGGAATCCCAGGATGCGGTCGAACGCCGTCTCGTCCGGGGTGCCGGGGATCAGCGCGGTGGTCACGATGGCGCCCGCGTTGACCATGGCGTTGGCCGGCCGTCCGGTGCCCGGCTCCAGGCTGATGGCGTTGAACGCCTCTCCGCTGGGTTCGGCGTTCACCCAGCGGCCCACCTCGTCCAGGCCGAGCACGGACAGAGCGAGGGCGTAGACGAACGGCTTGGAGACGGACTGCAGGCTGAAGGGGACGTCCGCGTCACCGGTTTTGTAGCGATGGCCGTCCATGCTGACGAGAGCGAGGCCGAACGCGTCCGGGTCGGCCCCGGCCAGCTGGGGGATGTAGTCGGCGGGCCGGCCGTCCCGGACGCCGGCGAACCGGCTGTGGAGCTCGCCCAGAGCGTCGGTCACCGCATCGGCGGCGCTCACCCGGACAGGCCCTCAGCCGCGCTCGGCCTGGGCGATCCGGGGGAACGTCGTGACGCCCGCCGCCTTGCGGCTGTTCGCCTGCATGCTGACCGTACTGCCGGGCGCCACGTCCTCGAAGCCGAGGACGACGGAGTCGAGAACCTTGTCGTCGGCGTCGACGAACTCGACGCGCACGGCGTAGAAGGCCTCCTCCTCGGTGGGGTTGGTGACCCGGACCAGTGCGCTGCGGAAATCCTCGCCCTCGGTGACGGGCCGGCCGGTCACCGAGACGTCCTTGACGGCGTTGCCCCGTCCGTCGGCGCCTGCGAGGACCTTGGCCGCCTCGGCCCTGATCCGCGCGATGTCGGCGGATACGGACGCCTCCTTGCTGCGCTGGGTGCGCGGACTCACCGAGGCGGTGGGGGACGAGACGGTGGGGGAAGAGGCCGCCGGCGCGGGGGTGAGTGTCTGGACGCTGTTGGACGTGCCTTCGGAGGTGGTGTCGCTGTCGCAGGCGGCTGTACCGGCGGCGATCACCGCAAAGAGCGCGGCGGGGACCAGGAGGCGGGTGGCACGGGACCGGTTCGGTTTCACGGACGCTCCGTCTTCGGTGGAGGTGCGGGTGAGGGTCGAGGTGGAGGGGCAGGTGGAGCGGACGGCGCAGGCGGAGGAAGGAGCGGGGCGGAGATCACGCGGCGCCGTTCACTCCGCGTCGTCACCGAAGATGTCGCGGAGCTTGGCCTCGCGCTCGGTGTCCAGGTTGCTGTGGAGCAGTTCGGCGCCGCCGCCGGGGAGGGAGTCGCTGATCCGGCCCGGCACCTCGTCCATGGTGAGCAGGAACAGGGCCGAAGTGCCGGGCGTCACCTGCTTCTTGACCTCGTCGATGAAGTCGTCGTCGATGCCGATGTCGGCAAGCTTGCCGCCGAGCGCCCCGGCCGCCGCGCCGATGGCCGCGCCGAGCAGGGGCATCAGGAAGATGAGCCCGAAAAGCATTCCCCAGAAGGTCCCGCTCAGCGCACCGGCGCTGACGAGGTTGCGCAGCTGCTTCGTCCTGGGCTTCGAGCGGTCCGCCGGCCAGCTCACGACGGCCGCGTCCAGGATCTTGATCAGCCCCTCCTTCTGGAGTGACTTCAGCGTCGTCTCGACGCTCTCCGCGGCATCCGCCGACTGGAACTTCCACACGGTCAGCGTGGACATCGCATCTACCTCCAGGCTATGAGACAACCAACTCGCCCATATTAGGATCAACCGATATGAATTGACTCGTTGAAGCACCCGCCACGATCCCCCGGGAGGGAACGATGGATACGGACGCCCTGACCGCCGGCCTACTGCAGGACCTGCGGGCCAAGAGGCCCTATCCGGCCCTGTCCCTGACGATGCCGACGCACCGCCGCGCTCCTGACAACGCCCAGGACGCCGTGCGGCTGCGCAACCTGGTGGCGGAGGCGACGAGCCGCCTGGAGGCGGACCCGGACGTGACGCGCGAGGTCCGGACCGCCATCAGGGAACAGCTGGACCGCGCGGTCGCCGAGGTGGACACGCGCCGGGCCCTGGACGCTCTCGTCGTCTTCGCCACGGCCGACGAGTTCCAGATCTGGCAGGTACCCCGTACCGCGCCGGAGCGCGTGGTCGTCAGCGACACCTATCTCACCCGGAACCTGGTCGCCGCCAAGGCGCAGGCCAGGCCGTTCTGGGCGCTGACCGTGTCCGCCGACCACGCCACCCTGTGGAGCGGGACCGCGGAGGCGGTACGCGAGGAGAAGCGCGCCGGGTTCCCACTGACGGCGCCGCACGAGGCACCGAACCCGCAGCGTACGGAGCGGATCGGCGACACGCCCAGCACCTTCAGCAACGAGGACACGCGGCACTTCCTGCGCTCCGTGAACGAGCACCTGCGCACACTGCTGGCAGCCGATCCGCGCCCGCTGTACCTCGTCGGGCTCGCCCCCGCGCTCTCCCTGCTGGACGAGTCGGGCGGGGCGTCCAGGTCGGCGGTCGGCCGGGTGGCCAAGGGCGCACCCGCCGACACCTCACCGGCCGAACTCCTCAAGGAGTTGCGCCCGGCACTCGACAGTCACAGCAAGCGCACCGCCGAGGAGATCGAGGGCAGGCTCGACGCCGCGCGCGGCAGCCGCTCGTTCGCCGGTGGCCTCGACGAGGTGTGGGCCGCGGTCCAGGAGGGCCGGGCCGGTCTGGTCGCCGTGGAGGAGCACTACCAGCGGACGGTCGAGGTCACCGAGGGGCACCTGGAGCCCGTGGACCTCACGGCGGCCCGGGAGCCTGCGGGCCAGGTCCGGGAGGACATCGTCGACGAGCTCATCGAAGCGGCCCTGGACAGCGGCGCGGAGGTGGTGTTCCTCGCCGACGACGCCCTCACCGCGCACGGCCGGATCGCGGCGGCGCTGCGCTACTGAACGCGAGGGACGAGGGAACGCGAGGGACGAGGGAACGCGAGGCCGTCCGCACGACGGCCTCGCGTGTCCTTGCCTGATGATTATGCGATTTATGTCTAGGTTTGACGCTCTACAGCTGGTCCTCCCGGGCTTGCACACGAAGGAGAGTCATTCATGGATCGCTACAGGCGCGTATCGGCGGCCGTCGTGACGGCGGTGGCCGTACTCGCGGGCGCGGGCGGGGCCGCCGCCTCGTCCGACGTCCCCGCCCCGCCCGTCCCCCCGAGCGCCCAGAGCCAGGTGGCACATCCCGCGCTGAGCGCGACGGCGACCGCGAGCAGCGTCCTGGCCTGGCAGGAGTTCCGGGTCCACGGTCCGGCCCGGCACATCCCGGCCGGCACCGAGGTCACCCTCCAGCAGAAGCAGGGCGGGCAGTGGGTGTCCCTGCCCGCTTCGATGAAGACCAACCGCGACCACACCTACAACCTGCGGGTACTGCTGGGCGTCCGGGGCGAGAACGCGCTGCGGATCGTCGGTGGGGGCGCGGTCTCGCCCGTCGTGCATGTGACCGTGCGCTGACGGCCCTCCCCCACCGGAGGACGCCGCAGATCAGGCCGGCCACGAGGTAGCCGGCGGCGCGTCGGGCGCCGCGCGTTCGTGGCCGGCCGTGGCGTCGGTCATGGGGAAGACCCCTCGGCGGGGTGCCGACGGGATCGCCAGCACCCGTCAGGCGCCGTACCAGACGGTGGTGGCGTTGCAGAACTCGCGGATTCCGTGGCCGGAGAGCTCGCGGCCGTAGCCGGAGCGCTTGATGCCGCCGAAGGGCAGCGCGGGGTGCGAGGCGGTCATCCCGTTGAAGAAGACGCCGCCCGCCTCCAGATCGCGTACACAACGGCCCATCTCCTCGGCGTCCCGCGTCCACACGTTGGAACTCAGTCCGAACGGCGTGTCGTTGGCGAGCGCCAGCGCCTCGCCCAGGTCGACGGCGCGGTAGAGCGTGGCGACGGGCCCGAAGGTCTCCTCCTGGTGGATACGCATGTCAGGCGTGATGCCGGAGAGGACCGTGGGGGTGTAGAACCAGCCGCCGTCCAGGCCGTCTCCGAGCCCTTGCGGCCGGGCGCCGCCGCACAGTGCGGTGGCCCCCCGCCGTACCGCGTCGTCGACGAGTTCCTCCAGGTCCGCACGGCCCCGCTCGCTGGCGAGCGGTCCGATGTCGGTGCTCTCCCGCGCCGGGTCCCCGACGGTCAGCGCGCGCATCCCCTCGGTGAACCGCTCGGCGAATTCGTCGTAGACGTCGGTGTGGACGATGAAGCGCTTGGCCGCGATGCAGGACTGCCCGTTGTTCTGCACCCGGGCGGTGACCGCGGTGGCCGCCGCCTTCGCGATGTCCGCGGAGGGCAGCACCACGTAGGGGTCGCTGCCGCCGAGTTCCATGACCGTCTTCTTCACCTCGTCACCCGCGACCGACGCGACGGAGCGGCCCGCGGGCTCGCTGCCGGTGAGAGTCGCGGCGGCGACGCGCGGGTCGCGCAGGATCGCCTCGACGGCGCCCGAGCCCACCAGCAGGGTCTGGAAGCAGCCTTCGGGGTATCCGGCCCTGCGGAACAGGTCCTCCAGGTAGAGGGCGGTCTGCGGGACGTTCGAGGCGTGCTTGAGCAGGCCCACGTTGCCCGCCATGAGGGCGGGGGCCGCGAAGCGCACGACCTGCCAGAGCGGGAAGTTCCACGGCATGACCGCGAGGACGACACCCAGCGGGCGGTAGCGGACGAAGGCCCTGGAGGCGCCCGCGTCGCGCACGTCGGCCTCCTCGGGGTGTTCGTCGGCGAGCAGCCGCTGGGCGTTGGCCGCGTACCAGCGCATGGCCTTGGCACACTTCGCCGCTTCCGCGCGGGCCGCCTTCACCGGCTTGCCCATCTCGGTGGTCATGGTGCGGGCGATGTCCTCCTGGTCCTCGTCCAGGAGGTCGGCCGCGCGGTTCAGCAGCCGGGCCCGTTCGTCGAAAGCGGTGGTGCGGTATTCGCGGAACGCGCCGGCGGCGGTGGCGAGCCGCCACTCGGTCTCCTCCGGTCCCAGCGCGTCGAATGACTTGATGGTCTCGCCGTTCGCGGGATTGACCGTCGCGATGGGCATGGCAGTGGCCTCCTTGCGTGGATACTCCGACCGTGCCGCGCCGCGCTCCCTCGCGCAAACGCGGCCCCCCGCACACACGTACCCGGCCGGCGCGGACCATGCGTGCTGGGCGCACGCCGTCCGCACCGGCCGGGTCGTCACCGGCAGTGCTGTCATACGAGGACGGGGACCGGCAGTTCCCGCGTTTCCAGTACGCCCGGCAGGGGCGGGTGCGGCACCAGTTCGGTGCTCCGCGGCGCCTGGGCGTAGCGGGTGAACCAGACGACCTTGCCCTCGGTGGTCCGGCAGGTGCCCCAGCTGTCGCTCAGGGCCATGACGCGGCTGAGGCCGCCACCACCGCCGCTGAGCAGCTTGGGCATCTCACTGCCGTTGTCGGCCACGGACACCGTGAGGTGCCGGCCGGTCCAGCGGAGCTCGACGACGGCCTCGTTGCCGTCGCCGACATGCCGGTGGACGTTCGTCAGCAGTTCCTCGGCGGCCCGGCACACGGGCCGGACGTGCAGTTCGAGACTCCAGTGACGAAGGTGCGCGGCCACGATGCGCCGCAGCTGGGAAACGCGCTCTGCCGATACGTGCAGTTCGACCTGATAGTGCCGGTCGAGTGGAACGGTCATCGTCGAGGCTCCTCACCGCGAGGCCCACATGCTTCACCTTGTCGAACCGACGACCCCCGAATACGAAGCGTGAGCAGTCATCACTTCTGGGTCACTCATTAGGGTGACCCGAAGGGGTCGATACCGCAACAAATAGGCGTTCCCAGCAGGTCAGGAGAGCCGAACGGACGCGTCACGGCAGATCGCGTCACGGCAGATACGGCAGCAGCTTGTCGGGGGTGAGCGGCAGGGAACGCAGCCGGGCGCCCGTGGCGTGGCGCACGGCGTTCCCGATGGCGGCGGCGGTTCCGACGATGCCGATCTCGCCGATGCCCTTGCTGCCCATGGGGTTGAGGTGCGGGTCGTCCTCCTCGATCCAGTGGGCGCTGATGTCGGGGACGTCGGCGCAGACCGGGACGTGGTAGGAGGCCAGGTCGCTCTCGGTGAAATCGCCGAAGGCCGGGTCGACGGTGCTTCCCTCGGTCAGCGCCATGCCCAGTCCCATGACCATGCCGCCGATGAACTGGGAGCGCGCCGTACGGGCGTTGAGGATGCGCCCGGCGGCGAAGACGCCGAGCAGGCGCCGTACGCGCACCTCGCCGGTGAGGGAGTCGACCGCGACCTCGGCGAAGTGCGCGCCGAACGCGTGCCGGGCGTACGGCGACTCTGCGGCCGCCTCCTGCCCGGTGTCGGCGCTGACGGTGATCCCGGCGTCCGGCAGGGGCCCGGTGTGCTCGCGCAGCCGGCCTGCGAGTTCGGTGGCCGCCTTGTGCACCGCCCAGCCCCAGGAGGCCGTACCGGAGGAGCCGCCGGCCAGCGGGGCGCGGGGCAGGTCGCTGCTGCCGATCTCGACGGCCACGTTCTCCACGGGGGTGTCCAGGGCCTCCGCGGCGATCTGGGCGAGGACGGTGCGGGCGCCCGTCCCGATGTCGGTGGCGTTGGTCCGGACGCGGTAGGAACCGTCGGGTGCCGCGTGGGCGGAAGCGGTGGACGGGCCGACGAGTACGGGGTACGTGGCCGAGGCGACGCCCGTACCGATCAGCGACGGTCCCTCCTGCCGGGTCGCGGGCCGCCGGTCGCGCCGGGACCAGCCGAACCGTTCGGCACCGTCTCTGAGGCAGGCCGCGAGGCTGCGGCTGCTGAAGGGCCGCCCGGTGTCCGGCTCCGCCGCCGGTTCGTTGCGCAGGCGCAGGTCCACGGGGTCCATGCCCAGGGCGCAGGCCAGTTCGTCCATGGCCGACTCCAGGGCGTACATCCCCGACGCCTCCCCCGGTGCGCGCATCCAGGACGGGCTGGGTACGTCGAGGGCCGTCACCCGGTGCACGGTGCGACTGTGGGGCGAGGTGTACATCACGCGCGCGGGCACGGCGGCCTGCTCGACGAACTCCTTGACGGTGGAGGTGTGCGTGACGATCTCGTGGGCCAGCGCGCTGATCACCCCGTCGTCGTCGGCCCCGAGCCGCACGCGTTGCACGGTGGGCGCCCTGTGGCCCACCACGGCGGCCATCTGCTGCCGGGGCATGGACAGTTCGACCGGCTGTCCGGTGTGCCGTGCGGCCATGGCGGCCAGTACCGCGTGAGGGCGCGGGGTGCCCTTGGAGCCGAACCCGCCGCCGACGTGCTCGGAGACGACGGTGATCTGCCCGGTACCGATCCCGAACGCCTGGGCCAGGCTGTCCCGGACCTTCGTGGAGCCCTGACTGGAGTCGTGGACGGTGAGATGACCGTCGGCCCACCGGGCGGTGCAGGCGTGCGGCTCCATGGGGTGGTTGTGGAGGGCGTCGAGGGTGTAGGTGGCGTCGATGCGGACCGGGGCAGCGGCGTACGCACGGTCGAAGTCGCCGCGTTCACGGACGGCGGGGTGGCCCCCGTTCGCCTCCTCGGGCGTGTACATGCCCGGATGGTCCTCGGTGAGGACGACGTCGTGCTCACCGCTCTCGTACTCGATCAGCACCTCACGGGCCCCGGCACGGGCAGCTTCCAGCGTGTCGGCGACGACGAGCGCGACGGGCCAGCCTCGGTGCGGGACGCGGTCGTTCTGGAGGACCGCCAGGATCGGGTCGTCCGGTTCCTCCAGCCGTGGCGCGTTGACGTGGGTGAGGACCGTGCGCACACCCGGAAGGGCGAGGGCGTCGGCGGTACGGATCGCGGTGACGCGTCCCCGCGCGACGGTGGCCGGCACGGGCCACGCCCGGAGGCAGCCGGGCGGTGCGTGCTCGGCGGCGTAGCGGGCGGCGCCGGTGACCTTGTCCCGGCCCTCGCGGCGGACGACGGGCGCCCCCGTGGACTGGTGGGCGTGGCTCATTCGGGGGTCCTCGGTCTCTCAGGTACGGGATGGCCCGGGTGAGGCGGCGCGGGCGGTGAGCTCGGTGAGCGCGCCGACGGCCAGGTTGCGTGCGAGGTCCACCTTGAAGGCGTTGCCGCGCAGGGGCCGGGCGGCGTCGAGTTCGGCGTGCGCCGCCCGTACGAAGGTGTCGTGCGTGGCCGGGGCCCCGCGCAGGATGTCTTCGGCCGCGCGGGCGCGCCACGGCTGGTGGGCGAGGCCCCCGAAGGCGAGCGCGACGTGTTCGACACGGCCGTCGCGTACGTCCAGCACGGCGGCGACGGAGGCCAGCGCGAACGCGTACGAGGCGCGGTCGCGGGCCTTTCGGTACAGGGAGACGGCGTTGTCCCGCACGGGCGGCAGCGCCACTTCGGTGATCAGTTCGCCCGGCCGGATCGCCGTGTCCTGGTCGGGGTTCTCTCCCGGCAGCCGGTGGAAGTCGGTGACGGGCAGCGCCCGTTCGCCTTCGGGACCGTGCAGCAGGACCGTGGCATCGAGTGCGGCGAGCGCGACGGCCATGTCGGAGGGGCCGACCGCGACGCACCGGTCGGAGTACCCGAGGACGGCGAGGTCACGGTGGGAGCTCTCGCGGGCCGGGCACCCGGCGCCCGGCGTCCGCTTGTTGCACGGCTTGGAGATGTCCTGGAAGTACGGGCAGCGGGTGCGCTGGAGCAGGTTCCCGCCGGTGGTGGCGGCGTTCCGCAGCTGGCCGGACGCGCCGGCGAGCAGGGCCTGCGCGAGGGCGGGATAGCGGGTGCGTACGGCGGGGTGAGCGGCGAGGTCGCTGTTGCGCACCGTCGCGCCGATCCGTAGCCCGCCCGCGGAGGTGACGCTCACCCGGTCCAGGGGCAGCCGGCTGACGTCGATGAGCAGGTCGGGTGTCTCGACGCCGAGCTTCATGAGGTCGACGAGGTTGGTGCCGCCGCCGAGGAACCGGGCTCCGGGATGACCCCCGGCCGCGCGGACGGCCTCCACCACGGAGGCGGGGCGCAGATAGGCGAACGGCTTCACGGCGCCACGTCCTCGATGGCCTCGACGATGTGGGGGTAGGCGCCGCACCGGCAGAGATTGCCACTCATGCGTTCGCGGATCTCGTCCCCGCCGAGCGCGGCGGCTGGGACGGGGGCGTCGTCGTGCGGGGCGGCCGCGGAGCCGTACGGGGCGGCCAGGGAGTCGTACGGCGTGGCGTGGGAGGGGAACCCGTCGGCCGCCTCGCCGAGCATCGCGACGGCGGAGCAGATCTGGCCCGGGGTGCAGTAGCCGCACTGCAGCGCGTCCCGGTCCAGGAACGCCTGCTGGACCGGGTGGAGCCGGTCCCCGTCGGCCAGACCTTCGACGGTGGTCACGTGGGCGCCGTCGAAGGCTACGGCGAACAGGAGGCAGCTGTTGAGCCGCCGCCCGTCGACGATCACGGTGCACGCACCGCACTGGCCGTGGTCGCAGCCCTTCTTGGCACCGGTGAGACCGAGGTGCTGGCGCAGCGCGTCCAGCACCGTGGTGCGGTGATCGAGCGTCAGCGTCCGCGCGCTGCCGTTGACGTGCAGGGTGAGCGTCGCCCGGTCGTGGGGGGCGTCCCGGACCTGGCCGGTACCGCCTTCCCCGGGACTGCTGGGGTCCATGCGCGAGCACCTTCCGGTCCGGGGCTTATGCCCTGGTTCCTACCAGATGTGCGCCCGTTCGCGAGGGACCGGAGCGGGCCGGTCGGCACCTGACGCCGATCGGGCTACCGGTTGGCCAGCTCCAGCCGTACCTCCTCCTCCTGGTCACCGGCGGCCGTTCCGACCATCCGTACGGCGAACGACTCGGCCAGGTGCTTGCGGAAACGGTCGACCGCCCAGTAACCGCCCTGCACGTCCATGAGCACCGGCGCGGTCAGCGGTGCGGGGGCGTCCGAGGTCCTGGTCTCGCTCACATCGACGGTCGCGAACCACACCGTCGGGCGCGTCGGCGACGCCTCCTGGGGCTCGTCGTCCTCCGGACGGTCGGAGAGGAAGGAGCGGCGCAGTACGTCGAACACCGTCCGCGCGTCCTCCTTCGCACAGCCCGTGACCGCCACCACTACGTCCCGGCTCTCCTGATGGCCGGGGGCCTGCTCTGCTGTGCTGTTCACCGTGATTCCTTCCGGTCGGGCCTGGTGGCTATCCCCTCCAGGCTCACCCCGCGGCCGGACGGCTGCGACACGAGCGGTACGGGAGGGCGAAACGCCTTTCTTCACAAATCACTCACAAACAGTGAATTTATGTCAATATCCGACTGCCTGGGGTTCCTCGGGGTACGGGGCAAGCATGGATGTAACGAGAGCGCATGGTTTCCTCGCCGCCACACTCGCCGACGACGGTGGCCCGTACGGCATCGCTCTGCCGATTGTCGGGGTCGCCCTGGTGGCCATGATCATCGGTGCCTTCTGGCTGGGCAAGCGCCGCCGGGACGAGGAACCGCCGCCGCCGACCCCGGAGGAGCAGCCGATCAAGCCGGAACACCGCACGCACATCGAGGAAAGTGGGAAGCACATCTCGGACCACTTCCCCGAAGACCGGCGGGGACTCTCCCCGTACGAGCTCGGCGACCACGGCAACCAGCCGATCCCGCCCGACACGGACCCGCCGCGCGACACCAGGTGACCCACCCGCCCCCCGCCCCCGCCGCGGGGGGCGCGTGTTGCGGGAGTGCCCGTGTGCCATGAGGCTGGTTCTGGCCCCGCGGCACCGATCACGCCTTGCCGCAGAACCGACGAAGGCAGTGGGACCATGACCGGAAGTGAACCGCGCACGAGCTGGGCCCCGGTGCCTCTGACCGGGGCCGCCGCGCCCTGCTGGGTCAATCTGATGACCCGGGACCTGGACGCCGCCCAGTATTTCTACGGGGCGGTGTTCGGCTGGACGTTCCGGCAGAGCCGGCTGGGCGGGGCGTTCTCCGTAGCGCGGCGCGACAACGTGCCGGTCGCCGGACTGGTGGCGGGGGCGTCGGCCTATCAGGTGGCCGTGGCCTGGATCCCGTACTTCGCCGTCAAGGACGCCGACACCACCACCGCCCGCATCCGGGAGCGCAGCGGAACGGTCGCGGTCGGTCCTCTGTCACTCGGCAAGGGGCGCGCGGCCCTCGCGTCCGACCGTGACGGCGCCGTGTTCGGCGTCTGGCAGCGGACCGAGCCAAGCACCTCTCCGCCGGCGCCCGCCGACCATTCCCACGCCTGGCTCCGGCTGCGGACCCGCAACGCCTTCGACGCCGCGATCTTCTACGGCGAGGTACTCGACTGGGCCAGCGGGGACCCCGGCGGCTGCGAGGTCGCCTACGTGAAGGACGAGGTTCTCGTCCGGTGCGGGGGCCGGCCGCTGGCCCGTATCAGCTCGGGCGCGGTCGAGTCCGCACCGGACCCGCTGGTGCGCCCGCACTGGCAGGTCCAGTTCCCGGTGGCGGACGTGGAGGCGACCGTGACGTCCGCGGTGGAGCACGGCGGGGCGCTCGTCGAGAGGCGTCCGGTCCAGCACGGGCGCGAGGCGACCCTGCGGGACCCCGACGGCGGACTCTTCACCGTCACGGATGTCAGGGCCCCCGACGTCGAAGCCTGAACCCGGCGTCCCGCTCAGTCCTCCGGGTCCCGCTCGTCCGGGGGCTCCGGGCCGTCCTGTGCCGGCGGACCGCTCCGGGTCCGGGCGCGGAGCGGGACGATGAACCAGCAGGCGAGGAACCACAGCGCCATGAATCCCACGAGCCACAGGGCGAGGGAGTCGTGCAAGGCCACTCTGAGGATGAGCAGCAGCGCCGAACACATCGTGCAGAACAGCAGCACGAGCCCCACGACGGTCACCCGCGACGCCCATGTGACGGTCTGGGGTTTCACCCGGCGCCCGGTCAGCAGCCGGTGGTATGACACCGGGCCGATGAGCGCCGCCACCGTCGCCGAACCGAGCAGTACGGTCACCACGTAGATGCCGCGGTCGATGTCCGAAAGGGTGGTGAAGCGGGGCTGGAACACGACGGCGAGAAGGAAGCCGAACAGGATCTGCACACCGGTCTGAGCGACCCGCAATTCCTGGAGCAGATCGTTCCATCGCCGGTCCGCCCGCTCCTCCTCGGTCTCCTCCCGGCCGTTCTTCCACCGGCGGCCGTTGTCGCGGCTCCCCCCGTCCGCGCCGCTCGAAGTCGACGTCACTGAGTGCCTCCGTCCCTGGGGGCCTTGCCTTCCATGGTGGCACTCGACCGACCCCGCATCCCGCGGAGAAGCCGAATGTGCCTCGACGAGCCCGGACCACTGTTCTAGGATCGTGGACACGGCATCGCGCGTCGGTCACCGGCCGGGTGAGGCGTGGAGGTAGCCCGTGAGATGCCCGCTGGAGGCATTCCACAGTGTCGGTCAAGCTGAATCACACCATCGTTCATTGCAAGGACAACCGGGAGTCCGCCGAGTTCCTGGCGCACATTCTGGGGCTGGAAGCAGGAGAGCAGTGGGGCCCTTTCGTCCCGCTCCCGCTCGCGAACGACATCACCCTGGATTTCGCGTCCATTCCCGCCGAGTCGATCACTCCGCAGCACTACGCCTTCCTCGTTTCCGAGGCGGAGTTCGACGTGGCGTTCGCGCGTATCCAGGAGCGGGGAATTCCCTACTTCGCGGATCCGCAGCAGAAGCTCCGCGGGGAGATCAACCGCAATGACGGCGGACGGGGTGTCTACTTCCCCGATCCGAGCGGCCACGGCATGGAGATCCTCACGGTCCCCTACGGCGGCTGGTCGTAACGCGGACACGAGGGCCCGGCCGGATCCCGTCCAGGGGCCCGGCCGGGCCTCTTCGCGTACCCGAGCGGGAAGGCGGGTCGCGGGGAGCGGGTCAGTCGGTGGTTAGGGGGACAGCCCTCAGCACCAGCTCGGGCCGGTCCCACATCACCGCGGGCGGGTTGGCCAGGACCGTCCCGACGGGCTCGGCGCCCACGCTGCGGTAGAAGCCCTCGGCCGGGGGGTGGGAGACGATGCGAACGGAGGTCAGGCCGGCCCGCCGCGCCTCCTCCTTCAGGTGCCCGATGAGCCTGCGCCCGATGCCGAGCCCCTGTGCCTCGTCGCCGACGAACATCAGGTCGAGCTCGGGGGGCGAGATGATCAGGGCGTAGAAGCCGAGCACGAGGCCCGTCCCGGCATCGGCGGCCACGAAGACCCGGTGGGTCTCGATGTAGTCGGGGCCGATCCTGTACCCCTCCACCATGGGCGCGTAGGGGCCTTCGTACGCACGCGAGGTCCTGACCAGCCGGGTCAGCCGTCTGGCATCCCTGGTGGTCGCGCGCCTGATGTCCACGGGCCTGACCGGTCCCGTGACGGTTGATCGCATGGACCGAGTATTACGCACACCCCGCGGTGCCCCTCAGTCCCGCTCCCGGGCCTCGCGCCACTCCTGGACCGCGGCATCGACGTCGAACGGCCTCAGATTCAGCGGCGGACCCTGCGGCGGCATCCGGAGCGCCTTGTGGATCTTCTCGTTGACCTCGGTCAGGACCCTCCGCACCTCGGCCTCGGTCCCGGCGCGGGCCACCGCCCCGGCGGCGTCCTCCGCCTCCTTGCGCAGGGCCAGCGCCGGCGGGAGCACCGAGAAGCCCTCGCGCCGCATCTTGGCCTTGATCCACCAGGTCTCGTCGTAGGGCCGCTCGAGGCCGGGGAGCGGTTTGCCGAAGCCTGGCAGCTGCGAGACGTCGCCGCGTTCCTCGGCTTCACGGATCTGCTTGTCCACCCACGACTCGAAACTGACGCCCGGCGGTTTGCGCTCGGTCACCGTGGACCCCTCTCAGGATGTCCGACTCCTGCTCACAGCTTCACAATCCGGCCCGTCCACGGTACCCGGCACGGACGGCGCGCCGTCAGTGGTCCGCCGCGGCCACGTCGACGGTGAACGACGCGGTGCGCACCTTGTCCTCGTGCTGGAAGTCGAGGAAGAGCCGGTACGTACCGGCGCTGGGCGCCGTGGCGGTGAACGAGACCTCCGGGCCGGGACCGCCCTCGTTCGGATGGACGTGCAGGTAGGCCAGGTCGCCGGAGCGCAGGGCCACCAGATGTCCGTACGCGCCGAGGTACGGCTCAAGGTCGGTGACGGGTTCACCGTCCTTGCTCACGGTCAGGGCGAGCTCACCGGCCCGGCCGGACCGCAGTCCGCCGTCGAGTGCGATCCGGTAGCCGTCGGTCTCGGCGACGGTGCGGGCGGGCGGCATCTTCGCGGGGCGGAAGGCCCCGGCCACGGCGAGGTCCGCACCGAGCGTGTGGTTCGTGCTCCGCCCGCCCGCCG
This sequence comes from Streptomyces sp. NPDC048560, assembly GCF_040650955.1. NCBI lineage: Bacteria > Bacillati > Actinomycetota > Actinomycetes > Kitasatosporales > Streptomycetaceae > Streptomyces > Streptomyces sp. NPDC048560. The sequence continues at coordinate 23,177 of NZ_JBEZIJ010000014.1, forward strand.
GGGTGAAGTCGGCGAAGGCGCGGTAGCCGCCGGCGGCGGGCAGTTCGACGCGGGTCGACCAGGTGCCGTCTGCCTCCCGTACCGGGTGCAGATGACGGAAGGTGGTGAGGTCGCGCGAAGCCAGGATGAAGTGGAGTTCCTTGCCGTGCTCGCGGCGGAACTCGGTGACGTTCTCGCCGTGGTCGTCCTTGATGGCGAAGCGGATCTCGCTGCGCTCACCGGCGGTGACCGTCGGCGTTCCGAGCGCCAGGGTGTATCCGCCCTCGGAGATCTCCAGCCCCCCGGCTGCCGCGCCCTTCCGCGCCGGCGCGCTCTCCTGATGGCCGCCGTGTCCGTCGCCCCCGGCCTCCTCCTGCTTCGCCTTCTCCTGCGCGGAGTGCTGCCCGGCGTGCTGAGGAGCGGTGCCGATCACGGGGTCGGCGCTCTTGCCGACGCCGTACGCGGTGCCGAATGTCGCGGCCAGCACCGCGGCGTAGGCGGTGATCTTCAGTCCGGTGTTCATGGCGGTCTCCCCCAGATGTGACGGGTCTGCTTCCGACACCCACCAACATACCCCCTAGGGGTATCAAGTCAAGCTCGGTGTGCCGCTCGCGAGCCAGAGGTGCCGCCCGTCCGGTCCGTGCGGGGTCAGGCCTGCACGGCGAGTTCGCGGCGCAGTCGCTCCACCACCGACTGAGGGAGCCGCAGCCCGTCCCTGAGGTATCCGTCGAGCCCGCCCCACCGTTCGTCGACGGCGTCGAGGGCCGCGTCCAGATACCGGGGGCGGACCTCGACGACCGCGGCGGCGATGTCCGGGCAGCCTCCGGCGTCCAGGAAGTCCCGGATGTACGGCGCGAACGCGGCCCGCACGGCCGGGTTGACGGCGAGGAACTCCGCCCGCACCGCCTCCCGCGACGCCCCGGCGATCAGCAGGAGGAGCGCGGCGGCCCAGCCGGTGCGGTCCTTGCCCGCCGTGCAGTGGAAGAGAACCGGCCTGGCGCGCGGATCGGCCGCCGTCTCCAGGAACGCCCGGCAGGCGGCAGCGGCACCGGGCGAGAGCACCATCTGCCGGTACGTCTCCGCGAAGAGCTCCTCGGCCCTTCCGTCGCCGAGCACCTTCTGGGCTCCCGCCGGATCGGACAGCAGCGCTTTGAGCCGGGCCGGGGTGACGCCCGGCTTGTCCCTGAGCACGTCGGCGACGAACAGCCGCGCGCCCGAGGGAAGCCGGTCGGGGGCCCACTGCCGTTCGTCGGCGGTGCGCAGATCGACGACGGTACGGATGCCGAGGGCGGCAACCGCCATGTCGCGCTCGGTGTCGAGGTCGCTCAGCTGCCCCGAGCGCAGCATGATGCCCTGCCGCATCCGGTGGCCAGGCGCGAGGCTGATACCCCCCAGATCGCGCAGATTGAAGACGGTGGCGGCCGGGACGGCTCGGGCGGTCTGCACGATCATCTGCCTCTTTCCCGACGAACTGCACAGGCCAGGACATGCAGTGCGGATCTCGACAAAGGAGAACACCGGAACTCGTCCCCGGAGCCCGGCATTCAATGTCATTCAGTATGAAGCGGAGACTTCCACATAATAGGCACCGATCGGCCGATTCTCCCCGCCGAGTGCGGCGGCCGGGTCACGCCCGGCCACCCGGATACGCCACGGTCCGTAAAGGATCAAGTCCGTCCCTGAGAGGGCAAGGTCACAGCCGGTCACCCGCTACCGTCCGAGCGGCTGGCCTAGCATCTGAGCATGACGGTCCTGCCTGCTGACGGGCTTCCTCTGGCCGCCGAGTTCCCTGACCCTTCCCACGAACAGTGGCAGCGCCTTGTCGAAGGCGTGCTCCGCAAGTCGGGCAAGGAAGTCACGGGCACGGCCGCCGAGCAAGCACTGTCCACCACACTGGAGGACGGGCTCACCACCCGGCCCCTCTACACCTCGAACGACGTCTCGCCCGGTGCCGGTCTTCCCGGTTTCGCGCCCTTCACCAGGGGCGGCAGGGCCGAAGGGAACACCGCGGGCGGCTGGGACGTACGCCAGCGCCACACCCTGACGGACCCCGCGCGCCTCAACGAGGCCGTGCTCGCCGATCTGGAGAACGGCACCACCTCCCTGTGGCTGACCGTGGGCGGCCCCGCGGGGATCCCGGCCTCCGGTCTGGCGCGCGCCCTGGACGGGGTCCTGCTCGACCTGGCCCCTGTGGCTCTCGACGCCGGCGCCGAACTCGACTCCGTCGCACAGGAGTTGCTGCGGATCGCCGAGAAGCAGGGAGTTCCGGGGGAGGCCGTGCGCGGCAGCCTCGGCGCCGACCCGCTGGGCCGCGCGGCCCGTACCGGCACGGAGCCGGACTTCGACGCCGCGATCCGCTGGGCGCAGGTCTGCGACGCGGGCCATCCCGGTCTGCGGGCGCTGACGGTGGACGCGTTGCCCTACCACGAGGCCGGCGGTTCGGCCGCCGAGGAGCTGGGCTTCTCGCTGGCGACCGGCGTCGCCTACCTCAGGGCGCTGACCGGGGCAGGGCTTTCGGTCGAGGCGGCGTGCGCGCAGCTGGAGTTCCGCTTCGCGGCCACCGCCGACCAGTTCCTGACCATCGCCAAGCTGCGTGCCGCGCGTCTGCTCTGGGCGCGGGTCGCCGAGGTGTGCGGGTCCCTCGACGCCGGTGCCCAGCGGCAGCACGCAGTGACCTCGGCGGTCATGATGACGCGCCGCGATCCCTGGGTGAACATGCTGCGGACGACGCTGGCATGTCTCGGAGCGGGGGTCGGCGGGGCGGACTCCGTGACGGTGCTGCCGTTCGACCACGCGCTCGGTCTCCCCGACGCCTTCGCGCGACGCATCGCCCGCAACACCTCGACGATCCTGATGGAGGAATCGCATCTGGCGCGGGTCATCGACCCGGCGGGCGGTTCCTGGTACGTGGAGCGGCTCACCACCGAACTGGCGGCTGCGGCCTGGGAGTTCTTCCAGGAGATCGAGCGGGCGGGCGGCCAGGCCGCCGCCCTGCGCTCCGGTATGGCGGGTGAGCGGCTCGCCGCCACCTGGGCGGCCCGCAGCAGGGACCTCGCGCGCCGCAAGGAGCCGGTGACCGGGGTCAGCGAGTTCCCGAATCTGACCGAGCCCGCCGTGGAGCGCGAACCCGCGCCCGCCTTCGCCGCGTCCTCGGGCGGCGGGCTGCCGAAGGTCCGCCGGGACGAGGCGTTCGAGGAACTGCGGACCCGGTCCGATGCCCATGTGACGGCCTCCGGCTCGCGTCCCACGGTGTTCCTCGCCGCGCTCGGCCCGGCCGCCACGCACACGGCGCGGGCGTCGTTCGCCTCGAATCTCTTCCGGGCCGGTGGCATCGAACCGGTCCACGAACCCCTTTCGGTGGACGCCTCGACGGTCGCCGACGCGTTCGCCGCCAGTGGCGCGACGGTTGCCTGCGTCTGTTCCAGCGACGCGCTCTACGCCGAACAGGCCGAACCCGTCATAGCGGCCCTCAAGGCGGCAGGCGCCGAGCAGGTGTTCCTCGCGGGCCGGCCCGGTGAGTACACCGGTGTCGACGGTTACGTCTTCGCCGGCTGCGACGTGGTCGCCGTCCTCTCCTCCGTACTCGACCGCATGGGAGTGGCGTGATGCAGAACCCCGGAACCACCCCCGGCACCGCTGCGGGGAACCCGATCCCCGACTTCTCCGAGGTACCGCTCGGCACGCCTCTCGCTCCGGAGACGTCCGTCGACCGCTGGCGCGGCGCGGTGAAGGAGGCGACCGGCCTGTCCGACGAGGGTCTCCTCTGGGAGACACCGGAGGGCATCGCGGTCAAGCCGCTGTACACGGACGAGGACGTGGAAGGTCTCGACTTCCTCGGGACGTACCCGGGCATCGCCCCGTATCTGCGCGGCCCCTACCCGACGATGTACGTCAATCAGCCGTGGACCATCCGTCAGTACGCGGGATTCTCCACGGCCGAGGAGTCCAACGCCTTCTACCGGCGCAACCTCGCGGCCGGGCAGAAGGGACTCTCGGTCGCCTTCGACCTCCCGACCCACCGAGGCTACGACAGCGACCACGCCCGGGTGACGGGCGACGTCGGCATGGCGGGCGTCGCCATCGACTCGATCTACGACATGCGTCAGCTCTTCGACGGCATTCCGCTGGACAAGATGTCGGTGTCGATGACGATGAACGGCGCGGTGCTCCCCGTGCTGGCGCTGTACATCGTGGCCGCCGAGGAACAGGGCGTGCCTCCGGAGAAGCTCGCCGGGACCATTCAGAACGACATCCTCAAGGAGTTCATGGTCCGCAACACCTACATCTACCCGCCGGGTCCTTCGATGCGGATCATCTCCGACATCTTCGCGTTCACCTCGCAGAAGATGCCCCGGTACAACTCGATCTCCATCTCCGGCTACCACATCCAGGAGGCCGGTGCGACGGCCGACCTGGAGCTGGCGTACACGCTGGCCGACGGGGTGGAGTATCTGCGGGCCGGGCGCGACGCGGGTCTGGACGTCGACGCGTTCGCTCCGCGTCTGTCGTTCTTCTGGGCGATCGGCATGAACTTCTTCATGGAGATCGCGAAGCTCCGGGCCGCACGCCTGCTGTGGGCCAAACTGGTCAAGGAGTTCGAGCCGAAGAACGACAAGTCCCTCTCGCTGCGCACCCATTCACAGACCTCGGGTTGGTCGCTGACCGCGCAGGACGTGTTCAACAACGTCACCAGGACCTGCGTCGAGGCGATGGCCGCGACCCAGGGCCACACCCAGTCGCTGCACACCAACGCGCTGGACGAAGCACTGGCCCTGCCGACGGACTTCTCCGCGCGGATCGCCCGTAACACGCAGCTGCTCCTCCAGCAGGAGTCGGGTACCTGCCGGGTCATCGACCCGTGGGGCGGCAGCGCGTACGTGGAGAAGCTCACGCACGACCTGGCGCAGCGGGCCTGGCAGCACATCGAGGAGGTCGAGGCCGCGGGCGGTATGGCCAAGGCCATCGACGCCGGTATCCCCAAGCTCCGGATCGAGGAGGCCGCCGCCCGTACGCAGGCGCGGATCGACGCCGGGCGCCAGCCGGTCATCGGGGTCAACAAGTACCGGGTGGAGACCGACGAGAAGATCGACGTGCTCAAGGTCGACAACTCCTCCGTGCGCACCCAGCAGATCGAGAAGCTGAGGCGGCTGCGCGAGGAGCGCGACGAGACGGCGTGCCAGGACGCGCTGCGTGCCCTGACCGACGCCGCCGGACGGGAGCCCGGTCCGGATCTGGACGGGAATCTGCTGGCGCTGGCGGTCGACGCCGCCAGGGCGATGGCCACGGTCGGCGAGATCTCGGACGCTCTGGAGAAGGTGTACGGCCGGCACGCGGGCCAGATCCGTACGATCTCCGGGGTGTACCGCAAAGAGGCAGGAGAGTCCCCCGCAGTGGACCGCACCCGCGCGCTGGTCGACGCGTTCGAGGAGGCGGAGGGCCGTCGTCCGCGCATCCTCGTCGCGAAGATGGGCCAGGACGGACACGACCGCGGCCAGAAGGTGATCGCCACGGCCTTCGCCGACCTGGGCTTCGACGTCGACGTCGGCCCGCTCTTCCAGACGCCGGGCGAGGTGGCGCGGCAGGCGGTCGAGGCGGACGTCCACGTCGTGGGTGTCTCCTCGCTGGCGGCCGGGCACCTCACCCTCGTACCGGCGCTCCGCGAGGAGCTGGCGGCGGAGGGCCGCGAGGACATCATGATCGTGGTCGGCGGGGTCATTCCCCCGCAGGACATCGAGGCGCTGCACGAGGCCGGGGCCACCGCCGTGTTCCCGCCCGGCACGGTGATCCCGGACGCGGCCCACGACCTGGTCACGCGGCTCGGTGCCGCGCTCGGCCACGAGCTGTGAGCCGCTGACCGTATGGCTGTGACCATCGACATCGACAGGTATGCGGAAGGGGTGCTCGACGGGAAGCGGGCGTACATCGCGCGCGCCATCACTCTCGTCGAGTCGACCCGGCCCCAGCACCGGATCCTGGCCCAGCAGTTGCTGAGCCGGCTGCTGCCGCACGCGGGCCGGGCCCGGCGCATCGGTATCAGCGGGGTGCCTGGCGTGGGGAAGTCCACGTTCATCGACGCCCTCGGCACCATGCTCACGGGCCTGGGACACCGGGTCGCGGTGCTGGCCGTGGATCCGTCGTCCACCAGGACGGGCGGTTCCATCCTGGGCGACAAGACCCGGATGGAACGGCTGGCGGTGGACAGCCGGGCCTTCGTACGCCCCTCCCCTAGCGCGGGGACGCTCGGCGGGGTGGCGAAGGCGACCCGCGAGTCCATCGTGGTGATGGAGGCGGCGGGCTTCGACGTCGTGCTCGTGGAGACGGTCGGGGTCGGACAGTCGGAGACGGCGGTCGCCAACATGGTCGACACCTTCCTGCTGCTGACCCTCGCCCGTACCGGTGACCAGCTCCAGGGGATCAAGAAGGGCGTGCTGGAGCTGGCGGACGTCATCGCGGTCAACAAGGCCGACGGCCCGCACGAGCGGGACGCCAGGTCGGCGGCGCGCGAACTGGCGGGAGCGCTACGGCTGATGCACCCGGCGGACGCAGCGTGGACTCCGCCGGTCCTCACGTGCAGTGCCCGCGAGTCGAGTGGCCTCGACGCTCTGTGGGAGCGGCTGGAGCAGCACCGCACCCTGCTCGACTCGACCGGCAGGCTGACGGCGAAGCGCCGGGAGCAGCAGGTCGACTGGACGTGGGCGATGGTCCGCGACGAGCTGCTGGACAGTCTCCGCAACCACCCCGAGGTGCGGTCGCTCTCCCCCGCACTGGAACAGCGGGTACGTGAAGGCGAGCTGACCGCCACACTCGCCGCCGAGCAGATTCTCGGCGCGTTCCGAGGCGGTGCGCCGGAGTCCGTGGACGGCGCGGGCCCGACCGGCTGACGTCTCGTGGCCGGCCTTCCCGTGGAAGGCCGGCCACAGCTCCACGGCCGTACGGAGCAATTAATCGCCTGCACGGTCTCCGGTGCCTCAGGTACAGTTTTCGTGTCCTGTTGTCTCCGATTGAGGTGGACGTTGCGCATCTGAGGTTCGCGATCATCGCGCCGTACGGCAGTCGCCGTACGCCCGTCACGCTGTAGCCGGCTTCCTGCCGCCCGTGACCCTGCGCGGATGCGACCTCGGTGCCCTGGGCCGTTCCCCGTTCTCCGGAGGCCCTCGCCCGTCCTTTCCCGGTTCGGTCGCCGCGTGGTGCTCGCACAAGACGCCCCCATCCCTGCGTTTGCGACTGCGAGAATCCTCATGAGCCACCCCATCGCGCACACCCCTGCCGCCATCACCTGCTCCGCCGTGTCGTTCGGCTGGCCGGACGGCAGGCCCGTCTTCGACGGGCTCTCCCTCACCATCGGCCGGGGCAGCACAGGTCTGGTCGGTACCAACGGTTCGGGCAAATCCACGCTGCTCCGGCTGCTGGCCGGACGGCTTCGCCCCTCCCAGGGGTCGGTGAGCGTCACCGGCAGCCTGGCGTACCTCCCGCAGAACATCACCCTGGACACGTCGCTGCGCGTCGACCAGGCCCTCGGTGTCGCCGAGCGGCGTGCCGCGCTGCGGGCCATCGAGGCGGGAGACGTCGACGAGAAGCACTTCGAGACGGTCGGTGACGACTGGGACGTCGAGGAGCGGGCCCTGGCGACACTGGGCTCGCTCGGTCTCGCCGAGGCGGGGCTCGACCGGACCGTGGGCGAGCTGTCGGGTGGGGAGACCGTGCTGCTGCGCCTGGCCGCCCTGCTGCTGGAGCGCCCCGAGGTCCTGCTGCTCGACGAGCCGACCAACAACCTCGACGTGTTCGCGCGTCGCAGGCTCTACGACGCCGTCCAGTCCTGGCGTTCCGGCGTGCTGGTCGTGGTCAGCCACGACCGCGAGCTGCTGGAGCGCGTGGACCGGATCGCCGAGCTGCGGTCCGGGACGGTGAACTGGTACGGGGGCGGCTGGTCCGTGTACGAGGAGACCCTCGCCACCCAGCAGGAGGCGGCCGGGCGGATGCTGCGGGCCGCCGACGCCGACGTACGCCGACAGAAGCGGGAACTGGAGGAGGCCAGGATCAAGGTGGCCCGCCGCGAGCGCCACAGCAAGAAGATGGACGCCCAGCGCAGGGCTCCGCGCATCGTCGCGGGCGAGCGCAAGCGGTCCGCGCAGGAGTCGGCCGACAAGCTCCGCGGCGTACACGAGGACCGGCTGGGCGAGGCGCGCGAGCGGCGCGAAGAGGCGGCGGACGCGATCCGCGCCGACGCCGAGATCCGGGTGAGCCTTCCGCACACCGCCGTACCCGCCGGCCGTTCCGTCCTGAGCCTGCACGAGCTGCGCCCCGGATACGGCAGGCTGCGCGAGGCCGGTCTCCATGTGCGGGGTCCCGAACGCATCGCACTGGTCGGCCGCAACGGCGCGGGCAAGACCACCCTGCTGCGGATCATGGCCGGCGAGCTCGCCGCGCTGTCCGGCGAGGCCAGGACGTACGTCCCGCTGCGGTTCCTTCCGCAGCGGCTCGACCTGCTGGACGAGGAGCTGAGCGTCGCGGCGAACGTCGCCCGGATGGCTCCGGGCGTCACCGACAACCACATCCGCGCCCAGCTCGCCCGCTTCCTGTTCAAGGGGGAGCGCGCGGAACAGCGCGCCGGGACGCTCTCCGGGGGCGAACGCTTCCGGGCCGCGCTCGCGGCGACGATGCTCGCCGCGCCGGCCCCCCAGCTGCTGATGCTGGACGAGCCGACCAACAACCTGGACCTGGCCAGCGTCCGGCAGCTGACGAGCGCGCTCGGTTCCTACGAGGGAGCGCTCCTGATCGCCAGCCACGATCTGCCGTTCCTGGACTCCGTCGGCATCACCCGCTGGCTGCTGGTCGGGGATGAGCTCCGGGAGACTACTGCCGACGAGGTCCGTGTGCTGCTGGAATCGCCGGAAGACGACTGAGGGGCGGACCGAGGAGCGGCGGGCGCGGGCAGTCGCCACGAACCGTCAGCGGTGCCGGTCCGGTCCGGACGCGTCCGGACCGGCACCGTCCCACGGCGCCCGCCCCCGCCAACTCCTCGACGAGCAAGGCGCTATTCACGTCACGCCTACATCCTGTCGTGCTACATTGCTCATGGCATTCGTGTACGCCCCTTCTTTCGGGCGCCGGTGCTGTTCTCGTCCCACCCGCTGTTGCGCCCGTCCTTCTCGACCGGCGATCCAGCTTCTCGTATCTCTCCTTCCGGCCCGGGCTCTCATTCCCGCGTACGGGGCGTGATTCCACCGCCTCGCCGTCCGCCGGACCTTCACTTCGCCATGTCCGCGAAAGGACCCCTCCCCATGACCAGCACACTCGAACGCCCCGTCGCCCAGCAGAATCAGCCCGTACGCACCGCCGGTGTCCTCGACACCGCTCAGAGCGGCCACGGAGTCCTGCGGACCGACGGCGGCCACCCCTCCCCCGGCGACATCCAGGTGTCGTCCTCCCTGATCCGCCGGCACGGCCTGCGCAGAGGCGATGTGGTCGAGGGCACCTGCGACAGACCCCGGGTGCTGAGCCGGGTCGACCTCGTCAACGGCCTTGATCCGCAAGCCCTTCGCACCCGGCCGCACTTCCGTGACCTCACTCCGCTGCACCCCCGGGAGCGGCTCCGTCTGGAGACGCGCGGAGGCGGCCCCGCGATGCGGCTCGTCGATCTGGTCGCACCGGTCGGGAAGGGGCAGCGCGGACTGATCGTCGCGCCTCCCCGTACCGGCAAGACCGTGCTCCTCCAGCAGCTCGCGGCAGCGGTGGCCACCAACCACCCCGAGTGCCATCTGATGGTGGTCCTCCTCGACGAACGTCCGGAGGAGGTCACGGACATGCGCCGATCGGTACGGGGCGAGGTGTACGCGTCCACCTTCGACCGGCCCGCGAAGGAGCACATCGCCCTCGCCGAACTGGCCGTCGAGCGCGCCAAGCGCCTCGTCGAGCAGGGCCGGGACGTGGTGGTCCTCCTCGACTCCCTCACCCGGCTCTGCCGGGCCCACAACAACGCGGCGGGCACGGGCGGCCGGACACTGAGCGGCGGAGTGGACGCGGCGGCGCTCACCGGCCCGAAGCAGGTCTTCGGCGCGGCACGCCTGGCCGAGGAGGGCGGTTCCCTGACCATTCTGGCGACCGCTCTCGTGGAGACCGGTTCCAGGGCCGACGACTACTTCTTCGAAGAGCTCAAGAGCACCGGCAACATGGAGCTCCGGCTGGACCGCTCACTCGCGGAGAAGCGGGTCTTCCCGGCCGTCGACATCGCACCGTCCGGTACCCGGCGCGAGGAACTCCTGCTGCCTGCACCGGAGTTGGCGACCGTACGCGGGTTGCGGCGGGCACTCAGGTCCAGGGACGGACAGACCACCCTCGAAGCGATGCTCGCCAAGATCCGCAGCACCCCCGACAACGCGACGTTTCTCCGTCAGGTGCACCACACCGTGCCCGGCGCCTGAGCGGCGGGCGATGCGGGGTGCGCCGCGGCGCCGTAGGGCACCGCGGCGCACGGGCTCATCCCGCGGAGTTCAGCGCGGCCGAGACGAGCGCCCGGGCCTCGTCCTGGACCTCGGCCAGATGATCCGGCCCCTGGAAGCTCTCCGCGTAGACCTTGTACACGTCCTCGGTCCCGGAGGGACGGGCGGCGAACCAGGCGCTGTCGGTGCAGACCTTGAGGCCACCGATGGACGCGCCGTTGCCGGGGGCCTCGGTGAGGACGGCCGTGATCGGTTCACCGGCGAGGGTGTCAGCGGTGACCTGCTCCGGGGAGAGCCCGGCCAGGACCGCCTTCTCCTCGCGGGTCGCGGGGGCGTCGACACGGGCGTAGGCGGGGTCGCCGAACCGCGCGGTGAGCTCGCTGTAGTGCTGGGACGGCGTCGACCCCGTCACGGCGGTGATCTCGGAGGCCAGCAGGGCGAGGAGGATGCCGTCCTTGTCGGTGGTCCACACGCGGCCGTCGCGGCGGAGGAACGACGCACCGGCCGACTCCTCGCCACCGAAGCCCAGGCTGCCGTCGTAGAGACCGTCGACGAACCACTTGAAGCCCACCGGCACCTCCGTCAGGGGGCGCCCGAGATCCGCGGCGACCCGGTCGATCATCGACGAGGAGACCAGGGTCTTGCCGATGCCCGTACCCGCCGGCCAGCCGTCGCGGTGGGAGTACAGGTACCGGATGGCGACGGCGAGATAGTGGTTGGGGTTCATCAGCCCGCCGTCGGGGGTGACGATGCCGTGCCGGTCGGCGTCGGCGTCGTTCCCGGTGGCGATCGTGTACGCGTCGCGCCGGGCGATGAGGGACGCCATCGCGTACGGGGAGGAGCAGTCCATGCGGATCTTCCCGTCCCAGTCCAGCGTCATGAAGCGCCAGGTGGGGTCGGCCAGCGGGTTGACCACCGTCAGGTCGATGCGGTGGCGTTCGGCGATGCGGCCCCAGTAGGCGACGGATGCGCCACCGAGCGGGTCGGCGCCGATGCGGACACCGGCGTCACGGACGGCGTCGAGGTCCAGGACGGAGGGCAGGTCGTCCACGTACGCCGTGAGGAAGTCATGCCGGCCGGTCGTGTCGGCGGCCAGCGCACGGGCGTACGGAACGCGGCGGACCTCCTTCAGACCGCCTTCGATGAGGACGTTGGCGCGGTCCTGGATCCACGAGGTGGCGTCCGAACCGGCGGGGCCTCCGTGCGGCGGGTTGTACTTGAACCCGCCGTCGCCGGGAGGGTTGTGCGACGGGGTCACCACGATCCCGTCGGCGAGGCCGCCGGTGCGGTTCAGGTTGTACGTCAGGATCGCGTGCGAGACGGCGGGCGTCGGCGTGTAGCCGTCGTCGGAGTCGATGAGGACCGTGACGCCGTTGGCTGCCAGGACCTCCAGGGCGGTGACCCGGGCGGGCTCGGAGAGTGCGTGGGTGTCGGCCCCGAGAAACACCGGCCCGTCGGTTCCCTGGTGGGTCCTGTAGTCGCAGATCGCCTGCGTGGTGGCGGCGATGTGGTCGTCGTTGAAGGCGGCCGCAAGGGCGCTTCCCCGGTGCCCCGAGGTGCCGAAGGCGACTCGCTGGCCGGCCTCGGCCGGGTCGGGGTGGACGGCGTAATAGGCCGTCACGAGCCGTGCCACGTCCACCAGATCTCCTGGCTGTGCCGGCTGCCCGGCCCGTTCGTGCACCATCTGGTCTCCTCGGTATCGGCGGACCCGCTGCCGCTGCCCTGCTGGAGGCGCGCGGCCTGCGGGTGTCCTGCCTGATTCTGCCCTCCGGCCGGGCAGGCTCCGGTGGGGCGTGGCCGAAATGCCGGTCTTTCAGGTCTTGACCGCTTCCTGGCAGGGGTTGACAGTGGGGTGCGGCCTCGGCCGTCCGGGCCAGGGGTGGGGGCGGGGGCTCATGCAGCTCATCGACGTGTCCGACTACGCGGTGCGTTCCGCTGTGTTCACGATGCGGCGGAAGGACACACCCCTCACGTTCCTGCTCCTTCCGATGGTCCATGTGGCGTCCCCGGCCTTCTACGCCCAGGTGAAGGGCCGGCTCGCGGAGTGCGACCTGATCGTGCTGGAGGGGGTCACGGGGAAGTCGTGGCGGGCGTCCGTGCTGCTGCTGGCCTACCGGTTCGCCCCCCTGCGACGCCGCAACGGCCTGGTGGAGCAGACCACCACGAACGTGCTGCCGCCAGGAGTCCCCGTCCTCTCCCCGGACGTGACCGCCGCCGAGGCGATGGACGAGCTGCGCAAACTGCCACGCTGGACGTACTGGCTGCTGCTCCTCCTGGCACCGGTCATGGGCCTGGTCTTCGCGCTGCGCGGACCGCGGGCCTTCCTGGATCCGGACCTGACGGTGGAGGACCTGCCGTCGACGGCCCGGGCCGAGATGCTGGCGGACAACGACGTGGAACACGCACTCCTCGGCCGTCGTGACGAGCGGCTGCTCGCCGCACTGGCACGGATTCACACCGAGCGGCGCCACGAGCCGATCACCGTGGCCGTGGTCTACGGCGCCGGGCACATGCCCGCCGTGGTCCACGGCCTGCTGGACGCGTACAACTACCGCCCTCGTGACGGGGAGTGGTTCACGGTCTACGTACCGGATCCGTGACCTGCCGGGGCCGCCGGTCACCCGGGTGGCGGCCCGGTGGGTGTACCCATGTCGCGCCTCACGGGTTTCGGACGTCGACTGGTGGTAACCGGGTTCTGTGACGGCACCGCATGACCGTGCCGCGACGGCCCGCGTACCCACGAGCCGAACCTTTACGAGGAGTGCGTCATGCCCGCAGGGTCCAGCGACAAACGTGAGCGCCAGTACGAGCACGTCAAGGAGAGCGCGGAGAAGCGCGGCGAGTCCGAACGACGCGCGAAGGAGATCGCCGCCCGCACGGTGAACAAGGAGCGTGCGCGCTCCGGCGAGGCGAAGAACCCCGGCAAGGTCTCCACCCGTGACCCCAAGTCCGCGTCGCAGCGCGGTGGTCAGCGCTCGCACAGCGGCGCCCAGGGTCCCACGAAGGACCAGTTGTACGAAGAGGCCAGGAAGAAGAACGTCGAGGGCCGCTCGGCCATGAACAAGGAACAGCTCCAGAAGGCGGTCGGCCGCTGAACCGGCGGTGACGACACCTGCGACCGCCCCTTCGCACAGGGAGGGGCGGCAGCGTGTCCCGCGTATGGGGCGCAGGACAGGACGGCAGAATGCCTCATCACTGCCGACCACCTGCGAGGACCACGGTGACCGCCCTACGCTCGGATTTCGCGGTGGACGTGACGGAGAACTGGCAGTCGGAGTACCTGCAGTTCTTCCTGTACATCTTCGGCACCGTCTGGCTGCTCCAGCGGGGCTCGCCCGAGTCGAAGGTCATGCACCGCGCGGGCTCGAATCCGACGAGGAACAGCGCACCGGGCCGCACGCACGCCCCGGCTCCCCGCGCTGGGCCACGGCGAGCGGCCGGCGCGGGTTCCTGTTCTCCCGTTCGCTCGGGCTGACCATGGGCGGTCTCTTCCTGCTGTCCTGGCTCGTCCAGTCCGTGGCAGGTGTTTCGGCCTACAACGAGCAGCGGCTGCGGCAGCTGCAGGCACCGGTCAGCTGGGGTGACTACCTTGTCGCCGCCGACTTCTGGAGTCGCACGCTGCAGAACTGGCAGTCCGAGTTCCTGGCGGTCGCTTCCATGATCATTCTTTCGGTGTATCTGCGTCAGCGGGGCTCCCCCGAGTCCAAACCCGTAGGGGCCTCGCACCGGGCGACCGGTGTGGAGGGGTGACGTACGCGCTGACGCGGCGACGCTGACGTTCACCTCTGCCGTGACGCCCTCGCCCGTGCTTCGGCCGTCCGGCCGGCGGCTTGGTAGCGCTGCCCCTGCGCCTTGAGGCGCTCGTCCCCGAGGGCGGCGCCGTCCGCCCTCATCTTGGCGCCTTTCGCCCGCATGACCTTGGCTCGGGCGATTTCCGTGCGCATTCCCATGGTGTGTCCTCAAGTGGTCGGGTCCGGTGCCTGTGCCGACGCGGTCACAGTTCACGCAACGCCGGCAGCAGCTTCTGTTCCGCCCAGCGGATGAACGCCTGCTGGTGTGCTCCGCCGATCTGGACGAGCGCGATCTCCGTGAAGCCCGCCTCGACGTACGGGCGTACGGCGTCGACGAACTCGCCGACGTCGTCACCGCACGGAACGGACTTCTCGATGTCCTCGTGCCGCACGAATGCGGTGGCCTGGTCGAAGGAGGACGGGCCGGGGAGCTCCGCGTTCACCTTCCATCCTCCCAGCGACCAGCGGAACTGGTCGTGGGCCCGCTCGACGGCGGCCTGGCGGTCCTCGTCGAAGCAGACGGGAAGCTGGCCGACGCGGGGCTTCCCCGAACCACCGTGCCGGTCGAATTCGGTGAGCAGGTCCTTCTTGGGTTCGGTGGCGATGACGAGGTCGGCCAGTTTGCCCGCGATCTCGCAGGAACGGCTCCCTGACACGGCTACACCGACAGGTACGCGGGTGCCGGGCAGATCCCAGAGCTTGGCGTTGTCCACGTCGAAGTGGGTGCCGCTGTGGCTGACGTATCCGCCGTCGAAGAGGGCGCTGATGATCCCGACGGCCTCTTCCAGCATGTCCAGGCGGACGTGCGCGGCCGGCCAGCCGGCACCGACGACGTGTTCGTTGAGATTCTCGCCCGAGCCGAGGCCGAGCCGGAACCGCCCCTCCGAGAGGAGTTGCAGCGTCGCCGCCTTCTGCGCGACCACGGCGGGGTGGTAGCGGACCGTCGGGCACGTCACGTACGTCATCAGCGGGATCGTGGAAGTGGCCTGCGCCGCCGCGCCGAGCACGCTCCACGCGTACGGAGCGTGGCCCTGCGCGTCGAGCCAGGGGAAGTAGTGGTCGGAGGCGACGGAGAAGTCGAAACCCGCCCGTTCGGCCGCGACCACGTCGTCGACCAGCTCCCGGGGGCCGGTTTGCTCGGTCATCATCGTGTATCCGAATTGCACCATATCGTTGGCTTTTCCGGTTTATCGCTGTTGAAACCCGCACACATCGCATCGCTCGCACCGCGCGACGATGTTCAGTACGCCCTACTTTGGGTACACAGTGGATTCGTCCCGATTCACGCAACCGATGCGAACACCGAAGGAGAGTTCCGATGCCCGAAGGAAGCGGCAAGGACAAGCTCACCGGTAAGGCGAAGGAAGCCATGGGCAAGCTGACCGGCAACCGTCGCAAGGAAGCCGAAGGCAAGATGGAGCAGACCAAGGGTGAGACCAAGCGGAAGCTGCGTGGCCGTCACGACCGCCCGGCATAGTCCCGCACCCGCCACCGGGCCCCCGGTCGACGTGGCTCCTGCCTGATGACACAGGTCTGGCACCGGCCCCTCCGGTCGGTGCCAGACCTGTGTGCGAAGCCCTCTGACCAGGCAGTTGCCGCCGCGCCCGGCCCGGGCCAAACTGGGATCACAGCATAGCGAGAAGGGAGCGGGTCGTGATCTTGCTCGGAATCATTCTTCTCGTCATCGGGCTCATCGCCGGTCTTTCCATTCTGTGGACGATCGGCCTCGTGCTCGTGGTGATCGGTGTCGTCCTGTGGATCCTCGGATCGATGGGACACGCCGTAGCCGGACGAAAGCACTACTGGTAGCGCGCCGCCGATGCCCGGCGGCATACGGCGAGGCGTACCCGTACGCCGAACCGCCCAGAAAGCCGGTGGTCCGACTGCCGGACCGGCAGTTCGGGTCGGCTTCCTGTTCCAGAACTTCCCGTGATGGTCAGGCAGTCAGGACGCGGGGACGGTATCCCAGCGCTCTGGCTATCTCTCCGGCGTTCGCGTACCGGTCGTCTCCGGGAAGCCCTCGCACCAGATCCGTCAGCGCGTCCGGAGCGTGCGCGGAGGAAAGGGCTCCCACCAGTCCCGCCCGGTCCGCGGGGAAGTCCGCACGGCTGAGATGACGGGCGAGTTCCACCCTCACCTCTTCGGCCTCGGCCTCGGCCCTGGCCCGCTCCCGTTCCTCACCGGGGGGCGGCACCGGCCCGCCGGGGCCGACCTGCGGGTCGTCGTCGGCGGGCGGCTCCGGGTCGTACGCCTCCTGCGTGTGGGTGGCGCGACCCGACCGCAGGTACCCCTGCAGTTCGTGCTTGCGCTGATCGTCCTCGCGAGGACTCATGCGGCTGCTTCCTCGCTCCATGGCGGGAACACCTCCATCTCGTCGTACCGACGGGTCGAAGCCCGCGTTCAGTTGGACGACAGGGCCTCGACCAGGTCCCCCACCACCGGGTCGGGCAGTGAGCGTGCGACGTCCGCCTGGGCGACCATGCCCACCAGGGTGTGGCCGTCGATGACGGGCAGCCTGCGCACCTTGTGTGAGCTCATCGTGCGCAGGACCTCGGCCACGTCGTCGTCCGCGCCGATCGTGATGGCCTTGCCCTGGGCGAGCTCACCGGCGGTGGTCCTGCCGGGGTCCTTGTCGGCGGCGAGGACCTTGACCACGATGTCGCGGTCGGTGAGCATCCCCTTCAGGCGCTCGTCCGGACTGCAGATGGGCATGGCACCCACGCCCAGCTCCGCCATCCGGTGAGCCGCGTCGAGGACGGAATCGTTCGCGCCGATACAGGTCGCGTCGGGCGTCATGATTTCCCGGGCAGTGGTCATGTGGAACACGTCCTTCTCTTCCTTCAACAGGCTTTGGCGGGATTGCGGGCAGGGCTTCGTCGGTGGGGATGCGGGTAGGGCTTCCGGGTGTCGGCTGCGGGCCTCCGAGGGGATGAGCGCCTGCCTGCGGGCGGCCCGTGGGCCGCCCTGGACGCCTTCGGTCAGCGGGTTCCGGATTCGGTCTCCGGGTGTTCTCCCTCCGTGGTCCGGCGCAGCAGCGCGCCCAGGCCGCCGACGGGTACGGATTCCGGTTCACCGGCCGCCGGGGTGTGCCGTTCCGACCGGCCCGAAGCGGTGCGGCGCACGGGCCGGTCACGGCGTTCCACCGCGCCCTCGGAGCGGGTCCCGGAAGCGGTACGGCGCTGGAGATCGCCGCCGGTCCTGTCGATGAACACCACGAGGCAGTCGGGCAGGCCCGGAGCGAGTCGCGGCAGAGGCTCCACGTGCGGGAGCCTCTGCCGCGTGGAGGAGGACCCTTCCGGCGGCGCCGCCGGCACCGGATCCAGGACCACCTCGCCGCGCGTGGCGAACACAGCATGGCCGGGCGCCTCGTCGCCGTGCGCGCGGGAACCGAGTGCCTCGCCCGCCGCGCGGCAGGTGGCTGCGTCGGCGACGGACGTCTCGACGTACCCGCTCGCCCACGGGCCGGACCGTCGGTACAGCGGCGCGAGGGGCGCGAGCCTCATTGCTCCTCCAAGCTCGGTGAGGCGGTTCAGGTGCCCTGGGTACCCCCGTTCCTCAGCGCCTATTCGAGATCGGAACCCGGAAATTCCGCCACGTCGAGGAAGAGGCCGAAGAGGTCGTGGACGGTGCGGCGCCCGACGCCGGCGCTCCTCATGGTCGCCTGACCTCCGCCTCACCCGTACGGCCCCGGAACACCGGCCGCCCGCGTTGCGCGGCGCCGGGGCGTACGCACGATGGAGGCGGGGAGTACGCCGTCGCCGCGCCCCGGGGCGCGGCGAGGCCGCCCCCGCACGACATCGCGAGCCGCCCCCTTCGCCGGGCGGAGACCGAGAGGAAGACATGCCCATCTGCACGACGCGAGACGGTGTCGAGATCTTCTACAAGGACTGGGGTCAGGGCCGCCCCGTGGTCTTCATCCACGGCTGGCCTCTCAACGGCGATGCCTGGCAGGACCAGCTGAAGGCGGTCGCCGACGCGGGGTTCCGCGGTATCGCCCATGACCGGCGGGGCCACGGCCGTTCGACCCCGGTGTACAGCGGCTACGACTTCGACACCTTCGCCGACGATCTGGACGATCTCCTGACCCGGCTCGACCTGCGCGACGTCACCCTCGTCGCCCACTCCATGGGCGGGGGCGAACTCGCCCGGTACATCGGCCGGCACGGGACCGGGCGCATCAGGTCCGCCGTGCTCCTCTCGGCGATCACACCACTGATGCTCCAAGGGCCCGGGAACCCGGCGGGTGTGCCGCAGTCCGTCTTCGACGGCATCAAGCAGGGCATCCTCACCGAGCGGTCGCAGTTCTGGAAGGACACCGCCGTCGGCTTCTTCTCCGCCGACCGCGAGGGCAGCAGGGCCACGCAGGGAAACCAGGACGCGTTCTGGTACATGGCCATGGCACAGACCATCGAGGGCGGCGTCGACTGCGTGGACGCGTTCGGCACGACCGACTTCCACGAGGACCTCAGGACGTTCGACGTGCCGACCCTGATCGTGCACGGTGACGACGACCGGATCGTCCCGCTCGACGCCACCGCGCGCAAGTCCGCCGAACTCATCCCCGACGCGACTCTCAAGGTCTACGAGGGTGCCTCGCACGGCATCGCGCTCGTGCCCGGCGACAAGGAGAGGTTCACCGAGGACCTGCTGGACTTCCTCAGGGGCTGAGACCGACGACGGCCGCGCCGGCACCGGTGTCGGCCGCGGCCGAGGTCGGCATGGCCGGCCGTTCGGAGGGGGCCTCGCGGGCGTCTGTGGCCGCGACCCCCCGCGGCTCAGTACCAGAAGGCTTTGACGACGGCCTTTCCGGCCGTCGCGGTGCGCCCGTAGAAGGCGGTCAGTCCGGTGTGGTGCTGTGCGTAGATGCCTCTTACGTCCTCCTCCGCCCACCCGGGGCCGAACGCCGCCCTGAGCGCGGGCCCGGCGGAATCCCAGGCGGCGTCGAACGGGAAGTCGGCGAGGAACGCGGCTGCGCACCGCGTGGCGTCCGGTGCCAGGCGCACGAAGGGAGGCTTCTCGTCGGCCGGGCCGTGGTGGACGATCTCGCCGCCGAAGACGGGCAGTTCCCATCTGCTGTCGGGCCCCTCGGAGAGGCGCCCGGCCGCTTCGTAGAACTCGTGCAGAGAACCGAAGTCCTTCTGTACGGACGTAGAGACGCCCGCGTCGTGCTCCGCCCGGCGGACATCCCAGTCCCAGGCGGCGCCCATGAACTCCTCCAGCCAGGCATGGTCCGACCGGACCGCGGCATGATCGACCGCGCGCAGATGCATGTGGAAACTCATGTCACATCCCTCGTCCCGAACGTCCCGGCGTGCGCGGGCTGTCAGAGCTCACAGCGTAGGGGCGGGCACTGACAGCGGGACGGGAGCGAGCGGGGCCGGACGGGCCCGCGGTGTTGCGGGTGGGACAGGCGTTGGGCTCTGCGCCCGCTTCGGCGATCAGCGGCGGTCCGTCCGCGCCGACGCCGGTCGCGCAGGCGTCACTTGGCGCTGTCCTCGGCGAGAGTGTGCGCGACGAGTGCGTTGGCGTGACCGTGCCCCAGGCCGTGATCGGCCTTGAGCCAGGAGACGAGTTCCATGTGCTTCGTGAGGGGCGACGCGCGGATCATGTCCTTCCACTCCCCCACCGGGCGGCCGTACTTGGCCTCGATCGAAGGAAAGTAACTGGCAGGGCCCTTGGCCGGCTGAGTCATGGAGCGATGTCCCATCTGTCCGTACACGGGTGTCCGGCTGAGGCCGCTGCGTCACGCCGACGAGCCGGTCAAGAACTGGACGGTGTGGTACTGCCCGTCCTCGAACGGTAGAGTACGCATATGGAAACTGGACTGTCCAGTACTCCAGGTGGCGGAGGCGGTATGGAAGCGAACGAGGAGGGCAGGTCGGCGCGCAAGCGCCGGGCGATCATGGAGGCCGCCACGGATGCGTTCATGGTGAAGGGTTACGCCGGCACGAGCATGGACGACATCGCGCGGCTGGCCACGGTGTCCAAGCAGACCGTCTACAAGCACTTCACCGACAAGGAGAAGCTCTTCGCGGAGATCGTCCTGGCCACCACCGGGCGCGTGGACGCCATGATCGACCTCGTGGCCGACATTCCGGCCGACGCGGACGCACTGGAAGACAACCTGACCCGGCTCGCCCGCCAGTTCCTCACCGCGCTCACCCAGCCGCAGGTGCTCCAGTTGCGCCGCCTGATCATCGCCAACGCCGACACGTTCCCCGCACTGGGCGCCGCCTGGTACGAGCAGGGCTTCGAGCGTGTACTCGCCACGCTGGCCGCGACGTTCGGCCGCCTGGCCGACGACGGACTGCTCAGGATCGACGAACCGCTCCTGGCCGCCCACCAGTTCTCCGGCCTGCTGCTGTGGATTCCGGTGAACAAGGCCATGTTCCACGGCGGCCCTCAGCACACCGAGGCCGAACTGGACCACTACGCCACCGAAGGTGTCCGCGCGTTCCTGGCCGCCTACCGCTGACCCGGCCTTCCGCGACGGCGTACAGAATGACCGGCATGTCGACCACCTCACCGGCCACCCGTCTGGTCACGGCCGCGGCGCGCTCGGTCCTGCGCCCCATCGGCCTGCGGCAGCGCGGACGCTCCCGCATCTGGCTCGACGACCGAGGATGGTGGCTCGGCGTGGTCGAGTTCCAGCCCTCCAGCTGGAGCCAGCAGCCACCTCAACGTGGGAGTGATGTGGCTCTGGCACGACATCGACCATTTCGCGTTCCACCTCGGCCACCGGGAGGGCGGACACGAGCCGTTCCGCAACGAGGCCCAGTTCGCCAAGGCGGCGGAGGATCTCGCCCAGCTGGCCTCGACCCGCATCGCCGGCTACCGGGGCCAGTTCCCCGATGTGACCTCGGCCGCCCGTCACCTCGCGGCACAGCCACTGCGGCGGGGCTACCCCTGGGACGGCTTCGACGCCGGCATCGCCGCCGCGCTCAGCGGTGACGCCACCGGGGCCCGTCGACTGCTCGAACACTTCCTGTCCCAGGAGACCGGCACACCCGCGTCCCCGGGCCTGCGGTCGGCTCAGGAGGTGTACGACCTGGCGGACGATACGCCCGGCGTGCACGCATGGGCTCTGGCGAAGGTCAGCTCGTGCAGGACGAAGCTGAGGCTCGATCCGTACGTCGACAGCGAGGTCTTCGGAAGGGCCGGTGGTGACGCCTCTATAGGCTGACCACGTGGCGAGTACAGGAAAGACACCGGCGGCGCAGTCCGCCGCACCGGCGGGCGGGCCGGAGCTCCGCGCCTTCGCGATGCAGCTCCGGCACATGAACGGCGAGATCAACCGGCTCGCCCATGCCTTCGCGGCCGAGCAGGGGCTGCACGCCACGGACATCCAGGCCCTCGGCGCGATCCTCGACTCGGAGACACCGCTCACTCCGGGGGGCCTGCGACGGCACCTGGGCCTCACATCGGGCGCCGTCACCGCCTGCCTCGACCGGCTGGAGCGGGCGGGGCACATCCGCAGGGCCCGGGAGAGCGCCGACCGTCGCGTGGTGCATCTGCACTACCTGCCGGAGGCCAGGTCGGCCGCCCGGAGTTCCTTCATGCCTCTCGCCGCGGCCACGGCCCGCGCGCAGGAGCGGTTCAGCGGGGATGAGCTCACGACCGTGCTGCGGTTCCTGGCCACCTTGAACGAGGAACTGGACCAGCTGCGCCGTTAGCTCCTTTCGTGCGGATCATGCCGGGTCACGTCGATCAGGGCGTCAGGACGGGGCACTCGAAAACTATCTCAACGATTGAGATACTCTACGATCAAGAGATACTGACCTCACCCTCATCTGGAGTGCAATGTCCAGCCCCTCTCGGCTGCTGCGGTGGCTCGTCCCCGTGGCCCTCCTCGTTGCCTGGCTAGGAGTCGGCGGCACGCTCGGCCCCTACGCCGGCAAGCTCGGCGAGGTCGCCACCAACGATCAGGCGGCCTTCCTGCCGCAGAACGCCGAGTCCACCCAGGCCATCGAGGCCCAGAAGGCGTTCCGTCAGGACGAGACGCTCCCGGCGATCGTGGTCTGGACCGTGTCCGGCGGCGGCGACGTGACCGGCCGGCAGGGCGCGTCGGCCACGGAAGCCCTCGCCTCGCTGACAGGGCTGACCGGAACCGTGGGCCAGGCGTCGGCGGCCGTTCCGTCCAAGGACGGGGAAGCCCTCCAGGGCGTCGTCCAGCTCCGCCCGGACCTCGGCGACCAACTGCCCGTCGTTCTGGAGAAGGTGACGGCGGCGGCGCAGCAGGTACCGGGTACGACGGTTCACATGGCCGGCCCCGCGGCCAGCCAGGCCGACCTCTCGGACGCGTTCGCGGGCATCGACGGCCTGCTGCTGGGCGTCGCCCTCGCCACCGTCCTGATCATCCTGCTCCTGGTCTACCGCAGCATCCTCCTCCCGCTCGTCATCATCGTCGGCGCCGTATTCGCACTGGGCCTCGCGTGCGGTGTCGTGTACGCGCTGGCCGAGCGGGACATCGTCCGGGTCGACGGGCAGGTGCAGGGGATCCTCTCCATCCTCGTGATCGGCGCCGCCACCGACTACGCCCTGCTCCTGACGGCCCGCTTCCGGGAGGAACTGGAGCGCCACGGCGAGCGGGTGACGGCCATGCGGGCCGCGGTACGCGAGTCCGCCGGCCCGATCGTGGCGAGCGCCGCCACCGTCGCCCTCGCCCTGATCGCGCTGCTTCTCAGCGATCTCACCAACAACCGCGCCCTGGGGCCGGTGGGTGCCATCGGCATCGTCTGCGCCGTGCTCAGCTCCCTCACGTTCCTCCCCGCCGCACTCGTACTTCTGGGCCGCAGCGCCTACTGGCCAGCACGCCCGAAGCCCGCCGGCGCCTCCGAGGGCAACGGCGGCCGAGGGGTGTGGCCCCGGGTCGCCGCCCTGGTCGACCGGGCTCCGCGCAAGGTCTGGGCCATCACGCTGGCCGGGCTGCTCGCGTGTGCGGCCTTCGCGCCGATGCTGGAATCGAAGGGCGTCCCGCTCGACGAACTCTTCGTCAACGACGCGCCATCCGTCTCCGCGCAGGCGACCCTGGGCCGGCACTACCCCGGCGGTTCGGGCAACCCGGCCGTCGTCATCGCCACCGCCGACACCGTGGACGAGGTCACCGCGGCGGCCGCCGGAACCGAGGGCGTGGCGACCGCGAGCCCCGTCACGGCGTCCGGGCAGCCCGGTGGCGGTGCGCCCCTGGTGGCCGACGGCAAGGTCCGTATCAACGCGACACTGCAGGCACCGGCGGACAGTGACGCCGCGAAGGAGACGATCGCCCGGCTGCGTGAGGCCGTACACGCGGTCCCCGGCGCCGACGCCCTCGTCGGCGGGTACACCGCCCAGCAGTACGACACCCAGAGGACCGCGGAGCGCGACCGCATGCTGATCGTGCCCGTCGTGCTGGCGATCATCCTGGTCATCCTGGTGGGACTGCT
This sequence comes from Streptomyces sp. NPDC048560, assembly GCF_040650955.1. Lineage (NCBI taxonomy): Bacteria > Bacillati > Actinomycetota > Actinomycetes > Kitasatosporales > Streptomycetaceae > Streptomyces > Streptomyces sp. NPDC048560. The sequence continues at coordinate 46,808 of NZ_JBEZIJ010000014.1, forward strand.
CCGTTCCGTCCTCATGCCGGTTCTGCTCGTGGCCACCGTGGCACTGAACTTCCTGGCGACCCTGGGCGTGTCCGCGCTCGTCTTCCAGGGGGTCTTCGGCTTCTCCGGTACGGATGCCTCGGTGCCCCTCTACGGGTTCGTGTTCCTGGTCGCCCTGGGCGTCGACTACAACATCTTCCTCATGTCGCGCGTCCGGGAGGAGTCGCTGAAGCACGGTACGCGTGAGGGAGTGCTGCGCGGCCTCGTCGCGACGGGGGGCGTCATCACCTCGGCCGGTGTCGTGCTCGCCGCCACGTTCGCCGCGCTCGGAGTCATCCCCCTCGCGTTCCTCGTCCAGATCGCGTTCATCGTCGCCTTCGGCGTCCTCCTCGACACGCTCGTGGTGAGGTCGCTGCTCGTGCCCGCGCTCGTCAGGGACATCGGCCCGAAGGCGTGGTGGCCCGGCGCGCTGAGCCGTCGTCCGGAACCCGAACCGGCGGGAGAGCGGGAGCCCGCCCCCGTGGCCTGATCTCAACCCGGACCGACTCACTCCCCCGGTACCGGGCCTCGCGCGTGACGCGGGCCCGGGACCGGGGCGCGGGACTGTGCCCGCACGGGTAGACAGGTCGTATGCAGACTTTTCTTCCCTTTCCTGACTTCGCGGAATCCGCGGCGGTCCTGGACTCCAGGCGGCTCGGCAAGCAACGGGTGGAAGCACTGCAGGTGTTTCGCGGTCTGACCGTGCCCGGATACGGCTGGCGCAGACATCCGGCGGTCCGCATGTGGGCGGGTTACGAGGAGGCGCTGGTCCGGTACGGGCTGGACATCTGCGCCGCGTGGACGACCGAGGGGCGCGCGGACACCTGTGCCGCGACGCTGCTCTCGGATTTCCTGGCCCACCGGCCCGGCACGGTGGTGCGCTCGCAGGCCCGGCTCGGCGCGGAGGGGGAGCTTCCGCCCTGGCTCGGAGCGCCAGAGTTCCACCGCAGCCACCAGTCCGCGCTGCTCCGCAAGGACCCGGACCACTACCGCGGCCGGTTCACCGGAGTGCCGGACGACCTCCCTTACGTATGGCCTCCGTCGGACCGCGACCCCGAACCGGGGCCCCGCCCCCGGTGACTTCGCAGCGGGTGCCGCGTCCGTGACGCGCCCGCCCCGGTCACGCCCGGACGCACCTGGCCCTCCGTGCATTCGAGCCATTTCCTCGTGCCCGGACGGCCGTCGGAGCGAGCGGGTGACGCGTTCGCGGCGTCGCCGATGGCCGAGAAAAACGCGTGGACCGCCCTCACGCCCTCGCGGGACACTGCGATTCCTGGTCTCCCGCACTCGCGCGGACACGTCGCCGCCGAGCGCACCGGGGGCCCCGCCGTCGGGAGTTGCGCGCCGCAGGACGCTCCGGCCGCACGCACCGACGACCGCACAGGGTGGGAGTGGGCTTTGCCTGAATCGCGTGAGGAACCGCCGCCGGGGAAGGGTTCGGTGCTCCTGGCACTGCGCTACTACGGACGGGAGCTGGTGCGGCTCCGATGGCTGACGGCACCCGCGATGCTGTCGCCGGCACTGGGCAACATCGGCATCCACTACATCGCGCCGCTGATCGTCGCGAAGCTCGTCGGCCACATCGCCGACGACGGCAGCACCGGCCTCGCCACGATGACGCCCTACCTGCTCGGCTTCGCCGGGGTGCTGCTGCTCGCGGAGGCCATGTGGCGCATCGGTCTGCACTTCCTGAACCGGCTCGACGCCCGAGGCATCGAGCAGCTGTACGTGATCGGCATGGACGAGCTGTTCGCGAAGGACGCGACGTTCTTCCATGAGAACTTCGCGGGGTCGCTGACCAAGCGGGTCCTGAGCTTCGCCTCGCGCTTCGAGGAGTTCGTCGACACCCTGACGTTCTCGGTCGTGGGCAGTTTCGTGCCGTTGCTGTTCGGATCGGTCGTGCTGTGGAGTTACGACCCGCTGCTCGTCGTGGGTCTCCTGGCGATGATCACGCTGACCGCGTTCTGTGTCATGCCACTCATCCGACGCCGTCAGGCACTCGTGGACCGGCGCGAGGAGGCGATCGCGCAGGTGTCGGGTCATGTGGCCGACAGCCTGATGAACATGGACACGGTCCGGGCCTTCGGCGCCGAAGACCGGGAGGCGGCCGAACACCGCTCCCGTGTCGCCGAGTCACGGCGGCTCACGCTGCGGTCCTGGGACTACGGCAACCTGCGCATCGACACGCTGGTCGCTCCGATGTCCGTACTGACCAACGTCATGGGCCTGCTGCTCGCCGTCACCCTCGGCGGCGGCGGGCACGGAGTGGAGGCGGTCGTCGTCGCCTTCACGTACTACACCAACGCGACGCGGATCATGTTCGAGTTCAACCAGATCTACCGTCGTCTGGAGAGCTCGATGACGGAGGCCGGCCAGTTCACCGAACTGCTGCTCACACAGCCGACGGTGCTCGACCCGGTGGCACCGGAGCCGCTGTACGCCGAGGCCGCCGACGTCCGCTTCGAGCAGGTGACCTTCGCCCACGCCGGCGGTAAGCCGCTGTTCGAGCGCCTCGACCTGGAGGTGAGCAGCGGCGCGAAGATCGGGCTCGTCGGCCGGTCGGGCGGCGGTAAGACCACCCTCAGCCGCCTGTTGCTGCGTATGACGGACATCGACGCCGGCCGCATCCTCATCGGCGGACAGGACATCAGCAAGCTGCGGCAGGCCGATCTGCGCAGCCTGTTCGCGTACGTGCCGCAGGACCCGGCGATGTTCCACCGCACGCTCCGGGAGAACATCGCGTTCGCGCGGCCTGACGCCACGGACGCCGAGATCCGCCGGGCCGCCGAGGCGGCTCACGTCACGGAGTTCGCCGACGCGCTGCCGGACGGCTTCGACACCATGGTCGGTGAGCGGGGCGTCAAACTGTCCGGCGGCCAGCGCCAGCGGGTGGCCCTCGCCAGGGCGATCCTGCGGGACGCGCCGATCCTGCTCCTCGACGAGGCGACCAGCGCACTCGACTCCGAGAGCGAAGTCCTCGTCCAGAAGGCGTTGTGGCACCTGATGGAAGGGCGGACGGCACTGGTCGTGGCGCACCGGCTGAGCACGGTCGCCACCATGGACCGGCTCGTGGTCCTGGACCGGGGACGTATCGTCGAGCAGGGCACGCACCAGCAACTGCTCGCCGCCGACGGCTCCTACGCCAGGCTGTGGCAGCACCAGTCGGGTGGCTTCCTGGACGATGCCCCCGCATAGGCTCCTCCTGCGCCCGGTGTCCGGGGGGACCGCCTGCACGTGAGGTCCGGCGAGGCCTTCCTGCGACTTGCGCGGGACCCAGGCCTGCCTGCGCCTGGGTCCCGCGCAGCCTTTCATGCGTGGTCGGTCATGCCGCGGAGTCGTACTCCGCGACGCGGGCGAGGAGCTCGCTCCGGCCGATGGGGTCGGCTCGGGTGGCCGGAACGGTGCAGGCATGGGCTCCCGCGACCGCGCCGTACAGAGCGCACCGGCGGGGCGGCTCGCCGGTCAGCCGGCCGAAGAGGAACCCCGCCGCGAAGGCGTCGCCCGCGCCGTTGGAATCCACCACCGGCCGCGGTGGCGTGAGGGCCGGAACGTGGCTCAGCTCCCCTTCGGCCAGCAGGTACGCTCCCTCGGCCCCCGCCGTCGCGACGACCACGTCGGCCCGGCCGCGCTCGGCGACCTGACGCATGGTCCGTTCCGTGTCCGTCAGGGCGGTGGTGGACAGGAACACGATGTCCGCCTCATAGGCGAAGGGCTCGTGGTATGCGTTGACCCCGTCCCAGTTGTGCAGGTCGGTCGAGACGGAGACGCCGGCCTTCCGCAGCTCGGGGAGGGCGAAGGCGCAGGGGTACGTGATGGAGACGTGGGCGTGGCGGCTCGTCGCCGCCAGGGCCCGGACCGTCGCGGGCGGCAGCCGGTCCTCCTCACGCGAGCGGCTGTCGTCGTACAAGGACAGCCGGCGTCCGTCGGGACCGACGAGGTTGACCGCCCTCTTGGTACCACCGGGCAGCGGGACTTCGGTGAACGCGACGCCCCGGTCGCGGTGCAGCGCGCGTACCAGGTCTCCCTCGTGGTCGTCGCCGATCATATCGAGGTGATGGGTACGCAGGCCCAGAGCGCTCACTCCCAGAGCGACGAAGTCCCCGGTCTGCCCCGCCCGTGTCTCGATTCCGGGCCGCACCATGTAACTGTCGGCGTAGGGCAGCGGCAACTCGGGTACGTACACGATCGTGTCCACGCCCGCGCCTCCCAGGACGAGGACGTCGGTCTCGGTGCTCATGTGCGTACCTCTCGAACCGTGGGTGGGCGGGGCGCGGAGGCGTCGTTACCCCCACGCGGTCAACGGGCCGTCATCTGTGTCCACCGGCAGGAGAGTCAAGCAGCCGGTCACCACCTTGGCAACAACTTGCAGATACTTACCGAAAGTTCTTGCACATCGGGTCCGAGGTCATTGCCGCTCTGGGCGCGACCGGCGCCCTGGACCTGACTCGGAGAGCTCCACGACGTAGAACGTGCCACCGTTCCGCAGCCGGCGTGACCTGAGGAGTGCCCGTGTCAGTCGAGGACCTGAACGCCGACGCCTGCGCCGTCTACGGCCGACGTCAACTCGACCGTGCGTTCATGCCGCCCGTCCCGGAGCGGCTGAACTGGGCGCCGTGGGAAGGTGTCGGTCCGGGTGCCGAGATCCTCGGTGACATCGCCGGCCGCCGCGTCCTGGACATCGGTTCCGGGACGGGCCACATCGCCGTCCACCTGGCCCGGGCCCACGGCGCGGACATGACCGCGATCGACCTGTCGCCGACACAGCATCAGCGTGCCGTCGGCACCCACGGCGATGTCCCCGGTGTGCGGTTCGTGCAGAGCGACGTGGTCGAATACCTTCGCACCGCCGAGCCGTTCGACGCCGCGTACGCCATCGGCACCCTGGCCTTCACCGACCCGCACCGCGCTCTGCCCGCTCTGCGTGACGGCCTGCGCCCCGGAGCGCCGCTGGTCCTCTCACTCATCCACACCGACCTGCACGGTCACGGCCCCGCCACCACGGTCGCACCTCGTGAGCAACTGATCCTGCTGAGGGACGACCCGCCGCTCCCCACACAGATGTGGGTCCTGGCACCCCGGCTGTGGGAGGCCTTGCTCACCGAACACGGCTTCCGGGTCGAGTCCATCGACCTGCTACGCCGCCCGGGGGAGAGCGGCACCGTCGTACAGCAGCTCATCAGGGCCCGCCGCATCCCCGATCCGCCGAGACGCATCTCCAGCCGCTCCCGCACAGCGAGACCACCCACACCACATGGGGCCATCGGGGTCGGAGCCATCGTCCTCGGCGACCGGGGCCTGCTCCTGGGCCGTCACCGTCACGGCACCCTCGAACTGCCCGGCGGAACCGTGGAGCCCGGGGAGTCCCTCGAAGAGACCGTGATCCGTGAACTGGCCGAGGAGACCGGTCTGACGGCAACGACCGACGGTGTCAGGCTCCTGGGCACACTCGTCGATCACGTCGGGGGCGTCGTGCGGGTCACCGTCGGCGCCATCGTCACCGGCTGGCAGGGCCAGCCGGCCACGCAGCCGCACGAGAGCGTCGGCGACTGGACGTGGAACCCCCTCGACCAGCTGCCCGACGGCCTGTTCGTGTGCAGTGCCCAGATCCTCACCGCCTGGCGCCCGGACCTGCCGATCGACCACACCCCCGCTCACTTCACCCCGTACGCCACGCCCACACAGCCGGAGGCGGCCGACCGGCCCCGAGTCCAGGCCGAATGAGCAGCGGGACCGCTTCGGCCGCAGGCCCAAGGGCCGTACCCCTCGTGATCACCGGCATCCGCCGGCCGGAATCGGCGTGATCTGAGGGCGTCCCGCAGCCTGCGGTCCAGGCAATTGTGAACGCCTTACTTCACCTGTATGTCGGGCGGTTCAGGATATGAGACATGGGCGTACACGCCGTTGACGTGGCCCGATATCGCTGCAACTCTCTTGCCTGTGAGCAACTTCGAGAACCTCGCCGCGCGCCTGCACGTCGATCTGCGACGTCAAGCCAGCGCCATCTGTGCCGTCGGCCACTGAACCTGCCGACGAGCGCTGCGCTCTCTCGCTCCCTTTCCTGAAATCGGCTGCTGCGACCGTTCCACCGCCGTCGTAGACCACTGATTTCTCCCAGGCACTCCTGCCGGCTCCCGTATCCCCGTTCCGTGTTCGCTTTGCCGCGCCCAGACACCGCGTGACCCATTCGGGTGGGGATCCCTCATGCCGAAGAACACCGTCATGCGTCGCTTTCTCGCCACTCCGGGCAGGCGCGTCCGCCGATTCCCCGTCCGCCGTCCCCATTCGTTCGAACAGGACCCTTCTCCATGACTCCCACGGCATCGACCCGACGTCACTTCCTCTCTCTGCTCGGTCTTTCGGCGCTGGCCGTGAGCTGCGGTACCACCGCGACCGGAGCCACCCCCGGCAAGGGTCAGACCAAGGCGCTGCGCTACCAGGGCTGGGCGGGTCAGGTCACGTTGCCGGAGCTCGCCGCTGATCTCGGCTATCTGGAGGACGTGAAACTGGAGTGGGTCGGCAACACCATCAGCGGGCCCCAGGACATCCAGTCCGCGGCCACCGGCCAGACCGACTTCGGCGGTGCCTTCAACGGCGCGGTCGTCAAACTGGCGGCGAACAACGCTCCCATCAAGGCCGTCATCAGCTACTACGGCGCCGACAAGCACGCGTACAACGGCTTCTACGTCCTCGACGACAGCCCGATCCGCTCGGCCCGGGACCTGCTCGGCAAGAAGGTCGGGATGAACACGCTCGGAGCCCACTCCGAGGCCATGCTCGACATCTATCTGCAGCGAGGCGGCCTGTCCCGGGCGGACATCAGCAAGGTCGAGCCGCTCGTGGTGCCTCCGGTCAACACCGAGCAGTCGCTGCGTCAGAAGCAGATCGAGGTGGCCGTGCTCGGCGGCATCCTGCGCGACAAGGCGCTGGCCACCGGGGGCATACGGCCGCTGTTCACGGACCATCAGCTGCTCGGCGCGTTCAGCGCCGGCACGTACGTGATGACGGACCGCTTCCTGAAGCAGAACCCCGACACCGCGCGGACCTTCGTCACCGCGGTGGGGCGTGCCATCGAGTGGTCCCGTTCCACTCCGCGCGACGAGGTCATCTCCCGGATGACCGACATCGTGAAGAAGCGCGGCCGCAACGAGGACACCGACCCGCTGAAGTACTGGCGCTCCTACGGCGTGGCCGAGACGGCCGGCCGGATCACCGGCAAGGAACTCAGCCTGTGGATCGACTGGCTGGCAGGCCGCGGTGACATCCAGAAGGGCCAGGTCACCCTGTCCGACCTCTACACCAACGAGTTCAACGCCGCCGGCAAGGCCGGCGCGGGGGCTTCCCCGGCCGCCCCCTCCCCTTCGACGAGCGGGAACTGACCCCATGTCTGCATACACGAAGGAATCCAGCACACCCAAGATCGTGTTCGAGCGCGTGCGGAAGGAATTCGCCGTCAAGGGCCGGGCCGGGAAGGGCAGAGCGGCCACGGACCGCGCGGGGGCCGGACGGACGACCCGGTTCACCGCCCTCGACGGCATCGACCTGGAGATAGCGGCCGGTGAGTTCATCGTCCTGGTCGGTCCCAGCGGCTGCGGAAAGTCGACACTGCTGGATCTGCTCGGGGGCCTCACCCAGCCCACCGGCGGGCGGGTCCTCCTGGACGGGAAGCCCATCACGGGCCCGGGCCTGGACCGGGGCATCGTGTTCCAGCAGTACGCGCTGCTGCCGTGGCGCACGGCCCTGGGCAATGTGGAGTTCGGCCTTGAGGCCATCGGCGCTCCACGCCGTCAACGCGCCCAACTGGCACGGGAGTTCCTGGACCTGGTCGGCCTGACCGGGTTCGAGGAGCGCCATCCGCACGAGCTGTCGGGCGGGATGCGGCAGCGGGTGGCGATCGCCCGCAGCCTCGCCTACGACCCCGATGTCCTGCTCATGGACGAACCGTTCGCCGCCCTGGACGCCCAGACCCGGGAGTCGCTGCAGGACGAACTGCTGCGCATCTGGCAGCGCACGGGCAAGACCGTCGTCTTCATCACGCACAGCATCGACGAGGCCGTCTACCTGGGGCAGCGCGTCGCCGTCATGACATCGAGGCCGGGCCGCATCAAGCAGATCGTGCCGGTCGCCTTCAACTCCCGTACGGCGACGGACGATCTCCGCTCCAGTCCCGAATTCGCACGACACCGCCACGAGCTCTGGTCACTGCTGCACGACGAGGTCGCCAGGGCCCAGCAGTTGGAGAAGGAGGAGGCTTCCGTATGAGCCCCATATCCGGCACGGCCATCGAGAAGACCACGGTCGCGGACCCGGTGAGCGCCGCCGAGCCCGTCCTTGCCCCTTCCCCCGCCTCTGCCACGTCCACCGTCTCCCCGCCCCGTGACGCGTCACCGTCGGGAGCGCGCCGAACCTCCACGGCGGGGGCCCGGGCACGCCGGGCAGTCCGCCGGCTGCCGCACCTGCTGGTCAAGGGGGCGACCAAGTCCGCGGCGATCGTGGCGCTGGTGCTTCTGTGGGAGACCGCCCCGCGCCTCGGCCTGGTCGACCGGATCTTCCTGCCGCCGTTCAGCGAGGTCGCCCGAGCCTGGTGGGGGCTGGCCGTCGGGGGACAGCTCGCCGACAACGCGAGCGCCAGCCTGGTCCGCTCGTTCAGCGGATTCGGACTCGCGGTGCTCGTCGCCGTACCGCTCGGCCTGCTGATCGGCTGGTACAGGCCGGTCGCCGACCTCCTCGGACCGCTCCTGGAGGTGTTCCGCAACACCGCGGCGCTGGCGCTGCTGCCGGTGTTCGTACTGCTCCTGGGGATCGGCGAGACCTCGAAGATCTCCATCGTGGTGTACGCGTGCACCTGGCCGATCCTGCTCAACACCATCAGCGCGGTGCGCAACGTCGACCCGACCCTGCTGAAGCTGGCGAAGTCGATGGACCTGTCCGCGCCCCGGATGTTCCAGAAGGTCATCCTGCCGTCCTCGGTGCCGGTGATGTTCACCGGTATCCGGCTGGCGGGAGCGGTGTCGATCCTCGTGCTGGTCGCGGCCGAGATGATCGGCGCCAAGGCGGGCCTCGGCTACCTGATCAACGCCTCGCAGTACAACTTCGCGATCCCTCAGATGTACGCGGGCATCATCACGATCTCCGCCATCGGCGTGACCTTCAACCAGCTCCTCGTCGCCGTGGAGCGGCGGCTCAGCTCCTGGCGGCTGCCGGTCGGCGGCTGACACGGCCCCGCTCCCGACCACCGCATCCCCATCCCGATCGTCTCGCCGCACGTGCGATCGTCTCGCCGCACCTGATCCGAGGAACCTCATGACCGCGCCCCGCCCCCGTCGGCTCCACCTCAACGCCTTCCTGATGAACGCCGGCCACCACGACGCCGCCTGGCGCCATCCCCGCACCCAGCCGGAGCGGGTCACCGACCTGCGGTACTTCCAGCAACTCGCGCAGACCGCCGAGCGCGGCCTGCTCGACTCCGTCTTCCTCGCCGACGGCCTCGCCCTGTGGGGCAAGGTCCGGCACAACGCCCTCGGCGGCTTCGAACCCCTCACCCTGCTGTCCGCCCTCGCGGCGGTCACCGAACACGTCGGTCTCATCGCCACCGTCTCCACCACCTTCAACGAGCCCTTCCACACGGCCCGCAAGTTCGCCTCGCTGGACCACATCAGCGGTGGCCGGGCCGGCTGGAACATCGTCACCTCCGGCACCGTGAACGAGGCCCGCAACTTCGGGCAGGAGGAGCACCTGGAGCACCGGGTGCGCTACGAGCGGGCCCGGGAGTTCGTCGACGTCGCCACCAAGCTCTGGGACAGCTGGGAGGACGAGGCGATCCTGCTCGACCGTGAACACGGCGTCTACGCCGACACCGACAAGGTGCGAGAGATCAACCACCGCGGAGAGCACTTCGGGGTGCAGGGCCCCCTGAACGTGCCGCGTACCCCCCAGGGATACCCGCTGCTGGTGCAGGCCGGTTCGTCGGAGGACGGCAGGGAGTTCGCCGCCCAGTACGCCGAGGCCGTCTTCACCGCCCAGCAGACCCTCGCCGACGGCCAGGCCTTCTACAAGGACCTCAAGTCCCGGCTCGCCCGTTATGGCCGTGCCGAGAACGAGTTGCTGGTGCTTCCCGGCATCGCGCCCGTCCTCGGGTCGACCGAGGCCGAGGCACAGGCGCTGGAGCGGGAGTTGACGGACCTTCAGGTGCCGGAGTACGGACTCGCCCAGCTGTCCGGGATGCTCGGCACCGATCTGAGCGGGCTGCCGCTGGACGGGCCGCTTCCCGAGCTGCCCGAGGAGCGGGACATCAACGGCAACAAGAGCCGCTTCACGCTCGTCGCCGAACTCGCCCGGCGCGACGGTCTCACCCTGCGCGAGCTCATCGCCCGCCTCGGCGCCGGACGCGGCCACCGCGTGGTCGTCGGCACTCCCGAGCAGATAGCCGACCAGCTCGAGGAGTGGTTCACCCAGGGCGCCGCCGACGGCTTCAACATCATGCCTCCCCATCTGCCCGGCGGCCTGGAGGACTTCGTCGACCACGTCGTCCCGATCCTGCAGCGGCGGGGCCTCTTCCGCACCGAGTACACCGGCCGCACCCTCCGCGAGAACTACGGCCTCGCCCGCCCCGCCAACCGGCTGGCAGCGGCCGCGGCGGAAGGACGGCCCGCGTGACCGGGCTGGACCTCACCACGGACGTCCTGGTGGTCGGCGGCGGCCCCGCCGCCACATGGGCCGCGCTCAAGGCGGCTCAGGACGGCGCGGACGTGGTACTCGCCGACAAGGGCTACTGCGGCACCAGCGGCGCCACCGCCTCCGCCGGCACCGGCGTCTGGTACGTACCCCCGGAGCCCGCCGCCCGCGAGGCCGCCATGGCCGGCCGGGAGGCGCTGGGCGGATACCTCGCCGACCGGCGCTGGATGAGGCGGGTACTGGACCAGACGTACGCGGGGATGAACGAGCTGGCCGCGGCCGGCCGCTACCCCTTCCCCGCAGGGCCGGACGGAAAGCAGCTCAGGAACGGACTGCAGGGGCCGGAGTACATGCGCAGGATGCGCGTCCGCGTCCAGCGGGCCGGGGCCCGCGTCCTCGACCACAGCCCGGTCACCGAACTGCTCACCGACCCCTCCGGAGCGGTCGCCGGGGCCAGGGGCCACCGGCGCCAGGCGGGGCAGCCCTACCGGATCCGCGCCGGGGCGGTCGTCCTGGCCACCGGCGGCTGCGCGTTCCTCAGCGGCGCGCTCGGCTGCAACGTCAACACCGGCGACGGCGCACTCTTCGCCGCCGAGGTGGGCGCGGAGCTGTCGGGGATGGAGTTCTCCAACGCGTACGGCATAGCGCCCGAGGGCACCTCCGTCACCAAGACCGCGTTCTACTCCTTCGCGACCTTCTACCGCGAGGACGGCACGGTCCTGGAGGGGGCGGCCAGCCAGGGCGGCCGGTCCGTCATCGCGCGGACGCTGCTCGACGAGAAGGTGTACTGCCGCCTGGACCGGGCGGGCGCCGAGGCCCGGCGCGCGATGCGGCTCGCCCAGCCGAACTTCTTCCTCACCTTCGACCGGCTCGGCATCGACCCGTTCACCCAGCGCTTCGCCGTCACGCTCCTCGCCGAGGGCACGGTCCGCGGCACCGGCGGCATCCGAATCACCAGGGACGACTGCGCCACCACCGTGCCCGGACTGTTCGCGGCCGGGGACGCGGCGACCCGTGAGCTGATCTGCGGCGGCTTCACCGGCGGCGGCAGCCACAACGCCGCCTGGGCGATCTCCTCAGGCACCTGGGCGGGCCGGGGTGCGGCACGCCACGCCCGTTCACTCGGCGCCCGCGCCGGTACCGGGCGCCTGCTGGCAGCCGGCGGAGCCGGCATCCGGCCCACCGGGACGCCCGGTCGGGGCGACGGCTTCCGCGAGGTCGTCTCCGCGGTCCAGGGCGAAGTGCTGCCTTACGAGAAGAACTATCTGCGCCAGGGCGACCGGCTCGCCGCGTCGTTGGAGGTGCTCGACAGCATCTGGAAGGAGTCGCGCGCCTCACTGCACGCCGGGGGCGGAGACACCGTACGGACCCGGGAGGCCGCGGCGATGACGGCGCACGCCCGCTGGATGTACGCCTCGGCTCTCGCGCGCACCGAGTCGCGGGGCATGGCAAGGCGGCTCGACTTCCCGGCGCAGGACCCCGGGCAGCACCACCGCATCGTGACGGGCGGCCTCGACCGGGTGTGGACCCGCACCGAGCCCCTGACCGCCTCGCCGGCCTCGCCTGCGTCGTGGCCCGGACCGGCCGCATCACTGGAGGTGGCTTCGTGATCGAACTCGTCTCGGCGGAACGCTGCATCACCTGCGACAAGTGCATCAAGGTCTGCCCGACCAACGTCTTCGACCGCGGCGAGGACGGTGTCCCGGTACTCGCCCGCCGCGACGACTGCCAGACCTGCTTCCAGTGCGAGGCGAACTGCCCGGCCGACGCGCTGTACGTCGCACCCCTCACCCGCCCCCTGCCGGACGGCGACACCGCCCGGGACGAGGAGCACCTGGACCTCACCGGCCTGCTCGGCAGTTACCGCCGGGACATCGGCTGGGGACGGGGCCGCACTCCCGGCGCTCTGCGAGCCGTCGGCCCTTCCCTCGGCCCGCCGGGGTCCGAGGGAACCTCCCCGCCCATCACTTCCTGACGACCTGCCGACTGACCGCCTCCCGACTGACTACCTCCCTCACGACCGCCTCCCGCCCGATCACCTCTCGCCCGATCGCCTCCCGGCCGATCACCTCTCGAAAGGAACACCCGACATGACCACCAGCACCGGCTTCGACATCCGCAGGATCGGCGGCCGGATCGGCGCCGAAATCCTCGGCGCCGATCTCTCCACCGAGCTCGACCCCGCCGTCGTCACCGAGATCAACTCCGCGCTCCTGGAACACAAGGTCCTCGTATTCCGCGACCAGAACCTCGACGACGCGGGCCAGCTCCGCTTCGCCTCCCTCTTCGGCAGTCTCACCACGGCTCACCCGACCGTGCCCGCCGTGGACGGCCAGCCCAACATCCTGCCGGTCGACGGCGACGAGGGCATCCGCGCCAACCGCTGGCACACCGACGTCACCTTCGTCCGCACTCCCCCGAAGGCGTCCACGCTGCGCAGCATCGTGGTCCCGCCGTACGGCGGCAACACGCTCATCGCCAACTCGGCCGCCGCCTACCGGGACCTTCCCGAGCCGCTGCGCGAGCTGGCCGACAAGCTCTGGGCCGTACACACCAACGACTACGACTACGCGGCCCCGAAGAGCGAGAAGGCGGCCGAGCACCGGAGGCAGTTCGTCTCCCGTGCGTACCGCACGGCCCACCCCGTCGTCCGCGTCCACCCCGAGACGGGGGAGCGCGGGCTGTTCATCGGCGGCTTCGCGCAGAGCATCGTGGGCCTCGGCCCGACAGACTCGCGGGACCTGCTGCGGATCTTCCAGTCCTACGTCACCCGCCCCGAGAACATCGTGCGGGTGGCCTGGACCCCGGGCGACCTCGTGCTCTTCGACAACCGCATCACCCAGCACTACGCCCCCGACGACTACGGCGACCTGCCGCGCCTGCTGCACCGGGTGACCGTCGCGGGCGACGTCCCCGCCGGTGTCGACGGCACCCTCAGCCACGTTCTGGAGGGTGACGACGCTTCGCACTACACCCCCATCGCGGCCTGAGCCCGCGGGGCCGCAGGGCAGGAGCAGCCTGCCCTGCGGCCCCGCTGTCAGGCGCATGCGGCGTGTGATGCGTGTGATGCGTGTCAGCCGTACGAGCCGTGTCAGCCGCCGAGCTCGATGCGGAGGATGTTCCCGGACGCCTTGGTGACGTACACGACCTTTGCTGGGTCCTCACCCGGGAACCTGCTGAAGCGCACGCCGGTCGGGCTGATGATGTGGTCCGCGACCACGCAGTGGCTGCCGGTGGAGGGGTTCACCCGCAGCAGTTCGTTGGAGAGGAACCCGGCCACGTACAGGTAGCCGTCCGGTCCGAGAACGAGGTCGTCGAGCCCCTTTGTCAGGGCCGCCGAGAGCCTGGCGATCACCCGCGCCTGCCCCGGGTCGTCGAGCGGGATCGCGGTGACCGGCGAACTCAGGTCCGCCGTCGAGGTGGTGTACAGGGTGTCGCCCGCCACGAAGGCACCGTTCAGACCCCACTGGTTCGCTGCCTGGTTCCAGGCGGTGTCCAGGGAGCCGTCCGGGCGGACCTTCGTCACCCCGTCATGAGGGCCGATGCCGGTGCTGCCCGTGTTGGTGACGTAGTAGTTGCCGGCAGCGTCGAACGCTCCCCCGTTGGCCATCTTGAGGCCGCTCGCAAAGCGGACGCCCGGGAGCTCGGGGTGCTGCGGATCGAGGCGGTCCACCGCCGCCCGGCCGGTCTCCTGGAGCAGGGCCTCACCCGCGCCGTTGCCATGGTTGACGTACAGCTGACCACCCTTGATCCGGACCGCACCGGGATTGTCCGCGGGGCGGGACTCCAGCCGGGATCCTGCGGAGTCGAAACGCTCCACCCGGTCGCCCGTGTTGTTGGAGACCCACATCGTGCCGAGGCCGTCGAATTCGAGGTTCTCGTACCAGTGGGTGAGCGCGCTGCCCCCCTGGTGGAAGACCGAGACCTGGTTCTGCCAGGAGCCGGAGCAGGGCAACGACAGAGCCGCGGCCGGTGGGGCACCGGCGACGACCGAGATTCCGGCCATGGCTCCGACCGCGAGCAGGGCTGACGCCCGACGGCCGAGGCGACCGGCAAGTCCGTGCACACGCATGAGGGTTTCCCGTCGTTGGGAGGCAGGGGGACCCCCGACATACTGGCCTCCGCCCCGACACCCCACCCGCACGGTCACCAAAGTGTGTTGACGCACACAACCCGCCACGGTCCCAACATCACGGGGCACAGCAACCGGTCCTGACCGGGCGTCCGCTCACGCACGAGGCGGGCTCGGCCCGGCGTCCCTGCCGCGTCGCCGGCCACACCATTTCCGGAACCCGCGGTGACGGACCATGTGGCTGGGGGTTCCTCTGTCAGGCTCGTCGCTGATCGATCGGCGGACACTGCTCGCTGTCGCTGTATGAGTTACGAAGGAGCGCCTGGTGGTTGATCTGCGGGCCGAAGCCGTCCGATGGGTGGATGACGCCCGAGCTGGATAGAGGTGCAGTTCAGCGACGCGAGGGACCAGCGGTGCTCCCTGGTCGACAAGGCTCCAATCTTCGATGCGCCGGAGGGCCTCGGTCCGGGCTCTGCCTTTCCCCTCGCTGTGGGAATCGCCGTCGTGGTGGTCGAGAAGGCGACACCGGACGCGGGGAACGACGTCACTGTCTCCACATCGGCACGCGGCGTCATCGCCCTGAGTGGGGACGACGAGTTCACTGTCAGACGGGACCAGCTGGTCCCGTGAGGCCGTGCCGTACCGGCGAGCGATGCCGAGATTGGTGGCGGACGGCACCACCACATCCGCCGCCTGGCCTGGAGCCGGATGCGCGGCCCGAGCTGGTCGATGACTCATCGGCAGAGCTTCGAGGCGTCAAAGGACTCTGAAGGCGTTCGGAGAAACTGACAGAAGGCTTCGAGTGGAGGCATGTCCCGTGCGGTGCTGGACCGTTGTTCCACTCCACATTGCTTCTTGAAGCTCCACCTGGGTCTCATGACGGCGCACTGCCGCGCCTCATCCCGACGGGAACCCGCGACCGCAGTATCGCCCGCACCAGCGCGGCGCCCCGTCCTGGAGGCAGCGACCACCAGGGGACCCGGATCGCTTCAAGCGCGTCCGCATCACGTCACAACTCCATCACCCCCGCATGATCAGGGCCCCACCTGCCGCACCATGTTCCCACGCGTGTCATACCAGGGGGGAATCATGGGCATCCGCACTACCACCGCGGTCATCGTTGCCATACTTGCCGTCAGCGTCGTCGGCTGCAGCAGCGACAAGGGCAGTGAGAGCAAGGCCGACACCACCAAGAGCACCGTAGCCGAGGCGTCGAGTACCTCGGACGACAGCGGCGCCGCCGAGAACGCCGGCATTCCGCCCGAGCCCACCGGCGCCGAGCGTGACGCTCTCCTCGCGGCCATCCACGACGTCAACGGCAACCTCACCCACGACGAGGCCAAGGCCATCGACGCGGCCCGCAACCAGTGCTCGTCCCTCGACGGCGGCGGGACGAACCCCGACCACAGCGCTGCGCAGCGGTTCTCCTACGACGGCGTCACCCTGACCGATGACGACGGAAGTCACATCAACATCGGGCTGCGCAAGACGCTCTGTCCCGAGTCCTGATCAGCCACCGACTCCGGCCCGGCCGCGGATGTACGCGGCCGGGCCTCACCATGCCAGGGGTGAGCGTGGCCACCGAGGACGCCGACGAGCCGAGAGAGCGTCGGCCAGCACTGGGAACCCTTCGGGGCCTTTCTAGGACCTCCGACCGCGTCAACGAGTGCGATGGAAAGCCCACCGACGCAGGTCGCACCTACCCGCCCCCGCCCCCTGGCAGCTCGCAGCTCCGCCGGTCCTTCCAGTACATCTGATCAGCCGGTATCAGCGGCTCCGCGCTCCAGCGCCAGCCCCCGCCGAGACCGCCAGAGGAGCACACCGACCGACCGCCACGCACCCCGAACCCCTCTGCCCCCTTGACCAGACAGACACGCACCCGGCGATGTCTGCGACCGATGTCATGCCGTCGGGGCTGATGCGGGCTCCGGCCCGGTGGCCCGAGAGAAGTTCGGCTGGGGAACACAGGGCCAGGGCGGTTCGGTCAGTGAGCTTCTTCGAGTTGGCCACCGATCGGGTGATTGGGACTGAGAGCTTCAGTGTCGAGTGGGCGGCTGCAGCGTCCCGTGCCAGCAGCTTGGTGAGCCGGGACAGGGGGCCACTCGAATTTGTCGGCCTGAACGCCAACCTGGCGGCAAGGCTGGTGAGCGACGAGCAAGCTGTTGTCAGCCGCTGGCTCTAGGGGCGGCCCTATGGCATCAGACCTGGTCCAGGGGTCATGTTCCGTGGGGTGATGTAGCCGATCTTGGTGGGGATGTGCGCCTCTTGTGAGCCGTTGGGTGCGTCGGCTGCCTGCGTCTGGCCTTCGCTGGACCGACCGAGCGCCTCGAAGCAGCAGCCGAGGAAGGAACCACGTCTGCCGCGCCGAGGCCCCAAGTCGGCAGTTGGACGCACGGCGCCACGCGGGGAGGTGTCAGGTCTTCTGGTCCACTCGGACCGAGGCCCTCGTTGTGATGCTCTGGCCCCGAATCCTGTCCGCCGGATAGTGTGATCGCCGGGGCGAAGTTGGCTAACTCCGGTGAACACCACCGGTGTTGCATGCCGATGCCGGGGAGGGCTCATGGCTGGCTGGTGGCGAAAGAAGTCCGCGCCGGAGAAGCACGTGCCTGAGAAGGACGTGCCTGTGACGGGCGAGCCGGAGTTCTCGGCCGGATCGGCGCGCGGGACGCTGCCTGCGCATATCGACGGACCTGGCGGGCGGCGGGCGGTGACACTCGCCGTGCACGATGACGGCGTGGTGCTGACCGACGGCGATGAGCGCCGCGCCTACCAGTGGTCGGAGGTTGCCCACGTGTGGCACGCCAACGACATGGACGGCGAAGCGGCCGACGGTTTGATGATCACGAAGTGGCTGCATGAACTGCTGCTGGAGTTCGCCGACGGCACGGTCGTGGGCTCACTGCTGGCCGACCCGCCCGTCGTCACGCCGGAGCCCGCCTTCCGCACCGGCCAGTTGTCGTCCTCGCCCCCCTCTGTCATCGCGCCGCTGATGCAGCGCGTCAACGCTCCGGTGACCGAACTGCATCTCGCCAGGGCGAAGGCGACACTCGCGGCCGGCGGCCAGGTGGATTTCGGCCCACTGACTGCCACGGCGGACGGGCTGCACCATGACGGCAAGAAGATCCCCTGGCACACCATCACCTCGTGCCACTACGGCGTCGTCATCTTCTCCGAGGACGAGGAGGAACTGGGCGCGATGCTCCGCATGGAGTACGAGGTCGACGGCGGCGCGTCCGGATTCCCGTTCGCCTGGCTGCGGATACCAGCGCTCGACGTCCCGGACCTGGATGTCCTGGTGCGGCTCGCCGAAGAAAACCGCACCTGAGCAGCAGCGACCCCGCCACGATCGGCTGCATCACTTCACCGGAGAGACCACAGCAGGCCGTGCCGGTCCTCATCACCACGTCGGAGCAGCTGCCGGACGGCGTCGCGGCGCCTGGCCCTGCCGCCGCCGGACCAAACCGGCCCGCTCGCCTTGCGACTCCGCGCGGTGCTCGCACAGGCCGACACCGGCCGAGGCGTCACTCGCAGGTGGGCCGCGGAGAAGATAGCCCTCGGGCTCTGGGGATCCCCCTATAGATCCGTGTGCGAGAGCGCGGAGACCCGGAGCCACTTCACTCTTGACTGGCGTGCGGATCTGCATGAGGACTTGGGCAATCCGCCACTGCCACCGATACCTGACGACCGATTCGGGGGGCACTGCGCAACCCCGCCATCGACTCCAGATGGCACGCGGCTCAGTACACCCAAGATCAGGACTGACCTCAGGCGTTTCGGTTCCGCGTGAGCGCTTCATGCGGCGGTTATCGTCAGACGAAGCGCTCACTGCACTCGACGGCCTCACCGGGCGACCGGTGCAGTCCTCGTGCAGGACGCCACGGCGAACGTCGTCCTCGCTGGGGCCGTGGAGGTTCCTCGGCTGGGTCCGCCGAGGCGGTGACCTCGCCGAGCGGCCGGCCCTGCACTTCGGGCCGGAAGGTGCCAGGTGGCCGTGGGGGTGAGGGGGGAGCAGGAGGCTTGCCCGAAGTACCATCCCTGCGAGGTTTCCGGTCGGCGCTCCCCAACGTGATTTCTTTGCACGCACGCGTCAGGACTACGTCGCCCGGCATCGACGCTTCGAACGGTAACCCCCGCAGTGGCGCAGTCGTAGGGGGCATCCGTGCAGAGAGAGGGGGAGGGAATGAGTGTGGTGGAGAGCTGGTCCCGCGTGATGAATCTTCTGGAGCAGCACGCCCCGGCCGATCACGCGGATCTGCTTGGGCCCGCTACGGAACAGTTGCTCGCGGCCGCCGAGGAACGGATGGGTATCCCCCTCCCTCAGGATCTGCGGGCGTGGCTGCTGCAGAACAATCTGGATCTTCCTGAGGAAGATGTGGACGACGAAGTGGCATGTTGCGGCTTCGCCGGGTTCCCGGATGAGGGCAGCTTCTTTCTGGGCATCCGGGCGATGGAGAAGCTCTACGCGAACCGCTACATGTCCGGTGGATTCGACCCTCCGGACCAGCCGGATAATCCGTTCTGGCGTAATGAGTGGATCCCGTTCCTGTCGGATCAGGACGGCTGGACGGGAAAGTTCATCGATGTGCGGGACGGGCGTGTCGGCAGGTGGTTCGTGGGTGACATCACGATCACGGGCGAGTACGAATCGCTGGCTCACTATTTCGACTCCGTGGCGGAGCTGCTCACGAAGATCGCCGATGGAAACTATCCGGTCTGTGAGGTCGCCGAAGGGCGACTCGTCTGGTCGTGACACAACAGTGCCCCGGTTGTTCCGGGGGCACGCTTCCATGCGCGTTGGCAGCGTGGCCACCGATGGGGGCGCCGTAGTCGGCGTGAGAGCAGGGGCCGCAACGGACAGGGCTGGTGCCGTTGAGGGATGTGTTCGACACCTCGGCCCAACGTCGCAATGAGCCCCAGCAACGAACAGCCACGGCAAGCCGACCCAAGACCGTTTACGGGAAGGCCCCAGGGCACCGGCGTTCTCGCGCTTCATCCCAATATGTGCGTCGTCAGTCACGGCTGTCGCATCGGGCCTGACCGCTACTGATCGGGCAGATCACCCAGTACCGCCGTGCGACCGAAACGGACATTTCGCGAGAACGCCTGGGCCCTGGGGAAGGCCCTTGAGGTACGCACGTCGAGCGCAATGTCGGTGGATGGATGCGCAATGAATACACAAGTCCTGGCTTCAATATGAAGTGACTCCAAATTTAACTTCTGCTTTGCGGAGAAGCCATCAGCGCCTGGCGAGCGGCGCCCCTTCAAACGCCGACCCCGGAAGCAGACAACGGGACCGGCACTACCGTCCGCTGTCGAGCGGGAGGGGTAATCCGCGAGTACCGGCCAGAAAGGTGACTCAGCGCTACCCGCCTCAGGGGTTCGGAAGTTCCCTCAGCGCGCCCTCGCCGCGACGCGTAAGCTGGTTACGTATCCGCCTGGTTGACATGAGCCAGCGCCAGGTCGCCTATGTATCGCGATACCAAATCTTGGTCCGCCGGAGTGCGGTCCGTCTTCCTCCAGCCGCTGGTACCAGCGACGAAGGACGGCCACGATGAATCAGGTCATCCTCCATCCTGAGGGAAAATCCAGGCCGCCACACGCGCCGCGCCACGTACGGGCAAGGCGCCTCTGGTCCCGGACCAGAACCTCCGTCGGCCGAATGTCACGGATGAGGCGAGTGCGGCGGGAGGCGAGACGCAGGAACGTCTCCACCCATAAGTGGCGGGGCAGATGGACGCCCGGTACCTACGTCTGGATACTCTCGACCGTCGGCGCGACACTCTTCCTTTCCTGGATAGCAATGGCCGTCTACGTCATCGTTGACGGAAAGCCAGGTGCTGTCGAACGGGCGTGCAAACCGACAAATGTGTCCTGTAGTGCGGTCATAAGTTTCTCCACGCCATTTCTTGCTCTGTCGCTGACCACACTCGTCTTTCTGACGGTCCGGTACTGGAAGATAGTCCGACCGATCCGCAGGATAGCGAAGGGAAATCCCCGGGACCTGGTCCCCACGGCAGGGGCGATCATGGAAGAGGTCGTCGGCCGCAGGGAACTGTGCACGGTGATTGCAGAGGCCCTGCGGCACCGCCGCAGCCGGCGCCCGTACGTGCTCGTCGGCAGCATCGGGAGCGGGAAAACCGCTGTTCTCGTCCAGCTGACACAGCTATTGGCCGAGAAGGGGGCTATTCCCGTACCGATTCACCTTCGAGGCGCCGACCTCGATGGAGCCGACCTGAACTTCAGCGAGATGGCCAAGAGACGCTTCTGTGAAGAGGTGGACCCTGGAGGGATCTCCAAGGTGCAAGCGGAACGGGTGTGGCGGCAGATCTGCATGAACGACAAGGTCGTGGTCCTCGCAGACGGGCTGGAGGAGGCATTCAGCGACGGCGATAAGCAGAGGAGCCGGGACAGCGTGATCCGCCGCGCCATCAAGCGGGCGGACAAGCAGAAGCTCCCCCTGGTGATCGCCTCGCGCCCGCACGCCACGCTCGAGAACACCCAGGCGGCCGTCATCGATCTCGAGCCCCTCAGCGAGGAGGCCGCGCTGATCTACCTGGAGCAGGAAGACCCCGGTGCGGACAGCCGGCGGCTCAACTGGATCGTCGAGACGGCCGCGGTCGCGGAGTCTCCGCTCTATCTGCTGATCGCACGTCAGCTCGGGCAGGGCCAGCTCCTGGAGAATTTCGCGAACACCAAGGGCTGGGCACACATAGACATTCGAGGAAGCGACCGGTCGGGAATACGACTGAGCCTCCTGAACTCCTGGCTGAAGGCACTCGTCGAGGGCCATCTCCGCGCCCAGTTCGAACTCAATGCGGAGCAGCGCAAGAGAACTGTCGACGTAATATCGGCGCTGGCTTGCATCGGACTGCTCAACGACAGGCTGGAGGTCAGATTCGATGAATTGATCAACTGGCCAACGGAAAGCAGGGGGAACCGACCGGAACCCAAAGTTCGCTATGCGCCGATTCTCGATCAACTCAAGGAGGGCGTGGCAGACCTGCCGAAGAACGACGACGTTCGCTGTTGGCAGACCATCCTGGCGCGCTACGTGGCACAAGGTGAGCAACTGGGACTGGTCGAGGCCCATAATTACAAGGTCAGGTTTCCGCACAGCATCCTCCAGGCCTGCCTGGGCTCCCGTTTCCTAGACGCTGTCCAGCAGAACTCCCCCGACGACCTCAATAAGGCACTCGCCGAACCCGGCCGTGAACTTCTCATCGCCTTGATCATGCGATCTCGCCTCAACCGCGATACCACCCCGCAGAAGGCAACCGTCAGCTTGCTCCTCACCGCCGCTGAGGGCCGCCAGGACGACAAGGCGCTCGATCTCCTGGCCGCAGCAATGGAGATCGACACCGGCAGGGTCAATGATTCGGTGCACGAAAAGATAGCCGACACGATCCTGACACGATGGCCGGAGATAAAGGCTGGAGACCGACGTACACGAGATGAAGCGAAGCTGAGACTCGTTCACCGATTCGGTGAGGCCCTTCGCCGGCTCGACCGTGCAAGAGAAGGCAGCCCGGATGAGTGGGAGAAGCCGGCCTACGGCGTTCTCATGAGGATCAGCTGGATCGAGCCCTACTATCCCGTGAGACTGGCCATCGCCCAGGAAATCGGTGCAGGCGGCGCCGCCGCGTTCGATGAACTGAGGAAACTCTTCCCATGGCCGACGAGGAAGGACGATCCGAACGCCGACAGGTACGACCCTTGGAAGCAGTACAAGAAGGCCATCGAGGACGAGCAGTACGAGGAGAACTCGAAACGGGAGAAAAGAATCTGCCAACCGAATGCAGCCGACCCGGAGGAGAGCGGGGAGTCGGCCAGAAATGAGATCTGGCGTCAGTTCGTGACGAGAGCCTGGCTGGTCCCCATGATCGTGGGATCGGTCGGGAGCGACCGGCTGAGCCAGGCACGGGAGAGAATGGATCTCTGGCTGCAACACCTGGTGCCGAACCCCGCGACGGGGCGGGCGGACCTTCCCATCTCCCTGGAGATCGCTCTCGCGCAAGGCTTCAAGAGCGCGGCGAACCGTAGAAGGCGGCACCCCGCAACCTCCGAGGAGGCCCGTGAGTACCTGATCGAGCGTGCCGAGCACATGCTCGCCCACGCACGTTACTGGTATTCCCAGCTCACCCTCATCCACGCACTCTGCCTGTGGGAGCTGCCGGACAGAACCGACGACGGGCTGGAAGGCGCCGGCAACGGTACCGACCCGCTGCCGGCAGTGGAGCGTTGGCTCTCCATGGCCGGCAGCGAGCAGGGCCCCGCCGATCAGCCCGCGGACGAGTTGACGAGCGGGGGAGCGAAAAAGCTGCATCCC
Source organism: Streptomyces sp. NPDC048560 (assembly GCF_040650955.1). NCBI lineage: Bacteria > Bacillati > Actinomycetota > Actinomycetes > Kitasatosporales > Streptomycetaceae > Streptomyces > Streptomyces sp. NPDC048560. The sequence continues at coordinate 69,895 of NZ_JBEZIJ010000014.1, forward strand.
TTCGTCGCCGAGGGAGCCGACCTCGCGGCACTCGCCCTGGAGACCCGCCGCCCCGAGCGGTTCATCTGGATCGACGAGAAGGGAGCAACGGTCAACATCGGTTCAAATCCCGCCGATCCTAAGATCTATCGGAAGCACAACCTCTGGATTCCGTCCTCGGTGGGGTGGAGCACGCTGCACCCGCGGGCACAGCAGCTCCTTGCCGACGTCCTCCTGCTGCTCAACGTGACGGAGCGCGACGGGCTGGTGGTCGACGACCGGCTGCGCCGCACGAACCGCACGACGCTCCCGCCATGCATGACGACGGACCGCACATCGCTGCACCCCGAGCGCACCGTGGGTATGCCGGCAATCGCCGAACCCGGCATCAGCTGCCAGCGCAACTGCAGGTTCGAACTGTGCCCATACCCCGCAAAGGGAGAGCAGCCGGGAGCCGAGCTGCGCGAGCCCTTCTGCAGACAGCAACAGGCGCTGCTCGCGATCCACACCGTGCGGCGCAAGAAGGCTCCCTGGCAGGGTATGACCAGCGGTGAGCTCAAACGCTTCTGGGCGGCGATGGCAGAGCGGACCCGTACACCCAAGGTGTGAGTACGAGGTCGTCTCAACTGGCTTGTTCACCAAGCTGTTTGTTGTGATGACGTGGGTGGAGCGTCTGGCTCCGGTCGAGCTGTGGGGAGCTCTCCCGCGTATCGTCGGCTGCCCACCTCCGCAGGCTGTCTCGGGCGCCCGCACATGCCCCGGAGTGCTCGGGCAGGTCCATCCCGGTGTCCCAGGGCGGTAGTTGAACGCGATCGCATCGATCACCTGCCGTTGCTCACGCAACCACCCTCCCCGGTGCGCAGTCCGATCGGGCGGCAACGGCTCAGTACGCGCCCCCAGGTGTCGGTCAAAACCTCAACCAACGATCAGATGATCCGCCGGAAACGGCAGCAGCCGCGCGGCTATTCAGCGGGGTGCGGCCCGTTCGGCCTGCGGGTCGCTGCTGGGGCGGTCCGAATGGCCTGCCAGGCCGCGCGCCGCGGATCCCTTCCTCCTATCGTCGAAATCGATGGCAAGGGGCACGCTCCGTGAGCGTCGGCCTCTCATTTCCACCCATCCGCCGGGCAGAGCGGGCCCACCCCCAGCAGAGGACGACGACAATGAGTGACGAGTACAGCGAGACCGTGATGGCCGACGAGGGCGTGGCCAGGAACGTCGAGTACACGGGCAGATACCTGGTTCTGCTCGATCAGGACGACCCCAAGGCCGGGCTCGACGCGCTGTCTTCGGGCGCCGGAGTGTCGGTGACCGACCACGTCCACGCCGGCGACTCCGCCACTACGGCCCTTGAGCAGGGCGGAACCGTGGTCCTCGATGACCTGGGCATCGCCATCGTCGAGGCCGTCGAGGGCGACCAGCGGCTGGCTCTGGAGGCCACCATCGCCTCGACTCCGACCCTGGTCGGCGCTGAACCGGAGCGTGTGCTTCACGCCTACCAAAAGACCACAGCGGCCTACCCGGGCGAGTACTTCGAGGGGTACCTGCACGGGGTGGCCGACCTCGTCGAGCGGGTTCGGGGAAACGGTCACGCCAACCCGCAACTGGCGCAGGCCGCGGCCGGTCCCGTGTGGAACGAGGCGCAGGCGACCTGGGGACTGCAGGCCATCCTGGCGACCGAGACGGCACTCACCGGCACGGGCGTCGGAGTGGCGATCCTCGACACCGGCATCCACGAGGCCCACCCGGACCTGGTCGGCAGGGTGAGGCAGTCGGTGTCCTTCGTGCCGGGACAGGCGGTGGAAGACGGCCACGGCCACGGCACCCATTGCGCCGGAACCGCCTGCGGCCCCAGGAACCCGGCCACCGGGCCGCGTTTCGGCGTCGCGTGCGAGGCCGACATCTACGTCGCCAAGGTGCTGAGCAACAAGGGCCGCGGAAGCGACGGACAGATCCTCGACGGCATCAACTGGGCCATGGACCAGGACCGGGTCCGGGTCATCTCGATGTCACTGGGCGGTGCGGTCGCCCTCGGCGCCGGGTACTCGCGCATCTACGAGCGCGCCGCCCGTCGCTGCCTCAAGCGCGGCAAGGTGATCATCGCGGCCGCAGGGAACGAGAGCCGGCGTCCGCTGGACATCCAACCGGTAGGAACGCCCGCGAACTGCCCGTCGGTGGTTGCGGTAGGCGCGATCGCGCCGGACTTCACCATCGCTCCGTTCTCGTGTGCGGGTCTCAACCCGAACGGCGGCGGGGTCGACCTGGTGGGTCCGGGCGTCGACGTGCTGTCCACCTGGCGGAACGGCGGATACCGCCGGCTGTCGGGCACCAGCATGGCCACACCCCACGTCGCCGGTATCGCCGCGCTGCTCTGGGAGCAGAACCCGAACGCGACCGCCGCACAGATCGTGACGCTGCTGCGCGGAGGCACCCGTAATCTTGGTCTTTCGGCGTCGGACGCCGGTCGAGGGCTGGTGCAGGCACCCTAGGGGTAGCAGAATGACGAACCACCTTGGAGGGCGACATGGACCACGTGACTGGCGATTCGCGCATCGTGAGTGATGAGACGCCCTACGTCAGGGTCATCGTCGGGCTCGACCCGGACGATTTCGACAAGGCGGCCGAGGCCGCCCGGCGCGCCGGAATGATCATCGAGTCCGAACAGCGCGGAATCGGCACCGCCGTGGGAACCGTGCCCGAGGACGCACTGGCCGCCCTGAGCGCAGCCTACGGCGTCGAAGACGTGGAGCGGGAGCGCGGCTACCAGCTACCGGATCCCGACTCTCCCGTGCAGTAACGCCTCGCTCATCCCGCAGGTCGGTCGCGCCGCTTCACTGATCTTCCGGTTCAGTGACAGGATCAGCCTGGCCGCTCACGCAACGTATGGTCTGCTCCAGAGGTGGGGCGGCCTGTTCCCCTAGAGGACCCTGGTGGCAGTCAGGCGGCGCCGGCCGCCACTCGATGCCGATCGTTGGATCCGATCCAGCCCTGCCGCTGCCACGGCACCTTCACCGCCGTACCGGACGACGGGCAGCAGGCCGTCCGCTTCCTGCAGGACCGCGAAGCGCGGCGGCGGGCGATGGCCTGCTGGGGTGCGCGAGGTCGCACCTCGGCAGGCCACCAGCTCGGCACCGTGCGGTTTCTGAGCACCTTCCCGGCAAGGGTGCACGGGCGTGGTGTCGCGGTCGGCCGGCGGTGTCGCCCGGTCTTGGTTCCGGGCGGACGGGCCGGGTGGGCCGGGTGGCAGTAGGCCTCAGACCGCGACGGAGAGCAGGTCCACCACGAAGACGAGTGTCGAGCCCGCCGGGATCGACGGCGAGGGTGACTGGTTGCCGTAGCCGAGGCGCGGGGGAACGATGATCTCGCGCCTGCCGCCGACCTTCATCCCTCTGACCCCGCGGTCCCAGCCCTTGATGACCTTGCCACCGCCTACGGCGAACTTGAACGTCTGGCCCCGGTCCCAGGAGGTGTCGAATTCCCTTCCGGACTCGAAGGTGACCCCGACGTAGTGAACCTGGACAACCCTGCCCGGCTTCGCCTCAAGCCCGTCCCCGACGACGAGGTCGCGGATTGTCAGCTCGGTGGGAGCGTCACCCTCCGGAAGCTCGATCTCGGGCTTCGTCAGTTCACTCATTGCAGCCTCAATCCGCTCGCCGCCGGAAGCCCTCATACGGACCAGCCAGGCGCATGGTCACTCCATGCAGTAGATCATCATGCTGTCGTGAACGCTGATCTCCGGGAATGCGTCAAGCCCGACGGAGCACGATGCTCAGCGTGACCCGGCCTGCTACGTCACCAGCGCCGCGCCCGGACTCGATGATGGCGAGGCCCCGCTCCTCCCATCCACGGGTATGGCCCCTGGGCATCGCCCGGTGGCGCGTGGCCCGCTGCGCGGAAGGTTCTTCAGCCTGCGCCGGTAACGGTCGCCGGCCGTGACCGCCTCGACATCCGCATCGTCGGCCCCCAACGAACACCGGCGAGTCCAGAACGGTGCACCGGTCTGCGTCGGAGCACGTGTGCCGCGACTTCGCGGAGATGTTGGTCAAGGCGCGGCAGGTGGACGAGGCGATCAGCGTCCTCACACCGCATTTGGACCGGGGTGGCTGCTGTCCGTCCTGGTCGAGCCGACCTAGGGACAGAACCGTGACGAGCGGGTCCTGCGACTGCTCGCGCCGAAAGCCGAGCGGGCCCGCATCGCCCGTGGTCCGCGAGGCCGTCCGGGTACTCGGGGCGGACATCGCCGCCGGCCGCTTCCTGGTACAGAACACGCTCACCGCCTGTGCCGATCTCCTCCACCGCAACCGAGGCATGGCGGAACCGCGCGAACTGGGCATCGGGTAGCACGCGCACGTCCGCTTGCCGTACTACGCCAGGGCCCTCGACGGCTGCGGTCAGGCCGACGAGGCCGAGGCCGTCCTGCGACGCTTCGTCGCGGCCGAGGCGCGGGACCGATTTCGCCGGCCATCGACCGCACTCTCGACGAGCGCGATGCCGAGTACGTCGACGGGCACCCGTCCTGGGACGGACCTGTACGGACTGGCATCCAGCACCGCGTGGATCCTGGAGCAACCGGGACGCCTCGAAGACGCTCCTGGCCTGCTCCGGCAGCGTCGCGGCGTAGGCGAGGTCTTCCTCGTACCGGTCTGCTCCCGCGCCAGTGCCGGATCGAGGAAGCCGTCCAAGTGGGACGAGACGTTCGACCACGGCAGATGCCGACGTGGAAGCGTGGGAGGCAGCCGCGCTCCTCGTCAGGGACGGACGTGCAGAGGTGGTGTCGCAGGGGGCTGACAGCATCCGCACCGCTCAGGACTGGGCGCGGCTCTCGACGCGCCGCTTCCCGGACAGGGTCCGCCTCTTCGATACTGGACGACGTCTTCGTCCCGACAACGACGGTCGAACGCTCCTGACGCACGGTCAGCAGACTCGGCATAAGTCAGCATCAGCCCCGCCGACACCGCCTGAGGGCGCCACGGACCCGGGCAACCTACCCAGGAGGAACCCGTTGAGGATGATCATCAATGTCCCCGATACCGTCGTCACCGATGCGCTGCGTGGCATGGCCGCCGCCCATCCCGAGCTGAGCGTGGACGTCGAGGGCCGGCTGGTCGTGCGGCGTGATGCGCCTCTGGCCGGGCAGGTGGGTCTCGTTTCCGGCGGGGGGTCCGGGCACGAGCCCTTGCATTCCGGGTTCGTCGGACCGGGAATGCTCTCCGCGGCATGCGCGGGGGAGGTGTTCACGTCGCCCGTTCCTGACCAGATGGTGCGTGCCGCCGCCGCCGTGGACAGTGGGGCCGGAGTGCTGTTCGTCGTCAAGAACTACACCGGTGACGTCCTCAACTTCACCATGGCGGCCGAACTCGCCGAGGAGGAGGGCGTGCGGGTGGCCCAGGTGCTGGTCGACGACGACGTGGCGGTGGTCGACAGTTCCTTCACGGCGGGACGCCGGGGTACGGGGGCGACCCTGTTCGTCGAGAAGATCGCCGGAGCCCTCGCCGAAGAAGGTGCGCCCCTGGAACAGGTGGCCGCGGTCGCACGGCGGGTGAACGAGTCCTCCCGGAGCTTCGGGGTGGCGCTCAGTGCCGTGACCACACCGGCCAAGGGCAGTCCCACCTTCGATCTGCCGCCGGGCGAACTGGAGTTGGGGATCGGGATTCACGGCGAGCCGGGGCGGGAACGGCGTCCCATGATGACCTCCGGGGAGATCGCCGACTTCGCCGTGGACGCCGTACTCGAGGACCTTCGGCCCAACGGTCCGGTGATCGCCCTGGTCAACGGAATGGGGGCGACGCCGCTGCTGGAGCTGTACGGGTTCAATGCCGAGGTTCAGCGGGTCCTCGCGGAGCGGCGTGTGGCAGTCGCTCGTACGCTCGTGGGGAACTATGTGACGTCGCTCGACATGGCGGGCTGCTCGGTGACGCTCTGCCAGGTGGACGAGGAGTTGCTGCGGCTCTGGGACGCGCCGGTGCAGACCCCCGCCCTGCGCTGGGGCCGCTGAGGACTTCGGCCTGGGATCACGCTTGCTGGACAAGGAGATGATGTGCTCGACGCCGACTTCTTCCACCGCTGGATGATCGCCACCGCGGCCGCTGTCGACCGTGAGGCGGACCGGCTGACCGAACTCGACTCGGCCATCGGTGACGCCGACCACGGGACCAATCTGAAACGCGGATTCGCCTCCGTCACCGCTGCACTGGAAAAAGAGGCGCCGCAGACCCCGGGGGTCGTCCTGACCCTTGCCGGCCGGCAGCTCGTCTCGACGGTGGGCGGCGCCTCCGGCCCGCTGTACGGGACACTCCTGCGCCGCACGGGTAAGTCCCTGGGCGAGGCGTCCGAGGTGACGGCGGCGCAGCTGGCCGAGGCGTTCGGGGCGGGCGTCGCCGCGGTGGGCCAGCTCGGCGGCGCGCAGGCAGGTGACAAGACGATGCTGGACGCCCTGCTGCCCGCGGTCGACGCGCTGGGTGTGTCGTTCTCAGCCGCGCGCGACGCGGCGGATGCAGGCGCGCTCGCCACCGTTCCGCTGCTGGCCCGCAAGGGGCGGGCGAGCTATCTGGGTGAGCGGAGCATCGGCCATCAGGACCCGGGAGCGACGTCGGCCGCGTTGCTCGTCGCGGCGCTGGCCGAGGCGGACACCGCGGGCGGCGAAGGTAGCGGCTCGTGAGTGCGGCCCGGCCTCAGGTCGGGATCGTCCTGGTGTCGCACAGTGGCGCGGTGGCCGATGCCGTCGCCGAACTGGCGCGAGGGCTCGCGGCCGGCGGGGCGACGGCCCCGCTGGCCGCGGCCGGTGGTACACCCGGCGGGGGCCTGGGGACGAACGCGGACCTGATCGCGGAGGCCGCGCGTTCGGTCGACGGCGGCGCGGGGATCGCGGTACTGGTCGATCTGGGGAGCGCGGTGCTCACCGTGAAGGCCATGCTCGCCGAAGATGACGAGCTGCCGGCAGGGTCACGGCTGGTTGACGCGCCCTTCGTCGAGGGCGCTGTCGCCGCGCTGGTCACCGCGTCGGCCGGCGGTGACCTGGACGCGGTGGAGGCGGCGGCTGCGGAGGCGTACGTCTACCGAAAGGTGTAGCGACACGCGGGGGACATGGCGGGCCTGGGTCCGCGGCACTCGGAAAGGGACCATCGGGGCGGCGCGGCCGGGCAGCAGCAGCAGCAGCCGGAAAGGCAGCGTGCGGGGACGCAGCGCCCGGGAAGGGACCGTACGGGCATGCAGGCGGGAGGCCGCAGCGACCTGAAAGGGACCGTCCAGGCACGCGCCGCGAAAGCCGCACGCCCGGGAAGGGTCCGTCCGGGCACGCGCCGCGAAAGCCGCAGCGACCGGCGAGGGTCCGCCCCGGCGCTGCGGCCCCCGCCGCCTGTCTGTCAGGGTCAGGCTGCCGATGCGGCCTCCTGTGCGGTGATGCGGATCTCCGTACGGGTCGTCGTGCCGTTGACCGTCACCGCGAGCGTCACCGTTCCCGCGCGCAGCGCCTTCAGGGTGCCCGTACCGGGGTCGAACACCGCCGAGTGGCGTGGGCGTGCACCGGACTCCGTACCGATGTGGACGTTCGGGGATGCCGTCCAGTCGGCGCTGAGCGGGAAGGCGACCGGGACGGTGCGCGTTCCCTGGGTGACGGTCGCGGTGACCTCGGCGCGTTCGCCCGCGGTGAGCGTTGTCGGCGCGCCGAGTGCGAGGGAGTCGACGTGGGCGCGGGTCTGGGCCGAGACCCAGTCGGGAGCTCCCTGCCATGGCCGCTGACGTGCCGTGGTCTGTTCCTCGGGAGTGACCCGGTCCGCCCCGATGAGCGACCAGCCCGTGAAGCCGCCCTCGTCGGCCGGGCCTGCCGGCCCCTTGCCCGCGTTCCCGTTGATCAGGTACGGGACACCGTCGACGTGCGAGGCGTGGAACACCCCGACGTGGCTGCCGATGAGGGCCGCTCCCTTTCCGGTCGTACGACGGAAGTCGGCGAGCCACCGTTCGACGAGGGCCGCCTCCTTGCGGTCCCCGAGCTGGCTGCCCTCCTGCACGGTGGGGTCACGCGGCGGGACGTGCTCGATCAGCATGACGGAGCCGATCCCGGAGTCCGACGCGGCCGCGTCCAGTTGTTCGCGCAGGTGCTTGATCTGCGCGAAACCGCCGCCCCTCAGGCTCAGGCTGGAGGTGTCCAGCGTGATGAGCCGGGTGCCCTTGTGGTCGAAGGTCTGCCGGGCGGGTCCGAACTCGGCTACGAAGGTGTCGATCTTCCCGCCCATCACCTCGTGATTGCCGGGCACGTAGTACCAGGGCAGCGAATCACCCAGCTCCTCGGTGAGTATCCGCCGGGCGAAGGCGAGGTCGGCGGGCGAGCCCTCGTCCACGAGGTCGCCGTTGATGACGAGGAAGTCCGGTGCCGCCGCCTTGATCTCGCGCAGGGTGCGGCGGGCCTGGGCGACGATCGCGCTGTTGGGCTCGCGGGCGACGAACTGGGCGTCGGACATCACCGCGAACTGCCAGTCCCGGCGGCCCGTCACGGCCGCCGGGTCGATCAACGGGTCCTCGACAACTGGCTGTTCGGGCAGGGTGACCGTGGGCGGGACCTGCGCGGCCAGTTCGTCGATGACGATGTCGCCTGTGTACTGCCGGTTCGCCGCGGTCTCGGCGAGATAGAAGCGGAACACGGTCAGGGGCATGGCGGCGCCGGCCGGCACGGCGAAGGTGACCTGCCGCCAGCCGGTCCAGGTGATGAACGGGCCGCGCAGCAACTGGTCGGAGCCGGCGGCGTCCTTGAGGTGCAGCGTCGGCCAGGCGCCGTTGCCGTCGCCCTTGATCCACAGCGTGTACGACTGCGGCTGCCCGGGCACGACGACAGGCTGGGGCGGGGCCGCGTAGGCGGCACGGGTGGCCGTCGACGCGGTGAAGTCGTACGTGAGCTTCAGCCCTGTGCCGGTGCGGCCGTCGGGAGTCGCGGCGAGGGAACCGCTCGCCCGGGCCTGGCTGAACTTCCACGAGGCGGCGTCGTCGAAGGAGGAGACGGCCTGTTCGGTGAGGCCGACACTGACGGCGAGGGTGGTGGTGACGCCCGCGACCGTGGCCCGGATCTGTCCCGCGCCGCTGCCGGTGCCGGTGCGCGAGGTGACCGTGAAAGCGCCCTGGTCACCGGCGCGGACGTCGAACAGCGCGTGGTCGTACGCGAGGGCGACGTCCCGCGGTTCGATGGGGGCGCTGGTGCCGTGGGCGTCCAGGCCGACGATGCCGAAGGTGCCGGTGGCCTCCGCGTCGGCGAGCCCGACGCGCCGGGTGGTGGGCTGGATCCGGGCCAGTTCGTCGAGCACCGTCAGCCGGGTGCTGCCGCGGGCGGCGCCGCGCCGGGCGACGACTTCGGTGGTTCCGCTGCGGCGCGCGGTGAAGAGGCCTGTGCTGTCGGTCCTGCCCACGGATGAGGCGACGACGTTCCAGTGCGGTGTGCCGGCGGCGGGGCCGTAGGTCTCGTCGTAACCGTCCGCGGTGAGCTGCCGGGTCAGACCGGGGAACACCCGTTCGGGGTGGCCGCCCCTGACGGGGTCGTCTCCGGGCGCGGCCCCGGCCGGCGTACGGGTCTCCACCCAGAAGCCGTCGAGCCGTCCGCTGCCGTCGGGCGCGGTGAGGGCGAGGCCGTTGGGGACGGTGCGTTCGCTGCCGTCGGACGGGCTGTTCTCCACGTGGAGCGCGTCGCTGCCGGGTTCACGCGCCAGGAGCGTCGAGGAGCCGCCGCCGTCGAGGTTGAGTGCGCTGTACGAGCCCGCGCGGCGCATCATCGTGGCCAGTTCGGTGAGGGTGACGCCTCCGCTGTCGGCCTGCCGGCCGTCCACGGTGATCACCTGCATCGTGCGCCCGTCCTCGGAGAAGCCGACGGCGGTGCGGGGCGCGGCGGTGTTGTTGCCGCCGCCCTCGTGGTTCTGTGCGACACCGTCCACGACGAGGAGTTCCCGGCCTCCGACGGCGGTCCGCGGCACGGTTCCGCTGTCGGTGCGGACCCGGTACTCCAGGGACACCGGGTCGCCTGGTTCGAGCGCGGTCAGGAGTGCGGCGCCCGCCTCCCGTCCGACGAGGACCGTGGTGCCGTCGGGTACGGGCCCCGATCCCGGCGCGGCCGACACGGAGACGACCCTGCCGTCGCGTACCGCCGCCTCCGCGACGGGCGTCGCCGCGTCCACGGTGAGCGCGCGGTCGGCGCTCCCCCACGCCGAGGTGTACGCCCCCACTCCCCCGGCCGGCACGTTCGCCGCGTTGTACGCGGTCAGCGGGTGTCCGCCGGACGGGAGGGTGAGGGTGCCCTCGAAGTACAGCTCCAGGACACGGCCCGCACTCTCCGGGCCTATGCCGACGGCCCGGTGGATGCCGGGCGCCGGGGAGTGGACCACCGCACCGTCCTTGACGCCCGGTCCCTGCGGTGCGCCGGTCTGGTTGATGTCGAAGAAGTCGGCGTTGATCGCCGCCACGGTACGGCGGCCGCTTCCAGGATCGTGCGCGGCGGCGAGCTCGGAGACCGTCCGGCGCTCCGCGACCTTGCCCGTGGAGAGGTAGTCGGCGCGTACCCCGCCGTCGAGGTCGACGGAAAGGCTGTCGACCCGCAGCCACTTGTCGGACTCCAGCCGGTCGTACGAGGTGAGTCGTACGCCGGGGGCGACCGGGCGGGAGCTGCGCGCCGTCTCGATGCCGTCGCCGTCCACGACCGACGACATCGCGCCGTCGGCGTTGCTCGCGGACGGCGGAGCGACGGGCCGCAGGATTTCGGCGGCGTCGGCGGGGCGGGGATCAGGGTTCGGATCGGCGGTGGCCGGCGTGATCACCCCGGCAGCCGCCGCGGACAACGTGACGAGCAGTACGAGCGACCGCACCACGGTGCCTGATCTGCAAGGTCCCACAAGTCCTCCTGGAATGGCACGTGTTGCGCGGACGGTAAGCGCTGTCGGCGGACAGCATGGCCGGACGCGGAGCGACGCACCAGAGGGCAACAGGGACACCGGGGGAAACAGTTCGCGGCGGACGGGTGACCCGCGTGATCAGCCGGTCGGCCTGGGTGGCGTCGCCCGGTCGCGGCCACCAGACTTGACGACATGTCGACGGGCAAGCGTAGTGCGGGACTTCTCCTCTTCCGGGTGATGGACACGGCGAACGGGCCGGATGCGGAGGTGCTGCTCGGCCATATGGGTGGCCCCTTCTGGGCCCGCCGGGAGGAAGCGGCCTGGTCGGTGCCCAAGGGTGAGTACACCGCCGACGAGGAACCGGAGGCGGCCGCCCGAAGGGAGTTCACGGAGGAGCTGGGGCTCCCCCTGCCCGAGGGTGTGTGGGTGCCCCTCGGGGAGGTGCGTCAGGCGGGTGGCAAGACGGTGACGGTGTGGGCGGTCGAGGGCGAGGTGGACCCCGGCCGGGCCGTACCGGGCACCTTCACCATGGAGTGGCCACGCGGCTCCGGCGTGCAGAAGGAGTTCCCGGAGATGGACCGGTTCGCCTGGTGCACACCGGCCGAGGCCGCGGAGCGCCTCGTGGTGGGCCAACGCGCCTTCCTGGACCGGCTGAGGAGTCACCTGCGGGGCGAGGACACGCCTCCGGCCCAGGGCCTGTCGTCCGGGCCGGGGCGGACCCCGTGAGCCGGGCCTGAGCGGAACGAAGGGCCTCAGCGCCTGTGTGCGGACGTGATCAAGGCGTACTCCTCTCGCGCGCACCGCGCCGGGTCTTCACCGGCTCGCTGCCGCAGTCACGGTCCGGACGCTACCGAAGGGTGGATTCAAGCAACAGTTCGCTCAGCTCCGACGGCATGGTGATCATGCAGTCGTGTCCGGTCGGCAGTTCCCGTATCCGTGCCGGGGAGCCGTTGGGCTGTGTCGGGGGGACGGGCCGCCGCACGATGCCTTCCGGCTCTGCGCCGACACAGTGGATGTGCGTGCGCGGAACCGAGGCCACCGCGGGGTTGTCCAGTCGGACCGGTTGCCGCAGGCAGCGCACTGGCTGGTCGGAGAGCAGTGCACGTAGCCATGCGACGTCCGCCGGGTCGGTGACCCCGAACAGACCGAGGGGCGGAGGCATCTCGGGCAGCGGCGGGATGCGCCAGCCGTTGTCGGACTTGGCGGCCAGGTCGATCAGGTCCTGGGTCATGGGCTGCACGTCGACGGCGGTCTCGCCGTGCCCCGGGACCATCGCGTCCAGGTACACCAGATGCGCGATCCGCTCCGGTACCTCGTTGGCCACGGACGAGACGACCAGCCCCGCGTAGCTGTGACCCACGAGCACCACCTCGGTCAGGTCCTCCTCGTGGATCAGCTTCACGACGTCCTCGACGTGCGTGTCGAGCCCTACCTCGGGGCCCAGCAGGTGCGCCTTGTCGCCGTAGCCGGTCAGCGAGGGCGCGAACACGCGGTGTCCGGCCGACTCCAGCAGCGGGACCACCCGCTCCCAGCACCGGCCGCTGTGCCAGGCACCGTGTACCAGCAGAAAAGTTGACATGAGGGGAAGGTTCTTCCTCTTCGGGACGTGGCGGCACGGAACATTACGGTTCCTGGTCGTGCCTCGGTACTCTTCAGGAACCGTGATCATCGTGCTGCACCTGCCGCACCCCGATCAATAAGGCACATTTAGGTGCCTCGGTTCTCTGGAGGTAACCATGAGCGGCCCAGCGGGCGGCGAGTCGCAGCCGGCACGGCCGGAGGACCCGTGCCAGGCCCGTGAAGTGCTCGGCATCGTCGGCGACAAGTGGTCGCTGCTGATCGTGCGTAACCTCAGCGAGGGGCCACGCCGCTTCACCGAGCTGAAGCGGGCCGTCGACGGGATCAGCCAGCGCATGCTCACCGTCACCCTGCGCGGCCTGGAACGCGATGGGATCCTCACGCGGACTGTCCACAATGTCATGCCACCGCACGTCAGTTACGAACTCACTCCGATGGGCAGGACCCTCCGCAGGGCCACCGCACCCCTGTTGGAGTGGAGCATCACGCACCTGACGCACATCGACGCCGCGCGCGCCGTGTACGACGCTCGCCCCGATACCCCGCCCGCCTGACCCCCGCCCCGGCCGCACCCACCGATCGTCAGATACGGCTCTGAGCTTTCCTCTGGCCGGATACGCATACCGATCACGACCGCACACAGCCCTGGCGACGAATGGCAGTCCCTGGCCTCACTCGGCCGGTGCGACCGGGCGGCCCGCGCGTAGTTCGAGCCGGTCTCCGGTGAAGCGGCGGCGGAAGCTGCGGTCGTGCGAGACGACGACGACGGCTCCCCGGTACGCGGTAAGCGCCGCCTCCAGCTCTTCCACGAGCGTCAGGGCGATGTGGTTCGTCGGCTCGTCGAGCACCAGCAGGTCTGCGGGCCTGGTGACGAGGCGGGCAAGGGAGAGCCTGCGCTGCTGCCCGACGGAGAGGTCCGCCACGGGGACGAACAGGTCCTCCTCGCGGAACAGGCCGAGCGCGAGCAGGTCCTCCTCGTACTCCTCGGGCAGTCCCGGCCTGCCGGCCGCGAACGTCGCGAGGAGGGATCTGCGTGTCAGCCTCGCGGGAAGTTCCTGCGGCAGGTACCCGATCCTGGCCCGGCGGCGGACAGTGCCCGCGTCCGGTGCCAGGTCCCCGGCGAGGACCCGCAGCAGCGTGGTCTTCCCCGCACCGTTCGGGCCGGTGACCAGGAGCCGCCGGCCCTCGGTGATCCGTAGAAGGGGCAGGTGGAGGCGGTCGCCGACGGTGACGGATTCGAGCTCGGCGACGAGCGTGCCGGGGGCCGTGCGGGGGCCGTCCGTGGTCTGCGCCTGTTCGCCCGTGAAGACGAGCGGCTTCGGCGGGGCGGGCACCGGGTCGGCGAGGAGGGCGTCGAGCCTCGCCCGGGCCGCCCTGACCTGCCCGGACAGTTTGGACTCGTGGGACCTTCGGTGCTTGCCCCAGCCCTCCCCCGGGTCGCCGCCCGTTCCCGTGAGCCGTCGCCCCGCAGAGCCGACCAGCTCCTCCGTTCGGGCCACCTCGGCCTGCCACTCCTGGTGTTCCTGGACCCGGCGCCGACGGGCCGCGGCCCTCGCGGTGCGGTAGGCGGCCCACCCGTCCCCGTACCGGGTGACGCCGCGCAGATCCCGGTCGACCTCCAGGATCACGGTGGTGACGCGCTCCAGGAACGCCCGGTCGTGGGTGATGACGACGAGGGTGCCGCGGTGGGCGGAGAGGTGGTCCTCCAGCCAGCCGACGGCCCTGCTGTCGAGATGGTTGGTGGGCTCGTCGAGCAGCAGCAGCTCCGGGGCCGCCGCCAGTACGCAGGCCAGCGCCAGCCGGGACTGCTCACCGCCGGACAGGCTGCCCAGCGTGCGGTCACGGCCGAGGTGGGCGAGGCCGAGACCGTGCAGCGCCGCGTCGACCCGGGCGTCCGCCCGGTATCCGTCGCGCCGCTCGTAAGCCGACAGCAGGTCGCCGTACGCCGCGAGCTCCGCTTCCGATGGCTCCTGAGCCGCCAGCGCGGCCTCCGCTGCGCTGATCCGGCGCTCCAGGTCGCGCAGTTCGGCGAGCGCCACGTCCACGGCGTCCCGTACGGTGTCGCGGGGTCCGAGGCCGAGGGTCTGGGGCAGGGTCTGCGCGAGGTAGCCGACCGAGCCGGGGAAGCGCACGGTGAGTTCCCCGCTGTCCGGGGTCTCCGCCCCGGCGATCAGCCTGAGGAGGGTGGACTTCCCGGAGCCGTTCTCACCGATGACACCTGTCCGTTCGCCGGGGCGGACGGTGAGGGACACGTGGTCGAGGACAGACCGTTCCCCGTACGTCTTGGAGACGTCCCTGAGCGAGAGCTGGGTCCGGTCGCGCGTGGAGGGCCCGGTCGAGGCGGAGCGCTCGGGCGCGGAGGGGTGCTTGGGTGACATGGGTTCTTTTTCCCTGGGTGACGCGGCCGGAACGGCACGCGGGGCACGCTGCGGGCGGGGGTGCCGGGCAGCGGGAAGCGATCTCCTGGCCGGGAGTCAGCGGAAGAAGTAGTACGAACCCATGGGGCCATCGTATCCGCAGCGGTGTCCCGCGCGTCGGCGCTCCGGCCCACGGGACTCCGTAGCCACGTGAACGCCCCAGCCGCGCAAGGGAGTTCCGTGCGTACAGGCCCTAGGCGGACCCCGGCGGCCGGAGGCCGCGACTTCGACGGGCTGGAGCTTCTGGAGCCGGGGGCGTCTCGTGCTCGCGAGGGTGGCCGGGCGCGGAGGCCGGGCCCGCTCCCGAGGAGGTCGCGATGTTCTGTGGGGTGGGCCGCAAGGCGTCACCGGTTCGGGGCGACGCAAGGCGTAGCGCGGTTCGGGGAGGGAGGCCATGCCCGTCAGCCCTGGGTCGCCGCGGACAGCACCTGCCGCGCCGGAGTGACGGCTCAGTGGCCGGGGCTCCTGGGCGCGGCGGAGAGGCGGATGACGGCCAGGCCGCCGTCGAGGTCCACCGTGGAGCGGTGGGGCGGGGCACCGTCCTCCTCGTCGTCACGCATGAGGAGCGCGCTGCGGCGCTCCTTGAGCTCGCTCTGCTTACCGGCCGAGAAGGTGGCATGCAGCTGCTCGAAGCCGGTGGCCGACACCTGACCCTGGCGGGCGCTGTTGCGCCACGGCAGAACGCCGGCCCGGCCCGCGCGGAGCAGGATCTGGTCGACGAACGCGAGCACGGTCAGCCCGATCACCAGTCCGGGCAGAGTCATCAGCGCGGCGAATTCCATGGCCCCAGTGTCTCCCGTGAGCGGAGCCGGAGAAAGGGAGGGTCGCATACCGGCCCGGACGGCGAACGGGCCGTCGTACGGCGGCGACGGCCCGTCCTGAAGGGCGTGTCCGGGAGTCAGCCGTTGGGCAGGATGACTGCGCGTCCGTTGATCTTGCCGGCGTGCAGCCGCTCGTAGGCCAGCGGGGCCTCGTCGATGGAGTACGTCTCGACGTGGACGTCCACGGCCCCGGCGTGGGCGAGGTCGAGGACCTCGGCGAGTTCGCTGCGCGAACCCCAGTACGGCGCGGTGACCGTCGTACCGTACGGCAGCACGCCGAAGCCGACGGGCAGCACTCCGCCTCCGATGCCGACGATGGTGACGTCACCGTCGACCTGGGCGACCGCGCCCGCCGTCTTCACGGTGGGCGGTGCGCCGACGAAGTCGAGCACGACCTGCGCACCGGCCCCGCCGGTGAGTTCGAGCACCTTGGCCGCGGCGTGCTCGTCGGACAGCACCGCCTCGTGGGCACCGACCGTCCTGGCCAGGGCGAGCTTGTCGTCGCTGACGTCCAGGGCGATGACGCGTACGGCGGTCATGGCGCGGAGCAGCTGGATCGCGACGTGGCCGAGGCCGCCCGTGCCGATCACCACGGCCGTGGCACCGGGCACCAGCTTCGGCAACGAGCGCTTGATCGCGTGGTACGGGGTCAGGCCCGCGTCCGTGAGCGGGACCGTCTTCACGGGGTCGAGATCACCGATCGGAACGAGGTGGCGCGGGTTGTCGACGATCATGTACTCGGCCATGGCGCCGGGGGCTCCGAGGCCGGGCGGGACGATGCCGAGTTCCTGGGCGCGCAGGCAGTAGTTCTCCTTGCCCTGGGCGCAGTTCACGCACGTACCGCAGCCCCAGGGGCCGTACACGGCGACCGAATCGCCGACCGAGAGCCCGTCGGCTCCGTCGCCGAGGGCGGCGATGGTGCCGACCCCCTCGTGCCCCAGGGTGAGGGGCAGCGGGAAGGGGAGTTCGTCGGCGGTCCAGCTCATCACGGCGATGTCGGAGTGGCACACCCCCGCTGCGGTGACCTTCAGCAGGACCTGTCCGGGGCCCGGCTCGGGGTCCGGCACGGTGACGACCTCGGGAGCCGCGCCGACGGCGCGGTACTGAACGGCTTTCATGGGGTTCTCCTCAGACTTTCCTTTGTCTCATTACTCGGCCCCCGTCCCCCGTTCGCCACTCGGGGCGGTCATGCGGCGGAGTAGCCGCCGTCCACGAGGTGGTAGCTGCCGTGGATGAAGGAGGCCCGGTCGGACAGGAGGAAGGCGGCGAGTTCGGCGACTTCCTCGGCCGTGCCGAGCCGTCCGGCGGGGTGCAGCGAGATGAGGTGCTCGCGCGCCGGGGCGTCGGTGTCGCGGAGCAGCGGGGTGTCGATGAAGCCGGGGCCCACCGCGTTGATCCGGACGTTCAGGGTGGCGTATTCGAGCGCCGCCGTCTTGGTGAGGCCGACGACCCCGTGCTTGGCGGCGACGTACGCGGGCGAGCCCGCGAAGCCGTTGGTGCCCAGGATCGAGGACATGTTGACGACGGCGCCTCCGCCTGCGGCGACGATGGCGGGGAGTTCGTACCGCAGGGAGTGGAAGACGCCGGTGAGGTTGGTCGCGATGACCCGGTTCCAGTCCTCCACCGCGTACGCCCCGGTGGGTGCGGAGGGGCCGCCGATGCCCGCGTTGTTCACGGCGAGGTGCAGGGCGCCGAACGTCTCGACGGCGAAGCGCACACCGGCTTCGACGGAGGCGGGGTCGGTCACGTCCATGGCGACGGCCGCTGCCTGCGCTCCGGTCCCCTCCAGTTCTGCGGCTGCCTTGCGGGCGCTGTCTTCGTCGTAGTCGGCGATGACGACGGCCGCGCCGCTCGACGCCAGCCGGCGGGCCAGTGCGAGGCCGATGCCGGAGGCGCCACCGGTGATCAGGGCGGTCCGGCCCGCGAACTCGGCTTCGGGGACGGCGGGGGTGCTGGTGCTCATGACGGGGTGTTTCCTTCCGTGGTGCTGTGCGGCCCGGGACCCGCCGGCTGCCTTGTGAGCAGTTCACCGGCGAGCGCGTCGAAGGCCTGGTCGACCAGCTCGGGCAGGGCGGCCGGACGGCCGCCCCGCACCCAGGCGGCCTGCGCCGCGAGAAGCGCTCCGGCTCCTGCGGCGACCGTGACGGCAGGGCGGATGTCCTGCCGGGGATCGACGCCCAGCCGGTCCGCGATGATGGCGACCGACTCCTCCTGGGCGTCCACCCGGATGTGGTGGAACGCCGCGTACAGGGTCGGCTCCTCCTCGGCGACGACCAGCAGGTCGAAGATCCGGGGGCGGCGGTGCCAGGGCTCGGCCGTGGGGTCGGCGAGCCAGTCGAGGACCGCGCGCCGGTAGGCGGTGAGCGGGGGTTCCTCGGCGGGGCGGGCTCGCAGGGCGTCGTTGATCAGGTCCCCGTCGCCTCGCAGTGAGTCGAGAACGGCGGCTTCCTTGCTCACGAAGTACCGGCTGAAGGTGCGCCGGTCGACGTCCGCGCGTTCCGCGATCTCCTCGACCGTGACGTTGCGCAGGCCCCGGTCGAGTACGAGCTCGAACGCGGCCTGGGCCAGTGCGTCCCGGGTTCGGCGTGCCTTGCGGCTGCGCCTCTCCGGGGCCTTCCGTTCCGGGTTCATAGGTGCACCGTACACCCAAAAATGTCCCGCTGCGACAGAAGTCGCGGCGGGACATCGAGGGGAGGATGCGCCAGGTGGTACGCGCGGAAGGGTGCGCCGGTCCTTGGGCGCGAGGAGGGTGCGCAGTCTCCGCGCGAGGGCAGGCCGCCAGGCCGGAGGCCAGGGCCCTTCGTCCGGATCAGGCCGGACTCAGCGAGCCCGGCCTGATCCGGACGACGGGGCTCAGACCTCGCTGACCAGTTCCGCGGCCGGCCGTTCGGCGCGGCTCGGCGCTTCGGGCCGCTGCTCGCCGGGCGCGGGCACTCCGCGCAGGGCGAGTACCGCTATGTCGTCGCGGCGAACCCCGCCGGTGAAGGCTTCGAGGTCGTCGCGGAGCGCCTGAAGGACCTCTCGCGGCTCCCGGCGCACCCATCCGGCCAGCCGTTCGTCCAGGGGGTAGAAGCTGCCTGAGGCGTCGCGCGCCTCGGTGACACCGTCCGTGCACACCAGGAGGGTGGCGCCGGCCGGGAGGCCGAGATGTTCGGCGGTCCGCTTCTCGGGGCTGAGATCGGCCATGCCCAGCGGTACGGAGGTCCGGCCGAGCCGGACGACGCGAGCCGCGCCGTCGTGCAGCAGCCGGGGCGCGATGTGGCCGCAGTTGACGGCCTCCACACGGCCGTCGGTGTCGAAGCCGAGCACGAGCGCGGTCACGAAACGTTCCGCCTCGCCGCTCCGGGCGGATGAGGCGTTGTGCCGGACGACCGCGTCTTCCAGGGCAGCGGCCACGCCGGTGAGCGTGGCTTCGCGGATGGCCGCCTCGCGGAAGGCACCGAGGACGGCGATGCCCGCGCCCATGGCGGCCAGGCCCTTGCCCTGGACGTCGCCGATGACCACTCGGGTTCCGTGCGGGGACTCGACGACCTCGTAGATGTCGCCGCCGACCAGACGGTCCTCCTCGATGGGCTCGTAGAGCCCGTCGGCGTGGACCTGGTCCGTCAGTACGGGCAGGGGATGCAGGATCTGCCGCTGGATCGCACCGGCCGTGGTCCGCAGCCTGGCGATCTCGACGGCGTGCCTGATGCGCGCGGCGCAGGACCCCACACCGAGGCCGCAGGCCAGCATCGTGAACACGATGCCGAGCACGAGTCCCCCGTACGAGCCGCCTATGAGCACCCGGGACACCACGACGACGGCCGTGATCCAGACCGCGACCGACACGGTCTGGCGGACCGTGCAGTAGACGGAGGCGAGCGCGGGCGCGACCACCAGGAGCGGGATGACCTGGAGGTCCGCTCCGATCAGGTAGTCGAGGACCACGACGAGGGAGGTGAACGCCATCACGAGGCCCGCCAGTGCCCCGTTTCCGATGCGGGAGGCACCCGCCGCCGCCTCCCTGGCTTCGAGGTCCGGCAACCGGGTCGCGTGTGCTGTCCTGCTCCGCCTGAATCCCACGGTCGCCTCATGTCTCCTGTCGCTCGCTCGCCATACCGTCCCTCCCAGTGCACCCGCCGGCGGCCCCTCGTGGCCAGGGGACTTCCGGCCCTCGCGGCGGCGCAAAGGTCCCGGGGCGGGGCGCGCAAGGGCCTTCGGCCCCGCCACCGCGGGGCCGAAGGTCCTGTGTGCGACAGGGCTCCTCAGCGCCGGGCGGCCGTGCGGGGCCCGTCCTCGCGCAGGACGGCGGGCACGGGGTGCAGGGGCACGAGCGCCGAGAGGAAGGCCGTCCGGCGCCGCAGCTCGAAGCCGAGCGATTCGTACAGCCGGACCGCGTTGGTGTTGGACGCGGCCGCGTGAAGGAACGGGATGTCGCCGCGCTCCCTGATGCCGTGCGCTACCGCCAGCACGAGGCGGCCCGCGAGCCCCTGCCCGCGCACGGACTCGTCGGTGCAGACGCCACTGATCTCGGTCCAGCCCGTAGGGTTCAGCCTCTCCCCCGCCATGGCGACCAGTTCGCCCGAGCGGCGGATACCGAGGTAGGTGCCGAGTTCGATGGTGCGCTTGGTGAAGGGACCCGGCCGCGTGCGCTCGACCAGTTCGAGCATCTCCGGTACGTCGTCGGGGCCGAGCAGCACGGCCTCCGGGTCGGGGGCGGCGGCGACGGTCCCGTCGACGAGCTGGACTCCCTCCGCGTGGAAGACGACCTGCCAGTCGGCCGGCGGCGGCTCACGGAAGGCGGCGATGGTGACGGAGCCGCCGGGTCCGGCGAGCGCGGCGACGTCGTCCCAGTCGGGGCCCTCCACATCGTCCGGCAGGGCCACCCACGGAGTGACGTCAGGCGGGTAGCGCAGGATGCGGCCGCGGCGCTCGGCGAAGTGGGCGTGCGGCCCGGTCAGCGACGAGCGGACCGGGTTGTCCAGCGGGTGCGCGCCCGATTCCCCGTGCCCCGGCTCCCCGGGCCGGGCACCGTCCGCGAGAGCGTCGGGGCTACTCATTCGGCCACCTCGATCACGATCTTGCCGCGTGCGTGTCCGCTCTCCACGGTACGCAGGGCCTGACCCGCTTCGGCCAGTGGGAAGGTCTGCGTCACATGGACACGCAGCACACCGTCCACGGCGAGTCGCGCCACCTCGTCGAGCACGGCGGCGTTCCGGGCCCGCCGCACGGCCGCTCCACCGAGCTCGACCACCAGCTGCTTGCCGCCCGCGCTGATCAGTTTCGCGCGGTCGCGGACCAGACCGGCCGCCGTCCTCAGGTCGTCACCGCCGACGAGGTCGTAGACCGCGTCGATGCCGTCGGGGGCGGCAGCGCGGATCCGGTCCTCGAGCCCGGGGCCGTACGGCACGTGGACTGCGCCCAGTGACTCGACCAGGTCCTTCTTCGCCGGGCCGGCGGTGCCGATGACCCGGACGCCGAGATGACGCGCGAGCTGTGTGGCGGCGACACCCACCCCTCCGCCGGCCCCGGTGATCAGCAAGGTCGAGCCGGGTGCCGGGTCCAGCTGACGCACCCCGTCGTAGGCGGTGGCCGCGGCCACCGACAGGGCCGCCGCATCCGAGAACGACAGCGCGTCCGGCTTGTGCGCCGTCACGGCGACGGGCATCAGGGTGTACTCGGCGTATCCGCCGGTCGACGGGCAGCCGAAGACCGCCTGCCCGGGGGCGAAGCCCTCCACCCCCGGGCCGGTCGCCACCACGGTTCCGGACGCCTCGCTGCCGAGCACGGCGGGCAGTGCGGCGGGTGCGCTGCCCGGCCGTGTGTACCCGTTGCGGAGTTTCCAGTCCACGGGGTTGACCCCGGCCGCCCTGACGGCGACGAGCAGCTCGCCAGGTCCGGGTTCCGGCACGGGCAGGTCGGCGAAGGCTTCCGCCTCGGGTCCGCCGTGCCGGGTGAATACGTACGCCTTGGGCATGAGTTCCCTCGCTCCGGTTCTTCTCGTCGGCTGCCCGAGCGGTCGGCCGGCGGTCCGGCAGCCGCGGGGCCCACCTGCGGTAAGTCCGTTCTCCCTGCACGTATTCCCGCACCGGTTCCGTGACCCGGCCGTCCGGCGTCGAAATCAACTCAAAGAGCGTGCGATACCGGCCGGTCGGGCTCCAACTCCCTTACGTATGTGGCACTCTGGAGCTGATCGCCCCACCGGGCTCCCCCGTACCGGTGGGGCGATTCTCCGGTTTTCCGTGCCTCTGCGGGCCTGTTGACGAAGTCCAGGCCGCAAGCGGCGATTTCTGGCCAAAGCCGGTGTATCCCCCGGATCGCGCGCCTCCGCTACGCATGACCGGCAGGGCCCGGGGCAGACGTTCAGACCTCATGGCCAACAACCAGGGGAGCGTGAAGAGATGACGTCGCACACTGCGCGCACCAGCGATGCGCAGGCGATGGGGACCACGGATGCGCTGCCGTGGATCGAGGATGCCGGGAAGGTCGCGCCGAAGGACGCACGCGCACTGTCGAAGATCTTCTTCGACCGGATCCAGGAGCTTGAGGAGGGTACGGCTGAGCACCAGTACGCGCGCAACACCCTCATCGAGATGAACCTGTCGCTGGTCCGCTTCGCGGCGGGCCGCTTCCGCAACCGCGGCAGCGGCGACATGGAGGACATCATCCAGGTCGGAACGATCGGCCTGATCAAGGCGATCGACCGGTTCGACCTGTCCCGCGAGGTGGAGTTCACCTCCTTCGCCGTTCCGTACATCGTCGGCGAGATAAAGCGTTTCTTCCGCGACACCAGCTGGGCGGTCCATGTGCCCCGCCGGCTCCAGGAGTTGCGCGTCGATCTCGCCAAGTCGAAGGAGTCGCTCGCGGCCGACCTGGACCGTGAACCCACGGTCCCCGAACTCGCCGAGCACCTGGGGATCGACGAGGGCGAGGTCACCGAAGGCATCGTCGCCGCCAACGGTTATACGGCGGGGTCGCTGGACATGCCGACCGACACCGCGGAGTCCTGGAAGCTCAGCGCGGGCGGGCGCACCTTCGCCGACGTACTGGGTGAGCCGGACCCGGCCATGGAGAGCGTCGAGAATCTCCACGCACTCGCGCCGCTGCTCTGCGAGCTCGACGAGCGCGAGCGCCGCATCATCGACATGCGGTTCGGCCAGGAGATGACCCAGGCACAGATAGGCGAGCACCTCGGGATCTCCCAGATGCACGTCTCCCGGCTGCTCAGCCGTATGCTCCACAAGCTCCGCAGCGGAATGCTGACGGAGGACTGAGCGCCTCACTCATCCCGGTAGCGGCCGGCGCGGGCACCACCGCCCACTACTCGGCGCGCCCCGCGTAGTAGGTGGCGATCATGTCCTCTGCTCCGTGTCCGGCCGCCTCCGCGCGGGCGAACCGCGCCGTGGAGGCGGCGACCAGATCCAGCTTCACCCCGGCCGCGTCGGCCGCTTCGAGGATGAGCCGGGAGTCCTTGAGCGCCGTGGACAGGGCGAAGCTGGGTGTGAGGTCACCCGACAGGACCGCTCCGGCTTTGCCCTGCAGGTACGGGGTGTCGAGCGGGCCGCCCTTCATGGCGTCGAGGAACACCTGCGGGGCGACACCGATGCCCTCCGCGAGGTTGAGGCATTCGGCGACGCTGTTCACCATGTTGATCACCCAGGTGTTGGCGACCAGTTTCAGCCGCGACGCCGCCCCCTGGTCCTCGCCCACCCACAGGGTGCGCTGCCCGATCGCCTCCAGGACGGGCAGCGCGGTCGCGCGGGCGGTGGAGGGGCCGGAGACGAACACGGTGAGTGTGCCGCGCTCGGCGGGTTCCTTGGTGCCGGACACCGGGGCGTCGAGATAGACGAGCCCCAGTCCTGCGGCCCGGTGCGCCAGGTCCGTGGTGACGTCGGGTCCCACCGTGGAGCACTGCAGCCAGACCTGGCCCGGCCGCAGACCGGGGGTTGCCGCGGTGAGCGTCTCGGCGACGGACCGGCCGTCGTTCAGCGCGGTGAGGATGACATCCGCGCCGCGCACGGCCTCCTCGGCGGTGTCCTTGACGGTGGCTCCATGTGCGGCGAGCGGCCTGGCCTTGTCCTGCGTGCGGTTCCAGACGCGGACCTGGAGACCGGCCCTGAGCAGGCTGCGCGCCATGCCGGAGCCCATGATCCCGGTACCGAGGACCGCGACGGCCAACTGCCCGGGGACGGCAGCGGGCGAGGGGGCGGGAGCGGCTGTCATGCGGGGTTCCTTCCGTCGGCCGCGCCCGGGGGAAGCACGGCGCGGCGGGTGGGACTCAAGACTGCCGCAGCGCGCTCCCCAGCACGGCGCTGTGCACGGCCCTGGCGAGTCGCGCCCCCCAGAGCGAGCGTGGCCCCGCGAAGGGTTCGCCGGAGCTGCCCGCACCGGGTTCCGGTGCGGCGACGCAGACGGCGTCGGTGGGGGTTCCGGAGCAGTCGAGCCCGGCGTCCAGGAGGGCCTGGACCTTGGCCTCGGTGGCGGTGGCGACGGCGTTGACCAGGGCCGCGTCGGAGAGGGCTACGGGCAGGGTCACGACGATGTTGACCGTGCCGGGCGGTGGAGGGCCTTCCACGCCCTCGGCGGGGGCGGCGGCCCACCCCCGTACGCCGAGCCCGGCCGTGACGGTCGCGGTGACGTCCGCCTCGGCCGCCGTGGTGCGGGCGGTGACGTCCGCGGCGGTCATCAGGCCGACGCCGGGTCCGGCGAGGCCCTCGTCCACGGCTATCGCGGCGAGATGGTCCTCCGGGTCCATGCGCGGATAGCCACCGGGCACCTGGGCGTTGAGGATCCAGGCGCGCGGGCCGATGCCGCCGCCGAGTACGGCGCTGCTGCACACCCGCCATCCGGGCCCGAGCCGCCAGACCAGGTGGTGGAGGTCGTGACCGTCCTCCCGCCGGGTCAGCAGCTCCCCACGCTGTTCCGGCGGTCGCAGGCGTACGGAATGGATGGTGGACCCCCGGGCGGCACAGTTGGGACGGCGTCGTCGACAGGTGACGGTCGCCGATGGCCCGACGATCATAGGTGCGCCGGCGACCGCAACCGGATGCGCGTTCGGGCAGGGGCGCGTGAGCTGCCCGTCCGTTCGGGGCGCACGCCTGGAGCACCAGGCCGCCATCACCCGATTGGCCTAACATTGAAAGGGGCCCCCGATCGGCCGGTCGACAGTGCGGGGCCCACCTGCCGAGCCCTCGGCGCCGTGCCCCTGCCGGCCGGGAGGTTGCAGCGTCCATCCGGGTGAGGCGCGATGGAAGTCGGACGCGCCTTCCCTGCTGGACCCACCCACAGGACGCGCCCGGGCAAGGAGGAACCGGCCATGGCAGCCGCAGACGGTTTCACGGATTCCGCAGAGCTTGACGGTCTGAACGTCTACGACAGCGAGGGCGAGAAGGTCGGAAGCGTGGGGCGGGTGTACGTCGACGACGTCACGGGAAAGCCCGACTGGATCACGGTCAAGACCGGCATGTTCGGTATGAAGGAAAGCTTCGTACCGCTCGCCGGAGCCCGCCGTGTCGCCTCCGACCTGCACATCTCCCACCCGAAGGACAAGGTCAAGGACGCCCCGCGGGTCGACGCGGACGCCCACCTGTCCGTATCGGAGGAGGAAGAGCTCTACCGTCACTACGGCCTCACGAAGAAGTCGACCAGTAAGGCCGCCGGACCGGCGGGCGCGGGTACCGGCACGGGACCGGGCGCACCGACCGCGGCCGGCACCGGAACGATGGGCGCCGCCGGTGCGGCCGGCGCGGCCGGAACCGCCCGGGCAGGCACGGGCAAGGCGACGACCGCCGGCACGACCGGCATGGCCAAAACCGGCACCGGCACGGGCAGGCACCGCGACACGGCGGCGACGACGGGCCGTCCGCTCGTGGGCGCCGGGTCCGAACGGTCCGCGGCCGAGCGCGGCCACAAGGACGAGATGATCCGCTCGGAGGAGCAACTGCACGTCGGAACGGAGGAGTACGAGAGCGGAAAGGCCCGCCTCCACAAGTACGTGGTGACCGAGAACGTCACCCGCACCGTGCCCGTCTCCCATGAAGAGGTCCGCGTCGTCCGCGAACCCCTCCTGCCGGACGAGAAGTCCACCGGCCAGACCACCTTCGGTGAGCAGGACGTCGAAGTGACGCTCCACGCGGAACGGGCCACCGTCCGCAAGGAGGCCGTCCCGGTCGAGCGCGTCCGCCTGGAAACCAGCAAGGTCACCGAGCAGAAGGAAGTCTCCGCCGAGGTCCGCAAGGAGAAGATCGACTACGCGGACGGGAAGGACATGGGCAGCGGTAAGGAAACGGGCGGCGAATTCGGCCAGGGACGCCGCCGCTGACCCCCTGTACGCGACGGAGCCACGTACACCGCAAGGCAGGGGGCGGACCCGCGCATCACGGGCCCGCCCCTTCGTCGCGTTCCCGCCGTGCGTCGCGCACCGGCCCTGCGGCCGTGGGCTACCGCCTTCGCGGTCCGCGGTTCGCGCGCAGCCCGTGGGAGCGTCGTCAGAACCGCCCGAGTGCCGCCCGCAGTTCGGCCTCGTCCGGCGGATTCGCCCCGGCCCGCGCGACCGTCACGGCGGCCGAGGCCGCCGCGTGGCGCAGTACCTCGGTCACGGTCTCCACGTCCACGGTGCGCAGCCGGTCCCGGCCTCGCGCGCCGAGCAGTCCGCGTGAGGCGAGCGCGTGCAGCGTTCCCGACATGAACGCGTCGCCCGCACCCACGGTGTCGATGACGTCGGTGGGGAGCGCGCCGACGCTCGCACGAGCGCCGGGAAGGAGCGCGAGCGCGCCCTCGGCGCCACGGGTGACGAGGACGAGGGCGGGCCCGGCGGCCTGCCATCGCGCGGCGATCTTCTCCGGGTCCTCCCCCGGGTACAGCCATGCAAGGTCCTCGTCGCTGGCCTTGACGACATCGCTGAGGGCGACACAGCGCTCGACGCGGCGTACGGCTGTGTCGTGATGCCCCATCAGCTCCGGTCGCACGTTGGGGTCGTAGCTGATACTCGCCGCCGTCCGCGCCGACTCCACGGCGTCCAGCACGCTGGTCGCGCCCGGCTCCACGACTGCGGCGATCGAGCCGGTGTGGACATGCTGGTACGACGCTCCGGAGTACGGTCCCGACGCGGCCGCCGCCAGCGTCCAGGCGATCTCGAAGGTGTACGCGGCCCGGCCGACGTCGTCCAAGGTCACGGCGGCGGAGGGCGTGGGCCCGGTGGCGCCGTCGGTGCGCACGTCCACTCCCGCGCCTTCCAGATGCTCCCTGATCAGCCGCCCGTTTCCGTCGGGGCCCAACTGGGTGAGCAGGGTGGTCTTCCGCCCGAGGCGGGCGAGGCCGTAGGCGACGTTGGCCGGACTGCCGCCGGGGTGGACCTGCTCGGCCGCACCGGGGAGCCGGACGATATCGGCGACGCACTCACCGATGACCAGCACGTCGAGTCTGTCGGGCATGGCGGTGGATCTCCCTGGAACGCGGTGACGAGGGTGTCCCGCCAGGTGGCGCGGCCTCCGGACACATCGCGTCCGGTCCTGCCGCCTACGAGGCGGAAGTCTGTTGTATCAACGACCGGCCGGTCGTCGACGGACACCCCGGTACGGCCGCCGTGACAGCGTGACTCTCCCGGCGCCGGGAGACGGCGCCGGGAGGACTCGGTGCGCAGGGCTCAGGGGGCAGGCTCAGGAGGCGTCCTGGCCGCCCTCCTCCCCGTACCGCCGCTCGAACTTGGCGACCTGGCCCTCGGTGTCGACGACCCGGGCCTTGCCGGTGAAGAACGGGTGGCTCTCGGCGGAGATCTCCACGTCGATCACCGGATAGCTGTTGCCGTCGTCCCAGTCGATGGTCTGCTCGCTCGACGCGGTCGATCTGGTCAGGAAGGCGTACCCGGCGGACCGGTCACGGAAGACCACGGGGCGGTACGCGGGGTGCTTGTCCTGCTGCATGACTGCTCCTGGGAACGTACGGTTTCGGCTCCGGCCAGCCTCGCGAACCGAAGCCCGCCGCGCGATCGCACGCGTCCGTCCGGGGGTGTCCGGTTCAGCGGACCGGCGACCCCGGAGAGGCGGCCTCCTCGACCGGACGGCTGCCTCGCGGGTCGCCGGACGCCGTCCTGCGGGACCACAGGAGCGCCCCCACCATCAGGGCGACGGCGCCGAGCAGCCACGGCAGCGGCCCGGCAGGCAGCGTGCCGACCGCCAGACCGGCCGCGGCGCCCACCAGTTGGGAGGAGAGCGACTGCACCGAGAGGGCAGTGGCCCGGCCCGACGCGTCGACCCGTCCGTGCAGCAGCTCGTTCTCGCTGGGACCCGCCGCTCCGAGCCCCAGATACACCAGGCCGTATCCGCCGACGGCCAGGGCCATCGGGGCCAGGCCCGACGAGGTCACGGTGGCGCCGAGGAGCAGAAGGCCGGTCGCGCCTGCCGCGAGCCCCACCAGGACGGCGCGCTCACCGCTGCCGGCGAGCCGGGCGACGAGCGGCGCGAGCCGGCTGCCCAGCGCCGAGCAGACGAATCCGGCCGAGGCGAGTCCGGCGAAGAGCACCGCGCCGGTCTCCGCCGCTCCGGTGAGCTCGGCGGCACGGCCGGGCGTGAGCAGTTCGAGTGCGGCCAGCGCGGTGCCCGCCGCGCCCGCGGTCAGCAGGATCCTGCGGACCAGGGCGTCTCGGGCGCCGAGCCGCAGCCCGTCCGCGATCGTGGCCGGGACGCCGCGCAGCACACCGCGCAGGGTGGCCGGCGCCCTCGGTGGTTCGGGCAGCGCTGCCAGGACGTAGAGCACGAAGCCGATCTCGACGACCGCGCCCAGGAGCGCCGGGACGGAGAGCGGCAGGACGAGGCCGGAGGTGTGTGTACGGAGCCCGGCGGCGAGGCCGGGGACGAGCCCGAGCAGCCAGGGCAGGGCGCCGCCGAGGAGCGTTCCCACGGCGAGCGCGGCCGAGGAGGCGGCGCTGCCGCGTGCCAGGCCCGTCCGGAGAGCGGCATCGGCCCCGGACTGCGCATGGACCGTGTCGACGTACCAGGATTCGGCCGGTCCGCTGGACAGGGCGCGGGCAGCTCCCATCAGGATCATGCCGGAGGTGAGCACCCACGCGGCCGTGCCGAGGCCGATGAGGGCGAGGGCCGCCAGATTGAAGAGACCGGCGGCGGCCAGCACGGCGCGGCGGCCGATGACGTCCGAGAGGCCGCCGGTGGGCAGTTCGAGAGCGGCGGCGGTGAGGGAGTGGGCGGCGAAGATTCCCGCGACGGCGGCAAGGGTCATGCCCCGCTCGGTGAAGAGCAGCACCAGCGGGGCGAGGCTCAGGCCGAGGGGCAGCCAGAAGAGGAACGACACGGTGACGAAACGACGCCGAGCGGTGAGTTCGTCGGTGATGGGCGCGGCATGGGGTCCGCGGCGGGACGCGGAGCGCTCGGCGGTCACGAAGCGCCTTCCGGGTCCGTGCCGGGCGCCCCGCCGGCCAGCGGAAGGCCCGCGGTGACCACGACGACGTGTTCGGCTCTCGGGTCCGAGGCGTCGCGCGCGGTCAGTTCGGCGAGCTTGGTGTCGAAGGCGGTCCACAGCTCACGGAGGGACTCCGGTGTCAGCCGGGGCATCAGGTCGCTCACGTTCGACGGTTCCTGCCACTCCGCACCGAGCCGCCCGGTCTCCATGTCCGCCTCGTGCTGGGCGAGCGTGCTCCGCAGGTGCTCGATCTGCCGCCGGCGCAGGGCCCCGAGGGCGGCCCGGCTGCCGGGCGTGGCGTGCATGGCCTCGTTGTTCCAGGAGGTGAGGGCGTGCACGGACTTCCAGCGGCGTTCCCGGCTGTCGCGGTGCTCCGCCTCGGCCACGAAGGCGTACTTGGCCAGCACCCGGAGGTGGTAGCTGGTGGAGGCGGAGGTCTCCCCCGTCCTGGCCGCCAGCTCGCTCGCGGTTGCCGGGCCGTGCTGCCGCAGCAGCCCGAGCAGCCGGATGCGCAGGGGGTGGGTGAGGGCCTTCAGGGCCGCCGCGTCCCGTTCGGGATCGAGTACGCGGCGCTGGTCGTCGCTGTCCATGGCGGCAGCCTAGAACGAGCCGACTCCTTTCCCAAGACATTTTTGCAAAATATATTCGGGAGATATGGGAAGCCTGTAGGCCTCCTCCCCGGCCTTACTCAGCCCTCGCCCCCGCGGGGCTCGACCCTCCTCCCCGCCGGGCTCAGCACGTCCCCGCCGGACTCAGCACGTCCCCGCCGGACTCAGCACGTCCCCGCCGGACTCAGCACGTCCCCGCCGGACTCAGCGCTCGTTGCCCACCGCCTCCAGGGCGTCCGCCACGAGGGTCAGAAACCGTGCGTGGGCCCGTGGGCCGCACAGGGGTTCCGGATTCCACGGCACGACGCGAGCCGACTCCCACAGCGCCGGTCCGTCCGGTGCCGCGGTGAACGCGTCGAACGAGGTGGCGTGGGCCCTGACGTCCGCGAGAACGAGATGCGGCCGCAACCGCGCCGCGTGCACCCGGTCCACCGTCGACCAGCTGGCACCCGGCCCTTCGGCCGGATCGATCACGTTCACCCCGAGCTCGGCCAGCACCCGCAGCTCGGGCCACATCCCCGGGCGGGCGAGGTGGACCTCCTCCCGGCCGGCCGGTGAGAGCGCCAGCACCTGGGGCCGCTCCCGCGCGGCGGCCACCTCGCGCAGCCGTTGAGCCGCGGCCGCCACCTCCCGGTCGGCGGCAGCGGCGGATCCGGCACCGAGCGAGCGTGCCAGTTCGGCGAACCGCTCACCGATCTCGGCGAAACCGCGGGCCCGGCCCACGTCGATCACCACGACCGGGATCTGCTCCTCCAGATGCTTGGCGGTATCGGGAGCGAGGCCGTAGACCTGTCCCCCGCCGTAGGAGACGGCGACGACGAGATCCGGCGCTCCACGCAACAGGGTCTCGATGTCCAGGGCACCGCCCGCGCCCACGTAGTCGACCGAGTCCAGCGGCAGGCCGCCCGCCTTCGCCGGATCGGGTGTGGGCCCGTCGTGCCCGGATCCGAAGATGCCCTCGGACCGCACCCCGTAATCCCACAGGGTCGCACCCGCCTGGATGTACGCGAGTATCCGGACCGGACGGCGTGCGGCCGTCGACACCTGCCCCCGGTCGTCCGAGAATCGCCATGCGCTCTGTTCCGTCACGTCGTCCCACCCCTCTGCACCGGCTCCCCGGACTTGCCGGGCTCGCACAGCTGTACCTGCCCAGCCCGTTGGCGCCACACCCCTCGGTGGACGGTCCGTACGGGACAGGCGCCAACGAGCCGGAGCCCCAGGGGTGAAGGAGCCTCCGACCGCCGCGACGACAGTGAACTCCCGTGACACAAGGCCCAGTTGACGTGACGTCGGCAAGGCGCCGACAGTCCTGCGGCCTCACAGGGAGACCGGCACCAACTGACTGACGGCACCGCTCGATTGGCCGCGGACGGCCAGGGTGGGGGATGCCGCCCGCACCGGTCGCCGGTCGGGGTGAATTTCACTCGTTCCACATCCGGGCACGAGCACATCCCCTCACCACCTGTTAGACATGGGTAACCCGTGGTGATCATCTACGCCCCTCTTCCGTTGCGCCGAGAAGGAACCCCCGTATGCTCTCGACCGCCCTCCGGATCGCGCTGACCGCGACCGTCGGAGCCTCACTCTGCGCCGCATCCCCCTCCGGCCCCCCGGCGGTCCCTGACCCCGCGGCCGCGACCCCCGCACCCGCGCCCGCCGGTGACGGCTGTCCCGTCGTCGACGTGATGGTCCTCTACACGCCCAAGGCCGCCGCCGAGGTCGGTGGAGGCCACCGGGTGTCCGAGTCCGCGCAGCAGATCGCCATCCGTATGAACCGCTCGCTCAAGGAGAGCGGTGTGTGCGGCTCCCTCCGGATCGTCCATGCCCAGACGGCGACCGAGTACGACGGCTCGGAAGACTTCGCCCCGGCGCACCAACGGCTGAAGGACAGGAGCGATCCGACGCTGGGCGGGCCGGCCCACGAGCTGCGCGAACGGTTCGCGGCGGATCTCGTCACCGTCATGGTGAACCGTCAGGAGACGGGCGGCGGCATCGCGGACTACAGCTCCGCGCTCAGCGAGGCCACCAGCGAGCAGGCGTATTCGGTCGCCGACGTCAAGGGCATCGCACTCGACTCGGCCAGTCACGAGATCGGGCACAACCTGGGCCTGGCCCATGACCGTACGACGATGGCGACGGACCCGGGCGGCGGGATGAAGGTCAGCGAGGAACGGCCGTACAACACGGGCTGGATCACCCCGGACCGCAGGTACTACACCATCATGGCGTACGGGTCCTCGTGCGGTGACTGCACCGGGGTCGGGCAGTTCTCCAACCCTGACAGGAAGTGGAACGGGCAGCCCTTGGGCGACGCCTCGAACAACAGCGCTCGCGCGCTCGGCGAGACGCTGCCCGTGGTCGCCGCGTACCGTACGCCCCCTGGCCCGTTCGGGCCCTGACCTGCCCGGGGTGAAGGACTCAGTCGTTCACCGCGGTCAGCAGCACCACCGCGTCCTCCAGTGCGAGCAGCCCGTGCCGCTCCTGAGGGATCGGGTGCAGGGCTCCCGCGGAGAGGTCCACGTCGCCGGAGGCCGCGGTGAGGCGCACGGCGCCGCTGAGCACCTGGAGGGATGCGGCGGGCGGTGCGTTGTGCTCGTCGAGGGCCGACCCGCCCGTCAGGGCGATGACCGTCTGCCGGAGGGTGTCCTCGTGCAGCAGCAGGTGGGCGCTGCGGCCGTGCGCGGAGGTACGGGCCAGGGCCAGGTGCTCGACGGCGAGAGCGTTCAGATCGTCCATATTTCCACTCTGCCACGAGGCCGGGCCGCGCGTTCGGCACCGGCCTCGTCCCCCACGCCGGATACCGGCCCACCGACTTCCGGCCGAACACCGTCCCGCCCGGGAAGCCGACGGCCCTATCAGGACGGAAACTGTCCTGATGGACGCCTACCGTGTCCCGGGACAGCGGCACGCGCACACTCCCGGAGGCGGCAGTGCAGACAGAGGCGACGGGGGCATCCGGCCCCGAGACACGGTTCTTCGAGCGGGCCGCGGATCTGGAGTCCTGGCTCGAAGCCCACCACGCGACCAGCCCCGCGCTGTGGATCAGGGTCGCGAAGAAGGCCTCGGGCATCACGTCTGTCAGCGCGGCCGAGGTGATCGAGTCAGCGATCTGCTACGGCTGGATCGACGGGCAGCGCATGTCCTTCGACGGGACCTACTATCTCCAGAAGATCACGCCCAGGCGGCCCAGGAGCACGTGGTCCCTGGTCAACGTCCGCAAGGTGGAGGCCCTGACGGCGGCCGGCCGGATGCGTGAGCCGGGCCTTGCCGAGGTGCGGGCGGCGAAGGCCGACGGGCGGTGGGCGGCGGCGTATCCCTCGCAGAGCGAGGCAACCGTCCCGCCCGACCTGGAAGCCGCGCTGGCCGGGAACGCGCAGGCCGCCCGCCACTTCGAGCAGTTGAGCAGGTCGGCCCGGTACCTGGTGATCCTGCGGCTCGCGACGGCGCGGACGCCCGGCGTCAGGTCAGCCAGGCTGCGCAGGATGACGGAGCGTCTGGCGGCGGGCGAGCCGATCCGCTGACCGGACGGACGCGCCGTCACCGGCGCTTCAGGCGCCGAGAAGTGACGGATTCTCGGCGAGGGCCGCGAGGTGACCCCCGGGGTCCGCGATCAGCCTGCGGGTGTTGAGATCGAGCATCCCTCCGACACCGGTGATCTCAGCGGCGACCGTGCCGTCCTCCTTGATGATCTGCTGCTCGATCCGGAAGGTCTTGCCTGCCCCGTAGAGGAACGCGCAGGTCACCCGGACCTTGTCCCCGCCGCGCAACTCCTTGGCGTACTTCACCGTGACTTCCAGTGCCACCGGGCCCACCCCGGAGGCCAGCAGTTTCTCCTGCGGCAGCCCGGCGCCCCTCAGCAGTTCCCACCGGGCGTGCTCGGCGTACTGGAGATAGACGGCCTGGTTCAGATGTCCCTGCGTATCGAGTTCGTAGCCACGGACGGTCACGTCAACAAAGAAGCTCACGAACACCTGAACACGCAGGAACATTCCGTCATTCCTGGACGGGTCGCCCCGCCGTACCTGACGGGGCGACCCGCCCTTCCTGTACGGGTCGCCCGGCGTCCGGCCGTCGGGGCGTCAGAACCCTTTACGCGGCTGTCATGCACGGGTAACTTCCTGATCGCAAAACCTTGCAGCAAAATTCTGGCAGCGCTTGCTGCCGGGATGCATTGCTCGCCCGGACCCGAGGCGCGTCAGGTTCTCCGGCGGGACTTCCGCGGCAGCTCACGGAGCGGCCGCGCTGTCGGCAGCCGCGGTCCACCCGCCCGCGGCCCTCCCCTGGAGACATCCATGAAACGAACCCCTCCCCGACTGCTCGGACGCCCCCTCGCGGCGGCCGTGGCGGCCGCCTGCCTGCTGGGGCTCCTCACCGCGCTGCCCCGGACCCCGGACCCCGGTCCCGCCATCGCCCCCGCGGCATCCGCGGAGTCCTCGACGACCGTCTTCTACTACACCGGGACCAAGAACTGGACGGCGTACAACCTTCATTACGCCCCGGACGGCGGGTCCTGGACCACCGTCCCAGGGATACGGATGGAGGCGGCGTGCACGGACTGGGTGAAGCACACGGTCCCGCTGGGCAGCGCGTCGGGCCTCGCCGCGACCTTCAACAACGGCTCAGGGGTCTGGGACAACAACAACGGCAGAAACTACGCGCTGGGCACCGGGAACATCACGGTGAAGGACGGCGTGATCGCCCACAGCGACCCGTGCGCGGGCACGGACCCCGGCCCCACCCCCGGTCCGGGAGAGGGAAACACCGCCTCCGTCTACTACTCGACGGCCACCGTCGGCTGGACGACCACCAACCTTCACTACCAGCCCGCAGGGGGTGCCTGGACCACAGTCCCCGGCGTGGGCATGGAGGCCGCGTGCACCGGCTGGGTGAAACGCTCGGTCGCCCTCGGGACGGCAACGGGGATGCAGGCCGCCTTCAACAACGGCAACGGTGTGTGGGACAACAACAACGGCGGTAACTACACCATCCCCGCGGGCCTGACCACGGTGAAGGACCGGGTGGTCACTGCCGCCGCGAAGGACCCGTGCGCCGCCGAGGTACCGGACACCGAGGCGCCGACCGCCCCGTCGAAGGTCACGGCGGACGCCGACGGCGTATCCGTCGTGCTGTCGTGGGAACCGTCCACCGATGACCGCGCGGTGACCAGGTATCAGGTGACGAGGACCGGCGGAACGAAGGGCTCCGTGGTCACCGACGTCGGCTCCACCGTCCACTCCGACACCGGCCTGGAGGAGCGGACGGCCTACTCCTACACCGTCAGGGCCGTCGACGCGGCGGGGAACGTGTCGGCCGCCTCGGCCCCCGCCACGGCGACCACCGGCGAGAAGCCCACGGCGCCGGCCTCCGGCACACCGCTGGGCACCGACCCCCGCAAGGACCCGATCTACTTCGTCCTCACGGCGCGCTTCAACGACGGCGAGAGCGCCAACAACCGGGGCGGCAGCCAGCACACGAAGTCGGGCAACGCCGCCAACAACGATCCGATGTTCCGCGGTGACTTCAAGGGCCTCGTCGACAAGCTCGACTACATCAAGGGCCTCGGCATGTCGGCCGTCTGGATCACCCCGGTGGTGCTCAACCGGTCCGACTACGACTACCACGGCTACCACGGCTACGACTTCTACGAGGTCGACTCGCGGCTGGAGTCGGCCGGCGCCTCGTACCAGGACCTCATCAACGCCGCCCACGCCAAGGGCATGAAGATCTACCAGGACGTGGTCTACAACCACTCCTCACGCTGGGGCGCCAAGGGCCTGTTCACCCCGAAGGTCTACGGCGTGCGGGACGCGCAGTGGAGCTGGTACTACGACGAGAAGAACGAGGGCTTCGAGTACGACGGTCTGACCGTCGAGCCCAAGTCCGGGAAGTCGTACTACAACGGCGACCTGTGGTCCACGGCGGAGCCGACGGGCAACACCTGTCTGAACTGGGGGAAGCCCACTCAGAACAGCTCACCCGAGGGCTACCGCATCTACAACTGCCAGTGGCCGAACCCCACTTCGGGCATGTTCCCGAAGGCGTACTACCACAACTGCTGGATCGGGAACTGGGAGGGCGAGGACTCGCGCAGCTGCTGGATCCATGACGACCTCGCCGACTTCAACACCGAGAGTACCCCGGTGCAGAACCATCTGATCGGCGCGTACAACAAGTACATCGACATGGGTGTCGACGGCTTCCGCGTCGACACCGCCGTGCACATCCCGCGCACCACCTGGAACCGGCGCTTCCTGCCCGCGATCCAGGAGCGCGTCACGTCCCGGTTCGGGGCCGAGGCCGCGAAGAACTTCTTCGTGTTCGGCGAGGTGGCGGCGTTCGTCAACGACAAGTGGAACCGCGGCTCGGTCAATCACTCCGCCCAGTTCTATACCTGGAAGGAGCGCAAGGAGTACAGCGCGGACGACGAGAAGGCCGCGCTGGAGATGTACGACTACGAGCAGCAGCAGGGCACCGGCTCGCAGCCCGTATCGGACAACGCCTTCCTGAACGGAAACACGTACCACGCACCGGACCGCAGCAGGTTCTCCGGGATGAACGTCATCGACATGCGGATGCACATGAACTTCGGTGACGCGAACAACGCGTTCCACAACGGCAAGGACTCGGACGACAGTTACCACGACGCCACGTACAACGTCGTCTACGTCGACAGCCACGACTACGGCCCCAACAAGAGCAGCGAGCGGTACGCGGGCGGCACGGACGCCTGGGCCGAGAACATGTCCCTGATGTGGACGTTCCGCGGCATTCCCACGCTGTACTACGGCTCGGAGATCGAGTTCCAGGCCGGCAAGAAGATCGACTGCGGTCCGACCTGCCCGCTGGCGACCACCGGCCGCGCGTACTACGGCGACCACCTCGCCGGCACGGTGGAAGCACCGGACTTCGGCAAGGTCGCCTCGGCGACCGGGGCGGTGGCCGCCACACTGGAGAAGCCACTGGCCAAGCACGTGCGGCGGCTCAACGAGATCCGGCGCGCGGTGCCCGCGCTCCAGATGGGCCAGTACTCCACCGAGGGCATCAGCGGCTCGATGGCGTACAAGCGCCGCTACACCGACGCGGCGAGCGGCACCGACAGCTTCGCGCTGGTGACGGTCAGCGGCGGCGCCACGTACTCGGGCATTCCCAACGGCACCTACAAGGACGCCGTCACCGGCGACACGAAGGTGGTGACGGGCGGAACCCTCTCGGTGCCCGCTCCGGGCAAGGGCAATCTGCGGGTGTACGTCCTCGACCTCGGCGGGAAGAACGCGGCCCCGGGCAAGATCGGGACGTCGGGCGCCTACCTCAAGTAGCGGACGGCGGTGGACCGGGGCGTGCCTGGCCGGCACGCCCCGGTCCGTCAGGCCCCGGCTGCCACACGGCGCAGTGTCCGCAGCAGGTACTCCTTGCGGTGGAGTGGATCGTTGTCCGTACGCGGCCGGTCCGGGACGGGCCCGCTGACCGGGCGGTACAGCGCGAACGCGGACTCCAGCACTCCCTCGCCCCGTGTCAGCTCGGGCAGCAGTTGCTGGAGCTCGTGTACCCGGGCCGCCGGGATCTCCCCTTCCAGTACGCAGACATCGCCTCGCACGTCGGGCGTGCCGGGGACGGCGCGCAGCCGGGCGAGTACGGGCACCAAGGGGCCGAAGGTGTCGGACGGGAGGTCGATACGGAAGTGGTGCATCGGCTCGTGCACCGTGGTGCCCGCCTCTCGCAGGGCGCTCATCAGCACGAGCGGCGTCAGACCGCGGAAATCACCCGCGGTACTCGACATGGACTTGTCGAACACCGCGTGGGAATGACTCTGCCGCGGCCAGTAGCCGGAATGTGTCATGGTGACGGTGCAGTCGGTGACCCGCCAGCCGTGAATTCCCTGCTCCAGCGTGGTCAGCACGGTTTCCTCCACGGCCCGCATGAGCGAGTACGGCATGGAGCCGAGTTCCACCTCCCGCCGGAACTCCACCCCGCTGCCGACCGGTGCGGGATCCACCCGCAGGCCGACGGTGGCGAGGAACGGATTGGGCTCCTTGTCGATGATCTCGAACGCCGCGCCGGAACCCGCGGGCCGTTCCAGACAGATGGTCGTGGTCTCCCGGAAGGTGACATCGACACCGAAGTCGTTCGCGAGGGTGGCCTGGATGACCTCCTTCTGCACCTCTCCGTAGAGCGACACGGACACTTCCTGCCGGAGGTCGTCCTGGCGCAGGTTGATGAGCGGGTCCTGCTCGGCGAGCCTGCCGAGCGCGAGATGCAGCGCTCCCCGGTCGGTGCCGGGGCCGGGGACGACGACCGTCTCCAGGGTCGGCGGCGCGAAGTGGTGACGCACCGGCTCGGCGGCCGCATCGCCGATGGTGTCGCCGATGCGGATGTCACCGAGTCCGTGGATCGTGCCGATACGGCCGGCCGCGACCGAGGCGCTGCGGATCTCGGCGCCGCCGTCGAAGACGCTGATCCCCGAGACCTTGCCCTCCCTCTCCCGGCCGTCCGCACCACGGAACCGCAGCACGTCGCGCGTGCGCAACGTTCCGGAGACCATGCGTACGTACGCGGCCTTCTCCCCCGCCGGGCCTCGGTCGATCTTGAACACGGTGCCGGAGGCGGGGGCGAGCGCGTCCGCCTGTGCCGTGGGCAGCAGCTCGGTGATGCCCGCGATCAGCTCGGGGACGCCCGCGCCGGTGACCGCCGAGCCGAAGAACACCGGGTGGACGAGCGACTGCCCCGTCTGCACCGCCAGTGCGTCGCGGAGTCTGCGGTACGGGACGGTCTCCGGGGCGTCGACGTACGCGGCGAGCAGGTCGTCGTCGCGGGAGGTCAGCAGATCGACGAGATGGGCGCCGAACGCGGTGTCCGCCTCCGTGAAAGCCGTACCGCGTGCCTGGCGGGTGCCGAGTCCCTCGGCGCCGCCCATCGCGACGATGTCCGGGGACAGCCGCTCGGCGATGCTCTCCAGGAGGGTTCCGTACTGCGCCCCGCGGCGGTCGATCTTGTTGACGAAGACCAGAGTGGGGATACGCAGCCTGCGCAGGGCGCGCATCAGGACGCGGGTCTGCGCCTGGACGCCTTCCACCGCGGAGATGACGAGGACGGCCCCGTCGAGCACGCCGAG
This sequence comes from Streptomyces sp. NPDC048560, assembly GCF_040650955.1. Lineage (NCBI taxonomy): Bacteria > Bacillati > Actinomycetota > Actinomycetes > Kitasatosporales > Streptomycetaceae > Streptomyces > Streptomyces sp. NPDC048560. Next base: position 108,658 of record NZ_JBEZIJ010000014.1, read on the forward strand.
TACGCGTTCCACCTCGGCGATGAAGTCGGGGTGGCCGGGGGTGTCGATCAGATTGACCGCGATGCCGTCGACGACGAACGAGACGACCGCGGACTTGATCGTGATGCCACGCTGCCGTTCCAGGGCCAGTGAATCGGTCTGCGTGTTTCCGTCGTCGACGCTGCCGATTTCGTCGATGACTCCGGCGGCGTGCAGCAGCCGCTCGGTGAGGCTCGTCTTACCGGCGTCGACGTGCGCCAGGATTCCCAGATTCAACGTGTGCATGAAGCTTCAGGTCCTTGAGAGAGGGGTCAATTCCTGTCTGGGTGGACACAGAAGCTCGGCGCATCATCATCTCCGGGTGGGTGGTCGGTACGTGCGACGTCGGGATTACAGCAGGAGGCCCGAGCGACGGGCAACCGGATTAGTGCGAGTGCGCACAGGAGCCGGGCGCTGAGTAGCCGTACTCATGGCCTCGGCCCTCCCGGACGGGACCATGTGCGACACGGGACCACGGGTTCGAGCATGGGGGCGGCATGGGGAAGTTGCTGGGGGCCTTGCTGGCACTGGCGGTGACGGCCGGGGCGCTGTCACTCGCGTACACGGCGGGCGCTTCGCCGTCGCTGATCCTGGGAGCGGCGGCGGGCGCTCTGTGCCTGCTGTGGCTGATCGTGTTGCTGACGGTGCCGTGGAATCTCTATTTCCGGGCGCACACGGTGCTGGCCGAGATCCGCGTGAGCCGCGAGAAGGGACTGGAGGTCTCGGAGGAACGGGACGCGGAGGCCGCACGCATCGCGCGCCTGATGCTGCGGGCGGCGGTCTCCGGACACGTCCTGACGGCCTGCCTGGTGGGGGCGGTCACCGCCGCTGCGGATGGCGCGACGGGGTACTGGTTCGCCGGCTTCTGTCTGCTGAGCACCTTCTTCCGGCCTGCGGGTGCCTACTTCTCCCAACTGCGCGGACGGCTCGGCACGCTGCTGAAGGACGTGACCTATCCCCGCGACGACGTGCTGGAACTGCGCAGACTGGTCGCGGAGATACAGAGCGGGGCCCGGGTACTGGAGGAGAGGACGGAGGAGCAGTACCGCTCCCTCGCCGAACTCCGCCGGACCGTCGACGCGTTGGGCGCCTCGGTGCACGAGCGCGCCGACGGGTCGGACCGCAGGATCACCGCGCTGGCCGGGGAGTTCGAGTCGACGGTGAACCGCTTGACCGACAACCAGGAGATCATCACCGGCCTCAAGGCGTTTCTGCGGCTGCTGCGGACGGCCGACGGGAGTGCTCTTCCGTGACCTCCCGCCCGTGTCCGGTCAGAGGCGGGCGCCGAGGCGCTTCTTCGCCTCGGGCCACTCGTCGGCGAGCAGCGAGAAGTAGACGGTGTCGCGCCAGGTGCCGTCGTGGCGCAGGCGGTGCCGGCGCAGCACCCCTTCGCGCTGCGCGCCGAGGCGCGCGATGGCCTGCTGCGAGCGGGTGTTCAGGTGGTCGGTCTTCAACTGGACACGGCCCATGCCCAGTTCCTCGAAGGCGTACGTCATCAGCAGCTTCGTCTCGGTGTTGACCGCCGAACGCCAGAACGCGCGGCCGTACCAGGTCCAGCCGATCTCCAGCCGTTCGTCGGACGCGCTGATGTCCAGGAACGAGGTCCAGCCGATCGCCCGGCCGGTCTCGCGGTGCATGACGGCGTACGGGACGTACGTACCCCGCTCCGCCTCGTCGAGCAGCTCACGCATCGTCAGGGCGAGCTCGCCCTGCGAACGGGGGGTCGGGCCGCCCTGCCAGCACCAGACCTCGTCATCACCACCACCGGCGGCGAAGAGGTCCTCGGCATGGTCCATCGTCAACGGCACGAGCGTGACATGCCGACCGGCCAGGGTCACGGGTGCGGGTATCCGAGCAGGCATGACATCATCCTAACCCACTTCGGACTAGCACTGAACTATTTTTGCACTAGTACATAAGAGTCCCGCGGCGCGCGCAAATGGTGTGCCCTGACTAGACTTTGGGACATGGCACAGCAGCCTGCGGCAGCGACTGCGCCCGAGCTCGTCCTGGAGACCGATCAAGGTTCGACAGTGATGAGGGCGGGCCGGGACTACCACGTCGGTCGCGACCCGCTGAGCGACATCGTCATCGACGACATCCGGGTCTCCTGGCACCACGCGGTGCTGCACCCCGAAGACGGTCACTGGTTGCTGGAGGACGAACACAGCACCAACGGCACGTACACCGACGGGCGTCGCATCCACGAGGCCGACGTCGGGCCGGGCAGCGAAATCCGGTTCGGCAGCGCCTCCGACGGGCCGCGTGCCCTTCTCGTGGGAGCGAACCCTCCGCAAGCCGCCCCCCGTGCGGCGGAACGGCCCTCCGCGGTCTCGATGCCCGGAGCGACGGGCACCTTCCGGCAGCCGACGACCGTGCGGCCCCTGCCCGCGCGCACCGTACGCATCGGCCGGGGCAGCGACAACGACCTGGTCATCGACGATCTGGTCGTCTCGCGCCGGCACGCCGAGCTGCGGGCCCTGGCCGACGGGACGTACGAGATCGTCGACCTCGACAGCCACAACGGCACCTTCCTCAACGGAACCGCGGTGGAGCAGGCCCCCGTTCTGCCCGGGGACATCGTGGGCATCGGCCACTCGGCGTTCTCTCTCGTCGGCGACCAGCTCCAGGAGTTCGTCGACACCGGTGAAGTCTCGCTCGACGTACAGGACCTGGCCGTCACGGTCGACCACGGCCGCAAGACGCTCCTGGACGAGGTGGCCTTCCCCGTCGGCGAGAAGTGTCTCCTCGCGGTGGTCGGGCCGAGCGGTGCCGGCAAGTCCACCCTGCTCAACGCGCTGACGGGGCTGCGCCCCGCCGACCGGGGCAGGGTCCTGTACGACGGCCGTGACCTCTACCGCGACTTCGCCGAGCTGCGCCAGCGCATCGGCCTCGTACCGCAGGACGACATCCTGCACGCGCAGCTGACCGTACGCCGCGCCCTCGGTTACGCCGCCGAACTACGCTTCCCGCAGGACACCGCGGCAGCGGAACGGCAGGCACGGGTGGCCGAGGTCATGAATGAACTGGGCCTGGAGCAGCGAGCCGACCAGCCGATCCACAGCCTCTCGGGCGGCCAGCGCAAGCGCGTGAGCGTGGCGCTCGAACTACTGACCAAGCCGTCGCTGCTCTTCCTCGACGAGCCGACCTCGGGGCTGGACCCGGGCATGGACCGCTCCGTCATGCACATGCTGCGCGGCCTCGCCGACGACGGCCGGACTGTCATCGTCGTGACGCACAGCGTGCTCAGCCTCGACGTCTGCGACCGGCTCCTCGTCCTCGCCCCGGGCGGACGCATCGCCTACTACGGCCCACCGGACGACGCCCTGGCCTTCTTCGGCTTCGAGCAGTGGCCGGAGGCTTTCGAAGCCTTCGAGAACGACCGGGACCGCGACTGGGCCGGGCAGTACCAGGCGTCACCCTTCCACCAGCGGTACATCGAGAACTCCACCGCCCAGCCGCGGCTGCCGGACGTCCCGGCCGCCGCGCCCGTCGCCCCTCCGCCGAAGACCAGGAACTGGGGCGCGCAACTGCGCACCCTCGTACGCCGTTACGCGGCCGCCCTGAGCGCCGACCGCACGTTCCTCGTCATCATGATCGCCCTGCCGTTCGTGATGGGAGCGATGGCCCGCGCCCTGGCAGGCAGCGAACTGGACCGGGAAACGGCGATGAACGCCCTGCTCATCCTGTGTGTGGGCGGCGTGCTGACAGGTGCCGCCAACGCGGTGCGGGAGCTGGTCAAGGAGAGGGTGATCTACCAGCGGGAGCGTGCGGTCGGGCTGTCCAGATCCGCGTACCTGATGTCCAAGGTCGTGGTGCTCGGCCTCATCACGGTCCTGCAGGCCGTCGTGCTGACCCTCGTGGGCCTGGTCGGCGTCGATCTCAACGCACCGGACGGCAAGGGCGTACTGCTGCCTCCACTGGTGGAGATCACCTTCGCCGTCGCCCTGCTCTCCTTCACCGCGATGATGCTCGGCCTCCTGGTGTCCGCCCTCGTGCGCAAGGAGGAGGTCACCATGCCGTTGCTGGTCCTCCTCGCCATCGTGCAGGTCGTGTTCTGCGGGGCCCTGCTCAAGCTGGACGGAGTGGTCGGGGTCGAGCAGCTGGCGTGGCTGGTGCCGTCTCGGTGGGCGCTGGGGGCGATGGCGGGAACCATCGACCTCTCCGAGATCGTCCCCGGCGAACTCACGTCCGATCCCCTGTTCGCGCACTCCGCCGGGGTGTGGCTGCTCAACATGGGGATGCTGGTGGTGCTGTCGCTCATCTTCGGCTACCTCGTCGCGAAGCTGTTGCGCCGCCATGAACCCGCCATCATGCGGAAGTAGGGGCGGCCCATGGCGACTCCCGAGTTCCGACCGACCCATGTCGTCCCCCCGGACGGGATGCCCGCCTGGGAGTCCCCCGACGTGTCGCGGCCGACCGTGCCCCTGGACCCTCTGCTGCCCGTGCAGCTTCTCGACCGGCGGGGTGACTGGGGGCTCATCGCGTGCGCCAACGGGTGGTCCGCCTGGATCGACGGCAGGCTCCTCGTCGCCGTACCTCAGGACCCGCCGGCGGCCCGGCAGCCGCTCGCCCGCACGGCCGATCCCGGACCCCTGCTGGCCAGGGTCGACGAGGCGCTCGGCCAGTACCGGCGTGCCGCGCGGGAGCTTGCGGACAGCCGCCTCGACGGCGAGAACTTCCGGCTCCGCACGCAGGGCCTACGCGTGGGCGTGATCGTGGACGGCGAGGCGGTGTGGCTGTACGACGCCGAGCACGAGCGCTGGGTGTACTGCGACGGGAAGCAGCTCAGCACGTACGCGGCATCGGCCGGGCCCGGACCGGGCAGGGCGGCCACCGGAGGAGGGCCGGCGGCGGACCCCGGACCCGAACCGACACGGGTGGTCGAGGAGACCGGGCCGGAACCGACGCGAGTCGTCCCGGACACCGGCCCCGAACCGACCCGGGTCGTCCCGGACGCGGGTGGGGCGACGGGGCCCTCCGCCGGACCGCCGACCCGGTCGGTCAGGTGATTCGTGATGGCGTCGCTGCCCGCCGGGAAGCCGCACGACCTGCTGGGGAAGCAGGTCGCAAACTACCTGGTGGAGAGCGAGATCGGCCGCGGCGGCATGGCCGTCGTCTACCGTGCGAAGGATCTTCGGCTGGACCGCACGGTCGCCCTCAAGCTGCTCGCACCGGAGCTGGCGCGTAACGACACCTTCCGGCAGCGCTTCACGCACGAGTCCCGCGTGGCCGCCGCGATCGACCACCCGCACATCGTGCCGGTCTTCGAGGCCGGGGAGACGGACGGGCTGCTCTACATCGCGATGCGCTTCGTCGCGGGCCAGGACCTGCGGGTCCTGATCGACCGCCGGGGTCCTCTGCCGCTCACCACCACCATCCGCATCGCCGCGCAGGTGGCGTCCGCGCTCGACGCCGCCCACGACCACGATCTCGTCCACCGTGACGTCAAACCGGGCAACATCCTCGTCGCGGCGGGTACGGACAGCGACCATCCGGAACACGTGTACCTCACCGACTTCGGGCTGACGAAGAAGTCGCTGTCGCTGACCGGATTCACGACGGTGGGCCAGTTCGTCGGCACGCTCGACTACGTGGCCCCTGAGCAGATTTCTGGGCGGCCGGTTGACGGCCGGTGCGATGTCTACAGCCTCGCCTGCGTCGTCCACGAGACACTGACAGGCGCCCCGCCCTTCCGGCGCGACGACGACATGGCCCTGCTGTGGGCTCACCAGTACGACCCTCCACCGCCGGTCAGCGAGGAACGCCCCGGGCTGCCGGCCGAGGTCGACGGCGTACTGGCGAACGCCCTCGCCAAGAGCCCGGACGACCGTTACGACTCGTGTCTGCAGTTCGTCGCCGCCCTGCGTGCCGCATCCGCGGGTGTCGGACCCGGCTCGCATCCGGCGACCCGGGTGGACGGCAGCCCCGGCCCGTGGCCGGGCGCGGTGGAGCCACCTCCCCCGCCGCCCCGGTGGGCCCTGCCGGTCATCATCCAGGGCGGGGGCAGTCCGGGGCCCGCGGTCTGAGGTCAGGGCCCGCGGTCGCGCGTCCTCCGCCGGACGAACGAGGCGAGCAGGCCGCCGACGAGCCCGGCGACCGCACCCCAGAGCAGGGCGATCCCCAGCGCCGACCAGAGGCGCGGGCGCAGCACCACTTCGCCGCCGAGGCCACCGCCGATGTCACCGAGGCCCAGGAGCGAGAGGCCCAGGTGCGCGGAGACCCTGGAGACGAGACAGCTGAAGAGCACTGTCAGGGCGAGGGCCACCGCCATGTGCGCGGCGTGCTGCCAGGCGCGTGTGCGGGCCGGTGAGCGGACCGCCATGAGGAAGGCGCCCGCGAGGACCGCCAGCGCGGCGACCACGACGAGCCACCACGCGCGGGCGTCCTGTGCGGCGAGCGTACGGACGTTGAGCGTCGTGATGTCGGGCGTGCGGAGCACCGAGTCGAGCACCTGGGGCATCGGCAGTCCGAACGGGCCTTCCACCTTTCCCTCCCAGGACACTCCGAGCCCGAGGGTGAACGCGAGCCACACCAGATTCGGCAACCCCAGCAGGATCACCGCGAACGTCTCCGCGGGGTGGCCCTGTGTCACCACGACGACGAGTCCGACGATCACGCCGAGCACCACGTACCCGAGCAGCAGCACGATCATCGCGTGGGCCGCGGGCCGCACGGGTTCCTGGTAGCGCAGCAGCCCGGGAGGCAGCGGGGCGCCGCGCGACACCAGCAGGGCGAGGACCAGGACACCTGCCAGCCACAGCAGACCGAAGACCAGGGTGAGCGGGATCTCCGCCCTGAATCCGACGGTGGGTGCGGCGTCCAGTACGTCGTCGAGGAGGCCGCCCGTGGGGTCCTCGACCGGGACGGCGAAGGTCTTCCGGGCCAGGAGCGAGAGCGCGAGGAGCGCCAGGAGCCACAGCGCCGCGACCCGGGCGGCCCAGTCGGCCAGTTCTCGGCTGCCGGCGACGGCCCGGTGGCGCAGCGGCCGCAGGAAGCCCGCCGCGACCGCGAGGGCGCCGACCAGGGTCACGGACAGCGGCAGGACCGAGAGGTCCGCGTTCGTCCGGGCGAGCTCCCCCGCGTTGCCGGACACCGCGACGGAGCCGCCTGCCGCCATGACGACGACCGCCGCGACGACGCGCGGGAACGCACCGCCCGGAAGCTGGCCCGCTCCGGCGGCCCAGAGGCCCAGGGCCGCGACGATGATCATGGCGATCATCCCGGCGAGCACCGCCACGAGGGCGTCCGCCCAGCCGTGCGGGGTACGGGACACGCCGTTTCTGCCGGTGCTTCGCGGGCTGCTCACGCTGCCACGCTATGCAGCGCCGGAGCACTCCGCCCGCTGGTGTGGGCCGACTGCGTCCGCTTGCGGGCGACTGGGGTACAAGGCACACAATTAGGTCTGTACGCGCATATTGGGACAGGTTCCTGACGTGGGGAAGAAGAGCCCGTGAGTGAGCAACAGCCGTCGTCCGGACGCCCGACAGGACCACCTTCCGGTCCTCTGTCGGGCCCTTCGCAGGCAGGTCCGACCCCACCGCCGGACACCCCGGCCGGTCCGCCGCCGGGTCCGCCCAGTGGTGGCGGTGACCTCGGGGCGTCGGACTCGACGGGCGGCGGCGGCACGGGCGGGCCGGACTCCGGCGGTGGGGGTGGCGGTTCCGGCGGCGGGAGTTCGGGCGGCGGACCCGGCGACGGTCACGGCCGGGCCTGGTGGCGGTCCGCTCCGCGGGTGGCCGTCATCGCCCTGGCCCTGGTCGCGGCCGTCGTCGTCACCGTCGTCCTGACCCGCCCGGACGGGAGCACGAAGGCGGGCGGCGAGGTGTTCCTCCAGGCCGCGGGCTCCTCGGGACAGGATCCGTTCACCGAATCCACGGCCGAGCAGCAGCCGGAGGCGTCCGCCACACCGACGGCCGTGCCCAGCTCCACGGCTACGACCACCGCCACCCGCGTGGTGAAGGGCTCGGCTCCCGGGCTGTACGGCGGTACCCGGAAGACCGCCAGTTGCGACGTCGAGAAGCAGATCACCGCGCTCACCGACGCACCGGACAAGAACCGCGCGTTCGCCTCGGTCCTCAGCATCGAGCCCTCCGCGGTCCCCGGCTACCTGCGCTCACTGACCCCGGTCCAGCTGCGGGCCGACACCCGGGTCACCAACCACGGCTACAAGGACGGCTCCGCGACCACGTACCAGGCGGTGCTGCAAGCCGGCACCGCCGTCCTCGTCGACAACCGCGGAGTACCCCGGGTGCGGTGCGCCTGCGGCAATCCGCTGCTCCCGCCGGTCGCGCAGCAGGGCGCCCCGAAGCTGAAGGGCGCCGCCTGGCCGGGCTTCAGCTCGTCGGACGTCGTCGTGGTGACACCGTCCACCACCGTGGTGAAGGAGTTCGTCGTCTTCGACCCGAAGTCCGGGGACTGGATCGCGCGCAAGCCGGGCGACACGGGGAAGGCCGACAAGAAGACCGAACCGCCGGCCACCACATCGCCCGCCCCGTCCCGCTCCGACGCGCCGCCGGACAGGCCGTCGTCGGATGCGCCCGCATCCGACACGCCCCCCTCCGACGCGCCGCCCCCCGACGACCCGACGCCCGCTCCCACCTCGGAGCCGCCGACGACGGAGGATCCCCCGGCCGATCCCCCGCCCGCCTCCGAGGAGCCACCGGCCTCGTCCGCGCCGGCGCCGGACGGTTCCCCCGCCTCACCGGCCGAGTGAGACGGCCGGGCCGCTACGGCGTGGTGATGACCGGCCGCGGTGCGGCCACCATCCCGCTGCCGATGGCGAAGCTCGGGTGCGGCGGCTGGTTGTACGCCGTGTTCTGCCAGGCCAGCGCCGTCCGGTACATCGTGTCGTGCAGCAGGGTGGTGATCCTGGTGCCGGTCTCGTACGGCGTGGAGTAGATCCGCAGCGCGGTGTTCGCCGAGGTCGCCCAGACGACTTCCTCGCGCCAGTCACCGAGGATGTCACCGGAGAGGGCCGGTGTGGCCTTGGTGCCGTTCGCGGAGTGCACCGACGCGCCGGTCAGCAGCCGGGTGTCCCCCGCCGTGCCGTACTTGTCGATCCGGGTGTCGTCCAGGAGTTCCCGCGTGGTGTCGCCGTCCCACCAGGACAGGAAGTTGGTGCTGGACGGCTTGCGGCTCGTCACGACGGACCCCTTCGGGTTACGCACTCCGGACACCGCCGACGACCAGGACTCGGCGCCCGCGCTGCCCGCCCAGATGTCGCCGGAGACGCCCCGGCCGTTGTCCCCGCTCGCCGGGGTGGACCAGAGGATCTGCCCGTTCCTGGCGTCGGCCATCCACGAGGTCGGCTTCGAGCTGTCCTCGTCCACCTTGAACTCCTCCAGGCCCGGCCGGGCGGGGTCGAGGTCGCCCACGTGCATCGCGTCGCCGTGGCCGTTCTTCGTCGTCCACAGGCCGCTGCCGTTGTCGTCGACGGTCATTGCGCCGTACACGATCTCGTCCTTGCCGTCGGCGTCGACGTCGGCGACGGACAACTGGTGGTTGCCCTGGCCGTCGTACCCCTTGCCCACGTTGGTCGAACTGTTCGTGTCGAAGGTCCAGCGCCGGGTGAAGGCGCCGCCCCGCCAGTCCCAGGCCACGACGACACTGCGCGTGTAGTAGCCGCGCGCCATGATGAGGGACGGCCTGGCGCCGTCCAGATAGGCGGTGCCTGCCAGGAAGCGGTCCACCCGGTTGCCGTACGAGTCACCCCATGAGGAGACGGTCCCGCGTGCCGGAACGTAGTCGACGGTGCCCATGGCGGCGCCGGTCCGGCCGTTGAACATGGTCAGGTACTCGGGTCCGGTGAGGATGTAGCCGGAACCGTTGCGGTGGTCGGCGCTCGCGCTGCCGATCACCCTGCCCGTGCCGTCGACGGTGCCGTCGGCCGTCTTCATGGCCACCTCGGCCTGACCGTCGCCGTCGTAGTCGTACACCTGGAACTGCGTGTAGTGCGCGCCGGAGCGGATGTTGCGCCCGAGGTCGATGCGGAACAGCCGGGTGCCGTCCAGGCGTAACCCGTCGACGACCGTGTTGCCCGTGTAGCCGGACTGCGAGTTGTCCTTGGCGTTCGTGGGCTGCCACTTGAGTACGAAGTCGAGGGCGCCGTCGCCGTCGAGGTCACCGACGGAGGCGTCGTTGGCCTCGTAGGTGTAGGCGACGCCGTCGGGTGTCGTGCCGCCCGCGGGCGGGGTGATCGGGACGTCCTTGTAGCCGGCGCGGAACTGGACCGCGTGGACGGAGTCGCTCTGCTCGGCGCCGTTCACGACGGCCCGCACCGTGTAGTCGGCGGTGGCGGGGGCACCGGTGTGGAAGTAGTTCGTCGAGCCCGTGACGGGGGACGCGTTGACCTTGGTGCCCGCCCGGTAGACGTTGAAGGACACGTTGTCCGGGTCCGTGCCGAGCCAGCGCCAGCTGACGAGGTTGCCGCTGTCGGTGTGCACGCTGACGACGCCGCGGTCGAGTGCCTCGGCCTGGCGGGCGGTGGCGGCGTGCGACGTCTGCCCGGCGGCGACCAGCCCGGTGGCGGCGAGCAGTCCCGCCGTGAGGGCGCCGAGGAGGGCGCGGGTCCGGGTGACGCGGCGTCGGTGGAGCGGTCGGTGAGACGTGGGTTCCACGATGGGGGCCTTCCGTGCGGGGGACGGGTTCCTCCCGTCAGTGGCCGCCCGGCACCGAAAGGTTGCCGCCCCGGGCCTCCTTGTACGTGGTGCGCGCCCCCGACACCGCCGTGCCGGCCGTCAGCGCCGCGAGGTGCAGGGAGCGCAGGGTCAGCATCAGGAATCCGATGTCGTCGAGGTAGACGGGGTCAGGCAGCAGATCGACCGGTGACACGGTGTAGATCACCGCGGCCCAGACCAGCGCCTTGTTGCGGAGCGGGATTCCCGCGTCGAGCAGCAGCTTCCTGGCCCGGAGCACCCGGACCAGAAGCACCGCGGCGACGCCCACGGTGAGCAGCACGAGCACTGCCGCGAGGATGAGCCAGCCTTTGGTGTCCATGCCCCATCCTGTACCCGCCCGGGGCGCGCTCAGTTCATTCCGGTGAATGACGTAGCGCGAGCAGAGCCTGATCGTCCTGCGGCCGGCCGCCGGTGTGGCGCCGCACGTCGCGGATCAGCATATCGAGGACCTGCGCCGGAGTGGCCTCCTCGCCTGACCGGGAGCGGTGGCGGAGCAGGAGGGGGACGCGGGCCGCGGCGTCGTAGAAGACGCCTTCGGTGTCCCTGGCTTCGGTCACGCCGTCGGTGTAGCAGAGCAGCGTCGCGCCGGGCGGGAAGGGGAAGGTGTCGACCGGGGCGGACCAGTGGCCCAGCGCGCCGATCGCCAGCGGGGGCGCTTCCTGGGACGGTTCGAGGAGGGTGGCTCCGCCCTGGGCTTCGAGGAGCAGGGGCGGTGGATGACCCCGGTTGATGATGCGTACGGCGCTGAGGTCGGTGGCGAACTCCGCGATCAGACCGGTGGTGAAGCCCTCTTCCTGTTCGAGGCCGCCACGCCTGCCGCCTTCGCGCAGGAGGGCTTCCTCCAGCGAGCGGACCAGTTCATCCAGGTTCTCGGCCTGGTCGGCGGCGTTCCGGAAGGCGCCCAGGTCGACGCAGACCGCGTTGACGGCGCCGAGGCCCTTGCCCCGTACGTCACCGACGAAGACCCGGGTGCCGTACGGGGTCTGCTGGACGACGTAGAGATCACCGCCGATCATGGCCTCGTCCTCGGCGGGGACGTACCGGGCGGCGATGTGCAGGTCGCCCAGCCGCTCCGGCGGCCGGGGCAGCACGGCGCCCTGGGCGATGGCGGCGACGCGCAGCGCGCGCCGGGTGCGGCCGGCCTGCCGGTCGATCGTGCGGTGGATGAAGACGGCCAGCAGCGTTACGGCCACGAGGGTGAGCTGGTTGGCCAGTCCGCGATGCCAGCCGAAGGTGCCGTCCACCCGGGCCAGACACGCGTGCACGGCCATCGAGGCGAGGCCGGTGAGGATGATGCCGCGCAGCGTGAGGAGCGGCGCGGCGGCCACGGGCGCCGCCATGATGAGCGGGGCGGACGTCACGGCGGTCGGCGTCACCAGGTCGGCCACGACGGCCAGCGCGATCACACCGGCGGGGATCCACTGGGCCTTGCTCCGCTGCACCACTCCCCCACGCTGGCCGTAAGCGGCGTGCGTCGCATCCCGGCGGGGCCGTCCGGTAGGTCAGGCGACGGGGAGCGGCGTGCCGGGACGTGGCGCGGCGGCGCAGGCCGCGTCGATGCGGATGCGGTGGTTCATCACCGCGTCCGGATCGTCGACGATGTCGACGCGCACTCCGGGGGTCTCCAGGATCGCCTGGTCCCCGATCTCGGGCGCGGACACCCGGAGCAGGTGCAGGGGCGGAACGCCTGTCAGCGGGTGCGGCGGGTGATCGAGAGGTACCACCTGCACGGTGACCTGCGGGCGGTGCACGGCCTCGGCCAGGGCCTGGCGCTGCTCGTCCATCACTCGCCGGTCACCGACCTGGGTGTGCAGCGCGGCAGCCGGGATCAGGGCCCACAGGGCGGCCCCGCGGTGGGTCAGGCGGCGCTGGCGCTCCCGCAGCAGCTCGACGCGGCGCCGACGCCGTGCTGCGTCCCCGTCGGGGTGCAGCGCCCGGTCCAGCGCCTCCGCGTAGGCCGGGGTGCGCAGCAGTTCGGGTACGAGCGCGGGGTGCCAGGTCCGCACGAGACCCGCAGAGGACTCCATGCCGATGACCTCCTGCTGCCAGGGTTCCATCGCGTCGCGCCACTGGTGCCACCAGCCCGGCAGGCTTGCGGCCCCGAGGGCTGCCATGATCGGCTCGGCAGCGGACTCCGGGACCCCGTAGCAGTCGAGCAGCGCCCGCACCTGGCGCGCGTCCAGACCCGTCTCGGCCCGCTCGATGCGGCGTACGGTCGCCGGGTGGGCGTCCAGCGCCTGCGCGGCGGCGGCGAGGCTCAGACCAGCGCGTTCCCGCAGCAGCCGGAGCCGTACGGCGAGTACGCGATGCTCCACGGTGGGACCGGACCGCGGTCTCATTCTCGTACCTTCCTCCATGGCCCCGACGCGGAGCATGACGCATTCTGTCGCTTGCAAAGTATGCTCTTTGCGCAGAGAGTACGTACATGTCGGAAATAGTCGCGTGTACGCCGCGGACCACCCAGGACGCGGGCAGCAGGCGTGCACAGAACTGGTGGATACCCCGCGTCCCCGAAGGTGTGCCGGAGTCCCGGCGCCGCGTGGAGGAGGCGATGCGTGACTGGGGAGAACCCGGCGACCGGATCGACGCCGCGGCTCTGGTCGTGACCGAACTGGTCGCCAACGCGGTCCAGCACACCGACAGCCGCCGCATCCGGTGCCGGCTCCTGCGCTCGCGCAGCGGCGTCCGCATCTGCGTGTGGAACCGCGGGAGCGGCCACGCCCGCATCCCCTCCCCCACCCCACCGGGGGACCTGGCGACGGCTCCGGGCGAGTGTCCCGAGCCGGAGGAACTGGCCGAGGACGGCAGAGGACTCCTGCTCGTGGACGCGCTGGCGGCCCGCTGGGGCACGAGCACCGGCGTCGCGGGCCGTCTGGTCTGGGCTGATATCTGACGGAGCCGGGCCCCTCGTTCCGGCCCCTCCGTCCTGGGACCCTCGGTCCCACGCCCCCTGACGCGCCGCGTCACTCACCACGGAACGGCCGCCCCCGCCGCCCCTACGCGGGCGCGGTCCGGCACTCCGGGTGACCCCAGCCGTTCGGATTCTTGGCGATCATGTCCTTCGCCGCGTACGGCTTCCCGCAATGGCACCGTCCGGCGAACTTCGCCCGGATCGTTCCGGTGCGCGCGCCGCTCCTGGCGCCGGCCGCCTTCGCCCCGTCGGTACGCGCCTTCGTCGACCGTGCGGGAGCGGGCACCGGCAGGTCGGCGGTGCCGTGCGCCGTCCCCGCGGCCTGCTGCGTCACGGCGGCCTCACTGGCGGCCTGGTCGGCGAGCGCGTTGAGCGGGTCCCCGTCGACCTGGTGCGCGGGAACGTAGCGGAAGGTCACGCTGCGACCGCCGAGCAGCGCGTCGATGCGCGTCACCAGCTCCTGGTTGGCGACGGGCTTTCCGCCCGAGGTCTTCCAGCCGTTGCGCTTCCACCCGGGAAGCCACTTGGTCACCGCGTTCATCGCGTACTGCGAGTCCATGCGCACCTCGGCCGGCACGGCCGGATCGGTGGACTCCAGCAGCTCCGCCAGGGCGGTCAGCTCTGCGACGTTGTTGGTGGCGCTACCGAGCGGTCCGGCCTCCCAGCGCTGCGGCCGCCCCTGCGCGTCGGCCACGACCCACGCCCAGGCGGCGGGACCCGGGTTGCCCTTCGACGCCCCGTCACACGCGGCGATGATGCTCTCGTCCATACCCTTGATCATGCCAGTCCCGAAGCGGCCCGATTCCGGTGGTCAGTCCGTCGGGGCGGATCCGACGGCCGGGCGCGGGTCCGGGGGGCCTCGTCGGGCCCAGCCGAGCAGGACCACCGAACAGGCCGCCGCGAAGGCGCACCAGGTGGAGATGAACTCGAGGCGCCACAGTGCCGCGCAGAGCGCCGCGCCCACGGCAACGAGCAGCCCCAGCGCCCGGAGCCACCGGTCGGCCGACAGCAGCAGTGAGCCGACCGTTGCGAGCAGGTAGCCGCAGAGCAGCAGGGCCGCGTGCGGCAGGTCGAGGGCGTAGCCCAGCGTGTGGCCGCGGACCTCGGCCGTCACGGGACGGGTGAGCAGGCTGTACGTCAGGAACGCGGCGGTCAGCGCTCCCGCCGCGAGCGGCACCGTCAGCCGCGGACGGGCCGGTGCCGGGGCCGCGCAGAACACTCCGGCGGGCACCCACAGGGCCAGCACCGGGAGGGCGATCACCGCCCAGGCGACGGTGGCCGGGCCGCCCGTTCCGTCCTCGGACCGCCACACCGCGGACTCGATGACCTGGTGGGCCCCGAGCAGCAGCGGGAGCGCGGCGAGCGGCAGGTCGCGGGCACGCCGGGAGCGCGCCACACAGGCCACGCCGATCGCCACGACGCAGGTACCGGCCACCAGATCGGCCGTCGCGCTCCAGCACATGTCGTCACCCCGGCCGGGTATCGAGCGGATCGGTCTCGCTCGGCAACGCTACGGCTCCGCACGCCGGACGCATCCCGGACGCCGCCGTACGTACCGGAGCGCCCCGGCGGTGACTTCACCGACGGGGCGCTCAGGGCCGAACAGGGTGCCGCGGAGAACGGATCAGAGCTGACCGGACTCGGCGACGGCGATCGCGGCCTTGGTCTGGCCGCTGCGCGAGCCGTACGACTCGATCTTGCGGACGAGCTCCATGCTGGCGTCGTCGGCGACCTCGCCGAAGACGACGTGCTTGCCGTCGAGCCACGGCGTCACGACGGTGGTGATGAAGAACTGCGAACCGTTGCTGTTCGGGCCCGCGTTGGCCATCGACAGCAGACCCGGCTTGGTGTGCTTCAGCTTGAAGTTCTCGTCGTCGAACTTCTCGCCGTAGATGCTCTTGCCGCCGGTGCCGTTCTGGCGGGTGAAGTCGCCGCCCTGGAGCATGAAGTCCGGGATGACACGGTGGAACGGCGATCCGGCGTAGCCGAATCCCTTCTCGCCCGTGGACAGGGCACGGAAGTTCTCAACCGTCTTGGGAGCGACGTCGTCGAAGAGGTTGAAGACGATCCGCCCGGCGGGCTTGCCGTCGATGGTGATGTCGAAGTAGGTCTTGATTGTCATGAAGCCATCCTGACACTCCCCGGTACCTCCGGATGCACGGCACCCCCCTCCTTCGGCTCCCGAAACGCCGAACAGAGGTGGTCAGGGCCCCTTCGGGAGCGCACGGCTCGGCGCGCCGCGTACCTCCTCCCGGGCCGAGCCGGCGCGACGGTTGACCTCAAGTTCGCTTCAGGTCCTACCGTTCTGTACGCACACCCGGGCCGCACGGCCGATGGGTGCCCCGCGCAGCCGACATCTTCCGGAGATACCTCATGAGCATGGAAATGACCGCTTGGTCGTCGCTGCACAGCGCGATGACCGCACAGGAGGACCGGCGGCCCTTCTCCCGGGCGACACTGCGCCGCATCCTCGCCTTCGCCCGCCCGCACCGACGGCAGATCTACCGGTTCCTGGCGCTCAGCGTGGTGACCGCCCTCCTGGCGGTCGCCACTCCCGTCCTGGCGGGCAGCGTCGTCGACGCGATCATCCAGGGCAAGGACACCGGCGTGGTCACGGGGCTCGCGCTGCTCATCGCGCTCATCGCCGTGGCCGAGGCGGCGCTCGGGCTGCTCACCCGGTGGCTGTCGGCCGGACTGGGCGAGGGGCTGATCCTCGATCTGCGCACGGCGGTCTTCGACCACGTGCAGCGGATGCCGATCGCCTTCTTCACCCGGACCCGTACCGGTGCGCTCGTCAGTCGGCTCAACAACGACGTCATCGGCGCGCAGCGGGCCTTCAGCAACACGCTGTCCGGCGTCGTCTCCAACCTCGTCACCCTGCTGCTGACGCTCGCCGTCATGCTCAGCATCTCCTGGCAGATCACGCTGCTCGCTCTCGTCCTGCTGCCGGTGTTCGTCGTCCCTGCCCGCAGGATGGGCTCCAGGATGGCCGGGCTCCAGCGCGAGGCCGCGCACCACAACGCCGCCATGGGCACGCAGATGACCGAGCGCTTCTCGGCGCCGGGCGCGACACTCGTCAAACTGTTCGGGCGCCCTGCCGACGAGTCGGCGGAGTTCGCCGCCCGTGCCGGCCGCGTGCGTGACATCGGCGTCCGCACGGCCATGGCCCAGTCCACCTTCATCACCGCTCTGACCCTGGTGTCCGCGCTGGCGCTCGCCCTGGTCTACGGACTCGGCGGGTACTACGCGCTGCGCGGGAGTCTCGACCCGGGCGCGATCGTCGCCCTCGCGCTGCTGCTGACCCGTCTCTACGCGCCGCTCACCGCGCTGGCCGGAGCCCGGGTCGAGGTGATGAGCGCCCTGGTCAGCTTCGAGCGGGTCTTCGAGATCCTGGATCTGAAGCCGCTGATCGACGAGAAGCCCGACGCCCGCCGGGTGCCGGACGGCCCGGTGTCCGTCGAGTTCGACGGGGTTTCCTTCGGCTACCCGTCCGCCGACAAGGTCTCCCTCGCCTCGCTGGAGGATGTCGCGACGCTCGACGCCCGCGAGGGCACGGAGGTCCTCCACGACGTCTCGTTCCGCGCCGAGCCCGGCCGGATGGTCGCGCTGGTCGGTTCCTCGGGAGCGGGCAAGTCCACCATCGCCCAGCTGCTGCCCCGGCTCTACGACGCCGACTCCGGTGCCGTACGGCTGAACGGGATCGACGTGCGCGACCTCACCGCCGACTCGATCCGCGAGACGCTCGGCATGGTCACCCAGGACGGTCACCTCTTCCATGAGTCCGTCCGCGCCAACCTGCTGCTCGCGCGGCCCGACGCCGCCGAGGACGACATCTGGGACGCCCTGCGCCGCTCCCGGCTCGACGGTCTGGTCGCCTCACTGCCCGAGGGGCTCGACACGGTCGTCGGCGAGCGCGGTTACCGGCTCTCCGGCGGGGAACGGCAGCGGCTGACGATCGCCAGGCTGCTGCTGGCCCGCCAGCGCGTGGTGATCCTCGACGAGGCGACGGCCCATCTCGACTCGACGTCCGAAGCGGCCGTCCAGGAGGCACTGGCCGAGGCGCTGGAAGGCCGGACCGCCGTGGTGATCGCCCACCGGCTCTCGACGGTACGGGCCGCCGATCTGATCCTGGTCGTCGAGGAGGGGCGGATCGTGGAACGCGGAACCCACACCGAACTGCTGGCCGAGGGCGGCAGGTACGAGCAGCTGTACCGCACCCAGTTCGAGCGCCCCGAAGCGGAGGAGCAGGCGCAGCCCGTGCGCTGAGCCACGCCGGGTCCCGCAAACCGTTTCCGCACCCTCGCTGTGCGGACGGGGCGGGACTCGGCGAAGCTGGGTGCAGACCCTGGGCCCGTACTCGGAGGTGCTGATGGAGCCGGTGAGCGCACTGCGCCGTATCGCGTTCCTGCTGGAGCGCTCGCAGGCCGAGACGTACCGGGTGAAGGCGTTCCGCAGGGCCGCCGACGCGCTCGCCGCGATCCCGGCGGACGATGTCGCCGAGCTGGTGACCCACGGGTCGCTGGAGTCGGTGAACGGCATCGGCCCGAAGACGGCCCAGGTGATCCGGGAGGCACAGGGCGGGGAGGTTCCGCGTTATCTCGACCGGCTGGAGACGGAGGCCGCCGGACCGCTGGCCGAGGGCGGGGAAGAGCTCCTGGCCCTGCTCAAGGGCGACTGCCACATGCACTCGGACTGGTCGGACGGCGGAAGCCCGATCGAGGACATGGGCCGTACGGCTCGGGAGCTGGGCCACGAGTGGGCGGTCCTGACCGACCACTCGCCACGGCTGACGGTGGCCAACGGGCTGTCGCCCGAGCGGCTGCGCCGGCAGCTGGCCGAGGTGGCCGCGCTCAACGAGCGGTGGGCCCCGTTCCGGCTGCTCACCGGTATCGAGTGCGACATCCTGGCGGACGGCTCGCTCGACCAGGAGCCGGAGCTGCTGGAGCAGGTCGACGTGGTGGTGGCGTCGTCCCACTCGAAACTGCGGATGAACTCCGCGGCGATGACCCGGCGCATGATCACCGCGGTCCGCGACCCGCACACGGACATCCTCGGGCACTGCACCGGACGACTGCTCCACGGCCGCAAGCGGCCGGAGTCCGAGTTCGACGCGGCCGAGGTCTTCGCCGCGTGCGCGGAGTCGGGTACGGCGGTGGAGATCAACAGCCGCCCGGAACGGCTCGACCCGCCCCGGCGCCTGCTCAGGCAGGCCGTCGAGGCGGGTGTGCTGTTCTCCGTCGACACCGACGCGCACGCCCCCGGCCAGCTCGAATGGCAGGCCTACGGCTGCGCGCGGGCCGAGGAGTGCGGGGTGCCCCCGGAACGGGTCGTCACGACGTGGAGTGCCGAGCGGCTGCTGGCCTGGACCGGCGCGTCCTGAACCGAACGTTCCGGGCGGGTGACCGCCGTGGTCCCGAGCCGACGACGACCGGCCGATGACTACTCGATGACGAGCTCGACCTCGATGTTGCCGCGCGTGGCCTTGGAGTAGGGGCAGTAGGCGTGGGTGGCCTCGACGAGCTTGCGGCCCGCCTCGCCTTCGAGGGCTTCCGGCAGCTCGACCCGCATGACGACCGCGAGGCCGAAGCCGGTGTCGTCCTTACCGATCGAGACCTCGGCCGTCACGGCCACGTCCTTGGTGTCCACCTTCATCTCCCGGCCGACCGACGCCATGGCGCTGGCGAAACAGGCGGCGTAGCCGGCGGCGAACAGCTGCTCGGGGTTGGTGCCCTTGCCGTTGCCACCGAGCGCCGGCGGCAGCGCCAGGGGGAGGTCGAGCTGGCCGTCCGAGCTCACGGCCCGGCCCTCTCGGCCGTTGGCGGTGGCGGCAGCGGTGTAGAGCGCATCCATGGGAGTGTCCTTCTTTCCTGTCGCGGTGACCGGCCCGGTCAACCCTCGCCCCAAACAGTTGCACACAATTCAATTGTGCACAACTGAATGGCTCACAATGAGATATCCTGGTTCCCATGACAACCTCGCCGATCCCCGCCCACGCGCTGCCGGACGCGGATCTGCTGCGCCTGGACCACCAGGTCTGCTTCTCCCTGCACGCCGCGTCCCGCGCGTTCGGCGGCCTGTACCGGGAGGCGCTGAAGGACCTGGGCCTCACCTACCCCCAGTACCTGGCCATGCTGGTGCTCTGGGAGCACGGGCCCCAGCAGGTGAAGACGATCGGCGAGCGCCTCCACCTCGACTCCGGGACCCTGTCCCCGCTGCTGAAGAGGCTGGAGTCGGCGGGTCTCGTCGTCCGTGGGCGGAGCCCGCAGGACGAGCGCTCCGTGACCGTCAGGCTCACGGACGCCGGTGCGGATCTGCGCGAACGCGCACTGCCCGTACCACGCAGGATTCTCCAGGCCACCGGCCTCTCGGTACCGGAGATCGTCGCCCTGCAGGACGTGCTCGGACGGCTCACCTCCGCCCTGGACGAGCCGCGACAGGCCTGAGACACGCGCGGGCGCCCCCACCGGCGGCGGGGGCGCCCGGACGGCCGTCGGGCTCAGGCAGTGCTTCAGACTGCCTCGGTGAGCGCCGCGAACTCCTCGTCGGTGAGGGTGACGGCGGCGGCCGCGGTGTTCTCCTCGACGTGGGCCACGCGCGAGGTGCCAGGGATCGGCAGCATGACCGGCGAGCGGCGCAGCAGCCAGGCCAGGGCCAACTGGGAGGGGCTCGCGCCGTGTTCCTTGGCGGCGGCGTCCAGCGGGCCGCCGGGGCGGGCGAGTTCACCGGTGGCGATCGGGTACCACGGGATGAACGCGATGTTCTCGCGCTCGGCGTACTCCAGCACGTCCTCGGCACGGCGGTTGGCGAGGTTGTACAGGTTCTGGACGGAGACGATCTCCGCGATCCCCCGCGCCTCCTCCAGCTGACGCACGGTGACCTCGGAGACCCCGATGTGGCGGATCTTGCCCTCCTGCTGAAGCAGGACGAGCTCACCCAGCTGGTCGGCCAGCGGCACCTGCGCGTCGATGCGGTGCAGCTGGTAGAGGTCGATGCGCTCAAGACCCAGGTGACGCAGGCTCAGTTCGGCCTGCTGGCGGAGGTATTCGGGCCTGCCGACCGGACGCCAGTCACCGGGGCCGCACCGGGTGTAGCCACCCTTGGTCGCGATGACCAGGTCGTCCGCGTACGGGTGCAGGGCCTCGCGGATCAGCCGCTCACTGACGAAGGGGCCGTAGGAGTCGGCCGTGTCTATGAACGTGACGCCCAGCTCCACCGCGCGGCGCAGGACGCGCACGGCCTCTGCGGGGTCGGCGGGTTCACCCCAGACTCCGGGGCCCGTGAGCTGCATCGCGCCGTAGCCGAGGCGGTTGACGGGCAGGTCCCCGCCGAGTGCGAAGGTGCCCGATGCTTCGGCGGGGCGGGGCGGGTGCGGAGCGTTCATGAGAAGGGTCCTTCCGGACGACAGGCGGCTCGGTGAACACGGATGCGGCCGGGCGGGAGCGGCCGGTCCCATACGTACCCGGCCACCGTCCGAACGGCCCCGCTCGACGGTAGCCGGACGGGGGCGGCGGGACCGCGGGAAACGGAGGCTAAATCCGGTCAATGCGGGGCCGGGTGCGGCTCTCGGCCGCAGGGCCTCCGGTGCCCGTACGCACGCGGGCCGGGCGCCCGCGGTGGCGGACGTCCGGCCGGTGCGGCGCCCGGACAGTTGGCTGTCCGGGAGATTCAGCCCAGCTTCCTGAGCAGTTCGGCCGCGAGCGGGGCGGAGGAGGCCGGGTTCTGGCCGGTGACCAGATTTCGGTCGACGATCACGTACGGGGCCCAGGGCTCGCCCTCCTGGAAGTCCGCGCCGAGCTCGACCAGACGGTCCTGGAGCAGCCACTTCGCCTTGTCCGCGAAGCCGGCCTGCGTCTCCTCGGCGTTACTGAATCCGGTCAGCCGGTAGCCGGCGAAGGGGTTGGCCCCGCCTTCCTTCCCCGCCGCGAGCAGCGCGGCCGGGCCGTGGCATACGACGCCGAGGGGCTTGCCGGACTCCAGCGCCCGGGCCAGCAGACCGCCGGAAACCGGGTCGACGGCGAGGTCCTCCATGGGGCCGTGGCCGCCGGGGCAGAAGACGGCGGCGTAGTCGTCGAGGTTCACGTCGTCCAGCGCGATCGGGTGCCGGAGTTCGCTGAAGGAGTTCAGGACCTCCTCGACCCGGTCGGCGCCCTCCTGCCCGCCGTTGGACTCGGGCGCCAGGCTGCGCCGGTCCACCGTCGGCACTCTGCCGCCCGGCGTGGCGACCACGACCTCGTGCCCGGCTGCCTTGAACGCCTCGTACGGGGCGGCGGCCTCCTCGGCCCAGAAGCCCGTCGGGTGCTTCGTGCCGTCCGCCAGGGTCCACTGGTCCGCACCTGTCACTACGAACAGAATCTTCGACATCTCGCTCTTCTCCGAGGGGCGGGCCCGGCCGGGCCCGGAGGATGGTTCAGGTCCACGATCACGGCCGCCGGTGCGGCGCAGTACCGACGGTAGGCCGATACCCAAGAGGCAACAAACCGGACATCGGCCGTTCGCCGCCGGTGCGGCCCGGGCCCGTCTCCCGTGCCTGGCATATGCCGTAGAGCCCTTGTGCCACATGCCGTACAACCCTTGCGAGCCCGGCGCGGTCAAACAGGACGCCAGGAAGGAACGGGCACTTTCCGGCCACCCCCGCACTCGCCCGGCCATCCTTCGTCAGAGGAGCCGCTCGTGCGTACTCGTCGTTCGGCCGCAGTTGCCGCGGCCTCATTCCTTCTGCTGACGGGAGCGGCCATCGCCGCCCCCTGCGCCTATGCCGGAACCCCCGGCGCGACCCACGCAAGTGACCGCAACAGCGATTTCAACGACGACGGCTACGAGGACGTGCTCATCGGCGCGCCGGGCGGAACCGTCGGCGGGAAGAAGGGCGCGGGGTATGTGACCGTGCAGTACGGATCGTCGTCCGGGATCGGCACCAAGCGGTCGGCGGTCTTCAGTCAGTCCACCTCGGGCGTGGCAGGCGCGGCCGAGGCGGGCGACGGCTTCGGCCGCGCCGTGGCCACCGGCGACCTGGACGCCGACGGCTACGACGACGCGATCATCGGCATCTCCGGGGAGGACATCGGGACCGCCGCGGACGCGGGTGGCATCACCGTCCTGTGGGGCGGGGCGTCCGGGCTGTACGGAGGGAACAGCGTCTGGCTGGAGCCCGAGGAGCCGGCGGCCGGCGAGAAGTTCGGCGGCGCGCTGGCCGCGGGCCGCTTCAGCTCCGACAGCCCGGGGGACCAACTGGCCGTTCTCGACCGCGACGACCTGGATGTGTACAGGTACGACACCTCCCCCCGCCTGCAGTCCGTACCTCTGGAACGCAGGTCCCGCAGCCCCCTCTCCTCGGCTGCGGAGGAGCGCGACATCCTCCCCAAGTCACTGACCACGGGTGACTACGACAACAACGGCCTGGCCGATCTGGTCGTCGGGGGCGTCACGGTGGGCGCCGAACCCGGCCACGGCTGGTCGGTGTTCCTCTCCGGGCAGCCGGAGGGACTGGTGTTCGAACGCCAGCTGCGGGGCGGCCCGGTCGTGGCGTCCGGTGACATCGACGGCGACGGGTACGACGACCTCGTGACGGGCGAGCCGAAGAGTCCCGACGACGGCGGCGAGACGATGACCGGCGGCCTCGTCGGCGTCTATCACGGCAGCGCCGACGGGCCGCTCGGTGTCGACGGTGCGGACAGTCCGCCGCGGTGGTGGACCCAGGGCTCGGCCGGAATCCCCGGGACGCCGGAGCGCGGTGACGGCTGGGGTACCGACCTCTCCGTCGCGGACACCGACGGCGACGGCTACGCGGACGTGGCGATCGGGGCGGCCGGCGAGGACATCGGCACGCTCGCGGACGCGGGCGCGGTGTGGGTGCTGCGCGGCGCGGCCGGCGGGCTGACCGCCACCGGCGTCAGGTCGTGGGACCAGAACTCCACGAACGTGCCGGGTTCCGCGGAGGCGGGTGACCGCTGGGGCGGCCAGGTCAAGCTGACCGACCCGAACAGGGACGGCCGTTTCGGCCTGCTGGCCTCGGCGCCGGGTGAGAACACGGGCGACGGCGCCGTGTGGGTTCTCTCGGCCGGTCCGGGCGGGGTGACGGCCACCGGCTCGTGGTCGTACGGCGGTGGCTCGCTCTCCGCTCCCGCTCCGGACGCGGCCTACGGGGCGTCGATCGACGAGTGAGCCGGGGAGGCGGCGCGCCGCGACGGGCCGGACAGGCCTGCCGCGGCGCGCCGTCCGCATGTGCGCGTACGAAGCCGTGGGTCAGGGCCGCTTGGCCACCCACACCGTCCGGGTCGTGCGTACGGTGAGATCCTCGCGCCGCAGCAGGCTCTCGGGACCGTCACCGTCGAGGAGGGTGTCGAGCGTGGCCAGGTCCGTCTCGTCGACCAGGCCGTCGAGACGCTCGCGCAGTCGTCCCAGGCACACCTGCGCATACCGCCGGGCGGCCTCCGGAAGCGGGGCCCGGAGGTCGACGACGAAGGGCCGCTCCGCCTCCAGGACGAATCCGGCACCGAGCAGCAGGGATGTCAGCTCGCCCTGGCCGTGGTCCCGGCGCAGAGCCGTGTGGACGCGTGCTTCCAGTCCGGCGCCGACGCTGTCGGGCAGGAAGCGGGGGAAGAAGTCCATCTCGGTGACGGCCAGCAGCCCGCCGGGCCGGAGGGTCCCGAACACCTCTGCCAGGACGCGGGCGGGGTCGGCCATGTGGTGCAGGGAGGAGGCCGCCCAGACCAGATCGGCGGTGTCCAGGACAGGCCACGGCGCGTCCAGGTCCGCCTGAACGGTCCGGACACGCTCCCCGAAACCGCGGGCACAGGCCTTGCTCCGCAGGTGGTGCAGCATCAGGGGGGAGATGTCGAGCGCGGTCGCCGCGGCCTCGTCGAAACGCTCCAGCAGGGCGAGGGTGCCGGTGCCGGTACCGCTGCCCAGGTCGAGGATGCGCCGGGGCGGGCGTTCCTCCGTGAGGCCGGCGAGCCATGCCGTCACATCCGACGCGTAGGTGCGCAGCACCTCGGCATCGAGGTCCAGGAGTTCGGCCATCACGGTCTCGCCGGACCCGGCCGCCGTGTGGTGGTGATGGGGGTGGTGTTCGTCGTGCGTCATGGGCCGACCGTACTCCGAGCTTGCGCTACTGGCATACAGTCTTGCGTATGACGCAAGAAACAGATGTGGACACCCTGGTACGCCGTCGCCTCAAGGGCCTGCGACTGGCGCGCGGCTGGTCGCTCGACGACCTGGCGGAGCGCTGCTTCCTCAGCCCGTCCACCCTGAGCCGCATCGAGACGGGCCACCGTCGTATCGGCCTCGACCAGTTGACCTCGCTCGCCCGCGCCCTGGGGACCTCCCTGGACCAGCTGGTGGAGTCCGTCGACGACGGGGACGTGGTGATCAGGCCGCACCAGGACAGGGCGGGCGGAACGACCACCTGGCTGCTGAGCCGGGAGGGCGGACCGCAGGGGCTGACCGTGGCGAAGATGCGCATCACCCAGCAGGCCGACGCGCAGGGGGGCGACGAGCTCGGGGTGCACCCGGGAACGGACTGGTTCACCGTCCTGTCGGGAACGGTCCTCCTGCTGCTCGGCGAGCGGCGCATCCTCGTGCAGACCGGCCAGGCCGCCCAGTTCTCCACGATGATCCCGCACGCACTGAGGGCCCACACCGGGCCTGCGGAGATCCTGGTCTTCCTCGACCACGACGGCCAGCGCACCCACCTCCACCCCTCGGCGTGACGGACGGAGAGCGAGACCCGCAGGCACGTTACTGAACATGATTGTCATAATGCTAGGGTCGGCGCGTCGGCTTCACCCACCTTTCGCATCCCGTTGGGGACACCCTTGCGCCTGCTCGAAAACTCCCGCATATCCCGTCGGGGTCTCCTGTCCACGATCGGTCCGAGTACGGCGGCGGTGCTGCTCACCGGCTGCTTCGCGGCGGCCGGCCCCTCCCCCGACGGCGGTGAAGCGCGGGTCCGCGTCGCGATGATGCAGCCGCCGCGCGCGGGGCTCTCGCCCCTGACGGACGACGCGTTCAAGCTGTCCCGCTGGTCCACCGCCGAGACGCTGACCCGCCTGGACGCGGACGGCAACGCCACGTCCGCGCTGGCCACATCCTGGCAACAGAGCGGCAGGGACTGGACGTTCACACTCCGCGAGGGCGTCACGTTCCACGACGGCACCGCCTTCACCGCGCGCTCCGCCGTGAAGTCGCTGACCGTCGCCGCCACCGCCGCGCCCAAGCCGCGCATCCTCGACGGCGTCTCGCTCACCGTGCGCGCCACCGGGCCCCGCACGGTCACGGTCACCACGGCCACGGCCGATCCGCTCGTCCCCCAGAGGCTCAGCTCCCCGCAGTTGTCGATCCTCGCCGCCAAGGCGTACCGGGGCAGGACCGTCAGCCCGGTGGGCGCGGGCACCGGGCCCTTCGAGCTCGTCGAGCTGCGCGGCACGGCCACGGCGACGCTCGACCGGTACGACCGCTACTGGGGCGGCCGGGCGAAGGCGGCCGGTATCGACGTCAGGTTCGTCCCGGACGGCACCGCGCGGGCCGCCGCGCTGCGCAGCGGTGAGGCCGACATCGTCGAGGCGGTGCCCGTCTCGCAGGCACGCCTCCTGGACCCCGAGCTGATCCACGAGGTGCCGATGCCGCGCACCAACACCCTCTACCTGAACGCCGGGTCGGGGCCGTTCCGGGACGCACGGGTCCGGGCGGCCGCACGCGCCGCCGTAGACGCGCAGCAGATCGTGAAGAGCGTCTACGAGGGCAGGGCCGACGTCGCCGAAGGGCTCCTCGGACCGGCTCTCCCCTGGGCCGCGGAGCTGCGCGGGAAGCCCGCACGGGCGGCCGCCGGTGATCCTCGGGGCGCCCGGATCACGATCGGTACGTTCACCGACCGGGCCGAGCTGCCGGAGGTCGCCCAGATCCTTCAGCAGCAGCTCCAGGCAGCGGGTTTCCGGGTGGAGCTGGAGGTCCGTGAGTACGCCAACATCGAAGCGGACGCCCTCGCGGGGAAGTTCGACGCGTTCGTCCTGTCGCGCGCCACGGTCCTGGATTCCGGGGATCCGGCGGCGTACCTGTACAGCGACTTCGCCGGCGAGGGCTCCTTCAACCTCGCGCAGCTCGCCGACCCCGGCGTCGACAAGGCGCTGATGACCGCCTCGCGGACCCCCACGGGTGACGCCCGGCGCAAGGCGGTCATGGCCGCCGAGGCAGCCGTGCTCGCCACCGACGCGGCGGTGCCGATGCTGCACGAGCGGGTCGTCCAGGGCGACGCGGCGGGCGTCACGGGCGCGGCCCACGACCCGCGCGAGCGCGAACTCGTCACGATCCACACGCACGTCAAGTGAGGACGGCCCTCACCAGGGCGGCCGGACTGGCCGCCGTGGTCGCTCTCGTCGGTCTGCTGCCCTGGCTGTCGGGCAAGGATCCGGCACTCGGTCTGCTGCGGGCCCGGTCGGCGGAGCAGGAGCCGACCGCGGAGGCGCTGGACGCCATCCGCGAGGACCTGGGGCTCGACGCCGGGCCGCTCGGACTGCTGGGGAACTGGGCGGCCGGGCTGCTGCGCGGCGACCTCGGTGTCTCGTGGGTGTCCGGCTCCGACGTCCTGCCGTCGGTGGCGGCCGGACTCCAGGTGTCGCTGGCGCTGATGGGCGCCTCCCTGGCCGTCGCTCTCGTGGTGGGTACGGCTCTCGCCCTGCCGGTGCTCGTACGCGGCCGGGGCACCTCCGGGACGTTCGGGGCGATGCTCGCCGCCGTCCCCGAGTACCTGGTCGCCCTGTTGCTCCTCGTCGTCGCCGGGGTGTGGCTGGGCTGGTTCCCCACCTCCGGCTGGAACGGGCCGTCGTACATGGTCCTCCCCGCGCTCGCGCTCGGGATTCCGGCCGGCGGGCTCCTGGGCCGGCTGGTCGCCGACGCGCTGCCGGACGCACTCGACGAACGCTGGGTGGAACTGTGGCGCGGTGCGGGCGTCAGCCGGCGGGCCGTCACCGCCGCCGCTGTGCGCCGCGTCCTTCCGCCGCTGGTACCGCAGTTCGGTATGGCAGCGGTGGGCCTGACCGGCGGCGCGGTCGCCGTCGAGACGGTCTTCGCGGTGCCGGGACTCGGCCGCACCGCGCTCGGCGCGGCCAGGTCCCAGGACCTGCCCCTGCTCCAGGGGGCGGTCCTGGCCCTGCTGGCACTCGGCCTCCTGGTGGGCGTCGTGTCGGCGGCCGTACGCGCCCAGTTGCTCGGCCCAGCATTGCGCGACGCAGCCCTGACCCTGCCCGTGGCCCGGCCGGTGCGGGTCTCCCCCGTCGTACCGGTCGTCCTGGCGTGCCTGCCGGCCGGGGCGACCGGCTGGGGGCTGCTTCGCGATCCGTACGTCATCGACACGGCCGCGCGACTCGCCGCCCCCTCCTGGTCGCACCCCCTGGGCACCGACGCCCTCGGCCGTGACGTACTGGCGCGGCTCGGACACGGCGCCGGCTCGACCGTCGGCACGGCGGCGGCCGTCTGCCTCCTGGGCCTGGCCATCGGGCTCGCTCTCGGATTCCTGCCCGCCGCCGCGACCGGCCTGGCCGACATCGCCAACGCCCTCCCCCCGGTCATCGTGGGCATTCTGGTGGCGGCGTCCACGGGCCCCGGCGCCGGGGGCGCGGCGCTCGCCGTCGCCCTGATCTCCTGGCCGCCACTGGCCGCGCACGCGGCCGCGCTCACCCAGGAGATACGGGCCTCCTCGTTCCTGGCGGCGCAGAGGGCGATCGGCGCGAGCCCGGCCCGCATCATGGTCCGCCACGTCCTGCCGTCGGTGGCCGCCCCGGTCGCCCGGCACGCGGTGCTCCGCCTCCCGGGCATCGCCCTGGCCCTCGCCTCGCTCGGTTTCCTCGGCCTCGGAGCCCAGCCGCCGTCCCCGGACTGGGGCCTCCTGCTCGACGAGTCCGCCGACTACGTCGAGCGGGCGCCTGTCGCGGCACTCGCCCCCGCGGTCGCTCTGGCGCTGCTCGCCGCGCTCGCCGTGTCCTTGTCGGCTCACACCCGGAGCGGCAGGACGCGCCGCGCACCCGTCCGGAAGGAAGAGGTTCCCGTTGCGGTCCGAACACGTGCGGCCTGATCCTCAGGCGCCCGGCCCTCTGCTCTCCGTCCGTGGCCTGAGCGTGGACTTCGCAGGCGTACCGGCCGTCAGCGGCCTCTCGTTCGACGTGGCCCCCGGTGAAGTGCTCGCCCTGGTCGGCGAGTCGGGGGCCGGGAAGTCGGTGACCGCGCGAGCCCTTCTCGGCATGGCTCCGCGCGAGGCCACGGTCTCCGGGAGTGTGCTGCTGCGTGGTGCACGGGTCACCGCGGCCGACTGGGGCCGGCGTGTCGCACTCGTCCCGCAGGACGCGCTGTCGGCGCTCTCGCCGGTTCACCCGGTCGGTGAGCAACTCGCGCTGGCCGTACGGTCCGTGCGGGGACTCTCCCGGAAGGACGCGCGGTCGCGGGCGCTCTCCGCGCTGGCGGAGGTCGGTATCCCGGCGTCCGGAGCCACCGCCTATCCCCATGAGTTCTCGGGCGGGATGCGTCAGCGTGCCGTGATCGCGATGGCCATGATCAACCGTCCGGAGCTGGTCGTCGCCGACGAACCGACGACGGCCCTCGATCCGGAGACCCAGGACAGGATCCTCGCGGTGCTGGGCGAGCGGTGCACCGCGACCGGTGCGTCCCTCGTGCTGGTCACCCACGACCTCGGCGCCGTCCGGGCCCGTGCCGACCGGATGGCCGTCATGTATGCCGGACGGCTCGCCGAGTACGGTCCGGTGCACCGCGTCCTGGACCGGCCCCTCGCCCCGTACACCGAAGGCCTCCTGGCCTGCCTGCCCACCGCCGCCACACCCCGTAAGTCCCGGCTGCCCGTCATCCCCGGCCGGCCGCCCGCACCCGGCTCCGTCCCTTCGGGCTGTGCCTTCACGCCCCGCTGCCGGTACGCGACCGACCGCTGCCGCACCGAACGGCCCGCGCCCCGTGCCGTCGACGGGCGCGAGGTGGCCTGTCATCTCGATCACCTGGAGTCCCTATGAGCCCCCTGCTCGATGTCCGCGAGCTGGTCGTGCGGTACGGAACGGCCACCGCCGTCGACGGGGTCTCCTTCCACGTGGACTCGGGTGAGACGGTCGGGCTGACCGGTCCGTCCGGCTGCGGCAAGTCGTCGACCGCGGCGGCCGTCCTGCAACTGCGCCGGCCGGACAGCGGTGAGATCGTGTTCGGGGGCACGGAGCTGACCTCGCTGAGCCGGCGGGCGCTGCGGGCGGTCCGGCCCCGCATCCAGCCCGTGTTCCAGGACCCGTACGGTTCACTCAGTCCGCGTCGGCGCATCCGGGACCAGGTCGCCGAACCGATGCGCGCCCAGGGCCGCTGGTCGGCGGCGACCGGCCCCGGCCGGGTCGCCGAACTGCTCTCCCTGGTCGGCCTGGACGACACGTCCGGCGGACGGCTCCCCCACGAACTGTCCGGCGGGCAGTGCCAGCGGGCCGGGATCGCCCGCGCGCTGGCGAGCGATCCCGAACTCCTGATCCTGGACGAGCCGGTGTCCGCCCTCGACCCGTCCCTGCGGGCCGGTGTTCTCAACCTCCTGCTCGAACTGCAGGAGACGCGAGGGCTCGCCTACCTCTTCATCTGCCACGACATGGCGGTGGTACGGCACTTCAGCGACCGCGTCCTGACGATGCACGCGGGCGTACTGACCACGTCCTGATCGCCGAGGCGGCGCCCTGGGCCCGCGTTCGGATCGTGCCGGAACCCGCGAGCCCGGCATGATCCGCACGAAGGGCCGGCCCTAGGGAGTGTTCCAGGTTCAGATCATGTGGTGGGTCGGAGGCTGCGGAGCCAGATGATGCTGCCGCGTAGGTGGAGTCCGGCGAGGTAGCTGGTGGGGGTCTTGTCATATCGGGTGGCCAGTCCTCGCCACTCCTTGATCTTGTTGATGCAGCGTTCGACGGTGTTCCGATCCTTGTAGAGGTGGGGATCGTGTCTGGCTGGTCGGCCGCCGCACGAGCCCTTCTTCTTGCGGTTGTCTACTTGGTCGACCTTCTCCGGGATGACGCCGCGGATGCGGCGTCGGCGCAGATAGGCGCGGTTCGCGCGGGAGGAATACGCGTTGTCGGCGGCGACCGCGCCGGGCCGAGTGCGCGGGCGGCCAACCGGTAGGCGAACCCTGACACCCTCCAGCACCGGGACGAAACGGGGGCTGTCTGCGGCCTGCCCCGGGGTGACGACAAACGACAGCGGCCGGCACCGGCGGTCGGCCGCGAGGTGCGTCTTTGTCGTCAGCCCACCCCGTGAGCGGCCCAGTTCGGCCGCTCGAAGCCGGGCTCCGCGTCGCTGCCGTAAACGCCGACGTTCCTCGCGCGCCACCCCATCGCTGTCCTCGCCCGGCAGAGCCATCGGGGCGCTTTGCCCCTTTCGTGGAGCCCCTTTTCCTCGGCGACGGCCTTCTCCAGCTCGTCCAGCAGCTCGGAGTCGACCACCATTCCGGCCGCATGGTGATGGGCACGCGAGACCGTGGAATCTACGCTGACCAGGTCGAGATCGACCTGCCTGCGGACCGCCGCCTCGGTGATCATCCCGTCCATCAGTGCCCGGAAGGTCCCGGCCACCGCCCAGCGCTGACGCGCCGTAGACAGTCGACCAAGAGCCGTACTCCTGCGGTATGTCCCGCCAGGGGCTCCCTGCCCTGAACCGCCACATCGCACCGTTGAACTGCCGCCGCAGGTCAGGGACCGGGCCGCGCTCACCCACCGGCAAGAACGGCTCAACCAACTCCCACTCGGCATCCGAGAGATCACCACGAGCCATCCTCGACAACTACCAGCCCCAATCGCCCGGCACCGGCAAATCCCGGAATCCAATGATCCGAACCTGAATACTCACTAGTAGTACGTCAGCGAGGCTGAATTTGTTACAGCACACGGGCCGGACCGAGGCCGGTATCCCGGAGCTGCTTGCCAGCGCCCCGATGAGGGCGGGAACATCGCGAGATGGCGTTGACGGAAGCAATTCTCGCGTTGGTGAGCGGGCTGGGTGGCGCTGGCATCGGCGCCGGGGGTGCTCTATGGGTGCAACGGGCGAAGCGTCGCGACGACGCAGTTGCGGCGTCTCTCGCGGCTGAGCGCGCTGAAGCGGCATCTGTTGCTGCTGCTGAACGGGCCGAGAGACAGGCCGCCCTGGCGGCTGAGTTGGCAGAGCGGCAGGCTGTTCTCTTGGCCGACCAGGCAGAGCGGCAGGCCGTTCTCGTAGCTGAGCGGGCAGAGCGGATGGCCGCAGTTGCTGTAAAGAAGGCCGAGGACGCGGCCGCACTTGAAGTCCTTGCAACAGCCCGAGTCGCCTTGCGGGCTTGGTCGGCAAATGCCGAGCGCGTACTGGCTGCTCTGCGTTCGCGGAGCGATGTGGGAGCGTACGAATATAGCGTCCAGGCCATGGCCGAGATGAAGGAATTAACAGCCGCGCTCTTCCGTATTCCACCGCAGGCATATCTCGATGATGACGACGTCAGGCCGACTGATACACGGTCGTTCATTTCGTCCATCGAGCATGTCGCCTTGGCCGTCACTCAAATGGTGTCCTCACCAAATCCTCCTACTGACGGCGACATTTACCTGATGTTGCGGCAGGTGCATAACGCTCGCGACCTCGTGTCGCGCTATTTCCTCAAGGCAGTGGAAAGGGTAACTGGAACTCCTGTTCCGCCGAACCTCGCTCGTCATAGCAGCAACAGATTGCCCCGCCGTCCACGGCCCTTGCAGGAGTAGCTGAGCCACGGCTCGCTGAGCATGTCGCCGCTGGTTCTGGGCCGGACCACCAGCCGGGGCGCTTGCAGTCCTCAGGGGTGGAATCGGCGGCCGCGGGCTGCTGACCAGCCGGAGCGTCACTCGCAGCGGGCGCGGGGGTGCCGATTGCGGTGATCAGGTCCTGCTCTTCCTCGGCCAAGCGGATAGCCTCCCGGAACATCTTGACTTCCGACTCGACAATCGCAAGAAGAAGGGCTCGTGCGGCGGCCGACCAGCCAGACACGATCCCCACCTCTACAAGGATCGGAACACCGTCGAACGCTGCATCAACAAGATCAAGGAGTGGCGAGGACTGGCCACCCGATATGACAAGACCCCCACCAGCTACCTCGCCGGACTCCACCTACGCGGCAGGGTCTTTGAGAAGTGATCTTGTGTCCGGGTTCGTCAGGTCAGTCCGAGGGCGGTGAGGGGCCGCTGGTAGTCACGGCTGGTGCGGCGGAGGGCGGCGGCGATGTTGGTGTGGCCGTCTTGGCGGTGGACACCGATGGCGAGATTGCGCAGGCCGGCCATCACGCGGGGCAGTTGCCAGGTGCGGATCTTGGAGTCGTCCTCGTGGAAGGTGCGGTCGCGGACGTGGTGGAGCTGGTTCTCGATGCGCCAGTGGCCGCGGATCCAGGCGGCGAGTTCGCTGCCGGTGGCCGCGCCGGGCGGCAGGCTCGTGACCAGGTGGATCCGCTCGATAGTCAGCTTGCCGGTGCCCAGATCGCGTCTCCAGCGCACGACTTGGAGGGCCTGGCGGGCGTGCGGGTAGTCGAGGTGGGCGAAGGTGGCGGTCTTCAGTCGGCGGATCTCCTCGCGGTGGTGGGCCCTGGCGCGTTCGTAGTGGTCGAGTTGGATGTCGCGCCAGGGCAGGCGGCGGACCTTCTGATGCAGTTGGGGGTGGTTCTTCTTGACGACGGCCAGGTAGTGGGCCCCGCGTTCGTGCAGGTAGGAGGCGTGGTTGTGCTGGGTGTGCAGGGCGTCGGCGGTGATGACGGCGCCGGTCAGGTCGAGGCCGTTCAGGAGTGGGGCGAAGGCCGGGATCTCATTGCTCTTGCTGTCGATCCGACGTTGGGCGAGGACCTGTCCGTCGTGGGTCATGGCGGCGATCAGGGCAGTGGCCGGCTGTTTTGTGGTGCGGGAGCCGCGGAGTGTCTTGCCGTCGACGGCGATGACCTTCCGTCCCGGGGCCGGGGCCTTGCGTTCCTGAAGGAAGTCGCCGATGGCGCGGTCGAGGGCGTCGCCGTCCGCGGCGGCGAGGACGAGGCGGATGGTCGTGGCATGGGGTGGGCGGATCAGGCCGGTCAGTGGGTCGGGGCGGAACCCGAGCAGAGCCAGGACCCTCTGCGGTGCGTCGGTGACCCATTCGCCGATCGCCGTGATCGAGGCGGCGCCGGCCAGAACAGCGGCGGCCGCAGCGGTGAGCAGGGCCGTCCAAGGGTGACGGATGCCGCGACGGGCCCGTGGGTCAGGAACCGTGGTTCAGATACCTCCGCAGGTCAACGGCTTCCTCCAGCAGAGCTGGGCCGGAGGCGTCCCCCAGTTGCCGAAGGCATGACGGCATGCGGGAAGATGGGTGGGCAGGCATGGACTCGCTCGGTGCTCATACGGACTCGACACCCACATGATCACCAGTGGCCATGCCTGTTCTGCGTCCTGGGTCACCCACCGGCAGAAGTCGACAAGCCGTCACATCGCTTGCACAGCAGGCGAACCCACCCACCTCGGCACTTCTTAAAGGCCCTGCCATCGGAGGAGCCCTGGGGCAGAGGCACAGGCACGGAGGTTGGAAAACGCTCACTGCAGCAAAGTTGCCGGTTGCCGCGCGTCATTCAATGTATGCCAGGATCAAAATATTCCAGGTATCGATCGACGATAAGGCTTTGGTCGCGCAAACTCTTGCGCTGATATCTCAATACGATGCTTCTGAGCTGACCATCCTGCTTGACGTTCCACATGCTAATTACCGTACCTGGCGACGGAATTACATGCGCAGGACTCCTTGCACCGCTGAGGGTCCATATCCCCGGGAAGGGTTTACAAGTGGTTGTGAACTTGCCCTGCCAGCCGGGCGTACGATCTTCTACAGTGACGGAAAGACCATGTGGCCGGGCGAGGTGAATGTCAACGCTGACGAGGTCGCTTGACCAGCGCCCGACCCACTCGTCTTCCTTTCCCTCAGGCACCCGCCTTGCCACATAAATCCATTCTGCCGGTGATGTGGGAGGCAAGAAAGGAGGAAGGGACACAGTGCGCAACTCAAAGTCCGCTTCCATCCTCTCCCAAATTGCGCCAGCGCCGAAGATGAATATCGGGGCCAGGGGGATTCGGTACAGGTCTCCCACCTCGTCGACAGTCGTAGGCGACCCATCGCGACGGGTCTGTGTCAGAGCTAGGCGCAAATCCGAAGGAGGTTCGTTACTGCCTGCCACCGGCTGAAAAGTGCTACCTCCGCTGACCGCCCCGTAACCGTCACCATCGCAGTCTGGTGGCGATATATCCTCCCCTACAAGTATACCCTTACCTCTGGTTGCCCCGAAATAGGGATTATTCCAGTACATGTAGATCATAGCCCGCGGACCGGCGGCGCCACGACGAGTAACGCTGTACTTTGTCCATCCCTCGGTACCCGTGACCAGCGTTCCCGATTCACCCTGAAATGACCCTGAACTCCCCGACGTGATGGTGGCCGGCGGCTCCCATCTTGGAGTCCAGTCCCCCCAACACAGATGAGCAGCGACCAAGTGCAGGTCATGCTCCGCTGTAGAGTTCCTTATGCTGTACCGAAATATACGCGGAGGCATACTATCCTCCATGGGCGCCGTAGTAACATCAGCAGGTATGTACCTGACGCATGCCTTTGAGTGTGCGTAACCTTCAGGCGAGTTGAGTCGACTCCACCTGGCGGTAACACCTACACCTCAATCGAAACCCTCTTCAGAAACCTGTGCAACTGGACTGCAGGCGGTCGGAGGCTTCGTTTCGACCCCGCCCTTCTCGTCAGGGACTTTGCATGTTGCGCTTCTGTCCGGTTGAGCACGTGAGTCCTGGTTGATCACGTCCATCCGAGTGCGGCCAGAGGGCGGCCTGGGTGGCGGGCATGGTGGCGGGTGGCGGCGGCGATGTTGGTGTGGCCGTCCTGTCGGCAGACGCTGATGGCGAGGTTGCGAAGGCTGGCCATCACGCGGGGCAGGCGGCCGACGCGGATGGTGGAAGCATCCTCGGCGAACGTGGTGTCACGGACGTGGTGGAGCGATCCGGGCTCCGGATGCCGCGCCGGGTGGGAGGCTGGTGACGAAGTACAGCCGCTCGATCGTGAGCTTGTTACTGGTCAGGTCCTTGCGCCAGCGCATGACGCGCGGGGCTTGACGGGCACCGGGATAGTCGAGGTGCCGGAACGCGGCTGTCTTCAGGTGACGGACCTCGATCCGGCCCCGGCCCCTGGTGCGGTCCTTATGGTCCAGGGCAACGTCGGCCCACGGCAGTTCCTTCAGCTGTTTGAGCAGGCCGGGATGGTTGCCCTTCACGACAGCGATGTAGTGGATGGCTTGCTCGCACAGCCAGAGGCCGTTCGCGTGCTGGGTGTGGGCGGCGTCCGCGGTGACGACGGCGTTCTCCAGACTCAAGCCGTCCAGAAGAGGGATGAACGCGGGTGTCTCGTTGCTCCTCGTGTCGATCTGCC
Organism: Streptomyces sp. NPDC048560; assembly: GCF_040650955.1. NCBI lineage: Bacteria > Bacillati > Actinomycetota > Actinomycetes > Kitasatosporales > Streptomycetaceae > Streptomyces > Streptomyces sp. NPDC048560. The sequence goes on from NZ_JBEZIJ010000014.1 coordinate 144,703, forward strand.
GCTGCGCGAGGACTGTTCCGGCGTGGTCCATCGCGGCCAGAAGCCACACCGCTTTCCCGTCGGCCGCTCTTGATCCGCGCAGCTGTTTCCCGTCCACGGCGACCGCCTGCCACCGCGCTTTTTCTGTATCTAGGTCAGCGGCTCTGGCCTGCAGAAACGCGCTCACTGCGGCGTCGAAGGCGTCGGCGTCGAGGCGGCCGAGCAGCCGCATGACCGTGGTGGGATGCGCACCGTGACCGCCTTGCTGAACGGGTCGAACGCGAAGCCGAGGGCCAGAAGGACCCAGCGGGGTGCGTCCGCGATCCACTCGGAGATCGCGGTCAGTGATCTCGCACCGGCCAGGACGCTCGCCGCGGCGGTCGCGCGGATCCGGCAGGCCCGCGAGGAAGGAGGCGAGGCGCACCGCGTCGGGCAGCGGCTGCGGTGGCAGGGTACGGGCCAGTTGCTCCAGGCCCGACGGCATAGGAGAAGATGAGACAGCAGGCACGGTCTTCGGTTGTGGTCACGTGAACTCGACACTCACATGATCAACAAGGCCGTGCCTGCACCTGCATCCGGGGCCCTGCAACGCGACATGACGGCCCATCACCGGACAACCTCACCCAACACGCGACCTTGCAAAGACCCTGACCTACGCGGCAGCATCATCTGGCTCCGCAGCCTCCGACCCACCACATGATCTGAACCTGGAACACTCCCTAGAAGCGGTCCGCGTACTGGGCCGTCCACTGCGCGAACGTGCGCGACGGCCGGCCCAGCACCTGCTCGACGGTGTCGACGACCGTCCTGGAGGCGGCGTCGGACGCGGCGTACCAGCCGACGACGTACTCGGCGTCCGCCCGGGACACGCCGGTGGCCAACAGCCTCTCGACAGCCTGTTCGTGCGTTATCTGGACGAACCTCAGATCGCGGCCGGTCGCCCGCGCCAGGATCGCGACGCGTTCACCGACCGTCAGCACTTCGGGCCCTGTGAGGTTGTAGGCGCGCCCCGCGTGGCCCTCGTCGAGGAGTGCGGCCGCCGCCACAGCCCCGATGTCGGCCTCGTGGACGAGTGCGCTGGGGAAGTCGTACGGCTCGCGCACGACCCCCTCGGTCCGGATGGATTCGGTCCAGGTCAGGGCGTTGGACATGAACTCCTGCGGTTCCAGCCGGGTCCACTCCACTCCCGAGTCCTCCACCGCCTTCTCGACCGGCCCCACGCCGCCGCCCCACACCACGGTGATGCGCCGGACACCCGCTCCCACGGCCCGCCGCACCAGTTCGGGCCCGGCCTCGGTGAGCCCTGCCGTGACCGTGATGTGTAAGCGTTCGACTCCGTCGAGGGCGGCGTCCAGGCTTTCGGGTGCCGTGTGCGTTCCGGCCACCACCTCCGCCGCCGCCGGAAGCCGTTGCTCGGCGGCGGCCGGGTTCCGGGTGAGCGCCCGGACCTGTTCTCCTCTGCGGACCAGTTCGGCCACCACATGCCTGCCGGTGTTCCCGGTGGCGCCCGTCACCAATGTCGTCACAGTCGTGCTCCCTTCGTCACCGAGGACGCTAGAACCTCAACTCGACTTGAGGTCAAGCGTGGCCGTCACCGCCCGAGGAACGCCTCGACGGCCGCCACGAAGCGGGCGGGGTCGTCGAGCCACGGGTAGTGGCCCCCTCGCGTCTGCACGAGGAGCGTGGCATCGGGGAAGAGTCCCGCGAGTTCTTCCGCGGCGCTCGGCGGGCTGTTCAGGTCGAACTCTCCGGCGAGCACCAGCACGGGTGACACGCAGGCTCCGAGTGCCGCGCGGACAGCCGCCGGGTCGAACGCGCCGTCGGCGGCGAACAGGGCGACGGCCTCCATGTTGCGCGGCACGCTCGCGGCCTGGTGGGCCCGCGCCGCGTCGTCCCAACGGCCGTACAGGAAGGGCGCGATGGCGTCCCAGTTGCTGCCCGTGCCCTCGGTGATGGCCTCCAGTGCCGGGTACGCGGCGGGGAACCAGGGCTCGTCGTGCCGTGCCCGCGCGAGTGCGCGGCGCGTCCCGCCGGTGATCTCGATGCCGACGGCGCGGGTGCCGGGGGCGACCAGGGCGAGCCGGGCGACCCGGTCCGGGAAGCGAGCCGCGTACTGCGTCGCGAGGTTCGCGCCCGCGGAGTGAGCGAGCAGATCCAGCCGGTCGAACCCCAGATGGACGCGCAGCGCCTCGACGTCGTCCACCAGACGGTCGCAGCGGTACGAGGAGGTGTCCTCGGGCACCGCGGAGCGGCCGGTGCCTCGCAGGTCAAGGGTGACGAGCTGCCGGTACGCCGAAAGGCCGCCCAGTTCCCCGAGATACAGGGAGTCTGCGGGACCGCCGGGGAGGCAGAGAACCGGCGGGCCTTCGCCGGTCCGGCGGTAGGCGAGTCGGGTTCCATCGGGTGCGGCGAAAGTAGGCATGACCGGAACCATGCCAGTCATAACCTGGTTATACAACCCGGTTATGACAGCAGTGTGCCGACGGGTGTATAACCAGGTCGTGGCAGGCGAAGAGCACGAGCAACCGAATACCGACCCGCTGACCGACGAGCAGGCGGCGCGGATGCTCGCCGGTATGAACGAGGTCATCCGCGCAGGCGAGGAGATGCGGCAGCTGCGGACGGAGATGATCCAGGTGTTCGCCGGTCTCGGCTGGACCCAGGACCGGATCGCCCGGCTCACGGGGATGAGCCAGCCCGCCGTGTCCAAACAGGTCGCGAAGTACCGGTCGGGCGATCCGGCTCCTCCGATGGAACTCGCCCTGGACCAGCGGGACGTCCCGTGGCTCGAAGGCCGGCTGTGGGGCCTCGCCGAGCAGATCGCGGAGACCCTCGGGGACACCGCCAGGTGCGCCCACCACGTCCATGCCCTCACCGCGGGGCGGAAGCACTTCACACCCCGGAACGTGGACGCCCTGCGGCGCCTCGTCGAGGAGGACCTGAGAGTCCACGCGACGACACTGCCCGGCGGCTGCCGCGACGCGTACGACACGATCAGCCGCGGGCTCGACCTCCCCGCGAAGGTCACCCCGCCCGCCTCGGCCTCCGTGCGCCGCACCCTGGCCTGCCGGCTCCAACGCGCCCGGCTCCAGGGCCCTTAGGGTGAGGGAGCCGGCGTGTGCCCTCGGCTCCGGATCACCTCGACCCTAAGGACAATTCATGCACGAGCGCTTCGACGTCGTCGTACTCGGTGCCGGCCCCGGCGGTTACGTCGCCGCCATCCGCGCCGCCCAACTGGGCAAGCGGGTCGCGGTCGTCGAGGAGAAGTACTGGGGCGGTGTGTGCCTCAACGTCGGCTGCATCCCCACGAAGGCACTGCTGCGCAACGCCGAACTCGCCCACCTCGTCAACCACGAGGCCAAGACCTTCGGCATCGAGGTCGACGGGACGATCTCCTTCGACTACGGCCAGGCGTTCCGTCGCAGCCGCACGGTCGCCGACGGCCGGGTCAAGGGCGTCCACTACCTGATGAAGAAGAACGGCATCACCGAAGTGGACGGGCGGGGCACGTTCCTCGACGCGAACACCCTCCAGGTGGCCGGGGCGGACGGCAGCACGCGGACCATCGCCTTCGACAACTGCGTCATCGCCACCGGCGCCACCCCGCGCCTGCTGCCCGGCACCGCCCGCAGCGAACGGGTGGTGACGTACGAGGAGCAGATCCTCGCCGACGGTGTGCCGGGGTCGATCGTCATCGCGGGCGCGGGGGCCATCGGCGTCGAGTTCGCCTACGTCCTGCACAACTACGGCGTGAAGGTCACGATCGTCGAGTTCCTCGACCGGGTCGCACCGCTGGAGGACGAGGACGTCTCCAAGGAGCTGGCCAAGCAGTACCGCAAGCTCGGCATCGAGGTCCTGACCTCCACCCGCGTCGAGACGATCGACGAGTCCGGACCCCAGGTCCGCGTCACCGTCACCGGCAAGGACGGCGCACAGAAGGTCCTGGAGGCCGACAAGGTCCTCCAGGCCATCGGCTTCGCGCCGAACGTGACCGGTTACGGCCTGGAGGCGACCGGTGTCGCCCTCACGGAGCGCGGCGCGATCGAGGTGGACGGCCGCTGCCGCACCAGCGTGCCGCACATCTACGCCATCGGTGACGTGACCGCGAAGCTCATGCTCGCGCACGCCGCCGAGGCGATGGGCGTCATCGCGTCCGAGACCATCGCGGACGCCGAGACGATGGAACTCGACTACCGGATGATCCCGCGTGCCACGTTCTGCCAGCCGCAGATCGCCAGCTTCGGCTGGACGGAGGCGCAGGCGCGGGAGCAGGGATTCGACGTGAAGGTCGCCAAGTTCCCCTTCACGGCGAACGGCAAGGCGCACGGCCTCGGTGACGCGACGGGCTTCGTGAAGATCCTCAGCGACGCCAGGTACGGCGAGATCATCGGCGCGCATCTGATCGGCCCCGATGTCACCGAGCTGCTGCCGGAACTGACGCTGGCTCAGCAGTGGGACCTCACCGTCCACGAGGTGGCGCGGAACGTGCACGCCCACCCCACGCTGGGCGAAGCCGTGAAGGAGGCCGTCCACGGCCTCGCCGGGCACATGATCAACTTCTGAGACGGAGCGGGTCGGGGAGCAGGGGCTGGCCAAAGCCGGGCGTGTGCGCGATGATCACGCCCGCGCCACCCCCCGCTTCCGGCGTCACCCGCACCACAACGGGAGGATGTACATGGCTCGCCGCACACCCCGCGCGCTGATCGCCTCGGCCACCGCCATCGTGGCTCTGCTCACCACGGCCGGAGCCGCCTCGGCCTCCGGGGCGAACTCCGCCCCGGCCGCTCCTCAGGCCAGCGTCTTCATGGTCAACCCCGTCCAGTCGTCGGGCGACCAGTCGCTCGTCGACGCCAAGGACTCGGCCGTCGCCGTGCCCGCGACGGCCTACGCCTCGGCCGCCCTGCGCAATCTCGACGGCAGCGGCGGACTCTCCGGGCGATGGGCCTACGTCAGGTCGGACACGGGTACGTCGGCGAAGACCGCCGACGCCAGCTCGTACACCCGGCACGACGACCAGTTCGAACAGGTCATGGCCTACTTCTGGACCAACGAGGCGCAGGAGTACCTCCAGGGGCTCGGCTTCGGCAGCGAACTGCCCGGTGCCAACGACCGGGCGCAGCCCGTCCGCATCAACCAGTGGGGGGCGGACAACTCCTACTTCACCGACAAGAAGGCCGAGATCCGCTTCGGCAAGGGGGGCGTCGACGACGCGGAGGACGCCGAGGTGATCGTGCACGAGTACGGGCACGCGGTGCACCACGCGCAGGTGCCCGGCTTCGGGACGTCCGTGGAGGCGGGCGCCATCGGTGAGGCGTTCGGCGACTACCTCGCGGTCGAGGTCGGCAACAACGCGGCCTCCCGGTACGGCTGGCCGCTCAAGGCCGACCCCGCCTGCGTGGCGGACTGGGACTCGGTCAGCTACAGCAGTGCCCCGCACTGCCTGCGCCGCATCGACAAGGACAAGGTGTACGGCGACCGGGTGGGCTCGGTCCACGCGGACGGCGAGATCTGGTCCCGCGCGCTGCTGGACATCAGGCGCGCGCTCGGCGCCCGGGTGGCCGACCGCATCATCGTCAACGCCCAGTTCGGCTTCGCACCGGACACCAGCTTCCAGGCCGCGGCGCTGACGACGATCGCGACGGCGGAGCGCATGTACGGCAGGAACGCGGCGGACGCGGTCCGTGCCGGTTTCGCGGGACGTGAGATCCCCGGCATCCAGTAGCCGGAACACCCGGGGACCGCCGCCGGCGCGGGGTCCCCGGGTACCCGCCTGGATCCACGCGGCCTACGGAGTCTCCCGCGGAGGACGTCCGTGGTGTCCGGGCAGCCGGATCGCGAGCAGTGCGATGTCGTCGCTGCTCCCGCCGCCGAGGTCGGCGATGAGCTCGTCGCAGAACGTGTCCAGGGGTTCTCGGGCGAGGGCCGCCGCGTGCTGGCGGAGGCGGAGCAGCCGGTCGACGAGGCTTTCCCCGGGCCGTTCGACCAGCCCGTCCGTGTACAGCAGGAGCGTGGACGACGGGGGCAGGATCTCGTCCCCGTCGGACCGGCCCTGTCCGGCGTCGACGCCGAGGATGAGACCGTGCACGTCGTCGAGGTACCGCGTGTCCCCGTCGTGCTCGACGAGCAGCGGCGGCGGATGCCCGGCGTTGGAGAAGTGCAGGTGCCATTCGCCCGCCCCGTTGAGTTCGAGGCGGGCGCAGATGCAGCTGGCGATGTGTCCCTTGTAGAGGATCTCTGAGATGAGATCGAGACGGCGCAGGATGTCGCTCGTCGGCTCCTGCCGGTCGCACGTCAGGGCCCGGAGCATGTTGCGCAGCTGACTCATCTTGACGGCTGCCTGCACGTCGTGGCCGATCACGTCGCCGATGATCAGGGCGGCGGCACCGTCGGGCAGTGGAAAGTAGTCGTACCAGTCGCCGCCGACCTCGGCGGCCGTCGGCGCCGGTACGTAGCGGGCGGCGACCTCGTAGGGCGTGCTCTCGGGCATCGGCGGGAGCAGCGACCGCTGAAGGCGTTCGGCGACGTGCTGCACGGAGGCGAACAGCTGACTGTTGTCGACGGCCAGCGCGGTGCGGTGGGCCACGTCCTCCACGAGAGCCACGTCGTCGTCGGTGAGGGGCGGCCGGCCCTCTCCCCGGGCGAGTGTCAGCGCTCCCAGAACCTGTCTCCGCGTCCGCAGGGGGGCGATGATCACGCTGTGCGCCTCCAGCCTGTCGAACAGTTCCCGCTGGGTGGCGTGGAAGGGGTTGTCGCCGCCGGTACGGAGGGCGGCGGCGTCCAGGAGGAGCGGGCCGACACCGCGCAGGACGCGTGCGAGCGGGTCGGAGGACTCCTCGGGCGTGGGCGGCAGCGGGCCTTCCAGATGCCCGGTGGGGAGGCTGCCCATGTCGTGGTGGACCACCACCACGCGGCGGACCTCCGCGTGATCGCCGAGCAGGTCGATGGCGCACCAGTCGCCCATCTGGGGCAGGACGACCTGGCACAGGCGCCTCAGCGCGGCGTCGACGTCCAGTGTGCTGGCGAGCACGATGCTCGCCTCGGCCAGCAGAGCCAGACGTTCGAGCGCCTGCTCCAGGACCGCGTCGACGTTCTCCCCGTTCATGGTGCCGACCTCTCTTCCTCCGGGTCATTGTCTCCGCTCCCTCCCCCGGCGGCCTGCTCACGACGCGAGCCCGCGCACTCTGGGCCGGAGAGGTGAGAGCCGGGTCTGTCGTGACCCCGGAGCGCTGGTTCGCGCCACCGACCTGCTGGCCTGGTGTCCACACCCCGCGGTACGGGGCGACGGAACCCGAGGAAGGGAACGGCCATGGGACACGGCGGAAACGTGATCGCGGAGCTCACTGCCGACCATCGTGAGGTCGAGGAGCTGTTCGCGCGGATCGAGGCTCAGCCGGTGGGCCATCCGGAGCGGCGGACGCTGGTGGACCAGCTGACCTCGGAGCTCGTACGGCATTCGGTGTCCGAGGAGGCGCACCTGTACCCGGCCGTACGCCGGAGCGTCGCCGACGGTGACGAGCTGGCGGACAAGGAGATCGCCGACCACGGCACGATCGAGGGGATGCTCAAGGCCCTGGAGGCGCGGGACGCCGAAGACCCGGATTTCAACGACCTCGTCGCGAAGCTCAAGTTCGAGGTGGCCGCGCACGTACGTGAGGAGGAGGCCGAGCTGTTCCCGAAGCTCACGGCGTCGTGCTCGCCCGAAGAGCTCGACACGCTGGGGCAGTTGGTGCGCCGCGCCAAGGAGACGGCGCCCACCTGGCCGCACCCCTCGATGCCGGACGCTCCACCCGCGAACAAGCTGCTCGCCCCGGGTGCGGGGCTGGTGGACCGCGTACGCGATCTGCTCATCACACGCGATCCCTCGTCCTGAGCCGCGTCCGGCGGCGGTGCGCGCGTGCCGGGCAGCGCGGCGCGCGGGTCAGCCGACGGCTGCGGCCAGGGCACCGGCGGGGCGGTTCGTGCCCTCCTCCGCCGGGTCGCGCGCCAGCAGGTCCAGGGTGAGGGCGGCCGTCCACGCGAAGTCCCGGGTGCCGCGGGCCTCGCCGGTGAACGGGTCCACGTACTCCGCGAAGCCGCAGGCCCCGGCGGCGGTGAGCATCGACGTACGAAGCCGGTCCGCCGCGCCGGTCCGTCCGTGCCCGCGCAGGCCGCGCTCCAGCAGCCAGCCGGTGTTGAACCAGGCGGGCCCGCGCCAGTAGCGGGACGCGTCGAAGGCCGGCGCCATGAGGTCGTACGAGGGGACCATCGGGATCCGGCCGAGCCGGAAAGCGGGGCCCTCGGCCGTGCGGACCAGTGCGTCGACGAGGTCCTGCGGCAGCCCGGGCACGATGAGCGGCAGGAGGCCGGCGACGCTTCGTCCGGCGATCAGCTCGCCGCCCACAAGGTCGCGGCCGAGGAACATGCCGTCATCGGGTGACCAGAGCCGCTCCACCAGGGCGGCGGTGAGCCGCGCTGCCCGCTCCTCGTGCGGGGCGGGGTCGGCCCCGGTCTCGGCGGCGATGCGCGCGAGCGCGTGCTCGGAGACGATCAGGAGCGCGTTGACACCGGGGTCCTCGACGGCGAAGGCGTGGCGGGTGCCCGCGTCCGCGTATCCGCTGTCGCGGTAGTCGGCGGCGAGGCGCACGTACCGCCCGTAGTCCAGATCGGTGGGCCGTTCCGCAGCGGTGCCGTGGTCCAGGTCGGCCCGCCGGTAGGAGCCGGGCACGGCCGGTTCGACGCGCCGCAGGGGTCCGTCCCAGCACGGGCTGTTGTCCATGCCGGGCTCCCAGGGGTGCAGGATCGCGGCCAGACCGCCGCCGCCCAGGTCGCGGGGGCCGGTGAGGTAGTCGTGCCAGGCCTTCAGGGCTTCGTACACCCGGGGCAGGAAACGCCGGCGTCGCGACGCTTCCGGGTCGGCCAGGTGGACGAGCCAGGCGGCGAGCGCGTGGACGGGGGGCTGCACGATCCCGGACGTCTCGATGCCCGTGGGTGCTCCTGCCGCCGCACCGGCCCGTGAGGATCGCCAGAAGTCGGGGCTCGGAAAGTAGGCACCGAGCGGGACCGCCGGGTTGAAGACGATGTGCGGAACCCGTCCGTCCGCCCACTGCGCACCGAGCAGCGTCTCCAGTTCGCGCTGCGCGCGGCGCGGGGACAGATGGCGCAGGCCGATCGCGATGAACGCGGAGTCCCAGCTCCACTGGTGGGGGTACAGCCCGCGGGAGGGGACGGTGGAGGCGCCCGTCCAGTTGGCGTGCAGGACTCGCGCGGCGCCGCGCGAGAGCGCCGGGTCGTGCGCGACGGCGGGCGCCGGCGGAGCCAGGCGGGGTGCCGGGTCCGGAACCTCCGTACCCGGCCCGCGCACGTCGGCTTCCACCCGGGCTTTGGGAATCGGGAGCCGGAGGTCATCTGTGGAGTGCGTCGCTGTCGCGTCGTGGCCGGAGTCCTGGGCGCACACCCAGGTCTCCTGGAGCGATGCGCCGGGGCGCGGTCGTTCCGGGCGAGCGGTCTTCTCCATGGATGCCTTTCGCACCGGCGCGCGGCGCTGTCGGGTGCTCGTGGCGGGGGCGGCGCGGCGCAGCCGGGCTCCGGCGTCCCCTGCGCGCGTCACTCGCGGGATCGTTCCCCTGCAGGAGGCCGGCCCGGCCTGGGCCGACTACGCCGGAAGGCGCCCTGCTTGCAGACTTACGTTGAAGTTATCCCATAGTTATGTCTCACCATCAAGCAAAAGTCGGAGTGAAATGCCTAACACGCCCCTCTGGCCCTCCAACGGCCCAAAGGGGTCCAAGACCCGTTCCGACGGCCGGTTCCGTGGTTCTCACCAGCCCCGTGGTACTCCTGTTCCTCACAGCCGAACCCCCGCCGAACCGTGGGCCGACCAGCGGCGCGGACAGGGGCCGAGGCTCGCGGGAACGACGGGAACGAGGACAGCGCGGATGGCAGGAAACCGGGCGAGTGCGGGACACCTGCTGCGGCTGGTCCGCAGCGGGGAGGCCACCACCCGAGGCGAGTTGCAGCAGGCGACGGGGCTTTCCCGGTCGACCGTCGGGCATCGGCTGGACCAGCTCTTCGGCGCCGGCTGGCTCCGGGGGTCGGCCGGCACGTCCACCGGGGGGCGGCCTTCCTCCCGGCTGGAGTTCGACCCGACGCACGCCGTCGTGCTCGTGGCCGACCTGGAGACGCGCCACGGCCGCGCCGCCGTCCTCGACCTCGCCGGCACCGTCCTCGCCGAACGTACGGGCGAGCTGGTGATATCGGACGGCCCCGATCTGGTCCTGGACCGGCTGGCACGCTGGTTCGGGCCGCTCCTAGACCAGGCGGGCGCGCGGCCGGGCAGGGTGTGCGGAATCGGCCTCTCCGTCCCCGGGCCGGTCGACCAGGAGTCCGCGCGGATCGTGCAGCCGCCGATCATGCCCGGCTGGGACCGGTTCCCCGTACCCGAGCGGATGCGTGCGGCGTTCGCCGAACACATCGCTCCACTGCCCTCGGGCGATCCGCTCCCGGTACTCCTCGACAACGACGCCAATCTGATGGCACTGGCCGAGCAGCGCGTGAACCACCCGGACTGCGGAGCGTTCGTGCTGGTCAAGGCGTCGACCGGCATCGGCGCCGGAGTCGTGGTGGGCGGTGAGGTCTACCGCGGGATCGACGGCGGGGCAGGCGACATCGGCCACATCCGCCTGCACGACCGCCCCGACGCCCTCTGCATGTGCGGCGCATACGGTTGTCTGGCCGCGGTGGCCAGCGGCCGCTCCATCGCGCAGCGGCTGACGGAGGCAGGGGTCCCCACCGCGTCGGGGTCCGACGTACGGAACCATCTGGCGGCGGGTCAGCCCGACGCCGTACGGTTCGCCCGCGAGGCAGGACAGCGCATCGGAGAGGTCCTGGTCACGGTGGTCACGCTGCTCAACCCGGGTGTCCTGGTGCTCGCCGGAGATCTAGCCGGAACACCGTTTCTCACCGGGGTCAGGGAACTCCTGTACCAGCGGGCACTTCCCCGGACCACCGCCCATCTCTCGGTGACCGTTTCCGCCCTCGGGGAGCACGCGGCCCTGCTCGGCGCCGCCATCATGGTCGTCGACCAGCTGTACGCTCCCGAGCGTGCGGACGCCCGGCTCGCCGCCCTCGCCCGCGACGGCGCCGGGAGCGCCGGCTGAACGAGGCCGGAAATTCACCTGCCGGGCCGAGCGGCTGACGCGCTGCCAGGGCTCCCCCGCGCGCCCCGCCCGGCCATCGGCCGCACGAGGGCGGTCAGTTGCCGCCCGCACGCAGGAGTCGCGCCGAGAGGTGGTGCTGAAGGGGCTGACCGACCGCCGCGAGGTCGTGAACGAAGTCGAGCGTGGCGTCGTCCGTGAGGGTGTAACGGCGCCGCGTCGCGTCGACCTCCTTGGCGGTGGGTGTACGGGCCACCTGCCGCGTGGCGAGATCGACCGAGCCGCCGCCCGCACGGCCGGTCAAGATCTCCGCGATGCCGGTCGGCTGGGTGATCAGGGCCTCGACGTGTCCGTCGGGCTGCATACGCCACCAGCCGCTCTCCCTGGCCGACGGCCGCAGCGGGGCGTCGTCGTCGTCGAGCAGCCAGGCGCGCGCCTCGTAGTGGAGGAAGGGCCGGCCGTCGTGGCTGAAGGTGACCTCCTGTGCGTACGCGAACTCCGCGTCGAGCGTGGGGTAATGACCCCGGCCCCGGCCCGCCCAGGAACCGAGGAGCCCGAGCACCGGCGCGAGCAGCGGGTGGGGCGCAGGGGATTCGTCCGCTCGGACGGCGTCGGGGAACGGGTACTTCTGCACGGGGTCGGACATGGTGTGCGCTCCTGGGTCGGGTCGGTTCCGACTGGCAGCCTAAGGGCTGTCCCCGTGACCCCTGGCGGGCGCACGACGACAGCTACGGCACCTCGCCGCGCTGTCGGAACGCCCGAACTCCGTGCTTCACGTGGACTCGGGTTCCGTCCGGCCGGTGGCCAAGCGCGGGAGCGGCTGAACGCCGGCGGCGGTCCCGTCCCACGGCTCCGCGGCCGATGCCGCCCGCGCAACGGTGCGGGCGGCATGGGCCGGAGGCCCTGGGACGTGGCCGGGACACCGATCCGTCAGAGCGGGTTGAGGCGGGCCTTGAGCAGGCAGAACTCGTTGCCCTCGGGGTCGGCGAGAACGTGCCACTGCTCCTCGCCCGTCTGGCCGATGTCGGCCGGGCGCGCCCCGAGCTTCAGGAGGCGCTCCAGCTCGGCGTCCTGATCGCGGTCGGTGGGGTTGACGTCGATGTGCAGCCGGGTCTTGCCCGGCTCGGGCTCGTCCCTGCGGCTGAGGATGATCGTCGGCTGGGCACCGCCGAACCCTTCTCGCGGCCCGATCTCGAAGCAGTCGTCCCCTTCGCGATCGAGCACCACGAAGTCCAGGACCTCGCACCAGAACCGCGCCAGTACCTCAGGTTCGCGGCAGCCGAGCACGAGTTCACTGATACGACAGGCCATTGACGAAACCTACTCTCCAAGAGGGAACTGCCGGGATGGCCGCGCGCTGAACGCCTGGGCTCCCGGCACCGGGAACGTGATCGAGACCGTACCCGGCGAAGTGAGCAGGTGGAAAGGGCCTTTGCGATCGCCACCACGCCAGGCCGCCCGACCGCCGGGCCGGCGCGGGACGGGCGACGAGCGAGCGGGGTGCGTGCTGGACGCAGCGGCGACGCCGGCTGCGGTCACTTCGCCAGGGATGGGGCGACGAGCCACCAGTTCTCCGCAGCCAGGGCCGTGTTGCCGCTCCGCCGAGCCCGTTCGGCCAGGGTCCGGAGCCCGTTGAGGGCCCTCGCCTGCTCGCCCCGGAGAATCGGCGCCCGGTCGCGCGGCACGTCGAGCGTCACGACCTTCACGGATCCCAGCTGGACCCCGCTGTTCGTCGGAGTCACGGCCCTGGTGACGGAAGTGGGCGGGCTGACGACCCATGGCGCGGTGATCGCCCGGGAATACGGACTGCCCTGCCCTGACCGAGGGCGGCGTCGAGGTCGCGGCCTTCGGCGTGGGGCGCGGGAACGGCGGGCAGCTGGGCCGTACGCGACGCCCTCGCGCCGAGCAGCCGCCCCTCCTGAGGCACAGGGGGCCGATGGGCCGATCGTGGACGACACGGCGGCCCGCCCACCAGATGCCGCCTCCCCATCGGGGTAGTTGTACGGGCAGGGCCGACCGTCGATGCCCTACCGGAGAAGGAGCACGCTCATGCGCCTCTACGCCCAGACCCCGGCACGTCGGACCCGCCAGGTTCTCGCGGACCTGGTCGCGGTGGTCCTGATCTACGCCGCAGTGAGGCTCGCCCTGGCCGTGCGCGACGCGATCATGCTGCTGGCCGAGCCGGGCCGGGAGGCGGAGAGCGCGGGAACCGGCCTGTCCGACGGGCTCGACGACGCGGGCGACGCCGCCTCGAAGGTGCCGTTCGTCGGAGACCAGTTGAAGAAGCCGCTCACGTCCGCCGCCGACGCCGGCACCGGGCTGGCCGACGCGGGTCGCTCGCTCCAGGACGCGGTGGAACACGTGGCGACACTGACCGCGGTCGCCCTGATCGTCATCCCGACGGTGTTCGTGCTGCTGCTGTGGCTGCCCCCGCGGCTGCGCTGGATCCGCCGCAGTACGGCCACCCGGCACCTCGCCGCAGGACCTGGCGGCGCCGACCTCCTCGCGCTGCGCGTCCTCACCAGCCACTCGCAGCGCGAGCTCGCAGCGATGCCCGCGCCTCCCGGCGGCCTCGCGGCGGCCTGGCGGCGCGGCGACGAACAGGTCATCGCCGCCCTGGCGGAGGTCGGTCTGCGGCGAGCGGGTCTACGCGCCTGACGGACGAGACGGCACGGGCTGAGGCCGATGCTGTTCGGTTCCCGCTCCCCCGAAGGTGATGGTTGCTTCCCGCTCCGCCGAAGGTGCCCTGACCTGCGTGGCACGGGTCGGGGCAGATAGTTACCAGAGCGTAACTTACCGACGAGTTACCTTCGGTAAGCCTTCGTTGCTAGCTTGCGTTCACCTGCATCGGAGCAGAGCGAGGAGTGAGCTGTGAGCCGCAAGAGCACCCGTTCGCGTTCCACTTTCGACAACCGCCTCCCGGCGGCCCCCCACCGTCACCACCCCCGGCAGGGCCCGGGCACCCTGCGCGTACTGGCCGTCGCGGTCGCCGCCGCGGCCTGCGTCGGGACGTACGCCGTACCCGCGTCCGCCGACGGCGCGGCATCGGAGCCCGTGGTGTCCCGAGGGGTCACCATCCCCACCTTCTACAATCCGCCCACCGAACTGCCCGCCACCAACGGCACGCTGATCCGGAGCGAGGCACTCCCGCTCGGTCTGTCCATTCCCGGCCTCGACGGCCGCCCGATGCCGGGCACGGCGACCCGGATGATGTACAGGTCCACGGATTCGGGCGGACAGCCCGTCGCGGTGACCGGTGCCTACATCGAGCCGCACGCCGCATGGAAGGGGACCGGCCCGCGCCCGCTGGTGGCCGTCGCGTCGGGCACCGTGGGCCAGGGTGACCAGTGCGCGCCGTCCCTGTCACTGCAGTACCCGCTGCGGCTGACGGGCGAGACCGTCTCCGTCGGCTACGAGGCGCTGGCCATCTACCGACTGCTCTCCACGGGCGCCGCGGTGGTCGTCACCGACTACGTGGGTCTCGGCACCACCGACCGGCTCCACACCTACGTCAACCGCCTCGATCAGGGCCACGCCCTGCTGGACGCGGCCCGCGCCGCGCGCGCGGTCCCCGGGGCGTCGGTCGGCGCCGACTCGCGCGTCGGCCTGTACGGCTACAGCCAGGGCGGCGGCGCCAGCGCCTCGGCCGCCGAGCTCCAGCCTTCGTACGCACCCGACGTCAAGCTCGCCGGTACCTACGCGGGTGCGCCGCCCGCGGACCTGACGTCGGTCATGAAGGGGATCGACGGCAGCGCGCTGGCCGGCGCGCTGGCCTGGTCCATCAACGGTTTCGCCCAGGCCGACCCCGATCTGCGCGAGGTCGTGGAGGCCAACATCAACGCCGCGGGACGGGCCGCGCTCAAGGACGCCTCCACCATGTGCGTCGGCGACGCGATCTTCGGTTACGGCTTCACCAAGAGCACCAGGTGGACCACCAGCGGGACGTCGCTCGGCGGCATCATCGCCGCCGAACCCCGGGCCCAGGCGGCACTCGACAGGCAGCGCATCGGCGGATCGAAGCCGATGGGGCCGGTACGCGTGGCGACCGGCGTCCAGGACGACATCGTTCCGCACGCCCAGGCCCGTCAACTGGCCGTGGACTGGTGCCGGAAGGGCGCCAGCGTCACGTACGACGCCATCGAGCTCCCCAACCTCGGCGACAAGCTCCTCACCAACCACCTGGTGCCGCTGATCACCGACCAGGGCGAGGCGATCTCCTGGCTGACGGACCGCCTCTCGGGCAAGGCCGTCAGCTCCAACTGCTGGACGATGCCTTTCCAGCGCTGACCCACGACGGGGCGCGCCGCGTGTGGGCCTCTCATCGCGTGCCGCCCATCACGTGCAGACTGGGCGGAATGAACGACTATCCCCCGGTGGACCGGCTCCCGGCCCCCGAACAGTACGGCCGCCTGCACGTGCGGACCACGGATCTCGGCCCGGCCCGGTGGCTCACCGAACGCGCCCCGGGCCGGGGGAGGTTCGGGACGGTGGCAGGCGTCGCCGCGCCCGGGTTCGCGTCCTACGCACGGGTGCTGCACCCGGCGTCCCTCGACGAGCGACCGGTGCGGTGGGCCGCGGTGGCTGCCGCGTACGGGCGGGAGTTGGCGCCGGGCACGCGCTGGCACGAGGTGATCGGTATGGACGAGGACTACAACAACGCCTCCGAGTACGGTCTCCCGGGCCTCTGGGACGAGCATCCGGGGGAAGGGCCGACCCCGCCCGCCGTCGCGGAGGCGCTGATCCCCGTCCTGGCCCGGCACACCACCACGCCCGAGCGCTGCTGGTTCGGGCTGTGGCACGGCTACGGACGGTGGGAGTTCGGCCACGTCCCGACCTTCGAAACGCCGGGACGGGAGGAGGTACTGCTCGCCGGCGCGCTGTCCGACGCCATCTCGCCCGTGTCGCTGGACGAGTTCGCGGAGCTGCCCGACCTGTGGTGGCCGCAGGACCGTGCCTGGTGCCTGGGCGGTGACGTGGACCTGACGAGCACCTACATCGGCGGGTCCCACGAACTGATCGCCGAACTGCTGGCGCTGCCGGATCCGGAGACGCTGGCCGTGGCGGAAGGCGACAGGGTGGGCTGAGCCGCCGCCGTCCCGCAGGGCTCGACAAGAATCCCCGGTCTGCAATTGCGGACCGGGGATTCCCGTAGGTATATTGAGTTTTTCTGTGCACTCACAGAAAAAGCCCCGAAATCGGGGCCACTAAGGAACACCATATCCGCCAGGGAGCCATGTTGTCAACTCGGGAAAGCGCCGAACTGCAAAAGGAGCAGGAATTCATCGGCCGGCTCTATGACCGGGTCGACGTGCTCCGGGGAGTCGCCGCGGAGCACGTCGAGAACGCGCTGACGCCCGTGGGGAACGGTATGCAGGCCCGTCTCGAACGCGAGGTGCTCGTCGCCGAACGGTCGGGGCTGCTGGCCGCCCTGAATGCGGTGGACGGCTCGCTGTGCTTCGGCCGCATCGATCTCTCCGACGGCACCGCGCACCACATCGGCCGTATCGGAATTCGTGAGGCCGATGACGCCCACACACCGATCCTGATCGACTGGCGTGCGCCGGTCGCCCGCCCCTTCTACCTGGCCACCGGACACACGCCCATGGGCCTGCGCCGGCGCAGGCACCTCACCACCGACGGCCGCGTCGTCACCGAGCTGCACGACGAGATCCTCGACCTCGGCGACCAGGAGCGCACCGGCTTCGAGGACCCGAGCGGTGACGCGGTGCTGCTGGCCGCCCTGAGCTCGGCCCGCACCGGCCGCATGGGCGACATCGTGCGGACCATCCAGGCCGAGCAGGACCGGATCATCCGCGCCCCGCACCAGGGCGTCCTGGTCGTGGAAGGCGGTCCCGGCACCGGCAAGACGGCGGTGGCCCTGCACCGTGCGGCCTTCCTGCTGTACGAGCACCGGGAGCTGCTGGCCAAGCGTGCCGTCCTGATCGTGGGCCCCAATCCGGCGTTCCTGCGCTACATCGGCGAGGTGCTGCCGGCACTCGGCGAGACCGGCGTCCTGCTCGCCACGCAGGGCGAACTCTTCCCCGGAGTGCACGCCCGGGGCACGGACACGCCCCGCGCCGCCGCGGTCAAGGGTGGTACGGCCATGGTGGAGGCGCTCGCCTTCGCCGTACGCGACCGTCAGCAGCTGCCCGAGCCGGGCGCGCCCCTGGTCATCCCGCACGACGACGGGGATCTCGTACTGGACTGGGAGATCGCCTACGAGGCACGGCAGGCGGCCCGTGACACGCGCCTGCCCCACAATCTCGCCCGCCCGCACTTCGCCTTCCGGATCATCGACGCCCTCACGGCGCAGCTCACCGAGCGCATCGGCGCCGACCCTTACGGCGGCCCCAACTTCCTCGGCCCCGACGACATCGCCCAGCTCGGCAAGGCCGTCGCGGTCAGCAAGGAGGTGCACCAGGCCATCGACGAGCTGTGGCCGCCGCTCACCCCGGAAGGCTTCCTCACCGACTATCTGGCCCAGCCCGTGTACCTCTCGGACGCGGACGCGGAAGCCCTCCGGCGTACGCCAGGCAAGGCATCGTGGACGCCCGCCGACGTCCCGCTGCTTGACGAGGCCGCGGAACTCCTCGGGAACGACGACAGTGCCGAGCGGGCCGCCGCCGAGGCCGTGCGCCAGGAGCGGATCGCCTACGCGCAGGGCGTGCTGGAGCTGTCGCGGGGCTCGGAGACGTACGAGTTCGAGGACGAGGAGTCCGAGCGACTCGCCGCCCACGACATCATCGACGCCGAACGGATGGCGGACCGGCACGAGGAGGACGACCACCGCAGTGCGGCCGAGCGGGCAGCCGCCGACCGGACCTGGGCGTTCGGGCACATCATCGTCGACGAGGCGCAGGAGCTGTCCCCCATGGCGTGGCGGCTGCTCATGCGCCGGTCGCCGACGCGCTCGCTGACCCTGGTGGGCGATCCCGCGCAGACCTCGGAGGAGGCCGGTGTCGGATCGTGGGAGCGGATCCTGGAGCCGTACGTCGGTGACCGCTTCGATCATGTGCGGCTCGACGTCAACTACCGTACGCCCGCCGAGATCATGGAGCTGGCGGCCCGTGTCCTGCGCGCCGACGACCCTTCCTTCGAACCTCCGGGTTCGGTGCGGTCCACCGGCGAGGTGCCGTGGACGCGCGACGCCGGGGACGATCTGGCCGGCACCGTGGCGCGCGCGGTCGCCGAGCTGACGCCCGATGAGGGGCGCCTCGCGGTGATCGCTCCCGCGGCGCTGCACGAGGAGGTCGCGGCTCGGCTGGACGGGGTGACGGCAGGTGCCGAGCCCGATCTCACCCGGGTCGTCGTACTGCTCGATCCCCGCCAGGCCAAGGGGCTGGAGTTCGACCACGTGCTCGTCGTGGAGCCCGCCATGTTCGGGACCAGCGACCTGTACGTGGCGCTGACCCGTGCCACGCAGCGGCTGGGCATCGTCCACAGGGAGGAACTGCCCGAAGCGCTGCGCTGACGGCGGTCCGGTCGGCCACGCCGTGCGCCTGCCCTCCCCAGGGCCGCGCCGGCTGCGTCGAGGGCCTCGCGTCTCTGCTGTCTGAACATCGGGAGCCGATGGGGTCATCCGGGATTCACCCGGACGTTCCGCTGTCCACACCGGCCGCCCATAGCGTCTCGCAGGTCCGCAACGCTACTGAGGAGTACCGTGAGCGCTTTCGCTCTGACAGCTTTGGCCGCCTCCCTCATGATGGTCACCGGAGCTTCCGTGACCGGCCCGGTTCCCGTCGTCGCGCGCGCGGAGACGCCCGCCGTGTACGACGACGAGGCCGGCGGCAGCGCCGATGCCGACGACCCCGCCGTCTGGGTCGACCCTGACCATCCGGGGCGCAGCATCGTGATCGGGACCCTCAAGGAAGCCGGGCTCGACGTGTACGGCCTCGACGGCAGGAGGCTCCAGCACGTCGCCGCTCCCGCCGCGCCCGGCGAGGATGCCGCCCCCGGCCGGTTCAACAACGTCGACATCGTCTACGGCTTCGAACTGGACGGCAGGAAGCGGGACCTGGCGCTCGTGAGCGACCGGGGCCGCGACCGGATGCGGGCCTACGTGATCGACCCCGCGGCCGTCGCTGCGGGAAGGGCGCCGCTGAGGGACGTGACCGCCGCGGGCGTGAAGCCGGTCTTCGCCGCGAGCGAGTCGGAGGTCGACGACCAGCGCACGTCCTACGGCCTCGCCGCCTTCAGTGACGACGACAACGCCTACGCCGTGGTGTCGCAGCGCGAGGAGAGCCGGCTCCGGCTGCTCGAACTGAAGGACGTCGGCGGCCGGGTGGGTTACACGATCGAGGACACCCTCGACCTCCCCGGCACCTTCAGGATGCCCGACGGCACCGACTGGACCCCGTGCGCGGACCCGGGTGAGCGCCCCCAGGTCGAGGGCATGGCCGTCGACCAGGAGGAGCACGTCCTCTACGCCGCCCAGGAGGCCGTGGGTCTGTGGCGCATCGAGCTCGACGACGAGGAGTTCGCGACTCCCGAGGTGATGGACCGCGTCCGCGAGTACGGGATTCCCTGGACGTACGACGCCGCCGAGGAGGAGTGCGTCCTCGACACCCTGAACGACCCCGGTTTCGGTGGTGAGAACCTGAGCGCGGACGCCGAGGGTGTCACCGTCTACCACGCGGCCGACGGTGCCGGATACGTGCTCGCCTCCAGCCAGGGGGACAACGCGTTCGCCGTGTACGACCGGGAGGGCGGCAACGACTACCTCGGTTCCTTCACCGTCGCCGACGGCCCCGCGACCGACGGTGTGCAGCACTCCGACGGTTCCACCGTCGTCAACGTGCCCCTGGGGCGGACCTTCCCGAAGGGCCTGCTGATCACCCATGACGGTGAGGCCGCTCCGGCGGACGGGGACAGGGAGGGCACCAACTTCAAGTTCACCGGGTGGGATGCCGTCGCCGGTGCGTTCCCCGAGCCGCTGACGACCGACACCACGTCGTTCGACCCGCGCGACACCGACTGATCCGGGATCGGGCCGCCACCGGTGGTGCGGGCGTGGGCCGGGGACGGGCACACCACTCGGTCCCCGGCCGCCCGGTCCCTGCCCGTACCGCCGCGGGCCGATGACGGACAGCCGGCAGTGACGGGACCGTGGGGACCGCAGGCGCACGCCGGGCGCATTCAGCCCGTGACGGTCGTAACCCAACGCGCCGGTACGGCGTTGGGAGGGACGAAGCGCACATGGCTTGCGACCCCCCACGCGCCTGTGAGGCCCGGATCGTCGGCGATTCGGGCCTCACCTTTTTCCAGGCCCGTGACGTCCATGATCTGCGAGGCTTTCGCCACGACACCTTGGCGCTCACCCGCCGCCGCATTTCTAGGAGTTCGCCATGAACAGCCCTTCCCCGTCCGTCGGCGTCATGCTGCCGCGCGATCTGCCCTCGCACGACTTCATGCCCTTCGCCCGCAGGGCCGAGGAGCTCGGCTTCCACGATCTGTGGGTGGTGGAGGACCTGGGCTACCGGGGAGGCATCGCCCAGGCCGCGGCCGTACTGGCCGGCACCGGGCGTATCCGGGTCGGCATCGGCCTCCTGCCCGTGGGAAGCCGCAATCCGGGCTTCGCCGCCATGGAGATCGCCACCCTGGCCCAGCTCTTCCCCGGCAGGCTCGACGTCGGAGTGGGCCACGGTATGCCGGACTGGATGCGCAGCGTCGATGCCTGGCCCGCGAGTCCCCTGACGTTGCTGGAGGAGTACGTCACCGCTGTCCGGCAGCTCCTGCGGGGCGAGAACGTACGGAGCGACGGCCGTTACGTCCGCCTGGACGGCGTGGGCCTGGAACCCTCGGCCCTCCCGTCCTCGGTTCCCGATGTGCTCGCGGGCGTCCGGGGGCCGAAGTCACTGGCCGTTTCGGGCCGGGTCGCCGACGGCACCGTCCTGGCCGAACCGGTGGCGCCCGCGTACGTCCGGGAGGCCATAGGCCACATCGCCCCGCACCGGCCGCACCGCATCGTGGCCTACAACGTCGCCTCCGTCGACGCCGATCCCGCGGTGGCCGTCGCCGCCGCGCGCCCGGCACTCGAATGGATCGGCGATCCCGACTGGCACGCCCACATCGCCCCCCTGCCGTTCGCCGAGGCGTTCAGGGAGCTGCGGTCCCAGTGCGCCACCCGGACCGAGTTCGCCCGTCGGATGCCCGAGGCGTGGGTGGCGGAACTGGCCCTGGCGGGGACGCCGGAGCAGGTACGGGCGCGGCTCGACGCGCTCAGGGAAGCCGGCGTGACCCACTCGGTCCTCGCTCCCGTCGGTGGCGACCCCCTGGCCGCACTGACGTCCCTGGCGTCCGTGCTCTGATGCCGCACGGGCGGGCCATGGCCGCAGACCATGGCCCGCCCGGCGTCGGTCCGGCAGGAGATCCGGGACCGCGGCCCGCGCACGGGCCGCGTGATCAGCGGGTCACCGTCCACTTCTGGGCGGCGACGCCGGTGCAGGTCCAGATCTGGAGCCGGGTGCCGTTCGCGGAGCTGCCACCGGTGGCGTCGAGGCACTTGTTCGCCTGGGGGTTGACGATGTCCCGGGCCGCGGGCACGGCCCATTGCTGGGCGGCGCTGCCGTTGCACTCCCAGAGCTGGGTGCGCGTCCCGTCGGCCGTACCTCCCGATGCCACGTCGAGGCACTTGCCGAGCGCCCGGATCGTACCGTCGGCGCCGACGGTCCACTGCTGCGCGGCGGTGCCGTTGCAGTCGTAGAGCTGGACGGCGGTGCCGTTGGCGCTGTTGGCGCCGGCCACGTCGACGCACTTGCCGCCGATGCCCGTGATGGGACCGCTGCCACCGGGCTGGGCGGTGTCGGTGCTCACCCGGACGTAGTCGACCAGGAGCCGCTGCGGAAGGACCGTACTGCCGTCGGGGTCACCGGGCCAGTAGCCGCCCACCGCCAGGTTGAGGATCAGGAAGAACGGCTTGTCGAAGACCCACTGCCGTCCGCCGAGGTCGGCGGGGGTGCGTCGTTGGTAGACGGTGCCGTCGACGGACCAGGTGATGGCGTTCGGGCTCCAGTCGACGCTGAAGGTGTGGAAGGCGTCGGCGAACGCCTGGCCGTTGGGCAGGGTGTAGCCGGCGCCGATGCCGCCCGACCCCGAGTAGCCGGGGCCGTGGAGCGTGCCGTGCACGGTGGACGGCTCGAAGCCGACGTTCTCCATGATGTCGATCTCACCGGAGTTCGGCCAGCCCACCTGCCCGATGTCGCTGCCCAGCATCCAGAACGCCGGCCAGATGCCCTGTCCGCGCGGGATCTTCATCCGGGCCTCGACGCGTCCGTACGTCGTGGTGAATTTGCCGGAGGTGTTCAGCCGGGCGGAGGTGTACTCGCAACGGCCGTACCAGCACTGATAGTTCTCCGGATTCTCCCGGCGGGCGGTGATGACCAGATTGCCCTGCCCGTCGAGGGCGGCGTTGCGGTTGCCGGCCGTGTAGAACTGCCGCTCGTGGTTGGAGACGTTGTCGCCTGTCTCGATCTGCCACTTCCCGCCGTCGACGGCGGCTCCGGCGGGCCCGTCGAAGTTGTCGGAGAAAGTGACGGCGGCCGCAGCGGCGGTGCGGGCGGAGGGTTCGGTCACCGGCGGGGGCGCACCCTGTGCCAGTCCGGTGGAGAGGGACGCGAGGGCGAGGACCGAGACGAGCGACACCAGCAGACGCCGGTGTAAGCGCGGGGTATCCATGACTGTCCCTTCGTGGAACGTGGTGGGGGAAAGGGGCGTACTGTCATGCATATGTCATGTCATGATGCGAACCCGCCTTGGAGGGCGCTTAGTTCACTACGTGATTTAAGGAGTGAGCGATAACCCTGTCAAGGGTTTGGTACGGACCAGCACCACTCCGGCGCGACCCCGAGGGCCTCACTCCCCGCAGCTGAAGTCCTCCGGGGAGATACGCAGCTTGCCGAGCAGTCCCCGCAGGGCGGCGAGTTCACCTTCGGACAGGTCCGCGAAGAGCGCTCGCTCCACCGCGTCCAGCGCGACGTCAGACGCGCCCAGGCGGCAGGACCCCTCCGGAGTGATCTCGACGATGTGCCGCCTCCGGTCGGCGGGGTCACGCCTGCGGCGTACCAGGTCCTCACCCTCCAGGTCGTTCAGCAGGGCGACGAGCACGCTGGGGTCCACTTCGAGCTTCTCGATGAGCGCCTTCTGCGTGACCGGCCCGTCGGCGAGCTGGAGAAGGGTCATCACGTGGCGGGGCGTGAGCCCCGCCACGGCGAGGGCCTTGCGGATGAGCGTGTCGGTGATGGCCCCGTTGTAGGCGAGCAGGAACCCCAGGCGGCCGCCCGGGTCACCGGGGGGTGCGGAGGAGCCCGCCGATCGCTGGGTGACCCTGCCCTGAGCTGCCATACCCATACCGTAACAGGGCCTCTATTGTGAACCCTGGTAAATCATTGATAGCCTTCAACGATATTCTCCCATCCATCATTGAAGACCTTGAGGTAACCATGTTCGTCGCCTACGCGATAGTCGGCATCCTTCTCGCTCTCGCCCTCAGCGCCTCGGCCACGCTGACCTTCACCCGCAACGAGGCCGTCACCGCCTCGATGGCCAAGGTGCACGTGCCCGAGTCCTGGCTCAACGGGCTCGGCGCGCTCAAGGCCGCGGGCGCCGTCGGACTGGTGGTGGGCCTCGCGGTGCCGGCGATCGGATCGGCTGCCGCCGTCGGCGTCGCCCTCTACTTCGTCGGCGCGGTCATCACGCACATCCGCGCGAAGGACTTCGAGATCGCGCCGCCGGTGGTGCTCGCACTGCTGGCGGTCGCCGCACTCGTGCTGCGGGTCATGTCCGCCTGAGCCCCGGCGCGCGCTCCTCGGGACCGCGCATCCGGTGCCCCACGCCATCCCTGGGCACCGGATCCGGGCTCAGATGCGGCCGAGGTCCGAACTGACCCAGCGCTGGGGCCGCATCCGGATCACCACCTGCTCACCGTGGTTCTCCCAGGCGAAGCCGACGTAGCCGGCGACCTTCTCGGGCGGCAGGTAGCGCGCCGCCATCTCCTCCAGGTCGCCGCGCGTGGCGGCACGGGTCTCGGTGACGGGCCCCTCGACGGACACGTAACGGATCGTCGGCTCCACCCGGTCGACGAGCAGCGAGAACCGGCCCGCCGCGCCGATCAGGTCGGCCTTGCGCGAGGTGCGGCCGGTCAGGACCAGGATGTCGCCGCCCGGTGCGTACTGGTACCAGACCGGCACGCTCAGCGGAGCCCGGTCACTGTCCTGGGTCGTCACGGCGATGGCGCCCACGTGGGGCTCGGCGAGGAATTGTTCGCGCTCTTCACGGGTCAGTGCCACAACGGACTCCTTCGGTACGGGGATCGGGGCCCAGCCCCTCGTCTGACCGCCAGTGTGCCGCCGCCCCCCGCGACCGACGGCTTGCCCGCCCCCGAAGGCGTGTCGCGTCTCCGGTCCCGCCACCCGCGGCCGGAACGGCCCACCCGGCCGCGGGTGGCGGCGCTTTCCGTACGGCGGCCTCCACCGGCTCCCGTGCGAACACCGAGTTTCGCCTGCCTTAACGGAATGCCGCGGAAGAAAGAATGCGGAACAACTATTTCCCGGGCTCTCCGGAATGTCGCCGATCAATCGCCGAACATAACGTTCCAGCCGTTAGGCTGAGTCTGCTTCGCCGAGTGGCGCAGCAACTGCCGACGCGCCCAGGGAGGGGCGCCGACCGCAGTTTCGGGGGGTGGGGGAATTCAGGGACGGCGTCGCCGTGCGGGAAGAACAGGTTCCCCACGTGCGTGGATCCGCCGGTTCTTCTGTGTCACGAATTCCTGAGAGGCGACCGGCGTCCGTTTGCGGACTCCGGTATCTCGCTGCTCCCGAAATCCGTTGACGAAAGGCAAGGAATACCTGTGCGACGCATAACCTCCGTCCTTCTTTCCCTGAGTGCCGTGCTGGCGGCGGCCGCGCTGGGCGCCCCCGTGGCGGGAGCCGCGCCGCAGGCCGACCGGCCCGCTGCCGTGCCCAGCGGGTGGGAGGCGGTGGACGGCGCCGAACTGGCTCGGATCACCGGGGAGGCGGAGTCCCTGCGGGCGCCGTCCGCCACCGGTGAAGCGCTATCCGCCTCGGCCGACGAGCCCGAGCTGCTGGCCGTGCAGTCGGTCCGCAACGGGAAGTTCACCGCGACGGAGCTCAATTACGCCGCCCCGAACACCGGTGCGCTGCGCGCGCGTTCCGCCGCGTACGGCGGCGCCTGGGAGGGCTTCGCCTTCGAGTGGGACGCGACCACCGAGACGTACGCCCTGAAGTCCCTGGCGAACAACCTCTACGTGGCGGTCGAGAAGAACTTCACGGGCAGCGCCCAGAACGTGCTGCGGGCCCGCTCCGCCAGTGCGGGCGGCTGGGAGCGGTTCGAGATGTACCACAACGCGGAGCTGGACCACTATGCGCTGCGGTCCACGCTGAACGGGCTCTTCGTCACCATGGAGAACAGCTACACGGGCTCCCTGCAGTACGTACTGCGGGCCCGCTCCGCCGACATCACCGGTGCGTGGGAGACGTTCGTCCTCTACGACATCAGCGCCTGACACCCCGTCCGCCCACCGGCGTCCCGACGCCGGTGGGCGGACGTCACCGGCCACGCCCTCCCGGGTCCGGGGGGCGCGGCCCGGGGGTCAGGAGGTGAGGTCCCTCAGTTCCGCGGCGAGAGAGCTGATGGCCGCCGGGTTGCGCGGACTCTCCACCAGGTCCACATAGTCGAGGACGACGATCCGGTCGTTCCTGACCGCCGAGACGTCGGCGAGCGGCTTGTAGGACTTCAGGAACTTCCGCTTCTGGTCGGAGCTGGTGTCCCCGTAGTTGTTGATCACGATGACCTCGGGGTCGCGGTCGATCACCGTCTCCCAGCCGACCGTCGTCCAGCTGTCCTTGAGGTCCTTCATGATGTGGTCACCGCCCGCCTTGGTGATGATGTCGTGCGGTCCGGCGTACACACCCGAGGTGAACGGCTTGTCGCGGCCGTCGTCGTAGAGGAAGACACGCGGGCGGTCGGCACCCTTCGCCGCCTTCGCCCGCACGTCGGCGACCTCCTGGCGGAACGACGCGATGAGCCTGTCGGCCCGGTCCTCGACGTCGAAGATCCGCCCCAGGTTGCGCAGGTCGGTGTAGAGCGCGTCGAGCGGTGCCATCACCCCGCGCGCCTTGCCCTGCCCGTTGCGGCACGACTCGCTGAGCAGGTAGGAGTCGATCCCCACGCGCCGCAGCTCGGCGGGCGTGAACCCCTCCCCCTCGTTGAACCCGTAGTTCCAGCCCGCGAAGACCAGGTCGGCGCGGGCGTCGAGCACGAGCTCCTTGTTGATCGTCTCCTTGGAGAGCCACTCGGTCTTCTCGTAGCCGTCCTTCCAGGGAACTCCGGTGAGGTCGCCCTTGTCGTCGGGCATGACGTATCCCGCCATGTGGTCCTCAAGGCCGAGCGCGAACATGATCTCGGTGATACCGACGTCGTTGGTGACCACGCGTTGCGGGGCCTTGTCGTAGGTCTTCCTCTCACCGCAGTTCTCCACGGTCACCGGGTAGTGGCTGCCGGCGGCTCGGGAGCCGCCCTTCCGGTCGCCCGGCGATTCGACCTCCGCTCCGCAGCCGGTGAGGGCCAGAGCGGCGGCGAGCACGAGAGCTGCGGGACGTACGGAGTTCTGCATGGTGGCGGGTGCTCCTAGGGACATGGGTTACGCGGTGAGGAGACGGTCGAAGAGCAGCTGCAGGGCGCCGGTCTCCGGGTGCGGCACGCGGTGCGCCCGTACGCCGAACACCTCGGCCAGCAACTCGGGTGTGAGGACGTCGTGCGGAGCGCCGGAAGCGACGATCCGGCCGCGGTCGATGACGTGGAGGACGTCGCAGTGGAGCGCGGCGAGGTTGAGGTCGTGCAGGGCGGTGAGAACGGTCAGTCCGCTCCGGCGTACCAGTGCCAGCACCTCCAGCTGCTGTGCGATGTCCAGGTGGTTGGTGGGCTCGTCCAGGACCAGCACCTGGGGCTGCTGGGCGAGAGCGCGGGCGATCAGCACGCGCTGCTTCTCACCGCCGGAGAGGGTGAGGAAGCCGCGATCGGCGAGGTGTGCGGCACCGACGCCCGCCAGTGCCGCCTCGCAGGTACGCCGGTCCTCGTCGGTGGTCCGGGCCATGGACCGCTGGTGCGGGAGCCGTCCCATCGCCACGACCTCTGCGACCGTGAAGTCGAATTCGGTGACCGCCTCCTGGGGAAGCGCGGCGAGCCGGCGGGCGCTCTCGCGCGCACTCATCGAGTCCAGGTCCTCGCCCCCGAGCCGGACCGTGCCGGCGGTGGGGCGCAGGGCCCGGTAGACGCACCGCAACAGCGTGGACTTCCCACTGCCGTTGGGCCCCACGAGGCCGACGACCTGACTCTCGCCCGCTCGCAGCGTGACGTCGTCCACGAGTCGTGCGCCGGAGATCTCCACCGTGAGTTCATCGATGTCGATCCGCATCACGCGCCCCCGAACGTGTAGGAGCGGCGGCGCATGAGCAGGACGAAGCACGGCACGCCGATGACGGCGGTCAGTACCCCCACGGGCAGTTCGGCAGGTGCGAGGACCACCCGGGAGAGGATGTCGACCCAGATCAGCAGGACGGCGCCCGCGAGCGGCGCGACGGCCAGGAGTCTGCGGTGGTCGGCGCCGACCAGCATCCGTGCGGCGTGCGGGACCATCAGTCCGACGAAGCCGATCGCACCGCTCACCGCGACGACCGCCCCCGTGACGGCGGCGGAGACGAGGAACAGCTCCTTGCGGAGCCTTCCCGCGTCCACGCCCAGGGCGGCCGCGGTCTCGTCGCCCATGGCGAGGGCGTTCAGGCGGCGGGCCGACCACGCGAGGTGGGCGAGGCCGGCGAGTACGGCCGCCGCGGCGATCGGCACGGAGGCCCAGGTCGCTCCGCCGAGACTGCCGAGCAGCCACATCATCGCGGAGCGGGCAGCCTCGCCGCGCTCGGCGGCGAACACCATGAACGTGGTGACGGCCGAGAAGCCGTAGTACATCGCGGTGCCCGTCAGGACGAGCCGCAGCGGGGTGAGGCCGCGATCGGTGCGGGCGATCGCGTACACGAGCACCATGGCGAGGAGGGCGGAGACGAAGGCGGCCGAGGACAGGGCCCAGATCCCGAAGGCGCCGAACGCCCCGAAGATGAGTACGGCGTTGGCGCCGACGGCCGCGCCGGATGAGATGCCGAGGACGAACGGGTCGGCGAGCGCGTTGCGGACCATGGCCTGCACGGCGACGCCGATGGCCGAGAGGCCCGCACCGACGATCGCGGCCAGGACGGCTCGTGGGAAGCGCAGTTCCCAGACGATGGTGTAGGCCGGGACCTCGTCGGCGGCGATGGGCCCGCCGGTCAGTCCGGCCCAGAGATGGTGCACGACCTCTCCCCAGGAGAGCCCCGACGCCCCGGTTCCGGCGCCCATGGCGAGGGAGACGGGGAGTGCGACGCCCAGGAGGGTCAGGAGCAGCGGCAGTGACACCCGCTTGGGAGGCGTGGGCCCGGCGCCGGTCAGGGCGGCGCGCGGCGGCACGGCCGGTATGCGTTCGAGCGATGTGGCCACGGGCGGATCTCTTTCGCCTCGGGCCGTGCGCCTACGTATTCAAAGGAGCAGCCCGGGACTCGGGGCCCCTGTGCAGCACCCCTCGCAGTCCACGGCGAATTGACAGGAGCCATCACCACCGCGGGAAATCGGGCTTACGGAACCCTGTGAGGGCTCCGCCTACCGTTGCGGGTCAGCGCCGGACTTCGACCGGACTTCCCCCGCGGGGCGCTTGCAGCTTAGCGCGGAACGCTCCCCCACCGGCTGCCGCGTCCGCCGGGTCGGGCCGCTCCGGGCGCCCCGCGCGGTGGCGTCCCTCGACCGGGAGCCGCCACCGCGCGTGCCCGCCTGGCCTCTCCTACGCAGGTGGGGCGCTCGCCCTGCGCACGCGGCGCAGCACGGACCAGCCGGCGCCCAGGAGTCCGATCGCCGCCGCGGCCACGGCCACGGCCACGGCCATGACATGGATCCGGGCGCCCGCTCCGGCAGGCGAGGCAGACGTGAACTTCTCGAGAACTACTGGAAGGCGTCCGCGACGAAGACGTCGTTCTTGCGGTCGTTCCGGTCGAAGTGGTCGGCACGTCCCTACGGCGCAGTCGGCGGTCTCTTCGCAGATGTTGCCCCCGGGGTCGACCTCGGCGAAGGTCGTCACGCCGAAGGTGCCGCCGGGTTGAACGTCGAGCTTTTCGCCACGATGCCGCCGAGCGCGTTGTCGGCCCGGTGACGTGGTAACGAGGTCAACTGCCCCCCAAGCATGACTCATACGCATCAGGACGGCCACCGACGGAGGGGCCGACACACACGCCTGGTGGCGAATGCGGGAGACACCGGTTGTCGGCGCCGCACACGCATGTGAGAGATTGTCACTCCTCTTGTGAAGGCCTGCCCGCGACACTGCGGGCCCCGACACCGACGGCGCGCGGACCGGGCCGCCCCAGGGGCGAAGAATCTGCTCAACGCCCTTGTATACAAGGCGTGTTGACCGGTATAGGGACCGGGAGCCGGCTCGATTGAAGGAACGATTCCGGTGATAGCATCCGCACATCTGTGATCTTGATCCACTGGGTCCAGATGCTGATTCGCGATCGGCGGCCTGCTTTCCGCACCAGCGGGTGAGCAGTGCCGAGCGGCTGGATCCCTGATCCTCGCGAGGTGTATCCGTCGCCGTCCGCCTGCCATGCGCCCGGGAAAGGTTTCCATGATTCGAGATGCACTTGTGTGGTGCTTGGTCGCGGTGGCGGCGACAGCCGTCGTCGCGGTCGTGGCACTCGCCGCCCGCAACCGAGCTCTAGGGGCGAAGAAGCAACAGAACGAGGCGGAGCTGAGGAGCAGGCTCCATATATCGGACAGTCAACTGCATCTCTCGCGAGCGGAATTGCAGAGGTTCCGTAGCGAGCAGGACGGAACCCTCCGCGAGGCCAAGGAAGCGGCCGAGGAGAACACCAAGGCGGTCCTCAAGGGTGCCGCCAGCTTCCTGCAGAGTCTCGCGGCGGAGCAGACGACCCTCCTGGACGGCATCCAGCGCAAGTACGGCGGCCACGCGGTACTCAGCGACCTGCTGGAGGTCAACCACGCCAACGCCCAGATGGCGCGTAAGGCGCAGGGCATCGCGGTCATGTGCGGTGCGCCCCTCGGCCGCCGCAACCGGGCCGCCAGCGTGTACGACGTGGTGCGCAGCGCCCAGGGGCAGATACGCAACTTCAACCGGGTCGCCATCATGCAGCAGACCGGTCTCGCGCTGAAGGCGTCCGCGGTCGCACCCGTGGCCCTCGCGGTGGCCGAACTGCTCGACAACGCTGCCAGCTTCTCGCAGCAGGACGCACCGATCGAGGTGACGTTCCAGCGGGTCCAGAACAACCTGTGCATCGTCATCGACGACGCCGGTGTCAGCATGAGCGACGAGGACCGGCAGCGCGCGACCGAGTTGCTGTCGGGCGACGTGGTCCCTCGGCTGTCGCAGCTCGGCAACCAGCCGAAGTTCGGTTTCCCGGTGATCGGACTGATCGCGCGTCAGTACGGCTTCAAGGTGGATGTCACCGGAGTCTCCCGGTACGGCGGCGTCCGTGCCGTCGTCCTGCTTCCCGAGGAGCTGTGGACCATGGAGGAGACGCCGCCGGCCCAGGAGGCCCCGGTCAGCAGCATCCGGCGTGCCGAGGGGCGGCCCCAGACCGCACCGACGCGCACGACGCACGGCCTGCCCAAGCGCGGAGCCCGTCAGGCACCCATCGCGAGCGTGCCCGACCCCGAGACCACCCCTGCGGCGCCCCGGACGGCCGAGGGCACGGGCCGCGCCTCCGGACGCAGCCTGGGCGCCTTCCAGCGCGGCACCCTTTCCGGCCGCAACCTTGATGCCACGTCGTTCGAAGGGTCCGAAGACGCATGACCGCCGACCTGTCGTGGATGCTCGAGGACATCGTGCACAACGTGCCCCGGGCACGGCACGCCGTCCTGCTGTCCGCCGACGGCCTTCCTCGTGGGGCCACGGAGGGCCTCGCCGAGAAGGAGGTGCGTACGATCTCCGCCGCCATGGCCGGGATGCAGTCGCTCAGCCGGGCCACGGCGCACTTCGCCGGGCCCGAGGAGGACCGGCAGTGGAACCAGACGATCATCGAGTTCTCCCACGGGTGGAGCTTCCTGATCGGAGCGGGGCAGGGTGCCTATCTGGCCGCCGCCGCCGCGCCCGATGTGGACATGCAGCAGATCTCCTTCCGTATGCACCGCCTCGTCGCCCGGCTGGGCAACAACCTCACCTCGCCGCCGCGCGTGAACGCCGAGGACGACGCCGGCACGGGGGGCTCCGGCGCCCCCCGGCGTGAGGGCTCAGGCTCCTCCGGGTTCGTGCTCGCCGACCTCGACCAGGTGATCGCCGACGTGCGGGGCGCACGTCACGCCGTACTGCTGGGGGCCGACGGTCTGCCGCGCGGCGCGACCAGCGGGCTGAACCGGGACCTGGCGGACACGATCTCCGCAGCGATGACGGGTATCCACGCGTACAGCAGGGTCACCTCGCAGTTCGCGGGTGTGCTGGAGAGCGCCGAGTGGCGCCAGACGGTCATCGAGTTCCAGCACGGCTGGATCTTCCTGATCGCGGCGGGCACCGGGGCGTTCCTCGCGGCCGCCGCCGAGCACGACTGCGACATCGAGGAGTTCACCACGCGCCTGCACGAAGTGATTCCGAAGCTGACCGCATCGGCAGTACGAGCAGAGGGGGCAGGCCATGCCTGACGAACCCGAGCAGGAACTGGAACTCACGTCCCCGTTAGTCCCTCTGTTCGTCATCACGAACGGACGGGCCCTGCCCCCCGACCACGAGTACGAGCACACCACGCTCGTCATGGCGGCACAGGACGCCTCGGCGGCGGCGCGCACGCTCTCGCCGGAAGCGGGTCAGGTCATGGATCTGGTCGCCGACGGCTTCCTCTCCGTGGCCGAGGTGGCCGGCCACACGCACCTGCCGCTGGGCATCGTGCGCATCCTGCTCGCGCAGTTGGAGGAGGACAGCCTCATTCTCGTGAGGAGGCCGATACCGCGCGCCGAGCGTGTCGACAGAGAACTGGTCAGCGCCGTGCTCGAAGGCCTGAAGAATCGATTCGGAGCGTAAAGCGTGTACCTGGATCCAGACGTCTCCCATGCGGTGAAGATCCTCATAGTGGGGCACTTCGGGGTCGGGAAGACCACCTGCATCGGAAGTCTCTCCGAGATCGAGCCTCTGCGGACCGAAGAGGAGATCACGGAGGCCAGCGAGGGTTTCGACGACCTGTCGGGCACGCCTCACAAGAAGACCACCACGGTGGCCATGGACTTCGGCCGGCTCACCCTCAGTGACACGCTGGTCCTCTATCTCTTCGGAACGCCCGGTCAGGAGCGTTTCAAGGAGATGTGGGAGGAGCTGTCCCGGGGCGCTCTCGGCGCACTGATCCTCGTCGACCCCGAGCGGCTGCACGAGTCCTTCCCCGTCCTGGACCTGGTCGAGAGCTTCGGCCTGACGTACGCCATCGGTGTCAACCACTTCGAGGGCACCACGGACTACCCGCTCGACGAAGTCCGCGAGGCGCTGAACCTGACGGACGCCACCCCCGTCGTGAAGTGCGACGTGCGCGACGAGAACACCTCGGCGCAGGCGCTCATCACCCTCGTCACTCATCTCATGTCCCAACTCGGCTAGGAGAGCGCCGGTATGCAACAGCCGTTCGAAGCGCAGGAGATACCCCCCGGATGCCCCGCGCACGGGAACGTCCAGCTGTACGGCCCCGCGTTCGGAGCCGACCCCGACGGCCACTACGCGCATCTGCGTGGCTCCGGCCCGAGCGCGCCCGTGGACATCGCCCCGGACGTCCCGGTGGAGCTGATCACCAGCTACGACGCCGCTCTGTACGTCCTGCAGAACCCGGCGTCCTTCGTCCGCGACTCGCGGCGCTGGAACGCGCTGAACGCCGGGCTCGTCCCGCCGGACAGTCCGGCGCTGCCGATGATGAGCTACCGCCCCAACGCGCTGTTCAGTGACGGCGCGGCACATGCCCGTCTGCGCCAGGCGGTCACGGACAGCCTCGCCACGGTCAACGAGCTCCAGCTCATCAGGCAGACGCAGCAGTCCGCCGACTACCTGATCAGCCGCTTCAGTTCGGAGCCGCGCGGCCAGGCGGAGCTGATGGCCGAGTACGCCCAGCCGCTGCCGCTGCTGGTCTTCAGCGACCTGTTCGGCTGCCCGCCCGAGATCGGTGACCGGGTGATCGCCGGGATCAGCGGCATCTTCGAGGGCACTCCCGGTTCCGACGAGGTACTGGGGGGTGCGCTCGCCGAACTGATCGCTCTCAAGCGACGACGTCCGGCGGCGGACCTGACGACCCGCCTGATGGAGCACTCGGCCCAGCTGAGCGACGAGGAGGTGCTGCACCAGCTGGTCACCCTGCTCTCCGGTGGCACCGCGCCGCTGACCGCCGCCATCGGGACCAGCAGCGCGCTGTACCTGGGCGAGGAGTGGCAGAGCGGACTGCCGGTCGAGGACGCCATCGCCCAGACGCTGTGGAACTACGCGCCGATCGCCAACTACGCGGCCCACTACCCGACTCATGACGTCGAGCTGGGTGGCAGGCTGCTCCGGGCCAACGACCCGGTGCTGGTCTCCTTCGCGGCGGCGAACACCGACCCGAAGCTGACGGAGCACCGTCAGCAGCTCAGCGCCAAGGCTCACCTCGCCTTCGGCGCCGGCCCGCACGCGTGCCCCGCCAAGGACCCCGCGTTCATGATCGCGGTCACAGCGGTGGAGACGCTCCTGAACCGGCTGCCCGACGTCGAGATGCGCGTTCCGTTCAAGACGCTCGCCTGGGCGCCGACTCCGTGGAGCCGCTCGCTGGTGACCCTTCCGGTCCGCTTCACCCCGAGGGCGGTGGCGGCGGCCGCCGAGACCGCCCAGCCGCAGGCCCAGGCGCACCAGCAGCCCGCGTCCGGCGACCAGCGTTCCGCCGCCCGGTCGTCACGGCCGACGGCCCCCGCGGCTCCGCAGCACAAGGGGGGCATGTTCAGCCGCTTCCTGGCATGGACACGCGGAGAGTGACCTAAGTTACTCCTGCGACTCCTGTGTTGGTGGATGCTGCAACGATCTTGTGGGTATGCATGGCGGCTGGTTCTAGAAAGGAGCCGCCATATGGGAGTTATCACGACTCCGTC
The DNA here is from genome assembly GCF_040650955.1 of Streptomyces sp. NPDC048560. Taxonomy (NCBI): domain Bacteria; kingdom Bacillati; phylum Actinomycetota; class Actinomycetes; order Kitasatosporales; family Streptomycetaceae; genus Streptomyces; species Streptomyces sp. NPDC048560. Next base: position 178,995 of record NZ_JBEZIJ010000014.1, read on the forward strand.
GTACGACCGTAGGGCGTCCGCCTCCCTCTTCTCCCGTCTTCGGACGGCGAAGGGGCAGGCCGACCCCTTCCCGATCTACGACGAGTTGCTGTCGAGGGGCGATGTCAGCCTCGCGCCCTGGGGAGGTTCCGTCGTGACGAGCTTCGCCCTCTGCGATCAGGTGCTGCGCAGCCGTGACTGGCTCGAACCGGACAAACAGTGGCGCGAGCGGCAGGGATCCGGCACACGCTGGAACGCCTCCTCCTCCCGGGAGATGAGCAACACGCTGGCCGCGCTCAATCCCCCGGACCACACGCGGGTGCGCCGGGCCGCCGGCACGTTCGACCGGGCCGCAGTGGAACAGATCGGCCGGACCGTGACCCGGACGACCGATCGGCTTCTGGAATCCCTGGCAGAGCAGGTGCGTGAGGGGGAGACCGACTTCGTGACCGTGGTGGGCGACGAACTGCCGGTCGCCACCATCGGGGAATGGCTCGGGATACCTTCGGCCGACTGGCCCCGCCTGCGGCAGCTGACCCACGATCAGGTCTTCACACAGGAACTGCTGCCCTCGGCGAGCCAGCTGGCCGGATCGGACGCGGCCACGGCCGAACTTCGCGCCTACTTCATGGCCCTGGTGAGCGATCGGCGCGCCCACCCGGGTGCTGACCCCGTGTCCCGCTGGATCGAGACGTGGGACTCCATGGAGGCCGACCGTGACAAGGCGGACGAGGCCGTCTACTTCCTGGTCCTGTTCGTCCTGCTGGCCGCTCTGGAGACCACGTCGACTCTCCTCACGACGATGACACTCCTGCTCGTCGAAAGCCCGGAGCGCTGGGACATGGTCGCCGATCACCCCGACCTGGTGCCCGCGTTCGTGGAAGAAACGTTGCGCTACGACCCGCCCACCCACGTCATCAGCAGGATCGCCGGCGAGGACTGTGTCCTGGGCGGACTGGACGTACGCAAGGACGAGATGGTCCACCTCATGGTGGGCGCGGCCCACCGGGACCCGGCCAAGCACGTCGACCCTCACCGGTTCGACCCGCATCGCAAGCCTGCCCACCTGGCCTTCAGCGGCGGCATCCACTACTGCCTCGGCGCGCCGCTGGCCCGCATGGAGGCACAGATACTGCTCCGCGGGCTCATCCGGCACCTCCCCCGCCTCACTCTCGTACGCCGCCCGACGATGGCTCCCCGGGTCGCGTTCCGGCGCCTTCTGAATCTGGATGTCGCTGTCGCATGACCGAAAGCACCCGTGCCCTCACGAGCCCTTCCGGCAAGTCCATAAGGGTCGAGCAGGACGGCCCCGTCCTCCACGTCCGCCTCAACCCGTGGGACCAGGACGACACACTGGGTGTCGCCGTCCTCGACGATCTCCTGCTGCTGCTCGACGACCTCCACGAACGCCCGGACATCCGCATCCTGGTCCTGTCCTCCATGGGCCCGGACTTCTGTCTGGGCGCCGACCGCGCCGAGTACCAGGCAGCGCTCGTCGCGGACCCGACCGGGGCCGGACTGCGGCGCATCGCGGACAAGGCCCACCGCCTGTGCCAGGCGCTGGAGAACACCCACGCCGTCACCATTGCCCGGCTCCACGGCCGGGTGATCGGCGCGGGGCTCGCCCTCGCCTCGTTCTGTGACCTGCGCGCGGGCGCCGACACCTGCCGCTTCCGTATGCCGGAGCTCGGCATCGGACTCCCGCCCGCCTGGGGAGGAGCGATGGGCCGCCTGGTCTCGGAGGCCGGCGCCGCACGCATCCGGGAACTCATGCTCACCTGCGACGTGTTCGACGCGGCCGCCGCCCACCGGCTCGGTCTCCTCCACAGGACCACTCCTCTCGACCAGCTGGACGACGTCGTCCTCGCCTGGACGCGGCCCCTCGTCCGACGCTCCCCCGAGGCACTCGTCCTGACCAAACGTATGCTGGCCGGCTACGCGCGGGCCGACCGCACGGCAGACGTGTCCCTGCTCGACTCCCACCTGCTGACGGCCCAGATCAACCAGCCCAGAGGCCCGGTCGGAGCCGGCACCGGGTGAGCCGGCCGTGCACAGGTGGGGTTGCGCGGGGGCCCGGTCGGGGCGGGCCACGGTGAGGGCGCGGGGCACGGTCAGGGCCTGGCCCGCGCTCGCTCGCACCCGCTGCCTCTGGACCGCGGCCCCGCATGACAGGCTGGGCACCATGATCAGCGGAGCGGACGAACCACGTCGGGAACTGTTCCTCCGGGACGACCTGGAGCCCGCGGACGTGGTCGGCGCACACCGCGAGGCCCTGCATGTCCTGCGGGACAGCATCGACACCGCATACGTCGACGCGTACAGCGACAGCGCGTGGCCGCTGGACGTCATGCCCGCTCACGCGTACGCGTTGTCGCTGGGTACGAGCCAGCTGTCCTCGGAGGGCCGGTCGGTCAAGGGCGACGCCGGGATGGGGGTCACCATCGCGGTCCGCGACGACGCACAGTTCGACGTGTTGCTAACTCTGGCCCCCTTCACGATCGGTGCGGAGGCGTGGCGACTGGACCAGGTCGTCTTCAGCGCCGCCGACACGGGCACGTCCCTGTACGTCGCTGTCACCGCCGAACAGGAGGCACAGCTCATGTCACGGCTCGGCGCGCTGGGTATCGCCCCCACGGCGTTCGCCCCGCGGCCGCACAAGCAACGAGGCCCGTTCGCCCGCTGGTCCCGCCGCAGGGGCGCCTAGCCCTGCACCGGAGTGGGCGTTCGCCGCTCCGTCTCCGTCTCCGTCTCCGGGGCGGCGATCGTGGATCGGGAATGCCGTGAACGAGGGACGTGCCTCGCACGTGTCCTCGTGCAGTTCCTCGGGGCGCAGGGCCCAGGCGATGGCTTCGCCGTCGCCGCAGTAGGAGGGGTCCAGCCAGAACGTGACCCGGGTTCCGTCCGGCTCGTGTGCCGGAAACTCCTCCCAGTCACCCGTCGGCTTCGTCCCGGCGAGCTCCTGGCGGTAGCCCAGGCCGTCCAGCCGGACCTCCACCACCGTGACGACGCTCAGCGCGGCGGCCGCCGCGGGAACACACCGCTCCCTGTCGAGGAGGGAGTCGTAGAACCCGGGAAGCGGCCTGCCCTGTTCGTCCACGCTGCGGCGCCGGTCGTCCTCCACGGTGAAGCAGAGGTCGGAGCCGATCTCGACGCTGATCCGTCCATGCGTGCCGTCGCCGTGGTGCAGCGCGTCCCTGACCACCCGCTGAAGCACCTCGGTGGGAAGCTCGGGGCTGTCCCGCCCGACCCCGAAGTACAGGTCGGGGCGGGCCCGCACGTGCTCCTCAAACGCAACCGTCGGGAGCTGTCCACCTGTCGGCCTCCCCACGCATCCCCCCATCGTTCAGCGACGCCCTGTCGGATCACTCCATGATGCCCGGCGAGCCGGACGTCATCGCAGGGTGAGCCGGGTCTCGGATGCGACGCGGGACAGCTTCTCCGGGTTGCGGACGTAGTAGAGGCCGGTGATACGGGCGTCCTGGACACGGACCGCCATGACGCCGTCGATCTCGCCGTGCATGTGCACGAGAAGTGCCGGGCTGCCGTTGACCACGGTGGGAACGACGGTGACCGGGCTGTCGCCCTGGCCGAACGCCCCGACCTTGCCGAGACCACCGGCCATGAACCGGGCCACCTTGTCGGCGCCGGTGACCGGCCTCGGAGCGGCCTGCTTGATGCCGCCGCCGTCACTCACCAGGACGACCTCCGGGGCCAGCACATCGAGGAGTCCCTGGATGTTGCCGGTTTCGAGCGCGCGCTGGAAGGACTCGAGGGCCGCCCGTGTCTCGCTCGCGGAGACCACCTCGCGAGGACGGCGGGCGTCCACGTGCCGTCGCGCCCTGTGTGCGATCTGGCGCACGGCAGCGGGGCTCTTGTCGACCGCGGCGGCGATCTCGTCGTACCCGACGTCGAAGACCTCGCGCAGCACGAAGACCGCGCGCTCGGTCGGCGACAGCGTTTCGAGGACGAGCATGAGCGCCATCGACACGCTCTCGGCGAGCTCGACGTCCTGTGCCACGTCCGGCGCGGTGAGCAGCGGCTCGGGCAGCCAGGCGCCGACGTACGCCTCCTTGCGGCGCTTCATGGCGCGCAGCCGGTTGAGCGACTGCCGGGTCGTGATCCTGACCAGGTACGCACGGTGGTCGCGCACCTCGGCCAGGTCGGCCTTGACCCACCGCAGCCACGTTTCCTGGAGGACGTCCTCGGCGTCGGCCGCCGATCCGAGCATCTCGTAGGCGACGGTGAAGAGCAGGTTCCGGTGAGCGACGAAAGCCTCGGTCGCCGGATCAGCGGTGTGGTCGCTCATGTCTGGAGCCCTCCCCCTCGCGGCCGGCCCTGTTGGCCGACGGCCGTCACACGTGCTGCGTCTGCGAACACGACAGAATCCTCCCTTGCGTTGCCGCCGTCCGACCCCGGCTTACGCCGCCGTCTCAGCGGTGGCCGGCGTCCCGCCGCGCTGCGCCTGCAGCAGCTGTCGCCGCTTGGCACCTCCTGAGACGCGGTGCAGGCCGTACGAGCCGGGCTTGCGTGCCTCGCCCGCCAGATGACCGACGACGCCCTTGCACACGAACTCCTTGATCCTCGCGCCCGGGCGGCCACCGATGTGGAACCACACGGCGACGTCGTACCGGCGGGCGAACTGGAAGATGCCGGCGCCTCGGCCCAGGCTGATGCACTGCCCGGCGAACGCCTGGTTGAGAGTCGAGGGCTGCTCCCCCGCGATCCGGCTGAGCACGGTGTCGGCGGCCCGCGCGCCCAGCGGCATCGCGGCCTGGCAGCTCATCCGCAACGGCAGACCCGACGGCGCCGCCGAGTCGCCGGCCGCGACGATGCGTACGTCGTCCACGCTCGTCAGCGTCTCGTCGGTGAGCAGCCGGCCCGCGGCGTCGGTGCTGAGCCCGCTGCGGGCGGCCAGCTCGGGCACACCGAATCCGGCGGTCCAGACGGTCACCCGACTGGGCAGTTCGCGCCCGTCGTCGAGCCGCACGGTGTCGGCGGTCACCGCCGTCACCTTGGTGCCGGGCCCGTCGAGCACGGTCACACCGAGGGCGGCGAGCCGCCTGGCGACCGAGCGCCGCCCACGCGGGTGCAGATACGGGCCGAGCACCCCGCCACAGACGAGGGTCACGGCACGGCCTGCCTCCGCCAGTTCCGCGGCGGTCTCGATGCCGGTCGGACCGGCTCCGACCACTGTCGTCGGAGCCGTCGCGGGCGAGGTGCCGAGGACCGCCCGCAGCCGCTCCGCCTGCTCCAGGGTGGCCACCTGGTGGGCGAACTCGGCCGCGCCGGGCACGCTCGGCTCGGCGCCGCCGCTGCCCACCGCGTAGATCAGGTAGTCGTAACCGACCGTGTCGCCCGAGGCGAGCGTGACGCCGCGCCCGGCCGCGTCGATCCGTTCCACGGACCCGACGACCAGCTGTACGCCCTCCGCCAGAACCTCGCGGTAGTCGACCACCGCGTCGTCGGACCCCGTCACCAGCTGGTGCAGGCGGATGCGCTCGACGAACGTCCGCCGCGAGTTGATCAGGGTCACGGTCACGTCGTCGCTCAGCGTCAGACGGTTGGCTGCCATGACCCCGGCGTATCCTCCGCCGATAACGACCACATCGGTGCGCTCAGTCATGGTGTCTCCTTCGTTCGAGGAATGCGGCTTCAGGGGTTCGCCCTCAAGACACCACGACATCGTCCTCTGTGACACGACGTGATCCGGATCACGTCGTGACACCCGTACGCTCTGCGGAAGGGGCCGGAGGCCTCCCCGGCGATCCGTGTTCCCCACCCCCCTGCGCGCGTCACCGCTCGCTCGCGTGGACCGCCGACACCAGAGCCGGACAGGCGACGTGCTCCGGCCGGATCAGCACCCTCAGCGGCCCCTGCGCACCCGGGCCGCCGCGCGTGCTTCCGCCGCCTTGCGGGCATCGGCCGTCCTGCGGGTCTCCTTCGGGCGGCCCGGCCGCGTACCCATGCCGCGGAACGGCACGTTCCCGCTGCCCTTCCCCTCGACCGGCGGGCGCTTCGCACCGGTGATGGCGGTCAGCTTCTCCTCGCCGGAGCGCACCTGCGTCACCGTCGGCCGGATCCGGGCGTCGGTCATGATCCGGTTCACGTCCTTCCGCTGGTTCGGGGTGACCAGCGTGACCACGTTCCCGGACTCCCCGGCGCGAGCCGTACGCCCGCCCCTGTGCAGGTAGTCCTTCGCGTCGGCCGGCGGGTCCACGTTGACGACGAGGTCCAGCGCGTCGATGTGGATGCCGCGCGCCGCGACGTTGGTGGCCACCAGCACGGTGATCTCGCCGTCCTTGAACTGGGCGAGCGTGTGCGTGCGCTGCGGCTGCGACTTCCCGCTGTGCAGGGCGGCGGCCCTCACACCGCTGGCCCGCAGGTGACGGGTGAACTGGTCCACGCCGGCCTTGGTGTCCAGGAACATCAGGACCCGGCCGTCGCGCGCGGCGATCTCGGTCGCGGTCGCGTACTTGTCGGCGGGGTGGACGTTCAGCACATGGTGTTCCATCGTGGCGACGGAGCCCGCCACACGGTCGAGCGAGGCCAGGACCGGCTCGTGGAGGTAGTTCCGCACCAGCTGGTCGACGTTGCGGTCGAGGGTGGCCGAGAAGAGCAGCCGCTGCCCGTCGGGACGGACCTGGTCCAGGATCTCCGACACCTGCGGCAGGAACCCGAGGTCGCACATCTGGTCCGCCTCGTCCAGCACCGTGATCCGCACCTGCTGCAGATCACAGGCCCTACGCGATACGAGGTCGGTCAGCCGCCCCGGGGTCGCGACGACCACTTCGGCGCCGGTCCGCAGCATCGCCATCTGCCGGTTGATCGCCAGCCCGCCGACCACCGTGGCCAGTCGCACGTTCAGCACCTGCGCGTACGGCGCGAGCGCGTCGCTCACCTGCTGCGCGAGCTCCCGCGTCGGCACCAGGACCAGGGCGAGGGGCCGCTTGGACTCCGCTCGCCTTCCGGCCGTCCGGGCCAGCAGCGCGAGCCCGAACGCGAGCGTCTTGCCCGAGCCGGTCCGCGCACGGCCGAGGACGTCACGGCCGGCCAGCGCGTTGGGCAGGGTGGCCGCCTGGATCGGGAAAGGCTCCGTCACGCCGAGGCCGGTCATCGTCCTGGTCAGTTCGGGCGGCAGCCCGAGTGCGTCGAAGGACTCGACAGGCGGCAGGCCGGGGGCCACCGTCTGCGGCGTCGTGAGTTCGCCCTCCGGGGCCGGCGGCTTCGCGTTCATGGGGAACCTTCCTCGGTTTCGGCGCCCGGAACGCGCCGGGGCCCGTACCCCTCGGTACGGGCCCCAACGGTTTCGAAGCGTGACCCCCCAGTTTACCAGCGGGCGCACCGGCACATCCCGGTCCCGTGGGGCGTGCGGGAGCGGACCGGCGGGGGACTCGCGACGGCGGTCGAACAGAGACGGGTTCCGGGCCACGTAGGCGTGGCCATGCAGCCGACACGGATGCTGAGGGCCCTCACAGGTGCTGCGGTAGCTCGCTCGCCCTCACTGCTCTCACTGCCTCACTCGAAGTTGTCACGCGCGAGGCGACGCGCCAGCTCCTGGAGGATCAGTTCGGTGCCTGGCTCGCCGACCGTCCGATCGTAGGCTTCGGCAAGCGTCTCGAAAGCGATGATGAAGCCGTTGACCAGCGCGCTCAGGGGCTCGGAAAGCTGGGCGAGCACCGCCAGGCCGACCTCTTCCGCGCTCGCCCCCACGGGCACGGCGAACTGCCCGGGAGTCACCTCGCCGAGCAGATCCGATACGAGGCCCTCGTCGACGTCGCCCCGCAGAGCCGTCAGCGCGGCGATGGCCTTGAGCTTGATCTCGTTCTCCGTCACGCGCCGAGCCTAGAAGCGAGCGGGGACGCAGGGCCGCATTCCACCCCGCCCGGTCACCGCTGTCGCGATGCGGCCGGATTCCGGTGCTCGCGGCGCCTGGGGGCCGGCCGGTTCTGCTCGCGCGAGATCCTGCTCCGGCTCTCCCGCTCCCCGACTCCCTGAGCGGGGACTTCCGCAGCCCGTACGGCGTCGCACGTACGACCGCGTCGCCCGCACGGCGCGCTCGCGGCGGCCCTGGACCGATCAGGCGGGGCCCGCCGTGTCCTGGTCGGCACGGGACCGGTCAGAACCGGAACGGTCGGCACGGAGCCGGTCGGCACCGGATCGGTCGGCACGGGGGCGGTCCGTCTCGCTGCACAGGTCGAGTATGTCCAGGAGCTGCGCGAGGTCGGCCGGATCGGTGGCGTGCTTGACGACGGCCAGTCGGGCCGCGCGCCGCAGGTCCGCCGTCATCTCGCTGTGTGATAGCTCCATCTCCCGATGCGACCATGCCCTCCTCTCCGGCGCAGCCTGGCCGCCGCCTCTCGGGGGCCGGACTGCCGAGTGAGGGGCGGCGGGCGGCGGCGCTACCGCCTGCCCGCCCGACCGTCAGCCAGGAGGTCGGTTCGCCCCGCCGAATGGACCGCCGAAGGCCAGGTGGGCGAAGCGCTCGCCGATGCGTCGGTGGGTGGCCGGGTCCGGATGCAGGTTGTCGGGCAGCGGCAGCTCGGTGTGGTCGTCCTCGCCGTAGAGGTCGAGTCCGTCGAGGTAGTGCAGGTTCGGGTCGGTGGCCGCACGCTGCTGGACGATGCGGGCGAGCTCGCGCCGGATCACAGTCAGGGTGAGCTTCCCGGCGGCGGTCTGCGAAGGGTCGCCGGTGGCCACGAACCGTAGCTGCCCCCCGCTCATCGCCTCGACGTCCAGTGCTGCGGGTCCGGGCGTGTACTCGTGAATGGGGCAGTGGATCGGCGAGACGACCATCAGCGGCGCGGTGGGGTGGCCGTCGCGGACCGTGTCGAGGAATCCGTGGACGGCCGGGCCGAACGCTCGTAGCCGCATCAGGTCGGCGTTGACGATGTTGATGCCGATCTTGATGCTGACGAGGTCGGCGGGGGTGTCGCGCATGGCGCGAGCGGTGAACGGGTCGAGCAGGGCGCTGCCGCCGAAGCCCATGTTGACCAGCTCCACGTTTCCCAGCGCGGCGGCTCGGGCGGGCCAGATCCCGGTCGGCGTGCTGGCGTTGGAGCCTTGGCTGATCGAACTGCCGTGGTGCAGCCAGACCTTGCGGTCGCTGGGGGGTGTCCGGACGGGGGCGTCGGTGCGAAGCGCGGCCAGCTGGGTGGTCTCGTCGTGCGGCAGCCAGATCTCGATGTCCTTGTCGTGGTCCGGCAGGCCGGTGAAGCGCAGGGTCTCCGTCGGACCGGGCCTGGTGTGCGAGGCCCCGGTGACCAGGTCGATGGTGAGGGTGTCGCCGTCGGTGGTTCCGCCGCTGCCCACGAGTCGTCCGTCGACGAGGAGCTCGTACACCCCGTCGGGACGTGGCGGCACTCCGGCGTAGACCCGTTTGGTGGCCACGACGTCCAGCTCGACGGCGGTGGCGCGGCTACGGAAGGCCAGCCGCACTCCCGAGGGCTGCGACTCCGCCTTGGCCAGCTGTCCGTCGGGGATCTGCTGCCGGGCGGGCGCGGGCAGGCGGTGGGGCAGTACGCCGCGCTCGGTGTGCTCCAGGTCGAGTGCGCCTCTCAGGAGCGCCGCCGTGAGGGGAGTGGTGGTCCAGCGGTACTCGGGCTCGGTGTTCATCTCGTCGTTCTCTTCGATCGGGAGGGCCGGTCCGGGCACGCCCCGGAGTGGGGGTGAGCCTGGACGTGGCCGGTCAGGAGGTGGTGGGCCAGGTGCGCAGCAGGACATCGAGGGCGTCGAGAATCGCGGTCCAGCTTTCCTGCGGGTCGGGGGCGCTGTGACTGAACCCACCGGCGGACTCCAGGCCGACGTAACCGCTGAAGACGCTGCCCAGCAGACGGACCGCATGGGTCTGGTGCGGTTCGGCCAGGTTGTAGCCGCGCAGGATGGCCCGCGTCATCTGGGCGTGCCGTACGCCGGCGCTGGCGGCCGCCGTCTCCGGGTCGAGCCGGAACCCGGCTGCCGCGAAGCGGCCCGGGTGCTTGAGGGCGTAGTCGCGGTAGACGTTGGCGAAGGCGGTGAGTGCGTCTTTGCCGGCCCGTCCGGCCACGGCCGTCGAGACCTGGTCGGCGAGTTCCTCCAGGGCGAGCAGGGCGATCCTGGTCTTGAGGTCGTGGGCGCTCTTCACGTGCGAGTACAGGCTCGCCGTCTTGACTCCGACCCGGCGGGCGAGTGCTGCGGGGGTCGTCTGCTCGAAGCCGATCTCGTCGGCGAGTTCCGCCCCTGCCCGTACCAGTCGTTCCGTGGTGAGTCCTGCCCGAGCTGCCATGCGCCCTCCTAATTCCCCTACGATCCTGCCACTACTCATTATGAAGTTGCCTAATCCAATTAGGCAACTTAGCGTGGTGCGTATGAACCCGCTGACCGAGCACGAGATACGAAACGCGTTTGTGAACTGCACCAAGGGCGAGGCGAAGCGCCTGAACATTCCCCGGGACCTGGCCGAGCAGCCCTGGGAGGACCTGGACTTCCTGGGCTGGCGAGACCCCCAGGCACCCGACAGGGCGTACCTCGTCACCGAGCTCGACGGCCGCCCTGTCGGCGTACAACTGCGGTCTTCCAGCAGCGGCTCCTGGCAGACGCGCCGCAGCATGTGTCTGGTCTGCGTCACCACCCACACCGGCGGCGTCTCACTGATGGTCGCGCCGAGATCCGGAAAGGCCGGACAGCAGGGCAACTCCGTCGGCATCTACATGTGCAGCGACCTGGCCTGCTCCCTCTACGTACGCGGGAAGCGGGACGCGGGCATCGGCGCGCGCCTGCATGAGTCCCTCACCCTGGAGGAGAAGATCCAGCGGACGGTGGCGAACCTGGCCGCGTTCATCGCGAAGGTGACCGCCTGACCTGAAGGCCGACGTACGACAACTGGCCGCTTCGGCAGCCTTGTCTGCAAGCAGTTCAGTACGGCCCGGCCTACGCGGCGCTGTCCGACCGGTGTTGGGCCCCATCGGTGCGGGGACCCGACCGAAAGCCCGTGCGGTTCCGCGGCGCCGCCGCCGGGTAAGGCGTCCTCGGACGGATGGCCGGGGGGCATCGCATGGGACGGACGGAACGGACATGGGTCTGGCGGGCGGCCGGTGGGCTCGCCGTACTGTGGCTCGTGGGGGGATCGGCCGTAATCTGGCTGCTGTTCGGCGCCCGGCTGGGCGCGCTGACAGGCGTCGCAGGTCCGACAGGAACCTTCGTGGTCACCGACTGCTTCGACGGACTGGACACCACTGACATCCACTGCCGCGGCACGTACACACCATCCTCCGCGTCCTCGTCAGCCGGGGCGACGGCGGCGCGGCCGATACACCTCCGCTCCGCCTCCGGCGACCTCCGGTCGGGCACCCGGCGCGACGTCCGGCTCGTCGGCGACGCGGTCTTCGAGCCCTCGCCGCTCGCCGCCGCCGAGCATGTCACCCTCGCCGGCTGGACGGTCGTCACCCTCGGCCTGCCCGGGCACTGGCTCCTCACCTCCGCCCGCGAAGGACGTCTGCGTGACGGCGACAACTACGTCTTCGTCTGGCTCGCTTCCCTGCTCGGCGCGATCGCCCTCGGCATCCTCACCCTCCCGTTGACCTGGCTCCTGGCGACCGTCCGGGCATAGGAGAGGCGGTGATGTCATGCGTCCAGGCCCGTACGCCGGTCAGGACAGGCGTCACAAGAAGCCGACTGCGACGCACTCATCGCGTTGGACACACGAGACGCCTCAAGCCTCGCGTGGTCTGAAGGGTCGTTCCGGGCCCGGGGCGTACCCCAACTGTCGTTGGTCAAGGTGGACGAGTACCAGGTCGGGGCATCTGAAACGATGTGCCCGTGCACGCTGATGATCAGGTTGGTGAGGGCGTATCCACGGACCTCGCGGCGCTTCTCCGGAACGCTGACGACAGCCGTCCGGTGAAGATCGTTCCTTCTGTCTGCGGGAGTTGCGACGGACACGTCTTCTCTGTACTCGTTGACGATGTCGAGGGTGGAGCCGAGCGGGTGTGCACCGGTTGTGCCGGCCGCGCGTTCATCGCGGACAGCGAGGAGTTCTGGGACGACGCGGATCCTGGCGAGGCCGGCTGCCCGTGCGGGAGCGACGAGTTCGAGACGGCAGTCGCGTACTCGCTCGGCGGCGACGGGTCGGTCCGCTGGGTGACCGTGGGGCTGAGGTGCCGGCAGGACGGCGCCGTGGGGGTCTACGCCGACTGGAAGATCGACTACGGCCCGACGGATCACCTCCTGACCATGGCCTAGGGACTGCCCCGTGGCTGCGTTCGCCGTATGTATGCCCGGTGCCCGTTCCTGTCATGGGCGGCAATAAGCCGCCGCAGGGCGTTGTCAGTGGGCGCGGGCACACTGACGGCATGAGCATCTCTCCGTCTACCGCAGTCGATGCGTCCCGCAACTCTCCCGTTTGGGTCGAGTCGATGGGCGGGCCTTTGATCGTCGTCCCCGACTCTGCGTTGGCTGCATGGCGTGGAAGTACGGAGAGCGGGGTCCTGGCGGGGGACGCCACCGCTCCAGACGACTACGACCGGGCCTGCACGGTGGATGATCTGGCCGGTGTGATCGCCGTCGGAGTCAGCGGTGCGCAGGCACTGGTGCTGGCGGACGAGCCCGCCACCAGCTGTTTTCTGCCCGAGCACCGAGCCTTCCTGCGGTGGCTTGCCGCCGACTCCGAAGCCGAACTGAAGGCTGCGGCCAAGGCTGTCCTCGCAGATGCCGCCACTCAGTGGGAGGAGTGCGGCACGTGGATGTCGGACGGTCCAGCCAAGCTGATGGACTCCGCCGAAGCAGGCGCCGATCTGGACATCGAGTATCCCGGCGGCGGGATACCCGACCAGGCGTCGGTCCCACTGCCCGCCGGCCGCTGGAAGGTCCGTGCCACCCACACCAAGGCGAACGAGGAGACCTGGGTCGGCCTGGTCCAGCTCCTGCCCATCGAATCTTGAAACGGGCACAAGCGTGGGTTGAGTGCGGTCACGCGCTGCATGCAAGGTTGTGCAGATGGGCGATGCGGAGCATCACGTGGTGGACGCCTTCGCCCTTCGGTCGGCAGTTGGCGGAGGTCCCTCCGGGCTTCCTGCGGCAGGCTCCACGGCGGTCCCGGACGCACGTAATCAGCCCCTTTCACGACACAGCGCGGTGACCAACGCACAGAACCAGTGCGGGCTGAGGCCGGTGAACGGGCCCTGCCGTGGCCTGCCTCCCGACTCGTCCCGGGTCAGTGGGGTTCGGTGAACAGCGCGTTGAGTTCCGGGAAGGCCATGCCTTCGGCGAGGGAGTCGTAGTCGCCGGTGCCGAGGAGCTCCTGCGCAGCGCGGCGGGCGGCTGCATAGGCGACCTGTGCCACGCCCGAGCCGAGACTGACGCGAGCCACGCCGAGGGTGCCGAGCTGGGCAACGGTCGGGGCGCCTGGGCCGGCCATGACGTTCAACGGTACGGAGATGTCCCTGGCCAGCGCCTCGATGATGCCGGTGTCCGTGACGCCGGGGACGAAGATGCCGTCCGCGCCCGCATCGACGTACATGCGCGCCCGGGACAAGGTTTCCTTCCGGCGGGTGGCCGGGGCGCCGAGTCCGAACAGGTAGGTGTCGATACGGGCGTTGAGGAACAGGTCCGCCCCTGCCCGGTCGGATGCCTGCCGGGCCGCCGTGAGCCGAGTGGCGAGTTCTGCCGGAGGCCGGGTGCCGTCCTCGATGTTGACGCCGACGGCGCCCGCCGCGAGCACCCCGGCGACGGTCTCGGCCACGCCGGCGGCGTCGTCGCCGTACCCGCCCTCGATGTCAGCGGTGACGGGAACCGCGACGGCCGTGACGATTCGGCCGATCAGTTCCAGCGCCCGGTCACGAGTGAGGACGTCGCCGTCCGGAGAACCCAGTGCCCAGGCGATGCCGGCACTGGTCGTGGCGATCGCGGAGGCACCCGCGGCCTCGATGACGCGAGCGCTCGCGACGTCCCAGGCGTTGGCCAGCGCGAGAGGTTGCGCGGGGCTGTGCAGCGAGCGGAAGACGCGGGCGTTGTCCGCCTGTGTGATGGTCATGGACGCAGTCAACATCGGCTGCCGCCCAGTTTCTGGCAGGAATCCGACACAGACGTCGACCTCGATTCCGATACGCCGGACCCCACCTCCGGAGTCGGCCCGACGGACTTCCGGACGACGTGACGGCAGGGGCCGATCTACGGCAGGAAGTACTCCGACATCAGGCGGCTGACCCACTCCGGCTGCTTGATGCCGACCGCGCTGAACTCCGCCATTGCAGGCTTCAGATCGATGACCGGAGTGCCGGAGACCGCGTCCAGGCCCATCACCGTCAGTTCGCGGCCGTGGACGGATTCGATGGCGCAGCACGTCACCCCGATGCGGTTCGGTCTGCGGGGCCCACGGCCGGCGAAGACACCGACGGGCGGGAGGTCGGAGCGGCCGCGGTACGGACGGGGTTCGCTGTAGTCGTCCTGTTCCGGGAACTGGTCGAAGATGAAGAGGACCTCCACATGGGAGAAACCCTCCAGACCCTGGAGACACGCCTCCCCGAAGCGCTCGTCGACGGTGATCGTGCTGCGGACGGCACCCCAGTTGTCCGTGTGCTGGACGTCCGTTCGGTTGTTCCGAACTGTGAGGTGGCTGATGCAGCGTTCGGCATCCGCGCAGCGACGGCGACTCCGGCGACGCGGCAACCACTACTCCGCGTACTGCCGTGGAGGAGATCCGTACCCGCAGCTCGCCGCGTTCCGCCTTGTCCGCTCGGGGCCGGGAACGGCCCCCCGACGCCCCGTCACCTGATGGGGTAAAGCCGCCCGGTCCCGTCCCGGCGGCCGTCTACTGTACGGACGTGCCCGTGCTGCTCGTCGCAGCCACCTGAGGAGGAATCCTGTGTCATCGCCTTGCGACCCCCAGCACGCTCCCGTCGGTGATGTGGGCGCAGCGCTCCTGATGATCGACTCCCGGCTCAAGGGAATCCACGACGGCAGGACGGAGACCGACCCCGAACAGCAGGCGCTGACCGACCAGTTCGCCGCCTCGCTGGATGCCGAGGGGGTCGATGACGTGCTGGACGGCGCCTGCACGCTCATCTTCATGTTCATGACCTGGTTGCGGCAGGCACACGAGGCTCACGACAAGGACGTCATCGAGTACGTCGTGCCGAATCTGGTGGCGACCATGCGCAAGATGCCCAAGAGCATCCGCCCCGAGGCCATTCCCACCATGGCCGGACTGGTCGTCGCCGCGGGCACCGGCCTGAGTCCCAACCTGTGGCGCAAGCAGTACGGAGACTGGACCGACAAGGAGATGAACCCCCTGGAAGCCACCGCCTTCCTGCTCGCGGAGCACATCAACCGGATCACGGACGATCCCGACTTCGCCAGTCGCCTGATCACCGACGCTCTGTCCATCGCGGACGAGGACTGAGAGGACACCTCCATCGCGGACGCGCCCCGCACCGTCGGGACGCGGTCTTCCGGCCCCCCGGGCCTGTCGGATCAACCGATGACGGGACTGGTCGAAACTCATCGACGCGTGTGGCTCCGCGGAACACGTCCCTGCTCTGCTGGACCGGTTCGGCGCGGATCCGGGCGGCGTGTGGTCGGAGCTGATGGACCGCCTGTGCCCACAACCGGGCCCCGCCCTCTCGGCCCGGCTTCGCGGCTCCCCCGCCGTTGGACGTGCGGCTGATCTCGCCTGGGCCGCCTGTGTCCATCGCCTTACCCTCACCCGCCGGGACTGGACCGACAGCTCGTTCGCCTTCGCCTGCCTGCGCTTCCAGTCCGACGACCGGCCGGCCGGCCGCCTCTGCATCCGCGCTTCACCGCTGCCCTGTGACGGGTTCCGGGGCCACCGCATCCGGGGTCCGAGACGTCCTCCCACCTCGCGGGTTCCAACTGGGCGGCCGGGGGACGCCGACAGAGCCGTACGGAACTCAACCCCGTCGGTCCGCTCGATTCGCCGGAAGCCACCCGTCCGCCGAGGAGCCGTTCATATGATCACTTTCAGCTCCCGCGGGGCGCGGGGGATCATCAGGACGAGGGGACCACATGTCGAACATGTCCAGACGGTCACTGCTGGGATATTCGGGGACGGCGGCTGCGGGCGCCGTGTTCGCCTCCGCCGGGACCGCCGCGGCCGACGACACGACCGCGACGCAGTCGGCCGCGGTGTTCTCACCGGGGACCAAGTTCGAGACCAGCGCGAGCATGGACGAATCGGACCTCATGATGGAAATGACGTTCAGCGTACGGGTGGACTGGCCCAACGGCCTTCCGTCGGCGCAGGAGATCACTCCCCTTGAGGTCGCCAACGCACTGTCTGCGATCGCCGAGTCGAAGGGCTGGCCTCCGCTCACGTTCTACGGCGCCCAGCCTCCCGCGCCGCTGACCTGATACACCCGCGCCGAAGGCCGGGGAGCCCGTCCGTTCACGGACGGGCTCCCCGGCCCCTCCGCAACCGATCGACGGTCGACGGCCGCGCGCGACTGACGTCACGACGGCGGACGGCGAACCGTACGACGACGCCCGCCCCGGTCGACGCCAGAACCTAGTGCGCCGCGAGCCTCTCCACCAGCTCGATACCCCGCGCCAGCAACTCGCGTTCCTCGCCCGTCAATTCCGCCTCGATCGCCCGCGCAAGCCAATCCGCCCTGCGCCCCCGCTCCTCCTCCAGCAGCGCCTGCCCCGCAGAGGAGAGCTCGACCAGGCTCTTGCGGCCGTCGGTCGGATGCGCGCGGCGCGTGATCAGCCCCTGATCCATGAGCAGTCCGACGGCCCGGGCCATGGACTGCGGACGCACCCGCTGATCGGCTGCCAGTTCGCTGGTCGTCATCGCACCGCTGCGGTCCAGCGCGCCGAGGACGGCTACCTGGCCGAGCGGCATCTGGTCCTCGAGCTTCACGCGCCGCGTGAGCTTTCCCATCGTGGTACGCAGTTCGGCCGCGACGGCGGCGGATTCCGGGAGGGGCATACCGAACTTTAACGCAGCACGACTGCAAAGCAGAACTGAACAGCGTGACTGAACAGCATGGCTGCACAGCGCAGCTGAACAGCACAACTGCACAGCATTGCTGTAGAGTGCTCCGCGTCGGGTTCAGCGCCACCGTCGTCGCAGCCGAACCCGGCACGCACGCGACAACGGGAAGGTCTCCCATGACCGCCATCACCTCCATCACCGGCCGCCGCGTCCTCGACAGCAGGGGCAACCCCACCGTCGAGGTGGACGTGCAGCTGGCGGACGGATCCATCGGCCGGGCAGCAGTCCCCTCCGGCGCTTCGACCGGCGCCCGCGAGGCCGTCGAACTCCGCGACGGCGACCCGGCCCGCTGGCACGGCAAGGGCGTCGACCACGCGGTACGCCACGTCAATACGGAGCTCGCAGCCGCCGTCACCGGTCGCGAGGCCGAGGACCAGGCCGGCCTCGACGCGGCCCTCATCGCCACGGATGGCACACCCACCAAGTCCAGGCTCGGCGCCAACGCGATCCTCGGTGTCTCCCTGGCCAACGCCAAGGCCGCTGCCGCCGCCCACCGCCTGCCGCTCTACCGCTACCTCGGCGGCGCCGGCGCCCGGCTGCTCCCCGTACCGATGATGAACATCGTCAACGGGGGCGCGCACGCCGACAACCCCCTGGACTTCCAGGAGTTCATGATCGCGCCGATCGGCGCGGAGACCTTCGCCGAGGCCGTGCGGATGGGATCCGAGATCTTCCACACCCTGCGCCGCGACCTCCTCGCCGCCGGATACTCCACGGGTGTGGGCGACGAGGGCGGCTTCGCGCCCGCACTGCGCACCGCCGAGGAGGCTCTCGACTTCGTGGTGACCGCCGTCGAGCGCGCGGGGTACCGGCCGGGCACGGACATCGGCCTGGTCATGGATCCGGCTTCGTCCGAGTTCTTCCGCGAAGGCGTCTACGACTACACCGGGGAAGAGGTGCGGCGCACACCCGCCGAACAGGCCGATTACCTGGTCAAGCTGATCGACGCCTATCCCATCGTGTCCATAGAGGACCCGATGGCCGAGGACGACCTGGCAGGGTGGCGGGACCTGACCGCTCGGGTCGGCGCGCGCTGCCAGCTCACCGGTGACGACGTGTTCTGCACGAACGAGACCCTCCTGCGTGAGGGCGTCGACTCCGGTGTCGCCAACTCGGTGCTGGTGAAGGTCAACCAGATCGGCACCCTGACGGAGTCCTTGGCCACCGTCGACGCCGCCCACCGGGCGGGGTACACCGTCGTCATGTCGCACCGCTCGGGAGAGACGGAGGACACGACGATCGCGGACCTGGCGGTCGCCACGGGCTGCGGCCAGATCAAGACCGGATCACTGTCCCGCTCCGACCGCACCGCCAAGTACAACCAACTCATCCGTATCGAGGAACAGTTGGGAGACAGCGCCCAGTACGCGGGCGCGCAGGCGCTGCGCCGCCGCTAGAGCCGTATCCGAGGCGCGCCCAGGCGCACCAGTACGCCGCCGGATCGCGGAGTCGGTGGCCTGGAGCGGAGCCGTCGGGTCAGCGTGCGGGCGGAGCCGCCCGCACGCCGATCCGGCCGGTCCCGCGCTGGTACCGGCCCGCCCGCTCGCGCGGTGGGCCGGTACCAACTGTCGTCCCCAGGACGGCACGTGAGCATCAGGGATGCATGGCCGCCCGGTCGGATTCGCTCCGCGGAACACAGAACTCGTTACCCTCGGGATCGGCCAGGACCACCCAGCCCGCACCATCAGGGTCCCGGTGATCCGCGACCAGTGTGGAACCTAGGCCCAGCAGCCGGTCCACCTCCTGATCGCGCGAGGTCTCAGGGCGCAGGCAGAGATGGACCCGGTTCTTGACCGTCTTGGCCTCGGGCACCTGGTTGAAGTACAGCACCGGGCCGTCATCCGCCAGCAGCACCGAAGTCTCCCCATCGCCAGGCTTGTCATCCGGGTCGAGCGGTCGGCCGGTGACTCCGCTCCAGAACCGTGCCAGCTCATAAGCGTCCGCACAGTCGATCGCTACGTTCTGCAATACCGAGACCATGCAGGCGAGCCTTCCTGATTTCCGTGCCAGATGCCACCCGCTGCGGCCACACCGCTGCCACGTCACGCTGTCCGACCCCGGCAGTACAGTCCGGGCATGACCACCGCGAATCCGCTGCGGGAACTCCCCGACACCAACCTGCACCTCGCCGTTCTCAGCCGGCTCATGGACATGGGCACGGTGCCGCCGTTCCAGGTCCCGGCGCCCGAAGGCGCTCATGAGTGCGGCGACGACTGCGACGACACCTGCACGGACTGGCTCGACCGACCCTGGGAGTTCGAGTACCGCAAGGATGTGGCCGACGCCCTCCTCGGCCTGCCTGTCACGACCGAGCAGTGCGCCACGCTGAGCCGAGTGCGGTGGGACACGTCCTCCAGGGCCATTGCCATGATCTGGAGTGAATGGGGCGGCGAGTGCGACGAGTTCAACGTCCGGTCGCTGGACGGCATCGCCATCGCGCTGCCCGCCCTGGAATCGCTCCATCTCGAACTGACCGAGGTCACCGACCTGACCCCGCTGGCCCACTGCGGTCGGCTGTGCATGCTGTCTCTGGCCGGACGGTACGACGACGAGACGAACCTGAATCCGCTCTCCCGGGCCGACTCCCTCCGCACACTGGTCCTCACGTCCAAGCTGGTCGAGGACCTGAGCCCCTTGGCAAGCCTTCCGCTCGAGAACATCA
This sequence comes from Streptomyces sp. NPDC048560, assembly GCF_040650955.1. Taxonomy (NCBI): domain Bacteria; kingdom Bacillati; phylum Actinomycetota; class Actinomycetes; order Kitasatosporales; family Streptomycetaceae; genus Streptomyces; species Streptomyces sp. NPDC048560. Next base: position 198,620 of record NZ_JBEZIJ010000014.1, read on the forward strand.
CCCTCGACGGCTGCCACGACAGCAACTACCGCAACATCATCGACCTCGCCCCTCTTGAGCGCATGTCGTCGCTGCGCACCCTCGACTACCGGCGCTACGGCCGCATCGCGGGCGACGAGCACCCGGTGCTGTCCGCTTTCGACAACGCCCGCGTCATCAAGTCGCTGAGGGAGCGCGGTGTCGCCCTCGCATTCGAGTGAGGGGCGGGCCGGTGGAGACGGCGCAGGACCAGCCTCTAGGGTGGACCGATGGCGTCGATCAAGCAGGTTCAGGTCACATTCGACTGCGCGGACCCTGAGCGCGTCGCTCGCTTCTGGCGCGAGGTGCTGGGGCACGACGTACCTCCGCCGCCGGAGGGGTTCGCCTCCTGGGACGACTTCGATCGCGCGGTGTCACCCGGGCATCGGGGACCGGCGTTCGCAGCCATCGAGCCCTCAGGTGGGGGCCCGCGACTGTTCTTCCAGCGGGTTCCCGAAGGCAAGGTCGTCAAGAACCGGCTGCACCTCGACGTTCGGGTCGGCACCGGGCTCGTCGGCGAAGAGCGCCTGGCCACACTTGAGGCCGAATGCGCACGACTGATGGCGCTCGGCGCCGTACGCGTGCGACTGCTGACCGCCGACGACGACAACGAGTCGTGCCTCGTGATGCAGGACGTCGAGGGCAACGAGTTCTGCTTGGACTGAGTACGGCCGGCTGTGCAGTCCGCTACGGTCCGGCAGGGGACGGACTCCGACCCCTGCGAAGCAGTGACGGCATTCGTACGTACGTGACCCAACCGATCCTCAGCGCTCGGCAGCACCGCCTTGGACCAGGCCGTCAGGCGCCCTACCCCGAAGGGCGCAGCGCCACGTGCCAGAGGGCGCTGGACCGGACATGTAAGAGGCCGGGCCCGCTAAGCCGGGCCTCACCGTCGAACGTCCCCTGCCCGGTGATCAGTCGCTGCCCTGCCTCGCCTTCGTCCGTCACCTCGTCGAGGGAGAACGCACCGCCGCCGCGCTGGCTGACTCGGATCGTCGCCGGGCCCCCCAAGTAGCGGAAGACATAAGGGCCGTTGGAGTTCAGCTTCGTCTCCAGCACCGGCACGAGGTCGTCGAACGGCTGGAGCCATACGTGCCATGTGCGGTGTGTCTCCAGCCTGACGTGGACGAACTCGCTGCCGTTCGGAGGTAGCGGAATGACCGTCCGCCGCACACTGCTGCCGCGCTTGACGAGGCGCTGCCTCCCACCTGGGCCCATGAGTTCGGCGGATCCACCGGTATGCAGCCTGACCACGAGGATCACCGGCCGGTCCGCGTCCGGTCGGACCAGTTCGGTGTCCCGGTTCCCCGCCCCTTCGGCACACTGAGCGGCCGGGGTGCCGGGAGGCCACATCCTGAACGGCCGCCCGCTGGTGCTCTGTCGGGGCACTGCCCGCGTGCCGGGAACGGAACGTGGCCCGGCCCGCGGCGTCGGAGCGGGCGAAGGCGTGCGGGGCGCCACCACCGGGGCCCGGCGGGTGGTGTGAGAGGTGGTGCGGGGCGCAGGCACGTGGTTCCCGCCGGTGGTGATCGGCGCATGCCCCTCCTGGATGCGGACGGCGTCCGCCGCGCAGACGTCCACCAGGCGCGGCGCTCCTTCCGGCGGTGACCACCGCACCGCAGCCGTGGACGGACCGTGACGCGGATCGAAGAAGCACGGTGGCCGGCGCGCGGGAAGCGGGTCACCCGCCGCGCGCGCCGACGCGCAGGCGAGTGCGTGCCGACCGTCCGCCAGGGCGCGCATGACGTCCTCGGCGTCCTGACGGTCGCGGTCGCCGACGAAATCGCTCTTCGCCCGCTCGTACGCCTCCAGCGCGCGCTGCAGGTCCTCGGTCACGAGGGCGTCCGCATCGTGCCCGGTCGGGACGAACACGTGCCGGGCCAGTTCTTCCCCGAATGCGGTGATGTCGGCGTCGATCAGCGCCAGTTCGTCCGAACGACGGCGCCGGAACAACCCGCGCCAGTCACGCCTGCCCACGCGCCGCCTCCCGTCCCGCTCTCTCCCGGACCCGCGGCCGGGGCCGCGCACAGGCGATCGTAACTGCCGCCCTTGGGCCCCGCTCAGTCGCAGGAGGGGCGCCACGCAAGGTATCGCTCGTCCACAAGGTCCGTCCCTACTGGAGGGACAGCCCCTTCGGGTCGGTGAGCCCGACGGGTTCGGCGCGGAACGTGGCGGTCCATGCCGTGGGTTCGCAGCCCTTGCCGTTGGGGTGCTGTTCCTTCAGGGGCGCCTCGGTCTCGTCGGTGACGATCTCCTTGCCGTCGACCGTGGACGTGACGGTGAGCCGGACCCGCACGGGTCCGGGACCGGCTGCCTCGGGCAGTGGGACCGCCAGTCGGTTCACCGGGTCGTTCGGATCGCCGGACTTCCGTTCCTCGCACGCCTCGCCGGCACAGAGACGCAGGGTGGCCGCGTTCGCCTTGCCGAAGTCCGAGGGGCGCCAGACAAGTGATACCGCGGAATCCATACCGATGAGGGTGCAGGGTGACCCCCCGGTGTCCGAACACCCGGTCAGGATCGATGCTGCCAGCAGGGTGGGCACTATGAGGCTTCTCATCTCACCACCTTGCCACTGGACCGGGAGCGAGTTGTTGGACCAACCCGACGGTCGACGAAGCCCAGTTGGCAAGGCCACGCAGGCCGCCTCGGCTTCTCTGCCGCCGCAGTCACCACCCGGGACGATGCCCTGGGTGTGAACCGTCCGGACTGCTGCGGGTGTTCGGCGCGGAGCGGCGACGTCACCACTGACCTCGAACGGCCTGGAGGACCTGACCCCGCACATGCCCCGACCCTCCCGCAGGGAGGTCGGGAGGGGCGGCAGGTCCCGCCCGCAACGGGGGCAGCGGGCAGGACCTGAGCGGGGGCCATCGGGGGCGAAGTCCCTACCGCGTGATCAACGATGCACCTGAATCAGCCACGGGGATAGAGGTGTGACCGAAAAACACCCCGAGGAACTTCGCCCCGCCGGATTCACGAGACCGGGTCGGGTTTGACATGCGGGCAGAACGAGACTTCCAGGAAGCCGTACATCGCACTGACCTGTTCGTGAGTGGCGCCCGTGCTCATGTCGTCGTTCATCAGATCCTCGTACGTCCGGTCGCCGCCGTTCACGTCCTGACAGTTCATCACCTGGCCGACGGCGAGGCCCTGTTTCTCGAACTAGGTCATCGGCTTCTCCACGCTCAAGCAGTAGTTGTTCACCTGGCCCACTGCGGCAAGCTGCTGTACGAGCTCGTCCGTAACGCCCACGCTCTCCAGGTACTCGGTGCTGGACGCGACGGCGTCACCCCTCGCGAAATCCGACTCGGGTTCCGTCTCAGGCTCAGGTTCGTCGTCACCATAGGTGCCGTCGTCCCCGATGTCCTCAGCGGAGACGGCATCGTCCTGCGGCGCTTCATCCGCCTCCCCGCACGCGGTCAGCGAAGCGGCCGGAAGTGCGACGGTGGCGAGCGCGCGGATCTTCATGAGTCCCCCGAGAGATGCGAATCGACCGGCAATGTCCCCAAAGAGTGCCTGTACGGAGCCGAGGTCGCAGCGTTTCGCTCGCTCCTCCGGCGGGCTGGCAATCACGCGGCGCTGCGCCATCAGGTGGACCACCTCTCCCCCACGGCCACCGGAACAGCCCGGTCCCACTGTCTTCGTCGGTACCTCGGCAAGTGCCGTATGTACTGCGGCAAGTAGTGGACCAAGGCGCCATCGCGCGCGGGCGCTGGTTGCAGGAAACCGGCGGCAGGCGGAAAGGGCGTTCCGGAAAATGCATCGACATCGGTCGCGGTGATCGGGGACGCTTCCCGCGATGACCAGAATCGACGACACACCGCCCGCGTGGGACGAGCGCACCCAGCTCACCACGTTTCTCGACTACGCACGTGACACCGCCCGCGCCAAGTGTGACGGCGTCTCCGCGGAGGGTGCCCGCACGGCGCTCCTGCCGGGGTCTCCCCTGATGACCTTGAGCGGGGTGATCAACCACCTCCGCTGGGTCGAGTACTACTGGTTCCAAGTGGTCTTCCTCGGCGAGGAGGACCAGGGCCCCTGGACGGAGGAGGACCCCGACCGGGAGATGCGTATCGCCGTCGACTTCCCACTCACGCGGTTGCTCGACGAATACGCCGAACAGAGCGCCCGCTACCGCACGTTGGTCACCGGGAACGGCCTGGACAAGCGGGCCGAGCGGGCCGTCCGCGACGGTCTCCACGTCGACCTGCGCTGGATCCTCCTGCACCTCACCGAGGAGACAGCCCGCCACAACGGCCACCTGGACATCCTGCGCGAGATGCTCGACGGCACAACCGGCGGCTAGGCCGGTTCGTTTGGATCACTTCCGCTGGCCGAGGTTGTCGTTGATGATGGCCGTGTGACTAACCGCATCAGCGCTCTGATCTCGGCCTTCGGCGTCCTTGCCAGCGTGATGCTGGTAGTTGCGGGCGTTCGTGAGTACCGCTCTGGGGCCTCGATCCTCTGGCTCGTGGCTGGAGCCGTGATCTTCCTCAGCGCTTCGTGCACGCTCGTGCGGGACGCGCGGCGGCTCCGCACCGGGCCGACCGTCTGACAGGGGCGCCGTTCCGACCCGCACCGCCAGTCGTTGTTCGTGTGTGCCGTTGACTGACGCGCAGTGGGCGTGAAGCGAGCCGTTACTCCCAGATCGGACACCGCGGCAGGGTGGCCGGTGGCGGGATCACCGAGAAGTGATCGACGCGATCGCCTGGAAGTTCCAGACGGGATCGCAGTGGATCCACCTCCCCGAGAAGTACGGCAACTGGCGAGGCGTCTACAACCGGCTGCGGATGTGGGCCGTCGACGGCACCTGGGAGCGGGTGTTCACCGCGCTGGTCGCGCAGGCCGACGCCGACGACGATCTCAACTGGGCTGTCTCGGTGGACTCCACCATCGTGCGCGCACACCAGCACGCTGCCGGAGCCCGCAAAAAGGGGCACCAGCAGGCGAACCGGCAGACCGTGCCATAGGCCGGTCCCGCAGTGGACTGACCACGAAGATCCACCTGGCCTCCGATGCCCAATGCCGGCCACTGGCCTTCGTGCTCACCGCCGGACAGGCCGGTGACGCACCCGCCTTCGCTCACGTCATGGCCCGTCTCCGCGTTCCTCGACGGCGAGGACGTCCCCGTACCAGGCCGGACCTGGTCCTGGCCGATAAGGCGTACTCCTCCCGCGCGATCCGCGAGCACCTGCGCAAGCGTGGGATCCGTGCGGTCATCCCCGTTCCGGCCGATCAGCGCGGCCACCGGCTGCGGCGCGGCAGCCGGGGCGGCAGGCCACCCGCATTCGACCTCGAGGCATACAAACAGCGCAACACCGTCGAACGCTGCATCAACCGCTTGAAACAGTGGCGAGGCATCGCCACTCGCTACGAGAAGACCGCGACCATCTACCTGGCTGGACTCCACATCGCGGGCATCTTCCTCTCCTCTACTCGGTGATCCAAACGAAACTGCCTAGGTCCGGCGCAGATGTGATCACGCCCGGGCAGTGGGGCGACAGTCCGCGGCCGGTCCCCGTACTCAGCCGACCGGCCACTACCCGGGGCCCGGCAGTGTTCACCCCGGCCGGGCCGCGTTCCAGGTGCTGACACCGGGCCCGGCCGCGTGCACGCAGCACAGCCCGCGCCCTCGACGGGTACTCACGCCGTCAGGCGCAGTCAGCAGCCGGGGCGGATCGGCGGAGACGATGTCAGGGCGAGCGCGGCGATCCGCAGTTCGGACACCCAGGTCCGATGGTCGAGCCCCGACGCGTACTCGATGCAGCACCCGCACTGCGGGATCAGCGCCACGAGTGTGCTCTCCTCATCGGTCTCGGCCTCCGTGTCCCACCAGTCGTTCGACGTCAGGTCGGCCGCTTCGACTTCTCCATGGATCAGCCTCGCTGCCAGCCGGCGCAGCGCGTGGCGCCGTGCCAGGCCCGGGTCGGGCAACTCGATCCCGGCTTCGGAGAGTGCTTGCTCGAACGCGTCGCGGATCTCGCGGGTATCCGCGTTGCGTGGCAGTCCGGCGAGCTCGCACAGCGTCGGGGTGTCCAGTCCGGCGGCGATCGCCTCGGCCGCGATCATCGGCAGGTCCTCCGGGCGGATCTCATGCGCCTGGTAACGGCACGCCACCTCGCCCAGAGACGTGAGAGCATCCCTGGCCGATGACTCCGGTTCCGGTGTCGTTCCTGCGGTTCTCATGACTCGTACGATGCCGGCACCGCTTTCGTGAGGTTGCCCGGACGCGGGTACGCGCGGCTCTGACCGTTGTGCTCGGGGAGCAGCCACATCAAGGCGGGGGGAGGGGCCGATTCACACACCGCCGATGACATCCGTCTGCTCGCGCGCGACAACAGCCCCGCTACCGGGGCCTCCGTACGGAGAACTCGTTGCCGTCGGGGTCGAGCATCAGCGCCTGCAGGCCGTCGCCCTCGCCGATGTCGGTGCGCTGCGCGCCGAGTGAGATCAGGCGGTCGACCTCCGCCTCCCAGTCGGCGTCGGCGGGGAGCGCGAGCTCGAAGGACAGCCTGTTCGTGCCCTTCTTCGGAGCGACCGGAGGACCGCCCCACGTGATCTTCGTACCGCCGTTCGGCGACTGGATCGCGGTCTCCTGGTCCTGGTCCCAGACCAGTGGCCACCGCAGCGCCTCGCTCCAGAAGTAACCGACCTCCTGCGTACCGTCGCAGGCCAGCGCTCCGATGAAGCCGGTGTCGGCGAGGAACGTGTTGCCCGCCTCGATCACGCAGAACTCGTTGCCGTCGGGGTCGGCGAGCACCACGTGCCCCTCTTCGGGGAGTTGGCCCACGTCGATGTGCTGCCCGCCGAATTCCAGCGCCCTGGCCACCGTCTGCTGCTGATCCTCCGGGGAGGTGCTCGTCAGGTCGAAGTGCGCCCGGTTCTGGCCGGTCTTCGGCTCCTGGCCCGGCAGGAAACGGATGCGGTACCCGTCGGTGTCGGGCGGCAGGATCGCGATCTCGTCGTCCGGGCCGTCGGCCAACTCCCAGCCCAGGACCCCGGACCAGAACCGCGCCAGGCCCGAGGGCCGGGTCGCGTTGAAGCAGATCGCGAACAGTTGACTGGTCATACCCCGGGTGTCTCCGATCCACTGACGGTTGATACGGCGCCTCGGCCTGCGCAGGGCGCAGCCTAGAGCGGCTGCGCGGCACCCGCACCCGAGTTTCCGCCGACGGGTGCCCGGTTTCCGCACGGTGACGATCGTGCCGGACGGCGGCGTCGTCCTCGGCGCCGGTTGATCCATCCCGTCGTTCTGGACCGGTGCTTACGTGAGGAGCCCCGGCAGGTGAGCCGCGCGGGCGAGCCGCAGGGGTGCAGTCGGCCGGCCGTCACTCGGACGGCGGCAGCAGTGTTCCCAGCGGTCCGAGATCCAGATTCAGGTCTTGCATGGAAAGGCCGTACCGGTCGCAGAGTTCGACCATGCGCTCGTAAAGGATCATGAGGGTGGCGCCCAGCCGCTCCTCCTGTTCCTCGGTGAGGTCTCCGGCATCGACCCGATGCAGTGCCTGGCGTTCCATGAGCTGTCGCAGCAGCTCGACCAGGGTGAGAACCAGTTTCATCAGGTCCCGTTCCACCGTGTCGGGGTCGGTGGAGACCCGGTGCGCGCGCTTCGCCGTCCCGGCGCCGCGCAAGGGCGGAGCGTCCTGCGGTGCCGCGGGCAGCAGGCTGAAGGCACGGGTCGCCGCGGCGGCGACCTCCTCGAAGCGGTTGCCGGGTCGGGGGGTTTCCTCATTCATGGCCGCCTCGCACCGGCGTGATGGCAGGCCACGGGGAAGGGTTCTGTTCGCTGATCGAGACGATCAGGGCGCGCAGCGAAACGCGTACGAGGTCGATGTCGGCGATCGAGAGCACGACGTCACCGGTGAGGACCACCCCTCCGCTCAGCAGCCTGTCCAGCAGGTCGATCAGCGCGATCTGCCGGTCCGGGAGCGGCTCTTCCGCTGCGTACGGACCACCGGCCGCGCTCATGGGACCGCTCGCTTGCGCGGTACGGCTTCTTCCGGCGTGGCGAAGGAGTAGGGCGCCCACGGTCCGGTGACCTCGACGCGTACCCCTGGCAGCCCCTCGGCGGCCCGCAGGACGCCGGAGCGGAACTGTTCGGCGTGCGCCATCGGCACGAGGTAGGAGTCGTTGACGACGTTCTCTCCCGGCCCGCGGGCGAGTTCGCCCTGCTGCGCCCGGTGCTGCACCCGGTCGACGGCCACTTCTCGGGCCGCGTCCTCGATACGACGGGCGACTTGTTCGGCGTCACGGTAGGTGTCTTCGCGGGCGTGGCGCTGCGCTCTGCGCCGGCTGAGGTAGGCACGTCCAGGGCTCAGGCCGGGATCCGCGGAGGGTTCCGGTCCCTCCGTGGCCGCGGGCGCCACGGCGTAGATCTTCACCCCCCATTCCACCTGCCCGGCCAGGTCGGACAGCCGGGTGGCAAACGCTTCCAGACGGGCTTCGAGCATCTGTCGCACCCGTTGGTCGTCGAGATACACGGTGGCCAGCCGGAGCGGCAGGACGGTGGTGTGCGCGGCCAGCGCCTCGATCACCCGGTGGTGAGCGCGGGCGACCGCCTCCAGCCAGTCCAGGTCCTCCAGGTGTGCACGCAGTGCCACTTCGTCGAAGTCCGGCGCGGGCACGGGGCTGACGGCGACCACCACGTCAGGGGCGCGCGCTACGCGCACCAGGCGCACCGGCGCGTCCGCCACTCCCCGGAGCCCGGTCAGCGCATCCTCCAACACGCCCTCGACGTCCCGTGCGACGGCGTAGGCATAGCTGACGACGTCGGTCACGACGCGTCCCCCTTCTTGCGGCGGGGGCTGGGCTCGGCCCGCTTGGTGCGGGTGGAGCGTGAGGTGCGTCGGGGGGTGGGCTCGGAGCTCTCCCCGTCCTTCGCCGGGGGCAGTTCACTGCCCTCACGGAGGGCCTCGATCTCGGCGCGAAGCCGCTTGTTCTCCTCGGCGAGTGAACGTTCGCCCGCGGCGCGTGATGACAGCGCGGGTTCGGCGCGTGACGACAGCGAGGGGTCGTGCTCCCACCAGTCGATGCCCATCTCCTTCGCCTTGTCCACCGAAGCGATCAGCAGGCGGAGCTTGATGGTGAGGAGTTCGATGTCCAGCAGGTTGATCTGGATGTCGCCCGCGATGACGATGCCCTTGTCCAGGACCCGCTCAAGGATGTCGGCGAGATTGGCGGAAGAGCCCTGACCGCCGTACGGCCCGGCCCTTGAGGGGAAGTCGCCCATCCTCCTGGCGACGGGTTCGTTCACGTCGCTGCACCTCCCTCGTTCGGTGTCCCGGTTGGTGCGACGGGCGCCCGCAGCGGTGCCCCGTCAGGGCGGCAACCCCCGTGATCAGGCAGTGGTGCCTTGTTCATGGGCCCTGATTTCGTCCAGCCGGTCGAGCAACTCGTCCTCGCGCCGGTCGAAGGTCTCCTCGTCGATCTCACCCGCCAGCAACGCCTCTTCCAGTTCGGCGAGTTCACGCTTGACGGGAGCGGGGTCGTAGTACTCGTTCTCCGCGGCCTCGATGGCGCGCTCCACGACCCAGGCCACGCCTCGCACGGGCGCCAGGGGCAAGGTGGCGAGCTGGCTCAGCAAACCCATGGGAAGGCTCCCTAGACGAAGCTGTATGCGGGCAGCGGACCCAGGAGCCGGAAGTCGAAGTCCTCACCCAACTCCTTGGCCAGCGCCTGCTCCTCACGGAGGAAGTTCTCCTCGTCGGCCTGCTCGACCAAGAAGGAGACGCTGAGGAAGTCGTTACCGGACGCCTGCGACGGGCGATCCTCCCGCGCGAAGCCGCGCAGTGCGTCGAAGACTCCGGCAGCGAGCCTGTCCTGCCGCGCCTGCACCTCCTTGGAGACGAGTTCCCCGAGTGCGAGCGACAGATCCTGGCCACCTTTGCCGCTCTTGATCTCCTCATTGAGCTGACGCGCTTCGTCGGACTCCAGGATGATCTGCCGCAGCAGCGCATCCTCGTCCTGGCCGGCTTTCAGGTGGTACTCGACGCAACCGTCCAGCGCCTGCAACCGCTCGTTGAACGCGTCCGCGCTGTCCTCCAGCACGGCTCGTACGGCGTCGTCGTCCGCTGCGGTGAGCCCGAACTGCAACGGCAGGACCGTGCCGTCGGCCATCAGCCGCTCCTGCACGGCCTGGTGCGCGCCGAGGTCGCGGCGTTTGGGCCGTAGCTCGTCCGGGGCGTCGCTGACGATCGCGGACAGTCCGTCCGCCCGGACCGTGCGAAGGTCCGCGGGCGGGTCCCCCACCCCGTCGAGGCCGTCCAGGCCTTGCGGATGGGTGCTCGCGACGATGGAGTAGACGTATACGGCCATGGCTCACTCCTCACGGCGTCGGGCGGCAGGCCGACGCTTCGGCCGCTCCCGCCTCTCCACGGGCTCCTTGCGCTTCGTGCCGGATTCCTCGTCGTCCCCGCTCTCCCCCTTGAGGGCGTCGGTCACCACTTCGGCGGCCCCGCTCAGGGCCCCCTTGGCCTTGCCGTGCGATCCGCCTTCCGTCACCTCGCCGACGAGGTCGGTCAGCTGGGAGGGCGCCTTGCGCCCCTGTTCCAGGTCCAGGCGGTTGCAGGCCTCCGCGAAACGCAGGTAGGTATCGACGCTCGCCACGACGATGCGGGCGTCGATCTTGAGGATCTCGATTCCCACCAGCGACACACGCACGAACACGTCGATGACCAGGCCGCGGTCCAGAATCAGTTCGAGGATGTCGTAGAGGTTCCCGGACCCCGCTCCGCCGCCCCTGGAAACGGTTCCTCCACCTTGCGGCACCACAGTCATGGTGCCTCCCTTCGGAGGTCCAGGCCTGCTCCGGGCGCTTGCACACGGCGGCCGCGGTGACGTCCCGGGGCGCCGGCCTGGCTACCTCTGGTCGATCTGCCCTCGGGTGTACCGGCGGGTGCGTTCGTACGCCACCAGTTCACCCTCCTCGTCCAGCGTCACCCGGTAACTCGCCATCACGCTGGTGGTCCCGGGGACACGCTCCAGTTCCATGACCTCCACGTCCGCCTGCCAGCCCTCCTCCGTCGGCTTCACAGCCGATACGGACTCAGGGGCTCGTCCCAGGAGCTCCTGGAGCTGCGCGGCTGCGTTCCGCATGGCGCCCGCCGCGGATACCTTGCGGGGTGCGCGCCCGGCTTCGCTCGTCCCGCTGCCCGCCCGCCCAGCCGTCGTCTTCTTCGTGGACTTCTTGGTGGGCTTCCTGGTGGACGGACGCCGGACCTCTTCTGTCTCGTCCTCTTCGCCTGCGGCCATGTGCCCTCTTAGCAATCGGAGACAACACGCTGCCCGCGTCACATAGATATGGCGCCATTACATGATATACGGCATGAGGGCGGCAGGCTGTGGCAGCCCGGCGCACGGCGCCCCGAGCAGGCCGCGTTCCACTCACTGCGCACGGGCACAGAGCGGCCCTGGCCTCGAATCGCTTCGGGGCCAGGGCCGCTCTGTGCCCGGTGCGGGAGCGGAAGCTCGATGACCGCTTGCCCGCGCCGGGTTCCAGTTGGTGTCGTCAGCGTCTGCGGGCGGGGCGGTTGGCTCCGATGCCCGCGACGTGCAGCGCGAGAAGTGTCAGGCCCAGGAGCATGACGTTCACGGAGGCGAAGACGTCGTTCGTGGCGATGTCCGCTGCGTTGATCAGGAAAGCGATGAAGAACAGGACGGCTGCGGCTATACCGAGCATGGGGCGCTCCTCTCGAAGGGGGTGAGATGCGTGTGCCCGGATATCCCAGGGACAGACCCCGTTCCCGCTTCTGTTCTGTTTTCCGCTTCTGCTCCCGCTCTTGCTTCGGGTCATCTGCCGGGGTGTGCGCCGGGGATGCCCGGATGTGCCGCGCAGGCGGGGGTAGGAGATGTGGAGAGCCGAGCGAGGGAGGGCCGATGACGAAGGACACGTCGCTGCGCGCGATGGGATGGGCACAGTCGTTTCCGGTGTCGCAGGGCGTGCGGGCCGGCCGTCGGTGGACGCGGGAGCACCTGGAGTCCCTGAAGTGGACCGAGGACTCCCCCGACACGGTGGACGCGATACTGCTCAGCGTCTCCGAGCTGATCACCAACGCTCACGTGCACGCGCACAGCGACGCGCAGCTGGTCCTCACCTGGGACAGCCACTGTCTCCACGTGAGCGTCCACGACTCCGATCCCCTGCCCCCCACCAAGCGGCCCGAGGACCTCACGACGACCGGGGGGCGCGGCATGGCCATCATCGACGCGCTCGCGGACAGCTGGGCCACGCATCCGCAGGCGTCGGGCAAGACCGTCACCGCCTGCTTCGTACCACCGGGCGCTCCGAAGCCCCGGCACGGCGACGACGTCAGCTGAACTCCGGGTGGAGGCCGCCAGGCACGGCGGAGACGTATCCGGGCTCCGGTCGCAGACGACCCGGAGCGGCAGGAGAGCGGGAGAGCGGGAAGCGGTCGGGAGGAACAACCACCGGCCCGTACCCGGCGCACGCACATCGCTCGCCCCTGCCGCCGACATGTGTGTGGCCCGGCAGGGGGCCGGGCCACACACAAGGCTGAGAGCGTGTCGCGCTCTCGCGGACGTCAGTGCTTGAAGGCGTCCTTCACCTTCTCCTTGGCCTGGCGGGCGTCGCCCTTGGTCTGCTCGGCCCGGCCTTCGGCGGTGAGGCGTTCGTTCCCGACCGTGCGGCCGGCGGCCTCCTTGACCTTGCCCTTGGCCTGCTCGGTCTTCGCCTTGCTCTTCTCATCGGCAGCCATGTCATTCACACCCTTGCTCTGCTCGACATCAGGAACAGTTCTCGTGTGACCGGTGGCAGCACGCGCAAACACCTCCGGCCGCACAATCATCCCACCAGGGGCCGGAAGAGGGATGCAGCCGAGGACGGCGGTGAGGCCGTCGCGGCGACCGCGCCCCATCCACGCGGCACCACGCCGCGACAGCGTCGTGTTGTGGCGGACACACCCTGCGTACGCTCCGGGTGCATCCCCATCCACCCCCGAGGTTCAACACTGAGGCGGGATGACGGGTGGTCCTGGCGTCTCCGGTCGCCGGGCCTCCCAGTCCGCCCGGCCTCCTGCTCCCAGCACCCCGGTGGTGCGCTGAAGGCCGTCGGCCGGGAGACCTGCGAGGGAGCGGCGGGCGATTCGGGAGACGATCAGGGGGAACAGGGGGCGCAGGGGCTGCACGAGGCGCAGCCACGGTGGTGCGTAGATGCTGGTGGCTCGGCGCTCCACACCGCGAGTGAGCCAGGCCGCAACCTGGTCGGAGGAGTGGACCCGGCGGGCGGGGGCGGGCTGATGGGCGCGCAGAGCGCGCAGGACGGGGTGTTCGTCGAGGGCGTCGATCATGTCGGTGCCGGTCCAGTGGAGGTAGGCGATGCCCACATCGACGCCCTCGGCACGGAGTTCGGTACGCAGGGCCTGGGCAAAGGACTCGACTCCCGCCTTGGACGCGCAGTAGGCGCTCATGAAGGGCGCGGCCCCGAAGGCGGCGGTGGAGGCGACCTGGAGGAAGTAGCCGCGCGTCGCGATGAGCTGGGGCAGGAAGACACGGGCCGTGTTCGCGCTGCCGACAAGGTTGACGTCGATGACCCGGTTGAACAGCGCGGCCTCGCTGGCGGCGAACGGGCCCGCCGCCGCGATCCCCGCGTTCGCCACGACCACGGACGCGGGCCCCATCCGTTCCCCCACGACGCGTGCCGCGCCCTGCAGCGCGGCCTCGTCGGTGACGTCGACCTCGAAGCAGCGGGCCTCGGTCGGCAGCGTGGCCGCCACCCGCCGCAGTGACTCCAGCTCCCGCCCCAGCAGGACCACCCGCAGCCCACGCTCGGCCAGATGGCGCGCCGTCGCCGCGCCGACCCCGCGCGCGGCTCCGGTGACCACTGCCACCCGCCCGTACAGCCGGTCCTGCCCCATCACTGCCTCCCTGGCAAGCACCACACGGCCATGCACCGCGCAGCCATGCACCGCACCTCACCCGGCCAGTCGACCACGCCCCCGCCCCGAGCACCCGTCACCACTGTCCCGCCGGGTGAGCGGCCGTTCGGCGCGACCGCTGCGCGTGGGACGAGGGCGCTGCCCGCACCCGGGCCGGTGAGGCCGAGTGGTTCTATCTCTCGCGGCCGACGGCCCAGCGGGCGGCGAGCAGGAGCGCGATGTCGTCGGGGCGGTCGGCCGCCTGCCTCGCCTCCCTGATCACATGGTCCGCGGTGTCGGCCAGTGAGGCCGAACGGTCCTGGGCGATCGTGCCGCAGAGCCGCTCGATGCCCAGGTCGATGTCCGTGCCCGCCTGTTCGACGAGTCCGTCGGTGAACAGGGCCAGCGTCGCCCCGGGTTCGAGCCGTAGCTCGGTGAGCGGGTACGAAGCTGTGGCGTCCACTCCCAGCACGACGCCGCCGGGCAGTTCCAGGGTCTCGACCGTGCCGTCGGGATGGCGGAGGATCGGCTGCGGGTGGCCGGCCCGCACGGCCTGTGTGTAGCCGGTCCCGGGGTCCAGGACGATGTAGCAGCAGCTGGCGAACTGGCCGGGATCGAGGTCGATGAGCAGCCGGTTGGTTCCGCTCATCACCTCCTGCGGAGGTTGGCCGCTCAAGGCGAAAGCACGTACGGCACTGCGTAGTTGGCCCATGGTTGCGGCAGCCGCGACGCCGTGTCCCTGGACGTCCCCGATGACGAGGGCGAGGCCCCGGTCGGTCTCGATCACGTCGTACCAGTCACCGCCGACGTCCATGCCCTGGGTGCCCGAGAGGTAGCGCCCGGCGGTGTCGACGTGCTCGACCTGGGGTAGCCGGTGCGGCAGCAGGGCGTCCTGCAGTCCACGGGCCAGGGCAGCCTCGGTGTCGTAACGCTGGGCGCGCTGGAGGGCCTGGGCGATGAGTCCGGCCAGGGCGGTGAGGACCGTGCGTTCCTCGGGGCTGAAGCCCCTCGGCTGGTCGAAGCCGAGAATGCAGGAGCCGACGGGCCGCCCGGAGGCGATGAGTGGCAGGAAGGCCCGGGCGCCGACGTCGGTCTCCATGGCGATGCCCGGGTAGGCGGCGCCCAGGTGCTGCATCGACTCGAAGAAGATGGGGCGGCCGGAGGTGAGTGTTTCCACGCCCGGAAGGTGGGCATCGAGGGCGACGCCGTCGAAGGGGTCGAGGAAGCCCTTCGGGAAGCCGGTCTCCCAGGCCAGGTAGAGGTGTCGCTCGTGCAGCAGGTAGATCGCCAGCTGCCGTCCGCCGAATGCGGGCAGCAGCTCCTCCGTGACCACGGCGGACACCTGTCGCGCGGTGACTGCCTCCGTCAGCGCGATGGCGAGGGCCACGGGCCGGTACAGCGCGGTGGACTGGTCGGCCGGGGCTCCGATCCCGATGCCCGGGGTGACGGCCGATCCAGGGGCGTAGGCGGGCTGGTCCGTGGCGGTGAGCGTGGCCGTCACCCCGTCGTCGCCCGGGTACAGGGAGACGGACAGCCATTCCTCCGTGGCGCGGAGGGCAAGGAAGTGCACGGGTTCTACGGAGAGCAGTGCCGCGCGGTGGTGGTCCTCGTACGCGGGATGACCGAACCACGGCAGGGCCTCCCACAGGACGCGTCCCACCAGGTCTGCCCGGGCGGAGCCGAGGAGCGATTCCGCCAGATGGTTGACGTAGGTGATCCGTCCGAGCCGGTCGAGCGAGAAGATTCCTCGGGGCAACCGGTCGGCTGCCTCGGGAATGACGGGCCCGGTCCCGAGGTCCACGAGGTATCCGGTCAGGTGCCTTCCCGTGCCGTCGCCGGGTGGGCGGGCCCGGCGGCCCGAGAGTTCCAGGAGGTGCGACCTGCCGTCGGGGCCCTGGAGTCGCATTCTGCGGGTGACAGGTGTGCCGGTCCCCACGGCCTGGCGGGCCAGTGTCCAGAGGCCGTACACGTCCTCCGGCACCAGCCGCGCCGCCAGCGCGTCGATGGTGCCGGGGAAGTCGGCGGGCCGCGTACCGAGGATCGCGCACACGTCTTCGTCCGCGGTGACGGCGCCGCTGTCGAGGTCCCAGTCGAACTGACCGATCCTTACCGGGGGCGCGGTGGCCGCAGGCAGCTGGACGGGAACCGGATCGCCTTCCCACCGGACCGGCGTTCCGTCGTCAGCCAGCGCCTCGAGGTCGTCGCCGAGCCGCTGGGCGACGTGCTGCAACCTGTCGCGGTCCACCGGCGTGACCGGTTGTCCGGGGGTGGCGGGCCGGAGCACGACCAGGACCCCGATCCTCTCGTGACCGCTGACGACGGGCACGTACAGCGAGCCGAAGGGGAAGGGCAGGCCGGCCATCAGCTGCGGAAACCGGCGCGTGGCCTCCTCGGCGTCGCCGAGGAACACGGGCTGACCGGTGGAGAAGGCCTCGGCCACCGGGAAGGGCCGGTTCACGTGCATGCGCCACCAGGGGCGGAACAGCGGGATGGGTAGACCTGCGAGCACCGTGAGGCGCAGCAGCCCCGGCGTCTCGGAGCGCAGATATACACCGCCCGTATACCCGCCGACGGACTCGACCGCGCTCACCACGGCCTCTGCCAGCACCAGGGACAGCTCGTCCGGCACACCACCACCGTTGTGCCGTGCAGGCGCAGCCCCGCTCTTGCCGAGTGGAGCGCGTTCCGCCGCGCCGAACCAGGTCACACCTCAGCATGCTCCCGACCGGCGTATGCACGCACCCGGTGGGCCGCTCCGAGGCGGTTCGGTGGATCAGCTCCGATGCCGTCGGACGCCATCGAAGGGAGGGCTCGGACGGGAGGAGCGAGCCGGGGCGATCACCGCTTCGTGAGCACGGGAGCGGCCGGCCGCTCCGGCTGATCGTCGCTCGCTTGCGGCCGGTCACCGCTGGTGGGAGCTCTGGCTTACCGTGCGTCCGCCCTGCGATCTGAACCCGATAGCCCGGGCTGGAAGAGTGCGCGATCATCGCCGGGTGAACAGCGCCGGGAGCCAGGCTTCGGTACGGGTCGTACAGACGTGTTGCGCGTTCCCGTCTCAGTGGGACGCCTGGACCGCCGACGGACAGTACCTGCATCTCCGCTACCGGCACGGTGAAGGCCGCGTCGAACGGCACCCCGACCCCGGCACCGACGCTCCCGACAGCTGGAACTCGGGCCTCTCGGAACTCCTGGTCGAGTGGGATGACGGCACCGACGGTGGTCTCATCAGCCTCGATGCCTTCCTCGCGGCCGCAGGCTTGACTCTGGCACCGGGCGCATCGGTGAGCTGAGCGTCATGCGACCTGTTCACGTGTGAGCCGCAAACTCTCTATGCGTCCAGCACCGGCAGCCGATCGCCAGAGGTCGCCGGGCGGCCCTCCGCCAGCCAGAACATGTAGTCGCGCAGGTATGCCTCAAGGCCCTGGCTCAGGTGGGTGAAGTACGCCCGCGCGCCGACCGCGGCGTCCCGGAGGTGCTCGCGGTCGGAGAGCATCCACTCGCTCCGGCCCATGCGCCGGGCCCACTCCTGGACCCCGCCGCGCTCACGCCACCAGTCCCGCACCAGCTCCGGGGTCCAGTGCAGGTCGCCGTCTCCGCCGTACCCGGCGAACGGGTCGCATTCCGCGGCGCACACCAGCTCCTGGACCTCGACGGCCCCTACCGGCTGGCGGAAGACGAACTCCCTGAGTTCCTCGTCCTCATACGTGACGAGGCGGGGCGCGTACTGGCGCCCGGTGCAGCAGTTGTCGGTATTGGCGGTGTAGAAGGGGCCGGGGACGTTCCGCCAGTCCCGGCCCTCCCACCCGCCGTCGGGCGCGGGCTCGGACCAGTCGTGCTCCAGGTCGCCTCGCCACAACGGATGCGGCCGGCCCACCAGGGCTCTGACGGTCGGTATCGGATCCCAATAGGTCATGCTCGGCAGAGTGCCAGATGGTTGGGCCGGTGGGGATGGAGTCGGCAGCACATTGCGGACCCGGGCAGGTTGGTGGTCCCCTCGGCTTCCAGGTGCCCTGGCCAGTGCCGACGCGGCCGGCGCTCGGCCGGGATGCCACCTAGGCCCTGCGCCACCGGGAGCGGCTGGTGCAACTGCCGACGGGCTTGCTGCGCCGATGGCGACCGGTCGCCCGGTTGCCCGTCACCGATCCACGCTCCTGGCCTCACGCTCTCGGGAAGAGGGCTGTCGGCAGAGGATTCAGGACGGCCGTCAACGCACCCCGGGGCCGAACCGGCGCCTGTAAGCCGACGGGGTGATGCCGGTTTCGCGGCGCATCAGAGTACGCAGGTTGGCAGCGGTGCCGAGCCCACTGCGCCGCGCGACCATCTCGAAGCGGGACTCACCTCGCTCTATCAACCGGCATGCCAGGGCAAGCCGTTCCCCCGTGAGCCACGCCAACGGTGTCGTGCCCAACTGCGCCCGGAAACGCCGGTGCAGTGTCGCCGCACTGACCGCCGCACGCACCGCGAGGTCGGACACGGTGAGCGGTGAGTCCAGCCGGCCCTGGGCCCAGGCCAGGACGGGCGCCAGGGACTCGTCCGGCAGGTCGGGCATGGGGCGCTCCACGAACTGCCGCTGCCCACCGTCCCTGTGCGCGGCGAAGACCAGCCGTCGGCTCACAGAATTGGCGACCTCGGCGCCGTGGTCGCGGCGGACCACGTGCAACCCGAGATCGAGCGCGGCCGCGCTCCCCGCAGCGGTGAGGATGTCACCGTCATCCACGAACAGCACGTCTGATTCGAGCCGGACGGAGGGGAAGCGGGCGCGGAAGGAATCCGCCCACTGCCAGTGCGCGGTGGCCCGGCGCCCGTCGAGGACTCCGGCCTCGGCCAGGGTGAAGGCACCGCTGCAGAAGCCGACCAGGCGCGCACCGCGTGCGTGAGCGCGTCGGATGGCATCGAGCACGGCGGGGCGGCGGGGCACCTCGGTGTCGGGCCGGTTGGGCACGATCAAGGTGTCCGCCGCGTCGGCCGCTCCCAGGCCGGCGATCCCTGTGAGCGAGAAGAAGCCGTCCCGCATCAAGGTGCGGGGCTCGGGCGAGCACAGTCTGAAATCGTAGAGTTCACGGCCGATCTCCGGCCTGCGCAGGCCGAAGACCTCGGTCGCGCAGCCGAGCTCGAAGGGGTTCGAGTTCTCGTCCACGATCACGACGACCCGGTGTACGCCCGCAGCCACACCTGCATGCGAGGATTCTTTCGTCATGTGCGATTCCTAGCACTCACGCCGGCCAGGTGAACCGTCTCAGGATGAGTCCATGAGCAACGTACCCATCTCTCTCAGCACGGCTCTGGCCTCGTTCGACGCACTGTGGAGCCCCCGCATCGTCACGCGTGTCAACGACTACGACGTCCGCATCGCCAAGGTCGAGGGCGAACACGTCTGGCACGTCCACGACGACACCGACGAGTTCTTCCTCGTACTCGGCGGAGAGCTGCACATCTCCTTGCGCGAGCCCGACGGGGAACGCACGGTCCTGCTCCCCCAGGGGTCGGTCTTCACCGTCCCCCGAGGCACGGAGCACAGGCCGTACGCTCCGTCCGGCGCCGCGATCCTCCTGTTCGAGCCCGCCGGAACATCGAGTGTGGGCGATCGTCACGACGAGATCCCGGACCACGTGGACGTAACGACCGGGCACTCACTGCGCACCTGAGCCGACACGCTTCGGGCGAACCTCACCATCGGCGTCAGCCCGAACTGTAGGGATGTGAAAACAGGTTCGAGGTGGTGCCTGGCGCCGGGGAGGGCGCACTGCTGCGCGCTCCCCGGCGCCGGCGATCCCCGGTGTCAGCTATCCCGCCTGTCCCGCCCGGGCTCGCTGTACGAGGCCGTTGGCCGCATCCACGAGGAGGAAGGCGAGCAGCGTGATGCCCAGCAGCGGGAGGGCCCAGCCCAGTGCGACCGCGAACGGTACGCCCAGAACGAGCACCGGCAGTGGGATGCGCCGCCAGGTGCCCCGCCCGGGCGCCTTTCCGAGGCGCGCTGTACTGCCCTCACGTGTGGGGCGGCGCTGCCACCACATCCGGTAGCCCCAGAGGGTCACCGCGATCAGTCCCACAGCGAGCAGGGCCAGGAGGATCTGGTTGACGATGCCGAAGAGCACACCCATGTGCCCCTGTACGCCCAGCTTGCTGAGCTTGGCCAGCAGCGGGTAGTCCGCCCAGCGGCTGTGCGAGGTGACTTCGGCGTTCACGGTGTCCACCGCGACCTGGTCGTAGCGCACCGGCCACACGTTGTCGTCCTGGGCGACGACCCAGGCGCCGGCGGCATCGGCGGGAGGCGTCACCGTGACGGTCCCTTCCAGTCCGGCCTTCCGCGCGACGGCGAGCGCGGCGTCGAAGTCGGCGGGATCCGTCTGGGCACCTTGTTCGTTCGCATCGGTGCCGGCGTGCCCGGCGTGTTCCCCGCCCTCGTCCCCGGCCTCCGGCTGAGCGCCCGGCAGGACGGGATCCAGCGCGGGCGCGTGGCCCTTCGCCGCGTCGAGCAGCTGACCGAACCGCTCACCCGCGTAGTGGGACCAGGTCAGGCCGGTGGCGCTGAGGAAGAGCAGGCCGAGAGCGATCCATACGCCCGTCGCCGCGTGCAGGCTGCGTGTCCGCCGCACGCCGCGGGCTCCCTTCTCGGGCAGCAGGACCCCGCGCGCGGACTTGTCGCGCCTGCCTCGGCTGCGGCCGAGCCACAGGACGAGTCCGGCCGTGACGATGATCCCGAGCCAGCTCGCGGCCACCTCCGAGTACAAGCGGCCGGTCTCGCCCAGGTGCAGGTTGCGGTGCAGGTCGTCGAGCCAGGTGGTCAGGGGTGTGGACCCGAACCAGGTGCTGAGCTCGCCCTGCACCTCGGCGGTGTACGGGTCGACGAACACGGTGCGCTGCTTCTCGCCCAGCTCGGGAACGTCCAGTACCACGCGGGTGGTGCCGTCCGGCTCGGCCGGGGTGATGACGGAGGCGAGTGTGCCCTCCGGGTGTGCGGTGCGGGCCGCGGCTATCTGTTCTGCCAGCGGAAGGGGCTCGTCGCCCACTCGCCCGACGCGCAGTTGATCACCGTAGACGATCTGATCGAGCTGCGGGGTGAGGGTGTAGGCGAGCCCGGTCAGGGCGGCCACGAGGAGGAACGGGGCGACGAACACTCCGGCGTAGAAGTGGAGCCGGACGAGCAGCGCCCGCACGCCCGCCCAGGAGCGTCCGGCAGTCGGTGCGTCGGTTTCCCCGGAGGTTTGTTCCGGTGGCCTTTGTTCAGTGGTTGACGACATGGGTGCTCCCCAAAGGAATGCACGCGCGCCTGAGGCTGCGCGCACGGCGAAGTCGGGTGGGTGACAAGAGCAGCCGCGGCGGTGGGTGTCGTACGCGCCGCGGAATCGGGTGCCGTGATCACGCGAACGTGATCAGACAGGAGTCACCTGGGGAGGACCTCGAAGTGGCCGGGTCCGCGCGAGCAGCACACCGAACCGCGAAGGGAGCGTGGTCGTGGGGAAGGAAGGCGGGGGACGATCAGCCGAACCGGGATGCGGGGGTAGCGACGCCCACCGGAGGGCAGGGCGGATCAGCGCGGCCAGGCGCCGCAGGATTCGCTCTCCGTGGACGACGCAAAGGGCTGATCCCACGGTGGCGAGCGCGTGCGCAGCCGTCATTCCCAGGGTCATCGATTGCCCTGTGACGACATCCCGCGCCGCGCCCATGTCCATGGACCCGTCGGACATGCCGACAGTCCCGGCATGGTGGCCGGCCTGTCGTGGCGTCATCCCGCGTCCGGCGCCGCCGGACATCGAGAGGCGATGGAGTACCAGGTGAAGGGCGAACTGGGTGACGCCCAGCATCAGCGTAGCCACGTCGAAGCGATGGCGTCGGCCGCCGATGACTGCGACACCGAGCGTGGCGAGTGCGGCGAAGACGGCTACCAGACCTCGCACGTCGGGCAGTTGCCCACCTGCCGCAACGTGACTTGTGGAGCCCAGAAGCATGGACGCGGAAGCCCACAACAGCCCCTTTCGGGTCCGCTTCACCCAGTTTCCCGGTCTACGCACTGGGACAACCTATCCAGACGGCGACCAGTGGGCCCAGGGCCCGCGAAAGGCTCCCTGCCGAACGTGGCTCCGAACTCGGCGCGTTCGGCACAGGAGGAGGGGGCCGGAGTCGCGTCGGGACTGCAACGGCGCGTTATGTGTGCTCGCTGTTCCGGAGCGAAGGAAAGCTCGACGCCGACGCCGGCTGAACCTGCGCAGCCTCGGGTTCCGGCGGCGAACCGCACCGGCTGCGTGGTACGGCAGCCACGTCATCGGACGGATGGGCGGGTCAGCTCTGGTCGGCAGCCTGTCGGCTCATCTGCTCAAGGAATTCCTGGATGGATACGGCGGCGACCTCGAATTCGTCGAACCAGGAAGCCGTGGCCGACCTCCAGACTCGTCCGCTGCCTCCCACTGCGAACAGATGACCACCACCATCACTGGCGAACACGATGCCGGGTGACTCGTCATCGAGCGGGACAGAGCCGTATTCGCGGAAGTGCTTGGCAACCATCGAGGGTGAGTGGATGAAGCATCCCTGCTCGATATCAGGCAAAGAGACCTCGGAAATCACCCAGTAAAGCGTCGTCAGGTCGGAGGCGATCGGCGTCAGGTCCACGAGTGCGTCTGTCGCTTCGTGGCTCTCATCTGTCGCGAGGACGACGGCGTTCTCACCAGGTGGGAAACCATGGTTCTTCAGAAACGACGACATCAAGGCTCCGAGCACCGCGGAGGTCTGCTCGCACCAGCTCCGCACCCACTCCGAGTCGAGCCGCTCACCAGACACGTTCATCCTCCTCGGCACATCTGAGGCCCGGCATCCGCGAGCCTCGAAGAACATACCGAAAGGGACGTCGCGGGCACGTCCGCGACGTATTACCGCAGCTCAGAGCCCATACGGTCAGCTCGACGGGCGACAGCTTCGCAGACAGCTCGAAACCTGTGCCGACACGTCCTCATAACGGTCTGCTCCTCGCGCTCGGGACCGTCGAGGCCCGCGGGCATGGCAAGACCGTCGTCGGCAGCATGGTCAGCCGATTCCAGGCAACTACCTGGCCACTCTCGGACCGGCAGCCGCTCTGCCGCTCTGCCGCTACAAGCGGTCCTCGAACTGACCATGCAGAACATGGTCTGAGAACGTCATCGCGCGATTGGCCTCGCCACCGGGCAGCCGAGCGCGCTCTGGCTGGCCTCGTAGAGATCGCATCTACTTTTCGCCCTGTTGTTCAAGGCGCTGCACGACACGGGTGGCGTGCGCAGCACTCCTGCGCGCCTCCCGCAGAGCACGTTCGGCTTCTTGCACCGCTGAACGAGCCTCCGCCGTGGCTGCCCCCGATTCGGCGTGGGCGTGACGGGCTGCCTGGAGCTCGCGCTCCAGGCGGTGAATCCGCTCGGCCGCTTTCTCTGCCTTCCGTTCGACAGTTTCCTGCGCAGCGCGGGCCTCCCCGAGCCTCCGCTCGAGTCGGCCGACCTCAGCGTCGGCCTCCACCGCAGTTGCACGCGCCTGCTCGAGGTCCTCTCGCCGAGCCGCTGCGCGTTCTGGCTTCTTCTTCGGTGTGGGCTGTTCCGTCGGGGCCGGGCGGTCCGGCACCGCCCCCTCGGGGACAGCGGCGAATCCGGCCGTGGCCTCGGGCACCTTCACGAGCCGGCCCTTCGACCACTGCTCGGCGACCTCCGGGTGCGTGAGCACACCGTGGAGGATCTGCTCGATCTCGTGCAGCACCGTGTCACTCACCGGCTCCCCAGCCCCGCGGGCCAGTCCGGCAGCCGCCCGGGCAAGGGCGGTGATGAGCTGGTTCCGCTGATGGCTCGCCGCACGCAGCTGCTCGGCATCAAGCGTCCGGTGGGCCTCGCGGAGCGTCTCCCCCAACGCCAGGAACTGCTCCGCCTCCTGCTGCCGCTCGCGGACCAGAAGGTTGGCAGCCCACGCTGCGGCTACCGGCCGACGCAGCGCGGCGACAGCCTTCGCCGCGGCCCTGTCCTTCGCCTTCCGGGCCTCGGCAACGTACGCATCGCGCGCCGGAACGAACTCAGCCGGCTTCAACCTGTACAGCCTCTCGGCAACTCCCTCGACGTCCACGCCACCCACTCTGCGCCGCCCGTACACGGCAGCCACGGTCGCGCCCGTCGCGCCTCCACCGGATGCCCGGCCCGGTCACCCACCCAGCCGGTCCTTCAGGGCTGTCCTGCCCACGCAGTGCCGGCAACCCCCATGACCGCCAACCGTCGCACCTATGCGGTCACGGCATCAGCCACCTCCGACGCGGCTCCGAGCCGCCGGCACCACTGTGCCGATCGCGGTGGCGATCGTGGCTCCGAGGACGCTGACGCCGATCAGGGTCAGCCAGATGGCGGCCGGCCCGATGGAGAGCAACCCGGAGAGTGCGGCGGGAGCGACCGCGCCTGCGACAGTGACGGCGAGCTGGTTGAGGGCCAAGTACCGGCCTCGAAGAGCGTCTGGGGCGCTCTCCGCGGCGACAGTCGACGTGATGGGGCCGCCGAGGATTTCACCGAAGGTATAGCTGCCCGCGCCGAGCAGCACGACGCCGACCGCGAGGGCGAGCGTGGTGACGCGGTCGGCGACGAGGAACAGGAGGTAGCCGGCCGCGAAGCAGGCGTGTCCGGCGACGAGGACACGGCTGCGGATCCGCCCGCTGAGCCACCCGACGACGATGCCTTGGCCGAAGCCGACCATCAGGGCGTTGAGTGTGAAGACCGCGCCGGCAGTCCAGCCAGGCAGTCCCAGCACATCCACGGCGTAGACCGGTATGGCGATGTTGAGCGCGAACAAGGACATCGCGAAGCACAGTTGATGCGCGACCAGTGACAGGTACCGCCGATCCCCGAGCACGCGCCCCCAGCCCCCAGCAGCATCCTTGCCCGCCTCGGGCCGGATATTCGGCACGGCACGCATCAGAACGAAGGCGGCGACATAGGACAAGGCGTTGACGACGACGATCGCGGTATAGACGCCGTGCGTACCGAAACTGATGGCGACGGCGCAGAGGAGGCCACCGAGTGCGTAGCCGAGGTTGCGCACCGACCCCAGAAGCCCGAACCAGCGCTCGCGTTGGCCAGGCGCGGCCAGCGCCGTGACGGTCACGCCGTAGCAGCTGAAGAACACCGCCCGCCCTGCACTGTTCAACCAGGCACACATGGCGATCTGCCAAGTCTGGCCCCCGACGAGATACCCGGCGAAGCCGAGCGCCTGGACCAGGTTTGCCGCCTGCAATACCGGCTTGGCGCCGTACCGGTCGACCAGTCCTCCGACGAGAGGACCCACCGGCAGCGCCAGCAGCCCGGCAGTCGTCAGCGCCGCGCCCACCTGAAGCAGCGTCAGCGGCGTCGTGGCCAGGAAATACAGCATCGAAACGGGGACGAAGACACCAGTGCCGATCGATTCGATGACGATCGCTGCGACGAAACGGCCGTGCCGGCCTATCGACGGGCGGACCGCGTAATCGGGAATAGTCACAACCCGGAAGGTATAGATTCTATACTGGTATCTACAACGCTACCGGGAGTCGTACATGGGTAACGCCTACAACGTCATGGCCGCGACCTGCCCCAGTCGCACCGTTCTGCACCGGATCGGGGCGCGCTGGACGGTGTTCGTCGTCAACGCGCTGGACAACAGGCCGAAGCGATTCACCGAGCTCAAGACGCACATCCGGGGGATCACACCGAAGGCGCTCACCGAGACGCTTCGCGCGATGGAGTACGACGGTCTGATCTCGCGCACGGAGATTCCCGCGAATCCCCCGCATGTCGAGTACGCCCTCACCGACCTCGGGCGGTCACTGCTGACACCGCTACGTGCTGTCCGGGAATGGGCCGAGAGCCACGTCCCCGACATTGAACGCGCCCGCGCACAATCGGATGCGCAACGGTAACTCCGTTCGCCGATGGGTGCGGTTGGCCGAACCTGACGGATCAGCCGCACTCGGAGCCACCTGCCCAGACCGTCGTATGCGTAGCTCTTGCCGGCGTGGCGTCGGCGCTTGTCGGACCAGCACAGCAGCCTGGACGGCCGAACGGTTGGCGGGTCGAAGACAGCGCCTAGGAGGTCGGGCGCGACCTCACCGATAGCCGGATCCGCGGAAGTGGCGTACACCGGCCAGGGGATGGAGAATTTGTATTGGTCCTGCACGTTCCGGTGCACCTCGCGCGCAGCGAGAGGATCTTGGGCGACCCAAAAACACCTGACCCTTCAACAAATCTCGCTGGGCGCGGTCGTAAAAACGGGAGGTGGCATGACGAATCCCCGTACCGTCCTGATGCAGGCAAGCCAAGGTCCCGTACCCGAGAATTGGCGAGTTTTTACCAAGAAGAGAGGGAAGATATCCGGCTTCCTGCGCGGGACCTCGGATGATCCGGATCCGCTGCTGGTCATCACCCCTGACGGGGTCATCGAGTACAAGGACGAACGCAAGCCGCTGACGATCGTCAATTTCCACGATCTAGCTGCAATAGCGCTGAAAGCTACCGCACGCACCACCTCGGACAGCATGATGGCGCATCTTGATGTATGGGTGGACCTCAAGTACCGCGACGGCGGGAAGGGAAAGTGGCGGTCCACATCCTTCTCGGGCGACCTACAGACGATTCAGGGGTTCATCGAAGCGTACGGTGCCCACAAGGCTCTTCAAGGGCGCTACTGACCCCGCGCCCGATAGACGCTGGTGGGCGCCCGTCGGGCCAAGATCTGGCAGGTGACGCATAAGGATCGTTTGACCGGTCACATCCGACCAAGGCTTCTCAACAGGGTCGTGTTACCAACTGCCCAAGCACTCCTGGTGCTCTGATTCCGAACGTCGTCACGCGGCAGTGTCTCTGAGGGCGTCCAGTGGGCCGCAAGACTGAATTGGCCGAAGAGATGATCGCAACCGCACCGGACACCAGGACCACCGCATCCTGAGCGACCGGCCGACGAAGCCTGCAGCAGGACCCGCGACTCTGCCTGCGCTCATGGCGATGGCCACCGGCTACATGATGGCCGTTGCCTCTTTCACCCGTTGCCTCTTTCACCCGTACCCGGACCGAGCACGGCGCCGCACTGGCATCCGTACGGACACCGACTCCGACCGTCTGCCCGCCAACGCCTGGCAGCAGCGCAGACCCCAACGGTGCACAGGACCCGCGGCTCTGTCTGCCGACCACGACTGGGATGGGTCGATATCGGCACCAGCAGCCATCGGCGCCTGCTCACACGACGCAACGGGACCGCAGACGGAACTCGAAACGGTGGATGAATCATCCCAACGTGACTGACCAGCTGTCGCTGACCCGAGCAGCCACTGAGAAGTGCGCTTCACAGTCCGGGCAGATCGCCTCGCCGAAGACGTAGGTCAACATGTTCGCCACTTGGTCCTGGCCGTCGGCAAGCGCCACGTCGTGGAGACGGCGACCGATGCCGGTCAGGCCGACGGGGTCGGCGGGGAGAAGGGGCTTCGTCTCCATGTCGTCGTCCGACAGTGCGTAATCACCGCTGGTCGAGAAGAACCCACGCTCGCCGAGGACGATGAACAGGCCCGCTGCACAGCCCGGGCAGGAGATCTCGTACTCCTCGTTCGTGAGCCCCCACGCCAAGTCTTCGCTCCAGCCGGCCACACCCTCGAAGCTCAGTACATCTTCCAGAAGGTAGACGTACTCGCTGCGGTCTGCAGCCACCCGAAGGTGCTCATCCAGCAGAGCTGGTATATCTTCCGCAGAGCCGTACGCATGGCTGAGCCGCGACCAATCCGTCATGCGGGAATCCAACCAGGTTGACTGAGACAGACAGTCAGCGCCGTCTCGCTCAACCTGATCCACCGCTGGTCCACTTCCGCCCTGGGATCGACCTGGCTCTCGCGCACGACCCCGTGTCCCGGCCTGACCGCGACCAGGATGCACGCAAAAAAAATGGCGCCAGCCCTTCGTTGATCGCGGCGATGAGGATGATGATGCCCGCGAAACGGACCCCGGCCTTGTCGAATCGGGGCCCGCCCGGTTCCGTTTCAGCCTGTTGATTCCGTACCCGACCGCATTACGGGCTTTGGAGTCCTCACGATCGAACCCCGCTAACCGGCCTCGTGCTCACAAAATGAAGCGCCATTCAACTTTGTCGGGGCTAAACGAAGCATGGACCGCAGCTATAAAGCACGGCCCAGGGCCAGTGGAGGGATGAGCAAGATCCTCCGGGTGCGGCTTCCAATTAGACGGTGTGAGCGGCATTACTCTCCGAGGCAACCAAGGAGGGTGCATGCAGGACAAGTTCTGGCGCGTTACACGTGTCGGCGTGCTCACTGCCCTGTGCATGACCACTGTCGTCGCCTGTGACGATTCCGATCCCACCGAGCCGACCTCGACGTTCTCCACCACCAAGTCATCCCCCGGTAACCCCACGGACCCCACGGACCCGCCCGACCCATCGGAGCCGGCGGACACAGCGGCACCCGCTGAAAGCCGCACCGCCGATCCCACGAAGGGTTCGGGTAAGTCGGTACCCCCTCCGCCGCCTCCTCCGACGGCCCCAAACAAGAAGCGCACTCCAGTAGTTCCTGTTCCTACCCTGTCGCCCGATCGGCCACCTCCGCCCTCGCCCCCGCCTCCGCCTCCGCCCCCGCCAGCGACGTGAGCGAGGCTGCGCCGGCGCGGAACAGGGTGTCGCTCGACAAGGAACCGGGCGGAAGCCTTTCCAGTCCGATAGCGCTTCTCAAAGTCGTGGTCGCGCAGGCTTCCTTTATTGCTGCGCTCATGTTCTACCTAGGGGCGCTCTACACCAGCAGCTTCTACAGCTATTTCCACGTTTCCCCATTTTCACTGGGCTTCGGTTTTGCGGAGTTCGTGCTCCAGAGCCTGC
Source organism: Streptomyces sp. NPDC048560 (assembly GCF_040650955.1). Classification (NCBI taxonomy): domain Bacteria; kingdom Bacillati; phylum Actinomycetota; class Actinomycetes; order Kitasatosporales; family Streptomycetaceae; genus Streptomyces; species Streptomyces sp. NPDC048560. Next base: position 227,338 of record NZ_JBEZIJ010000014.1, read on the forward strand.
ACCTGCTGAAGCTTCCGGTCCTGGTAGCCGCAATCGTCATCCTGGTCGTGAGCGGCATTCCTCGGCTGCCGACCCGCTTGCCGCTTCCGGACCGGGTTGCCCGGAGGATCTACGCGTCGGTCACAGCGCTTTCACGTGGCAATCTGGCAGTCGTGGCGGCTGGACTGGTCATGCTGGTCATGTGGCCGCTGATCCAGCCGTACGGCTGGACGGCTCCACTCACCATCGCGGCCGGACTGCTGTTGGGGCAGTCCAAGAATGCCCGAGGCGGCCGCCCGCAGGGATTCAGGGGTAGAGCCTTGCCGCTCTTCGCCGCCGGCGTGTTCCTCTTCTGGGCAGTCACCTTGGCCGCCTGGGACCTTGGCCGACAGGACGCCAAGCTGCATGCCGACAACGTGCTCCACTGGACCAGCGTCGTGGTCCTCAGTACCGCACCTCTCAGCCTGCCCACCGGGTCGATCGTTGAGGAGAATCTGGGAGAGGGATACCGTCACCGCTACCGCTACACAGGATTGCGCCTCTTGATCGAACGCAAGGGACGCTATTACGTCGTGCCGGTGAAGTGGGACGCCAAGAAAGAGTCGATCTGGGTCATCCCCGAGAGCCATAACACCTGGATCGGACTCATGCCGGGCGCACAGTGACCTTCAGTTCCCTGGACAAGGCCACTGAGTGCTTGCTCGGAGCGACGCTTGGGGCGGCGGGTGGCCATCAGGAGGCCGACGCCGGTGGATCCCTTGTGGGCCAGGTTGGAAAGCTGTCACCTGCACCGTTAAACAAAGCCGTGAGTGCGTGGAGGGGGGCGGCGGTGACATCAGGAGTGAACCGGCTCAACCTCGGTGATCCGCAGCGGAGTTGCCGTCGGGCGCAGCCGCCGCAGCGACCACCTGAGGTCACCAGCCGCCCGGACAGCACGGCGAACTGACGGCAGCTGAGCAGACGAGGTCACCAGGACCAATACCGTTGAGGCGGCCCTAACTTCCAGTCCTCCTGTGCCCCTGAGAGATCCTTGCCTGCGTACTCACAGTGCAGATGAACGATGCGGCGGCTGACCGAGGCCCGCACCTCGACGAAGAGACGGCTGTGATCTCGACTGACACATGTGGTGCCGGAGTTCGGTGGGCCCGGAGTCCGGGACTCCGGGAATCTGGTTCTTACGGACTCTGAGCTGCTTTTGCGCGGGTCAGGCCGGGAGTGCGTCGATCGCTGCCTGCCATGGGTAAGTGTCCAAGTCGCCGTGCTTGGGCTTGTGCGGGGTGAATCCGCCTTCGCCGAGCAGCACGGTGACACCCGCCTCGCGCAGGAACTCGACGTGCTTCGAGACTGCAGGGTGGGCGGCCTGGGCGTCGTTGAAGTGGGGCAGCGCGACGATGGGTACGAGCGCGATGCCTTCGGTGATCAGCCCGAGGGCGAGAGTGTCGGAGATGGCTGTCGCCCATTTGGCCAGGGTGTTGTTGGTGAGCGGAGCGACGAGCATGGCGTCCGGCGGCGGCAGCACGTCGGGCTGGCTGGGGAGCTTGTACTGGTGGCGGACCGGATGGCCGGTGAGTCGTTCCAGGGCGTCGATCTCGCCGTCGGCGTCCTCGGTGAGCCACCGGTGGGCAGAGGGCGTGAGGACCAGGCAGACATCCCATCCGGCCTGTTGGGCCGCCCGGATCGGTACGGACAGGCGTCGGGAGGGAGGCGCGGCGCAGGCGATGACGTACAGAGTGCGGTTCTTGGTCATCGGGAGAGTCCACAGCGATCAGCGAGGCCGCACAAGAGCCTCTCGGCGCTCCCCGTGCCCAGCAGCCGCAGGTCCCTCGCCAGCGCTCGGCACACCACCTCCTCGGGCGCGAGCTGTCGGCCTCCGTCAGTGTGTCGACTGCCTTCTCGCGCATCCCGGCCTGCGTCTGGCCCAGCGCCCGGCCGGTGAGCAGGTGGGCGCGGCGCGCTCGTGGGCCAAGGCCTCCAGCGCGGCGCCGGGAATTTCCGCGGCGACCTTCACGCCGTCCGCGCCGACGGAGAGCCGGCGCCCGCCGGGAGCGCGACGGCTACGGAGCCGACGCTGTGACACCTGGTCCGGGCCCGCTTCGTCCAGGCGATCCGCATCGTCGAAGGTCTGATGCTCCGGAGGTGCCGATGGTCTCGGCCATGCGTCTGCGGCCGGAATTCCCCAGCGGCACCTCCACGCCACAGCCGCTCGCGCCCCTTCGGCGGCGGGATTCAGCCGATATCGGTGCTGTGTGTCGGTCCTCGTCCGACCCACCTGGCCCCCTCCCCCGGTGCTCGCTTCCCTCCTGCCGTCGGCCTGCAGCCGAACTCGTTCCGGTCAGGACCGAACAAGAGCGGTGCGGCGCACGTACTGGAGCTGCGAGCAGGCCGGAACGGACCGATGCCGGATGAAGGATGGACGAGATGACCGCAACGACAAGCAGCGGGCGGACTTGGCGGGGGCGCGGGAGCATTGCTCTGGTCGCCTGTGGTGCGCTGGCCGCCGGAGGACTTGCAGCTGCCGGCGTGGGCGTGCTGGAGGCGGACACGGCGACAGCCTCGAGCCACCGGGAGGCGCCCCTGATCTCCGGGCAGCCCCAGTTCGACAACACGGACGTGTACGCGTTCGTCAGCCCCGATCATCCCGACTCGACGACGCTGGTGGCGAACTGGCTGCCGTTCCAGGAGCCGGCCGGTGGCCCCAACTTCTACACGTTCGCCAACGACGCCCGATATGACATCCACGTCGACAGCGACGGCGACGCCCAGGATGACCTGCTCTACCGGTTCACCTTCAAGGACCACCGCAAGAACGAGAACACCTTCCTCTACAACACGGGCGCTGTGGAGAACCTGAAGGATCCGGACCTCAACTTCACTCAGACATACGACATAGAACTGCTGCGGTTGCAGCACGGGAAGACTGTCTCGCGCCACCCTCTGGCGAAGGGGCTGCCGGTCGCTCCGTCGAACGTCGGCAAGGCCTCGATGCCCAACTACCAGGCGCTGCGCGACCAGGCGGTGCAGAAGGTCGCCGGCGGGCTCAAGGCCTTCGCCGGTCAGGCCGATGATCCGTTCTTCCTCGACCTGCGGGTCTTCGACCTCCTGTACGGCGGTGATCTGTCGGAGGTCGGCAACGACACGTTGAAGGGCTACAACGTCAACACGATCGCCCTCCAGGTGCCGAACTCGTACATCCGGGAGTCCGCCGAGCAGCCGGTGGTCGGCATCTATGCGACGACGGAGCGCAAGAACGCCTACGGCGACTGGACGCGGGTGTCACGGCTCGGTATGCCGCTGGTCAACGAGGTCGTCAATCCGGTCAAGGACAAGGACAGGTTCAATGCCTCGTCGCCCGAGAACGACGGAGACTTCCTGAAGAACGTCACAGAACCCGAGCTGCCGAAACTCATCGAGGGGATCTACAAGATCAAGGCTCCGACCGAGCCGCGCGACGATCTCGTCTCGGTGTTCCTGACCGGGGTGAAGGACCTCAACCAGCCTCCGGGCGTCAAGGCATCGGAGATGCTGCGTCTCAACACCTCCATCAAACCGGTCGCGGAGCCGAAGCGGCTGGGTGTACTGGACGGCGACAACGCGGGCTTTCCCAACGGGCGGCGCCTGACGGACGACGTGCTGGACATCGCGCTTCAGGTCGTCGAGGGCGAGCTCGTCGGTTCGAAGAACGACCTGGGCGACGCCGTGGACGCCAACGACAAGAAATTCGGCGACAGCTTTCCGTACGTTGCCCTGCCCACCGCCGGTTCGGACGTCAAGACGGGCGACCTGGCCACGAAGGCGAACGTCACAGGACTGACGGGCGGAGTGTCCTCGATCACCGCATCGTGGGACGAGAACACGGTGATGCTCGTTTCCGCGGGATCTGGGGCCGCGACGGTGCTCCTGGTCGTCCTCGGCACGGCTTGGTTGCGTTCCCGCCGCCGTACCGAACCCCGGTCCTGGCTCGGCTGACCTCCAGCCGTCGGGCTGTCCCGTGCGGCGGCCCGACCTCTCCTGACGGCGGCCCACCGTCGCCGGCGCTTCCCCCCGCCGTCGGCATTTCCCCGCCGTCCGGCGCTTCCCCGCCGTCGTGCGTTTCCCCGGCGACGCTGCCGGACCACCCACCGAGAACGAGGAGGCCGAGGCCGATGCCCGTACGCAAGCCGCGGTTCGCACGATGGCAGCAGCTACGGCACCGGGGGGCGGGGCGTTGGCGCGTCTGTGCAGTCGTTGCTGTGGCTCTCGGGCTCACGGCCACGTCCGTGGCGTCCGGGGCCGGCGGTGATGCGGAACGTTCCGAGCGGGCCGGGCGAGCCCTCACGGCGGATGTGCCCATCGAGCAGCTGGGCGTCGGGGAGCTCGCGCAGGGCACCACCGCCTTGCAGCAGCACCTCAAGGCGCAGCCCCGGGACGCCACCGGGTGGGCGACGCTGGGCGCGGCGTACATCGAACAGGCGCGGACCAGCGGTGACCCGACCCGGTATCCCCAGGCCGAGACGGCGTTCGGGCGTTCACTGAAGCTGCGTGCCGCCGACGAGAACGACGCGGCACTCGCCGGGCAGGCGGCGCTGGCCGCCGCGCGCCACGACTTCGAGACGGCACTCGGCCTGGCGGACCGGGCGCTGAGGGTGAACCCGTACAACGAGCGGGCGCTGTCCAGCCGGGTCGATGCCCTGGTCGAACTAGGCCTCTACGACGAGGCGCTGGAAGCGGTGGAGCTCGCGGACCAGCGGCGTCCCGGCCTGCCCGTCTTCACGCGGTACGCGTACGTCCTGGAGCTGCGCGGCGACGTGAAGGGGGCACGCCGGGTGCTGCTGCGGGCGCTGGCCTCGGCCTTCAGTACCGCCGATGTGGCCTATGCCGCCACATCGCTCGGCCATCTCTCCTGGTCCCAGGGCCAGTTCAGTCAAGCGCTGGAACATTTCGCGACCGCTCTGCGCGCCGATCCGGAGCACCTGCCCGCGCTGGAAGGACGTGGTCGGGCCCATGCCGCGCTGGGCGAGCGAGAGCGTGCGGTGAGCGATCTCGAAGAGGTCGTCCGGCGTTACCCGCTGCCTGGGCAACTCGCCGCCCTCGCCGAACTGTACGAGGTCGGCGGACAGCGGCGACAGGCCGCGGAGCAGTACGCGCTCATCCGTACATGGATCCGCCTGGCCCACGCCAATGGTGTCGCCACCGATCTGGAGACCTCTCTCATCGAGGCCGACCATGGCAACGCCGCCGAGGCGCTGAAGTCGGCGCGCGCCGAATGGACCCGACGCGAGAGCGTGCATACGGCGGACGCTCTCGCCTGGGCGCTGCACGCGAACGGCAAGGACAGGGAGGCGCTGGCGTATGCGAGGAAGGCGACCGCCGGGTCGCCCGGCTATCGGAACGCCTCTTTCCTCTTTCACCGGGGCATGATCGAGCGCGCTCTCGACGACGACGGAGCCGCGCACCGTCATCTGCGCGCCGCGCTCGATCTGAATCCAGGCTTCTCACCCACGGGAGCCCGCGACGCCGCATCCGCTCTTTCGGCGCTGACCCGGCCCCGGGGTGACTCGTGATCCGCCGTACTGCCGCCTGCGCCCTCGCCACGCTGGCGACGGGCACCGTCCTGGCGCTGCTCCCCGCCCAGGCGGCGCAAGCACACCCCTTGGGAAACTTCACCGTGAACCAGTACGACGGTCTCGTCGTCGTTCCGGGAAAGCTCAGCGTGGACCATGTGGAGGACCTGGCTGAGATCCCGGCTTCGCAGGAACGGAAGCGTGTCGACGCCGACCGGGACAACCGGCTGGCGCCGGACGAGCTGTCGGCATGGGCCCGGACGCGGTGCGCGGCGGCCGCCGAGGGCGCTCGGCTGACTGTCGAGGGCGAAGGCGCGGGCGGAACAGGGCTCTCCGTCTCGGCGGGGAACGCGAAGGCGCAGGTACGTGCGGGGCAAGCGGGGTTGCAGACGCTGCGCGTGACCTGCGAGATGACGGCTCCGCTGCCGGGCAACGGACGGCTGCGACTCTCGTACCACCCGGCCGACGTAGCTACCGGCGTCGGGTGGCGGGAGATCACCGCACGGGGCGACCGGATGATGATCTCTGGGGCAGGTGTGCCCGACGCCTCCCGTTCTCGGCGGCTGACCGCGTATCCCGACGATCTGCTCTCCTCACCGCCCGACTCCCGGTCGGCCACCTTCACGGTCCGCCCCGGCGGGTCGTCGCCGCGGGCCGGGAGCGAGGACGAGGCGAACGGTTCCCCGGCGACGGGCGTGCTGCCGCGCGGGGCGGATCGTTGGACGCAGGCCCTGACCGGACTGATCGCCCGGCACGAGCTGACCGTGGGCTTCGCCGCGCTGGCGCTCGGAACCTCCCTGCTTCTGGGTGCCATGCACGCGCTGGCCCCGGGGCACGGCAAGACCATGATGGCCGCCGCCGCAGCAGCGGGCGGCCGCAGTTCCCTGCGCGACATGCTGGCACTCGGGGCTTCGGTCACTCTCACCCACACGCTGGGCGTCTTTGCCCTGGGTGCCCTGATCACCGCCGGCTCGGCGGCGGCGCCGACCGTGGTGTCCTGGCTGGGCATCGCGAGCGGCACCTTGGTCGCAGGCGCGGGGGCTCTGCTGTTGCGGAGGGGGTGGCGTCTGCGCCATCGCCCTCACGGCCACGATCATCACCAAAGCCCGGCATACGGGCATGAGCGTGCCCACGCACACGAGCACCGTGAGGACAACGGCACCCGGCACGACGAGGAGCGGGTTCCCGCTCTCACGACTGGGGGCCGGAACGAGCACGGCGACACGCCCCCGGCCCGCTCCCACACGCCGGCGAGCCCCGGCCACGCGCACAGCGGCAATCACGGCCATGCGCATGACCACAGCCATGACCACAGCCATTCCCACAGCCACCTGCCGCCCGCCCCCGGCCTGCGCGGCGTGATCCTCCTCGGCCTGGCCGGCGGGTTGGTCCCGAGTCCCTCCGCCGTCGTCGTACTCATCGGCGCGGCCGCTCTCGGCCAGGCATGGTTCGGCTTTCTGCTGGTTCTGTCGTACGGAGCCGGGCTGGCGCTCACGCTCGCGGGAGCCGGGTTCGTGGTGGTGCGTCTGCGGGAGACCACAGCGCGGCGGCTGGCGCAGCGGCCGCAAGGCCGGGTACTTGCACGTGCGCACCGGATGGCACCGCTCGTCACGGCCGCCGTCGTCCTGGCGCTCGGGTGCGGACTGGTGTTGAGAGGGCTGGCAACCACTCTGAGCTGAGAACGTACGGACGGGCCGGGCATGACATCGCGCAAAGGGCTGTGATCGCGCCGCCGGGCCGGGGGAAGCCACCGCGGGACCGAGGGGAATCCGCTGCCCGGGCCCGGGAGGACGCCGCCGCCGGACCGGGGAAATCCACCGCCGGCCTGGGAGGACGCTGCCGCCGCTCGTGAGGGCTCACGAGCGGCGGCGGACCATGCAGTGCCGGTCCTCTCCCCTGCCGCACAGGCAGTGACGGAAGGCAAGCGCTCGGCAAGTGCTCCATCCCGGACTGCCCACCATGGACTGCCTGCGAATGATCAGTTCCAGCTTCGGGAGTACTGGCGACGGTAGCTGTTTCGCCGCTGCGCCGATCGGATCGATCCGGTTGCCGCCAGCCCGAGAAGACTCACAGCGACGACCAGCAGTCCCGGAGTGAGGGTTCGGAGGCTGATGAACCCGATAGACGTCGAGAACCCGGACACACCTGGCGCGACGGCCTCTGCGGCAGACGGCGGTGAAACCGAGCCGGTGCCGCTTCCGACAGCGGCGGTGCCGGCGGTGCCGGCCGTGTCGGCGGTACCGACGGTGTCGTCGGTCAGTCTCACTCCGAGTGCTGCCATCGCGGTGGTTACCGGCTGGAAGTACGTGATCCCACCGACCGTGCAGTCGCCGTTGCCCCCGGACGTCACGCCGAGAGCAAGTCCCCCTGCGAACAACGGCCCCCCGCTGTCGCCGGGTTCGGCGCAGACCGTCGCCTCTATCAGGCCGGTCACCGTGCCCTCGGGGTAATTCACCGTCGCGTTCAATGCGGTCACCCGGCCGGCGCGCACCCCTGTGGTACTGCCGCTACGGAAGACCTGTTGGCCGACGACCGCGTCGGCGGCCGCCGTAATCCTCACCTCCTGGCCACCACCGACACTGACGACACTCCGTGCACCGGAAGCGTCACCGTTCCCGTACTCGACGAGCGAGAAGTCGCCGCCGGGAAAGCTGCCGACCGTTGTGGTGCCCAATTGCCGCGCGCCCGTTGCATCCTGGAACCAGGTGGTTCCAGTTGAACCGCAATGACCGGCCGTCAGGACGAAATTCCGTCGGCCGTCGGTCACATTGAACCCTGCGGAGCAGCGTCCGTTGCGGGCGAAGATCGGGTCCGCGCCGCTCAGTCTGGTGGAGAGGGATCCCGCGGTCCGTTGCATGTGCACGAAGCTGCCGATCTCCTCGGCGAGACCCGACATGCGTGACCAGTCCACGGCGGACACGGTGCTGTCGGCGCGTACGACGATCCGGTTGGACGAGTAGTCCACCGCCCACGCGGTGCCTGGCACCCGGGGGGCTCCGCTCAGGGCATCGGTGGCCGACCTGAGGCGGCGCATGCTGTGGCGGACCACCTTGGCGTGTGCCCCTGCCCGTCCGACCTCGGCCGCGGCGTCTGCATCGGTCACCGCGACAACCGGGCGGCCGTCGGAGCCGATCCAACTGCCCGCAGTACGCGATGTGCCGAGCCGCGAGACCAGACTCGCGCCGAGCTCGGGAGGCCGAACAGTGCCGCCTCCGCCGTCTGCCGGGGCAGAGGATTCGCTCGCCACGGCGCTGGTCATCATCAGCCCGCCGCAGAGCAGTCCACCGACGGCCGCCAGCCGCGCGATCCGTTGCAGGCTGCGTTGTGCGTGCCTCATCCGACGCCCCCTCGAAACCGTTCGGACACAGCGTCACCGACGCCCGGGACCTTGGGATTCAGCGCCCTCTTCTCCATACGTGCGGCAGTGTCGTCCTGTTCATCCGGCGATGGCTGTCGCCCGACGGGAGGGCGCCCCCTCGCCGAAAGGCGGAGCCTCGTTCGGCTCAGAAGGCTTTCACCGGCCTCGGGGGGCAGGGGGGCAGGCCATCCATGTGATGGGGTCAGGCACCGATCCAGGCGTCGACCATCTCCAGGCGCTGCAGCGACGGCTCGGGCGGACGAAAGCCCAGCGCCGCGGTGACCACTCGGTCCACCACCGGGTGCAGGCGCTCCTCTGCGAACCTCTTCCAGTCGGCCTCCGACTCCCAGACATCGGTGTACCGCAGCCCACCGGATGTGCGCTGGACGAGGTGAACCACAAGCCCCGGGGGCTTCTCCGGGCCCAGCCCTTCCTTGATGCGTGCGTAGGTGGCCGAGTCGATAGGCACCTCGAAGGTGAACGCAAACGTCACAGGGACCACTCCCTCATATTCATCCGAAGCCATTTCGGATGAATACGATTAGCATCGACCTCGTGGACGAACAGGTCAAGAGGCAGTACGACACGAGCCGCCGCCGGGCGGCAGCGCAGGCGACCCGGCAGGCGATCCTCGACGCGGCGACACGGCTGTTCGCCGAACGCGGTTACTCAGCAACCACGATGGCGCAGCTCGCCGAGTGCGCCGGCGTCGCGGTCGACACCGTCTACACGGTGGCGGGCCGCAAACCGGCGCTGTTCCTGCAGTTGGTGGAGTCCGCCATCTCGGGCACCGGCGACGCCGTTCCGGCGGCCGAACGGGCCTACGTACGCGAGATGCGCGCCGAGCCGGACGCGGCCCTCAAGCTGCGCCGTTACGCACGGGCCGTCAGAGAGATGCACGCCCGGCTGGCACCACTGCTGCGCGTCGCCCGCGCGGGGCCGCCGGAGGTCGCGGAGGTCTGGCGGGGCATCGCCCAGCGCCGTGCGGACAACATGCGGCTGCTGGCCCAGGACCTGGCCGCGACGGGGCAACTGCGCCACGGGCTGGACCTGGAGGAAGTGGCCGACGTCATCTGGGCCACCAACTCGCCCGAGTTCTACTGCCTGCTGGTCGAGGACCGTGGCTGGCCGCCCGAGCGGTTCGAGCGGTGGCTCGCCGACGGTTGGTGCCGACTGCTTCTCTCCTGATCCCGATAGTGCCCACCACGTCATCGGTCGCGCCCGCCGCCGTTGACATGTTCGCGGATTGCGGCATTCCAGCGGGGTGACTCGCCGGTCGTCGACCAGCAAGCGTCCCTGTGCGTAGCGGGACGACAAGGGGGATCTCGATGTACGTGACAGGGAATCAGCGGCTGGGGCGGCTCGCCTTGGCCGGCTTGACCGCGATGGTGCTCTCTTCCGCGTCGATCGGTCCTGCCGGTGCGGTGGGTCACAGCAGGACGATGCCCTTTCCCGCCAGGTCAAGGCGATCCACGACACGGGTGTCTTGGGTGTCTCCGCCGAGGTGCTGCTTTGATTCAGCACCGAACCAGCACGGGAGCCAGCACCACCCTCGCGAAATATACCGAACAGCGCAACTCGGACAGCGCGCCCTCACCCGGCCCCGCTCATCCCCACAGGGCGCGGAAACAGGCTCGCAGCACCTCCCCGTAGCGGCAGCCCGCACACCGGCCACTCGAACTATGGTGTCCCGCCACATACGCCCCTGACCTGGCCCTTCCTACGGTATGGCGACACAGCAACGTCCCCGCCAAACGTCCGGAAGTGGTACCCATGGCCGCCCCAGCAACCTCCCCACCAGCACCGTCGAACCTCCGCCGGATCGTCGCCGCCAGCCTCGTCGGCACCACCATCGAGTGGTACGACTTCTTCCTCTACGGGTCTGCCGCCGCGCTGGTCTTCAACAAGCTGTTCTTCCCCGGGTCCGATCCGCTCGTCGGCACCCTGCTCTCCTTCCTCACGTACGCGGTCGGTTTCGCCGCCCGGCCCATCGGGGCCCTGGTCTTCGGGCACTACGGCGACCGGCTCGGGCGCAAGAAGTTGCTGGTGCTGAGCCTGCTGCTGATGGGTGGCGCGACGTTCGCCATCGGGTTGCTGCCGACACACGCCACCATCGGAACCGCCGCCCCGGTTCTGCTCACCGTCCTGCGCCTGGTGCAGGGCTTCGCCCTCGGTGGCGAGTGGGGCGGGGCCGTGCTGCTGGTGTCGGAGCACGGGGACGCGAAGCGGCGTGGTTTCTGGGCCTCCTGGCCGCAGACCGGGGCCCCGGCCGGGCAGTTGCTGGCCACCGGAGTGCTCGCGGCGCTGACGGCGCTGATGTCCGAGTCGGCGTTCCTGGCCTGGGGGTGGCGTATCCCCTTCCTGCTCTCCGGCGTGCTCGTGATGGTCGGCCTGTGGATTCGTCTCTCTGTCGATGAATCACCGGTGTTCAAGGCCGCTCTGGCCCGGGCGTCGGCACGCAAGGAGACCAGCGGCAAAGCCGAGAAGATGCCCCTCGTCGCTGTGATGCGCCACCACTGGCGGGACGTCCTGATCGCCATGGGTGCGAGGATGGCGGAGAACATCAGTTACTACGTCATCACCGCGTTCATCCTGGTGTACGCGACGCTGGAGGCGGACCTGAGCAGGCAGACGGCGCTCAACGCCGTACTGGTCGCCTCCGCCGTCCACTTCGTCACGATCCCTCTCTGGGGAGCGCTGTCCGACCGGATCGGGCGCAGGCCCGTCTATCTCATCGGCGCGGTCGGCGTGGGGCTGTGGATGTTCCCGTTCTTCACACTGATCGACACCCGGAGCTTCGGGAACCTGCTGCTCGCCATCACGGTGGGGCTCGTCTTCCACGGCGCGATGTACGCACCGCAGGCCGCCTTCTTCTCCGAGATGTTCGCGACCCGGATGCGGTACTCGGGTGCGTCGATCGGCGCGCAGTTCTCGTCGGTCGCGGCCGGTGCGCCGGCGCCGCTGATCGCCACCGCGCTGCTCGACAGCTACGGAACCTCGACTCCTATCGCGCTGTACGTCATCGCCGCAACGCTGCTCACGATCGTGGCGATCCTGTGCGCGAAGGAGACCCGCAACCGGGACCTGTCGGACGTCGGGGCGGAGCACGGTGAGGTTCCGGGCCCGCGGGACGCGGTGGCCGCCGAAGCGCGCAGCGTCTGAGGGTCTGTTCCAATCCCGCACGGCTCCTCGCGAAACGCGGAAGGGGCCGCCCGCCACCCGGTGAGGTGGGGGCGGCCCCTTCCGCCGCGTCTACGGCCGTCCCGCGCGGGGAGTGGGTTCGAACCAGGTCGGCCCGTCGGTGAGTGCCTGCTTGATCCGGAACAGGGAGAACTCGTTCAGCGGCGGCAGCGCGTCGATGGAGAACCAGCCCACCTCCAGCGACTCGTCGTCGTTGACCTTCGCCTCTCCACCGGTGGCACGGCAGCGGAAGGTGACGTCGAGGTACTGGCACCGGTCGCCGTTGGCGTACTGCACGGGCTGCAGCGCCTGGGTGAGCACCACCCGTTCCGCCACGCAGTGCACTGCGGTCTCCTCGTACACCTCGCGTTCGGCCGTCGCCGCGGGCTCCTCCCCCGGTTCGCTTATGCCGCCGATGACAGACCACTTGCCTGTGTCCGAGCGGCGCCCGAGCAGCACCCGTCCCTCGTCGTCGAAGACGATCGCGGTGACCCCGGGCAACAGGAGCAGCTGATGACCCGCCGTCGCGCGGATGTCTCGGATGAAGTCGGGAGTAGCCATGCGCCGAGCCTACGTGTGCGTGCCACCGGTCACGGGGCCGGTGGATCCGCGCAGCCTGCGGGTGCGCACGCCGCGGACCGTCACCCAGCCGAGGCCGGCTACGGCGAGGAGCGCGAGAACACCCTCGGGCAGCGGGCCCATGCGGGTGGCGGGGGTCAGTGAGGACCGCAGCGGCACCTCGTCGACCAGGGCGGCCGGGGTGAACATCTTCGTCTTCTCGACGATCGTGCCGTCCGGCCGGATCACGGCGCTGACGCCGCTGGTGACGGGGACGACGACGGACCGCCCGTGCTCCACCGCGCGCACCTGGCTCATCGCCAGCTGCTGGTACGTCATCTCGCTGCGCCCGAAGGTGGCGTTGTTGCTCGGCACGGCGATGAGTTGCCCCCCGCTCTTGACGGTGTCGCGTACCGCGTCGTCGAACGCCGCCTCGTAACAGGTGACGAGCCCCACCTTCGTACCCGCCAGGTCGAAGACCCCGACCTTGTCGCCGGGGCCGAAGTCCCGCTGCACCCGGTCGACGTCCTTGCTGAAGATGCGGACGAACGACCGCATCGGCATGTACTCGCCGAACGGCTGGATGTGGCGCTTGTCGTACGTGGCGACGGGTCCTGCCGCCGGCTCCCACTTGATGAGGGTGTTGCGCAGGGGGCCCGTCTCGGGGGCGACGACGGCGCCGATGACCGTCGGGACGCCGATCGCCTTGACGGCGTCGTCGATCACGATGCGCGCGTCGGCGTTGCGGTACGGGTCGAGGTCGGAGGAGTTCTCCGGCCACAGGACGAAGTCCGGCTGCGGCACCTTGCCCGCCTTCACCTCACGGGCGAGCTGCTCCGTACGGCGGGCGTGGTTGTCCAGGACAGCGCGGCGCTGGTCGTTGAAGTCGAGGCCGAGACGCGGCACGTTGCCCTGGATCGCGGCGACGGTCGCGGTGCCGTCCTCCGCCGAGGCGTCCACGAGGGGCAGCGCGGCGAATGCCGCGGCCACGGGTACGGCGAAGGTCGCGGCGGCTACGGCGACCGCGCCCCGCGAGACGGTGCCGGTGGCGCGGTGGATACGGAACCGGCGCACCGCTTCGAAGAGTCCGAAGCCGCACAGCACGACCGCGAAGGAGAGCAGCGGGGTGCCGCCCAGTGCCGCGAGCGGGAGGAACACGCCCTCCGCCTGGCCGAAGGCGATCTTGCCCCAGGGGAAACCGCCGAACGGCACGCGGGCCCGGAGCGCTTCGTCGAGAGTCCAGACGGCCGCGGCCCAGACCGGCCAGTACGCGAGGCGGGTGACGGCGCTGATCCCGACGCAGCCCACCGCGATGAAGAGCGCCTCCGCGGCGGCCAGTGCCAGCCACGGCACGGGACCGACCTCTTCTCCGGTCCAGTGCAGCAGCGGCAGCATGAAGCCGAGGCCCGCGAGGAGCCCCAGGCCGAACGCGGCCCGCAGCCGACGCCCGAAGAGGACCCAGCCGAGCAGGGCGAAGCCGGGCAGAACCAGCCACCACAGGGGGCGCGGCGGGAAGCTCGCGTACAGCAGCGCACCGGAGATTACGGCCGCGGCCGGGCGGACGAACCGCGGCCACAGCGTTCTGCCGCGGGAGGCGGGGGCGGACGGCGATTCGTCTATGGACGTGATGGTGGCGCTCACCTGCCGGAGTCTACGGCGGCGGCCCACGGGCACGACGTACCGGGACGCCCGGACCGGAACCCGGCTCGCGGAGAGCCGGGGAGAGCGCTTGCGGAGGAGGTGGGGCGGCAGACGACCATTCCCCTGGAGCGGGGACCCGGGCTGTCGGAGCCTGCGGCGGCACGAGGCCCGATCCGGCGATCCCGCCGCGCCCGGTCCGTTACTCCGGACCGGGCGGGCGCCCGCCGGGCCGCGGTGGCCGCAACGTTTCTGCGCCATTTTCCCCCGTCGCGGCTCCCCGGCCGTTAGCGTGTGCGCCAGTCTCTGCCGATCGGCCGGATTCCGCCGTCCTGGGCGGGACGGTCGAGGTCGGGGGGTCGACGCGATGACCGCACCAGTGGACCGGTACGCCACCGGTGAGCGCGGCAACGCCTCCGATGCCGCCGGAGCCGTGGTTCTCGCCGCCTGCGCCATCTGGTCACTGGTCAGCGCCGCGGGGCGCGACACCAGACCCGAAGGCGTCCTGCTGGCACTGCTGGCGGTAGCGGCCGGGTTCGCCTGCGGCCGGATCTGCGGAACGCTCCTCCCGGTCGTCGCGGCCTCCGCAGCCGCGCTCGCCGCCCTGGTCATGGCCGTGGCCTCCCGCCACGGGATGCCCGGCGCCACCGCGGCCGCCGACATCACCCCGGGTCACACGGGCGCCGCCGCGGCGCTGCTCGTGCTCGCCGCCGGATCGGCCTGCTGCGCGGCGGCCGCGGCGGACCGGGCCTCTCTGCGCATCACGCTGCGCCTGCTCGCTCTCGGCACCGCGTGCGCCGCGCTCACCCTCGGCTCGGTCTTCGGCTTCCTGGCGGCCCTGGGGGTGCTGCTCTGCTCACTGGCCGCCACCAGGATGCGCCACCGGCTGCTGGGTCTCGCCGGGCTCGGGCTGGCTGCCGCACTGATGGTGGGGCTGTCGTGGGCTGTCGCCGAGGACGCGTTACCTGAAGGGCTCGCGGTCTCCCTGGAGGGACCTCTCACTTTGAACCGGGTGCTGCTCTGGGAGGACGCCGTGGAGCTCACGAAGGAGAACCCGCTGCTGGGCGTGGGCCCGGACCGCTTCGGCGAGCTGAGCCCCACCGCCCGCGAGTCCCTTCGCTCCGACGGAAAGCCCCACTCCGCGCCCCTTCAGCAGGCCGCCGAGCAGGGTGTGATCGGCCTCGCGCTGCTGGGCATCGCCTTCGGGTGGCTGCTGTACGTGCTGTGGCGCTCGCCCAGGACGACGGCCGTCGTCCTGACGGCGGCCGCTGCGCTCACCGCTCTCGCCGCTCTGGCGGTGGTCGGCAACGCGCTGAGTTTCACGCCGGTGACGGCCGGTGCGGGCCTGCTGGCGGGGCTGGCCTCGGCCCGCCGCCCGCTGGGCCAGGGCGAGGGCCAGGGCGAGGACGTGGGCGCCGGCGCGGGCATCAGCGCGAACGCGGACTGACAGGGCGAGCGGAAGAGGTGGAAGGGGCACCCGTCACCCGGGCAGGCACCGCCATCCCGCTAGGCGCGACATCGGGACCCGACGGCCTGCGCCCCGCTTCAGGCACCCGTCGCCTGAGGCCCCGTCGCCGACAGGTGCAGCCGCTCGCGGATGAACCGCACCGCCGCTTCCGCGTCGTCCACCGTCACCGTGAAGGTCCTGCCGTCGCCGAGACGCAGCACCACGCCCTCGCCTCTGCGCACCACCACCGCCGTGCCCTGCTCCGGGCGCCAGCGGTAGCCCCAGCCGCCCCACTCGCGCGGGGTGACCTCGGCTGCGAACTCCGCGCCCACCACATGCGTGAGCAGGATGCGGCGGCGCGGCAGGCCGATGTGGCCGCAGCGCACCTCCAGGGCGTCGCCGTCCACCTTGACGGCCACGTGGACGAAGGCGAGGGTGCCGAACAGGATGAGGAGTCCGGCCGCGATGCACCCGATGACGGACATCAGCAGCGGGGCGATTCCGGAGGTCCAGGCAGAGCCGACGGCCAGCTGGATGCCCAGGGCCATGCACCCCGCGCCCGCGACCGCGAGCAGCCACTGCGCACGGTTGGTCGCACGGCCGTGCCAGACCGTGGGCAGGGCCTCGCTCGAACCGTGGCGCTCGTTGCCGGTGTGGTCCCTCATGGCAAGCAGCGTACTCAGATTTCGCTTGCCGAGGAGGGGCTGCCGGCCGCCTGGGAGTGGTATCCGGCGGGTCAGCGGACGGGGCTGAGCGCCTTCAGCAGGCGCCCTTCCGCGTAGGCCAGAGCGGCTTCCGGCAGCTCGGCGGCGCGTCCGCCGAGGAGGACGGCGAGCGTCCCGGCCGGTTCGGCCGACGGAGGGGTTCCGGCGCCGATGCGGCGCAGTGCCTGGGCGGCGACGGCGCCGGCGGAGCCGTGCAGGGCGATGGGGGGACGGCCGGGCTGCTGGACGGCGTTGCGGATGCGCTCGCCGACCAGTTCGTAGTGGGTGCACCCGAGGACGACGGCCCGTACGTCCGGCGGGGTGAGGGCGGCCGCCGCCGCGATGGCGCGGTCGATGGCGGGCTCGTCGGCGTGCTGTACGGCGTCGGCGAGGCCGGGGCAGGGGACCTCGGTGACGGCGGCGGAGCCGGCGAAGTCACGGATCAGGGCGCGCTGGTACGGGCTGCCGGTGGTGGCCGGAGTGGCCCAGATGGCGACGGAGCCGCCGCCCGTGGCCGCCGGCTTGATCGCGGGCACGGTACCGATGACCGGCAGTGCCGGCTCCAGTTCGGCGCGGAGCGCCGGCAGGGCGTGTACCGACGCGGTGTTGCAGGCGATGATCAGGGCGTCCGGACGGTGCAGGGCCGCGGCGCGGGCCACCACGAGCGCGCGCTCGGTGACATCCTGCGGCGTACGCGGCCCCCAGGGCATCCCCTCCGGGTCGGAGGAGAGCACGAGATCGGCGTCCGGGCGCAGTCGGCGCACCGCCGCCGCCGTGGGGAGCAGGCCGATTCCGGAATCCATCAGGGCAATCTTCACCCGGTCACCATAGTCGACACCCCTTGCGGCCCCGTGGAAGTGGGGCAGACTTCGGCGGATGAGCGCCGTTGCCTGGATCGCCGTGAGTTCGCTGATCGTGTGGGTGTGGCTGCTGCTGGGGCAGGGGTTGTTCTGGCGCACCGACCAGCGGCTCCCGAGGCGCTCGGCACCTTCTCGCTGGCCGTCGGTGGCCATTGTCGTGCCGGCCCGGGACGAGGCCGACATGCTGCCCGTGAGCCTGCCCTCGCTGCTGGCGCAGGACTATCCGGGCGAGGCGGAGATCTTCCTGGTCGACGACTGCAGCAAGGACGGCACGGGCGATCTCGCCCGCGCGCTGTCCGTGCGGTACGGAGGCCTGCCGCTCACCGTGTCCTCGCCCGGGGAGCCGGAGCCGGGCTGGACCGGCAAGCTCTGGGCGGTCCGGCACGGGATGACGCTGGCCCGGGAGCGCAAGCCGGAGTTCCTGCTGCTGACGGACGCGGACATCGCGCATGAGCCGGACAGTCTGCGGGAGCTGGTCGCCGCCGCGGCGACGGGCACGGCGGACGGTTTCGACCTGGTCTCGCAGATGGCCCGGCTGCGGGTGGTGAGCGGCTGGGAGCGGCTGATCGTCCCGGCCTTCGTCTACTTCTTCGGACAGCTCTATCCCTTCCGCCGGGTGAACCGGGCGGGCTCGGGGACGGCCGCCGCCGCCGGGGGCTGCGTACTGCTGCGCAGTGAGGCCGCCGAGCGGGCGCGGATTCCGGAGTCCATCCGGCAGGCGGTGATCGACGACGTGTCACTCGCGCGTGCGGTGCAGCGCAGTGGTGGCCGGATCTGGCTGGGGCTGGCGGAGCGGGTGGACAGTGTGCGTCCGTATCCGCGGCTCGGTGATCTGTGGCGGATGATCTCGCGGAGCGCGTACACGCAGTTGCGGCACAGCCCGCTGCTGCTCGCCGGGACGGTGCCGGGGCTCGCGCTCGTCTATCTCGCCCCGCCGGTCACACTCGTCGCCGGTCTGCTGACGGGTGACGGGCCGGCCGCGTGGGCGGGCGGGTCGGCGTGGGCGGTGATGGCGGGGACGTACATGCCGATGCTGGCGTACTACCGGCAGTCGCTGTGGCTCGCGCCCCTGCTGCCGGTCACCGCTCTGCTGTACCTGCTGATGACGGTCGACTCGGCGGTGCAGCACCGCCGGGGGCGCGGTGCGGCCTGGAAGGGGCGGACGTATGCCCGTCCCGAGGCCGCACCGGACCGGTGACGCGGGGGACGCGGTTCACTTGCGGCCGGGGGTCCAGTTCATGCCCCAGCCGTAGGCGGCGTCGATCGTGCGCTGCGGGCTCACTCCGCGCTGGGGGACGAGGTAGCGGGCCTCGCGCTGCACGGTGAGGTCTCCCCCGTTGTTGGTGATGAGGGCGAGCGCGCAGACGGTGGAGGGCACGGTGCACTCGTCGAGGGAGAAGTCGATGGCGGCGCCGTGCTGCGGCTGGAGCGTGACCGTGGCATGGAGATCGGCGAAACTCCTGGCACCCTCATAGATGGTGACGAAGATCAGAAGGCGGCGCAGCCGGTCCTTGTGGTCGAGGTTGACCGTGAGGTTCTCACCCGTGGAGAGAGCGCCGGTCCTGTCGTCACCGTCGAGATGGATATAGGGCGGCCTGCTGAGAGAGCCGAAGGAGTTTCCGAGCGCCTACACAACTCCCTTGCTTCCGTCGGTGAGTTCGAAGAGTGCGCAGAGATCGAGATCGAGGTCGGCGTGCATCGCGACGGCCCGGCCGAGTTTGGCTCCCCAGCTCTTGAACTGTTTGCGCACTTCCCAGTTGAGATTCACGCGAAGGGCGCCGGAGGTGCCCCCCTGTTTGGCGAGGGAGACGGAAGGTGTTTCCTTCGTGAGCGTGACCTTCGTCAGCCTCACGGGCCGGGACGCGGGCGTCGCGGCGGGTGCGGGCGGGGGTGTCATCGGGACCGGCGGGGCCGGGGCCGTGGCCGGTCGCGCAGCCTGGGGCCGGGAAGGCTGCGGCGCCTGCTGCGGCTCGTCGACGGAAATGCCGAAGTCCGTGGCGAGGCCCTCCAGGCCGGTGCTGTACCCCTGGCCGACGGCCCGGAACTTCCAGGCTCCCTGGCGCAGGTAGAGCTCGCCGAGGATGAAGGCGGTCTCGACGGTGGCGTCGGCGCTCTCGAACCTGGCCGTCTCGGCGCCGCTCGCCGCGTCCAGGACCCGTACGTACAGCCCCGTGACCCGGCCGAAGCTCCCGCCGTCCGCCGAGGCCGCGACGACGATGCGGTCGATGGCGGGTTCGATACGCGAGAAGTCCACCGCGAGGGTGTCCGTCACCCGGCCCCGTTCGGCGACCTTGCCCTCGTGGCGTACCGCTCCCGACGCGTGGGCGGGCTGGTTGTAAAAGACGAAGTCCGCGTCGTCGCGTACCTTTCCCGACGCGAGAAGCAGCGCGGAGGCATCGACGTCCGGGGCTCCCGGGCTGGTATGCCACCCCAATTCGACCCGCACGGCCTGAGTCGGCACCGGAACATTGGTTCCTTTTAGCATGGTCATGCTCGCCCCCATCGTGAGTCCGGCTGCCGAAAGCCTTTCCGGGACAACCTAATCCCCGGTGCCCCGGGGAGCCCACAGCCGTGACGGGCCGGGCCCAGCGATCCGTCGGTAACCCCCTGTGAACACGCCCTTTACACGATCATCGAGCGCTGGGGTGCCCTTTTTTCCCAAGTTCGCTCGCATTGGGGATCCCTGTTCACTCACAACACCCAAATCAACCCTCTTATCGGGCTCCCCAATCAGCACATCGTGGGCTTAACTTAGGTGCCATGACCTCCCCCCGCTCCACCTACGGCGGCGGCTACTACGCCGCCCCGTCGTTCCCCGACACTCCGATCTACGACTCCCTGGTCGCGGAGCGGGGCACCCCTCAGATCGCGCCGATCCGAGTGCCTGCCGCCTACGACACCGGCAACAGCTATCTGCCGGCCCTGCCGTCGGCGCTGCCGGCCCTTCCCGCGGCCCCCTCGCAGCCGTCCTACGGCTACCAGCAGCCCGCGCAGCCGCAGTACCAACAGGCGCCGATGCAGCCGGCACACCTGCAGCACGCCCCTGCCCCGTACATCCCGCAGCAGCCGAGTATGCCGCGCGGCTACCAGCAGCAGCCCCAGCCGCAGCGCCCCGCGCCCGGCACGGGTTACGAGTCGATGCGTCCGGCCGCGCCCCGGCCCGCTCCGGTGCCCTCGCCGTACGAGGACCCCTACAACCGTCCGTACCAGGGCCGCGGCTACTGACCGGCAGGCAGGATGGCGGCATGGATCTTCCCGTGCTCCAAGCCGTTCACATCCATCCGGTCAAGTCACTGGCCGCGTACGCCCGAAGCGAGGCCGCCGTCGAGCCATGGGGACTCGACGGCGACCGGCGCTGGATGGTCGTCGACTCGGCGGACAAGGTCGTCACCCAGCGCCAGCGTGCCCGGATGGCACTGATTTCCGCCAGACCGTTGCCGGGTGGGGGGATCGAGCTGTCGGCGCCGGGGGACGCGCCACTGACAGTGCGGGTCCCGGCACCGGGCCGGACGGTCGCCGTGCATCTGTTCAAGCAGAAGATCGAGGTCGTGGAGGCGTCGGGGGACGCCCACGCCTGGCTCGGCGCGCACCTGGGAACGGACGTCCGGCTCGTACACCTCGACGCGCCCGCGCACCGCAGGCTCATCCCGCCCGAGCACAGCCGGCTGCTCGATCCGGCGCACGCGCGCCCGGGAGAGACGGTCAGCCTCGCGGACGAGTTCCCGCTGCTGCTCACGAGCGTCGCCTCGCTCGACGCCCTGAACGCGCTCATCGCCCAGGGTGAGCACCCCCACGAGGGTCCGCTTCCCATGAACAGGTTCCGGCCGAACGTCGTCGTGGCGGGCACTCCCGCCTGGGCCGAGGACGACTGGCGGCGGATCTCCGTGGGGGAGGTCTCCTTCAGGGTGGTGAAGTCGTGCGGGCGCTGCGCCATCACCACCACCGACCAGGCGACGGCGGAGCGCGGCAAGGAGCCGCTGCGGACGCTTGCCCGACACCGCCGGTCCGGAACACAGCTGCTCTTCGGCCGGCACCTCATCCCCGACACCGCCGGAGTGATCCGGGTCGGGGACCCGGTCCGCGTTCTCGGCTGACCGCTCCGGCGCGGAACTGTCCCGGGGCCGCCGCATGTTGGGCAGGGTGAGGTTGCTCTCTCTTCGCCGTTCCGGGGTGCGAACCCCTCCCTTATCGGGTTATCACGGATACCGAAGGGGGTGGGCGGCTGTGCGAGCGGTCTCGGGAGTCTGGCGCTGGCGGCGCAATCCGCTGCGCCGCGCCACCGATCGCGCCGAGGCCTGGGCTGCGCTGCTCGCCCTGCTCCTCATGCTGCTCGCGGCCCCGGCAACCGGCTGGGCCTGCGGCTCCCTCACGGACGACGCGCTCCAGCAGTCGGTACGGGCCCAGCGCGCGGAGCGTCATTCCACGAAGGCGGTCGTGGTGCGCCGCGTCGACCGGCCCGGCCAGTTCGGCGGCGATGCGGGAGTGGCGTCGGAACATGCCGGGCAGACCTCCGTGGTGGCCCGCTGGCGGACGCCCGACGGCAGGGCGCGGACAGGGAGGGCGTCGACCGCTTCCCGGGTCACCGCGCCCGGCTCCCAGGTGCGGATCTGGACGGACGACCGGGGCAGGCCGGTGCTGCGCCCCATGGACTCCGCCACCGCCCGCACCCATGCGGCGCTGGCCGGATTCGGCGTGTTCCTGCTCGTGGCCGGACTGGTCGAAGCCGTCCGGCGGCTGGTCGTGTGGCGGCTGGTCCTCCAGCGGTACGCACAGTGGGACCGGGCCTGGGCGAAGGCCGGTCCGGACTGGGGCAGGACGGGGACGGGCAGCTGACGCGACGGTTCCCGGACCCGTCGGCGGAGCCCGTGGGGCTGATGAGCAGCCGACTCGTCAACTCCCGCCCGTCGCGCGCGCTACGGTGGACCGGCCCGCCCGACTCCTCGGCAGGCGGACCCGGACTCAGTGCTGCCGGAACGGCGGCCGCACCGGCGCATCGCACAGGACGCGGACAGGCACGAGGCAGCGCACACAGCACGAGGTGGGGGCACAGCAGCGCCATGGCACAGGGCACGGTCCAGGTGACGCACACCGGCACTTCGCGATGGCGGCGCCGCACGGGTGAATACGCTTCCCTCACCGCTGCCCTGGAGGCCGCGGCCGACGGCGACGTGCTCACCGTCGCCCCCGGCACGTACCGGGAGAATCTTGTGGTCCACCGCGCGGTGACGCTGCGCGGCCCCGAGGGGTCCGTCGGTTCCGTGCGGATCGCGCCGGCCGACGGCGTACCCCTCACCGTGCGGGCTTCGGCCGTCATCCAGGACCTCCATGTGGAGGGGCAGGACTCGGCGGCGCCCGGTGTGCTCGTCGAGGAGGGGACACCTGAGCTCTCGGATCTGCGGATCGTGACCAGGTCGGCCGCCGGGATCGAGGTACGGGGCGCCGCCAGGCCCTCCGTACGCCGGTGCACCGTCGACAACCCGGCCGGAGTCGGCATCGCCGTGCTCGACGGTGCGGGCGGGGTGTTCGAGGAGTGCGAGATCGTCGCCGCCGGGCAGTCCGGCGTCTCCGTCCGCGACGGCGCGCACCCGCGGCTGGAACGCTGCCGGGTGCACCACACCTCGGGCGCCGGGCTGAGCGTGACCGGCGAGGGCAGTTCCCTGGAGGCCGTGGGCTGCGAGGTGTACGAGGTCAAGGGCAGCGGGGTCCAGATCACGGCCCGCGGCACCGCTCATCTCACCGACTGCACGGTGCACCGCACGGCCGCCGACGGCATCACTCTGGACACCGACGCGGTGCTGACACTCGCCGACTGCGACATCCACGACATCCCGGAGAACGCGGTCGACCTGCGGTCCCGTTCGGTCCTCACACTGACCCGCTCCACGGTGCGCAGGTTCGGCCGCAACGGGCTGTCCGTCTGGGACCCGGGCACACGGGTGGACGCCAACCAGTGCGAGATCCACGACAGCACGGGCGACTACCCGGCGGTCTGGGTGAGCGACGGCGCGACGGTGATACTGGACTCGTGCCGCGTCCACGACGTGCCGGACGCCCTCTTCGTCCTCGACCGGGGCTCGCGCGCCGATGTGGTGGACAGTGACCTCTCGCAGATCCGCAACACCGCCGTGTCCGTGAGCGACGGGGCCACCGCCCAGCTGGACGACTGCCGCATCCGGGAGGCGTCCACGGGCGCCTGGTTCCGTGACCACGGCAGCGGCGGCACGCTGAACAACTGCACCATCGACGCCGCGCAGACCGGTGTCATCGTCACCAAGGGCGCCGACCCCACCATCGAGCGGTGCACGGTCACCTCGCCCGCGGAGGCCGGTTTCTACGTCTCCGCCGAGGGGCGCGGCACCTTCAACAGCTGCCGGGTCACCGGAAGCGACGGCTACGGGTTCCACGTGATGGACGGCTGCCGCACCACGCTCAGCCACTGCCGGACGGAACGCTGCGCCCGTGGAGGGTACGAATTCGCCGAGGGCGGCGGGTCCCAGGCCGACGGGCACGGGAACGGTCCAGTGGTCGACGACTGCACCAGCGACGAGAGCGGGCTGCTCGCCGCCGGGACCCCGCCGCCCGCCGTGCTGACGGCGACCCAGTCGACGCCGGGCCTGCTCAGCGCGATGCCGGACCAGCGAGTACACCCCACCGAGCCCTCCCCCGCAGCCCCGGCCGAGCCCGTACGCGACTCCGGGGCGGTCCTCGGTGAACTGGACGCACTGGTCGGCCTGGACAGCGTCAAGCGCGAGGTCCGGGCGCTGACCGACATGATCGAGGTGGGCAGGCGCCGTAAGGAGGCCGGGCTCAAGGCGGCCTCGGTACGCCGCCACCTCGTCTTCACCGGCTCCCCCGGCACGGGCAAGACGACGGTGGCCCGGCTGTACGGGGAGATCCTGGCCTCCCTCGGGGTACTGGAGCGCGGCCACCTCGTCGAGGTGTCCCGGGTCGATCTCGTCGGTGAGCACATCGGCTCCACCGCCATCAGGACCCAGGAGGCGTTCGACCGGGCGCGCGGCGGGGTGCTGTTCGTCGACGAGGCGTACGCCCTGTCGCCGGAGGACTCCGGCCGCGACTTCGGCCGCGAGGCGATCGACACCCTGGTGAAACTGATGGAGGACCACCGGGACGCGGTGGTGGTGATCGTCGCCGGGTACACCCACGAGATGGAGCGCTTCCTCACCGTCAACCCCGGCGTGGCGTCGCGTTTCTCACGGACCATCACCTTCAGCGACTACATCCCCGAGGAGCTGCTCCGCATCGTCGGGCAGCAGGCCGACGAGCACGAGTACAGCCTGGCGGACGGAACCGGCGAGGCCCTGCTCAAGTACTTCACGGAACTGCCCAAGGGACCCGCGTTCGGTAACGGCCGCACCGCCCGCCAGACCTTCGAGTCGATGGTGGAACGGCACGCCGGGAGGGTCGCCCAGCTCGCCGAGACGAGCACGGACGACCTCACGCTGCTCTACCCGGAGGATCTTCCCGAACTGCCCTGAGCCTCCCCCTCGGCCTGCCGGGGCAGGACCGCGTCGAGCTGTTCGAGCAGGGCGGCCCGCTCCTGCGCGAAGACCGGGTCCGCCTGGTAGTCGGAGTGCCCCAGAATCGGTTCGGGCAGGGGGAGTTCGGGAGTGCGGCCGTAGACCAGGGGGTCCTTCAGCGGCCCCCTGTCGACCTCGTACCGCCCGCCCTCCTCGATGCAGACCGGCCCGCCGATGGGGTCGGTCGGCCGCCACAGGTTGCGCCAGCAGTGCACGGAGCGGTGCAGTCCCTCCAGGGCCGCGGGGCCGAAGTAGGCGGGGAACCAACGACCGTACAGGCGCTCGATCGGCGAACCGTAGGTGAGCAGCGCGACCCGGCGGCGCGTGGCGTCGGGGAGCTGCCAGACCGCGGATGCCGCCAGGACGCTGCCCTGGGAGTGCCCCGAGATGACGAGCCGTCCCCGGGTGCGTCCGGTCCAGGCCGACATCCGCGACGAGAGGTCGGGAACCGCCCGCTCGGCGTAGCAGGGCGGGGCGAAGGGGTGGGCCGCGCGCGGCCAGAACGTGCCGACGTCCCAGAGGATGCCGATGGTGCGCCTCGCGGAGACGTCGCGGTAGGCGCGCCGGCCCCAGGTGACGAACAGTATGAAGCCGACACCGATCATCCAGGAGCCCGTCGACTGCGCGGCTTCGGCGAGTGATTCCACGACGGGGGCGGATCCGTCCATGGCCAGTCCCGGCACCTGCCCGGTGGCCCATGATCCGGCGACCGCTCCGGCTCCGAGGAGCAGCGTGGCGCCGGAGAGCGCGCCGAGGAGCCGGGGCGCGGAGTCGGTGAGTACGGCGGTGGCCCGCGTCATGGCGATCCGCCGGGTCCGTGCGGGGTCCGGCTGTCCTTCGCCGTACTCCTCCTCGATGGCGGGGCCCATGCGGCGGGCGCTCCGCGCGGTGCGGACGATCAGCGTGAGGACGGGGATGAGCAGGAGCAGGAGGAGGACGGGGATGACGGACGCCTGCCAGCTGAGCAGGACGGGCGGGCCCTCGATGACGGAACCGCTGCCCATTCCGGGGGTGCCTGAGCCGTCGAGCCAGTCGGCGACGCGCTGGGCGACACCGCCGGTCATGACGCCGCCGAGCGCGCAGGCCAGCATGGCCACGGCCGGTCCGCCGAGGCCGCGGAGCGCGGTCCGGGGTTCGGGACTGCGGGTGCTGAGGCTGACGGCGACCACGGCGAGGGCGATGACCAGGACGCCCTGGCCGATGGCGAGGACCCGGAAGGTGACCTCCCCCGGCAGTGCACCCCGGGACACCCAGCCGGGGCGTGACCAGGACGCGTGGACCGCGCTGACGAGGAGCAGGGCCAGCGCGGCGCCGGGGAGGAAGGTGACGACGGCGCGGTCGATCCTGTTGTCCAGGCGGCGTTCGCTGCGGCCTCGCCGGCAGACGACCAGGACGACGACGAGGCCGCACAGAACGAGTGCCCCTTCGAGCGCGCCGCCCAGGAAGCCCGGGACGGGGCTGTCGGCGGCCCGGTCGTGGCGTGCGGCGGCTCCCCCCACGGCGGCGGCGACGGTGAGGAACCCGGCGGCGGTGTGCGCGGCGCGCAGCCGGGCGACGAGACGGCGTCCGAACCAGAAGCCGGGCCTGCCGAGCGCGGGGCGTGCGGCGGGCGGGGTGAGGGCGTCGGTGGAGACGGTCTCCGCCCCGTCCGCGTCGTCCACGTCGGTCCGCTCCGGTTCGGCGCCCGAGAGCGGGCGCTGGGACTCGTAGGCGCTCCAGGTCCGGTTGGACAGGTACCAGAGCAGTCCTACCAGCGCGGCCGGCACGAGCGCGGCCACGACGAGCCGGCGGCCGGGCTGTGACCACCAGCCGTCCTGAGCCGTCGAGAGGAAGCCCAGCCAGGAGCGCTGCCCCGAGCAGTCCGGTTCGCCCGCGCACTGCCAGGCGGTCAGGTCGAGGGCGACCTCGCAGGCCGCTGCGGTGAGGAGCACGGTGAGACTGAGGGCCACGAGGCGCACCAGCAGCCCGTACAGCCGGACCGACCGGGTGCGGCCCGGGGCGCTTGGCCGCATCCAGTGGGCGAGGTTGACGACCATGAAGGGGAGCAGCAGCAGCCACAGGGCGCGGGAGCCGTTGCCCGAGGTGAGGTTGGACCAGCAGTACGCCTCCGCGACCGGTTCGTCTCCGTGCCGTCGCGGGTCCTCGTCGGCGGCGATGTCCTCCGTACGCCGGTAGATGGCGGCGGTGGCGTCACCCGTGACGCGGGTCGTCCGGGGGTCGCGCAGCATCTCCTGGGGGGTGGCGCCCCCGACACCGTGGACGAGGAGTTCCAGCGCGGCGCCTGTGCTGTGCGGGGGCTGGATGTCAGGAGGCAATTCGGTGACTCGCTCTCTGGGCCGGGCGGCCCGTGGGCCGGCGGGGAAGTGGCGGTGCCGCGCGGGCGGTGCAAGGTGACCAGAATCGCGGACGGGGACCGCTCGTGGCACCGGTCTCACCGAATCTCCCCAGTGGTACGGCCGTGGGCGGTGCGTGGCAGGATGAGCACGTCCGGCAGGCCGCTGCGGGACCGTACGACCAGTGGGAAGGACCGGGTCCGGCCTTGAGCGAGAATCAGAACCTGCTCGCGGAGCAGCGACGTGCCCTGATCCTCGACGAGGTGCGCAAGCGTGGCGGGGTCAGGGTCAACGAGCTGACCCGCAGGCTGAACGTCTCGGACATGACGATCCGTCGGGATCTGGACGCGCTTGCCCGCCAGGGCGTCATCGAGAAGGTGCACGGCGGCGCGGTTCCCCTCGTCGGGACGAGCACGCACGAGCCCGGTTTCGAGGCCAAGTCGGCGCTGGAGCTGCGCGCCAAGGAGGACATCGCGCGGGCCGCCGCCGCCATGGCCGTGCCCGGCAGCGCGATCGCGCTGTCCGGCGGGACAACGACGTACGCACTGGCCCAGCAGCTCCTGGACGTGCCGGACCTGACGGTCGTGACGAACTCGGTACGGGTCGCCGATGTGTTCCACGGTGCGCAGCGCACGGCGGCCAACGGCGGGAGCCGGGCGGGGGCGCCCACGGTCGTGCTGACCGGCGGGGTGCGTACGCCTTCGGATTCGCTGGTCGGTCCTGTGGCCGACCAGGCGATCGCCTCGCTCCACTTCGACGTGCTGTTCCTCGGGGTGCACGGCATCTCGGTCGAGGCCGGTCTTTCGACGCCGAATCTGGCGGAGGCCGAGACCAACCGCCGCTTCGTGCGGGCCGCTCGGCGGGTCGTCGTGGTGGCCGACCACACCAAGTGGGGCACGGTGGGGCTGAGTTCGTTCGCCACGCTGGACGAGGTGGACACCTTCGTCACCGACGCCGGCGTTCCGGCGGGTTCGCGGGCGGAGATCGAGGAGCACCTGGCGGACCTCGTGGTGGCGGGCGGTTCCGCCGAGGCGGACCTCTAGGGGCTCCCGTTCGGTCACGCCGGACCCGGCGTCCGGCACGCACATCGGCGGCCTGGTCCGGACGGGAGACCCCAGGGCCTGGCCGGCGGTTCCGCTCAGCTCGCGGCGTGCCCCGGACGTCCTAGGATCGTGGTGTGGCCGTCTTCCGGATCGAGCGCTTCTCCCATCTCCCAGCCGCCGAGGCCTGGCGCCGGGTGACCGACTGGGAGCAGCACGGCGCGGCCGTCCCTTTCACGTCGGTGACCGTCCCCACCGGTCTGCCCACCCGGATAGGCACCGTCTTCGTGGCACGGACGGGTGTGGGTCCGCTCGCCTTCGACGACCCGATGGAAGTGGTCAGGTGGACGCCGCCCGCGGCCGGACGGGCGGGCCTGTGCCAGTTGGAGAAGCGCGGCTCCGTGGTGCTGGGCCGGGCGGCGATCGACGTCTACCCGACGGATTCCGGCTCCCATGTGGTGTGGGTGGAGGAGCTTGGCGTCCGGCTGCTGCCCCGGTGGGCCGATCAGCTGGTCTCCTCCGCAGGCCGCCGGGTCTTCACCCGGGCCCTCGACAGGCTGCTCGCAGGAGGCTCCGGCCACCGCCCGTAACCGTGTGCGGTGTGACCGTCACATGATCGAGTCGTTGTCGGTGTGACGGTTCTCGCCTACGGCTCAGAAGGCACAGGTTCCATGCCGATCCACCACCCGCAGCAACCGCGGCAGCTGACCGACGGCGACAGCGCGCATCCCGGCGTGCAGCAGGCCGAGGCCGCGCTCGTCGAGCACTACCCCCGGCTCGTCCGGCTCGCCTACCTCGTCCTGCCGCCGTCGCTGGGCCGGCACCGGCGGGTCCTCGCCGCGCACGGCACGGTGCAGCGGGCTCTGCCCGGTCCGCGAACGAACCCCGAGCTGCCCTCTGTTCCCGTCCTCTCGCGCGTGCCCGCGCAGAGCAGGGGCGCCGTGGGGTCCGAGCGGCGTCAGGAGGCTCCCGCGTACGTCTGGATGCGGCTACGGGTGGTGCGCACCGCGCTGGCGTACGAGCGGCGGCCCCGCTGGTGGCCCGGCCGGCTCCCCGCACCGGCCGCGCTGCGTCCGACGATCCCGGCCGTCTGGGGTCTGCGGCTCTTCCCCCGGGCGGGCGGCGTCGAGGAGCTGACACTGGACCGGGCGCTCTCCCAGGTGCCGGGCACCGTGCGCGCCGCGTTCGCCCTCCGGATGCTGGAGGCGCTGTCCGACACGGAGGTCCGCGCTCTGCTCACGCAGGCGGGCGCCGCCGATGCGGCGCTCGCGGTGCTCTCCGCGGGCCGGCTTGCCACGGGCACCGACAGCACCGTGTCCGAACTCCTTTTGCGCTCGGGCGAGTTCGACCCGTGCACGGTGCAGACGCGGCCCAGCGACCTGCTGCGACGCAGATACCGGGCGCGGGCCGCGGCGGGGGCCATGGCGCTGTGTGCGGTCGCGGGGGCCCTCGTGTCGGTGGCCTGGGGGCCGGACGGCTCCACGGGAACCGGGACCGACGGGCGCTCCGCCTTCGCCCCGGCGCTTGATCCGGCCGGGCTGATGCGGACAGCCGCGGAGCAGTGGGCGGACACCTCGCGCCTGGACTTCACCGCCTGGCCCGCCCGCGGCGCCCGTACCGATGACCGGGAACTGCTGGGGCGGGCCCTGCGCGTCTGGAGGCAGGCACCGCGCGCCGCGACGGTCTCCGCCACCCCCGGCACGGTCACGGTGCCGCCCGTGCAGCCGCCCAGGCTGCTGTACGCGGGCGAGGTGGACGGGGCGGCCGTGGTGCTCCTCCACGACGGCGGCGTACGTCTCGTGCGGTACGCGGAGCCGCTGTCCGGGGCCGGCAGCCCCTCCCTGGACTTCGCGCGGACCGATGCCGCCGGTGTGACCACGGGCGCCGCCGCCGTGATCAGCCGCAGCGGCAACCGGGCCAGGTTCCTCCTGGCTCCGTGGATCGCACGGAGCGCCACGCGCGACCTGCTCGCGCCGGGCGTCCCGGCCCGCGCGCTGGGCGTGGACCGGGACGGGGTGACGGCAGCCGTACCGCGCCCCGCACTTGGCGGCTCGTGCGATGCCTGGCCGGCGATCCAGCTGAGCTCGTCGGAGCTCATCGTGGAGAAGCACTCCTTCCTCCTCACCGACCTGGGTGATCTGGCCCCGGCGCACCTGACGTACACCCCGCTGCCTGCCGAGGGGACGGCGCCACGGCAGCCGCGCGAGGCGACGAGTCCGTCCGCACTGATGAGCTGGGCGCGCACGGCGTGTTCACTGCGGGCGGTAGGCGGCGGTGGCGTCCGGGCGGTCAACAACTGGGAGTTCGCCGAGCAGGCCCTGCCCGAGACCCGGACCTCGGCGGGCTGGCTGTGCACCAGGGCGGAAACCTGGCGGGGGCCCGGACGGGTGCTGGTGCAGTTCGCCGGGCCGGGGGCCTCGCCCACCACCCCGGCCACGGTGGTCGCCGACCGCGGTGACACGGCCCTCTGCAGCCGGTTCGGGCAGCACATCCTGGCGGGTACGCGCTGGAAGGCGCCATCGGGCCGTTGGTACGTGCTCGCGGCGGGCAGCAGGGCCGTGATCCGCATCGAGGCGAGCGGCCCGGTGCGCGGCTCCGCCGACGGCAGGACGCTCGCGGTACGCGCTCCGCGCAGCGCCCCGGTCGGCCTGACGGCCCGGTTGCACTCGGGCGGGACGCTGAGCGCGGTGCGATGAGAGGTGCGAGAGGGGACGCGTACGACAGCGGACATCTGGCGGTGCGGCCGCTATGGTGTGCGCGGTTCCGTCCGCAGCGAGCAGCACAGGAGGTGCGTCCGTGGCACGCCGACTCCGCCCCGTGGGACTCGACTTCGCCGACTCCGCCCCGCTGCGCCTGGTCTTCGCCTGCGAGGTCTCCGCACCTCCTGACGTGGTGTACCGGGCGCTCGCCGAGGAGGTGGAGTCCTGGCCTTCCTGGTTCACCGCGGTGACGGACATCCGGACCGTCGACGGCGGCGCGGGCCGGGTGGTCCGGCTCAGGGGCGGCACCGTGTTCCGCGAGACGATCGTGGCGCGGGACCCCGGCGAGCGGTACGCCTACCGGGCCGACGAGACCAACGCCCCTGGTATGCGGGCCCTGTTGGAGGAGTGGCGGCTCACTCCTGCGGGCTCGGGGACCCGCGTGCAGTGGACGTTCGCCACGGACGGCGGGGCGCTGTTCCGGTTCGGGGTGCGGCTGGGGCGGGCGGGGGTCGGCCGGGCCTTCCGCGGGGCGGTGCGCAATCTCGGGCGCCGGCTACCTGACAGCCCTTAAAGCGTGTTGCAGAACGCTCGGAACTGGGCATTTCCTGTGTATGCGTGGGGCGTTGAGGGTTGAGGCGTTGTGGGTTGAGGCGTTCACGGGTCTGCGGATGGGCCAGTTCGAGCGGCTGTTGCGGGTGGTGCGTGAGCGTGGTGGTGGCGGGCCGCGGATCGGCCGGCCGTGGTGCCTGCCGTTGGCGGAACGAGTGCTGCTGGTGGCCGTGTACTACCGGACGAACCTCACGATGCGGCAGCTCGCACCGCTGTTCGGGGTCTCGCCGGCCACGGTGTGCCGGGTCATCCAGCGG
>NZ_JBEZIJ010000015.1:0-80604 GCF_040650955.1 Streptomyces sp. NPDC048560
GCTGGAACAGGCAACAACGGCTCGACCAGCGACCACAGTTCGTCCGAGACGATCCACGGACGCGACTCCCTCTTTCCCACGAACAGTCCAACGAGCAACCCAGCCGACAGTCACACCATCAGAGGCTTCTGTTAGGACCTTTAAGCCTTGATCGGTGCGGCCGACCTGGCGGCCTGCTCGATCGTCGCGCAGTGGGCTGCACGGGCTTCCTCGTCGATCTGCTTCTCGTGCTCGGCGCGCAGCCCGGTCCGGCCGTCGAGGCCCTCGCGCAGGATATCGGCGTGCCCGGCATGCCGGATGGACTCGCCGAGGACATGGACCATGATGGCGAACAGGTTCGTGTCGGCGTAAGGCTGCGGCCACCACGGCACGTGGCCGGGGGCGTCGAGGGGAAGCTCGTTGATCGTCGCGTCCGAGTGTTCCCACGTGCGTTGGTAGAACCCGATGATCTGATCGCGGGTCTCGTCCTCGGTCGCCCACAGATCGCTGCCGTTGGAGTCCTGCCACCGGGGCAGCGGTTCCGGGGAAGGGCGGTCGAAGACCTCGCCGAAGTACCTGGCCTCGACGGTGGCCACGTGTTTGACCAGGCCGAGGAGGTTGGTCCCGGTCGCTGTCAAAGGTCGGCGGGCGTCGTATTCGGACAAGCCGTCGAGTTTCCAGAGCAGCGCCTTGCGGTCCCGCCGCAGTCTTCCGTACAGGTTGTCCTTCGCGAATTCATCGATCATGCGGCATGAGCCTGCCATGGGCTGCTCGTGGTCTCAAGATCCCGTAAGTGGTCCGCAACCACTGGCAGAGCCGAGGCTGGCCGCCGCCCTGACCGGCTACAGGAAGCTCGCGAGACCTGCCACGTAGGACAACCTCTGAGAACCCAGGACCTGTTGCGCATGTGGATCGTCTGTCAGACCTGCCTGGGATGCTTCGAGCATGGAGATGACAGTGCAGCTGACGATCGACTGCTCCGATCCGCAGAAAATGGTGGCTTTCTGGGCCGAGGCCCTGGGCTACGTGCCTGAGCCTCCGCCTGGCGGACACGCGACGTGGCGTGCTTACTGGTCGGCGGCGGTGGTGCCCGCGGCGGAGTTGCCGGCCGGTGCCGGGGATATTCCGGAGTCCATCATCGATCCCGCGGGTCGTGGACCGAGGGTGTGGTTCCAGCAGGTTCCGGAGCCGAAGGTCGCCAAGAACCGGTGGCACTTCGACCTGAAGGTCGGTGGGGGCCGTGACGTCCCACTGGACGTCCGCACACAGCGGGTCAAGGCTGCGGTGGAACGGCTGGTCAAGGCTGGTGCCACCGTGCTGCGGATCAAGGATGGGCCGGACATGGGGTTCTACGCCGCCGCCATGCAGGACCCCGAGGGCAACGAATTCGACGTCGTCTGAGGGCCGCTGTGACGGTGCTGGTCACAGCCACTCGTTCACGGCCGCTACAAGAACAGTCGCCTAGCAGCGGACGGCGAGCTCGTCGCACCTCATGGCCACTGCCCTGGGCCTTTCAAGTCGGTTGATCCCGCACTCGACCGCATCGCGCTCGCGGTAATCCACCGCATCGAACGCGGCGGTCGGCCGCCCGGGAACGGAACCGAGCTTCCTGCGGTTGCGGGCCTGTCGGACATGCTGTTACCTTCCTCGGCGCTGCTCCGTCATGAGGATGACGGGCCCGGAAGGGCGTAGGTAACCGATGAAGGAGCAGCGCATGGTGGAAGCACGCATGACAAGCCCGGCCGACCCCGACGTGATCACTGCAATCCAGCACCTCTACAAGGCGGTCCACGCCGGGGGAGTGGACGGGCACCTGCTGGCCCTGGTGCACCTCCGGGCCAGCCAGATCAATGGCTGCAGCCCCTGCATCTTCGCCACGATCCAGGCGGCCAAGAAGGCCGGTGAGACGGACGAGCGGCTGCACAACGTGGTCGCGTGGCGCGAGACGCCCTTCTACACCGAGCAGGAGCGGGCGGCTCTTGCCCTGGCCGAGGCGGCGACCCGGATTCAGGACGGCGCACCGGGCGTGACCGACGAGATCTGGGACGCCGCTGCCGGCCACTTCACCAATGAGCAGCTGGGCGCCATCACCCTGGAAATCGCGATGACCAACTTCTTCAACCGGCTCAACCACACGGTCCGGGAGCAGGCAGGCAAGACCTGGTGAGCCCGGTCAGGGCGTGCGTCACCCTACGTAGACCCCGCCTTCCTTCCTGACGCCAAGCAGGGGACAGGCGTGGACAGGCAGGGAGAGGCAGGAACACCCTCCGGATACTCACCCGAGTTCAGGAGCCCGGAGGCCAGCAGTCCAGCCGACAGGGCTCAGCAGAACCAGCCGTTCTGTACCCAGCCGCGTCGGTTGATGTTTCCGTAGGCGAAGCCATATACCCAGTCTCCGCCGCCCTGTTCCACCAGGAAGGTCTGGCCTCGGTACAGGGTCCCCATCCAGGCTCCGTGCGGGGCGGTGACCCGGACGAAGAGGTCCTGGGCGCAGACGGTTTCGCGTTCGCCCACAGTTCCGTTCGCCGAGGAGGCGGGGCTGACAGTCATGGCGGTGATCGCTGCAAGGGCCAGAGCCACAGCGGCGAGCCTGCTCGTACGGGTCACGAGTGGTCCTTTCGTTCGTCGAGGCGGTTGATCACCAGGATCCAAAACCTCCGAGGCACTCCTGCCTGACGAAGCCCCAGTCGTTGGGCCCGAAGTCGAAGGTGGCCGCCCAGCCGTTGTAGACCGGGTGGGCGCCACGGGTGTGCCCGACCTTGTCGCCACGGAGCAGTATCCGTTTCAGGCCGACCGGTCCTGAAGCGCTGTCATAGTTCGCGTAGAAACTCGCACTGTCACAGACGATGACCGCGTGCTCCGGCACTGTCGGGGCCGCCTGCGCAGTTCCGACAGTGCCAAAGACGAAGATCCCGGTCGCGGCCAGAGCGACTTTCTTTCTTGAAGTCATGGACATGACATTAATGATGATGGATGTTCTCTGCCTCGTCCAGGGCAGGGCATCGCGTCGAGGGGGCGGGGTCCCTGGTGAGGCGCGCGGAACCGGATCGGGATCGGCGCTGTGGGCCGGGTCCACCATGGGCGCGGTCGCTCTGGAGGCCCGATCGTGCCGGCCGTCAACCTGCGGCCGATCCCTCGGTCGGGCTCTCCGGGGCGGCAGCCTTGAGGAGAAGCGTCGGCCTCATTTCTGAAGGGCGGTCAGGGCCTCTTGTTTACTTTACGGGTCGACCCGTATGGTAAGTGTCATGAGCTCTTCTCCGCCCCCCAGGGGGCGTCCTAGGGATCCCCGATCGCACGAGGCGATCATCGGCGCGACGACAGAGCTGGTGGTCGAGGTCGGCTATGCCGCGACGTCGATCGGGGCAGTGGCCTCGCGGGCCGGGGTCGGCAAAGACACGATCTACCGGCGGTGGCCGGGCAAGCCGGAGTTGGTCTTCGAGGCCGTGTTCACGACCACCGATGATGCTCCGCCCCCGGACACCGGAACGCTGGCCGGAGACCTGACCGTGTTGGTACAGGGCTTGGTCGACGAGTTCCGCGCGCCTGCGGCCGCGGCGGCACTGCCTGGGCTGCTCGCCGACTTCGCCGCCGATCCGGAACTGAAGGCGCGCATCCGCAGTGAGTTCCTGGCCCCGTCGAAAGAACGGCTGCTGGTTGTCTTCGAACGCGCTGTGCTGCGCGGGGAGATCGCGGCCGAGACGCCCGTGGACCTGGTCCTGGACACGTTGGCAGGAGCCGTGTTCTTCCACGTAGGGCTGGTCGGGGAGCACCCCGGTCAGCACCTGGCCGCAATGCTGGCTGCTGTCGTGGCCAACGGAATCGAGGTCCGATGAACGGCTGGCTTCTCGCGGCAGGATGCACCGCGCTCGGCGTAGCCGCAGTGCACATCGCCGGCGGGCACCGCGATGTGGTGCGCCCGCTGCTGTCCTGCGGACTCGCGGACGAACCCAAGCGTGTCCTGCATGCCGTGTGGCA
The DNA here is from genome assembly GCF_040650955.1 of Streptomyces sp. NPDC048560. Taxonomy (NCBI): domain Bacteria; kingdom Bacillati; phylum Actinomycetota; class Actinomycetes; order Kitasatosporales; family Streptomycetaceae; genus Streptomyces; species Streptomyces sp. NPDC048560. The sequence goes on from NZ_JBEZIJ010000015.1 coordinate 3,955, forward strand.
CATGGTGAGCGCTGACCTGGTGCTCTCCGGACTCGCCCTGCTCTACCTCTCACTGAGGGACGGTACGCCGGGTACCGGCCTGGTGTCGGGGTTCGTAGCCGCCCACTTCCTCGCGTACGCCGCAGCCTTCTTGGTCGTCACGCTGTCCGTCGGCTGGCCCAGACCGCTACTCCGCCTACCGCAGTGGATCCTGCTCCTGCCGGTCGCGGTGCTGGCAGCGGCGGGCGCCGCGTAGCCGAACGCCTGGAGAGCTCCCGCGTCCGCAGCCGCGTCTAGCCGTTCGGACATGCCATTGAGTGTCCGTTGACATGCGTGGGGAGCAGCAGAGCGAGCCTGCGGAGATTTCTGGATCGGTATCACCAGGCCCGTGCGAGTCGCCCGTGGGAGACCCTGCATTCCCGTTCAAGCGAGTCATGACGGGCCTGGACGCTCCGTGGAGCGCGAGCTGCCGCCGGGCGGCACACCCCCATACCTCGCGGCCCGCAGCAGCGGCGCTCGCTCCCTCGTCCTGTGGGCCGAGAGCACCGCCAGGAGCGGGTGGCCACCTTGGTGACGCTGTCAGCAGCCCGCGGTGTCGCGACGTTTCAGGTGCTCGGCGCGCACAGCGAGCTCATCGGCACGCTGGTGCGCGAGAAGGCGCTCCGCGGTAGGGGTCTGCGCACCCGGTGGAGGGTGACGCAGGCCGGTGGCTCCGAGGCGGTGGGCTTCAAGGGCCGGATCCGCCGGTGGTGCATAGGGTGGCTGTTGCTGCCCTTCCAGGTGCTGATTCTCGTGTTCACCGTGTTGACAGCACTCCCGGCAATGAGGGCGGTGTCGCGCGCGGCCCCCGGCGTATCAGGTGGCGTGCGAACGGGCAGATGTCGCTGGAGTTCAGATCGCGTGGCGACAAGCTGTATGTGCACACGCCGGGATGGGACTGGCGGCTCGGGGCCGTGCTGCTGGTTGTCCTGCTGCGTACCTTCGGCGCCGGCTCGTGGGACGCCAGGACGTGGGGACTCGTCGGTCGCGCCCGCCGGTGGCGTCCCGAGCCACGACGTGTGGATCGTGGGCTCCACGACGGTTGAGTCTGATACTCACGCGAGCCCTTCAAGCGCTCCGCCCTGGCCGGATGGACGCCGAGTCGCTGGTGGGAACGCCCTTGAGTGCCTGCGGAGAGGCGGTGAGCAGGCAAGGGTGGATTTTCGGGCCTGCGCACAGTAGAACTGGGCCCCATGTCTGACCAGCAGCCAGCCCCGCACCCGGCCCAACTCTCCGGTGTGCCCCATGCGTACGTGCCACCAGGAGCCCGGGGGGTCAGCGTAGGCTACCGGCGATGGGCGGGCATTCTCGTATGGCTCGCCATCAGCATCGCGGTCCTGATGGTGATCGCGTTCGTGGTGAGTCTTGTCCTCCTGGCACAGGCGGACGCGGACGTGGAGAACGCTGCCCTGGGCTACTTGGCCATCTTTCTCTGGTTCGGGATCGCCGCCGCGGCCCCGGTCCTGCTCGCGGTCGCCATCCCCGGTGCGGCCATGAGACGGCGTGTGCGGGAGCAGCGGCAGACAGGGATCACACCCTCGTAAGTAGTGCCGGGTGTGCCTGCCGGGTGTCGTCTCGCCGGGGCGACCGCCGGAGCAGACATCGGGTGGCGCGGTCGACGGTGAAGCGGCGTCGCTTTCCCCCCGCATGTCCACATTGATAGTGGGCGTAGGGGGACCGCGACCGCAGCCGATCACGCCACGATCGGGGGTCGGCGCGACGACTCCGACGAGCCCGCAGATGGTGCCGAGACGATCGCGTGTCACGGTCGCGGTCCAGGCGGACCACATGACCTCGTGGTGACCGGCCCCAGGCGGTGTGGTCAGGACGATGCCCTGGTGATCAAATCGTTGCCGCACCACGTACAACCGCGCATAGCCCTCACCTGTCCCACAGTCAGCCGCGAGGACGGACCTCCGGCCGGTGCGCCTGCGCGCCCGGCCCAGGCTGCTGGGGAAAGGCGGGCTCAAGGATGGGCAAGACGTTGTGGAGAGCGGTGGTGGCCGGTGGCGCGGCGATCCTGTTCACCGGGGTGGCGGCGGTGCCGGCCGGGGCGGCGGAAGGCGGGGTCTCCTTCACCCGGGTCGCAGTGAACGGCGGGAAGCCGATTGTGGTCGGGGTCAAGGAGGAGATCGTGGTGCATGCGACCTTCCGGATGACGACCACGCTCACATACGACTCCGGGCCGACCGTGTTCCCCTTCCGGGGGACGCGCGACGCGGGTGAAACGCTGCACAGCGCCATCATCACCAGCGACTGCAAGGTCGTGGACAAGGCGAACGGAATCTGCGACTTCGAGCAATGGCTGTACATCGATCCGCGGGACCTTGACTTCGGGAACCATGACACCGGTACCTGGGGAACCGCCGCGCGGGTCTTTCTCGCCGGCGACGCCTGGGACACCGACGACGAGAACCTCCCGCTCCAGGTCAAGCGGGCCACACGTGTCACTGTCAACGCCTCGCCTGAGCCGGTTGCGACAGGGAAGACAATCACGGTGACAGGGCTCGTCACGCGGGCGAACTGGGACACCCACACGTACCAGGGGTACGCGGGCCGCACGGTGAGCCTGCAGTTCAAGGCGGCGGGCGCCTCCTCGTACACGACGCTCAAGAAGGTGACGTCGAGCAGTACGGGGGCGCTCAGGACCACGGTGACGGCCACCGGGCCGGGGACGTGGCGGTGGACGTACTACGGGAACTCCACCTCCGGGGCGAAGTCGTCGACCGGGGACTACGTCGCCGTGCGATAGGCGACGTGCGCGCAGCCGGCCTCCCACCACATAGGCGTAACGGTCGGCTGGTGGCCCGCGACGCGGGACTCACCACCTGACGGCGTGGTGACCGGAGACGACTGGCCGGCGGACCCAGCTGCCCCGCACCGGGGTGGGCCTGCCGCAGGGCCGTCGAAACTGTGGAGTCCTTGGCAGCTGCGGGTGCGGCGGGCTGCGAGGTCGCGGCGGCGGCCGGAGGCTTCAGATCCCTGGGGTCCGGTTTCGGATCGCGTACCAGCGTCCGACCTTGCCAGGAGGGAACTGGCTGAGCGCTGTGGTCGGCCCGGCCGGCCAACTACAGCGCTCACTGGCGGTCATACCGCGTTGCTTACCCGCGCCGCCTCGGCAGGCGGCCGTCCCGGGTTCCGGTCAGCTCGTGGCGAGGAGTTCAAGCGTATCGATCACGCGGTTCGAGAAACCCCACTCGTTGTCGTACCAGGCGACCACCTTCACGTGGCGGCCGTCGACGCGGGTGAGAGCCGAGTCGAAGATCGACGAGGCCGGATTGCCCGTGATGTCGGACGACACGAGCGGGTCGTCGGAGTATTCGAGTACGCCTGCGAGAGGCCCCTGTGCCGCCGCGAGGTACGCCGCCAGCACGTCCTCGCGCGTCACGTCGCGAGTGACAGTCGCGTTGAGTTCGACGATCGATCCCACAGGAACCGGTACGCGGATCGAGTCGCCCGACAGCTTGCCGTCGAGGTTCGGCAGCACGAGGCCGATCGCCTTGGCGGCGCCCGTCGTGGTCGGCACGATGTTCACAGCGGCGGCGCGGGCGCGGCGGGCGTCGCGGTGCGGACCGTCCTGCAGGTTCTGCTCCTGCGTGTAGGCGTGCACCGTCGTCATGAAGGCGTGCTCGATGCCGGCGAGATCGTCGAGCACCTTGGCCAGCGGGGCAAGCGCGTTGGTCGTGCATGAGGCGTTCGAGACGATCGTGTGCGCGGCCGGGTCGTACGAGTCGGTGTTGACCCCGAACGCGAGCGTGACATCGGCACCGTCCGCCGGCGCGCTGATGAGCACCTTCTTCGCACCCGCGTCGATGTGGGCGCGGGCGGCTGTGGCAGACGTGAAGCGGCCGGTCGCCTCAAGCACGATGTCGATGCCGAGATCTGCCCACGGCAGCTTCGCCGGTTCGCGCTCGGCGAGCACGGTGATGCGCCGGCCGTCGACGACGAGAACGTCTCCCTCGACAGTCACCGGGCGGCCGAGCCGGCCCGAAGTCGTGTCATAGGCGAGCAGCCGCGCGAGGGTGGCGGGCTCCGTGAGGTCGTTGACGGCGACGACCTCCAGGTCGCTCTCGCGTTCGAGCAGCGCGCGCAGCACGTTGCGTCCGATGCGGCCGAATCCGTTGATGGCGATGCGAGTCATGAATGGTGTCCCTTCGGGTTCGCCACCAGGTTCTCGCGCGGCATCCACCGGTGACAGCGGCGTGATCGCCACGGTCCGCAAGGATCGCGCCAAGCTGGTGGCGACGGGCTACTGCCCCTGGGTGAAGGTGCGCCGGTACTCGCTCGGCGTGGTGTCCAGGATGCGCTGGAAGTGCAGCCGGAGATTCGCACCGGTGCCCAGGCCCACGTCGGCGGCGATCTGCTCGATGCTCAGCTGCGAACGTTCGAGCAGCTCACGGGCCATGTCGATGCGGGCGCGCATGACCCACTGCATCGGCGTGTACCCCGTGTCTTCGACGAAGCGCCGCGAAAATGTTCGCGGCGACACCGCCGCATGACGGGCGAGCACCGCAAGGGTGAGAGGCTCGCCGAGCCGGTGCAGCGCCCACTCCCGGGTGGCGGCGAAGCGCTCGCCGAGCGACTCGGGCACGCTGCGCGGCACGTACTGCGCCTGACCGCCGCTGCGGTAGGGGGCCGCCACCAGACGCCGCGCCGCGTGGTTCGACGCGGACACCCCCAGATCGCCGCGCAGAATGTGCAGGCACAGGTCGATGCCGGAAGCGGCGCCGGCGGACGTCAGCACGCTGCCTTCGTCGACGAACAGAACATTCGAGTCGACCTGAACGAGTGGACGTTTTGCCGCGAGTGCCCGCGTGTAGTGCCAGTGGGTCGTTGCGCGCTTGCCGTCGAGCAGGCCCGTGGCAGCGAGCGCGAAGGCGCCCGTGGAGATGGCCGCGAGCCGCGCGCCCCGCGCGTGGGCGGCGATCAGCGCATCGATGACGGCCTGCGGCGGATCGTCACGGTCGGGGGACCGGTAGCCGGGAACGAAGACGATGTCAGCCCATGCCAGCGCCTCGATGCCGTGGGCGACGTAGTACGACAGGCCGTCGCCGCCGGCCACGAGACCGGGTGTCGCGCCGCACACCCGCACCTCGTACGGCATGCTCGCGCGGGTCGTGAACACCTGCGCGGGAATACCGACATCCAGCGGCTTCGCACCTTCGAGGACGAGGACGGCGACGTGATGCAGGGGTGAGGACGGCACGGGGAAGAGGGTACGTGGGGGTGCGGCCCAGCCCGCACAGCCGCGCAGGTCCGCCGGGATCGGTGTCGATATCAGCGTGGACATCGCCCGGTTCCACCATCCGTGGCCGGATACCCGAATGACGTCACGGCTCACGTCTGCCGGCCAACCCCCGGCGCACACTCGGGCCGACCGTGGGGAGCTGCCACCACGGACGGCCGGCGGGCCGCAGCGGTCTCGACGGGATGCGCTGAGAGTGCGTCACCGCCTCCGTGGGCATACTCAGTCTGCTCAGCGGAAGCAGGCGAAGAAATGGGGGCGATGGCCGGCATCCTCATGCATAGGCGGCGTGAAGCGCTGCTCCTCTCGTCGGGCCCTGTCCTCGGTGCCGCCGTGGGTGCGGTGACCAACCTGGTCACGTCAGAGTGGAGTTGGTGGCTCTTCGGCGCGCTCGTGGCGCTGATCTCCCTGGCCTCTGTCGGTGCCGCCCTGGTGCCCAGCAGCGGTGGAGGTGCCGTCGGCCCTTCCGCGCAGAGCCCTCCCTGCACCCTCCCCCCTGGTGCCGCGGTGTTCGCGGGGCGTGAACGGGAACTGCGTCGACTCCTTGATGCGAGGCCGCCCGGACGCGGCTCCCGTCCCCGTGTCTGCATCATCACGGGCCGGTCGGGGAGCGGTAAGACGGAGCTGGCCGTCCAGGCCGCGCACCTGCTCGCCGAGCGGTACCCGGCGGGGCAGCTCTTCGTCGGCTACCGCAGCCACGCCGAATCGGCCGGCCGTCTCGCCCCGCTGGACGCTCTGGCCGCGCTCCTGGTCGCGGTCGGCGATGTACGTGCACCCGCGGGCCCGGCCGGAATGACCGGGCAATGGCAGTCCGCCGTGGGAGGCAAGCCGTTCCTGCTCGTGCTCGACGACGTCGACCAAGCCACCCAGGTGCTGGATGTGCTTCCCCGGTCACCTCACTCCCTCGTCCTGCTCACCAGTCGGCACATGATTCCTGGCATCGATGCGGACGTGCACATAGCGCTCGACGCTCTGACTGAGGAAGCCGCGCGCTCCGTCCTCCACACCATCCTTCGACGGGGCTCGCGAACCGTCGACGACACGGTGATCGACGCACTGGTTGCCACGTACCGGCTACCACTCACAGTCAGGCACCTTGCGGACCGGATCGTCGCCGAGCAGATACCGGCAAGCGTGCAGACCGGATCCGGAGGGTGCCACCTTCCCGGTGTCGGGCTCGAACCGATGCTGGCGACGATCCAGGATCTCGAGCCGTCACACCGTCTGGCTTTCCGACGCGCCGCGCTCCACCCGGGGCCGTATGTGACGGCCGAGATCGCGTCGGCCCTGGCGAGCCTCAGCCTCGGGGACGCCACTCGCGCTCTCACCGTGCTCCATCACCGGGGCCTGCTCATGAGATCTGGCCGGCACGGTTACGGGTTCCACGATGTGATGCGGCTACTGGCCCAGCCGGAGGACACGGTGCACACCGACGAGGCGTCCGCGCAGGCCCGAAGGAGACTGTTCGAGCTGATGGCGTGCTTGCTGAAGCGGGCGAACACCTTCATCTCGGCGCCGATGGTGCTGCCTGTGCCCGACAGCGTCCATGCGGGGCCGCTCGTACCGATGACTGAGCAACAGGCCCTGGAGTGGCTGGACCACCACTTCGATGATGTGCGGTCGGTGGCGCGACTGGCCATCGAGTGCTCCTGGCCCGAGAGCTGGTGGCTGACGGCCGGGCTCGCCTATTTCATGCGTATCCGGAGAAACCTGGTGCAGGCAGATGAGATGAACGAGGCGGCGCTGCAGATCGCACTCGCCTCGGGGGACCTGGCCGGTCAGGCGCACTGCCGCGCACAGTTGGGAACCCTGCACAGGGTTTCGGGCCGGTACAGCTCGGCCGAGGAGCACTCCCGCACCGCGATGAGCATCTTCGCCGACCTCGGGTCGAGTGTGCCGCACAACCAGGCCTACTGTGCGAGCGAACTCGGCGTCATCCTCTATCACTTGGCCAAATATGCGCCCGCGCACGAGGCCACGCAGCAGGCGATCGACCTCTACCGAGCCACCTCCGACCGGCGTGGCGAGGCCAACGGACTGGGTGTCCTGGGACTGATCAGCAGGGCGGCCGGCGACTACCGGACAGCCCGTACGTGCTTCAGGCAGGCGTATGCGATCTTCGCCGGGATGGAGAACCATCGCAACAGGGCATGGATCCTCATCGAACTCGGAACCATCGACCGGCTCACCGGAGACGAGCACCGCGCCCTGGCACGGTTCTCCGAGGCCCTGGACATCAATTCCGGCGCCTCGGACCGCAACGGCTGCGCCTGGGCGCGTCGCGAGATGGGGATCGTGCAGAGGACCCTCGGGCAGTACGCCGAGGCCGGCTCCCTGCTCGAAGCGGCTTGGCATGAGTTCGAAGACCTCGGCAGCCCGAGGAACGTCGCGGATGCCCGCATCGAGCTCGGCACCCTGCACCGGTCGATGGGGCAGCTCACCACGGCACGCTCGCACGCGCAGGCCGCGCAGGAGATGTACGCCGGTATGGGCAACCGCCGGGGCGAAGTATGGGCGGAGCTGGAGCTGGGCGTGCTCGACGCGGCCGAGGGCCGGCAGACGTCCGCCATCAGTAGATTCGAGCGGGCCCGGAGGATCTACGAGGACATAGGCGACCGTTCCGGTGCCGCGCGGGTTCAGCTGGAGCTGGGAAGACTCGAACTAGCCCGTGGGAGCCGCGCAGAGGCAAGGCACCATCTCGATACGGCTCTGATGCTTTACACCGGACTCGATGCCCCGCAAAGCGCGGAGGTGCGGGAGCTGCTCTCCAGAACTTGAGGGGCGAACCGGTGCGTTCATCGCTGCACTGTGTACGCGCCTGTCCACCCTCAAGACCCTGCCCCGGCGGATGGCCGGCGTCGGGGTGCGCTACCTGGGTTACGCAGCGCCGCGATCAAGGCCTGGAAGAAGCTGGCCGAGGCGGTGGTGGACCGTGCGTCGCGTGCCCGGGAGTACCCGGTCCGGGCGGGATGTTGTCGAGCAGGCCCTGAAGCGGGCCGGTGACGGCTGCTTTCCTCCACTCGGTCGCGCTTCCGGCTGCTGCACGATCATCCACAGCCCCGAGGGCCGCCCGGCAGAGCTGCGCTTCCGGGGCTTCACCGACGACTGAGCCCGGGTCCACGGCCAGAGACGCCGTCAGGCCGTCTCAACCAGATCATCGACCGGCATACTGGGCGCCATCCAAGATACGGCCGGAAGTAGATAGCATGAAATCCGACATAATTCGCATCAGTGCAAGCCTTGCGGCTGCCACCGTGACGGCATTCGCTCCGTCCTCATGCGGGGCAGGCAAACCCGTCGTCACTCCAAAGGCCGTAACTCATTCCGAATTGGTCGGCCGATGGGACGGGGAGCGGAAATGTGGATCGCCGATAGTTCGTCTACGTGACGATTACACCTTTTCGAGCAAGGACTTTCCAGTCGAGTGGGAGGGCCCCGGGCCGGACTCGCAGGTGACGCGCCGTTCATCCGGCGGGAAATGGCATGGCGTCAACAAAGATCCTGGCCTGCCGCCCTATCTGGTACTCAGATTCAAGAATTACAACGACATCCAGATTCTGGGATTCTTCTTGGAGCATGGAGAGTTGCAGATGGATGGGACTGTCCACGCGGGTGGGGGCGACCCCTATCCCTACGAATGTCTCTTCAAGCGCACTTCTGTCGACCCCGAGTCCTAAGGCGTCATCTCACGTGGTGAGTTCGGCGAGCCGCTTGTAGCAGATCAGGGTGGCGGAAAGGCTTAGGGAGCTGACTGACCTTGGTGCCCTGTCCGGATCGCATACGAGGGGCGTTGCCGGTACGAGGCTGTGGCCGAGACCGCGCCCGCCACAAGACTGCCGGGCGCGGTTTTTGCGACGCCGGCCGTCCCCTCAGCCGCACGGCACGGGGTGCCCGGCCCAAGCCCATGCTCCGGAGGGCGCCCGTCGGAGCCGCCATGGTCGGGAACTGCCGTGGTGACGAGCCGCCGTTGTCAGGAGGCTCCGCGGGATGCGTAGGCGCGGATGTCGGCGTCGGGATCGGTGGTTGCCGTCGCGAGGGCGGCGCGGGCCTCAGCGTCGGCGTGGTGGGGGAGCAGGGAGAGGACGGCGGCCTTGCGGACATCCGCGTTGGGGTCGGTCAAGGCCTTGGCGAGAGCGGGGACGGCCTGGGCGGGCGGCGCCGCCCGGAGGGCGCTCGCGGCGCCGGCTCGGACCTGCCAGGCGGGAGCGTCGAGGGCGGCCGCGGCCAGGGCGGCGTAGCGGGGAGGGCAGCCCGTGGCGGCCAGCGCCGCGAGCGCGGCGCCCCGGACGAGTGAGTCGGCGTCATCCAGCAGCGGGTCGAGCGGTGCCGGTGCCGGAGCGTGCACAGCCGCGAGGCCCCGGGCCACCGCGACCCGGACCTCGCGGGCCGGGTCGGCGGTGGCCACCGCCAGTTCCGCGACCGCGTCCACCGACACCAGGGCCCGCACGGCCGTGATGCGGACCTCGATGTCCCTGTCGGCGAGAGCGGCGGCGTACACCTCGGCGTCGCCCAGCCGCAAGGCGCGCAGCACGTCGAGCGCGGCGGCCCGGACGGCCGGATCGGCAACGCCCAGTGCCTCCCGCAGTCCGGATCCCAGATCGGCCTCGGCGGGCAGTACTTCGACCAACTCACGCAAGGTGGCTGCGGCGGCGGCCCGGACCTGCGGTGCGCTGTCCCGCAGGCGCTCGGCGAGCGCGGGCCCGGCGCCTGCCGGCACCGTCTCGCCGAGGGCGGCCACGGCGGCTGCGCGTACCGCCGGGTCGGCATCCGCGAGGTAGGGGCGAAGCGCCACGAGGTCGGGAGAATCCTCGGTGAGGGAGAGCAGGCGCAGGAGTGAGGGGCTGGGCGCGGAGACCTCCGCGGCATCGGCCGCGACCTGAGCCGTCGAGGCGGCTGCCGGGCGGGCGGCCGGGGCGGCGCCCCGCGCGCCGGCCGTGGCCACCGGCACCAGCGCGACCTCGCCCAGCCACCGCTCCGGCCCCGGCGTCGGGGTGAACTCCGGCACCGGGACCACGTACGGCTCGACCGGCCGAGCGGTGAACTCCATCGCCCCGGCAGCGGACTTGCGCAGGTCGAGGTGGTGCAGCCAGCCCGCGTCGTCCCGCCCCGGGTGGTCCAGCCTCTCGTGGTACAGGCCCCACCGTGACTCGGTCCTGGCCAGCGAGGCCCGGGCGGCCATCTCCGCGCAGTCCCGGATGAAGGTGACCTCCGCGCACCGCATCAGCTCATGCGGCGTGCGCGCCCCCATCCCGGCGATCTCCTGCGACATCCGGGTGAACGCCTCCACCGCGAGGGACAGCTTCGCGCCGGTCTTCGGCGGGGCCACGTAGTCGTTGACGAACCGCCGCAGCTTGTACTCCACCTGCGGCTGCGGCGGCCCGTCCGGGTTGCGCAGCGGCCGGTAGACGAGGTCGTGGGCGGCGGCCAGCTGGTCCCGGGGCAGCTCGCCCTCGTACGCCCGGTAGCGTGCGGCGTCCTCGCCGGCCAGGTCGCCGAAGACGAAGGCGCCGATCATGTAGTTGTGCGGTACGCAGGCGAGGTCGCCGGCCGCGTACAGCCGGGGCACGGTGGTGCGGGCGTGCGCGTCCACCCGGACCCCGGAGGCGGAGTGCCCGCCGCAGAGCCCGATCTCCGAGATGTGCATCTCGATGTCGTGGGTGCGGTAGTCGTGGCCGCGGCCCTCGTGGAACGTGCCCCGAGTGGGGCGCTCCGTCGTGTGCAGGATCGATTCGACGGAGGCGATGGTCTCCTCCGGCAGATGACTGAGCTTGAGATACACCGGGGCGCGGTCGGAGGTGAGTTCGGCCGCGAACTCGGCCATCATCTGCCCCGACCAGTAGTCCGACTCCACGAACCGCTCGCCGTGCCGGTTCACCTGGTAACCGCCGAACGGGTTCGCGACGTACGCGCAAGCAGGCCCGTTGTAGTCCTTGATCAACGGGTTGATCTGGAAGCACTCGATCCCGGTGAGCGCCGCCCCGGCGTGGTAGGCCATGGCGTAGCCGTCGCCCGCGTTCGTCGGGTTCTCGTACGTCCCGTACAGGTATCCGGAGGCGGGCAGCCCGAGCCTGCCGCAGGCTCCTGTCGCCAGGATCACCGCGCCCGCCCGGACGGTGACGAACGCCCCGGTGCGGGTGTCGAACCCGGCCGCGCCGATGGCCCGGCCGTCGTCCGGGTGGGTGAGCACCCGGACCGGCATGACCCGGTTCTCGATCCGGATCCGCTCCCGCATCTCGCGCCGCCGCAGCTGCCGGTAGAGAACCTTCTTGACGTCCTTGCCCTCCGGCATCGGCAGCACGTACGAGCCGGACCGGTGTACCTGGCGGACGGCGTACTCGCCGTGCTCGTCCTTCTCGAACTTCACCCCGTACGACTCCAGGCGCTGGACCATCGTGAAGCCGCGCGTCGCGGTCTGCCGGACGGTGGACTGGTCGACGATGCCGTCGTTGGCGCGGGTGATCTCGGCGACGTAGTCGTCGGGTTCGGCCCGGCCCGGGATGATCGCGTTGTTGACCCCGTCCATGCCCATGGCGAGCGCGCCGGAGTGCCGCACGTGCGCCTTCTCCAGCAGCAGCACCTGCGCGCCGCGTCCGGCGGCGGTGAGCGCGGCCATGGTGCCGGCGGTGCCGCCGCCGATGACCAGGACGTCGCAGGACAGTTCGGTCGCGTCGGCGAGGGCGGGGATGGCCATGGGGGTGTCCACCAGGGGGTCCACGGGGGGTGCCTTTCAGAGGGATTCGAGGATGCGGCGGCGCAGTTCAGCGGTGCCGGGGTCGTGCTGTGCGGCGCGCTGACGCGGGTGCGGCACGTCCAGCACCTGGCCGGAGCCCAGCAGGACGACGCGGTCGCCGAGGTGGATGGCCTCGTCCACATCGTGGGTGACGAAGACGACGGTGGCGCCGGTGCCTCGCAGGATGTCCACCAGCAGGTCCTGCATCTCGGCGCGGGTGTGCGCGTCGAGTGCGCCGAAGGGCTCGTCCATCAGGACCGCGCGGGGCCGGCCTGCCAGGGCGCGGGCCAGCTGGACGCGCTGCCGCTGTCCGCCGGACAGCTGGTGCGGCAGTTTGTGTGCGTGCTCGGCCAGACCGACCCGCTCCAGCCAGTCGGCCGCTGACCTGCGTCGATCCGCCCGGGGCACCCGGCGGATCGCCAGGGGCAGTTCCACGTTGGCGCGTACGGTCCGCCAGGGCAGAAGGGCGTCGTGCTGGAAGACCAGCGCCCGGTCGGCCGCGGGCTTTCCGATCGGTTCGCCGTCCTGGGTGACCCGCCCGTCCAAGGGGGGCAGCAGCCCGGCGAGGGTGCGCAGCAGGGTGGACTTCCCGCAGCCGGAGGGCCCGACCACGGCAAGCGATTCCCCTGGTGCGATCCGCAGGGCGACCGTGCCGGGGACGGCAACGCCGTCCGCGTGGCCCAGCCGTACGTTGTGCAGGGCGAGTTCGGCGCCGGTCGGCGTGGCTGCCGCCGGCAGGGTGGCGGTGCTCATGGGACCGGCTCCTTCCGGGGAACGCTGGTACGGTCCGCCGCGCGGGCGGAGGGGGTGGTGGCGTCCGCACGGGTGCGGCCGGTCCTGCGCGGCGCCGTACGCGGTGCGCCGGCGGCTCCCCGCGCGGCCGCGCGGGGCAGCCAGGAAGTGGCGCGACGGCCCAGCACCTCCACCGCGGTGGAGGTGAGCCATCCGAGGGCGCCGATGGTGACCATGCCGACGAACACGGCCGGGTAGTCGATGATCGTGTAGTCCTGCCACGTGCGGTAACCGACCCCGTACTCGCCGGAGATCATCTCCGCGGAGATCACGCAGATCCACGAGACGCCGATGCCCACCGACAGGCCCCCGAAGATGCCCGGCAAGGCGCCCGGCAGCACCACCGAGAACAGCACCCGCAGCCGGCCGCCGCCCATGGTGAGCACCGCCTCTTCCCAGACCGGGGTGAGCGCCCGGACCGCGTGCCGGGTCGACACCACCACCGGGAAGAACGCGGCGGTGAAGGTGATGAACACGATGCCCTGCTCGTTGGTGGGCAGCAGCAGGATGGCGACGGGAACCAGAGCGATGGCCGGCACCGGCCGTACCACCTCTAGCAGCGGGCCCAGCAGGTCGGCGGCCCACCGGGACCGGGCGATGGCCGTTCCGACCGCCACTCCCGCCACCGCGGCCAGGAGAAACCCCACCACGATCCTGCGCAGGCTGTGCCCCAGGTCCTGCCAGTACGGAGCGGTGTCGACCCGGTCGGCGAAGGCGGAGGCCACTTCGCCGACCGTGGGGAACTGCTCGAACCGCAGCCACAGATTGACGTCCATGGAGGTCAGCAGCTGCCACAGCCCGAGGGCTGCGGCCAGCGAGGCGGCACGCAGCAGCCAGCGGCCGGCGCTCATGACGCCAGACCCACTGCGTCCGCGTAGCGGATGATCCGGGCCCCGGTGTGACCGTCGACGTACCTCTTCGCACCGGCCGGGGTGACGAAGGCACGCAGGTCGGTGCCGTCCGCGACCCACACCGCCTTGTCGGCGAACCAGAGGGTGCCGGTCAGTGCGTCCGGCACGTACGCTGCCCGCACGTCGGCGGCCTTGGCGGCCTTCAGCAGCTCCTTGGGGCTGTCGAAGGTGCGGGTGGTTGCCGAACCCCGCAGCCACAGTTCGGGCTTGGCGGTGCCCGCCTTCGGATAGGCGGCGGCCTTTACGGCCCGCTTCAGCGGAACCGGGTCGACGAAGGCGTCCACGTCGACGTCGCCCACCAGCTTGGCCGCCTTCAGTACCGGCACATCCTCCTTCAGCGCTGCGATCAGCTCCGGGCGGAGCTCCGGGTCGAAGGTGGCGATGCCGTTGGCGCCGTTGTAGAGGTAGACCACCTCGGCAGGCAGCCCGGTCTTCTCGGCCACGGACTCGGCGGCGGCGACCGGCCGAGCGCGCAGGTAGTCGGTGGCCCGTCGCTGAGCCCTCAGGAAGTCGTCGAGGACCCCGGCCCGCTCCTTGGCGAACTTCTCCCGGACCGTGACCCCGTGGAAGGTCGGCAGGTTCAGTTCGGCCCCGTCGTACAGAGCGGTGGCCCGGCCCTCGAAGGCCATCTTGCCGGGCCAGGCGACGAACTGCGAGAGTGCGTCGGCGCTGCCCGCCTGCAGGGCCGAGGCGCCCACGCTGGGTTGCTGGTTGAGCTTCTGAATGCCCTTTTCCGGGTCGATGCCTGCCCGCTGGAGGGCCCGGACCAGAGTGCCGTCGGCGGCCGAACCGATGCTGGTGGACACCTTCTTGCCGCGTAGGTCGGCCAGTGAGCGCAGAGGTGAACCGGGTGCGGTGACCACCGTGTTCAGGCCGCCGGCAAGGTTGTAGCCGGTGATCGCGACCAGCCGGGTCGGCTGCTTGAGCTGCTTGCCACGGGCCGCGTTGATCAGCAGCGGGAAGTCGCCCATCGAGCCGATGTCGATTTTCCCGGCGGTCATCTGGGCGGTGATCGGGGCGCCCGTCGCGTAGTCCTGCCACTCGACCTTGTAGGTGGTGCCGTCCTTCTTCCCGCGGGCCGCGAGCTCCTCCTCGAAGTAGCGCAGGGAGCGCAGCAGGGTGCCGGCGGTGACGGTGTTGATGGTCTTGGACTGGTATCCGACGGTCACCGTGACCGTCTTCGCGTCGGCGTTGCCGTCGGCGCCGGCCGTGCCGCCGCAAGCGGTGGCCAGGGGGAGCAGCAGGGCAACCGGGAGGAGCGGGAGGAAGTGTCTTGTCTTACCGGGCATGGGAGTTCGGCCTTTCACCGGAGGAGGTAGGGCATGTTCACGGTGACCGCGCCCGTGGGGCACCGGGCCGCGCACGGGCCGCAGTACCAGCACTCGTCCACGTGCATGTACGCCTTGCCGTTGTCCTCGCGGATCGCGAGCGAATCGAGCGGACACATGTCGACGCAGAGCGTGCATCCGTCGATGCACTTGGACTCGTCGATGGTCACGGGCACGTCGGCGCGCTGCGGGACGAGAGGCATGGTTGTCTCCAAGAGGCCGGACAGGGCCGGGAAGAGGGAAGGAAAGGGCGGGGGAGTTGTCAGAGATCAGACGGAGCGGTGCAGCACGCCGCTCATGGTGATGCGGTCACCGCGGAACCGGATGAACTCCAGATCCACCGGCCGCCCGTCGGGCAGACAGGTCAGCCGCTCCAGCATCAGTACGGCGGCTCCGCGCGGGGCCTCGAGCACCGTGGCGGAGTGCGCGTCGGCGTTGACGGCCTCCAGGGTGATCTCGGCATGACCCAGTGGGCCGCCGGTCAGCGACTCCAGGAGCCGGAACACATCCGTGTTCTCCAGGTCGCAGCCGAGCAGTTCACCGCCCACGTCCATCGGCAGGTAGGAGAGGTCCAGGGAGAGCGGCAGTCCGTTCAGGCGGCGCAGTCGCTCGATACACAGAACGTCGGTGTGCTCGGGCAGGGCCAGCCGGTGGGCCACCGGGCCGGGTGCCGTGACCGGCCCGACGGTGCGGACCTCGTTGGTGACCCTGCCGTGCTCGTGCAGGGTTTCGGCCAGGCCCTGGAGGCGGTCCAGTCCGTGCGGGTACTTCTCGCAGACGACCACGGTGCCGACGCCGGGCTGCCGGTTGATGAGCTGCTCGCCGCGCAGCAGGTCCAGCGCCTGCCGGACGGTGTTGCGGCTGGCCCGGTAGTCGTCGGCGATGACGTCCTCCAGGGGCAGGACCCCGCCGCGGAAGTTGCCGGCCAGGATCTGGTGCCGCAGCAGGTCGGCGAGCTGCCGTGCCCGGTCGGCACGCAGCCGCCGTCGGCGCGCGGCGGCGATCGGGCGGGCTGCGGGGGCGGGTTCGGCTGGCATGGCACGGAACGTACAAGGAGAACCGCTCCGGTGGTGTTGCCGCCGTATTGCGCCACCTGACGCCTCGTGCGCACCCATCTGACCTGCGGCTTCACCGGCAGAGCGGCGAGATCCGCCACCCTGGCGCCCACAACGTGGACGCCGTGTGCCCACGATGCGGCCGGCGGCCTCGTCACTGCACGGCGCCGATGCGGTCGTCGGCCTCTACCCTGACCGGCCGGAACCGGTCACGGTGATTCGGAACTTCCAGGCCGCGCCGCAGAGGCCTACCCGACAGCCTGTCAGCTCTGTGTGACAGGGGTGACTCTCTACCCGAGGGAACCCGCGATGTTCTCGTCTGATGTCGAGCGCCCCGGCGCAACCCAAGCGCCTACCCCAGTGGCTCAGGCTGCTCCAGGGCTGCGCCCACACCCACACCCTCACCCGCTGACCCGCGGGCTCCCCTGTGAGCAAGGACGCCAAGGCAGGACGCGCACGGAAACGACACCAGGGCCTCCCGGCACCGCTCGGTGAGATTCGCATCCCCGAGCTACCGAGAGGCCCTGTCATCACGCGCGTACGGCGGGAAGAGCGCCCCGCGTGAAACTGTTCAACCCGCACGTCCCATGATCGCTTGCGACACGTCGTCCACAGCTCTCCTGGTGTACGACCGAACGCAGCCACCGCCGGAGCTACGGGACACGACCACCAACTATCAGAGCAACGGCCCGTACTTCACCGATCTACTTCACCGATCTATGGGACGCGGACGCACGTGGTGCCGCTCGTCGGCTTGTGCTTGAGGGCCTTGCGGGTGAGCGGGCCGTACTCGCCGTCCGCGGTGGTGCCGGCCCTCTGCTGGGCGCGGATCAGCGCAGCTCGCGTTCCAGGTCCGAAGTCCCGGTCCACCACCAGGCTTTCGCCGTAACACATGTTGAGGGTCTCCTGCAGCGTGCCGACCCCGACGCTGTTGACGCCCTGGACCAGTGAGCAGTCGACATTGACGCTGGTCGTACCGTAGTTGGGCACCCAGGCCCCATAGTACGAGGCGCTCCAGTTGCACCTCGGGGCGGCCGCCGCGGCGGAGGTGGCCGAGGAGAGCGCGATCAAACCGCCACCGCTCACCACCATGAGGGTCGCGAGCAGTGCATTCAAAGGCTTACGCACAGGGAACTCCTTGCTGGGATTTGGGTGGATTGCCGTCATAGGCCGCTGACACTGCTGCGGCTGGGTCGTGTTTGCGGTGCGCAGAGCTTGTCAGCCGCGATCGGCGGCAACAATCATGTGAAGCCATAAGTGAAAGACGCACGTCAAACGGGGGGAATTGCGTGCTCCGCATTCATTTCACCGATGTTGATCTTGCGCGCACGCGAGTGGCGTCCGGGGCGGATCCCTTCTGGGAGATCGCTTCCAGCCTTCACCGCTTCCAGACCCGGCGTGGCCGCTGGGCCTATGCCGAATGGCACCGCACCGCCCGGAGCCGTCTCCGCGAACAGCGACTGGACAACGCCCTACGAGGAGTTCTGTTGCCGCTCTTCCCGCGGGCGGCGTACTTCCCGGACTTCCTCACGCCGGTCGCGGGGTGCGGCGGATGGGACGCCGGCGCGGATGCCATCATGTCGACGCCCGCCCCTCAGGTCACCCGAGAGATGCACGCACTGGGTCGGGTGAGTGGAGCTCCCGCGTGGACGCAACGTCTCACCGACTCGGAAGCCCGTGCGGAGCTGGTGCAGGTGATGCGTGCCTATTACGACGCCGTCATCGCGCCCCATTCCGATCGCATCCAGGCAAGTCTGGAAGCCGACCGGTGTCTGCGGGTCCGTGCCCTGCTCGTCGGCGGCGTCGACGGTCTTCTCCGGAGCCTGCGGCCGGCCATGCGCTGGGAACCGCCGGTGCTGCACGTGGACGCATATGGCGGTGACCGCGATCTGCACCTGGCGGGCCGCGGGCTGCTGCTCATGCCCTCGTATTTCTGCTGGGGATCGCCCGTCCCCATCGCCGATCCCGCGTTGCCGCCTGTCATCGTCTATTCGGTCCTTGGCGGGGTGCCAGGCTGTGAACAGCCCCTGCCGCCGGCCGCGGCCTCGGCGCTGGCAGGAGTCGTCGGACGCAGCCGCGCCGCGATCCTTCATGCCGCCGCAGCCGGGGCGACCACCGGTGAACTCGCCCGAGCTGTGGGAATCTCCGCTTCGGCGGCGACACAACACACCTCCGCGCTGCGTGACGCCGGACTGATCTGCAGCCGGCGGGCGGCCAACACGGTGCTGCACACGCTCACCCCGCTCGGTGCGGCGCTCCTCCACGCCAATGCCGCAGGACTCGCCCGGGAGGGGTAGCGGAGGCGTGTCGCTTCGCCGCCGGCGGGCAACCTCCCGTATCCACACGAACTCCCCGGCCGTACTTCCTGCCGCGGCGCGCTCCTCCACGCCGAACTCTCCTGCAGTCGGGGCGTCCACTCACCGAGTTCGGCAAGTCTCCTCGGGTCACACAGATGGTCAACTAGCCGCAGTGCTATGGACATTGGAGTCGTCTACGGGTTAGAAGGAAGGCTTCCTGCCGGCGTACACGGAGCAGCGTGGCGCAGCGGCGCGAGACCTCGGACAGTTTCTGGAGAGGAACACCTCATGTCCTTCGAGCCCGTGTACATATCCCGGCGCAATGCCCTGCGGGCCGGAGCCGGTGCGGCCGCCGTCGTGGGTCTGGGGGCCGGCCAGCTGACCGGTGCGAGCGGTGCCTCGGCCACCGCCCCGGCCGACCCGTCGGACACCGCGTACATCATGAGCTGCGACGAATGGGGTGCCCGGCCGCCCGCCGACGCACTGTCGACCCGTACGGGCTCCACCCGGCGGATCGTGGTGCACCACATGGCCTTCCCGAACACTACGGACTTCTCGATGGAGGCGGCCATCGCCTGCGCCGAGCGGGTCCAGTACATACACATGGACAAGAACGGCTGGTCGGACACCGGGAACCACTTCAGCATCAGCCGCGGCGGCTATGTGCTGGAAGGCCGCCACGGCAGCCTGGACGCGCTCGATGACGGCGGCTACCAGATCGTCAGCGCGCACGCCGTCGGGCAGAACACCCAGTCGATCGGTATCGAGAACGAGGGCACCTACATCGACGAGCTGCCCACCGGGAAGCTGTGGTGGTCGCTGGTCAAGCTCTCCACCACCATCTGCACCCAGTACGGCTTCGGCGCCCAGAACATCACCGGACACTGGGACTGGAACAACACCCAGTGTCCCGGCGCCAAGTTCTACTCCACCTTCCCGCTGCTGCGCCTGCTCGTCGCCAAGCGCCTCGGCCAGGACCCGAGCACCATCCCGGCCCGAACCTGGCCCGACACGTTCACCTCCTGCGCGGGCGCCACGGTGCGTACGCTGCAGCACCTGCTGAACACCCAGGGATTCAACCTCGTTGCGGACGGTGCCTTCGGCCCGGCCACGCTGGCAGCGGTGCGCGCCTTCCAGACGGAGCACGGCTTCCCCACCGCCTCGGACGGCACGATGACCGGGCCGACGTGGGAGGCGCTCGCCCCGGAGATCGGCATGGGTGCCACCGGTTCTGCGGTACTGGGCGTCCAGTCGATCCTCGCGAACAAGCTGTACGCCGTGCAGGCGACCGGCACCTTCGACCGGGCGACCTGGGTCGCGGTCGCCAAGCTGCAGGCCCTGCACGGGCTCCGGGTCACCGGTCGGGTGGACCTGAGCACCTGGTGTGCCGCGCTCGGCGGTGTGGTGGAGGAGAACTTCCGTGGCCTGAGGGGCCAGGCAGGGCTGGAAGAAGAGCTTGTCGTGCCGGAGGACGCGTCCCTGCCCCCGGTGACCCTCACGGCGGACGGGGTCGTGCCGAGCGACGCACCCGCCACGCAGTTCGAGGAGGTCCCGGTCGACCAGGACGTGCAGGCAGGGCTGTAGTCCTTGCGCCGGCGGCGCCCGGTCATTGGCGCCGCCGGTCATTCCATCGGGGCCACTCACGGTGCGCCTGGCGGGCCGTCAGCGACCCCACGACCGGCTACGCCCCCCAGACCCTCGAACGTCCTCAAGACTGTGGAGCGCCGGTTCACGGCCGGCGTGATCCCTACGTGGACACGCTCCGCGTCATCCGTAGTGCACACAACGTCCGGCACCAGCTTCGCCGCCCACGGCGCCCCGAAGCCCCGCTGAGGTCGAGCTGATATGTCAGGAGCCAGTGAGGCCAACGCGTTCCAGCCAGTCCTTGATGGCGCTGTCGGCCTGGGCGACTTCTTCGCCCTGGACCGCCAGACCGTCGGCAAAGTTTGCGCCGCGGCAGGAGGCTGCGTAATCGCGTGCGGTGGTGCCCAGGCCGCTCATGGCGTGGGTGGTGAAGGGGATGACGGTCTTACCTGAGAAGTCGAGCTGCTCTGTGAGTGTCGTCATGATCATGGGCGCGCGGACGTTCCAGATGGGGCTGCCCAGCAGCACGGTGTCGTAGGGGTCCAGATCCGGCAGTGAGCCCCTGATGGCGGGGCGGGCATCGGCTTCCTGTTCGCGGACGTTGCGCTTGACGGTGGCGTCGTAGCCGTCCGGATAGGGATCGGTGGGCGCGATCTTGTATACGTCGCAGCTGATGAGGTCACGGATCTTGCGGGCCATGACCTCGGTGTTGCCGACCTTCAGATCGGTGCGGCCGCCGTAGTAGTTCTCGCCGGGCCGGGAGAAGAACGCAAGCAGTACCTTGCCTCGTGCCCTGCCGCTCGTGGCCGGGCCGGCTGATGTCTTCGGCCGGTCGGGTGCCGGCTGATCGTTTGCGGCTGAGCAACTGGTAAGGGGCGGCGCCGCCATGGCGGTGACTCCGGTCAGCAGCGCGGCGCGCAGAATCGTACGGCGCCGGGCTGTCATGCGGTCCTGCTCGTTCATAGGGGCCCTTCGCAGGTGTGGGGAAGTGAACGGGGCGAGCGGCACTCACGCTCCAGGCCAAACCATCTGCTCGCTGCTTGCGGCGGGCGCGGGTCAGCCCTCCAGGCGGCGTTGCGCGAGCCAGGTGACGATCTCGGGGTCGTGGTGGTCGAAGAACAGGGAGTTGCCGGTGTCGAGGGTGGTGATCCGGGCCATCTGCTCGCCGGTGAGCTGGAAGTCGAAGACATCGAAGTTCTCGGTCATGCGCTCGGCACGTCACATGCGGGCGGCATTCGGCTGAGCATGTGTTCCGAACAGTGCTCGGGTAGTAGCTGCCGTGGGCGATGGTCGTGGTGCCGACGGTGGCCTTGGCACCTGAATTCGCCGAGGCCAGGCAGTCGTTGCGGACCGAATGGCGGGGACTCACTCAGCCTGGTGGACGCGCCTATGTGAGACGGCTCGAAAGCCGTGATCACATCAGCCACGGCAAGATCAATCCACTGCCGGCCTGCCGGGGAACTTCCTCGCCTTCGTCGCAACCGCCGCAGCCCCTATCGGATATCGCCGATTGGGCACCCCATTCAGGTCTTGAGCCGGTCCTGCTGCACGGCGAAACAGAGCAGCCCCATCGAGTTCGCCAGTCCTGCCGCGTAGGCCGAGGCTTCCTCGGCCCTGCTCCAGGCCATCCCGAAGTAGATGAAGGGACCATTGCACCGGCGATCAACGGCGGTACCACCGAGATCTGGGTGGTTGTGTATCTGTGGGCCGCCGCCATCGAGGAGGACCGGGGCCTGTCCTCGATGACGGCATCCTGGCCCGCACCGCCTGCCGTCCGCTGCCCGCCGGACGGCCGGCCTCACTTCAGGTGTCGGTCCAAGAATCGGCAGCCGTCTTCCAGCTCGAACCACGGTGTGCCGGTGTGCCCGCCCAGATTGGCGTGCAGCGTCTTCTCTGTGCTGCCGAAGGCATCGAACAGGTCCAGGGCCCGTTGCCGGGGGTTGCCTTCGTCGTCCCACTGGAGGAGGAACAACAGCGGAATGGTGACCCGGCGGGCCTCCTCCCGCTGGGCGAGCGGCACGTACCCGCCGGCGAAGAACCCGGCGGCCGCGATGCGCGGCTCGGCCACCGCCAGGCGGATGCCGAGGGCGGTCCACCCCCCTGAGTATCCGACCGGGCCGCCGATCTCGGGCAGTGCAAGGAGGGCGTCCAGGGTCGTCTGCCATTCCGGGACCGCGTTTTCGACCAGCGGGCCGATGAAGGACTCGAAGATCTCGTCGACCGGCTCGCCGGCCTGCATCGCGCGCCGGAGGTGGGTACGGGCCTGCTCGTCGGTTGCGGAACGGGGCCGGTCACCGCAGCCGATGGCGTCGATGGTGGCCACCGCGTAGCCGCGCGCGGCGGTGTACCGGGCCCGGGCCATCAGCCGCGGGTCCGCCTTGGGCAGGCCGTTGTTGTGGGCCATCAGGATGAGCGGGGCCGGTGCGACGGATGCGGGCGTCCACAGAGTGCCGGGGATCTCGCCGAGGGTGAACTCGCGTTCCATGACGCCGTCGTCGAGGCGCTGCTCGGAAGTGAAGTGCATGGTCGTGCCTTTCGGGAATGCGCTTGAACGGCGCTCCCGGACGACCTATCGCCCGACCGTGACCCAGCAGGAGAGCACCCATGTCGATATGTTCACGGGTACCACCTCCTCGTTCTCCAGCACGGCCTCCGGGAGACTAGCAATGGTGGCCGTGGTCCGCCAACGAGTTTCTATGCGGAGGCTTCCGCGGTCTCCCCTTCCAGGTTCTGACGGAGCGTGAGGAGGACAGTTCTGTCGCGAGCGCTTCGAACGAGACGTACGGCGGGTGAACGAACATGTTCACGGATCCCAGGCTCCTACCGCTACCGCTACCGCCTCGCTCAATCCAAGCCCAGGGCCAACGATCCATCGGACAACCACGTCGGCTCGACCTATCGGAGTGGTCCGCACTCATCGATGAACAGGGTGGGGGCGGACAAGAACACATCAGCATTCGCCGGGCCGTATGCGATGTTGAACGTGTCCAGCCAGTACGTCCAGCCCCGAATCCCCAGTGCGCTGCTGAAACGGTAGTTGAGCTGCCAGCGGACCCATTGTCCAGGGACGAGCCGGACAGCTGGTGGCCGCCGCTTCCTAGGTGGCAGGCCGAGCAGAGGCTGCACTCGCGGCAGCACCCGCAGTTGACCATCTGCTTCACGGAGCTGGACATCGACCTTGCTCAGGCCTTCCCGGCTGTCATACGGCTCGAAGCCGTCGCACTCATGCATCCGGATCACGTGCGCGAGGGGAGCCGCCTCGTGCGGGAGCGCGAAGCCGATCGGGGAGGCGTTCCTTCGAGCCGCAGCATCTCCGCCCCGCGATTCCTTCGTCCAGGTCGTCCGGATCCACTGGACGGTGATCTCCACAGGCGTTGCCCGCTGAGAGCGCATGCCCGCCGGCACGGGACGCTGGCCCCCTGTTCGGCCCCCTGCTCGGCCGCCGTTCGCCTCTGGACCAGTCACCGGCATCCGCTACACCTTCCGCGCGGACGTCCAGCCCTGGCGGCGGAGGCTTTCGAAGCCGTCCAGGAGGAGGTCTAGAGCGAATTCGAACTCGAACTGGTCGTCGCAGCCGCCACCAACCGTGGAGCCCCCGTCGTGTGCGGCCGTCGCGGCCAGTTCCGCGATGTGCGGATAGTGCGCCGCCAGGCCCGGGTCCGGAGGGCCGGAGGGGCCCGAGGTGTCGAACAGCTCCTGGCTGAAGCCGAGCAGGCGGCTGCCCATCGCGTGCATGACGTGGTGCGTGAGGTCGGCGGAGAGGCCGCCGGCCCGGAAGCTTCCGGCCATCGAGTCCAGGTATGCCAGCACGGCCGGGGTGGGGCCGGTCCGCGACTCGATGACCCGCGCCGCCCAGGGGTGGTGCAGCAGGACCTGTCGGGCCGAGAGGATCCGCCCGCGGACCACGCGCTGCCAGTCGGGGCCCACGGCCGGCGGGTCGATCTCGCCGACGACGGCGTCGGCCATGCCGTCGAGCAGCTCCTCCTTGTTGGCCACGTGCTTGTAGAGGGCCATCGGTACGACGTCCAGCTCCTGCGCGAGCCTGCGCATGCTGAGCGCGTCGATGCCGGTGGCGTCGGCGAGTGCGACGGCGGCGCGCAGGACGCGGTCCCTGTTCAGGGGGATCCGTTGCGTGTGTGTGGCTTCCTGCCGGGTCATTCCGGTTGGGCCCTTTCCTCCTCGGCAGCATCCTCTCCTTGACGAGTGTACGTCGTACACCTACGATCGATCGAGGTGTACGGCGTACACCTGCTGCCTGGTGTACGGCGTACACCATCATCGAGCGAGGGGTGCCGACACATGAGTCCGGACCGGAGAACCGCGGTGGCCGCCGGGTCGCTGTTCCTGCTGACCGAGGCCGCCGCGATAGCCGGGGCGGTTCTCTACCGCCCCCTGCTGAGTGCGACGGACGGCCGGCTGGCGCAGGGCGCTGACACGTGGGCGCTGCTCGGCGCGCTCTGCGAGGTGGTACTCGTGGTGGCTGTGGCCGGCACGGGGGCGGCGCTGTTCCCCGTCCTGCGCCGTCACGGCGAGGGACTCGCCCTCGGGTACGCCTTCGGGCGGCTGCTGGAGGCTGCCGTCATCGCCTTCGGGATCGTTGCCGTCCTGGCGCTCGTCACCCTGCGGCGAGACGTCGGGGCGGCGGACGGCGCCGAGGTCGCGCTGGCGGCGGTGCACGACTGGACGTTCCTGCTCGGGCCCAACCTCGCCCTCGGCCTGAACACCCTCCTGCTTGCCTACCTGGCGTACCGCGCACGGCTCGTGCCCCGCTTCATCGCCGTGCTCGGGCTGGTCGGCGGGCCGCTGATCTGTGCCTCGGGCGTCGCCGTGATGTTCGGGGCCTACGCGCAGGTCTCGGTTGCGGGGTCGGCCGCCGCACTCCCGGTGTTCGCCTGGGAACTCGCGCTGGCCGGGTGGCTGATCGTCAAGGGGTTCGGGCCCGGCTCAGGCGCCGCGGCCCGGGCAGACGCAGAAGCGGCTGCTCCTGCCGGTGTTCGTCGTGAGGCCGACCCGACCTTGACGGCGGTGCCGACCGCCACGAAGTGACCGTGCGGGTCAAAAGCCATCGGCAGCACGGCTGCGGGCGTACCGGCCCGGGGTGACGCCGACGACTCGCTTGAAGTGCCGGGTGAGGTGCGACTGGTCGTAGAACCCGGCAGCGGTCGCGACCTCGCCCGGCGGCCGTCCGTCGAGCAGGAGACGGCGGGCCAGATCGACGCGGCGGGACACCATGTACTGGTGGGGAGCGATACCGAATGCGGCGCTGAAGGCGCGTACGAGATGCGTGGGATGGGCGTGGACCGCACGGGCGGCCTCCTCCAGGGTGACGGTTCCGAGCAGCCGCTCGTCAAGGAGGTCGCGCAGGTTCCGGGCCACACTGCGGTCGGGTCGTGCGCCGACGGGGACAGGCCCGGGCCGCAGGTGCTCGCGCAGCCGCTCGCTGATGAGGGCGAGTCGGCTCTCCGCCTCGAACTCGTCGCCCCGCGCCGTAAGGGCCGTGTGCAACTGTCCGACGCGTCTGCGCAGGACCGGATCGGCGAGATCCGGACTGTCCACCGACGGTCCGATGTAGCGCTCGTCCAGCTGCGTCATGTCGAGGTAGAGCACGCGCTTGCGGAAGCCGCGAGGGGTTGCGGGCGAGCCGTTGTGGGGGACCTGCGGCGGGAGCAGGCTCACCGTGTCGCCCGGGGTCGCGCGCTCGTGGCGGTCCAGGTCGTAGCGGACCTCGCCGTCGTCGACGATCAGCAAGGTCCACGCGTCGTGGACATGCATCGGGTAGGCGTGCTCGGTGAAGTGGGCGTGGAAGACCTCCACGACACCCGCGACCGGCGGGCGCCAGGCGGAGATCTCCTGCCGGGTCACCATGCAAGGAACGTACAAGACGCAAGGGGCGGGCACCCTGGAGTCTCAGAGCATGAGAACCGAGGACAAGAACGTGCCCGTCCGCTTCGATACGAAGATCGCTGTCCTGCTGCGGGACGACCTTGAGCCCTGGCAGCGGCTGAATGTGACGGCATTCCTGGTGAGCGGACTGGGCACGGTGACACCGGAGGTGATCGGCGAGCCGTACGAGGACGCCGACGACACCACGTATCTGCCGATGTTCCGCCAGCCGGTGCTGATCTTCGAAGGCAGCAAGGAGACCCTGACCGCAGCGCACGGCCGTGCGCTGTCCCGCTCGCTGCCGACGGCCCTGTTCACGTCGGATCTGTTCGGCACGGGCAACGACCGGGACAACCGAGCGGCCGTCCGGGCCGTGGGCGGGGAGCATCTCGATCTGGTCGGCATGGCCGTGTACGGGCCGCGCAACGCTGTGGACAAGGCGCTCAAGGGCGCGCGTATGCATCCCTGAGCAGCGCGAATCCACGGCAGAGGCGGCACCGCACGACAGCGCAACGACCCGACTTTCCCCTACCTGGTCGAAGGCGGTGCGGAGCCGTCACCGCAGTTCAACGCTTTCTGGGCGACCAGGTGCGGGCACCTCTTCCCGTATATGGAGGAGAGGTGCCGAAGGAGCTACGCAGGGGGTGGCGTGGAGCGGTCGGCGTCAGGCCCAGCCCATCGCGCTGTAGAACGTGCCGCGGGAGATGGCTTCCAGAGCGGCACGGGTGTAGTCCACCGTCGGCTCCGGCAGGGCGGTCAGCGGCCACCATCGCCACTCGGTGCAGCGGTCCGGTTCGAGGACGACCGGTTCGCCGCACCACCGGGACGCGGCGAAGAAGTGCTGGATACGAGGAATCGCACTGCCGGGGTCGAGCAGGTCGAGGGTGTGTACGAGTGACAGGTCCGCCTCCTCGATGGTGAGTCCCGTTTCCTCCTGCGCCTCCCGGATCACGCAGGCCATCGCAGACTCGTGTTGCTCGCGGTGTCCGGCCGGCAGGTGCCAGGTTGACGGTGCGAAAGCACTGTTCGGGTGTCGTTTGCCGAGCAGGATGTTTCCGTTGCGGATGAGGACAAGGTGAGCACCGATGATGCTGCGGCCGCGGTGATCGCTCGGCTCGCGGACCCGCACGGTGGGGAGCGTGCCGTCATTGCCGGGGGCCGGGCGCGGACTGCCCCGATGGGCTTGGAGGACGGCGGCGGCTCCGGGGTCCATGGTCATCTCCGCTGTCTCCTCGATGTGGGTCCAGCGCAGCTGGATGCCTTCGCGCAGTTCGATCTCGTGCGCGGGCCGGTTGAGCGTGCCGTGGTAGACGCGGACACAGCCCTTGAAGGCCCCGTTCGCATCAAGGGTGTCCAGGGTGACGAAACCGGTCAGGTCCGGGATCGAGAGCCCGATCTCCTCGTCGAGTTCCCGGGAGATCGCCTCGTCGCAGTGCTCACCCTTCTCCGTGTTCCCGCCGAGCAGGGCCCAGTGGCCTGGGCGCCAGATCGGTTTGGTCGCGGAGCGCAGGTGGAGCAGATATCGGCCTTGGTCGTCGGTGAGCAGAGCAGCGGTGCCGGGAATCACCGGCCAGTTGATCGTGATCGCCGTGTGCCTCTTGCGGAACACATGAGGGCCGCCGACTCGGTCGGCCGGGGACGGACCTTGGCTGGGCCGGACAGTGATGCGGGGGCAGAGAGCGGCGCGGTGATTGCGCTGCCAGGAGGTGTGCGGCTTCGAGCATGTCGGCCTGTAGCCAGGGGGCGGAGATGGAGCTGCTGATACGGCCGTCGTGTGCGTATCGGATCGGGATGCTGTCGTCCGCGTACGCGGCCTCCGCCGACGCCTCGGGGGCGAAGGCATGCCTCGGCACGGTGCTGAAGGCGGCCTCGACGGCAGTACTGCGAATGTGCTCCGTCGCGACGAGCTGGTCGGCGAGGTGGTTGCGGAGGATGGCGGGTTCTTGTTGATGTGGTGCTGGGGGATTCGACACGGAGGCCTTCCGGGCAGAGGTGTCACGCGGATCCGTGACGGTCGGGGGAGCTGGGGCGGAGCGGGATGGGGGGCGGCGGAGGCGTGCTGGGCGGCTTGGGCTTCGAACTCACGGCATCTCGGCCTTGTCGGGCCGCGAGGCGTCGCTCCCCCCGTCGCGTCAGCTCGGCCGTGAGTGCTTCGGCCCCTCCCGCGCCTCCGTCGTGTTGCAGCGGCAGGGGACCTGATTCAGTGAGCGGGGGACCGCAGTCGGCGGTCGCGGTCCGGGATGGGGAGACGACTCCTTGAGTTGCGGGGCGCGGGCTGGCTGTGGGCGGGCGGGTGGTTCAGCGGTCCTGGGAGAGCTCCAGGAGCTCGGCGAATGTTCCGCCGGCGTGGACGAGGTCGTCGTAGCAGCCCTGTTCGGTGATCCGGCCCTGTTCCATCACGACGATGAGGTCCGCGATCTTGGTGTTCTCGAGGCGGTGGGTGACCACGATGGTGATGCGGTCGGCGGCGATGGCCTTGATCCGTTCGAAGATCTTGTGCTCGCCCCGCGGGTCCATCTGGGAGGTGGGCTCGTCGAGGATCAACAGCTCAGGCCGTCGGTACAGCGCCCTGGAACAGGCAACGCGCTGCCATTCCCCGCCGGAAAGCTCCGAGCCGCCGAAGACGTCGCGGGCGAGGAGGGTGTCGAGCCCTGCGGGGAGGTCTTCGACGGCGTCCCGCAGGCCCACCGCCTCGATGGCCTCCCACACCGCTGCGTCATCGCGGGAGCGGGGCTGACCGAGGGTGACGTTCTCGCGGACCCGCAGCGGCCACTGGGCGAAGATCTGCGGGACCAGGCCTGTGTTCGACCAGACCTTGGCGGGGGAGACGTCGGCGAGGTCGGTGCCGTTCCAGGTGACCTTGCCCTTGTCGGGGAGGTAGATCCCGGTGAGCAGTCGGGTCAGGGTCGACTTTCCGGAGCCGTTCGCTCCGACGATCGCGAGGATGTTGCCGCGCTCCAGGGTGAGGGAGACACCATCCACGGCGGGCTTTTCCTTGCCGGGGTACTGGTACACGACTTCGTCGAGGCGGATCTCCGCGACCGGCGCGGTGAGTTCGCGGTTGCCGCGCTGGGGCGCGCGGGCGACGGCGTCGTCGAGGAAGGCCTGCATGTCACTCAGGTACAGGCTGGTGTGGAAGACAGCGGCCCCGTTGATGACGACCTGGGAGAGGGCGGCGAGCGTGGTCTGTACGGCGATGACGGCCGTGGCGGCGACAGCGGGTTCGATCCGGCCCGTCACGGCAAGCCACGCGAGGGCGCCCCACGTCGCGACCAGGAAGACACCGCCGGCAAGCGCGGAGAGCAGGGCGATCCGCAGGGTCCGCGGGGCGGCGGCCAGCGTGCGCCGGTCACACCGGTCGGACAGAGCCCGGTACCAGTAGGTGAGGTAGTCGGTCATGGAGTTGGCGCGGACCTCGTCGCCGTACTTCGACGTGGTCGCCCACCAGCGCATCATGCCGCGGACGTTGCGGTCGCTGATGTTGGCGTAGTGGATCTCGTAGTCGACTCGGGCGCTGAGGACGGCTCCGATTCCGGCCGGCAGCACAGCGAGGAGGAGCAGCGGCAGCATCAGCGGGTTCAGCACCGACAGGACACCTCCGGCAGTGAGCATCCGGATCAGCGCGGACAGAAAGCGCTGGGCGTCAGTGACCATCACGTGGGTGCGGATCACCCCCATCTCTGCCGCCTCCTGCCGGTCGGAGAACCCGTCCTCCGCATAGGCGGAAGCCTCGACGCGGCAGACCGCCTCGACGAGCGCGCTGTCCGTCTCCGTGGTCAGAAGAGGCGTGATCCGCCGCTCGGCGTACGTTGCCGCAGCCCCCGCGCCACGGCTTAGCGCTGCCGCGAGCGCCACCACCAGCAGCGCGGGCAGGGCGCCATGCAGACGCTCGGCGGCGGTTCCGTCGCCGAGGACGGGGCCCATGGCGCGGGCGGTGGCGGCCAGGAGCACAGCGGCTGAGACGCCCGTGAGCAGCTGGCAGACCACCAGAAGCTGGGCTGCCTTCCGGTCGGTCTGCCACGAGAGCCGGGCAATCCTGGTCAGGACGGCCGGGATCTGGGCACACATCCGCCGGAAGCTGACCTCCGCGAGCGGATTGACGGAGTACTGCCCGCTGTAGGTGATCTCGGCCGGCGGCGGCGGCGGAGGAGGAGCACCATTGCGTGTGCTGTGAGACTCGCCCGAGGTCATCTGGTCCCCCTGGATCGCCGGTTGGACTCTGTCGTGGGTTCAACGACGCCAGGCGGTATATCGAACACACGTATTTCAGACGCGACGGAATCCGCCTGGCTGCGGGAGCTGCGCAGTGTGTGTGATGCACCGACCCGTGTAGGGCGCGGATTCCGCACAGGGAGGGGATGGCCGAAACGCCGATGCCCCACGCCGGCCCAGCTGATGCGCTGCGGACTCCGACGGTGAGGCAGAGCTGCCCGCTATGACCGGGACTTCAACAATGGCTGTTACGAAGGGCTTTGGGGCGCCGCCCAGGCCCTGGCGGAGCTCGTGCCGGGAGCCGTGGGGGCTTCACGCCTGATCAAGATCGTCCTTGTTGAGCCGTGCCAGCCGCTCGGGGCTTGGCAAGCGATTCTGTGCGGTTGGCGATTCCCGAATCGTCGGTTGCTGGTACGCGGCGCAGTGGTGAGTTGGTTACGCAATCCGGCGGGGAGTCTTTCGGCTCCGCGCTCCTACGCGGTCAGTCCGAGCCGAACGTCGACGACGGCCACATCCGATTCAGGTGGCGACTCGACGCGAGTGTCAGCCAACTCATGCCACCAGCAGACGAGTTGCCTGGGCCGAAGGACTCCGGCAGTGAGTATGGGGTGGGCCGCCTGACCGTGATCCACGGCCACGCCACGGCCACGCACCGGCTGCGGCCACGGCCGCGGCCAGCGACCTTGACGACAGGCCCAAGCACCGTGCCCCGCAGTGCTGGTCTCGCGGATCCCGCGCCTAGGCTGTTCCGTATTCGATCAAGGAGCAGGGTAGTGCGAATAGAGCGTCACCAGGTGGGCGAGCAGGTCGTGTCGGCAGCGCGCGAGGACTTCACGAACCGCATAGGGGGCCAGGTCCGGTCCATGTCGAGGGCCGGCCGGATGGCCACTTACGAATGGCAGTCGATTGCTGACGAGTTCCTCGACTACCTGGGCGCCCTCTCCGTCGAGACACCCGACCTTGACTCCTCGGAGGCCAGGGCCGCACTCAAGGACGCCGCCGAGGCCGCGGCCGGGGCCGTCGCCTACGCGGCGTACCACCCGCACTGCAGCTTCCAGGTCTTCCTGGAGTACGTGAACTTCGGCATGAGCTACGACCCGGGTGACGATGCCCCCGCGGAGAGCATCAGGCCGGGGGAGTGGATCGATGCGCTCTGCCTGTCGGTTCTCCGGGACAAGGCCAAGTGGCACGGCGAGGCCTTCCACTTCGCCCGGGAGAAGTTCGCCGAGCAGGCGCAGGGAACGCCCGGCGGTGAGCTCGCCACAGGATTGATGGCTGCGGTCTTGGACGA
Organism: Streptomyces sp. NPDC048560; assembly: GCF_040650955.1. Taxonomy (NCBI): domain Bacteria; kingdom Bacillati; phylum Actinomycetota; class Actinomycetes; order Kitasatosporales; family Streptomycetaceae; genus Streptomyces; species Streptomyces sp. NPDC048560. Next base: position 35,301 of record NZ_JBEZIJ010000015.1, read on the forward strand.
CACCGGCAAGGACGAGGAGTACCCGCCGAGCGCCCAGGCCAAGCTCGCCGCCGTCGACGCGGCTCTGGACCGCATCCGCAGCCGCGCCGAGGAGTCGGGCGAGCCTCTCCTGGACCGGCCGGACAGCGTAGCGCTGCGCACGCTGCGCGCCCTGACCGCAGGGGACCGGGAGGCCTTCGACGCCGGGCTGGCCGAGCTCCTGACCAGGCACACCACCCTGCATGGCCCCTCAGCCTCCCCGAGCAGCCTTCTCCCGCTCGTCCCCCTTGCTCTCGCCGCGCTCGCGTACCGGACCTTTGGATGGACCCCTGCGGTCCGCAGCGACTACCTCCCGCAGGCTCTCGTCACCGGCTTCGAGAGCCGAGGCCCTCGGGTCGCGGGGTTCGGCCGGGACCGGCGGCCGGATGCGGTGGCCGCGCTCGACGCAGGCCCGTTGGTGGTGGAGCGGCCGGCCTTCGACTGGACGGTGAGCCCGGAGATCGAGGCCATGTACGAGGAGAACGCCAGGGAGGCGTTCACCCGCATTGATGGGGAACTCCTCGCCGTATGGCGGCTCGGTAGCGTCATGGGCGATCAGGAGCGCCTCTTCAAGTGGCGCGCGGGGAGCCCCGGCGGAGTTACGGACGCCCAGCTCGCCAACCTTCGTCTGGCATCCCAGGTGGGGGCGGCCCTTTTCCGTATCGCCCTCGCGGAGCCGGGTACCGAGGTCGAGGTGACCATCGACGGCCGCAAGCTGCGCTACCCGGCCGCGAGGAAGCAGGAAGCCGGCGCCCACAACTGGGAGAGGGCCACTGCCTTCGCCTTGATCACCGGTGCACGCGAGGACCTCGTCCCGCTGGTTCTCACCGGCCCGGCCTTCGCCCGGCCGGACGGCTCCGCTTTCACCGCGTACCGCGAAGCCCTCCACTCCTATCTGAAGGGCTCGGATCCCGAACCGGCAGCGGAGCTGGCCTTGCAGCAGGACGAGAAGGCCAAGGACTGGGGCTTCGCGATGCGGCCGGCCGTGCTGCTGTCGCAACTCGTGGAGGGCGACGAGGAGAGCTTCAACCTCGCCCTGGCCGATGCGCTCGAAGCCCACCGCGACTACTACCAGGTTGCCGACCGGGCCGACGATCCGGATGCGTCCTGCAACATCGACATCCTTGCGCTGGCCTGCCACGCCCGCCGCCGCGGCTGGGACATCCGCGTCGAATCCCCCTACCTTCCGCAGAGTCTCCTGAGTGCCGCTGAACCCTTCTAGGCGGGTGGGGTTCGCAGCCCCGACGCCCCACGTCGGCTCCTGACCGCGGGGGTCGGGAGTCGGTGAGCAGGGGGTCGGTGGGGCTGCGGTCGCGTACGTACAGCTCCCCGGGCGCTCGACCGCGCCGCACGGGCATGGATGCGGCCGGTGAGCAGCGTCCGGCAGCCGGAAGTGACGCTTCCTCAGGTATCCGCCGATGCGAGGTCGGCTGCGGGCGGTGAGGTGTCGGGCCCCTATGCAGCCGATGTCAGCAGTCGCCAGCCATGACGTCCGTGGCCGACAGCGAGCCGGAATGATCGCGGGAGAACGAGAGACCAGTGGACAAGGGAGCAAAAGCAATGCTGCTACGCGATGTTGAGTACGGCGACCTCGATGCCTACATCCGGATGCGATGCGACCCGGTCATGATGGTCGAGCTCGGAGGCCCTTTGCCTTGCGAGGGAATGGAGTCGAAGGTCCGACGTGATGTCCAACGGGCCGCGGCGGACACGGACTGGACAAAGATGATCGTGCCCGATGAGGGGGAGCCAGGAAGGGTCGCGGGAACCGTGACCTTGTGGCCTCACCAAAGCGATGGCGAGCCCATGTCCGAGATCGGCTGGATGGTGCTCCCGGAGTTCCAGGGGCTGGGACTTGCCAAGCGAGGCGTCCGTCTGCTGCTTGAGCTGGCTCGCGACGACGGCCGGTGGGGGCTCATTCATGCATTTCCGGCGACGAAGAACGCTCCGTCGAACGGTATCTGCCGCGCCCTCGGTTTCAGGTTTGTGAGCGAGCGGGACGTGCCCTTCGCCGGTCGAGTTCTGCAGACCAACCACTGGACCATCGACCCCGCCACTGACATGACCTGAGACAGGTGCCCGACATGCCGGGACCCCTGCGAAGCGCGCCGAAGACAGACGCATGGGGACGGTTCCCCAAGCAACGCCACCTTGAGCCGGCTACCCACCCAGACCATTGATGCCTACCGGGCTTTCCTCGCACGCCGCCACTGATCCGTCCTGCGGTCGGACGTGGCACAGCGCGGCCGACTGGTAGAGATTGCGACTACGTCCTCGACCGGATCGACGAGGCGCCGCCCGGAAGGGCCGACTCGGCGAAGTTGCAGGACTTCGAGTCAGTCTGGACGGTGCCGAACCGTTCAGACCGACTCCTCGGCTTCTGGCAAGCCGGGTCCCGTCAAGAATGCCGACACCGTGACCGGCCACATCATGATCGCTTCATCAGCAACCGTGACCCGCCCTCTGTCCATGGCTCAGCGGCGACGCCCACCTGGGATCGTGCGAGGGCCGTCGCATCAGGTGGTCGATCAGGTGCTGCGCCGTGTCGGTGGCCGTGTCTTCCGGTGCTCCCACCGCTGTCAGGGCGGCGCGGGTCCTTGCCCGTGCCGCCGACGGTATGTCCAGGTCACTGAAGAGGGGGAGGATCAGGAGCAGGCGAGCGGCAGGGTCCTGCACCCCTTCGGCCGCTCGGGACGGAGTGTCGGCGATTCGGACCAGTTCCTGCCATGTCAGCCCGCCCCTCGGCAGGTGGCCTTCACCGCCGGCGTTCTGCTGGGCGTAGTTCCGGCCTGCGCGGGTGATCAGGTAGTCGATGCCGTAGTCGCCGACCAGATTGCGGTAGACAACCACGACTCCGGGACCGTCGGCGGCACGCACGCGGAAGGCAGGCCACCGCTCGGAGTCGAGGAGAGTTTCGGACAACGCGTCGGTGTCAGCGCCGTCATCGCCGAACCACTCCGGAGCCGGACGGGCGGCACACGTCCCGTCAGCACACATCGCCATGAGGTGGTTCGACCAGAAGCCCGGGCGGCCCAGCAGCAATTCCCCGGCGACCAGCGGGCTGTCCTCGTATCCCTGGATCATCACGCCGATAGCGTCCCACCAGCCACTGACAGCCCGATACGGGCGCCACCTGTTGAGCGTGACCCTTGCCCTCACCGGCGCCGGTCCGGTCGTCCTCCTCGACGGCTACCGGACCCCGGCCGCGATCCGTCGTATGGGAACTGCCCGGCTGACCCGCCGCCTCCGCGCCCGTGGCGTCCGCAGCCCGGAGGAGCTCGGCTCAGCGCAGCGTCAGGTGGGGTGCCATCGCTGCGACGTTCAGCGCACAAGTTCCGCGACGGCTAGTTTTCGGGCAGGGGCCGGTCGTCGATGACGTTCTTCATGACGAGTGTGGAGGTCAGGCGCTGGACCCCGGGCAGTCGGGCGAGCTGCTGGTCGTACAGCTGCTGGAACGCGGCCAGGTCGGCAGTCGCGACGCGCAGGAGGTAGTCGGGCTCGCCGAACAGGCGGATCGTGGCTCGCTCTCCGGCCGCACTCACGGGCCTGACCGCGGCGGGTGCCGGCTACCTCCTGTGGCTGGGCCGGGGCGTGCTGCGGCAGCCGGTCGTGCCGGCAGTCGCTGGTGGGAGCGCGGATGCCTCCCGCATGCAGGTCATGCTCAAGGGGTTCGGCATCAGCGGCCTGAACCCGAAGGCTGCTGCTGTACTTCTCGCTGTTCCCGCAGTTCATCGATACCGGCGATGGCTGGCCGGTCGCCGCTCAGACCGGGCTGCTCAGCGTGGTGCACCTGATCGCGTGCGCGGTCGTCTATCTCGGCGTCGGCGTCCTGGCCCGCACGGTCCTGAAAGCCCGGCCCTCTGCCGCCCGGGTCGTCACCCGGACCAGCGGTGCCATGATGATCGCCATCGGCGCCTTCCTGCTGGTGGATCGCCTGGCCGGCTGAGGAGCGCGTCACGCTCCCCCCCCGATACGTAACCGAAGGAGAGCACGCACATGGAAGACCGGGCGCACCAGGAACAGGCAAGTCCCGTGGTCCAGAAGCGTGTCCAGGACAGCTTCGGCCTGCAGGGCCTGATGTCCCACCTCGGCGCACACCTCGGCCATATCTCCCCCGGCCGGGTTCACATCGTGCTCCCGGCCCGCCCGGAGGTGACCCAGCAGCATGGTTACGTCCACGCCGGTGCCACCAGCGCCATCGCCGACAGTGCCGGCGGCTATGCGGCCCTCACCCTGTTCGACGAGGACTCGGACGTTCTCACCGTCGAATACAAGATCAACCTGCTGGCCCCCGCCGCCGGTGACCACTTGGAGGCGATCGGCACCGTCCTGAAGTCCGGACGGACTCTGACCGTGTGCCGGCTGGAGGTGTTCGGTGTCCAACGAAGCGGCGAGCGCAAGCTCGTCGCCAACGGCCAGCAGACACTCATCCGCATCGACCGGCCCGGCCAGTGAGTACGCCCGCCCTGTCGCCGCCCTGCGTGACCTGGTGAGTGGCCTTTCCCCGAAGCCGACATCCTGCTGATGCGCGGGCGGTGGTCGACTCCGCACGGCAGCAGGGTTGGTGGCCCACGCCGAGGACACCCGCCTTCTGAGCCCGCACCTGCGCGGGAGCGATCGGCCTGGTCGTGAGCACTTTCATTCCGGCCATGTCGGCGGCAACGCCGCCCTCCAGGCAGGGGGCGCCATCGCGGCAAGGCGCCCGGAGGCCGAGGCGATCCGGCGCCGGGCTGCGGGTTGCTGCGCGGCCGCGTACCTGGATCGGTCGGTTGCCTCGTACGCCGTCGATGCGCCGATCGCCGATGGTCGGTTCCTCCGGCGCGGAGTCACCGGCTGGCAGCCGTTCGCACTCCGGTCACGCGCCAGGCCCTCTGGCACTGTGGCAATCGGACGAGCGACTGCTCGCGGTCGGGGACGACTTGCGCGCCTACGGCGTCGGCCTGATGCCTGCACGAATCGGTTACGACGGGCAGTCGGCGAGTTCTTACGCAAAGCGGCCGTTGTGGCGTCGAACTCGCTGATGGCCTCGCCGGGGGGAGAGGGCGGCACCCGAGCGGTCGGAGCGGAAGCGCGCATCTCAGGAGTCTTCGCAGGCCAACTCCCCGTTTGCGTAGGCCTCTTGACAGGTCCACCACCAACCAGCACTGTGGGAGCGCTCCCAAGCATGGGAGCGCTCCCAAGCACTCAAGGCTTGCAGCACCTCCCCCTGGAGCCGTGAGGAGGGGCCGAGTTCCGCTTGTGCCTAAGCGGAACTCGGCCACCCTTACGGCGCTCGCCGCGCCCGGAACATGCGTCGTCCGACGGCGCACGACCGGCACCTCCCGCAACGGAGAGAGGACCCAGCAATGCCGCTGGCGCCATTAGGTCCCCGCAGAACCTGGCATGCCGATCGCCGTGCGCGGCGCTCGGCCGGAAGCACGCCCTTCGCTGTCAGCCGGCCTGTCCGGTCAGCTGTGGCCACACTCACCGTCTTCGCCGCGCTGCTCGTCGGTCCCGTCCTCCAGACGGCCGAGGCCGCCGCAGCGACGCCGACGCTGCACGAGCTCGCGGCGGCCGAGGGTAAGTTCTTCGGTTCGGCCACCGACAACTCCGAGCTGAGCGACGCGGCCTACACGGCTGTCCTGGGCTCGGAGTTCGGCCAGATCACCCCCGGAAACTCCATGAAGTGGGACGCCACCGAGCCCGCCCGGGGTCAGTTCAGCTACGCCAGGGGCGACGCGGTGGTGGACTTCGCCGGGCAGCACGGCCAGAGCGTGCGCGGCCACACCCTGGTGTGGCACAGCCAGCTCCCCAGCTGGGTCTCGTCGCTGCCGGCCGACCAGACGCGGTCGGCCATGGAGACCCATATCGCGAACGTGGCGGGGCACTACCGGGGCGAGGTGTACGCCTGGGATGTGGTGAACGAGCCCTTCAACGAGGACGGTACGTTCCGCTCCTCGCCCTTCCACAACGCGATGGGCAAGGAGTACGTCACGTACGCCTTGCGGGCGGCCAGGGCCGCCGACCCGGACGCCAAGCTCTACCTGAACGACTACAACATCGAGGGCTTCGGCGCGAAGAGCGACGCCATGTACGACCTCGCCCGCGAGCTGAAGGCCGACGGAGTGCCACTCGACGGCATCGGCTTCCAGGCCCACCTGGCGGTCCAGTACGGCTTCCCCGACCGGATGCAGGAGAACCTCCAGCGGTTCGCCGACCTGGGCCTGGACGTGGCGATCACGGAACTCGACGTGCGGATGCGGCTGCCCCAGGACACGGCCAAGTACCAGACACAGATCGATTACTACGGCCGCGTCACCCAGGCGTGCATGGCCGTGACCCGGTGCGTCGGCATCACCGTCTGGGACTACACCGACAAGTACTCCTGGGTTCCCGGCACGTTCAGCGGGGAGGGGAACGCCACCCCGTGGGACGCCGACCTGCGGCCCAAGACCGCTTTGCTGGATGCCGTCCGTGGCGCCCTCGGCCACACCGGCGGAGACGACACCCAGCCTCCGAGCGTTCCGGCCGGCCTGCGGGTGACCGGTACCACCTCCTCGTCCGCCTCGCTGGCGTGGACGGCCTCGACCGACGACATCGGGGTCACGGCTTACGACGTGTACCGCGACGGGGTGCTGGTCGGCTCGGTTTCGGGCATCACCTTCACCGACTCGGGCCTGTCCGCCGCGTCCACGCACAGCTACCGGGTCCGGGCCCGCGACGCGGCGTCCAACGCCTCGGCGCAGTCGGCTGCGGTGAGCGCCACCACCTCACCCGGCGGCACCGGCGGCGGAAACCTGAAGGTGCAGTACAGGACCAGCGATACCAATGCCACCGACAACACGGTCCGGATGAGCCTGCAACTGGTCAACACCGGATCGAGCGCCCAGAGCCTGTCGGGGGTGGAGATCCGCTACTGGTTCGCCGACGGCGCGAGCTCGTACACCACCTGGTGCGACTGGGCGCAGCTGGGCTGCTCCAGCCTGACCCACTCGGTGGCGGCCAACGGCTCAGCGCCCGGTGCCGACCACTACCTGAAGGTGAACCTGTCCGGCGGATCCCTCGCCGCGGCGGCTTCCACCGGCGAGATCCAGCTGCGGGTCCACAAGGCCGACTGGTCCAACTTCAACGAGGCCGACGACTACAGCCGCGGCACGAACACGGCCTTCGCCGACGCCCCCACCATCGGCGTCTACGTGAACGGCACCCTCGCCTGGGGCACCCAGCCCTGATCCCGCACCCGACGGGCTCTCGGTACGACCGGGTGCCGGCGTCACCGCTGCAGTTCGCAGACGTCACCACGCCGGCACCCAGGCATCGCCCAGGCATCTCCAAGACGTCACCACGTCGGCACCAGGGCGAGCTCGCGTCGCGGCAAGGGACCGGCTCCCTCGCCTGTTCCATTCCGTCCCCCGCGCGTCCGCCGCTCAACGCACGTGTACGTCCCACACCAACACCCCCACCGGGGAGCACCGCCGCCCAGCGCGGCCGAGTGCACCCACAGAGCTGTCCCTGGTGCCCCGGGCCCAGGGACAGCCCCATCCGAAGGGCTGACTCCTACCCATGGACAGAAGACGCTTCATCGGCCTCGCGGTGGCAACCGCCGGCGTACCCCTGCTCGCCCGGCTGCCGTTCGCGCCCGCCGCGTACGCCACCACCGCGGGTGTGGTTGCCGCGGCCGCACCCGCCGCGTGGCGCAACGTCCGCATCGACGGGGGCGGTTTCGTCCCCGGCATCATCTTCAGCCGGACCCGCAAGGACCTGATCTACGCCCGTACCGACATCGGCGGCGCCTATCGCTGGGACCCCGCGACATCCTCCTGGATCCCGTTGTTGGACTGGGTGGGCCGGTCCGAGTGGGGCTGGAACGGTGTGGTCTCCATGGCCATCGACGAGTCCAGCCCGGACAGGGTGTACGCCGCGGTCGGCATGTACACCAACTCGTGGGATCCGAACAACGGCGCCATCCTGCGCTCCGCCGACCTCGGAGCCACCTGGCAGGCAGCCCGGCTGCCGTTCAAACTCGGCGGCAACATGCCCGGCCGCGGCATGGGGGAACGGCTGGCCGTCGACCCCAACAAGGGCAGCGTGCTGTACTTCGGCGCGCCGAGCGGCAACGGCCTGTGGCGCTCGGTCGACGCGGGCGTCACCTGGGCGAAGGTGACGAGCTTCACCAACCCCGGCACCTACGTGGCAGACGCGAGCGATACGAACGGCTACTCCAGCGACATCCAGGGTGTCGTCTGGGTCGTCTTCGACCCGACGACCGGCAGCCCGGGAACCGCCAGCCGGCACATCTACGTGGGCGTCGCCGACAAGGACAACACCGTCTACCGCTCCACCGACGCCGGCGCCACCTGGACCCGGCTGGCCGGTCAGCCCACCGGCTACCTCGCCCACAAGGGCGTGCTCGACCACACGGGCCGTCGTCTCTACATCGCCACGTCCGACACCGGCGGTCCGTACGACGGTGGGAAGGGCGACGTGTGGCGGTACGACATCACCGCCGCGAGCTGGACCCGGATCAGTCCCGTCCCGTCCGACAGCAGCGACGCCTTCTTCGGCTACTCGGGTCTGAGTATCGACCGCACCAGCCCCGGCACACTCATGGTCGCCACCCAGATCTCCTGGTGGCCGGACCTCGTCATCTTCCGCTCCACCGACGCGGGCGCCACCTGGACCCGGGCCTGGGACTACGCCGGATACCCCACCCGCTCGTTCCGCTACACCCACGACGTCTCCGAAGTGCCCTGGCTGTCCTTCGGCGCCAACCCCAGTCCGCCCGAGGTCAGTCCCAAGCTGGGCTGGATGACCGAGGCGCTGGAGATCGACCCGCACGATCCCGACCGCTTCCTGTACGGCACCGGAGCGACGATCTACGGCGCCACCAACCTCACCGACTGGGACCGGGGCACGAAGATCACGATCAGGCCCGTGGTGAAGGGGCTGGAGGAGACCGCCGTCCTGGAGCTGGTCAGCCCGCCCACCGGCGCGCCACTGTTCTCCGCGCTCGGCGATATCGGCGGCTTCAAGCACACGGACCTCACCAAGGTCCCCGCGCTGATGTACACCCAGCCGAACTACAGCAGCTCCACCGGCATCGACTTCGCCGAACTCAACCCCTCCGTGATGGCCCGCTGCGGCAACATCGACAAGACCGCGAACCCGGGTGTCAACCGCGCGGCCTTCTCGACAGACGCAGGTTCCAACTGGTTCCAGGCGAGCAGTGAACCGGGCGGCGTCACCGGAGGCGGCACCATCGCCGTGGCCGCTGACGGTTCGGCCGCGGTATGGGCACCGGCGGGCGCGGAGGTGCAGCGCACCACCACCCACGGAAGCTCCTGGACCGCCGCCTCGGGCATTCCCCAAGGGGCACAGGTCCGGGCCGACCGGAGCAACCCCCGGAAGTTCTACGGCTACGCGGCGGGGAGGTTCTACCTGTCCACCGACGGCGGCGCCGGTTTCACCGCGACCGCCGCCACCGGACTGCCGGCCGACAAGGCGGCGTTCAAGCCGGTGCCCGGCAAGGAGGGCGAGATATGGCTCACGGGTACCGGAGGCCTGTGGCGCTCCACCGACTCAGGGGCAAGCTTCACCAAGGCCGCCGGTGTCGACTCCGGCGTGGGCATCGGCTACGGCAAGGCCGCCCCCGGCAGCACCTACCCCGCGCTCTACCTGGCCGGCAGCGTCGGCGGTGTGGACGGGGTGCACGCCTCCGACAACGCGGGCGGCACCTGGCGGCGTATCAACGACGACCAGCAGCAGTTCGGCAACATGGGCGACGCCATCACCGGTGACCCCCGTATCCACGGCCGCGTCTATCTCGGCACCAACGGCCGCGGCATCCTCTTCGCCGACGTCTCCGACGGCAGCGCCCCGGGCGGCGACACGACGCCACCGACGGTTCCCGCGGGCCTCACGGTCGCGGCGGTGACCGGCAGCACGGTGTCGCTGTCGTGGACGGCCTCGGCTGACGACACGGGGGTGACGGCGTACGAGGTGCTGCGCGGTGGGGTATCCGTGGGCACGAGCACGACCACCTCGTACACGGACACCGGCCTGTCCGCCGCGACCGAATACGGGTACGCGGTCCGGGCGAGGGACGCCGCAGGGAACGTATCTCCGGCATCGGCTGCCATCACCGCCAAGACCGGCGACGGGGGGAGCGGTACGGGCACGGTCAGGGTCCAGTACAAGAACAGCAGCTCCAACGCCACGGACAACTCGATCGCGATGGGCCTGAAGCTCTTCAACACGGGCGGTGGGCCGATGGACCTGTCCGGCGTCACGATCCGCTACTGGTTCGCGGACGCCCCGGGCACCGCCGGTCACCGGACCTGGTGCGACTGGGCGCAGTTGGGCGCAGGGAACATCACCCACCGGGTGGTCTCCGTCTCCGGCGCGCCCGCCGGTGCGAACAGGTGTCTGGAGATCGGCTTCACGGCCGCAGCGGGCGGCCTCGCAGCCGGTGCGGGTACGGGCGAGATCCAGGTGCGCCTCAACCGCTCCGACTGGACGAGCTTCGACGAGTCCGACGACTACAGCCGCGGCACGAACACGGCCTACGCCGATGCGCCGAAGGTCGCCGCGTACACCGGCGGCACCCTGGCCTGGGGGACGGCTCCGTGAGGGCCCGCACCTGTCCACGTAACGCGAACAACTCTGACGGGAGTCGCACATGAGAGCGCGATCCAACACGCCCGCGAGGCGCCTGGGCATCAAGGCCGCCGCGCTGCTGGGCGCGGCCGGCGCCCTGGTGGCGGCCGGCCTGGTGGCCGCCCCTGCCGCGCAGGCCGCCCCCACCGGCATTCACGTCAGTGACGGCCGGATCGTCGAAGGTGACGGCAGCGATCTGATCCTGCGCGGCGTCAATCACGCCCACACCTGGTACCAGACCCAGACATCCGCCCTCGCCCAGATCAAGGCCAAGGGCTCCAACAGCGTCCGCGTGGTGCTGGCCTCCGGCCGGCGCTGGGCGAAGAACGACACCGCCGACGTCGCGGCCACCGTCTCCCGCTGCAAGCAGAACAAGCTCATCTGCGTGCTGGAGGTCCACGACACCACCGGCTACGGCGAGCAGTCCGGCGCCGCGACGCTCGATCAGGCGGCGGACTACTGGATCAGTGTGAAGAGCGCGCTGGAGGGCGAAGAGGACCACGTCATCCTCAACATCGGCAACGAACCCTACGGCAACCAGGGTTACGAGGCCTGGACCAAGGACACCAAGGACGCCATCGTCAAGCTGCGGGGCGCCGGTTTCGACCACGCCATCATGGTCGACGCCCCCAACTGGGGACAGGACTGGGCCAACGTCATGCGGGACAACGCGGCGTCGGTCTTCGCCGCTGACCCCGACCGGAACACGGTCTTCTCGATCCACATGTACGGGGTCTACAACACCGCGGCCAAGGTCGAGGACTATCTGAACCGCTTCGTCACCGCCGGACTCCCCTTGGTAGTAGGGGAGTTCGGTGATTTCCACTCCGACGGCGACCCGGACGAGGACGCCATCATGGGGACCGCCCAGCAGCTCGGCCTCGGCTATCTCGGCTGGTCCTGGAGCGGCAACGGCGGGGGAGTCGAGTACCTCGACATGGTGACGGGTTTCGATCCCGACCAGCTGACCGCCTGGGGCAACCGCATCTTCAACGGTCCGAACGGCATCGCGGCCACGGCCCGAGAGGCCGGGATCTACTCGGGCGGATCCGACGACACCACCCCGCCCACCGCCCCCGGCACACCGACGGCCGCCGGAATCACCTCGACCGGGGCGCAGCTGAGCTGGGCCAGGTCGACCGACGACATCGCCGTCACGGCTTACGACGTGGTGCGGCTCGACGGCTCCACCGAGACGTCGTGGGCCTCGACATCCACCACCTCGGCCGCCCTCGGCGGACTGAGCCCCGGCACGGCCTACTCCTTCGCGGTCTACGCCCGTGACGCGGCAGGCAACCGCTCGCCGCGCTCGGCAGCGGTTGCCTTCACCACGGACACGCCGGATGAGGACCCCGGCCGGTGCAAGGTCACTTACACCGTGGTGAACAGCTGGAACTCCGGCTTCCAAGCCGATGTGCGGATCGCCAACACGGGCACCACACCCCTCGACGGCTGGACTCTGACCTGGAGGTTCGCCGACGGTCAGGTGGTCCAGAACATGTGGGGAGGCGCGCCGTCCCAGACCGGCGGTGACGTCAGAGTGACCCCTGCCGACTACACCCGAGTCATTCCGGCTGGCGGCTCGGTGACAGTGGGCTTCGTCGCCGGCGGCACCGGCGCGGCGGCCGGCAACCCCACCGCATTCGCCCTGGACGGACGGGCCTGCACGATGGGCTGAGCCGGCGAGGCCGAAAGGGCAGGCGAGAGTCCGGGTCCCGGCAATTTCCGGGACCCGGACACGTCCGGCGCGGTGCAGATGGTGGCTCCGGCGTGGTGATCGGGCAGGTTGCGGTGGATTCTCGCCGCAGGTGTCGGTCGGAGGTCCGTGGGAACAGGACGTTGATCGTCAACTCAGCCAGGCCGCCGGCCACGGAGGCGCCGAGAGTCGCCCGCACGGCTCTGTGCGTGCCATCGGCGGCGATGACGTTCGCGTTCGCCCTCAGACGCCTCGTAGATCAATTGGCTCTGTCGGGAACAGCGGGTCCGGCTCGCGCGGTTGCATCACAGAGACACCGGCGCTGCACGGGCGGGAGACACGGATGAAACCGGGTCGTCCGCCCCATCAGCATCCGGGCTCCCGGATCGCGGTGCGCCCGCCGCGCATTCGGACCAAGACGTATGTTCAGCAGGAGGACCGTTTCATGACTGACCGGCCGTTGACCCTCATGGCAGTGCACGCCCACCCCGACGACGAGGCCACCGGAACCGGAGGGGTCCTCGCGCGGTACGCGGCGGAAGGTATCCGTACGGTTCTTGTGACGTGTACCGACGGCGGTTGCGGTGACGGACCCGGAGGTATCAAGCCGGGCGATCCCGGGCACGATCCGAAGGCCGTTGCCTTGATGCGCCGCCAAGAACTTGAGGCGAGCCGTGACGTTCTGAAGATCAGCGATGTGGAGATGCTGGACTATGCCGACTCCGGGATGATCGGCTGGCCGAGCAATGACGCCCCCGGATCGTTCTGGCAGACCCCCGTGGAGGAAGGCGCTGTCCGACTTGCGGAACTCATGCGCCACTACCGACCCGACGTGGTCGTCACCTACGACGAGAACGGCTTCTACGGCCACCCCGACCACATCCAGGCCAACCGCGTCACGATGGCGGCGCTGGAGATGACCGCGCTGACACCGAAGGTGTACTGGACGACGATGCCGCGCTCGATGATGCAGCGGTTCGGGGAGCTCATGCGCGAGTTCAACGAGGACATGCCGGAGCCGGATCCCGCCGAGGCTGCCGCGATGGCCGAGATCGGTCTCCCCGACGATGAGATCACCACGTGGGTCGACACCACCGCGTTCAGCGGTCAGAAGTTCGATGCACTGGCCGCGCACGCCAGTCAGGGCGAGAACATCTTCTTCCTCAAGATGGGCAAGGAGAGGTTCGGCGAGTTGATGGGGGTGGAGACCTTCGTACGTGTCAAGGACGCCACCGGCGCGGCCTTGCCCGAGGACGATCTCTTCGCCGGACTGCGCTGATCTTCTCGTGCGATCGGGGGCGTGAGTACGACGAGCTGTACGGGGGAGAGGTCCCGCGCCCCTCACCCCGCACCGTGGTGATCAGCTTGTGGCTCCGCTGCTGCGGTTGCTCTTCCGCATCGTTTCAATTTTCCGCGTGGAGGCGAGGTTCTCGAACCGGGTCCGTGAGGTTCTCGGGACAGTGCCTTGGCTTTGAGCCTGAGCGGTGGCCTTCTTCGTGATCGCGGTGCGTGTTGCGCTGCTGGCCAATCAGCCTTGACAGTGCGCTGGTTGTCGCGCATGGCCTGGCGGCGCACCAGGCCGCTCCGACGTCGCCGAGCCGGTAGCGGGGCGTTTGGGTGTGCCGCCCCTGAGGGTGTGGATGCCGTGCCTGACCCCGCTCGCACGTGCTCGCCGCAAGGACGGCTGGTATCCCGCTTCGACCATCTCGTCGGACGCCGCGCGTCTGCGAGGAACGCGTACATCTGGTCCTTCTCGCATTGCGGGGCATCAAGTTGGATTCCTGCTTCGTGGACGACGCCTCGGCCATGGCTGCCGGCCCGCTATTGAGTGAGACCGCATTCCGCCGTCCGGGGCGGTTGGTGCCCGGACGGCACCCCGGCCCGACGCCATGCACCGCCGGGTTCCGGGGCGTCAGCCAGCAGCACTTTTTGACTTGTCCGGATCGACGCTGGCTTACATCTGCAAGGTTCAGTGCGCACGGACCAGCGCGCGGACGCTGTCGATGTTCCCGCAATCGGCCTTCAGATGCTTCGCCCGGTCCTGGAGGAAGACCGCACCGAGCTCGGCGCGGCGCTCGGTCGGCACGCTCTCCCGGGCTCCGTTGAGGATCGTGCGCTCCTCCTCATCGAGGTGGTGGGCCACGGCTTTTGCCAGCTCCTCCAGCTTCTCGTCCCACTCCTCGGAACCGAGCTCCTCCACTTCCATCAGGGCGAGAAGCGCCTCGTTACCCTCGTGGTGCTCCTCTTCTCCATGCTCGACTTCCTCGTTGTCCACGTTGTGGAACCGCTTGAGTGCCGGGTACACCTCCGCCTCCTCGGCCTCTCCGTGGGCGATCAGGAGCGCGGCAAAGTCCCTCAGCGCCGTCCCTCGGTCCTCCTCGACACTCCGCATTCGCCGCAGTAGTTCCTCCATGGTGCGATGGTCCTCGAGAATCGCAGTCACCACGTCACGAGCTTCGGACACCACAAACTCCTCTCCTTGGCCAGTGCTCCGCTGCTACCCCCGGGAAGAGCGGACAAGCGCGGACGGCCCCTCCTGGCCGACCCGGAGCGAGACCGAGTGGATGGTCGGTAGGCCGCCGGCACCGGCCCGGCACGCGCTGTGGCTGCGGTTCGGACATGCCGTGCCGGCGGCGCTTGTCGAGGCGGCGTCCGGGACAGGACAGGCCCCGTGCCGCCGTCGGCGAAGCTGTCCGGTCCCCGGTCCCCGGCCCCCGGGCTGCGAAGACCGTGCTGCTGCGCGCACTGCGTGGCCGCGCGGGCTCATCTCCCACATGCTGCCCTGTCCGGGGCGAGACGCATCGTCTCCGAGTCCGGTCGCGTAACAGCGCCTCTGGTCGGGAGTACCTGTATGCCCCCACGACCTGGACGGATACCTGAGGCAGCGGCAGGCTGCGCCGGCGTCTGGCGTGAATTGATCGAACGGAACCGTCGGCCTGTTGTACTGCGCGTATGGCAGATCAGAAGCAGTGCACAGTGGTGCGAACCGGGCAGTACGTGGGTGTCCAGGGCGGTACGTTCGGCGCGGGCATCAGCGCCCAGTCGGTGGGAGCGGAGCGGCTGTGTCTGCACCGTCTGGTGATGCCGGCCGGGACGCGGGGGCGCCCTCACCTGCACGATGGGCATGAGTCAGCCATCTTCATCCAGTCCGGCCAGGTCGAGGTCTGGCACGGGGAGGGGCTGTCGGAGCATGTGCTGCTGCGGGCGGGTGACTACATCCACATCCCGGCGGACACCCCGCATATGCCGGTGAACACCGGCGCCGAGGACATGGTCTGTCTGGTTGCCCGGACCGACCCCGACGAGCAGGAAGGCGTCCGGCTCCTGGACCTGCCGGTGTGGCTGGAGACCCGAGTGAGCCCCCTCCCGGTCGGAGCGGGCTGAACCGACCTGCTTCGGGCACGGAGCGTGACGGGGCTGCGTGCGGGTCCGTGCGTGGCCGGTGCCAGGCAAGGGCGATGCAGGCGCCCGGCTCGGGTCCGACCTCTCATGGCCACGAGCGGCGCCGGCCGATCGTGGCCCGAGCAGAACCAGCTGCTGACGCTCGCCGTGGCCGCAGCGGAGATCGTGTTCCCTCGCCAGCGCCTACGCGAAAACCCACGGCGCGCCACGAACACCGCCGTCCTGGCCTGTCGCGGAGGCCCTGACGTCATGGGGCAGCGCAAAGTTGGTCCGTGCACCCTTATGGCCGCTGAGCGTGCCCCAGGGGTGAGCACCCCTAGGTGCTGCCTGGCAGCACTCGAAGTACGAGGCCTCCACGCGGCTCCCGTGGTGCTCGCGCAGGACCTTGCAAGAGAGGCTCGGCGCGGCGAAGTCCAGGTCGAAGCCGCCTTGTTCCCAGTTCCATCGTCGCGGTGAGAACAGGGGGTTGGGGCTGTGGTCCTCCTCACCCGGAGCCCAGCTCGGAAAGTATTCGCCAAGTTGCCGGTTCGGCAGGATCCGGACGGCTCGGGTCGCGATGACGTGCTCGGCCCGCGCGAGTGTGCAGCTCGGGGTCGGTGCCTGCCGACTGGGAACTTTCCGGGCGATCACATCGCGATGCGCCATGCCAAGCACTCCTGTCATACGTCCTCGGTAGGGTTCGCCCCCATGGGAGCGAGTAGATGGTCGTACTTCACGTCCTTCCAGGAGAGTGAACAAGTTGCTCTGAACGATCTTCGCGAGGCGGTTTTCGCCCGCGATGGCGCGTACTACCGGGAAGCGGGCGTTGAGACGCCGGCAGCGCTGATGGCGAGCGGTTGGCTGGAGGAGGAACCGGCGCATTCGGTGCTTGACGTCGAACGCGTGGTCCGCTGCGAGGAGCACATGGAGGAGCCCGGCGACGTAAGAGTGGTCGAAGCGGCGGAAGCCGTCGAACTGTTCGGTACGGCGCAGCCCGTGCGGGAGGTTGTCGAGCAGGCCCTGAAACGGGCCGGTGACGGATGGTTCCCGCCGTTCGATCGTGGCTCCGGCTGTTGCACGATCGTCTATGGCGACGAGGGCCGCCCGACAGAGCTGTGTTTCTGGGGCTTCACCGGCGACTGATCCATGCTCCATGGCCAGACAGACCCGCTGGCACTTGTCTGGCCGATCATGTGCGGAGCCATAGCCAGATGACGAGGGCTGGTGCGGTGGCGGAGCCGAGGAAGACGTAGCCGCGTTTGTCGTATCAGGTCGCGACGGCTTGAGCGTGCTTGAGATTGTTGATGGCCCGCCCGACGGTGTTCCGCTTCTTGTGTCGATCTTCGTCGCACCCCGGTGGCCGTCCGCCGCGTGCCCCTCTGCGCAGGCGGGCGGCCTGGCTGTCGGTCTTCTCCGGGATAGTGTGCTGGACGCCCCGACTCCGCGAGTAATCACGGGGAAGGGGCCCGTTGCTGCAAGCCTTGTCCACGGCCAGGCTGTCCCCCGGTTTCTTGCGGGGCCTTCCCGGCCCCACCCGCGGGACCAGGCTCCGTCACGGCGTCTCGCCCTGGTGTTCTGGCTGCGCGTCCCCTTCAGGACGTGAGCCTGCGGTGGATCGGTGCGGGCGCGGGCCCCGTGCTGGTGAGCCCGCACGATGGTGGAGTCCACCGAGATGTCTCGGTCGATCCCGCCGGCCGCGTCGGCCTCGGCCTGGACCTGCTGGAGCAGGTGTTCCCAGGTTCCGTCGGCCGACCACACCGGTGGCGTTCGTAGACCGTATTCCATGGCCCGAATCTCGGGCAGATCCCGCCACTGAACTCCGGGCCGCACCCGGTGCAGAATCCCGTCGATCACCTGCCGGTGATCGCGTAACCGGCCACCACGCCTGTTGCTGACAGGTAGGAATGACCGCAGCCGACTCACCCCGCGCATGTCCACATCAACGCCCCGGGCACCCAGTAGTCACATGATCATCCGGACGGCTCCGAGGTCCGGCAGGTGCTCGAAGAGCATGGACCGGGCGGTGCGAAGAACGACAGCGCGGAGACACCGCGCCCGGTGAACTCGATGGTCACGTCGGCCGGAACCCGGCGTAGGGCCGTTCCGTGTCCTCCTCCCAGCCGTCCCGCATCGGAAGCGGCGTCCTCACGTCCCGCGGCTGCATCGCGACATCGATCGAGGTGTCGGGATGTCACCGGACCGCCTCGGAGACGAACTGGCGGACTGCGGAACCAAGGTCGGCGGCAAGCCTTCTGTCCCCACCATTGCCGACGCTGGCGTACCTCGCTATGTTAATCGAAAATCACATCAGCGTGACAAGGCGTACCGCGTCGTGGCCACACAACTGGCAAGTCAGCGAAGGCTCATAGCATCGTCTGGCCCATCACGGAAGCAGGTAAGTAAATGGAAAATCCCAGCAGGAGAAGGATCTTGTCCCTCAGTGTCGCGCTCGGTCTCGCCGGTGCGGCGAACCCCGCACAGGCGTGGGCGTCGACGGGTTCGGTGACCGGAGCCGGCGCAGGGACCGGTCCGGAATGGATCTGGGACGACATGGCCGACCCTCTGATGGTTTCGATGCTCGACAACGGCCATGTACCGGCGATCAACACCGCGTGGGGTTCATGGGTGAACAACAATGACCCGCTGCCCAGCGGCATGCCTTCCGAATTCACCGCCTACCTACAACAGGTCAACCGGCTTCCTTCCTGGGCCGACCCCGTCAAGCTGGCCCGCGCCGCCGACTTCAACCGTCGCAGGGACATGTATCTGTTCATGCTGTACGGCCTCGGCAGCGGCATCATGAGCACCGTGATCCCGCGCGAGGCCAAGAGCGTCTACTGGGCTGCCGGTGGCGGCGACATGCAGGACCGCGCGGCCAAGACGTTCACGTTCGGCTACGACCTGTCCCAACTGGGAGCCTTCCGGCCGACGGGGCAGTTCGTCGTCACCGCCAACAAGACGCGCGTGGTGCACGCTGCGGTGCGTCACCTGCTGCCCCAGTCGCCGCACTGGCGGGCGGTCGCGGACGAGACCATCCCGATCAGTGCCGCCGACATCCTGGTCACCTTCCACAGCCTGGGCACCTATGCGCGCAGGAAGCTGCTCGACTGGAAGATCCCGTTCCCGGCGGCGGACCAGGAGGCGTTCCTGCACTCGTGGCAGGTCGCCATTCACCTGCTCGGTGTGCCCGACGAGCACATTCCCCAGACCTGGGCAGCGGCGGAAGCGCAGTCGGCGCGAGTGCTCACCCCGATCCTCGCCCCGACGACCGAGGGCATCGCACTCGCCGAGGAACTGCTCGGTCTGACCGCACAGATCGATCTCGGCGTCACGCGCGGGTTCCTGAACGAGTTCGTGCGCTACGTCCTCAGCGACGAGGTCGGCAACTGGCTGGGACTGAAACGCGACTACGCGGCGGCGGCCCTGGTCCGCACCGCCTGGCCCACGTACATCCTGTTCCGTGAGGGGCTGTCGCCCATCATGCCCGCCACCTTCTACATGTTCGACCAGCTCGTACGCGCCCTCGGCATGGCGTTCCTCAACAAAGGCTCCTCCGGGACCACCACACCCATCACCATCCCCACGGGGAACAGGGTGGGCTGAGCTGCCGATCCCATCCCACAGGTGCCCGCCCTGCGGCAGTTGGGCCGAGGGGCGGGCGCCACGGTGCCGCCGGCGCGGGGCGCTGCGCTACGGGGCACTACGGGTGACGGGGCGTTGCGAGGCGCTACGGTGCCCTGCGTTACGCCGCGTTGCGAGGCGCTACGGTTCCCTGCGTTACGCGCGTTGCGAGGCGCACGAAGTGCCCTGCGCGACGCCGCGCCTCACCCATGCAGGCATCCGGCGACCGCTCAGAGCCCCAGAGCACCCACGACCAGAGCGGTCACGGCCTCACGGTGGGCGGGGCTGTCCCGCCACCGCAGTCTGCGTCCGGCCTCGACCGCCACGCCGAACCCCGCGTGCACCAGCACCCGGGCCTGGCGCGGATCCAGCTCCGGACGGGCCAGCCGCAACTGCTGCTCCCAGACGGCGATGTGTTCCCGCTGCGCGAGGACCAGGGGCCGCCGCAGGTCGGCCGGCAAGCCGGGAAGCTCGGCTTCGGCGACGCTGTTGAGCTCTGTGTATTCGAAGCTGTAGACCACATACGTCGCTGCCAGCGCGACGACGGCGTCGTGCGGCCCGGCAACCTCGTGCAGGCTCTGCTGCACGGCCTGGGCCAGCAGTCCCGCCGCCTGGAGGCACGCCGCCACCAGAATGTCGATCTTGCCGGGGTAGTGCCGGTAGAGCGCGGACGGGGTGAGTCCCACCGCTTCCGCGATCTGTCCGTTCGTGACGCTGGCGAATCCGTCCCGCGCGAACAGCGGGATGGAGGCCGCGAGGATCTCCGCGCGTCGCGTGCGCGGCACGGACCGGGCGGGCAGCTCGACGGGGGGCGCGTCCGGCCGGCCTGCCGCGGGGTCGGTCGCGGCCACGCGCAGCGCTGATGCCAGCAGCAGGTCCTCGGCCCGGCGTTGGGCGATCGAGGTGTGATGCATGGTGATCGACCCGATCGCACCTAGCGCCGCCACGGCCCGCAGGCGTTCGTCAGGCAGGGGGTGCTCGCGCTGCACCGCCTCGTCGACCCGCTCGACGAGACGGCCGAACTTCGCTGCGAGGCGTCGGCGGTCGTCGCGGTTGAGGTACCGGGCCTCCCACCGGTAGACGCCGCCCGCCGCGCGGTGCGCGACGGTGACCCGGGTGATGGCGGTGAGTACATCCGCCAAGGCCGCCCCGGGCGGTACCTCGTCGAGCGCGACGGCGAGTCCGTCCACCATGACGTCGGCGCACTCGGCGAACAGCGCGTACTTGTTCGGGAAGTGCCGGTACAGGGCGGCCGCGCTGATGCCCACGTCGGCGGCTATCTCTTCCATGGACGCCGTGTGGTAGCCGCGTTTGCTGAAGACCCGGCCGGCCGCCTCGACGATGAGCTGCTTGCGGTTGCGGGGCCGAGTGGCCGCGGTCGGATCGGCGGTCGAGGCCGAACGGTGGGAAGCGGAGGCGGGGGCCATGCGGGTGAGTCAATCACACGCCGTCAGCAGGCCGGGCCTCCTCGGAGTGGACCGCACAGGACGTGATTCCCGAATCACTTCCCATACGACACACCTGTCCCGCGCCACGAGCGGTCGGTGCCGACTGCCGGCGAGGCGGGCGGCTGTCCGTTGTCGGGCGGGGACATACCGCGCGACCCGCCGTTTCCGGTGCCGGAGCGGCTCGTCAGGTGAAGGTGAGCACCGGTTTGACCACGCTGCCGCCCCGCATGGCGGCCACAGCCGCGCCGATGTCCTCGAACGGAAACGTGGTGACCAGCCGGTCGAGAGGGAAGAGGCCATGCCTGTGCAGGCCGATCAGCTCGGGGATGAAGCGGCGGGGGTCGGAGTCGCCCTCGATCACCCCGTGGACGCGGACACCTTTGGCGATCAGGCCCATCACGTCGAACGTGACCTCACCGCCGAGGCCTAGCAGGGCGAGTTCGCCGCGCGGGCGCAGCGCGCCGACGGCCCGGCGGATCATCTCCGGTCGGCCGCTGGTCTCGACGACGTGGTGCGCACCGCCGCCGGTGAGGTCGCGCAGTGCCGCCACCAGACCGTCGCCGGGGGGCAGGGCCGCCTCGGCACCGAGTTCGGTGGCCAGGGCGCGGCGGGAAGCGATCGGGTCGACGGCCACCACCGGGTCGCAGCCCACGGCAATCGCGGCCATCAGTGCGCTCAGGCCGACCCCGCCCGCACCCAGGACGACCAGCGAGGAACCCGGTTCGGGTCGCAGTCGGTTGAGCACGGTGCCCGCGCCCGTCTGGGCGCCGCAGCCCAGCGGCGCGGCGACCGCGGCCGGCAGGTCGGAGGGCACCTTGACCACGCCGCGCTCGTGGACGACGGCGTGTGTGGCGAAGCTGGACTGGCCGAAGAAGCCGGCGTGGAGCGGTGCGCCGTCGAGGGAGAGCGGAGTGGTGCCGTCGTCGCGCCCACCGGAGAAGTTCAGGGTCTGTGCGGCGTGGCAGTACGCCGGGTGGTCCGCGGCGCACTGATCGCAGACGCCGCAACTGGCGAAGGTGAGGCAGACATGGTCCCCCGGCCCGACACCGGAAACCTCCGCGCCCACCGCCTCCACCCGGCCGGCGCCCTCGTGGCCGAAGACCATGGGGGTGAGGTGCCCGGGCCAGGTGTCCCGCATCCCCAGATCGGTGTGACAGATGCCTGCGGCGGTCATCCTCACCACCACCTCGCGCGGCCGCGGGTCACCGAGGTCTGCGTCCCGGACGATGAACGGCGCCCCCGGCGCCTCGGTGACCGCGGCGCGGACGCGTCTCACGAGTCCTCTCCGGCAGGCGTGCCCGCGAGCGGTCCCTCGGGGGCGCGCTCGAGGAAGAAGTAGTAGAACGGTCCCTCGCCGGGGACCCCCTTGGCGTTCATGATCCCCATCAGTGTGGTGTCGTCCACCCACTTGAAGTGGTCGAAGACGGGTCGGCCGTCGTAGACCATGGTGGCCGTCGGCTCGCCACGGAACTCGATGGTCCACAGACTGGCCTCGCCCTGACCGAGCTCGAGGTTGGAGTACAGCTCGCCCGCGGCGTTCCGGCAGATCAGCGGCTTGGCGTCATGCACGGAGTTGAACGTCTTGCCGTACCAGTTCGCCTCCTCGAGCATGCCGTCGAGGGGGTGGCCGGTGCGGAACTCGCCGCCCTTCCACTCGCCGAGTATGTCATCGGGGCGGACGGTGGCCAACGCCGCCCAGATCCGGTCGAGTTCGGAGGGGCTGACCGGGCCGTCCGTCTTCCGGAGCTCCTGGAAACGGGCGCGGGCCTCGAGCACGTCCATGCGGGGTGTCCTCTCGTCGGTGCTGTCACCACGGAGGTGACACATCAGAGCGTTGTCGGTGCAACGGGTACGTATACGGGTCGGGCCCGCCGGCGGGAGCAGGGTGCCCGGCCGCGTCACCGGGAGGTGCGCGGAGCGGAACCCCGGGGCAGTGGGAACGAGGAGTCGCCGGTGACCGCGCCGGGGTGGCCCACGGCGCCGAGGCTCAGCAGCACGTGGCGTGCGGCTACTTCCTCCGCGGTGAGTGGACCGTCCGCGCGGAACCAGTTGGCGACGCCCTGGCACATGATGAGCACCGAGCGCACCGCGTCGGCCGGGATCGGTGTGGTGAACACACCCCGGGCGCGGCCCGCCTCGACCGTGTCCAGCAGCATGTGCTGGAGATAGTCGCGCAGGGCGACGTAGCGGGCCCGGTTCTGCGGTTCCAGGCTGCGGATCTCGGTGTCCAGGAATGCCAGCTGCTGACGGTGGGCCATGTAGAGCACGATCGACTCGACCATGCCGCAGAATCGCGCCAGCGGATCGTCCCCGGCCTCACCGGCCGCGGCCCGGCAGCGGTCGAGGACGTCCTTGATGGACGTCTCCAGCAGCGTGGCCAGCAGAGCCTGCTTGTTCTCGTAGTGGTAGTACAGCGCGGGCACGGTGACGCCGACCCGTCGGGCGATGTCCCTGACCGAAGTGCCGTGGTAGCCGTGCTCGTTGAAGGCCTCCATGGTGTGCACCAGGATCGGGTGCAGGTCGAGCGGGCCGTAGGAGCGCCAGTGCTCCGCCGCGGGCTTGGTGTCCTGGCTCAGCTCGGTGCTCAATGACTCTCCTCGGGACGATCGGCGACCGGCGACATCGTAGGGCGTGAGTCCGAGAGTAGCTCCTTCCGGCTGCTTAGCGATCGATAAGGGAAATCCGGGTTGCGACGCCCGCTCTGCTCTCACTTCCCCGGTCCCGATCCGTAAAAACTCTGTGTGCGCGGGGAGTTGACGAGGAATCGTCGCGCTCCTACCTTCTTAGCGAACGCTCAGTAAGGTCCCGGTCGAGCGGCGGCGAGCCTGCCGTGCACCGAGAGAGGAACCCATGAGCCACCACTTCCCAGATCCTCCCGGCCGTGACGTGGCGGGCCCGCTGGAGGGCGTGCGCGTGGTCGAACTGGCAGGGATCGGTCCCGGTCCTTTCGCCGCGATGCTGCTCGCCGACCTGGGCGCCGACGTGGTGCGCGTGGACCGCCCAGGCCCCTCGCCGCTCGGCGGCGATCCCGCCTACGACGTGACCAACCGCAACAAGCGCTCCGTCCTGGTCGACCTCAAGTCACCTGAAGGGCCGGATACCGTCCGGGCCTTGGCGGGGCGCGCCGAGATCCTGGTGGAGGGGTACCGGCCCGGTGTCGCGGAGCGGCTCGGGGTCGGTCCCGAGGATTGCATGGCCGTCAACCCCGCGCTGGTGTACGGCCGAATGACCGGCTGGGGCCAGCGTGGTCCCCTCGCGCACCTGGCCGGACACGACATCGGCTACATCGCCACCGCCGGTGCCCTGTCCATGATGGGCGCACCGGACGGACCGCCCGTGTTCCCCGTCAACCTGATCGGCGACTACGCGGGCGGCTCCCTCTACCTGACCACCGGCGTCCTTGCCGCGCTGCTCACCGCCCGCGCCACCGGCCGCGGCCAGGTGGTGGACGCCGCGATCGTGGACGGCGCCGCACACCTCACCGCCATGTTCTGGGGGATGCTCGCCGAGGGCACCTGGCGGGACGCCCGCGGCCGCAACCTGCTCGACGGCGGCTGCCCGTACTACGGCGTCTACGAGACCGCCGACGGCGGCTGGATGGCGGTGGGCGCCCTGGAACCGCAGTTCTACACGGCGTTCGTCTCCCTGCTGGGCCTGGACGCCGAGTGCCTGCCTGACCGCTCCGACCGTGACAACTGGCCCGAGCTGCGGACCGGGTTCACCGCCCGGTTCAAGACCGCCACCCGCGAGGAGTGGACGGCCGTCTTCGAAGGTACCGACGCCTGCGTCGCGCCCGTGCTCTCGCTGCACGAGGCGGCCTGTCACCCGCACCTGACCGGACGCGGCACCTACACCGAGGCGTACGGCATCACCCAGCCCGCTCCCGCCCCCCGATTCTCCGACACCCCCGGCACCCTCCGGCTTCCCCCCGCCGTCCCCGGCGCGCACACCCCCGATGTGGCCCGCGACTGGGACGTGCCCGAACTGCTGAAGGACCACCGCTGATGGAACTGTCCTCACCCCTTATGTACGCCGGCGATCCGCGTGCCGCAGCCGACCGGGCCGCCGCGCTGGAGTCCGCGGGCCTCGACGCCGTCTGGGTGGCCGAGGCGTACGGCTTCGACTCCCCGACGGTCCTGGGATACCTCGCCGCGAAGACCGAGCGGATGCGGATCGGCCCGGCCATCCTGAACGTCTACTCGCGCACCCCCGCGCTGATCGCGCAGACCGCGGCCGGGCTCGACGCCATCAGCGGCGGCCGCGCCCTGCTCGGCGTCGGCGCCTCCGGTCCCCAGGTCGTCGAGGGCTGGCACGGCCGCCGTTACGACCGTCCCCTCGGACGCACCCGCGAGGTGATCGAGCTGTCCCGGCGGATCTGGCGGCGCGAGGTGATCGAGCACCACGGCATCACCGACCTGCCCCTGCCGTCCGGGAAGGGCGGCACCCTCGGCAAACCGCTGAAGCTGCTGAACCACCCGGTCCGCGACACCATCCCGGTCTACCTCGCCGCGCTGGGCCCGGCCAACGTCCGGCTGGCCGCCGAGATCGCCGACGGGTGGCTGCCCTTCCTCTACGTCCCCGAGCACGCCGCCAAGGTCTGGGGCCGGTCCCTGGCCGAGGGCGCCGCCGGGCGCGACCCCGCGCTCGGCCCCCTCTCCGTCGTGGCGGGCGGCCTGCTGGCCATCGGTGACGACGCCGAGGCCGTACGCGACCTGATGCGCCCCACTGTGGCCCTCTACGTCGGCGGCATGGGGGCGGCCGGCCGCAACTTCTACCACGACCTGGTGTGTTCCTACGGATACGAGCCGGCGGCAGCCGCCATCCAGGAGCACTATCTCGCGGGCCGCAAGAAGGAGGCCGAGGCCGCCGTACCGGCGGAGCTGCTGGAACGCCTTTGCCTGGCCGGCTCCGAGGGCTATGTCCGCGACCGCGTCGAGGTCTTCCGTGAGGCGGGCGTGACCATGCTCAACGTCACCCCCGTGGGCCCCGATCCCGCTCGCCTGATCGAGCGAGTGAGGAACTGGCTGTGACTCTGGAACGAGATGTGTACGGGCCCGACCACGAGGCCTTCCGCCGGACGGTGAGGACCTTCCTCGCCAAGGAGGTGGCCCCGCACCACGAACGCTGGGAGAAGGACGGCGTCGTCGACCGCGAGCTGTGGCGCTCGGCGGGGCGCCAGGGCCTGCTGGGCATGGCCGTCGGAGAGGAGTACGGCGGCGGCGGGACCGGCGACTTCCGGTACAGCGCCGTCCTCATAGAGGAGTTCGCCCGCACCGGCGCCTCCGGGCCGGCCCTGAGCCTGCACAACGACATCGTCGGTCCGTACCTGACCCGCCTCGCCGACGAGGATCAGAGACGCCGCTGGCTGCCCGGGTTCGTCTCCGGGGACATCGTGACCGCCATCGCCATGACGGAACCCGGGGCCGGTTCCGACCTGCAGGGCATCCGCACCACCGCCACCGACCAGGGCGACCACTACCTGCTCAACGGCGCGAAGACCTTCATCTCCAACGGCATCCTCGCCGACCTCGTCGTCGTGGTCGCGCGCACCACCCCCGAAGGGGGAAGCGGCGGGCAGAGCCTGCTCGTGGTCGAGCGTGGCATGGCGGGCTTCGAGCGCGGCCGCAACCTCGACAAGATCGGTCAGAAGGCCCAGGACACCGCGGAGTTGTTCTTCAACGACGTGCGCGTTCCCAAGGAGAACCTGCTGGGGGAGGAGAACCAGGCCTTCGCCTATCTGATGGGCAGTCTCGCCCAGGAGCGGCTGGCCATCGCGGTCGGCGCCGCCGCCGCGGCCGAGGAGATCCTGGACGTCACCACGCGGTACGTGAAGGAGCGCGAGGCGTTCGGGAGGCCGCTGGCCAAGCTCCAGCACATCCGTTTCGAGATCGCCGAGATGGCGACCGAGGCCGCGGTCACCCGGACCTTCCTGGACCGCTGCGTCGCCGAGCACACCCAGGGCCGGCTCGACGCCGTGCACGCCTCGATGGCCAAGTGGTGGGCCACCGAACTCCAGAAGCGGATCGTCGACCGCTGTCTGCAACTCCACGGCGGCTACGGCTACATGAGTGAGTTCCGGGTGGCCCGGGCCTTCCTCGACAGCCGTATCCAGACCATCTACGGCGGCACCACCGAGATCATGAAGGAGATCATCGGCCGCTCGCTGCTCGGATGAGCCGGTCGGCTCCGCCACGGCATCGCCGTGTTGCGTCCGAGGCTCCTTCAGACCCGACATGGAAGGCACCCAAGGTGAGCACCGAAGCGTACGTGTACGACGCGATCCGCACCCCGCGTGGTCGCGGCAAGGCCAACGGGGCCCTGCACGGAACCAAGCCGATCGATCTGGTCGTCGGCCTGATCCACGAGACCCTCCGCCGCTTCCCGGAACTCGACCCGGCGGGGATCGACGACATCGTGCTCGGAGTGGTCGGCCCGGTGGGCGACCAGGGCGCCGACATCGCCCGCACCGCCGCCCTCCTCGCAGGTCTGCCGGAGACGGTTGCGGGCGTTCAGGAGAACCGCTTCTGCGCGTCCGGGCTGGAAGCCGTCAACATGGCGGCGATGAAGATCCGTTCGGGATGGGAGGACCTGGTCCTGGCGGGCGGTGTGGAGTCCATGTCGCGTGTCCCGATGGGCAGTGACGGCGGCGCCTGGGCGCTGGACCCGCGCACAAGCCACGCCACGGGGTTCGTCCCGCAGGGCATCGGCGCCGACCTGATCGCCACACTGGAGGGCATCTCCAGGCACGACGTGGACTCCTACGCGGCGCTCTCGCAGGAACGGGCAGCCGCCGCCTGGAAGAACGGGCGCTTCGACCGCTCCGTGGTCCCCGTGCGGGACCGCAACGGGCTGCTCGTCCTCGACCGGGACGAGCACATCCGTCCCGGCACCACCGCCGAGAGCCTTGCCGTGCTCAAGCCCTCCTTCGCACGGACAGGCGAACTGGCCGGCTTCGACGCGGTGGCGCTGCAGAAGTACCACTGGGTGGAGAGGATCGACCACGTCCACCACGCGGGCAACTCCTCAGGCATCGTCGACGGCGCGGCCCTGGTCGCCATCGGCTCCAGGAAGGCCGGCGAGCGCCACGGCCTGATCCCGCGTGCCCGGATCGTCTCCGCCGCCGTCTCCGGCGCCGAGCCCACCATCATGCTGACCGGTCCCGCACCCGCCTCCCGCAAGGCGCTCGCCAAGGCCGGACTGACCGTCGACGACATCGACCTGGTCGAGATCAACGAGGCGTTCGCCGCCGTGGTCCTGCGCTACGTCAAGGACATGGGGCTGAACCCGGACAGGGTCAACGTCAACGGCGGAGCCATCGCCATGGGGCACCCGCTCGGAGCCACCGGCGCGATGATCCTCGGCACCCTCGTGGACGAACTGGAGCGCCGCGACCTGCGGTACGGGCTGGCCACCCTGTGCGTAGGCGGCGGCATGGGCATCGCAACCGTCGTCGAACGCCTCTGACCGCCGCGTCCCGCTCCGCAGCCGTTCACCTTCACGGGAGACAACAGCCATGGACACCACCGCACGACCTTCCACCATCCGCTGGGAAGAGTCCGACGACCACGTCGTCACGCTTGTCCTCGACGACCCCGGCCAGTCCGCCAACACCATGAACGCCGCGTTCATCGACTCGCTCGACGCCGTCGCGGCGCGGCTGGCGGAACGCCGCGACGACATCCGGGGCGTCATCGTCACCTCCGCCAAGAACAGCTTCTTCGCCGGCGGCGACCTGCGCGATCTGATCTCCGTCACTCCCGAGACCGCCGGCGCCTCCTTCGAGGCCGGGATGCGCGTCAAGCGCTCGCTGCGCGTCCTTGAGACACTGGGCATACCGGTCGTCGCCGCCATCAACGGCGCGGCCCTGGGCGGCGGTTACGAGATCGCCCTGGCCTGCCACCACCGCGTCGTACTGGACAGCCCGGCCGCCCGCGTCGGGCTGTCCGAAGTAACCCTGGGCCTGCTGCCCGGCGGCGGGGGAGTGACCCGCACGGTCCGGATGTTCGGCGTGGCGGACGCCCTGCGAAAGGTCCTCCTGGAGGGTACCCAGTACGGACCGGCGCGCGCCCTGGAGGCCGGCCTCGTCGACGAGATCGCCGCTGGTCCGCATGAACTCCTCTCCAGAGCACGGGCGTTCGTCGACGCCCACCCGCAGTCCGCGCAGCCCTGGGACGCCCCCGGGTACCGCATCCCCGGCGGTACCCCCTCGGACCCGGAACTCGCCGCGCGACTCCCCGCCTTCACTGCGATGCTGGTGAGCAGGACGGGTGGCGCCCCCTGCCCGGCGCCGCTCAACATCCTCTCGGCGGCCGTGGAGAGTTCCCAGGTCGACGTGGACACGGCCTTCGTGGTCGAAGCCGGGTACCTGACGGAGCTGGTGACCGGGCAGATCACCAAGAACATGATCCAGGCGTTCTTCTTCGACAAGCAGGCGGTCAACTCCGCTGTCGGCCGCCCGAAGGGCTTCGAGCCCCGCGAGGTGACCAAGGTGGCCGTGCTCGGCGCGGGCATGATGGGCGCCGGCGTCGCCTACGCCTGTGCCGGGGCGGGCATCGACGTCGTACTGAAGGACGTCACCGCCGAGGCGGCGGCGAAGGGCAGGGCCTACTCCGAGAAACTGTGCGCCAAAGCCGTCTCGCGCGGCGACTCGACGCAGGAGAGGGCGGACGCACTGCTGGCCCGCATCACCCCCACCGCCGACATCCAGGATCTGGCCGGCTGCGACGCGGTGATCGAGGCCGTCTTCGAGGACACCGGGGTCAAGCACCAGGTGTTCCAGGAGATCCAGGGGGTGCTCGCCCCGGACGCTTTGCTGTGCTCCAACACCTCCACGCTGCCCATCACCGTCCTCGCCAAGGGGGTGGAGCGCCCGCAGGACTTCATCGGCCTGCACTTCTTCTCGCCGGTCGACAGGATGCCGCTGGTCGAGATCATCAAGGGGGAGAAGACGGGGGAGGAGGCGCTTGCGCGGGCCCTCGATCTGGTGCGGCAGATACGCAAGACGCCGATCGTGGTCAACGACTCGCGCGGCTTCTTCACCTCCCGCGTCATCGGCCACTTCATCGACGAGGGCGTCGCCATGGTCGGCGAGGGCATCGACCCGGCCTCCGTCGAGCAGGCCGCCGCTCAGGCCGGCTACCCGGCCAAGGTCCTCAGCCTGATGGACGAGCTCACCCTCACCCTCCCGCGCAAGATCCGCGAGGAGGCCCGCCGCGCGGCCGAGGCGGCGGGCCGCAGCCGGAAGCCACACCCGGCGGACGCGGTGGTCGACCGCATGATCGACGAGTTCGGCCGCCCCGGACGGCTCGGCGGCGCGGGGTTCTACGACTACGCGGACGGCAGGCGCGCCAGGCTCTGGCCAGGTCTGCGCGAGCACTTCACGGATCCCGCGAAGCAGCCGGCGGACCTGCCCGAGATGGTGGAGCGGATGCTCTTCGTCGAAGCGCTGGACTCGGTGCGCTGCCTGGAAGAAGGCGTGCTGGTCTCGGTGGCGGACGCCAACATCGGCTCGCTTCTCGGTATCGGCTTCCCTCCGTGGACCGGCGGCGTACTGCAGTACATCAACGGCTACGAGGGAGGCCTGACCGGCTTCGTGGCCCGCGCACGTGAGCTGGCCGACAAGCACGGCGAGCGCTTCGCCCCGCCCGAGCTGCTGCTGCGCAAGGCCGCGCAGGGCGAGACCTTCACCGACTCCTGATCCGCTGCGGGCCTCGGTGACCCCTGGCCCCCGTTCGCACCCCTTAGCGCCGACCGGTCTCGTGGGCAGAGCCGTTCTCCCCCACGGCCCGGACCCACGGGCGGCACACCCCCGTAGCCCACCCACCCCATATCCCGCTCGGCACACCCCCGTAGCCCATCCCCCCATATCCCACCCGTCTCCACCCGGCAGGCCCGCCGGGGCTCCCCACCGCCCCGGTCTCCCAAGACGTTCTCTCTTGACTCCCAAGGAGGCCCCGATGACATCAGCACCCCGCACCACCGGCGACCTGCCCGACGCCCCGGCCGACCGGACCCTGCCGCAACTGCTGGCCCGCAACGCACGTGAGCACCCCCAACTCCCCGCACTCTCATGGCAGTCGGCGGACACGGACGGTGGCTGGACGACGTACAGCTGGGCGCAGGTCCACGAGCACACCCGGATTCTCGCCGCCGGGTACCGGGCCCTGGGTGTCGGTCGCGGCGACCGAGTACTGCTGATGATGTCCAACCGGTCCGAACACTGGCTGTCCGACCTGGCACTGGTCCGCCTCGGCGCGATCCCGGTCAGTGTCTACGGCACCGCGGCCCCCGAGCAGATCACCCACATCGCCCGCAACTGCCGGGCCCGCCTCGCCGTGGTGGAGGGGGCGGCACAGGTGGCGGTGTGGGAGCCGCTGATCGCCGACCCCGACACCCCGCTGGAGCGCCTGGTGGTGGCCGAGGCTGACGGGGAGGGCAGTCACCTCCCGTACGCCGCCCTGCTCCGCGAACCCGTGCCGGAGCAGTTCGCCAAAGAACTGGACGTTGCCGACTCCGAGGACCCGCTGACCGTCGTCTACACCTCCGGTACCAGCGGCGAGCCCAAGGGTGTCGTACTGACCCACCGCCAGGTGATCTCCAACGCTCTCGCGCTGGACGCCGTGGTGGAGCTGCCCCCGCACGTCGAGCACATCTGCTACCTGCCCTTCGCCCACATCGCCGAGCGGATGCTGGGCATCTACCTGCCCTGCCACCGTGCCTCGCACGTCTACCTCTGCGCCGATCCGACAGGGGTCGCCGCCGTGGTGCGCAAGGTGCGTCCCGCACAGTTCTTCGGGGTGCCGAGGATCTGGGAGAAGCTGTCCGCCGGTGTGCGGGGCGTCCTCTCGCTGATGCCGGCCGAGCAGCGGGGGGTCATCGACCAGGCATTCGAGATCGCCCGCGAGCACGTCGCGTACCGCGAGCGGGGCGAGACACCGCCCGCCGGCATCGAGGAGCGCTACGCCCGCGCCCGCGAGGACGTGCTGCTGCCCCTGCTGGCCGCGGGCGGACTGGACCAGGTGACATGGTCGGCCAGCGCGTCGGCTCCGATGTCCGCGGACGTGGTGAGTTTCTGGGCCGGCTTCGGCGTGGTCATCATGGACGCCTGGGGGCTGACCGAGACCACCGGCGTGGCGACCAGCAACAGCCCGCGGACCGGCTTCCGGCTCGGTTCGGTAGGGCGCCCCGTCGAGTCCGTGGAGGTCCGCGTCGCCGAGGACGGCGAGATCCTGGTCCGGGGAACGTCCGTCTTCTCCGGCTACCTCCAGCCGGACGGCTCGGTGCGGTCCGCCCTGGACGCGGACGGCTGGCTGGCTACCGGCGACATCGGCCGGATGGACGAGGACGGCTACCTCTGGCTCACCGACCGGAAGAAGGAGATGATCATCACCTCCACCGGCAAGAACGTCTCACCGGCCCTGGTGGAGAACGCGCTCAAGGCGCACCCGCTGATCGGCCAGGCGATGGTGCACGGCGACGAGCGGTCCTACCTGGTCGCGTTGCTGGTGCTCGACGCGGAGGCCGCCCCGTCCTGGGCCGTGGCCAACGGCATCGAGGCGGCCGGGGGACTGGCCGGGCTGGCGGAACACCCCGCCGTCCGGGCGGAGGTGGACCGGGCGGTCGCCGCGGCCAACTCCCGGCTCAACCGTACGGAGCAGGTCAAGCGGTATGAGCTGCTGGCCGAGGAATGGGGCCCGGCGACGGGGGAGTTGACGCCGTCGTTGAAGATGCGGCGCCGGGTCATCCGGGACAAGTACGCCGACTCGCTGTCCCGCCTCTACCAGGGCTGAGCCGGGCGCCTCATTCGACCCTGCCACGACAGTGCGGCCGCCCACCTCGACCACAGCGGGCGGCCGCACTGTCACGCCCTGCCGTCTCATTCTGTCGTTCAACGCATGACAGGCGGGGATGGGGAACCAGGTCCACAGGCCGGCGGTGTCCGCGCCGCGGATGACAGGTCCAGGGCCGACACGATCCGCCCGTCGGAGGCTTCTGGGCGCCGGCAGAGGTCAGCGTGAGACGAAGCCGCGTCGGCTCGGCTCAGCCCCGGTTCAGAACCGCGTACATGGGGCCGTGCCCACGCCCGTGCTCGGCCGCCGGCGACAGCTCGGCCAGGGACCTGACCGGACCGGCGGTGCCCCGGATCGCGTCGATGAGCTCGAAGCGCGTGGCCGCGGGATCAGAGGGAATCGTAGAACCCGCCCCGAACGCGGGACAGTACGTCCGACGCTTCACGACGGACACCTCGCCGGGACACTCATGGCAGCGGCCGTTCTCTCGCACTTCGTGACTCGACATCTCGAAGCGGGAGGAACGGCCGCGTTCCGTGCCGCCGCTTCCAGAGGGTCTCAGCGGGTCGAGTGACCCGCGACGTCAACCGTCGAGCTCACAGGCCGTACGTCTTGCCGATGACGTCCCGCTGGATCTCGCTGGTCCCGCCGTAGACCGTGGAGACCACAGCGGCCCGCAGGTGGCGCTCCATGTCGAACTCCTTGGTGTAGCCGTAGCCGCCCATCATCTGCATACCCTCCAGGGCGGCTCGCTTGGCGATCTCGGTCGCCTTCAGCTTGGCCATCGACGCCTCGCGCGGGAACAGCTTGTCCGGCTGCGCGTCGCAGTCCAGGGCTATTTCGCGCACCAGCAGCCGGGTGCACTCGATCTCGGTGGCGAGGTCGGCGATCCGGTGCCGCAGCGCCTGGAAGGAGCCGACCGGCCGGCCGAACTGCTCGCGTTCACGGACGTAGGCGACCGTGTCGTCGAAGGCGCGGCGTGCCAGGCCCAGCATGTTCGCGGCCAGGAAGAGCCGCTCGTGGTTCAGCCCGGCCATCAGCTGCCGCCAGCCGTTGTTCACCTGACCGACGACCGCGTCCGCGGGCAGCCGTACTCCCGTGAGGAAGACGTCGTTGACCTCCCGGCCTCCCATCGTGTCGATGCGTCGCGTCTCCAGGCCCGGGGCTTCGGCGGGCAGATGGAACATGGTCAGGCCGCCGTGCTTGTCCTCGCCGGTGCGGGCCACCAGCAGGATGTACTTCGCGCAGTGGGCGTTGGAGATCCAGGTCTTCTGACCGTCGATCACCCACGTGCCGTCCGTCTCCTGCCGGGCCTTGCAGCGCAGTGCGCCGACATCCGAACCGGCTCCCGGCTCCGACATGGCGATGGACAGCACGTCACCGCGCACGGCGCCGGACAGCACCTCCTGCCGCTGCTGCTCGGTGCCGAACTTCTCGTACGCCTTCGCGGCGATGACGGTGGTGATGAACCCCCCGGCCGGGACCATCCCGTACGAGGTCTCCTCCAGGAAGAGGCAGGCGTCGGCCAGCCCGCCGCCGGAGCCTCCGTACTCCTCGGGCAGACACACCCCGAGCCAGCCCAGACTCGCGAGCCTGCCGTACAGCCCGGAATGGTGGGCTTCGCGGCCACCCCCGGTCAGCGCGTCGCGCTGTTCCCGGGTGCCGCACTCCCGCTTGGCGAAATCGCGGACTGCCGCGACGAAATCGGCCTGTTCTTCGGTGAGGCGACTGCCCATCAGATCCTCCGAGGTCCGTATGGTGTTACGAAGATATGATAGGTGTTTCATTGTCTCTCGGGGAGTGTTTCACCGTCTCCCGGGAGACGGACGCCCGATATCGTGAGGAGCACGATGAGAACCGACACGAACGACTCAGGGCTCGCCCAGGCCACCGCCCAGCCCGAGGTGGAGGACCGTACGGCGCGGCGGATCCTCGACGCCGCACTGGAGCAGTTCACCCTCCTGGGCCTGCGCCGCTCCTCCGTGGACGATGTCGCCAAGCGGGCAGGCGTCTCCCGAGTCACCGTCTTCCGGCGGTTCCAGACCAAGGACAAGCTGGTCGAGGCCACTCTGCTGCGTGAACTCAGTCGGTTCTTCGGGCGGCTGGACTCGGCGGTGGCGGCGCTGCCGACCATGGAGGAGCGGGTCGTGGAGGGCTTCGTGGTCGCCCTGCGCCACACCCGTGCCCATCCTCTCTTCGGTGGCCTGCTCCGCCTCGAACCCGAGGTCGTGCTGCCCTACCTGACCGTGCAGGGAGGCTTCTCGCTCTCCGCCACCGTCGAATACCTGACAGGCCATCTGCGCCGCGCCCAGCAGGCCGAGGGCCGCCCCGACGAGGACCCGCGGCCGGTCGCCGAGATCATGGTGCGCGTCGCCGTGTCCTTCCTGCTCAACCCCGCCAGCTGCATCGAGATGGACGACGAGGACCAGGCCCGCGCCTTCGCCCGCCGCTACCTGGCCCCGCTGCTGGACTCCTGACCGGCCGGACCGCCCGAGAGGGAGGTCCGGCCGGCGGGTAGCCGCCCAGCCGTTCAGCGGCGCCGGTGCAGTGACCGGGCCAGCCGCACCGCGCGCTGCCGCGTGACGGCCGGGACATCGAAGGATGTCAGCGCGATCGGCGGCGTGAACCGCTGCACCGTTGTCGACTGCACGGCGGTGAAGGCACGCAGCCCCTCCTCACCGTGGATCCGGCCGAACCCGGAGTCCTGCGAACCGCCGAACGGCAGCGCCGGCACCGCCGCGAAGCCCAGCACCGAGTTCACCGACACCACCCCCGCACGCAGTCGCGCCGCGATAGCCGCACCGGCGCGCCCGTTGCGGCAGAACACCGCGGCCCCCAGGGCGTAACGGGACGCGTTGACCCGCTCCACCGCCTCGTCCACGTCGGCCACCGGGTTGATCGCCACGACCGGCCCGAAGGTCTCCTCCGTCATCGCCGCCGCATCCTCCGGAACACCGGCAAGCACGACCGGCGCGACATACGGAGCGCAGACCGACCCGGGCCCGCCGAACAGGGCCTTTCCGCCTGCCGAGACCGCGTCGGTCACATGCCGCTCGACGATCGCGACCTGGCCCGGCAGTGTCATCGGGCCATAGGCGGCGTCCGCCTCGGCACCCGGCCGAAGCGCCTCGGCTCGCGTGACCACCCGCTCGCACAGCGCCCCGTGGATCTCACGCACCGCGTAGACGCGCTCCACCCCCGCGCAGGTCTGACCCGCGTTGCTCAGCGCGCCCCACACGATCGCGTCGGCCGCCGCGTCCAGGTCCGCGTCCGCGGTCACGATCACCGCGTCCTTCCCTCCGCACTCGGCGAGGAACGGAGTCAGCGTCTCGGCGCACACCGCCATCACCTTGCGCGCCGTCTCCGGCGAGCCGGTGAACGCCAGTTTGTCGACCCCGGACCGGGACAGGGCGTCCCCGGTGGACGCCGCGCCGGTGACGGTGGTGAGCAGTCCGGCGTGTTCGGGCACGGCGGCGTCGAAGAGCTCGGCCAGCAGGACCCCGGTGCCCGGGGTCAGCTCGGACGGCTTGAAGACCACGCCGTTCCCTGCGGCCAGGGCATAGCCGATGGAGCCCATCGAGGTGTACAGGGGGTAGTTCCAGGGGCCGATCACGCCGACCACGCCCAACGGGCGGTGCACCAGCGAGGCCTGCTGATGGAGGGTGAACAGTCCGGTGCGCACCTTCCGCCGGCGCAGCACGCGTCCGGCGTTGCGGGCGGCCCAGGCCAGGTGCTCCAGTGTGAGTACGACCTCCAGCGCGGCGTCACCGGCCGGCTTCCCGGTCTCCTCGGC
This sequence comes from Streptomyces sp. NPDC048560, assembly GCF_040650955.1. Lineage (NCBI taxonomy): Bacteria > Bacillati > Actinomycetota > Actinomycetes > Kitasatosporales > Streptomycetaceae > Streptomyces > Streptomyces sp. NPDC048560. The sequence goes on from NZ_JBEZIJ010000015.1 coordinate 71,682, forward strand.
GATGGTGCGGGCCACGGCGTCGAGATCGGTCGCCAGGGCCTTCTTCCAGCGCAGCAGGTGGTCACGGCGCCGGGAGGCGGGCAGCGCTGCCCACCCGGCCTGGGCGGTCCGGGCCCGTGCCACGGCGAGGGAGACCTCTTCCGGCCCGTTCACCGGGTGCTCGGCGATCGCCTTGCCGGTCGTGGGGGAGTGCGTGGTGAAGGTCGCGGCATGTGGCGCGGCGGCGGGGCTGGTGGCGGTCATCGGGTCTCCTGATGAGGAACACGGGGGGTGGGCGACTGCTCCGGAGCGGAGGCCGCTCCCGGTGCGGACTCGTCCTGGAGCGGGAGCAGTGGACGGGAATGTGCCCAGTGCGGACCCAGGTCGTCCAGGGTCCAGCCGAAGGGGTACGTGCGCGGCTTGGGTGTGCGAGGGAGCCGTTCCGGCCTCCCGGGCAGCAGGCGGATCAACGCGGCCCGGGTGCGGAACACGTGGTGCACGACGGCCCGTAACCGGCGCGGCTCAGGCCGGAAGCCGAGCGCCTCCAGAAGCGGTTCGTCCAGGACGGCGAGCGTGACCCGGGTCGCGATCCTGCGTAAGGGGGCCGGGTACCAGGAGGCCAGGATCCGCAGGGTTGCCGCGGCGACCCTGCGGTTGGCGGGATCGTAGGCGAACATCTCCCGCTCGTAGTCGTCGTGGAGCAACTCGAAGGCGGCGTAGGTGTCGGGTACGCCGGAGATGCCCATCATCTCGCCCGTCCGTCGGCCCACCAGCGCCAGACTCTCGGTCTCCTGCTCGGACAGGCGCCGCCAGCCGAACCGGTCGATCCACCGCTTCGGCCCCACCACCGTCGTGGCCAGGACGTAGAGGAAGTCCTCGTTGGGGATCTGGTAGCGGCTGTGGATGCGGTTCAGGTGGCGGGCGGCAGCCCGGCCGTGCTCCGAGTCCATCCCCTCACGGACCATCTCGTACGCGATCAGCACCGTGTCGTCGTACCGCTTCTGACCGGCACGTTCGAACTCCTGGGTGCGGTCCAGGAGGTGGGATATGCGCGGCACGCCGTAGTCACGCAGGAACGCGATCGACGTCCCGTAGAGGTAGTCGCGGGGGAACTCGTAGTGGGTGATCCACCGGTAGATCTGCTCGAAGTCCTGCCGCGGATCCATCTTCTGGATGCGGCGGAGACGACTGTAGCGGCCCATGGGTGATGCCTCCTGTCGGAATCGCGGCCACCAGCTCGCGGTGCGAGTGGGCACGTCGGAGAAGTGCACAACCTCCGCGTCGACCAGCACCTGGCTGATGTCGGCGCTCAGACAGATCTGCGGAGTGCTGACGTGCAGGTCGCGATGGCGATGCCGCCGGTGAGCGAGGGCTGAGCTACGCGGAGCTGAGCGGGTCGCGGGTGACGGAGCCCCTTGCCTGGACGGCGTGGACGCCCTTCGGTGCGGTCGTGCAGGCTCTTCGCGATTCCATGAGGAGCATCTCCCGTGAGTCGATGATACAGAAGCTATTGATTTGTTTCATGGTGCGTCAATACCCCGGACGTAACGGAGAAGCGGAGGCACCTTCGCGCGCTCCCTGATTGACCGACAGGCCGTCAACTTCGTTACGGATAAGTGGAGATGACGTGCGGCGAGGTCGGGCTCGGGACCCGGGACGAAGGCGGGAACCCAACCTGGTGCCCGCAGCCCTGGGTGGAGTTGGACGGCGGCCGGCTGGTCGGGCAACCACGACGCCTTCAGGCACCGACAAACACAACCGCGGCTGCGGGCATCGACTCCGGGGCTGTTGCTGTCCTGTCGCGCCACGAGGGCTACGGCCCCGACGCGGTCGGACACGGCCGCGATGCCTGCTCCGCCAGGCGCAACGGGGAAGTCGCCGGGTATCACGCCGTCCGCCGATGGACGAACATCGCGAGCGGGCGCGGGCCCGGTCGGTGAGATCTGACCGGGCCCTGGGAGCTGCCCCATGGTGCTACTCGTCGGCCGTCCGGTCCTGTCTGCGGATCATCGGGTAGCGCAGGATCTGACCCGCGGTGGTGCCGACGAGGATTGTGCCATCGGGCGCCGCATACACACAGAGTGGTCGGTACAGGGGTAGCGGACGCCGGTGGAGCACCGTCCCATCGGTCGCGTCGAGGGATACGAGGTTGCCGTCGGCGCACAGGGCGTGCAGGACCCGGTCGTGGGAGTCGAGGTCGATGACCTCGGATTCCAGCGGCCTGGTCCGGAGGATCTCGCCGGACGGGAAGCTTCGGCGGACGAGCTCGGTGCGCCCATGCAACAGAGCGGCGCCGGCGGCATCAGATGCGTACACCACCCGGCCGAGTGGTGCGTCGACGGAGGAGAGCACGGTCTCGATCGCACCGTCGGGGGCGAGCGCGACGCGAGCAGCAGCGTGAACTGGGCCCGTACCTCCCTCTGGGCCCGCTGGACGCCGTCGCTGTCCGGCGGGCCGCTCCGCCGGCAGTCCGCGAGCCGCAGCAGCATCGCGAGGTCCGTCACGAGCTCCGGCACGCTCCTGGTCCGCGCAGCCCAGGTCCACGCCAGCCGCGCGTCCGGCGGGCAGACCGCGAGAACTCCTCGCCGCAGGCAGTGGCCAGGTGGCCCAGCTGCGACGCCGAGCGGCTGTGTGATGTGCCGCCGGGCCACGCCACAGTGATCGGTACGGTCACTCGACTCCAACGCGGGCGTCGGCGGGAGGCTCATCCTCAGCGGGGGCGCGGTGGGCGAGCACATCAACGCCGTCCTCGCCGAGCCGGACCAGCCCCGGGGCGGGTGGCGACCACCGGCGACCACCGGCCGTAATGAGATCCTGGAGGCAACGGCTGACCGCAGGCGCTCGCCCGAGCGCCTGGCCGAAGCCGGGAGGCGAGGGCCTTGGTGCGCGGAGCCGACGGAACCGGGTAACGTCTTGGTCATGTTCTTCCAACCGCCGATTCTCGAGTGAGCGCGTGATGGGCCCTTGCTGACGTCTTTCGACGTCGCCGCCCGCCCCTCACCGATGAATCCGTAGATCACTTCACATCATTACCGGGAGAACCCGTGACCGTGAGCAAGAACATCAACAACCCCGTGGGCATGGGCGGCGGCCAGCGCAAGAAGCTGTCCCGCGCCGAACGGCAGAACAACGGTCCGCACCGCAACCTCGACCGCCAGAGTGCCGCCGACCAGAAGGCGGAGCTGGTGCGCAAGATGCGCGAGAAGGCAGGCGCAGCTGAGGGCTCCGCGCAGACGAGCGACGACGCCGCACAGAGCTGAGGCACCGCCGCCCCGCAGGGCGGCACCGCACGAGACAGGGCCCGGACCGCGCCGCGCGGTCCGGGCCCTGCTGTCGTAGCGGGGCTCGGCACCGCTGCCGCATGGGGCGCGGCCGGTCCCGCTCAGCTCACGGCCGACAACCGGCGTCTCAGCCGACCACCACCCGGGGCCGGCCGCAGATCCAGCAGCCCCGTCACCCCACCTCCAGCCGTCCATCAAGCAGTGACTCGGGCGGCCCTTGCGCGGACAGGGTCTGCACCCTCACGGCGCAGAGCGGTTCCAGCTGCCGAATGAACGCGATCTCAGCCCGGTGAGCGGCGCTGTCCAGGACGGCTCAGACGCCCTGATCACACCAGCCACAACAAGATCGTCTTCCTGCGAACCGAGGTGGCTCAGATGCGGACGCTCAACCTGAGGTTGAGCACATGGCGTAGACGAGCAGAGGCCCCACGAAGGGTTCCGAGCTTCCTTACCTCATCCACCTCAAGCTCCAGCCGGTCGGCGAGAGCGAGTACGGCGGCGTAGGGCCGCTCGCCCTCATCGAGCCTCGCTGCAACGGCTTCGAGGACAGCTCGAAGAACGACAGGGTTCGCACCGGGATGGTCTGCGAGCAGGCGAAGAAGCTTGTTGTCGTTCCAGACGCTATCGCGGGCAGCGCTCAGTTCCTGGAGGGCTTCGGGAGGCGTGTGGGGATTGGTGGCCAAGGCTTGCCAGACGAAAGGGTACGGACATCCCGCGAGACGCTGCAGGACCAGACTGTCTCTCTCGGCACGTGCCAGTACGAGGTAGTCGGCAGGCGTGGGCACGAGGATGGCCTCTCAAGATGGTCGAAGCCGCCATCCTGCCACCGGAGCCTCGTCGCAGTGGACTCCGGGCCGGTCATGACCAACCTGCCTCGATCACTCACGGGACGTGTCTCAGCTTGTCGTATAGCGTCCGGGCCCTTCCAGGATGGATGAGTCGAGCCAGATGAGCATGGCGTAACCACTGGATGCGGCCCCCGGAAGAATTCCGTCGTGCGAGTGAGCAGGTTGCGAGCTCAGTCCAGTGAGGCGAGAGAGTCCCGGATTTGGAGGGGCAGATCTCTCGGCTGTGTGAGTTCGGCGGGGTCGGCATCCCTGATGAGCTGGTCATAGGTCGCTTGCTGAAGTGGGTCAGTGGCCAGCTGCACTCGGTCTGGGTCAGGTATTGCGGTGGTCCGTGGCCCTGTCATAGGTGGCGATACCTCACGGTGGACGATGTCCGACAGGTCGCCACCGTGCTCGGTTGGCGGTCACCCTTGGGGTCGTAGACCTGCGGAGGTGTCGGCCGCCGCGTCACGCGGTCCGAACGGAGCAGCCCTGCCATCTCGACGGGCGGCCCCGCCAGCAGGTGGGAGATGTGCGGAGCGTCGTATCCCGAGTTCAGCACGACCAGAACCTCCGGGTCCCCCTGCCGCCACTGGCCGGCCGGCCGCTCGATGACCTCGCGACCTGAGCCTTGGCTTGGCGCTGAGCTCCAGGCGGAACGCGTCCAGCACCGCCCTCCAGGACGCGACGTGCCTGCGATCCGCGCGGCCCTCCACGAGGCTTTTCCTCGCTGCCACGGCACCATGCGCAGGAGTCCGCACGAGGATCAGGCGGTGACAGTACCGGCTTCCGGTCCTGCTTCTGCGCCTCGTACGTGATGCGACGCCGTGTCCTATGCGGTGCGAGAGTCTTCGAGGAAGCGATGCAGTAGAGCGGCCTCTGTGCGGAGCCGCGCGGCTCGATCAGCATGCGCGGGTGCACTCAACTGCGCTGCAGCGTCCAGTCTCTCTGCGGCCTCGGCCCGCACGATCTCCACGACACGTCGCTCACTCAGTTCACGTCGCACGGCTTCGGTGGTGCCGACCCCAACAGGCGACTGCTCAAAGGCCACGCCGCGGAGCTCGGCTTCGTCCACGGGCACTGCCTCAGCGTTGTCCAGCGCAGCAAGCGTTGCGCGCAGGGTACTTACCGCAACCTTGTCACGGGCCCGCATCGCTTCCGGCAGTGCTTGACGCATACGAAGACGTAGAGACATGCCGGTGACCTTATGGCTCAACAGCCGAACCCACAACGCGACATACATGCGCCACCAGACCTCCCGCTCTCCCGGACGACGCCCGCAGGTGCCTTCCGTCGTGCGCCCGCTCTTGAAGACGAGTGAGTCCACCGTCACCGCTGCGGCGGTGGAGCTGATCGGCACCTCGACAGGGCCGAGCACTCCGGTCATCAGGATGTCGGGTCTCATGCCGGCCGGAGCGGCCCAGGCCGTCGCGCAGTCGACGGAATTGATGGACCCGTCGAACTTCACTTCAGCTCGACGAAACGCTCCAGAACGACGATCAGATCCTGTGGGGGGATCCGCCGTCACGCCCGCCGGGTTGAATAGCACCGTCCCCGAGCGCGGCGTTGTTGTCGTTCGCGAGAACATGGTGGCAGCCGAGGAGGAGTGTTCTCTTGTCGCCGGCGCTCCGGCTCGTCGTGTGCGTCACGGCGCGGGCATACCGCGCCGGTGTCGAGCGGGGCGCAGGGTGGCGGCGGACATCCGCGTATGCGCTCACAACACTGCCCCCGTAAGTCGATGCTCCCCCAAAGTCAGGCCATCAGCCGGTCAAGCGGTGCGGAAGCGCGGCGCGACACCTGTCACTGGGGCCGTCTTATAACTGATCTTGCCCGTAGCGGGAGTGATGCGAATGTGACTACCGCTCCGTAGAGGGTGGCGGTCTTTCCGCGGCGGGTGACAAGGCGACCAGATCCCTCGAGTTGGTTGAATCAGCATTCGACGGGGTTGCGGTGGCGGTGGATTCCGGTGGCCCAAGCCCGACGGCCTGCCGCCTCGCCGGTCACGACAGCGATGGTGCATTCGCTGGTCGCTTCTTTCCAGGATGGTGTGCCGATGCCGCGCCTACGGAAGGAGCACGGATCCCGCGTGAACCGTAGGCCGTGTCGGCGATCACACGATCCAGTCGGCAGCGGGGTCGGCCAAGCCCAATGCAGGACACTCGGATGCGCTCGGGCAGGGGGTCGTGCGCTGATGCTGTCGTGCGTGCTGGTGATCGGTATCACCGGCACCGTAAGCCGACCGCTGTGTGTCCTTCTCGGTAGATGCGCGGACACCGGCGAACTGGTCCTCGCGGCTCGAAGCACGCCCGCTGTGCCCAGTGTCGCAGTGGAATTCGAGAGTGACACACGCTCGCACAGCCGAGTGCTCCACGCTCGGTGGCATGGTCCTTGTTGCGACCGGAGACCGCCGTGGCATCCTGAAAGTGAAGACACGAGCAGATCGGCGCTGCAGTTACCGCCCCGCTGGGTGCTACGCCCTGACCCCACGCTCCGACCCCGACCCTGTACTCCCCAGTGGTCTGTCCTTCACCAGGTTCTCTGTCCCAGGGCACAGCCCACAACTCGTCGCCTGGCGCAGCCGCGCCAGCGCTGTCCCTTGCCACGGGCTCTATGGCATCGAGCAAGTGCCCGGCCGCGGCGAACTTCGAATTCCAGGTCGCGCAAGACGGGTTCGTCGAGTACGGCACCACGCAGGTCGGGTAAAGGCTCGGGAGCCGCGCATCTCATAAAGCTGCCCAATAGGCAGAGGGTTCCATGGCCATGAGGCAAGGCTGTTCCTCTTGCCGCTGGCTCACCTGGGCCAGATCGTCAGGAAGGCCGAGACAAATGGCGAACCTTCGGCTCGCGTTCGTAGACTGGACGTTCCTCAACGACGAGAACACGGAGGCCATCGGAACCCTGGGTGGTCATGATGTGAGACTCACCGGGCAGCGCCCCGTGGCCACGGATCGCGCCCCGCTGGGCACAGCCGTCCTCGACGGGACGTTCACAGGATTTCATACGGCGTTCTTCAGCCCGCCGCTGCCCACGTCCGACCTCATAGAAATCGTCGGCCTCAGGGGCGGCAGTTCATTCAGAGTGGAATTCGATGCCGAGGTGAAGGATCCTGTCTTCCACCTGGGGTCGCTCGCCTCGACCCTGGAGTTTCTGGATCTTCCGGTGGGTACGGAGGTCACGCAACTCAGCGGCGACGCCGCGAAGTTCAAGGTCGACGGCAACAGTGTCACGGGAAAGGTGTTCCAACCACCCCCAGAGTCGACCGAGCCCACTGATTCCGACGGCACCGTGCGCCTCAACGGCCTGTTCCGATCGATTGCTTTCACCCTGACGCCGGGGTTCGATGGGCACGACGGGGTACACCTCCAGATCGGCGGGATGGTAGAGGCGGGAAGCGACATGGCCGAGATCAGAATCGACAGCAGTGGTTTGACCTTCACCAAGTTTTCTGTCTCAGGGCACAGCCCAGATGTCGTCGACGGCGCGAGCGCGCCTGTGCTCTCCCTCGCCCCCGGGGTCTATGGCATCGAGCAGGTCCCCGGCCGGCCGACGAGCTTCGAATTCCAGGTCACGCAAGAGGGGTTCGTCGAGTACGACCCCGCCCACGACGCTTTTCTCGGAGGACGCGGCACCAGCATGCTGATTCTCCGTGGCTTCCCCGTCACGATCGACGGGCGGGCGCTGTCGCATGACCTGGAGGCGTTCCTCCAGGGCAGCGCGGCACGGTTCTCGAGGAGCACGGCCCATGAGTTGGCGCTCCTGCCGGCCGAGGGGTACGCATTCGTCCCCGGTCCGAGGGTAGTGGTGCCGTTGTTCGACGTCGGTGTCGACGGAGCGGTGCGCCTGGCCGAAACCGTGGCGCAGTGCGCCTCGGTGGGTGTCTCCCCCAACGGCAGCCCCCACGTCACCATCCACGGATTCACCGTCACCATCGACGGCCGAGCCCTATCCCACGACCTCGAACCCTTCTTGAACGGCAATGACAAACGACTGCCGCGCACGAACGTCAACCAACTCGTCCTCATCCCGGCTCAAGGCTACGGCTTCGTCCCCGGTCCCAGAGTCATAGTCCCTGCGTTTGATCTCAACCCCGACGGCACTATCACCCTCACTTCCAGCACCGCCCAATGCGCCACCACCAGCACCACCCCCAACGGCACACCCCTCGTCACCATCCACGGATTCACCGTCACCATCGACGGCCGAGCCCTATCCCACGACCTTCTGCCGTTCCTCAACGGAAACGACGCGGTGCTTTCGCGCGCCACCGTCCATGAACTGGTTCTGATCCCAGCCGAGGGCTACGGATTGGTCCTGTCGCGAGGCTTCGCGGACTTCCGTTTCACCGTGACGCCCGACGGACAGGTGAGTCTCCACCCCGACCATGTCGGCTTCGCGGAGGTGAGCGGGCTCACCCTGACGCTTCGCGGATACAAAGTAACCATCGACGCGACAGCTCTGTCTCATGATTTGAATCCTGAGCTTCTTGGCTGGTCTGCGGGGCCTCTTTCGCGGACGGCGGTCCATGAGCTGACTCTGTTGCCGGGTCAGAGTTACATGTTCATTCTTGCCCGGGGTATGGCTGACTTCCATTTCGCGGTGACGACTGATGGGCGGATTGGTCTCGGTGCGGAGTATGCCGGGTTTGCTGAGGCGGTTGAGCGGACTCTTGTTTTGCGTGGGTTTAAGGTGACCATCGACGCGACAGCTCTGTCTCATGATTTGAATCCTGAGCTTCTTGGCTGGTCTGCGGGGCCTCTTTCGCGGACGGCGGTCCATGAGCTGACTCTGTTGCCGGGTCAGAGTTACATGTTCATTCTTGCCCGGGGTATGGCTGAC
>NZ_JBEZIJ010000015.1:80702-134429 GCF_040650955.1 Streptomyces sp. NPDC048560
CCGTTTCGCGGTGACGACTGATGGGCGGATTGGTCTCGGTGCGGAGTATGCGGGGTTTGCTGAGGCGGTTGAGCGGACTCTTGTTTTGCGTGGGTTCAAGGTGACCATCGACGCGACAGCTCTGTCTCATGATCTGAGTCCTGAGCTTCTCGGCTGGTCCGCGGGGCCTCTTTCGCGGACCACCGCCCATGAACTGACCCTGATGCCGGGTCAGAGTTACATGTTCATCCTTGCCCGGGGTATGGCCGACTTCCATTTCGCAGTGACCACCGACGGACGGATCGCGCTCGATCCGCGGTACTCCCGTTTCGCCGTGGCTTCCTGGCGCACGCTGACCATTTCCGGCTTCGTGGTCACCGTGGACGGGCGGGCTTTGCCACATGATCTGATGCCGGAGTTGTTGGGCTGGTCCGCCGGTGTCCTGTCAGGCAGCGTCGCCCATCAGGTCACGCTCATTCCGGCGGCTGTCTACGTGCTGACGGCGGTCGGAGTGCCGGGCGTTCGCTTCCAGTTCAGTCTCGGTGTCGACGGGGTGATCGCACGGCTCGACGGGCCTGACGCATTGATTCTTTCCCTGGCGGTGCCACTGGCGCCCCGGGGCAGCCCTTTCGCACTGCGCCGCGCGCTCGACGTGGCTCGCCTGGAGCACGACATCAAGGTGATCGACGTGGATGCCAGGGAGGTGACGCTGGGCAGGATTCACGAGTGGCAGCGCATGGGGGCCCCGACGCATCATCCGAACTTCGGTGGCACGATCCACGGTTTCGTGCGCGGGGCCGAGAAGAACCAGGACCGGCGGCGCGAAGAACTCGCCGTCCTGCGCACCCGGCTCGACGGCGCCGCTCAACAGCTCACCACCGCGCTCGACGCTGAGGCTCCACTGTTCGGCGAGCGGACCAACGTGCCGATCGCGCTCCTGCCCGTGCGCATCGAGACGAAGTGGGCCGCCGACAAACGCAGCATCAAAGTGCGGGTCTACCCTGACGACATCCATGTCGACGCGTTCGAGCCGGCTCTGACTCCCCACGAGCTCGAAGGGGCCCGCGCCTACTGGGCCGATCCGGGCGACCGGGCGTGGCAGACACTGCTCCGGACGGTGGCCGCACCGCGCGCGGCATGGGCCACGCGTGCCACACGCCCGGGCGCGCCCGCCCCTCGGTTGAGGGATCCGGCACGCAGGCAGGCTCCTGAGGTGTCCACGCTGCCCACGCAGTGGCGCTTCCTCGGGTTTGTCGGCGGGCAGGCGGTCGTCGACCAGACCGGCATGGCCATCCCCGACCCGCTGCCGCTCGGCCTGCTCGCCGCCGACGAGTCCGCGCCCGATCACGAGCATGCGCAGTGGGCGATCGACTTTGACGCCGCGGTGGCCGCCGGGATGGGGGCCGTACTGGCCCTGCCCGCGGGATGCGACCACCTGGACGAGCTCTTCGTCATCGGGGTCAGCGACCTGCCACCGGAAGCCGGGGCGGAAAGGCTGCGCCGAAACCTGCACGGGCACGCGTTCACCGACGGACTGGGCTTCCTCCCGCCCGGCAGGCCGACGAACAACACGCCGGAGACCCGCTCCGCGTGGTCTTCCCGTCCGGTACCGATGCCGCCAGGCCCGCTGCCCGCGCCGACGGACCGTACCGACGCCGCCCGACTGGCACGGGCACTCGGACTGGGTCCCGCAAGCGGAGCTGGACCGGGGCCGGAAACCGGCGACGCGGCGTTCCTCGCGGAGTGCCCGGGTGCCGGGCATGACGGCGACGGCCCCATCGCCGCGCTGTCGCAGCTGAGCTGGTGGGCGCTGGCATTCGCGTTCCAGATCGAATCGCTCATGCTCGACAGCGGCAGCCCGCTGTCGGAAGAGGAGCGCAAGCAGGTCAACGCCCGGTGGCAGAAGGTGCGGGCTCATCTGGCCGAGCACGTCCGCAGCCGCGGGCCGCTGCCGACCGTCCGGCTCGGGCGGCAACCGTACGGGTTCCTCCCGGTGACGGCCGTCGACGAGTGGGTTCCGGACCGGGCGAACGACGCCGACGCGCTGATCCTGCCCTGGCTGCAGCGGCTGCGCCATCACTGGAGAGGCGCGCTCGCGCCGGGCTGGATCCCGCGCGTGACCGACGGCACGCCGGCCGACCGGATCGCCGCGGACATCCTGTCGAGGCTTCCGGTGTCGAACGACTTCGTGATCCGTCGCGAAACGACGTCCCGGGGCGGACACGAGAAGTGGGACGGCGTCAGCAAACGCGCACCCAGTCCCACCGTGGCGGTTGCCGGCGTCCGGACGGGAGTGCGATGGACCATTCCGTCCGAGCTGATCAGCAACCTGTCCTGGACTTCCGACACCACGGAACCGGACTACTCCCTCGTACCGAAACGCCTTGCACCGAACGCCGACAAATATCCAGACCTCTTCGACGCCAGCCACCGGCATCTCGCTGACGCCGTGGCGGTACTCCGTGACCAGCTCACGGACGAACAGTACGTGGAACGTTGGCCGTTGACCGGTGAGGGCTTGCCTTCCCCCGACCGCAAGCCGACCGTCTTCGGGCACTTCCGCTTCAGCACGGCGGCGCAGAAGCCCAGCGACTTCGTTCCACTGATGCTGAACGGCGACAGCCGGGATGTCTTCCACACCCATAGCGGCGGCTTCTTCGGCGACGAGACGGACATCGCCTTCACGATCCCCCAGGCCGTCGACCGGCTGGTCTTCACACGACGGCAGGGTGGGCCGACGGCCGAGGCCGACGCGGCCACGATCACCGTCTCCGTACAACCGGGACTGCCGGCGGCCGATGCGATGGTGGCAGGCATGAAAGCCCTCGCTGCAACGGCCCCGCATGAATTCCTGCCGCTGGCCCATGAGTTGCTCGACGTCTACTCGCACCGCTGGGACGCGTGGGCGACCTCCTTGGCCACCAAGAGGCTCAGCGAGACCCGGGCGGCCGGCACCGCCGGCATCCGCCTCGGCGGCTACGGCTGGGTGGAGAACCTCTACCCCGGTTCGGCGAAGCCGTCCGACGGGTACGTGCACGCCCCCTCGCTGCACCACGCGGCCACCGCGGCCGTACTCCGGTCCGGCTATCTGGCTCATCGCGACGAGGCTCCGCCGCCCGTCGACGGGCAGCCCCAGCCCCCGGCCGACGGCGCGCTCTCGCCGCTCGCCGTCGACCTGACCTCCCGGCGGGCCAGGACCGCCCGCTGGCTGCTCGGCGGGGTCCGGCGCGGTCAGAACCTGGGCGCGCTGCTCGGGTACCGCTTCGAGCGGGCCTTGCACGATGCGGATCTGGACCGGGAGAAGGACAAGTTCCGGCAGACGTTCCCCGCACCGGTCGCCCCCGAGCCCGCAACCGGGCAGCCCGACCCCGAGCTCTGGGCGCGCAGTTCCGAGGCGATCGCCGCCCGGAACGTCGTCGACGGCATCGCGCTCGCGCGGGCCCACGCGGCCGGCACGGTGGACACGCTGCTGATCGCGCGCGGGCGGCCGGCCGCCGACCCGCTGGTCCTTCCCCTGCTGAACGATCTGGTCGACGCGCTCGACGCGGTGAGCGACCTGCTGCTCGCCGAGAGCGTGCACCAGCTCGTCGGCGGGAATCCCATGCGGGCAGGCCTGGCCGCGGACACCCTGGGCAGCGGTCAGCACGTACCTGATCGGTTCGACGTACTGCGCACCCCGCACCGGGGGCGGGCCGTCACCCATCGCATCGCGGCTGTGCTGCCCGCCGCCCCATCGCGTCCTGCCGGGTGGGGTGCGGACCTGTTCTCCGAACTCGAACCGCGGGTGGACGCCTGGGCGGCGGGTCTCCTCGGGCCTGCCGCCGCATGGAAGCTGGCCGGTACGGTCAAGGAAGGACCGGTGTCGAGGCCGTTCGACGTCACGCTCGAACGGATCGGGTTCAGCGCGCTGGGACTGGTGCTGGATGCCGCCGGCAGCACGCACCGCAGGCTGTACGCCAGACTAGGCCTTCTGTCCCAGATCTCCGCGACGGAGGTCGAGTTCACCCGGGGCTGGGAGGAGCTACGCGCAGTCGCCGGCCGGATCCAGGGCCTGCTGGCGGGGGCCGGCCCCCTGCTGCCGGCACACGTCTTCGACGACCAGCCCGATCTGCCGGCCCCCGACAACGAGGAAGTACGGCGGCGGGTCGCAGGCTTCGTCGCCGGCCTCGCTGACGCCGGGCTGCGGAACAACCTCGGCATCGAGGGCGACCTGACCCGCCTCAAGGCACTTGCCGCGGACGCAACCGCTCCCGGCTGGCTGGGAAACGTGACCCGCGTCTTGGGCGAGCTGCTCGGCACCGCCGTTCCGCTCACCGCGCTGCTGCCGGGCGCCGCGCTGCCCGCTTCCGCGACGGGCACGTCCGGCGCGGCCGTGGCCGACTGGGTGCGCCGCTTCGGCACGGTCCGGCCGGCGGTCCGGACCTGGCACGAGACGATGCTGCTGGCGGGCGCCCGTGCCGGAAGGCCCTGCCGGCTGTCCGCGTCGCAGCTGCCCCGGGGCGGCGCATGGATCGGCGGGACCTTCGACCCCCTGAAGCGGCCCCCGGCCCGTCGGCACCTGGTCTGCCACACACCGGCCGATCTGCCCGCCGACAAGCCGATCGCGGGGATCGTCTTCGACGAGTGGGCCGAGGTGCTGCCCGGAGCCGATGCATTGGCCGCGACGAAGACGGGCCAGGACCCGGTCCCGGTGGAATCGGAGATGACCGGAGTGGCGTTCCACTTCGACCGGCCCGACGCGAAGGCGCCGCAGGCCGTCCTGATCGCCGTGCCACCCAATCCCGTACGCGGCTGGACCGCGGACGGACTTGCACTCGCGGTGCGCGACACCCTGGAGCTGGTCAAGATGCGCGCGGTCGACCTTGCCGATCTTCCGCTGATCGACGACATACTCCCCGCCTGCCGGGTGGGTGACTTCGGCAGCACGGCGCTGGCGTCGATGCTGGAGGACTTCTGGATCGAGCTGGCAGAGGAGTAGCCGATGCCCCGCACAGCGTTTGAGCACAGCGGATTCTTCCGGTTCCGGCTGGAGCCGCTCTCGCGTACCCATGAGGTGGCCTCCGGGCTCGCGGCCCGCGTCCACGATCCGGCATGGGCTCTCGTCCGGCAGTGGCAGTTCGGCGAATTCGCCGGCCAAGACGCCGGCTCGCCCGTGCTCGCACAGATCGACGGACATAGCACCCGCATTTCCGCTTGGCGGCCGGCAGGCCAGGGGGATCCGCCGACACCGGAGGGTCTCAGGCCCTGGGTGACGTACGACCCGACGACCGGTCCGCTCGATGCGCTCGTCGAGTCGGAGGACGGCGGCGGGCCGGACGAATACCTGCGGGTGGAAGGCGGCGCGCATTTCGTCCGGCTGCTGGACGAGGCGGGACTGACGGCCAAACTCCCGCAGGTCATGGCCGTATACGCGTTTGAGCCGATGCCGGCGGAGCCGGTGAGTCTCGTCACGCTGCTCGCGCCCGACGTCCCCGATGCGGCCTCACTGGCCAAGGATCTGGACGGCGACGGGCTGCGCGTGCCGGGGCTGGCCGCCGTCGGCGAACAGTGGATCGGCTGGTGGCACGGGGTCGCGTCCGTGACAGCGCCCTCCGGACCCGGTACGCCCGATGCGCTCGACACCTTCGATCCGCACCGCTTCGAGCACAGCGCGGACTTCTCGTTCGGCGACCGGGTCTTCCATGCCGAGGAGTACCTCGGTGACGGCCTGGACTGGTTCAGTGTGGATATCGACCCGGCCGCCTCACCGGCACCGGTCGCGCCCTCCGCTCCCGTCAGGTCGTTCCATCACGAGGTGGTCCCCTCGACCGTACGCTTCGGCGGAATCCCTGCCGACCGCTTCTGGGAGATGGAGGACGCCCAACTGGACTTCGGGTCGACGGACGTCTCCGCACTGGACACCGGCCGCCTGCTGATGATCGCGTTCGCCGAGGTCTACGGCAACGACTGGTTCCTGGTCCCGCTGGAAGTGCCGGCCGGTTCGCTGACGACGCTGAAGCCGATCGTCGTCACCGACTCGTTCGGCGCCACGCACACCGTCGAACGCGCCGGGCGCGACAACCCCCACTGGAACCTGTTCACGGTCACCGGCGCCGACGACGGACTGCTGCTCCTGCCGTCCGGACAGGGCGCCGTCGGCGAGCGGCTCGAATCGGTGATGCTCGCGCGCGACGAACTGGCCAATCTCGCGTGGGCCGTGGAGACGTCCTTCACCGATGCCCGGGGCGAGCTCGTCGACCGCAGGGCGCGCTGGCTGCACCCGCAGGGGCCGCCGCCCAACCCGGTCGGTTCGTACGCGGTGCAGACGATCGTGCCCGACTACTGGCTGCCGCTCGTGCCGCACGCGATGACGGCGGCGTCGATCCGGTTCGCCCTCGTGCCACTGCTGCAGCCCGGCGCGGACTCGAAGCCGCTCGGCAGTCTGCTGCACACCGGCCACTGGGTGCACGAGGAGGAGGTGCCGAGGGAGGGGGCGCTGGTCACCCGCCGCCCGGTGCTCGCGCGGTGGTTCGACGGCTCCTGGCACGTGTGGGTCCGCCGCGAGAAGAACCCCAGCGGCGGTGAGAGTTCCAGCGGACTGCACTTCGATGTGGTCCGGCCGTCCGAGACATGGCCGTAGGCGGTACGAACCACAGCCGCGATGCAACGGTTACGTCACGCAGGCGGTTCGCCCACCATCGCGGATTACGTCACGCAGGCGGTTCGCCCACCATCGCGGATTACGTCACGCAGGCGGTTCGCCGACCATCGCGCTCGCCGAGAAGGCCAGTTGGAACGGACGCTGGAAGAGGATCCGCGCGAAATCCGAAGCGTCCAGGCCTTCCCACCCGGGAGGGTCCTGGCCGGGGGCGAGGGCGGGCGGGCGTCCGCCGGTCACCCTCGGTACGACGAATCCGTTCACGGTCGGGACCTCGTCCCAGGTGAGGTTGGGCCAGGAGTCGAACGGCGGGGACTGGGGCGTCCGTACGTCGAAGCCGAACTGGGCGCCGCGCATGGGTTCGCGCATCACGAACATCCAGTGTTCGGCGACGGCCTGTGTGGCGGTCAGGTCGGCGAACCCGTACAGGTTGGTGCGTTCGTCCACGGGCAGTACGAACCTGGGTTCCTTCCAGGTGACGTCCGGGCCTTCCACCTTGCGGTCCACGGACTTGGCGGCGAGGACGACGGTGCCCGGATACCGCTGCAGTACCTCGCCGCGGATCAGGACGAAGAGAAGGCTCGTGTCCCGGTCGGGGTCGTGGTCGCCCAGTTTGTCGTTCAGCCCCCAGCGGGCGATCTCGCCGTAGCCGGGGGCGGCGCCGCCCGGCGGCCAGAAGCGGGAGAACGGTGTGCCCGCCTCGTCCGTCGGATACTCGCGCCACCGGAGCTCGCGATTGAACTCCTGGTTCAGTCCGACCAGCATCGCCTCCACGAAGGCCGGGTTGGGTTCGAGGAGCGTCGAAGAGTTGTCAGGGAAGGCCGAGATGCCCGGTACGGCCCATTCGGGCCAGCGGGTCAGCAGCTCCGCCCCGACCGGGAACCCGAACTCCGGGTGGGTCATGATCGGGCGCAGCGGGCGGGCGTCCTGGTCGGTGCGTTCGCCCATCACCACCTGGCCGAGACGTGACGTCATGTGTCCCATAGCCTGCGGGACCGGGCGGATAGTGCTCCGGATGCGCGTGACGAGTGTGCCGGACGTCATGCCCAGACCGGCTGCGGCCAGTAGGGGTGTGGCTCGCTCCTCGGCGCTGATCTTCCGACGGATCCCGCGCAGGGCCCCCTGCCGCGCCGGCGGCCGCGCCGCCGCACGAGGCTCACCCGGCTGTTCCTGTTCCTGCTTCATGACGAAGAGGGCTTCGAGCTCCTGTCTCGGGTTGCCGAACTCGGGGAACATCGGGCTTGCGATGCCTTCCTCGCAGAAGTCGACGGCGACCATCCACAGCCCGAACAGCACGTCGTTGAGGGTTTGGGATGCGAAGGCGGCCGACGGGTCGCCGGCACGGGCTTCCGATGCGGCCATCGGCCCGTGTACGACTTCGCCGGCCGGCGGGATCGCGGAGCCGTCGACCCCGGCAAGCCAGGTCGACGGCAAGGAGAGCTTCGAGGCGTCCAGGGCCCGGCTGAGGAAGGGCGCGGCGGCCGGCGCGCTCTCGTCACTCGTCGGGACCGCTCCTGGCGCTGGCGCCGTGGCCGCCGCCACCTGCATGGCCCGGCTGCTGCGGCGGCGGAGCGCGCCGCCGGGGCGGGTCAGCCGGACGAAGGCCGTCGTGGCGACGCCGTCCGGGACGGCTGAATGGCGCAGCAGGCTCGCGACGGGCTGTCCGCCCGTGCCCTCCTCCTCGGTCTCGACGACGTCACGATAGAGCGAGGACAGTTCGGTGAGCGGGGCGGTCCGCATGGGGTCGAGGTGTTTGGCCTGTGCCGCCCGGGCGGCCTCGGCGGCGAGTTCCGTTGCCGCGATGGCCTGGTTCGCCTCGTTGACCTCCCCGACCTGCTCCCAGGCGCGGGCCATCAGGAATTCCTGTTCCAGCTGGACGTAGCGGGCGCCGATCGCGGCCGCGATGCGATATTTCACCTGTGTGTTCAGCTCGTTCATCCAGCCGTCCGCGGGAACCTGCTGCGCGCCGGTGTGGTGGCTTCCGTAGAGGGGTGCGGCGACGGCTTTCTCGTCGCGGTCCGGCGGCATCCCCACCCGGTCGGGCTGCCGCCTGGCCGCCGGCGCGTCCAGGTGGTCGGTGATCAGCTCACGGAACTTCTCCATGCTGGCCGTGTCGCTCCACACGTCTTTCGCGGTGTCGGTGTGCGGCAGCCGCAGGGCGCCGTGGACGGGCACGGTGACCTGCGCGGGTGCCACGCCCTGCAGCACGTCCTCGTCCTTGAGCGGCCACGGGTGGCGTACGTCCACGGTGCGGGAGCCGAAGCCGTCGAGGCTGTCTCCCTCGACCGGTGCGACCTTGCGGGCGAGTTCTTCGAACGATCCTTTCGGCCCGGTGCGAAAGCGCCACGAGTGATAGACGGGCAGCCGGGCATGCGGCTGTCCGGGCGACCATGCCGGGGCGGTGCCGTCCGGCGGCGGTGTGTCGCCGAGACCGGCGGCGACGCCCGCTTTGGTGGCCGGGACCACGCACGCCAGCCAGCCTTGGTCCGGATCGAGCGCGCGCGGGCAGATCAGCCGGGCGACGACGTCGTCGACGCCGCTGCGTACATCCCGGGTGACGGCGCCGTCGGGGGTCTCGCCGTCCTCCACCCGCGCCTCGGCGTGTACCCACGCCCAGGCGTCGCCCAGGTCGGGCAGTGCGGTCGCGGGGGCTTCGACTACGGGCAGCGGGACACCCTGCTTCAGGTCGCCCTCGTCTTCGCGCAGGACGAGCAGGGCCAGCCATGGCACCTTCCGGGCGGCTGGGAAGCTGAGCAGCCACGGGAGGCTCGCGTCCGAGAACTCCACATGGGCGAGGTAGTTGGCCGGGCTGTTCGGGCATCCCGGCGGCGGTTCCTCCCGTACGACCACCGCGCGGTCGAAGCCGATGGTGTCGCCGGGGCCGAGGAGCTGGAGGGCTGGGCCGGGGCGGTCGGGGAAGGTCTCGTCCTCCATGCCTTTGATCGCCCGGGTGATACGGACGGCGGGGCTGAACGACGGCCTGGAGCCCGTCACCGATGTCGCGTCGGCTGCGGCGCCGACCTCTGCGGACGAGATGAACCAACGGCGGGTCATCGCAGGATCTCCACCTTCATCGTGTCGATCGGTCGTTGCGCGGCCCGCCACCGGTCGGCCCTCTCGGCCGCGCGCACAGGGCGGGCGAAGCCTTCGAGGACGAACGCTCCGGTGCCGGCCAGGGCTTGGCCGTTCTGCGGCGGTGGCCCGGTGAACCAGCCCGGCTCGACCTTGTAGCCGGTCTCGTAGCTCTCGTCGACGAGGTGCCGTGAGCCGATCCGGACGTCGGTGTCGGAGAGCCGGACGCCGCTCGTACAGTCTTCGAAGGCAGGGCGGGACAACTGCTCTTCGTCGTTCATCGCGAAGAATTCGCCGGGTACGAAAGGCTCCGTGAGCGGTCCGAAGGTATCCATCGGTTCGTCAGTCGCACGCTCGACAGGGGTGATCCGCCACGACTGCTCGGGCACACCCACCCGGTGGAACCGGGTGATCGGCTTTTCGAGCGGAACGACCTTCTCGCTCACGCGGAAGGTGGCATCCGGCGCTGCCACTTCGCCGCGGGCCAACAAACCGTTGGCCACCTCGGTGTACCGCAGGCCACTGCGGTCCGCCAGGCTGCGCTCGGCCGTCCAGGCGTCCGGTTTCGCCAGGGCGTCGCGCAACAGTGGGAGGATGTCCTCGGCCCGGACAGCCGACGCCGGGAGTTCGCCCCACCGCTCGTCGAAGTCCAAGGACACGTCCCAGAACAGCACGGAGATGGTTCCCGTGCCGAACGCGTGCCAGGGCGCGGGCCCTTCCAGGGTGAAGTCGAGCCCTACGGAAGCCAGTCGTTCGCCGAATGCAAGGACGGCGACCCCGGCGTACACGTGCACGGCGAAGGACAGCGTCGGCTCCCACACGAAGAGCGCGTCGAGGCCGAGGTAGCCCTCCACACCGCATCCGGCGATCACCGCGTCGAGGTGCAGCTTCGCGCCGAACTGCAGCGAGTTCGAGGTCAGCGCCAGGTATGCCTCCGCGCGCAGGCTGATGACTCCGTTACCCAAGTCCATGGACAGCCGCTGCAGTTGGGGTACGCGGGGTGGGCGGGCGTAGCGCGGGTGGAAGCCGCCGGCGGACACGACGAACACCGCCTCGCGTCCACCGCGCAGCAGCAGGAAGAACTCACCGGCGACGGGCAGGCCGACGATGCGCGACCCGGTGAGGGTCGCCAGCAGCTCGACCGACGGCACACCGGGATCGATCTTGCCGAAGACGTTGGCCTGGAGCCGGATCAGCGGCACGACGGGATCCGGCAGGGCGATCGTCAGCCGGCCGACCAGGAAGGCCCGTACCGGGTCGGGCATGTCCAGGATGAGCGCGGCGGACAG
Organism: Streptomyces sp. NPDC048560; assembly: GCF_040650955.1. Lineage (NCBI taxonomy): Bacteria > Bacillati > Actinomycetota > Actinomycetes > Kitasatosporales > Streptomycetaceae > Streptomyces > Streptomyces sp. NPDC048560. The sequence goes on from NZ_JBEZIJ010000015.1 coordinate 91,680, forward strand.
GGAGACGATCCGGCCTCCCCAGGTGATGCGCACCATCGGGCCGATGACGAACCGGCTCCTCGCGACCGGGAAACAGGCTTCCAGGGAGCCCGCTATCTCGTCGGCACGGGCGACGGCGTTGCCCGGGAACAGGATTCGGTCGGCGTTGCCGTCGAGGACCAGCCCGCGCAGACGCTCCTCGTCAACCCGCCGGTTGACGCCGACCAGGCCGCCGACCGCGTCGAGCGCGAAGCCGAAGCTGAGCTGGATCCCCGGGTACCCGAACTCCGCACCGAGCAGTACCAGGAACGACAACTGCTTTTCATTGACGGGGAGTTGCAGCAGTCCGATCGCCTGTACGCGAACCACGCCGAGGTCGACGTCCAGGACGCCCGCGTACGCACCGCTGCCGGCTTCACCGCGCTGCTGCACCGCCCCGCCGCCGTCGACCGGGCCCGCAGCGAGCCCGATGCCCATTCCGGTGGGGAAGTTCGCCGAGATGCGCAGTGGGTCGACACCGATCCGGTCGGCGTCGAAGCTGACGGGCAGGCTGAGCCCCAGGCCGTCGAGGTCGGCGCTCAGCGGGAGGGCGGCCGGCTTCGCGAACAGGGACAGCGTCGGTCTGAGGACGACTCCGGTGCCGTCGTCGTCGAGTTCCAGTGCGAAGCGCCGGGCGGTTGCGCCCGGAAGGTTCAGGCTGACGGGGAGTTCGAGGCGGGCGCCGCCGTCCTCGAACCGCAGGCCGTCCGCGCGGCTCGCCCGGATGGCGAAGTCGGACTTGCGAGTGGTCGTGGCGCCGCTGTCGCCCAGGAAGGACGAGAGCGCGGGCGGCAGTACGGCTGCTTGGAAGCCCAGCACGCCGAGTTCGACGGTGAAGGGGACCTGGGGCGACGCTGTCGCCGTGAGGTGGAGGGCGTCCATCGAGATGTGCGGCCCGTCGGCCGGGCCGCAGGTGATCTGAGCACGATGGGCCAGGGTGATCGTCGCGGTCCCCGCCGGTGTCACGGACGCGCCGCCGGGAGAGAAGGACGCGGTCCAGGCGTCCTGGGACTGCGCCTCGGCGGTGACGCTCCAGAGGCCGTCGGGGTGTGCGCGGCTGAACGTCACGCCCGGGGTGACGACGACATCGACGGTCGGGCCGGTGTCGTCCGGCCCCGGTGACACGGCGAGCACCGCGCGGGAGCCGCCGTCGGTCAGCACCAGGGCCAGACCGCGTGCCGCTCCAGGTGCGCGTTCCCATCCATGGGCGCGGACGGGCGATCCGGCGTCGGTGACGTCGCCGAGTGCGTCGCGCAGCAGCCGGAGCAGGGAGTGGCTGTCAGGGAGGGCGGCCAGCGGCTCCAGGAGCCTGTCCTGCAGTGCCGGGTGCTCGCCGGTGAGCACCTGAAGGCCTGCCAGCGGGTCCCGTAGGGTACGGGCCGCGTCGTCGGCCAGCTTCCAGAACAGCGCCGAAACTGTCTTCAAGAGGGTGTTCGGATCCATCGCCGCTCGCCTTCCCAGCGGAACCGCGGGAAACGCCGTGCTCTTTCGACAGTAGGTCCCCCGCCCGACCACGGCGAGTCCACGGCCGGCGGTCGCGGATCGTGGCCGGTCCGCGACCGCCGGCGAGCAGCACGGGAAGTCGCGCTTCCGGGGGTTCAGAGAGGGATTTCACGAAGTCAGCCCGACGTTGCACGCCTCCAACGGCAGCTCGGCGCAGAGACCCGTGCTCATGCACGAACCACGACCCGCGGTGCCCCCACACAAAGGCGGCCACGAGTGGGGAGACGGGGACGCGGTGGGAGTTCCCCCGCCGCTACCTGCCCGAGGGAAGCATGGACCAGCTCTACCCCGCCGAGCGCCCCGGCTGGTCGGCGCGCAGCAGATTTTCGTGAACGGCGCCGCCTCCGGCGCGCTGGTCTGCTGGTTCCGTGTGGACCGTACGTCCCTCGTGCGACTGGTGAACGTACGGTTCCCGCTCGTCGAGCGAGTCTGTCGCGCCTGACTCAGTAGGGCACGATGACGACATGGTTCACATCGCGTTGTTCCACTCCGTTCTCGGTCTGCGTCAGTCCGAACTTCTCGCCGCCGAGCGGCTGCGCAGGGCCGGGCATGAGGTCGTGACGCCGGACCTCTTCGGCGGCGAGAAGGGGGCGACGCTCGACCAGGGATTTCAGCTGCTCGACACGGTCGGTTGGCAAGTCGTGGTCGATCGCGCTCGGCGGGCCCTCAGGGATATGCCGGACAACACCGTGCTCGTCGGTGTCTCCATGGGGGTAGGTGTCGTCGCCGATGTCTGGCCCGAGCGCACAGCCGCCGCCGTGGTTCTCCTGCATGCATCTGCCGATCTTCCTCCATCGATCCGCCCGGGCACGAGGGTGCAGTTGCATGCCGCTGAGCCGGACGACTTCGCGCCGCCCCAGCACGTTGCCGCGCTCCGCCAGGCGGCGCTGGAAAGGGATGTCGACCTGGAGATCTTCCGCTATCCGGGTGTCGGCCACTTCTACACCGACGGTGAGCTTCTCGACCATGACCCGGCTGCAGCCGAGCTGACCTGGCGCCGAGTGCTGGACTTCCTCTCTGAGGTGTCAGGCCGCGAGTGATCTTGATTGCAGATGCGGACGGACTCTACGCGGGTTGAGCGCCGCCGCTCACGGGAGACCGTCAAGCGGTCCACCCCGGCCGGATGGGCGCCGAGTTGGTGGTGAACGCCCTGGCGCGGGCGGGCTGGCTGGCGTCGGCTGCACGGCATCGTGAGAGCCTGGCCGCGGACCGGGTCGATTCCGGAGTCCAGCGGGACGTACTTCCGCGGCACCGAACCCAGCCGCTCTACCGCTTCTTCGAGGTGGGTCTCATCCCTCGGCGAGGAAGGCTGCCTTGATGTCACTGCGGGCTCGTCTCGGGCCGAGCTTGACCTTGAGTGCGCTGGTGAAGAATATTTCTTCGATGAAACGAGTCCTGGTCGCCGGGAGCACGGGCGCAGGAAAGACCACGCTGGCCCGCGCGATCGCCGGGCGCTTCGCTATCCCTTTTCACGAGATGGATGCACTGGCCATCGTCGGCCCCCACTGGGAGGAGAACCCACGCCTGCTTGAGGAGGTCTCGCGGATCAGGTCCGGCTCCTCTTGGATCTTCGACTCCTTCGGCTACCCGCAAGTCCGAGACCTTTTGTGGTCCCGAGCCGACACGGTTGTCTGGCTCGACTACTCCCGCCCGGTGATCATGCGCCGCATATTGCGCCGGTCAGCGGCCCGGACCCTGCTCCGCCGCCGGATCTTCGGCGGGAACATCGAAACCTTGGGCGACTGGTTCAAGGCCGATCACCCCGCTTGGTGGGCCTGGTCGCAACACGCGCATCGCAGGGTCGATATCGCTGTCCGCTGCGCTGCCCCCCGGTTCGCCCCCCTCGACGTCATACACCTCGCTACCCCGCAGGAGGCACGGTTGTGGCTCAACGACACCACAGCAACTGGTGACAGGGCGAACGGCGAATCCGGCGACAGCGAGAGGTAGTTGCCTCGTCGGTGACAGTGGATTGCTTCAAGGTTGATGCGCGGATACCAGGTCAGCTCACCCCATGGGTGACATCGCCCATCCTGCGGCTCAGCTCCCTCACGAGCTTGAAGCGGCAGCTATTGCGATCCGGTGCTGAGCGGCCCGCCTTGGGGCACGGGGTGAACTTGCCGCGGCCGCTGGTGCGATGACGTTCGCTGGCCTCGTTCGGCGGATACATGAACGTGCTCAGCTGCGTACGAATGATGTGCCCTCAGCACTTGACGTGCTGAGGGTTGCTGCTGGGCAGCCTGCTGCTGGCGCCTGTTCGGGGTATCGGGGCGTCTCACCGGGGTCTTTGATCCGCAGCGATGGAGGAGCTTCGGCGACTTCGCGGGCTGTTCGAGTCCGAAGCAATGAGCTTGTCCGAGATTACGAAGAAGACGGGACTCAACCGCCGCACGGTCCGCAAATAGCTGACCGCCGAGGCCCCGATCTCTCCGCCTCGACGGCCATCGACCTGGCACGCTCGTGTACGGATGGTCGACGAGGTTGCCCCACTGATCGACGCGATGCTTCGCTCGGAGATCCTGATCAAGGGGGCCGTAGTCCACGAGAGGCTGGTGGCGGAATATGGCATCACCGGCAACTACCAGCGGGTGATGCTCCCAGTCCCACCGCCATCCTCGACCGCCTCCTGCGCCATTGTGACGTCATCTCCATCAACGGCCCCAGCTAAGGCAAGCCGACTCGCCGCCATCGAGCGTGACGCCGAGGCAGCCTGATCAGGGCCGGGACTGCCTCAGCGAGCCTGCACGGAACCCGCTGGTCCCAAACGCGTCCAGCGGGGCGGCAGAGCCGCTCGAAAGCCTTTGGTCTTGGGGAAGGACGGTGCGCGAGGCCGGCCGGGCGATCGACGCCGAGCGGCTGCGTGGAGCGAGTCAGCGGCACCAGCCCAGGTGAAGGGACGGTGTTCCAACCATGCCGTATTTTGCCGGTGGTGCCAAGGTGCCAGCAGTGCGACGGGGCAGAGAAAAGCCCGCCTCGGATTGGTGAGGCAGGCACGGTCGCGGTCTGAACCATGAACCCGTCATCGCCGCCCGGTGTCGATGGTCCCGCAGAATCGTGCGGGACCATCGAACACGGTTAAACTTACTTCGAATTATCTGGGTCCCCCAGCAGGTAGAAGTCCCATCCCTGGGCGTTGTGCCCACCCCCGACTTGCGGAGCGCCGTTACAGATCCCCTTCTGGGGGTATCCGTTGAAGAAGAGACTGAAACACTGATTGCAGAAACGCCAGTCGTTCTGAGTGGTGTTTACGGCGTCAGGAATTTGAACGGCCATACTTCCTCCTATTGATGAAAGCAGATCCGGCGAGTTATTTGCTCACTCAAGCCGCTTCTTGCCCGCATCCGCCCGGGAGTTCTCCCCGCAGGCCAGACGCGATTTGTGCAGGCGCGAACAGCATTGCTGCCGATCCCTTGTGCAGACGGGCGCGCCACTACGTCGTGCGGACTAGCGCAGGTTTTCTGGGTCGGTGACTAGGAAGAAATCCCAGCCCGCTGCCTTGTGTCCCTCGCCCTCGAAGTGCCCACCAGCGCAATTCCCCTTGCTCTCATAGCCATCGAAGTAGATGACGAAGCACTCCTTGCAGAAGCGCCAACTGGACTGAGTGGTATTCGCGGCATCCGGGATGGTTACAGCCATTGTTCCGCCGATCGACGTGAGGGGGTGGGCGATTCAACGTAACGCAGTTTTTCTTGCAGATCCGCAACTGGCCTTCGACTTCATTGAATTCACGCCTACGGCTCACATCTGCGCGCAGTTCGCTTTTGGTAATCATTTTCAATATCGTGCCGTACAGGTGGAATGGATTGCTAAAGCTTCGCGTGGCATCGGTTGGTTCCTGGCCGACCGCCCGATGGGCGGGCAAGGCTTATCGAGAAGACCGACGCGAGGTGCGGCGCTCCGGGCCGCCGGGGGCTGGATGGTAGTGCCTCAGCTGCTCGCAGCATCCGACGCGGGCGCACACCTCGGCACGAGGTCTCCGATACGACCTTCCTGAACGGAGCACGCTTCCTCGAAGGCGTGCACGTCGTCCAGTGCCAGGCGTCGGCGAGGGTCTCGACGAGGGCGTGGAGGAAGTGCACGGCGAAGCCGCCGTGCACGCAGATGTCGTCGCCGGCGTGGCGGACGATATGGACGAAGGTCCCGCCCAGGCGCAGGACGCGGCGGATGCCGCCGAGCCGGTACGCGGTCTTCCAGGACGTCCAGCTCCGCATCGGTCAGGCTCGACACCGCCTGGAGGATCGTGTTGAGGAGCTGTCCTTACACAAGGAGATCCTGCTCCGATCCAAGGTGTCCGGCTTCGGCTTCAGCTTCGTCCCTCAGTCACACTGAACTCACGGCGGACGTACAGGTATGAACCGCGTCACCAGCCGCGAACGGCGAGGATCTCACCCCGGGACGGGCGTGCAATTACCACGGCTGAGCTGGCGAGCCGTCAGCCTCCAGCCCGAATCGCCTCCACCGTTTCGCGCCGTCGGTGTCTCCGGCCCGCTCGCGTGCCCGCGCCAGCCGTACGAGGGCATCCCGGCCGCCGATGTCGGCGGCGCGTCGGGCGAGTCGTTGTGCGCCGTCGAGATCCCCAGCCTCCTCGCGCCGCCGTGCGAGCCGCACCAGGCGTTGATGTTTCCCGCATCGGCGGCGCGTTGGGCGAGTCTTTCTGCGCCGTCGAGGTCCCCAGCTTCCCCGCGCCGCCACGCCAGCTCCACCAGGGGGCCAGTATCTCCGGCGTCGGCGGCGCGTTGGGCGAGTGGTTCCGCGCCGTCGAGATCCCCGGTCCGCCCGCGCAGCTGCGCCAGCTGCGCCAGGGCGCCCGTGTCTCCGGCGTCGATGGCTCGCTGGTACAGATGCTCCGCGCCGTCGAGATTTCCGGCACGCCCGCGCCGCCAGGCCAGCTCCGCCAGGGCGCCCGTGCCCCCGGCGGCGGCGGACCTCTGGTACAGGTCTGCCGCGATGCGGTAACGACCCCGCCGATCGGCTGCTTCTGCCAGGGCTTCCAGGTCTGATGTGCCGGCTGCGTGGTCCCGAGCCGCAGCCCAGAAGGAGTCCGGCGGGAAGGTATGGAAGCGGATGGTGCGTGCGTGGTGGTCGAGGTAGTCGCTCAGGCGGTGGATGTCCGGGACGGCGAGCACACCACCAGGGCTGGGGACCGTGACCAGCCCAAACGCGGCGATGTCCGTGCACGTGGCCGGGGTATGCGGCGGCAGGCAGCCCTCGCGGTCATGCGCTCCGCGCGGGGCCGGCCAGACCGTCCGGGATGACGGCCACGTCATCGCACTGGAGCGGGCGGTGCTGGCCCGTTCACCGACCGGGCCCCTTGCAACCACGGTCAGCGGAGGGGCGAATCAGCCGCCTTGGGAATGTTGTGAGAAGTAGGAACGCTCGGGTGGCTCGCGTGGATTTGCTGGCTAGGGCAGCCCGACTGGGGCGGCCCTCAGCGGCTGACCGTTCAGTTCGAAGCAGTTCTCTTCGTCCCACCACGTCCCGCCTTGCGTGGTGAGGTAGGGATGCAGGCCGCGGACGCCTCCGCCTTCAGCCAGTGCTTGAGCCACCGCGTGGAGAAGGCTCGACAGATCAGGCCAGGAATCGGTGAAGTCGCCACCGCCGCTGTGACCTGCCCAGCCGAGACGCCCGGCCTCTGGGCCAGGACGCAGGTCGATCACCTGGGTCGCGCCATCGGCGCTCTCAGCCCAGGGAACCCAGAGTGGATGCCACCAAGGCTCGTCGTCCCATGGGCGAGCGGTCAGGCCATCGTTCTCCGCCGCGACGGTCATGCAGGTCTGCCAATGTTCCACGATGCCGCTGACTGCGAGCGGGGACTGCTCCGGTAGGACGGATGTCCAGGCGCTTACGCCGTTGTGGCATCGCAGAGACTCAGCGAGATCACCGGGCAGTCGGGCGCCAAGAATCCGTTCCGCGTGGCGGATCTCGTCCGAGGTCGCTGGTGGATTGAGGAGCGCGAAATCGGCGGCCACGTGTGTCGCCAGCCAGGCGTCGATCAGGCGCCAGGATTCCGACGGGGGCAAGATCTGCTGTGCCATGGCGCCATCCTGCCCCACACATCTGACAAGTGGGATCGAGACCCCTGCCGGCCGATGCAAGGTGAGCCAGTGACCTGCTGTTCGGCTCGGGAGAGGGGGGCTCGATGCGGTGAGGGATTCGCACTCGTCTGCCACTCCCGTGCTGCCGAGGCCCCTCACCGTAGACTCCTCTGCCAGCAGGGGAGACTGACAGCGTGAGAACCGAAGAGGACACGCCGCGCACCGAACGGGTGCTTCTCGTTGAGAGCCGCGCCAGTAAGGAAGCCCTGGCGGCCTTTGGCCAAGGTTTCATCCAAAGGTCTGCGAACGAGGAAGCGCTCTTCATTTCGTTCAACTACGCGGACGTTCCCGTGGGCAGACAGTTCGATCGCTGTTTTGGGCGTGCAGACCAGAGCGACGTTGTCGGGCTGACAGTCACCGTCGTCGCCGTCACTCAGCAGTTTGGGGCCGGCTGGGACAAGATTCCACACGGCTGGAAGACTCTCACTCTTCTGAGGTTTGAGCCGGAAATACCCTCGCTGATCAGACACTTGCCAGAGGCTTCCAGCTGGTATGAGCAACCCGTCTCTGTCTATATCTCGGACAGGGCTACTTGGGAAGCGCGAACCGCGAACGAGTAACGAGGGCGATGAACTGTTCGGAGAGCGGATCGAGGGAGATGTCGTGGGTGTCCTGCTGGACTGAGTCGGCCCATGGGTAGTCCTGGCCTTTGAACGGCTTGCTGCGGACAAGGCCGAAAGCAATTCTCCAGTGGCTGACCTGCGACGACAACTCCGTTTACGTCCCGCAATTCCGCCGCGATGTGCTGGCTACGGCCTCCTGGCTGCGTTCGGGCGCAGGCTCTCCCATGCCGTTCGCCGGCATGGCGGCCGAAGCGACGCACCGGCGTCTCATGCACCGTGCGAGAGATCACGATGTGGCCGAGGCCGACTACGGGCTGCGTAGCGAATTCCAGACCCTGCTCTGGGGGCCCACCACCGACAACGTGACGGCCCACTTGTTCCGTGACGAGGGCCGTTTGGTGATCACGCTGGAGTTCTGGCGTCAGGAACACTTGCTCAACCATCCCGAGGATGCGGGCGTGGTCTTCGTGGCGGAGATCCCGACTGAGGAGTTCGTCGGAATCCTTGAGGACGTGGTCGCCTTCCTCGACGTCGCGGGCTGAGGAGTTACGCAGAACAGAGCTGGGGGAACGAGTATGCACCGGCGCCCTGCTCAAGGCCCTGTGCGCCCGCGTCCGTTGGCCCGGCGAGAAGGTGTCCATCGTCCTGGGCGACTTCTCCCCGTACAAGCACGCCAACGTGTGGGCCTGGGCCACGGCCCACGACATCGAACTGATTGTCCTGCCGACCTACGACTCGTGGCTGAACTGAATCGAGTCTGAGTTCGCTGCCCTGCGCTACTTCGTCCTCAACGGCACCACCACCGCATCCACTGCGACCAGAACGCCGCAATCGCCGCCTACGTGCGCTGGCAATGCCTGGTCCGGGGCGGAGGCCGACTTCGCTCCGGACTCGTCCATCCGTACCTGGACCGAGTAATCGGCCAAGGCCGCCTGAAGAGCCGTTACTCCTCAGGCAGTTCCACGATCACCAACGTGCCCCGGCTTCCGGGGCGGACCGCGTGTGCCGTTCCTGCCTCCACCATGAACAGCTCGCCGGCCCGCACCGACACCGGCATGCCGTCCACCTCCAGTTCCAGCCTGCCGTCCAGGACCAGTAGAGCCTCGGCGGCCCCATGGCTCTCTTCCTCGACCGGCAGGTCGTCCATGCGCAGTACCTTCACGCAGGCCGCCCCCACCATGCCAAGCCTGCGAGAACTCCACGCCTCCGGAAGACCGGCCGCCGTCCCCGCAAGATCGACCACACCCATGGCATACCCCTCCTGACGGACCGGTCGGTCATGCCTGAACGGGCCCGCACACATGATCAACGGATGCCCTGAAAGCTACCTGACCAGGAAAAACAAGTGGCTGACCGTTTGGTAAAGCCTGCCGACGGGCCCAGACCGTAGGTCAACTCCGGCCCACGCCAGAGGCTCATCCGTCGCCGATCAGCGATCCTGGACCAGCCGCTTGCGATGATGTGCTTCGCGCGGCGGCCGGCCAGGGGCGAGTGAGGTTGTTGCGGGTGGTGTGGGTCCGCCTGTCCGGTGAGGTCCGTGGCCAGTGGGAAGCGAGCTGACCGGTACAGGCGACAGGGGGCTTGTCTATGGATGGGTTCTCGCTTCTGTCGCCAGCAGCGCGCGCGTGGACATCATCCGGGTTGCGGGTGTGAGGGACTCCCGGAGGTAAGCGGCCGGCGGTCGCGTTCGGGTCCCGGGTCCCGGGCCCCCGGGGCCGCTGTCAGGCGGTCAGAGCTTCCTCGAAGCGGGCGTATGCCTCCGCATCGAAGAGCACGAACCGGACCTCGGTGATCCCAGCAGGCGCGGTGTCGCGGACGGTGCCGATGGCGATCCGGGCCCCGTCGTCGAGCGGCCAGCCGTAGATGCCCGTGGAGATCGCAGGGAAGGCAACCGTACGGGCTCCTAGTTCCGAGGCCACGCGCAGGGATTCGCGATAGCAGGAGGCCAGCAACGCCGATCGGTCCTGTGTACCGGACCAGACCGGGCCCACCGTGTGGACGACGTGCTGTGCATGCAACCGGCCGGCCGTTGTCGCCACTGCCTGCCCGGTTGGCAGTCCCTTGCCGTAGTGCGAGGCCCGCAGGTCGCGGCAGGCGGCAAGGATCTCGGGTCCACCGCGCCGGTGGATCGCGCCGTCCACTCCGCCACCGCCGAGGAGCGAGGAGTTGGCGGCGTTGACCAGGACGTCGGCGTGCTGATCCGTGATGTCTCCGCGTACGAGGGTGATCGTCGGTCGTGTCGTCATGCGGCCATCCTGCCGTCGGATACATCGTCGGTTCCAGCCTCAAGGCCGTATGGGAGCAGGGCGTGTTCACGACCGAGGTGGACGTCGTCGGTCTGCACGCGGTGATCAGCTCTTTCTGCTTCTTCCGGGGTCTCCACCCGGCATACTTTCCGCACGCTCTTCGGCCGTGACCTCACTGAGGCGCGTACCGGCTGCTGTCCGGCCACGGCCTACTCCTGACCGGTGGGCTTCCCCCGCCGACGTGTCCATGCGCACTGGAGCGCCCACGCCGCCGGCCAGCCCTCCCCTTCCACGGGCGATGCCCCCTGAGCCCAACTGTGGCGCGCTGCGCCAGTGCCGGCAGGTGGGAGCGGGGGCGAAGGTGGTGCGGGCTTCCGGACAAATGCAGTCGGGGTGAATTCGGCGTGAAACAACCAGCCGCATCCGGGCACGGGAACTGGAGCAGTTCCCGTGCCCGGATGCGGGATCCCTGGCCGACCACCGTGAGCATCTGGAGTCGGCGAGTATGGACCGCGCCATGGGCCACCTCTGTCCTGATGTTTTCGGCTGTGAGAAGTCGGCTCGATCGGTTTGAGTTCGACTCATGGGAGGTGGTTGTACCTCAAGGCGTGGCTGCCGTTTCCGGCCTTTCGCTCTGCGTCCTCAATGCGTCGATTCCGGTTTGGAATACGTCGTTCGCGAAGAGGGCCCTCAGGCGGGGGCCGTCGGCGGGGTCATCCGGCTCGAACGTCGCCGTCCAGGTGACCTGGCAGGAGCCAGGGATTTCCGTTTCGGAGACCTCCACGGTGGCACGGTAGTCACTGACGGGAAACGGGCTGTTCAGAAACGTGTAGGTGAGCCTGCGTGCAGCAGGGTCGCATGCGACGAGCTCCTCGCGGATGGCTGCCGCGTCGTGGGTCGTGAGAGCCCTCACGATTCCCCCACCAGGGCCGGGTGCGTCTTCAAGGGAGCTGCGTGCAATCAACGGATGCCATTGCGCAATGTCGCCGAACGCCATGAACCGGCCCCAGGTGACAGAAGCCGGGCCCGCGACAATCCCTTGCGCCGCGACCTTCATGCGAATACCTCATTCTCACATTATTTGATTCCGGGCTGCATTTTGCTGTGGGTGACTTCTCTCCGGTACAACGGATCAAGATTCAACGCCCAACAGAGCGAGAATTCAAATAGTGATCACCCGACATCCGGACTACCCCGGGCCGCGGCCCGCAGATGGCCTTTCCTCCTTTGCCGCGACCACGGTCGACGTGACCGCCGCCCCCGAGGACGCTGCCCACCTGCTGTACCGCGCGGGCCGGCGGCTGTGCGACGCCGCCGGGCCGCATGCGGTCCTGGGGCAGGCCGCAGGCGAACTGACCGCACACCTTGAACCTGGGCTGCACGCTCGGATGTTCGTCTCCACCGAGATGCGCAGGGACACCGCCGAAACGTCCCCGCTGCGCCTGAACCTGCGACTGACCACCGACACAGGCGCACTGCCGACTGCTTCACTCGACCGGTGGGCGGAGGTCTGGCACCGCCAGCCCTTCACCACGCAGGAAGCGGAGCGGGTGGCGGGCGAGCTGCCGCTGATGAGTGCCGCCGTCGACCGGCTACGCGACGGCAAGCCGCTCGCGGGCTTCGCGGTCACCGTCACCGGCCACTTCCTGACCGACCTCGTCCACCTCGTCCACTGCCTCGGCGAACTGGGCGCTCCTTTGGACGCCATGACGGTCCTGCGCAAGGACTACGCCTATCAATGGCGCCATCGCGTTCACGGACACCTTGATGAGCTGGGCGTACGCATCTGCGATTCCACGGATCCGGATGCTGTTCCCGGGCACACCGCCCGGGCGCGCCGACGGGGCCTGCGCTGCCTCGCCCTGGACGACGGTGGGTACATCGCTCCCGTGCTGCTGGGCCGGGCCCGCGAAGATGTTCCGGGTCGGGCAGAGAGTCTGGCCGGCGTGTGGGCAGGGGTGGTTGAGCAGACCATGTCCGGGATCTACAAGCTCCAGGGCCGCGAACAGGAGCTGCCGTTCCCGGTGTTCTCCGTCGCGCAGTCCCGGCTCAAGGGGCGCATCGAGTCGTACTGGATCGCCGAGAAGGCGGTCTGCACAGCCCTGGACCTGCTGCCCGCCCTGAAGATCGAGGGCCAGCCCGCGCTGGTCACCGGCTACGGCAACGTAGGCGCACAGATCGCCGCGCTCCTGACCCAGCGGCGCATGCGCGTCGCGGTCCACGACGTCGATATCCTCCACCTCATCGATGCCCACGAGAGCGGATACACCACCGCGCGCGAACTCGATGCGCTTCTCACCCGGCATGCGCCCCTGCTCGTCTTCGGGGCCACAGGACGTACCAGCATGTCCACCCGCGAGTTTGAAGCCCTTGTGCGACCCGCCTATCTCGCCAGTGTCAGCAGCCGCGACATCGAGTTCGATCTCCCCGCCCTCGCAGCGCTCGTGCCCCAGGACGGACCGGTCCACGCCGCGACACCCCACGCCTCCCGAACCCACCGTCTCCCGGGGGGCGTGGATGTCACGGTCCTGGCCGGGGGCCGACCCGTGAACTTCCACGAGACGGACAGCATCAGCAACCTCCACTCCGACCTCGTGTACGCGGGCATGCTCACCGGCGCATGTGCTGTCGCCACCCGCGCCACCTCCACGGGGCTCGATCCCGCCTGGGCCGACACCGTCCTGGAGGAGTCCGGACTCCTCCAGGACTACTACGAGCGCTGCGGCCCACCCGCCACCGTACCGACCCGAGGCCACTACCGATGAACCCCCGTCCCGAGACCGCTCGCACCCTCCACCTTGAACCCCACCCCGAAGGGGGCTGGTACCGCAGGACCTACACCTCGCGCGTCACCGTCCCCCACCCTGCCGGCCGCGGTGAGCGGCCGTCGGTCACCCTCATCCACTATCTGCTCGCAGCGGAGGAACAGTCCCGGTGGCACACCGTGGCCAGTGACGAGATGTGGCTCTGGCAAGGCGGCGGCCCTCTCCTTGTCTCCATCAGCCCGCCCGGGCCGGCCCCGACCACGGTCACCGAGCACCTTCTGGGACCGCACCGACTCGCCGGTACCGAGCTGCAAGTCCTCGTGCCTGCCGGTCACTGGCAAAGTGCCCGCCCTGCAGGCGACGATGAGGCCTTGGTGAGCTGCCTGGTGACCCCCGGATTCGACTTCGCCGACTTCACTCTCCTCGAACCGGCGTAAGACTCCTGCCCATGCCGGGCCGTAGGTCAGCGAGCGGCATGGCGTCTGCGGTGAACGGGATGACTGGCTCCCTCTGGTCACTGGCTCCCTCGGGTCACAGGCCGCGAGCCCATCAGGACCGGTGGCCGGTGGCACGCGGCGCGACCGCCGCGAAGCGCGCTGGGTCGGGCCCGGTCGGGCCCTGGGCCCGTGCCGACCGGGGGACAGGTCCACCACGCAGCCCTTGGCGCGGATCTCAAGGGCCGGGTGACGAGGAGGCGCTTAAGGAGCCGTGATGGATGCTCCCTCCTTTCACGCTGCTCCTGAACCCATTTGAGTACGACGGCGGCTGCGCGCCCTGATCGGGCGGGTCGAGGGCACGTGGGCCCGGATACCTCGCGTAGCCTCCACCGACGCCCGCTGGTGCCGCCTGCTTTCGAAGCATCGTTTGCCTGGTCAGAGAGGAGGGTGTGACGGTCTTTGTCGATCAAGTCCGGGTACGGACCTCGCGTCTCCGTGATCTGGCGTGATCGGTGGCTACGGAACGCAGGGCGGGCCGTGGCCCAAGTGGCTCTCTTGACGAGTCCATGCCATCGCTGGACCATGCGTCGCACGGGAAACCCCTCGTACCCCCCACACAGGAGACAGCATGCGACCTCGCATACGCGGCAGAAGGTCCGCCACCCTCACGGCCTTACTGGCGCTCGCCGTCGCGGTACCGCTCACCGCCACCGCGACCTCCCCGAGCGCCCCCGCCGTACCCGTCACCACACCGGTCGCCGCCGGCGAGGAGGTCATCCGGCAGTACGAGATCCACGGCCCGGACACCGCCGCCGAACGGACCGCCCTCACCGCCACGGGAGTCTCCGTGGATGAGGCGGACGGCCACTTGGTCGTCGTCAGCGCCAACGCCGAGCAGGCCGCCCGCCTGCGGGCGCTCGGCCACACCCTGAAGGCGCTTCCCGCCCCGCCCGACCGGACCGGCGGACGGGCCGTGCAGCCGATGGATTTCCCCTCGGCCGACTCCCGTTACCACAACTACGCGGAGATGAACACGGAGATCAATCAGCGGCTCCAGCAGTACCCGGGCATCATGAGCAAGCGGGTTATCGGCAAGACGTACCAGGGCCGGGACATCGTCGCCATCAAGGTCAGTGACAACGTGACCACCGACGAGAGCGAGCCCGAGGTCCTCTTCACGCACCACCAGCACGCACGCGAGCACCTCACCGTCGAGATGGCCCTGTACCTGCTGCGCGAGCTGGGCGCGGGTTACGGCTCCGACTCCCGGATCACCAACGCCGTCAACGGCCGTGAGCTCTGGATCGTGCCGGACCTCAATCCGGACGGCGGCGAGTATGACGTCGCCTCCGGCTCCTACCGCAGCTGGCGCAAGAACCGGCAGCCGAACGCCGGGTCGTCGTACGTCGGCACGGACATGAACCGCAACTGGAACTTCAAGTGGGGCTGCTGCGGCGGCTCCTCGGGCTCGACGAGCTCGGAGACCTACCGTGGCCCGTCGGCCGAGTCGGCTCCCGAGGTCAAGGTCGTCGCCGACTTCGTGCGCTCCCGGGTGATCGGCGGCAAGCAGCAGATCCGGGCGGGCATCGACTTCCACACGTACAGCGAGCTGATCCTCTGGCCGTTCGGCTACACCGGAGCCGACACGGCGCCGGGCCTGACCCAGGACGACCGCGACGCCTTCGCGACCGTCGGCCGGAAGATGGCCGCCAGCAACGGCTACACGCCGGAGCAGTCGAGTGACCTGTACATCACCGATGGGTCGATCGATGACTGGCTGTGGGGCAACCAGAAGATCTTCGGCTACACCTTCGAGATGTACCCCGGTGGCTCCAGCGGGGGCGGCTTCTACCCGCCCGACGAGGTCATCGAGCGCGAGACCAGCCGCAACCGCGACGCGGTGCTCCAACTGATCGAGAACGCGGACTGCATGTATCGCTCGATCGGCAAACAGCAGCAGTACTGCGCCTGACGCCGGCCGCCGCTGCTTGGCTTCCACCGGCGTCTCAGGGGTACAGGAATGTCCCAGGGCAGTCATGAATCTTCAATGTAGTTCCGGCCCTGACAGACCCCGGGCCGGAGTGCGGCTCACAGCAGCTCCGGCTCGTGCGCGAAGTACCAGAGCTGCCAACGCCCCCTTCCTGACCAGGTTTCACCTGGTCAGGAAGGGGGCGCCTGCCTTTGCCGATCAAGTGCCGCGGAGGAGACCAGCGAGGCTCGTGACCTGCGGTCGAAAGCCTCAGGGGGATCCCGAGGGCTATGGCTGAACTTTGGTGCGCAGTTGGTGGAACAACTGTCATCTGGCTACCCGGAGCCGCGGCGTCCGGAGGAGTCGACTGGCGACGAGGACGCTGGGCGGCGGCGCTGGACGAGATCACGTACGCGACCGGTGCCCCGGCCACGTGCCCGGTGCACGCACAGGGCAGGATCGTTTTCCGGGCGCCGCCGCGGGCGCCCTCCGGGCCAGGCCTGGCCCGCCCATGCCCAGGAGAACACATGCCCCTCGACGTCCCCGCGCTCCGCGCGCAGATCCCGGCCCTGACGGCTGGTTCGGCACGTTTCGACGCGCCCGGTGGTACCCAGACCCCGCAGGCGGTGATCGACGCGGTCGTCGAGGCTTTGTCCCGGCCTCTGGCCGTGCGGGGGACTCAGAACGAGGGCGAGCGGAACGCGGAGGCGATCGTGGCCGGGGCGCGGTCGGCGCTCGCGGACCTGCTGGGCGCGGAGCCGCGCGGCATCGTGTTCGGGCGCAGCTCCACCCAGCTCACCTACGACCTGGCGCGGACCCTGGCCAAGGACTGGGGGCCGGGCGACGAAGTGGTGGTCAGCCGCCTCGACCACGACGCCAACATCCGCCCGTGGACGCAGGCCGCCGAGGCCGTCGGTGCGACGGTCCGGTGGGTCGACTTCGAGCCGGACAGCGGGGAACTGCCGCTCGCCCGATTCGCCGAGGCGGTGTCCGCGCGGACCAGGCTGGTGGCGGTCACCGGGGCGTCCAACCTCATCGGCACCCGCCCCGACGTGCCCGCGATCGCGGAGCTGGTCCACCGGGCGGGCGCCCTGCTGCACGTGGACGCCGTCCACCTGGCGGCCCACGCGCCCGTCGGACTGGAGGCGCTGGGAGCCGACTCCCTCGTCTGCTCGCCCTACAAGTTCCTCGGCCCGCACATGGGCGTGCTGGCGAGCCGCCCCGAGCTCCTGGAGACCCTGCGGCCCGACAAGCTGCTGCCGTCCACCGACGCGATCCCGGAGCGACTGGAACTGGGCACCCTGCCGTACGAGTTCCTGGCCGCGGCCCGGGCCGCGGTGGACTTCCTCGCCTCGCTCGCCCCGGGCGCCGGTGGCACCCGCCGGGAGCGGCTGGCCGCGGCGTTCGAGGAGATCGAGGCGCACGAGGACGCGCTGCGGAACCGTATCGAGAAGGGATTGTCCGCGCTCGACGGTGTCACCGTGCACTCCCGCGCGGCCCTGCGCACACCGACGTTGCTGGTCACCTTCCCGGCCCGGTCGGCGGCGGACGCCTCGCGGTTCCTGGCGGAGAGAGGGGTGGACGCGCCCGCCGGCTCGTTCTACGCGCTGGAGGCCTCGCGCCACCTGGGGCTCGGCGACGCGGGCGGGCTGCGGATCGGCCTGGCCCCGTACAGCAGCGAGGAGGACGTCGACAGGCTGCTGGAGGGTCTGGGTGCCTTCCTCGCGCAGACCCCGCGCGGCTGACCGGGGCCCCGCCCGTCCGTCGCGGTCGTCGAAGGCCGCGACGGACGGGCAGGGTGAGGGGCGGTGGTGAAGTTCAGCCGCCGATGGTGCTCTGCGGTCCGGCGTACTGCTTGAGCAGGGCGGGCACGTCCTGCGCCGGGTCGAGGGTGTAGGAGTAGTAGCCGGCCGGGTCGAACGTCGTCCCGTTGGTCACCTGCTTGCCCGTGCAGCCGACCATGACGCTGCCCGACTGCGTCAGGGACGCCGCCGAGGTGTCGACGTTGAACGGGTTGGCGACGTTCTCGAAGTAGCTGTTCTGGACGACGGTCTTCGAGGCGCCTCGCGACAGGTTCCCGTAGGAAGTGACGTTCTGCAGGTAGTTGTTGTAGAGGTGGGCGAGCGCGACGTTGTCGATGCTGGGGTTGCGCTGGTTGGTGTCGTGGATCCAGTTGTGGTGGATGGTCATCCGGGCCGTGACGTTGTCCGTCCAGCCGATGCCGAGCGCCTTGTTCTCGGACCCCATGACGTTCCAGGAGATGGTGAGGTAGCTGGTGTCCTTGCGGCTGTCGATGAGGCCGTCGTTCATCCGCTCGATGCGGTTGTGGTCGATCCAGATATGGTCGGCGGTGTCCATCTGGATGCCGTCGTAGTCGTAGACCTTGTCGTCCGGGTCGTCGTCGGTCATCTGGGCGTCGCGGATGGTGAGGTTGCGGATGATGACGTTGTGGACGCCGGTGCCGAGGAAGAAGCCACCGTGCACGATCTCGCCCTTGGTGCCGACGCCGACGATCGTCTTGTCGGACTTCACGGGTATCTCGTGCCCGTACGGGCTGACCGTGACGGCCGCTGCGACCTTGATGACATAGGGGGCGTCGGCGGTGGCGTACTTGACCAGGTCGCTGTAGGTGGTCACGGTGACGGTGCTGCCGGCCGCCCCACCCGTGGTGCCGCCGCCGGTGGAGGCGAACCCGTCGGCCTTGTCGGACCAGACCCGTCCGGTTCCGATGGGCTTGAAGGCCCATTGTTTGTTGCTGTTGGCGGTGCAGGTCTCCTGGATGATCGCTGTGCCGTTGGTCGTGGAGGCGTTCTCGTCGCTGATGCACAGGCCGCTGTTGACGTTGATGATCTGGTAGGTGTTCGAACCGCTGGCGGTGAGCTTCCACATCTGGTTGGTCTGTCCCGCACAGCTGTATTGCTGGAGGCGGGTGCCGCTGGCCGTGGAGAAGTCCGGGACGTCCACGCACTTGCCGCTGCGTACGTTGACCAGCCGGTACGTACCCGAACCCGTCGAGGTCAGCGTGAACTGCTGCCAGGGCGAGTCGGCCGTGCAGCCCCATTGCTGCAACAGCGCACCGTTCGCCGTCGAGGCGGCCGGTACGTCGATGCACTTGCCGCTCTTCGTCACCGCCAACTGGTACACCCCACCCGGTGCCGGCAATGTCGCCGCGGCCGCGGGAGACACCGCACCACCGGCCAGCACCCCCCACACCCCCAGCACGAACGCCACCACCACCGCACCGAAACCGGTCGCTCTGTGCTGTGCCATGTTCTTCTCCTTCTTCTCGGGTGTCGGGAAAGCCGAAGTCGGGGTCATCGGACGGGGTTCCAGCCGTCGGCGCCCGCGAGGTACTTCTGCGGGGTGTACGAGGCTGCCTGGGCGTCGGCGAGCTGCGGGCGATTGCCGTTGACGGTCGCACCGGCGCCGGTGTTGCGGTACTCGCGGAACCGGGCGTTCTGCCAGGTGCTCGTGGACATGTTCGTCCACGGCTGGCCGGTGGCCACGGCCGCGGACAGGGTGCACTCGCGGTACAGGACCTGGGCGTCCTGGCGCCACGGCCGGCCGAGTTGGGTGGTCCCCGCGACGGCTCCGGTGATCGACGACCGGTAGAACAGGAAACCGTAGGCGCGCTCGGCCGGGGTGCTGGCCGCGGTGATCGGGCCGCCAGTTGTCCGCTTCTCGTGGATCCGGCTGTTGTGGAAGACGGCGATCCCGCCGCCGTAGATGAAGTCCACAGTGCCTTCGACGTACGAATTCCACACGTAGGCGCGGGCGTTGTTGTTCACGAGGAAGGTGTCCTGGTCGCCGAGGAGCCGTACGTCGTCCAGGACCGCGCGGTCGGCGTCGAGATACAGTGCGAGGGCCTGGTCACCGGAGTCCGAACTGTTCTCGTCGAAGTCGTTGGACATGGTGAGGTTGGTCGCGGTGAAGTCGTGGCCGAGTGCCATGACGGTTGCGCTGCCCGCGGTGCCGTAGTCCCCCGCGTTGCGGTTCCCGACGAGCACGACGTCGTCGGGGGAGTCGCCGGAGCCCTGGAGAGTGATGAACGGCTTGTCGGCCGGGATCTTCACCGGCTGCCGATAGACGCCCGGCTTGATGGTGATGACCACCCGGCCGGCGTTGCCGGAGCTCACGGCGTCCACCGCTGCCTGCACGGTGCTGTACGTCCCCGTGCCGTCGGCCGCGACCGTGTCCCGTCCGGTTCCGATGGGCTTGAAGGCCCATTGTTTGTTGCTGTTGGCGGTGCAGGTCTCCTGGATGATCGCTGTGCCGTTGGTCGTGGAGGCGTTCTCGTCGCTGATGCACAGGCCGCTGTTGACGTTGATGATCTGGTAGGTGTTCGAACCGCTGGCGGTGAGCTTCCACATCTGGTTGGTCTGTCCCGCACAGCTGTATTGCTGGAGGCGGGTGCCGCTGGCCGTGGAGAAGTCCGGGACGTCCACGCACTTGCCGCTGCGTACGTTGACCAGCCGGTACGTACCCGAACCCGTCGAGGTCAGCGTGAACTGCTGCCAGGGCGAGTCGGCCGTGCAGCCCCATTGCTGCAACAGCGCACCGTTCGCCGTCGAGGCGGCCGGTACGTCGATGCACTTGCCGCTCTTCGTCACCGCCAACTGGTACACCCCACCCGGTGCTGGCAATGTCGCCGCGGCCGCGGGAGACACCGCACCACCGGCCAGCACCCCCCACACCCCCAGCACGAACGCCACCACCACCGCACCGAAACCGTTCGTCCTCCTCCGATGCCGGGGCCTCTCCTCGGGGCCGGGCCGGTTCTCCTGTTCTCGCCACATCTGATGCTCCTTCGGACAGCGGGTACGGCCACGGGCGTCGTCGCCCGTCACCGGTCGCGGCAGGACAGGCCGCGGTGCCCTGGTAGATGCGTGGGGCGGAAGGGGATAACGGAAATCTCCGAGGAATCTTCCGGAAAGAGCGGACGGGTCAGGGGATGCCGGGCCGGCCGCTTCCGGCGGTCCCGGGCCCCGGCGGGCGTGCGGCTCTCCGTAGCGCCGCGTTGTGCCCGTCCGACTGGGCTACAGAGAAGGAGAGTTCAACGTGATTGACCACCGATGGGGCGGTGTAACGAGATCTTTACAGTCCCCCGGCGCTGTGCCACGATGCGGTCCCTCGGCATGATTGATCGGATGAATGACCGGTTGGGCGGAAACCATGGCGGAGCGTCGTACCGATGCGCGGGAGGACATCACCGCGCTGGTGCTCGCGGCGAAGAGCGGTGATTCCGGGGCGATGGAGCGGCTCGTCACCCTGCACGTGGATCTGCTCTACGGGATCGTGGGCCGGGCGCTCGACGGGCATACCGACGTGGACGACCTGGTCCAGGAGACGATGCTGCGGATCGTCCGGGGGCTGCCGAAGCTCCGCGAGCCCGAACGGTTCAGGTCCTGGGCCGTGACCATCGCCTACCGTGAGATCCAGCAGTACCAGCGGCGCGGGACCGGCCGGGTGTCCTTCCGCCGGGACGTGGAGAACGTGGCGGATCCGCTTCCCGACTTCGCCGAGCGCACCGTCGCCGAGCTGGCCCTGACCGGTCAGCGGCGGTATCTCGCCCTTGCTACCCGGTGGCTGGAGCCCGACGACCGCCGTCTGCTGGCCCTGTACTGGGAGGAGGCGGCGGGTCGCCTCACCCGGTCCGAGGTCGCCGGGGCCCTCAGCCTCGACCGTAACCACACGGCGGTTCGGCTCCAGCGGATGAAGGAGCGGCTCGACGCCGCGCGCACCCTGGTGCACGCCCTGTCGGCGGCGCCCCGCTGCTCCCGGCTCGTCTCCGAGGCGCGGGACTGGGACGGCACGAGCACCCCGCTGTGGCGCAAGCGCCTCACCCGACACATACGGAGCTGCGAGGCGTGCGGCGCCCACGGGCGCGGCCTTGTCGCGCCGGAGAACTTGCTGCCCGGCATCGGGCTGGTCGCGGTACCCGCGGTGCTGCTCGCCGGGCTCCGGCACGCGGCGGCCTCCGCAGGGCCCGCCGGGTCCTTCGTTCCCCTGCTGCTCGACCGGGTGCGCGAGGCGCTGCACCCCGTTGCCGCGAAGGCGGCCGTGGCGACGGCGGGCGTCCTGGCGGCCGGGGGGTTCGGCCTCCTGCTGTGGCAGTCGCCGGCCGCCCCGCCCGATGCGGCTCCGGCACCCAGGGCCACCGCACCCGCGCGGCCCGGTGCGGGGGCGCCGTCGGCCGGGAACGACGTCGCCGCCCAGGGTCTGTACGTGGCTCCGGACGGTTCGGACGCAGGCGACGGCAGCATCGACCGGCCGTTCGCCACCTTGGGCGCGGCGGTCTCCCGGGTGCGGCCGGGACAGACCGTCTACCTTCGCGGCGGCGCCCACCGGCTCACCGAGCCGGTGGAGATCTCCACCGCGGGCACCGCGCGGCAGCGCATCACCCTCACCAACTATCCGGGCGAACGGCCGGTGCTGGACGCCTCCGCCCTGCCCGCCTCGTCCTGGGCCATCACCCAGACGGCGAGCTGGTGGAACGTACGGGGCCTGGAGATCCGCGGCTCCGCCAGTCATGCCTACGTCTGCATCGGGTGCGCGCACATGGTGTTCGAGCGGCTGTCCCTGCACGACAACGCCGAGTCCGGACTGACGCTGCGGGGCGGCGGCACGGTGGCCAACTCCGTGCTGGACAGCGACTTCTACGCCAACCGGGGCACCGAGGACCACGGTCGCAGCGGGGTCGGTCTGGCGATCAAGTTCGGCTCGGGAACGGGCAACGTGGTGCGGGGATGCCGTACGTACGACAACGCCAACGACGGTCTGGACCTGGGAGGATTCACCAGCCCGGTGACCGTGGAGAGCAACTGGTCCTTCGGCAACGGGGTGAACCGGTGGCAGGACACCGACTGGCAGGGGAACGGCAACGGGTTCACCCTCGGCGGGGGCGGCACCCGGGCCGTCGTGGCGCACGTCGTACGGAACAACGCCGCCTGGGACAACACCGGCCTCGGCTTCAACGACGAGGGGAATCCGGGCCGGATCGCGCTGACCCGGAATACGGCGTACCGCAACGGGGTCGACGGCTTCCACCTCCCCACCGCGGCCGCGGTCGCACACGCCAACGTGGCGGTAGGCAACGGCCGTGACGCGGTACTGGGTCGCGGTGTCCGCTCGACAGAGAACACCTGGGACAGCGGCGGGAACACGGGGCTGTTCGTCTCGACCGATCCCGCAGGGTCCCGGTCCGCACGGCCGCCGGGAGGCGGTCTGCCCCCGACCGCCTTCCTCCGGCCGCGGGACCCGATCGGCGCCGGGCTCGGGGCGACGATGACGGTTCCCTGACGGCGGCGGACGCCCGGTGCGGTCCGGGGTCCCTCGGGCGTTCGGCGGAGGATCAGGGTGAGGAATCCGGAGCTGTCGCGGTAGCCGTGCGGGCACTCCGACCGGCGGTGGTGGCGGCGAGTGCCTCGGCACTGTCGGGCTCGTTCGGGTGGCCCAGCGCCCACGTCGTCAGGTATCCGATGGGGAAGGCTGGGCCTGCCCGAACCGCCGGGGCCCCTCCGGCCCCGGGGCAAGTTGGTGCGTCGTACACCCACCCTCCTGACGGCGTCGCGCCCTCGGACGAGGGGGAGACCGAGGGGGAGACCTCCCGTACTCCGCCAGGTGGGAAGCGGACGGCACCACCCAGCCGGCCACGACCTGTTACGGGACAAGAGCCGCCGGGCCCACGGCCGCAGCCCCGAACCGAAGGTGGGGGCTCGTGGCTGATGTCGTAATCTCACGCGGCCCTGTCGTACCGATGTCGTATACGACATCGACATCACCGCGAAACCAGCGCGTGAGTGCTGCTGCTCAGCGCCTCGTCTCGTACCTGGTCAGGACCACGCCGCCGGGGAACGTCCGCGTTTCCACCAGGTTCAGATTTACCCAGCTGTCCAGCGAGGTGAAGAACGGCGTGCCGCTGCCCACCAGGACCGGATAGGCGGCGATCGCGTACTCGTCGATCAGCCCGGCACGCATGGCCGCCCCGGCGAGCGTCGCGCCGCCGATGTTCATCGGGCCGCCGTCCTCGGCCTTGAGCCGCGTGATCTCGGCGATCGCGTCGCCGGTGACCAGGCGGGTGTTCCAGTCGACCTTGTCGATTGTCGAGGAGAACACCACCTTCGGCGTGTCCCGCCAGTTCCGCGCGAACTCGATCTGCGCCGGGGTGGCGTCGGGCTGCTGGTCGCCGGTCGGCCAGTAGGAGCTCATCGTCTCCCACAGCTTGCGCCCGTACAGCGACAGGCCACTCGCCTGCTCGTGGTCGAGCCACCACTGGAACAGCTCGTCGCTCGGCGGTCCGCTCCAGCCGATGTCGTCGCCGGGCGCGGCGATGTAGCCGTCCAGGGTCAGGTTCATGCCGTAGATCAGTTTTCGCATGGCCCAGCCTTCCGTCAGTGGGTGTCCGATGTATAGACCGGCGCGGAGCGGGAGAATCATCGGTGCGCGATCTGGGATCGCCGGGTAGTCCTCGTGCTCGGGGCTCAGCGTGGTGTACTCGGCCGAATCGGACAAGCCGCTTGATCTCGCCCTCGCCCTCGCCCTCGACCTCGCCCTCGACCTCGCGAGGGAATGCCATGGATCTGAGACTGATCATGGGTGACAAGGCCGTGAGGGATCCAAGAACGCCCAGGTCACGCAAGACCGACATGTCACGAGCGGCGAGACCCGCAACCGGCTGCAGTCGTAGTCGACGCGCGGAGCGTGAAGACCTCGGCTCAGGCGGTCCGTCGTGCCTTGGCGAGGTTGGCGATGAGTTCGTCGCGGGTCTGGTGCTCGTGTGCGTTCCACGCGGGCTGACCGGGGCCACTGCGCCATGACTCGTTGAGCGGGCTGTTGTCGACGGTGTCGAACCCGAACTGGTCGTACAGGCGCCTCACGAGCTCCACGGCTTCGGGAAAGTCGCTGGAGGCCGACAGCGCAAGTCGGCCGGGCGTGCCCGCCGCTCTGCCCGCCGTGGTGATGCGGGGGGCTTGGATATGGGTGAAAGCCTTGACGACCTTGGATCGCGGCAGGTGTTCCTGGCGGAGCTCGTGAACGGTCTTCTCTCCCGAGTCGATGGCCGGGATGTGGCCGTCGCGCCAGATCATGTAGTTGTTCGTGTCCAGCACGATCTTGCCTGCCAGTTGCTGTACGGGCATGTCGTTGATCACCTTGAGTGGGACCGCCACGACAGCGAACTCTCCGGCGGCGGCGGCGCCGGAGGCAGTTGCGGCGTGCGCTGACGGACCGAGCTCGTCGATGAGATCCTTCAAGGTCTCGGGGCCTCGTGAATTGGCGATCACGACGTCATAGCCGTTCACGATCGCCGCACGCGCGATCTGACTGCCGACTTCGCCTGCACCGATGATGCCGATCACTGTCATGGTCCTCGTCCTGTGTCTGATGGGGTTGCGTGGCTTGCTCGTGGGCCGTGTACGCCGGGCGAGGCTCCGTCTGCCGGGCGCACGCCGCAGTCCGCTGGGCCACCCTGATCGCGGCCCGGCCGACCGCCCGGACCTCTTCGGTGTGCTGACGTGCCGCCCGGCCGAGCCGGACTGTTCGTGTCGCCGCTCTGGCGACGGGACTTCGTGCGCCTGGCCGGTTCGGGGTCCTCTGGCTTGCCCGCTGGAGCCGGCCCGGCCCGGCCCGGCCGGGCGCAGCTGTTCTCGAGCTCAGATCTGGTTCAGGCCGCCGTCGACGTACAGGCTCGAACCGGTGATGAAGCTGCTCTGCTCGGAGGCGAGGAAAGCCACGGCGGCGGCGATCTCCTCCGGGCGCGCGAGCCGGCCCAGCGGAACTTGCGCCGCCAGGTGCTGCCGCAGCCCGGCGGCCTGCTCCGCATCGGGAGCGAGTCCTGACAGGCCAGGTGTGTCGGTCGGGCCGGGCGTGACGGCGTTGACCCGGATCCCGCGGCCCTTGAGCTCATTGGCCCAGGTCCGAGCGAAGGACCGGGTGGCGGCCTTGGAAGCCGCGTACACGCCGAACGCCTCCGCACCGACGTCCACGTTGGTGGAACCGTTCAGGATCACCGAGGCGCCGTCGTTGAGCAGGGGCAGCGCCTTCTGGACGGTGAACAGCGTGCCCCGGACGTTGATCCCGAAGAGGGTGTCGAAGTGCTCCTCCGTGATCTGCTCCAACGGGACGAACGCCGCAACGGAGGCGTTCGCGAACAGGACGTCCAGACCCTGCCCGCGGTCGTGGACCGCCTCGAAGAGCCGGTCCAGATCGGCAAGGTCCGCGATGTCGCCGATCACAGCGGTTGCCGAGCCGATCGTTTCGACGGCCGCGTCGAGTTCTTGCTTACGCCGGCCGGTGATGAACACATGCGCCCCCTCGGCCGCCAGCCGCACAGCGCTGGCCAGGCCGATACCAGTGCTGCCCCCGGTGACGAGAGCGGTCTTTCCTTCCAACAGTCCCACGGCAATTACCTCCCCAAGATTCCGCATCGATCGATGCGGAAGTCGAACGTAGCACTTCTGTATCGCTCGATGCGGAAGGGGGTAGCCTGTGGGGGTGGGTACCAAACAGAGCCGCTCCGTCGGCCGACCGCGGGGATTCGACACCGAGGAAGCACTTGAGCGCGCCATGCTGGTCTTCTGGGAACACGGGTACGAAGGCGCCAGCCTGGCCACCCTCACCCAAGCGATGGGCATCTCCACCACCAGCATGTACGCGGCCTTCGGCAACAAGGAGGAACTCTTCCGCAAAGCCCTGGAGCGCTACACCGAAGGCCCGAGCGCGTACCTGGACCGAGCCCTCGGAGAACCGACCGCCCTGGGCGCCGTCACCGCGATCCTGACCGGCACCATCCGGACCACCACAAGCCCGGCCCACCCCCGCGGCTGCATGGGAGTCCAGAGCGCCCTGGCCGCCGGCGACTCCGGACGGACAGTCCGGGACCTCCTCGCCGCCTGGCGAAACAACGGCTGCTCCCGTCTACGCCAGCGGTTCGAGCAAGCCGTCGACGACGGCGACCTGCCCCCGCAGGCAGATCCAGCACTCCTGGCCCGCTACGTCACCACCCTGGCCTTCGGCATCGCCGTGCAAGCCGCGAGCGGCGTCAGTCGCGCAGAGCTCCAGGCGATGGCTGACGCCGCGCTAAGCAACTGGCCACTCTGCTGAGACCCGCCAGACATCGGAGACGGAACGCCTCCGAAGACAACGCCTGCCGGGCGCCGGACCACCTGGCCCGCGCATAGCAACACCGGGATCCCTGCGGCCCTCGGCTGCGACCGAGCGGCCGCGGAGCCGTGGGTGCGCTCGGCCCTGAGTGACCGGCTGGCGGGCAGCCGCGTACGAGCCGCAGTCGGGTGTCATGGTGTGCTTCTGTGCCGGGCGCGTCAGGCCTGGTGTGGTGTGCGTCGGCCGCGAGCTGCATGCGCAGACAGACCGCACGACGGCGTCGGGGACGGTCCCGAGGAAGTGGTGGCCGGTCGGCTCCGGAGTTCCGGGCGGCCGGCAGCCCGGAAGTGCGCGGCTGCGTGGCCGGGTCGGTCGGACGGGCTCTTCAGTCAGGGCCCGCTCCAGTCGAAGGGGAAGTGCTTGCTCGACTTCCCGGTGCGTTCCCAGGAGAAGCCGAACGCGTCGGCGCGGTCGACGGTGGCCCGCCCCCACGTGGCGATCTGGCCAGGCCCCACCTCGGAGCCCGGGGAGTTGAGGACCTGGACGCGTGCGCCGTCGGGCGTGGTCGGGCCGGTGAGCGCCTCGGCGGTCGCCGTGACACGCCCCGGGATCTCGGCTCGCCACGTGGCGAGATCCTCGTCGATCTCCACGTGGATCGGGGCGACGTCCATGCCCCGCATCTCGGGGTGGAACATCGCCCCGAACTCCGCCGGCCATCCGCCCGCCTCACCGCCGAAGACGGTCCCGAGCGCGGCCCGCTGCTGGTCGTCGGCGCGCTCGTCCAGGAAGACCGCGGCGTACGGCTTGGTATGCGTGCCCGCCCACGGGTTGCCCTCGAATGACCCGAGCATCAGGACATTGAGATCGTCGAGCCGTACGTCCCCGAAGTTGCCTTCCCGGATGTGCCAGACCAAGACGCCTTCGCAGTCGCCGTAGGTCGGGGGCTGCGCGAACGTGCACGGGCACGGAATCGCGCACTTGCATACGTCGAACCAGTCGCCGGTCAGATGCCAGCGCGTGCCAGTGGTGGCTTGCTGTGTCATGTCACTTCCTCCAGCCGAGCTCCGACGAGCTCACTCGGAGTAGCGGGACCGCGCATCCCGAGCCCGCGCCGGGATCGGAGGCCGGTCTCACCTTCCAGCTTGCACCTCATGCCCCGGGCGGGAAACCGGCCGACGTCTACGCGGACCACGGCGCCGAGCCCTACACGAAGGGTCGGGTGGCGGCGCCTCGACCCACCGAGTGGGAGGCAGGTCCCTGGGCCACCCTCCGGCGTACCGCTGTCCGAAGGAATCGACCAGGTCCGCGCAGAAGATCACATGCCGCTCATTGACGGCATCGAGCCCTCCAAACCTGGCAGCATCCAGTCCTGGAACGGTGCGAGCACCGCCAGGACGAGGAAGGCGACGCCCACGACACCGCTGAGGAGGACACCCCGGGACCACAGCTTCTCCACGAAGATCACCAACGCCAGTCCTGCCATGGCCGCCACGTTCATCACGCCGAGGGGAACGAAGACGAGCATCAGCCCGGCACAGCAGCCGACGCAGTACGCGCCGTGGTGGACGCCCACTCGCAGATCGCGGGCCGGTCGCCGGAAGCCGGCGTAACGCACCAGATGACTCAGCGGGTCGCGACAGTGCCGCAGGCAGACGTTCTTGAGAGGACCGAGCTGGTACAGGCCGGCGAGCAGGAAGGCGACCGCACCGATCCAGCGTCCGGCGGTGGGATGGTCGTCCACCAGGCCGCCGGTGAAGGTCAGGGCCGCATAGGCGAGCAGTCCGAAGGCGGTCCACACCAGCAGGTATCCGCCCACGAACTCGACGGTGCGGGCCGTCCGGGTCCAGCCGGAGGACTGGCGGCCGATACCACGTACCCAGGTGATGGCCACCGGCGCCATGGACGGCAGCATCATGGCTGCCATCATCGTCACCCAGAGCAGCAGGAACAGGGGCATCGCCATCCCCATCGTGCCGGGCTCGACGCCCATGTCACGGGCCTGACCGATCGTCAGCACCCAGGCGGGCACCGCGATCAGAACGACGAGGATCCAGGCGGCCGCCAGAGTCCGTGTGGGCTGCAACCCCCCGCTGGCTCCGGTCGGGGCGGTCGACCTGGCGGGTGCGAAGGCGGAAATCCGGCTGCGACGCATCGGTGTGCCTTCCTGCGACTGCTTCCAGAACAGCACACGTCCCCCTGCGATGCGACCGGGTCGGCGAACGCGAAGAAACGCGAGGATCAGAGCGCTGGCTCGATGCGCCTCCATCCCCACCGTCCTCCGGGTCGACCGGACCGGAACTTAGCCCTGCTCGGCTCAGCGACGCCGGTAGGCCCGAGCTGTCCACGAGCGTCGCCGTGGTCCGGCGCCGGCCATCACCCCCTCGAACCGGCGTGGGGGTGGCCGAGCACCCATCTGGACAGCCGCGCGAGCCCGGCGCGGTACGCAATGCGCGCACAGTGGTGGAAGCGTGGGGTGACCGGACCGCGAAGCTGTCCGGACACCGACTGCGGAGCCGCCAGGGCGTGGCTGAGGTTCGTCGGCTGCCAGCACGGCCGGGCGGGCAGCTCTGCCTCGCCGTGCTCGGGGGTCCGTCCGCCCGCACGTCGAAATCCTGGACGGAGGGCGTCGGCGTGGTGCTTCAGCTGGGCGAAGAGCCCTTGAGGCGACCGGCGCTGCATCCTGCGGGGTGGAGAGGGGGAAGGAGAGCACGGGGCTCGACACCGCGGTCACTACGGCCTCGGGCGTCTCCTCGGTAGCCTGCCGCTATGGCAGACATCTTTGAGCTCTCAATCGCCCTGAACCTGCGGGGCAGTCTGTTGGACGAAGAGGTCACAGAGCTTCGGTGGCATCTCGGGCTGGGCGACAAGCCGGAGACTCTCCGTATTGTGACCGCGTTTCCGATCGTGGTGGAGGACGACTCCGGCGAGTTCGTCACAGAGGACCATCCTGTGCCTCTGCTGGGCCGACACGGCGAGGCCTGGAAGGTGGACGGCGCACTCGTCGCGGTGCTGCTGCGCACTGAGGGCGGGGCATGGGCCCTGACCGCTCGGCAGGAGATCCACCCTGATGAATTCGACCGCACTGGGGAGTTGCTCAGCTGGCTGGCCGCCAGAGCCGATGACCGACACCGTTCGTCGACCCATGTGGTCCGCCTGGGCTGGACCAGGTTCTGCGAGTCCAACCGGTTCGAGCCCCTGGTCGTTCAAGACGGTGAGGTCCTTTGGCCGTAGAGTCCCCGCTTGGCCTCCTCCGTAGCAAGCGGACCGGGAAGCGATCGCGGCAGACTTCGTACCCCGGAGCACTGCATTTCGTCGGCAGCCAGGTATGAGCACTGCGGCAGGTAGATGGTCCAGTCGCGGCGGTGGCGGGCGATGCGGTTACGCCTGGTGCCCCTGCGGCGGCGTCGCGTACGAGGGCGACGGCGGCTTTGGGTGCGTATTCGAACTGGTGGCCGTTTCGAGATCAGGTAAGCCTCGGTGGGGTGCCAGGCGAAGGCCTCGCCCGAGTGCTCGAGGCAGGGGAGAGCCGCCAGGGTCTGGAGCAGGGCGGCGGCTTCGAGTTGCCCGGAGCCAGTAGATGTCGCGATCGATGGCGCTGCCGTTCACCCAGGCAACGGCAGCGTACAGCGGTCCGGGGTTGTCGACCTGAGGGTCGAATGCCGAGCCCGTGTACGGGCTACGGCGCCGGCGCAGGGCTGGTCGCTGGCCAGCAAACATACTGATCCCACCCGAAGGCCAGGCTGAACACGTCTACCGCCTCCACCCGACACCAGGCACCCTGCTCGCGTAGGCCCGCGGCCTTGCCTGCGAAGCCATCAGCATCCCCGGCTACGCTCGCAGCCCAGCCCAGCCCAGCCCAGCCCAGCCCAGCCCCGCCCTGACCAGGGACGCCACTCTGCCGCTGGCCGACGATGACGAGGCGCAGGTGGGGACCGCGCAGGATCTCTTCGTTCGCCACCGGCCTGCCACGGCCGCCTCCAGGAGGTCGGGAGCAACTGCCTGTTTTCGCGGTCCGGGGGGCCTTGCGGTTCACCGGCGGGCAGACTGTCCTTTGTGACGACACTGAGCAAGGGCGCCAACATGCCGGTGGCGGTGTCCGCCGTCAGAGCTGTACTCGGTTGGTCGGCCGGACCTGGCGTGCCGGATGTGGACGCTTCCGCGCTGCTGCTGACCGGTAGCGGGCGGGTCCGCTCCGATGGCGATTTCGTTTTCTACAACCAGCCGCAGCATCCTTCCGGCGCCGTGCGTCACCTCGGCAAGCAGCCGGGAGCGGACTCGCTGGAAGTCGATCTGGCCGCACTGGGACGGGAAATCGAGCGGGTCGCCTTGTGCGCTTCAGCCGGCGATGGCACGTTCGGGCAGGTGCCGGGACTTCATCTGCGGCTGTTCGACACCGCGTCCGGTGCTGAACTGGCCCGCTTCGACATGGAGGCCGGCACGGAGACCGCCTATGTGAGTGGTGAGCTCTACCGGCGCGGGGACGGATGGAAGTTCCGCGCTGTCGGCCAGGGGTATGCGAGCGGGCTTGCGGGACTGGCAAGGGACTTCGGAATCAGCGTCGACGAGGACCAGGCCGCGGCTGCTCCCGTTCCGGCCCCCGCCCGGATGTCGCCGCCCTCCGCTCGACGGGCCCCTGGTGTCTCGTCTCCCTCGACGGCCCGGTCCGTTGCCGGCCAAGGCAAGCCTTCCATCCGGTTCACCAAGGGCGAGGAAAATCTGCCTGTCGACATGCGTAAGCGCCTGTCGCTGCGTAAGGAGCAGGTCGCGGTCAGCCTGCGCAAGCAGGGCCTGACGGACCTGACTGCGCGCGTGATCCTCGTCCTCGATGCGTCGGGGTCGATGGGCGGTCTCTACACACGCGGCACTGTGGCAGGTGTCACCGAGCGGATGGCGGCGGTGGCGGCGCAGGTCGATGATGACGGTGAGATGCAGGCATGGACTTTCGCGTCCAATCCGGCCCGGCTGCCGGATCTTGTGGTCGGTGACCTGCCCGAGTGGCTGCGGCTGCATGTGCGCGTCGGGCAACTCAGTCTCTTCGGTCGCAAGAAGCCGCCAAAAGGGCTCCTCCCCGGTCAGGTCGACATGCGAGCGGTCGGCATCCAGAACGAGGAGCAGAAGGTCATTGCCGAAGTGCGCGCTTTCGTGCGTGATCACCCGGTGCCTGACCCGACGCTGGTCCTGTTCTTCTCGGACGGCGGCGTGTACCGCAATGATGAGATTGAGCGGGAACTGCGTGCGGCTGTGGAAGAGCCGGTGTTCTGGCAGTTCATCGGACTCGGCCGGTCGCAGTACGGTGTGCTGGAACGCTTCGACACCTTGCCTGGCCGTCGGGTCGACAACGTCGGATTCTTCGCCGTCGACGATATCGAGAAGGTCTCTGACCCGGAGCTGTACGACCGGCTCCTGTCGGAGTTCCCGTCCTGGCTGCGAGCCGCCCGCCAGGCCGGCATCCTGCGCTGAACCGTCTGCGGAGACGTTCGACTGCCGCGCGATTGACCGGCGACATGGCCTGCCCGGTCGCCGTCCCGCCTGCAAGAGCTGACCTGCCACGTTGGTGGACATGATCGCCGCATACGGGCACCCGCGGTTGCCGGCCGTTGGCGTAGCCCGGCTTCGAAGCCGTCCTCGGGACGACAACGCGGCGGCACATCGGAACGAAAACCCGCGCTGGCCCTCGCGGGCGCCGGAGAGGCGTTGACCTGTGCTTCTGGTTCGGCGGAGCCTTCGGCAGTTGTTGTTGATCGACTGTCTGGAGGGCCGGCGTGGCGGTTGAGCTTCTGACGGATGAGCAGGCCGCGGGGTTTCCGGCGTTTCATTGGGGCGCCGTTGAGCACGGAGATGAAGCGCTTCTTCTTCATGGACGACGCGGACCTGGAGCTGATCGAGCCGAAGCGGCATGCCCGTAACCGGCTGGGCTTCGCGGTACTGCTGACCAGCGCCCGCAATCTCGAGGTTGTCCTGGACGACCAGACCGAGGCCCAATCGCAGACCACACGTCTGCCCTTTACTTTATGGACACGGAATGCAGTGCCCTCAGCCGAGGAGTGCGGCGAGCAGTACAAGAGCGCGTTGTCCCACACCTGGAAGGAAGAGAATGATGCGCCCCATGAAATACACCGTCTCCATCGAGATCGCCCTGCCGCGGGAGAAGGTGGTCCCTCTGCTCGCCGACCCGGCACACCTGCCGAAATGGCTGCGGGGCCTGGTGCTGCACGAGCCGCTGAGCGGGGAGCACGGGCAGGTCGGCACCAAGTCGCGGGTCGTGATGCAGATGGGCCGGCGGAAGATCGAGTGCACCGAGACCATCACACGCCGGGAACCGGCAGACCTGCGCGAGGTCCCGAAGACGAGCGTCGTCCACTTCGACCGCGAGATCGTCGGCGAAGGCATGTGGAGCGCCGTGCGCGACCGGCTGACCGAAACGGGCCCGGAAACGACGCTCTGGGAGAGCGAGAACGAATACCGGTTCAGCGGCTTTCTGATGAAGCTGGTGGGACTCCTCATGCCCGGCGCCTTCCGCAAGCAGTCGCAACAGCACATGCAGGACTTCAAGGCGTTCGCCGAGCAGGGAAAGGACGTCCGCGAAGCGACGGACTGAACTGCCTCACTGGCCAGGCGCCTGACTGCGTGGTGTGTTGATCTTCCCTTCGTTCGTAGATGACCGCTGGGGGAAGCGCCAAGGGCGCGCTGTCCGGAGATGGCCGTTGCCGCAGGCGGCGAGGCCGGCGCTGCGGCGCGGAAACGCTCCGTAGCCAGTGACGGTCACCTCGCACCGTCGGCCAGAGAGAGGACGCCGAGGCCGAGAAGTGCCACCTCGCGGGGCCGCGTGGGCGCGTCGCATCCAAGTAGGCAAGGCCAGGATCGGGCGGACCGTACGCATGGCGGACGTGAGGACTTCGCCGCCGCGCGGGCGCGTGCCCGCCTGGCATCGCTCCACGGCATCGGTCGTCGTCGTACCGCTGTCCGTGAGGTCTCAGGTGCCGCACCAGGGCGGCGGGGCGACCCGACGGCTTCCACGCCGATCAGGTCCCGCACCGCGGCGCCGACCGGGGGCCGATGCTGACTGCCTCCGGGCTCGCGCTCGACGGCGAGCGCACCATCGCCGTCGACGGTCGGCACGGGTCCTGTGCCGCGAAGACCTCGCCGTACGCACCGAGCGCACGGTCCGGGCCGTCCGCCGCCCCGCCACACCCGGGCTGGCTGTTGTCAGCCGGGCGGCGCCTGTGCTCGCTCTCGGTGACGACGCCACGGGGCCGGCCCCGGCTCCAGATGTTCTGGGCGCCGGGGCCGTCGCACGTCCGGTCGTTCAGTGCCGGGCGGTCACAGCGCTCGGGAGCCACAGGTCGCACATGTGGTCCTCGGGGAACGTCGTCGATGCCGTGATCGCCTCGGGCGCGAGCACCTGCACCTTCGGGTACTGGGTCCAGCGTGGGGCGTCGGCCGCGTACGGGATGCCCGTGTGGGCGAAGTTGGTCCAGTATCCGAGCATCTTGGCGGCCAGGGCGTTCTGGGCGGGGGTGCCCGAGACGCCACCGAAGACGTACCGGATCTCGGAGCCGTGCGGGGCGCCTATGGGGAAGCTGACCGGGAGGTCGAGGTAGTCCACGGCGCCGCGGTCGGCGAACTCGTACTGGTAGGACCGGGTGTGCCCGGCCATCAGCCGCGCCGTGCGGGACTGGAGGCAGGCGAACTGCGAGTCGGTGAGGATCGCGCCGAGTGCCTCGGCGGGGGAGCCGTGGTCCGACAGCGGGTAGCGGGCCAGGATCGCGTCGGCACGTTCGCCGTACAGGGCGCGGACGGCCACCGGGTATCCGGCCGGGGTCAGCTGACGGCCGGCCAGGTCGTAGGTGGATGCCACGGTGAGCAGGCCCTCGTCGGCGGTGGTGCCCTGGAGGACGGGCACGCGGTGGAACCTGCCACTCTCCAGGGCCTCGGCGATCTGGAGCGGGACGTGCCGGCCGTCGACGTTCGGGACCCAGCGGGCGGTGGGGTTCGTCGAGGCCGTGAGCAGCTCGCCGGCGGTCTTGCCGCGCAGGCAGGCGACATCGGCGCAGCCCAGGGAGCCGGCCCAGGTCGCACCGGTGCGCTGCTGCGACTCGTGCGTGGGCAGCGGGAAGCCGCAGCCCGACTGGGCGATGGCACGGTCGAAGAGGCCGGTCGCGCGGGGGGAGACGAGGTGCTGGCAGACACTGCCGCCGCCCGCCGACTCGCCGAAGACCG
This sequence comes from Streptomyces sp. NPDC048560, assembly GCF_040650955.1. Lineage (NCBI taxonomy): Bacteria > Bacillati > Actinomycetota > Actinomycetes > Kitasatosporales > Streptomycetaceae > Streptomyces > Streptomyces sp. NPDC048560. Next base: position 126,596 of record NZ_JBEZIJ010000015.1, read on the forward strand.
TGACGTTGCCGGGGTCGCCGCCGAAGGCGGCGATGTTCTGACGCACCCAGCGCAGGGCCGCTTGCTGGTCGAGGAGGCCGTAGTTGCCGGAGATGCCGTCCGCCGACTCTCCCGCCAGGTCCGGATGGGCGAGGTAACCGAAGGCGCCGAGACGGTAGTTGAGGGTGACGACGACCACGTCGCCCCGGGCGGCCAATTCTCCGCCGTCGTAGAAGGTCCCGGAACCGATGGTGAAGCCGCCGCCGTGGATCCAGACCATCACGGGCCGGTCGCGCAGGGAGCGCTGGGCGGGCGTGTGGACGTTGAGGTAGAGGCAGTCCTCGCTGGGGGTGCCCGGTCCGGCCAGATCGCCCCAAGGGGTCGACGAGCCCGTCTGCATACAGGGGTTGCCGGAGGCCGTGGCGTCCCGGACGCCCGTCCAGCGCGCGGGTGCGGCGGGCGGCTTCCAGCGCAGGCCGCCGACGGGCGGTGCGGCGTAGGGGATGCCGAGGTAGTCGTCTGCTCTCTCGCCCGCCGTTCCCCGCACCTGCCCGTAACCGGTGGTGACGGTCGTGTCGTCGGCCGCCGGAGTGGCCGCGGCGGGCGCGGCGCCCAGCCCGGTCGCCGACAGCAGGAGCGCGCTCGCCAGCACGCCCCGTAAGCGGCGCCTCCACGACGGCGATCGTCGCGCCGTCCTTGCCTTGTGCCTCGTGTACGGATCGGGCATCGGTACCTCCGTGCGGGGGGCTGGTGGTGACAGGTTGCACCGCAGTCTCGACGCCCGCACGCGCCTCTCGCATCGCGCGAATCACCAGTCACGCCCACGGGCGGCCCGGCACGGGGCGGCATTCTCACCGAGTGTGCGCGGGCGGCCCCGCAACCGTAGGCGAGGCGGAGCTGGGACGACCCTGCGTGATGGCGAGGCCAGAACCTGCCGGCGGCGGCGGATGCCGACGGGGCGCCGACCACGACCGTGTGCCTCGTCCCACACCGGCCACGAGGTTCGGCAGCCGAGCGCTTTCGAACGAGCCGCCGAAGAAGGGTCTTTGGGGCTTTGGTCGTTCCAGCGCTCTTCGAGGGGTATTGATGCCGTGGAAGTCCGTAAAATGGACGACGCGTTCACTCTCGGGCTGCGGGCGGCCTACGCGACCGAGTGGGGCCGTGCCCTGCGGGCAACTCGACCGCGATGCCCCGGGGACCGAGGGGCGGAGGGCTGGAGTGTCTGGAGCGCTCCACACCCAAGGTCATTCAGCGGGCTTTACGGTGCGAGGCCGGTAACGGAACTCCTGGCATCGGCAGGTATCACCGTACTTTTGCTGGCTGTTGCCGTAGCTGTCGTTGTTCCAGGTGTGGTGCCCGTAATCGTGATGGCAGCGGGTGTCCTCTCCCCGGGAGTGCTCAGGCCGTGCGTGCCCACACGTGTCGCACAACGGGTATATGACCCTGGTGCGCAGGATGGATCCGCTCCGCAGAATCACCACACCGGCCACTACGCTCGCGATGATCACGGCGATACCGGCGAGGCCTACGACGTGCTCCGCACTCATGTTCCCGCCCCCGTCGTCAGTGCCGGTCAGCCCGGCGATCGGCCCGCGTTTTCCACGGTACGCGACCGGACTGAAGGAGCCGAAGGGTTCGGCGACGCCCGACTCGCACACCCCAACTTCCAGCTCCTGTGGGACCAGAACTTGCCGCGCTCGCCAAGCAGGGCATCCCCGAGACAAGATCTTCAGCGAGAAGATCAGCACCCCCATCAAGGTCCACTACGGCGACCGCCCGGTTGCCACGCTCATCGCCAGCAACCCCGAGACCGCCGACGACCTGACCTCCCAAATCCTCGTCAGGCTGCTCGACTTGGCCCGAGAAGAACGCGAGGCTCTTTTCGCCACCGCCAGGGCATGGTTCGCCACTGGCTCGACAACTGCTGCGGCCAGGGCGCTGTTCTGTCCCCGCAATTCGGTCAACTACCGCCTCGGCAAACTGCAGGAGTTGACCGGCCGTTCCGTCCGTCACCCGACCGAGGTAGCCGAGCTCTTCTTCGTACTGGAAACCGTCAGCCCCAAGGCATGTGACGTTCGGACGGCCCGCCGGGCACGCCGCAGGCAGGTTGGCCGGGCCACCAGCAACCGGCTTCGACAACGAACGCTACAAGAAGCGCAACACCGTCGAAGGCACCTCAACCCCCTCAATGGCTTCCGCGCCGTCGCCGCCGCTACGAGAAACGCCTGCATCTGTCTCGGCACCAACACTCTCGCAGCCCTGGCCATGTAGCTCCGAGCATGATCCGAGCGGTGCTTAGGAATCCGTGGCCGACGCCCCTGACCTCCCCGTCACGGCGCCGTCCTCGTGGGCGAGCCGGTGCGGCCACCAGACCTTCGGGCCGATGTCCAGGAACAGGGACGTGACGAGGATGGACCGCACGACGAAGGTGTCCAGCAGCACGCCCAGCGCCACCGCGAAGCCGATCTCCGCGAGGCCCACGATGGGCAGGGTTCCGAGCGCCGCGAAGGTGCCCGCCAGGACGAGCCCCGCCGAGGTGATCACCGCCCCGGTGGCCGCGAGGCCGGTCACCACTCCGGCCCGCGTGCCCTGATGGAAGGCTTCCTCGCGGATACGGGTGGAGAGGAAGATGTTGTAGTCGATCCCCAGTGCCACCAGGAACACGAACACGAACAGCGGGAAGTCCGTCGACTCGCCCGCGTAGTCGAAGACGTACCGGAAGAAGAGCGCGCTGATGCCGAGCGCCGCGGCGAAGGACAGCACCACCGTCGCGATCAGCAGCAGGGGAGCCACCACCGCGCGCAGCACCAGTGCGAGGACGCACAGCACCACCAGCAGCACCAGAGGGATGATCAGGATGTTGTCGTGCCGCGTGGCGGTGTCCATGTCCAGCAGGGCCGCCGTGCCACCCCCGACCTGCGCGTCGGCGCCCGGCACCGCATGCACGGCGTCCCGTACGCGCTCCACGGTGTCCTTCGCCGCATCGCTGTCCGGTGGGTCGGTCATCGTCGCCTCGAAGAGCACCTGGCCGTCGTGCACCGGCTTCGTGCCGAGAGGTACGCCGATGGATCCGGGCACCACGCCCTGGGTCGACGCGACCGTCCTGCGCACCTGGGCGTTGCGGTCCGCGTTGGCGATGATCACCAGCGGGTTGCCGCTTCCGGCCGGGAAGTAGCGGTCCTGGACCTCCTGGCCGACGATCGAGTCCGGCTTGTCGGTGAAGGAGTCGGCGTTGCTCAGCCCCGCGGCACGCAGTTGCGTCAGTCCCAGGGACAGGGCGGCGAGCACCAGCGCGGTGGCCACCCAGATCGCGCGGGGACGGTGCGCGATCCGAGCCCCCAGCCGTGCCCAGACGCCGTGCTCGGTGGGCTCGGCGGAACCGAAGTGGGGGACGGCCGGCCAGAAGATCCAGCGGTCGAAGATGACCAGAAGGGCCGGCAGGAGGGTGATCATGGCGACCAGGGCAACGGCCACGCCGATCGCGGCGACGGGGCCCAGGCCCTTCGTTGAGTTCATCTCGGCGGTCAGCAGGACGAGCATGCCGAGCACCACGGTCCCGCTGCTCGCCAGGATGGCGGGGCCGGCGCGGTGCAGCGCCCGGGCCATGGCCTCGTGACGGTTCTCGTGCCGGCGCAACTCCTCGCGGTAGCGGGCCACCAGGAGCAGGGCGTAGTCGGTGCCCGCGCCGAAGACGAGGACCGTGAGGATGCCGGCGCTCTGACCGTTGACGGTCAGACCGGTGTGCGTCGCGAGCAGATAGATGACGGCCTGCGCGCTGAAGAGCGCGGCGACGGCCGCGAGCACCGGCAGGATGAGCAGGGTCGGGCTGCGGTAGGTGATCAGGAGCATCACGACCACTACGCCGAGCGCGGCGAACAGCAAGGTCGAGTCGATGCCCTCGAAGGCGTCGGCGGAGTCGGCCGTGATACCGCCGGGCCCGGTGATGTGGACGGCGAGGCCGTTGCCGCCGGTGCCCACGACGTCCCGGATGGAGTCGATGGCGGACCCGATGCGCTCCCACCCTTCCTCGTCCATGGTGACGGGAACGAAGACCTGGGCCGCCTGGGGCGGGATGGTCCTGTTGTAGACAGGGCCCCGGGTCTCCCAGCCTCTGACGCCGTCCGCCCGCAGCGTCTTCAGCTGCACGGTGTCCGCCGCGATCTGTGCGCGGTCCTTAGTGGTCAGCCCGTCCTCACGGGCGTACACGATGATCGCCGTGATGATCTCGGGCCGGAAACCCTTCGAGGTCTCCAGTACCTGGGTGGACTCGGCGCTGCTCGGCAGCCAGGAGGTGGCGTCGTTGTCCTGTGCGCCGGTGAGCTTCTGGGCGAGGGGCGCCGCGACGACGAAGACGATCAGCCACAGGGCCACGACCAGCCACTTGGTGCGTGGGCCGCAGATCAGCCAGGCCACGCCGTTCTGTCGAGGCCGCTGTACGTCCGGCATGCCATTCCCCATCGCTTCGTCATGAGTGGCATGGCAGCCCTCGGGACGGCGGCCGTCGAAGTCCCCCGCGCGCGGCAGCGAAAAGCCCCGGCCGCCCGCGGGCCCGGCCCGTGCGGAGACAGTAAGTGGCGCTGTGCCAGGCGGCCCCGCGACATGCCGTCCGCGCCGCCCGGGCCCCCGGGTTGGGCTATTCGGGGCCCGGGGCCCGAGGATCCGGTTACCGGTCCGTGCTCCTCCTCCCGCTCCGCCGCCTCCGAGACGCGCTTGATGGTCGCCAGTCGCCAGTCGCCAGTCGCCAGTCGCCAGTCGCCAGTCGCCAGCCGCCAGTCGCCAGTCCGAGGCGAGCGTCGAGCGCGGCCATCCACCGGGAGGTCGCGTCGAGCGCCGCGGGCCGTACGGTGTACCGCATCTCGCGCCCCATCCGGCTGCCGGACACCGGTGTCCGGCAGCGTCCAGGACAGCGAGGTGCACGCAGGTCCCGCACAACAGGCCACGACCACACCTCGGCGGACCTGGGCCCGACAGCGCTGACCTCCCGCAACGTGTCTGGACAATCCGCCTTCGAGAAGAGAAGCGAACGCCTACCGTGGCGCGTCATGAAGTCGACGCCGTCCCCGTTGTCTGACCCCGCGCCCCACCGTCTCGGTCACCAGCGTTCATACGCGGCGAACGGCCGGCCCGGTCCGTCGGTGTCGTAGCGGGAGACGATCAGCAGGCCGTCGCGGTCGAAGAGGCCGGCCAGCCAGCCGTCGTCACGGTCGATGTCGACGGAGAAGTTGCGGTCATCCAGCTCCTCGCCGGTGGCACCGTCCAGCACGTACAGCGTTTCGGTGAAGCTGCCCCGGTCCTGGTGCAGGACGGTGACCTTGCCGTCGTGGACGGCGAGTGCCACCGTGTCACCCCGGCCGGAGTCCGCCTCCCAGGCGAGGCGGCCGGTCGTGAGGTCGATGGCGACGACCCGGGAACTGGTGGAGGACTTACCGAAATCGGCGACCGCGTAGAGGTGCTCGCCATCGATGGCGACCTTGGAGGGCTTGTCGGCGACGATCTTCCCGTGCTCGCCGGAGATCTCGATCCGGGACTGCCGCCGACCATCGGCGCCGAAGGAGAAGAAGGCGTCGGTGCCGGGCTCGGTGTCATACGCGGGACGGACGGACACCACCAGCGGGTCGATGGACAGGAGTGCCGTCCGGACCGCGGACGACGACGAGAACGAGGCGACCGGACGGCGCGCGTCCAACGGCTCGTTGTGGAGCAGCGAGCCGGTCGCCGGGTCGAAGACGGCGGCCGTAAGCTCCGACCGGTTTTCCTTCCCACAGCTGAGGACCGCGACGACCCTGCGCTTCGCGGCTCCGACGTCGAACGGCCGGCAGTCCTTCGGAACGGTGGCCGTCCAACGGCGTTCGCCAGTTCGCAGATCGACGGCGCGAATCGCCTTCCGGCCATCGGCGACCACCTCACCGAGCCCGTCCGTCCAGGTGTCGAGGACGACGGCGAGTCCGCCGCCCGCGGCCACGGTGCCGTTCACCGGACCACCGATGGTGCCGGCGGCGACGCCGGCGGTGGCCTTCGCGGAGGCCTTGCGGGAGCCGCTCCACAGCTCCTTTCCGGTTTTCAGGTCGAGCGCCGTGATGCCGGCGCAGCCCTCGCCGTCGGCCTCGGCGGCGGTGACGTTCTCCCCGTGCACCAGGAGTAGCACCGAGTCCTCGGGAGTGGACGTGGAGCAGATCTCGGACCGGCCCGGCAGCACGTACTCCCAGTGCTGTTTCCCGGTCCGCACGCCGTAACCGGTGACCTCGTCGAAGCGGCTGCGGACCAGGACATCGCCGACCAGCCAGCTGCCGTTGCCGTGCTCGGCAGCCGCCGAATCGGCCGGCGTCTCCCAGGCGCTGTCCATCGAGTCGCCGGGCATGTTCCCGGTGATCATCAGGAAGACGGAGACGAGCCCACCGACCAGCGCGAGCACGGCCGCGACCGCGGCCGCCACCCAGCCGATCCGCCGACCCCGGCCGGGCCGCGCGCCCGGTCTCGTCACATTTCCTGCCTGCACGTCCGTCGTCCCCATCCCCGGTCCCCCCGTCTTCCCTGGTTTCCCAGGCCCCTGCGGAGTACTCCCCGGCTCCGACGGCGGTCAAAGAGATCAACGCGTTCTCATGTCATGTGCGTTCATGAACCTGACGGGCTGTTCACAGGCTCTGGCACCGGGCCGTGGGGCACCCCGAAGACGGGTAGGGCACCCAGGAACAGCCACGGGGGAGAGGCGCTGATGGGCAGTTTCATCGTCCGTCTCGCCGTCGGCCGACCAGTTGCTCCGCGCTGTCCCCGTTCCACATCTGTGACGACGTCGACACCGTCCCCACCAAGCAGGGCGAGCAAGCCGCCCAGGAGCCCAGCTCCGGCGACCGCGGCGGGTGCTGGCGCAGGTGTGAAGAGGTGCAGGAATGCTGGAGGTGCGTGTGGCAGCCGTAGGCGCCGTTGTCGGCTGCCGGGCCGAGGGCCAGCGCGTGCGTGGGGGTGCGCCGGACGCGATGCGTCATCGCAGGGCCGGTGACCACCGCCGCGTCGGGCAGGAGAGTTCGATCGGGTGGTGTGCCCAGGTAGTGGGTCTCGCTGCCGACGGACGGCGGGAACGCGTCGGAGGTGAGTACCAGGCAGCGCCCGCTCGCGCGACCCCCGGACGACCGGCTCGTTGAATGGGCATGATTCGATCACTCCGCACCCTTGCCGTGGGCGTCACCGCCGCTGCCCTTGTCGCTTCGATGGAGGCACCCGCCCAGGCCGCCGCCTCTGCCTGTACGCATCACCTGTCCGGCCCGCAGGTCTGCATCTCCACCACCGGAGAGTCGGGCAGCGCCAATCCCGGCACGGTGTGGACCTCCTGGACCAACCCGCCAAGGGACCGCACACACGCCACCGTGCACATCACCGAGCCCGACGGCTTCACCTACACACTCACCGCCCGCCGCCACAACGGTCAGCTCGTCGCCTCAGTCGTCCCCGGCCGACTGATGGACAACGGTAAACTGTGCGCCCGCTTTCAGGGCAGCTCCCGTACGGCCTGTGCGCAGATCATCAACCGCAACTGACCTGACACACCGGGCGGGGCTGCCGGCTACGCCGGCAGCCCCGCCCATCGGCGCCTCAGCCCACGGGTCTCCGCATGAGCGGTCTCGTAGAAGACCGTCGTGGTCGGGCACTCCGCGGCAAGGCCGAGCAGTGCCTCACGCTCGGCCTCCTCGGAGGCCAGGTCCCCGTCCGGCTAAAGCGTGTTGCAGAACGCTCGGAACTGGGCATTTCCTGTGTATGCGTGGGGTGTTGAGGGTTGAGGCGTTGTGGGTTGAGGCGTTCACGGGTCTGCGGATGGGCCAGTTCGAGCGGCTGTTGCGGGTGGTGCGTGAGCGTGGTGGTG
>NZ_JBEZIJ010000016.1:0-80111 GCF_040650955.1 Streptomyces sp. NPDC048560
ACCAAGGGCGCGCTCTACTTCCACTTCACCTCCAAGGAAGAACTGGCCCGCGGTGTCCTCCAAGAGGCCGTCACCACAGACGGAGTCTCCCCGCAAGCCTTCAAACTCCAGGAATGGATAGACGCAGCACTCCTGCTGGCCTACCGCCTCCCCCGAGAGCCCCTCCTCAGCGCGGCCATCCGGCTGTCCGTCGACCCCCGCGCACGCAACCTCTTCGGCACCCGCTGGCCGGACTGGATCGCCTACGGAGCCGAACTCCTCACCGAAGCCAAGGAACGCGGCGAACTCCTCCCCCACGTCAACCCGGCCACCACCTCACGCCTCCTCGTCGGCGCCTGGACCGGAGTACAGGTAGTAAGGGAATCGATGCCCGAGCGCCCACTGGCCCTCGTCACCGAAATCTCCGCCCTCTTCGAAACCATCCTCCCCAACATCACCCAACCCGCCGTGCTGGCTCGCCTCGACACTTCTCCATACCGCGCCGAACGCATCATCGGCCAGACGACAGCTGCCGCCGCCCCCTGACAGTCGGCTCCCCCACCGGCACCCGAACAAGCGCCCGCCCCCCTGCCCATGAAAAACGGCCCTGAGCCCCCTGGTCGGGCCGTGAACGGTGCGTGAGGGAGGGCGACGGGCACAGTGCACCTCGCTTCCGCAAGGAGGAGTGCCGCTGCGGAGGGGGCGGCCCTATGTCTTCAGTGGTGAGTCCGCGTGTACGTACCGGTGGCCCCCTGCTGCGCCGTGGTGAGTTCTTGTCACCGGCCGGGGTTCCGACCCGCGTGCGGGCCCGCGCCGGCGCGCCGGCCCGTGCCGTCGAAGCAGGCGCACGGCGTAGCCCGGTGGTCGCAAGGCCGCCTACGCGGCCGGCGCGCCGCTCTGTTCCGCCTTGCGGTGGCGGGCGGTCAGCCGCGAGCCGGACTCGCGGCGGGCGGCGCGGCGCAGGAGAGGGACCGCGAGGAGGAACCCGAGGACCGCCCAGGCCGTGAGGACCAGGGCGACCATGGGCAGTTCCCAGGAGCCGACCGCCTCGGCGGTCCGTGCCGAGTCCGGGAGCAGCGCCGAACGCAGGCCCTGCGCCATCCACTTGAGCGGAAAGACCGAGGCCACCTGCTGGACCGGCACGGGCAGTGCGGTGATCGGGAACACCGCCCCCGAGGTGAGCAGCAGCCCCATCGTCGGCAGCATGATCAACGCCAGGGCCTCGCGGGGGTTGGGCAGTACGGCGCCAATGGCGGCGCCGAGCGGCACGACGGCGAGCAGACCCAGCGTGGTGACCCACAGCAGCGTCAGCCAGTCACCAGGCCCGTGCGGCAGTGGCCCGTCCACCAACAGCGCCCCGGCGACCAGTAGCAGCGCCAGTGTGCCGATCGCCAGGACGACCACCAGGAGGCACTTGGCGACGAGGTAGGCCGGTATCCCGCCGGGCGTGGCACGCAGCCGCAGCAGGGTGCCTTCCTCCCGCTCGGTCACGAGGATCTGCGGGAGGTTGATCAGCCCGACCTGGAACAGCAGGTAGGCGGCGAAGCCCGCCAGCACCAGATGAGTCATCGGGGTTCTGGTCCCGGGCACGTCGTCGCCGGCGTAGGCGGCGACGAGCAACGCGACGACTACGTTGGTCAGATGGCCGGACATCTCCTTGCCGTTGCGCAGGAGGTGCCGCAGCTCGATTCCGCCGCGTTGGAGCCCGGCACGCCAGCTGTTCGTCATATGTGTCCCCCTCATGCGGCCGGTGTCTCCTCGTCCGCGTCCCTGTCCGTGCCGTCGGCTTCGTCCGTGCCCCCGGCCTCCCGGTGCACCATGTGCAGGTAGGTGTCCTCCAGCGTCGGGCGGCGGACCTCCAGGTCGGCGATCGGGCTGTCCGTGTGCCGGTGGAGTTCCCAGACCAGCCGTGAGGGGTCCTGTGTGCGTTCGCGGCGCGGCGTCCCGTCGTCGGCCGTCCAGCGGACCTCGGCCTGGGCGGCGGCTCGCCGGGCCAGTTCCGCGGGTGTGCCGCAGGCCCGGATCCGGCCGCCGACCAGCATGGCGATCCGGTCGGCGAGCCGCTCGGCCTCCGCCAGGTCGTGGGTGGTGAGCAGGACGGTGACGCCCTCGTCGCGGGCCAGCTGTTCGACCAGGACGTGGAACTCGTGCCGCGCCTGAGGGTCGAAGCCGGTGGTCGGCTCGTCAAGGAAGAGGAGCTCGGGGCGGCCGACGATGCCGAGCGCGACGTCGAGGCGTCTGCGCTGGCCGCCGGACAGCCGGTCCACCTGCCGGCCGGCCTGGTCGGTGAGGCCGACCAGGGCGAGCAGTTCGGCCGGGTCGCGCGGGTCGGGGTAGTAGGTCGCGAAGTGGGTCAGAAGCTCGGCGACCCGCCAGCGGCGGTGGTCGCGCCAGGACTGCAGGACCAGGCCGATCCGGGCTCGCCACGCGTCGCCGCCCCGCTCGGGATCCGTACCGAGGACGCTCACGTCCCCGCCGGAGCGCTGCCGGAAGCCTTCCAGGACCTCGACGGTGGTGGTCTTCCCCGCGCCGTTGGGCCCGAGCAGCGCGAAGACCTCGCCGCGGTGGATATCCAGATCGACGCCGCGCAGGACGTCGACGTCGCCGTACGCCATGGTCAGATCGGTCACCTGGATTACGGGCCGGACGTCGGTTCGTCCGAACGTCGTCATCGGCCCGCCTCCGCGTGGGGCTGCTGGTGTGCCGCCCCGGTCGCGGGTCCGACGCTGTCGACGATGGCCCGGAGGGCCGCCACATGTCCCTCGAACGCGGTGCGACCGCGGTCCGTCAGCCGTACCTTCGTACGGCGGTTGCGGCCGCCGCCCTCCTTGTGGGTCTCCAGGTATCCGGCCCCCTCCAACGTGTGCAGCTGCTTGGAGAGCGCGGAGTCGCTGAGCGAGAGGCTGTCGCGGACGAACGCGAAGTCCGCCCACTCGGTGGCGGCGAGCAGCGCGACCACCGAAAGTCGGGTGGCGGGGTGGATCAGCTGGTCGAAGCCGGCGGGGGTGCTCATCGGCCCGCCTCCGCATCGGCCGCCCGTTCGCCGCCGCTCCGCACCGATTCGGCCGCCCAGCGGTTGGCGGGACCGAGGGAGAGCAGGTACACAGCCACCGCGGCCGTGGCCTGGACGGGGCCGGCGTAGATCGGCTCCAGCGGCTCGGTCAGGTGGTCAGCCAGCACGACCGTCCCGCCGACCAGCACCGCCGCCGCACCGAACGCGGCCCACATACGCCCGGGACAGCGAGTGTGGTGAAGTTGCATCCGGTTCCTGCGGCTACTCACTACGATCAGCGCACTCAACAGGCCGACGTAGGCGGCAATGAACAGTCCGACGCCCCACTGGGGCAGGTCCATGCCGACGCCGGCAAGGAACACCCACATGAGCGCGGCCGTGCCGTAGACCATGCCGCGCCCGCCGGACGCGGATCGCTCGAACTCGTCGTACACCCGCTCCTGCGGCACTCGGATGCGCTGGAGATCCTTCCATGCCTGTTCGGCATCCACCGGCGTGCTCACGGCCATCCCCCTCCCGTCCCCGATAACTTTCCTACAAGGAAAGTTACTCTTGGCTTTCCTGGTAGGCAAGTCGGAAGTTTGCCCGTACCGGGAAACGGGAGCCGCGAAGGTCCGGCCACGGAGTGACCAGCCGCTCGTCCCGCCGCTCCCGCGCACGAAGCGCACCTGCGGACTGCCCGTGGTTCCAGCCCACTTCGTCACCGGTCGGGGAGGCACTGAGCCATCGATGCGGAGACGAATTGTTCACGAGTGAGTTTTGGCTCTGGTCCACTTCTTGTGGTCTCGTACGCAGCGTGACGGTTGGCCGTCGCTCGATGGCGGGTGACGTCGCCGGAAAATCGACCTGCCCGAGCCGAGCATGTGCGCTCCTTCGCCCACATGCTCACCCAGTTGCAAGGCCACCAACTGCCGGCATGGATCGAAGCGGCAACCAACGCCGACCTGCCCAGCCTCCAGCGCTTCCCAGCACCTGGAACGCGACCTCGACGCCGTCACTGCCGGACTCTCGCAGCCCTGGAACTCCGGAGTCGTCGAAGGCCATGTCAACCGGATCAAGATGCTCGAGCGCCAGATGTTCGGCCGCGCCGGCTTCGAACTCCTCCGCAAGCGCGTCCTGCTCTACTCCTGAGCTTGCCGTTCAGCCTTCAGCATCCGGCGAAAGTGGTTCGTTTTCGGCGGTGAGGGTGACCTGGGCGGTCCATGACCAGGGCTCCTGAGGCGGATCCCAGCTCACCTCCACGTCGGTGTCGTGAAAGTCGCGCGCGAGTTCCGTCACCATCACCGCCGCCGCAGCCCGCGCGTCTTGCGGGTCAGTGTTGATCGGAATGTCCAGCCGCCCGCAGAGATTTCCGCTTTCGGTGAGGACGCTGGTGCGCCAGCCCTCCGGCGTCGCAAACAGGAAGATCCCCTTCGGAACGCCCCAGGCGGGCCGCTTCTTCTCCTTCTTGCGTCTCACCATGCCGCTATCCAACATCGTCGAGTTCATGGTGATGAGTCTGGGTGGAGGATCACCCGCCGCGGCACGGTTTGGTGCCAGCCTTGCGCGGCAAGCTGAAATCCTTCAGGACAGATCGTCGATGAGCCCGAAGCCCTCCGGGAACTCCTCCAGGAACTCACGGCGTACGGGGTTGGTCTCGGCAGCTGCCATCTCCCCGAGCAGGGTGATCAGCTCCTGCTGCTGATCACTCGGCAGCGTGCTGACCACGTGGGCGATGCCCTCCATGACCTTGACCGCTTCGTCCTGATCCATCTGCTCGTCTTCACTGCCGTCGATGAACCACAGGACATCGACCAAAGCCTCGGCCAAGGCACGAGTCAGGGACGGGTACGAAGACGTCACGACGATCTCCCAGCAGATCAACGGCAGAGTCCGGCCATCCCACCACACACCACCGACATCACTATCCGTGAGCCTCCACAGAAAGTGGACCAGAGCCTGAGTTTTGGAAACACTTGCCCGGCGTGTTGACGTCAGTCGACGGCCGACGGCGATTGCCGTGCCCCTGCTCGCTGCGCGGGCGTCGCCTCTCAGCATCGGGCCCCCGTCGGTGGGGTGGCGGCGCCGTTCAGGCAGTGGTCAAGAAGTGCGTGCATACGAGGGACTGGCAGAGACGGGTTGGCCGCGGCGCCCTCAGCGGTGCGCAGGTCGGTCAGAAGGGTTTCCAAGGTCTCCGGTGTCAGGGTCGAGTTGGCTGCGGCTGCCCGGCGTACTGCATCGTCTGGGTCTTCCAGCGGAGGTTCGGGCAGGGTGGGGTCGGCTGCGGCAAGGGCGCGAACCTCGGGGTCCGGGTGGCCGATGAAGTGGCTCCAGCCGGTGCGGGGGAACGCGGGCAGCGTCAGAAGGTGCGGACGGTGGGCCGGGCGCGTCACGAAGACGTCCAGGAGAAGATGCGGCGGAGCCAGTGGGTGGTGGCAGGCCAGCTGTATCCGTACCTCCTCGTCATCATCCAGCGCCAGTGCCCCGGCGAGCTCTGCGGGCAGGCCGGGCCAGCTCGCCGCAACCCGGCGGAACACCGGTTCTTCGGACGCCGCGCAGGTGGCGTACCAGTCCGGCGACGGCTCGGTGGCCGGCTGAGTGATCGGGCAGGTGCAGTCGGGACCGTGCCCGACGACCTTGTGGACCTCCTGGAATTCGGCCCAGGTACGGATGGATGGCTGGAGGCGGGCACGCATCCGCACGTCCTCGTCCGGATCCTGCCTCAGCTCCGCCGCCGCCGGTCCCAGGTCGGGCCGGGTGGCGACCAGCCTGCGGATCTCTGCATCAGGGTGGCGGGCGAGCCGGGCGAGGGCGTCGGCCGGGGTATGGCGGTTGCGGGCCAGCGGGTGGACCACGTCGTCCGCGAAGCACAGCTCGACGACGGCGGGTGACAGGGCACACGTGCTGAGCACGGACACCGCGTGGCGTGAATCGATGGGCGGCAGCGCCGCCTCCACCGCCTCCGGGTCCAGCTGCCGGTTACTCTCCCTGGCTGCTTCCCGTACGGCGGGGTCGGGGTCGTCGAGCAGGGCATCGTGCTGCGCAGTGGTGAGCGACTGCCACTGGAAGGCGGCGTACAGACGGAGTGCTGGATGGTCGTGACCGGCCATGTCCCGCGGGAAGGACACAGGGACCTGCCGGGAGGACCAGAGCTCACCGACGATGTCCCGTTCAGTGACCCTGCCGACCTCGCCTCCGTCCTGGGCGGTAAGGAAAGCGACGAGGATGTCGTCCGGCAGAGGCCGGACCCACCGAGGCTGGAACCGTGTACCGCCGGCGAGATAGGCGCGGACGAGTCCCGAGGGGTCCGATGCCAAGGGAGCGAGTCGTGCAGGGTCGACGTGCAGGTTGCGGGCGAGGGCGCGGCGGATCCGCCCGACCGGGTGGCAAAGGCCCTCGTCGATGACGGCGTCGGGCAGGTCGCGCCCCTCGCACATCAGCAAGCCGGCCTCACCGGCCGCTTCGTCCAGAAGACGTATCAGCACGTCGGCCGGAGCCGCCGCGTTGAAGGTGATGCCGCGCAGCCACAGTTCACGGAGAGAGTCGGACACCGCGTCATCCTGCCACCTCGCCTCCTGAACCGGGCCGCCCGACGGCTACTTCGGCGCTGACCGGCGGCTCCGGCCGCAGAGCTTCGGACCATGTGGCGGAAACATTGCTCATCATGTGTGCCCCCGTACGTGGCACACCGCCAGGCTCCGCATCCACCCCCGCCGGCGGACGCACGACATCCGGGGCAAGTTCAAGCCGCCGGGCGTTGCGGAAACTCGGCCACATCGCCTTCCGTGCCCTCTCGCTACCGAGCGACAAAGCCAACCGGACGATACTCACCGCCACGGCGGCATTGGGGCTCATGCGCACCTGCTGGCGTCCCCGCAGGTGCGCATGAGCGTCCGTCCGATGCTGTTCCCCCGGCAATGTCACACAGCTGGACATTCAAGTTTCTGTTCTGTTCCTGGGAAGCGGCGTACGTGTGCCGGGCCCCGCACGCGACGGTCCTGCCGTCGCCCTTTGCCCGGCGCACGGTCGTGACCTTCGCCGTGGCAGTGACCATGACGCCCGCAGCGGTGGCCGACGCCGACCCGAACATGCTCGAAGACGGATCGCCGTCCTTCGGGTCGTGCCCCCGCCACGCTTGATGCCCAGCCGGAGGCGGCGGATCGACAAGCACGTACGAGCACGTGCGGTTCGGAGCCTTGCTCCCGCCGCCGGTCGAGGCGATGTCCGCGTGGGCCAGCGTCGTCGACGCCAGTTGAAGCTCGAATGCTGCACGTCAAGTAGCCACCGTCACAGCTAGGTTCGGACTCGTGGACAGGCCAGCCACCCGGACGGGAACCCCGGCCACCCCTCCGGTGAGGACGGGTCGGTGGCCGGGTTCGGGTCAGGCCTCTCGCCTTTTGTGCTCGCCGGCCGATCCGATCGTCACCCCGGAGCCCCCCGATGGCGCGCTGCGCGGATTTCAGGCGTCGAGGGAGTTGGCGTTCCTCAGTTCCGCGAGCAGTTCGTTCTGTCCGGCCAGCAGTTCGGTGAGGATGCGCCGGGCTGCCCGCAGGAGTTCCGCCACGTCGCCCCCGGCGAGTGCGTAGCTGACGGTGGAGCCCTCGCGGATGGAGATGACGATCCCCGAGCGGCGTAGTACGGCCAGTTGCTGGGAGAGGTTGGACGGTTCGATCTCGATGGCGTTCAGCAGTTCGCGTACGGGTACGGGGCCGTTCTGGAGGAGTTCCAGTACACGGATTCGGACGGGGTGTCCGAGCATGCGGAAGAACTCCGCCTTGGCCTGGTACAGCGGCACTTGCATGCGAATTGCACTCCCACCCGTTTCGACCATTCCATGAGCCGGCAACCAGTTCTTGCTGGTCCTCGGCGCCCAGTCCGTACATCCTCCTGCTTCCCGAACCCCTTGCACCCCTGGCTGAGCACTTTCAGATGTGCCGAGTTGAAGAGTTCTTCAACTCGTGGGCGTGCGGAGCCGGGAAGCAGGAGAAGCGGCTAGAGTTCCAGTTCCGTCTCGATGCGTCTGAGCTGGTGCCTGGCCATGGCGAGGTTCGCCCTTCCCTTGTCCAGGACGAGGTAGAGGAACAGGCCGTTGCCCCCGCGCCCCTTGATCAGTCGGATGAGGTGGTACTGACTGCCGAGGGTGATCAGCACATCCTCGATGTCCTCCCTGATGCCCAGCATCTCCATCGTGCGGATCTTCGCCCGGACCACATCGGTGTTCCCCGCGGCGGCTACGGTCAGATCGAGGTCCTTGCCTCCTCCCAGTGTTCCCAGGGCCATACCGGACGTGTAGTCGACGAGCGCAACCCCCACGCTCCCCTCGATCACGGTCATCGCCTCCTTCAGAGACGTCTCCACACTCAACATCGGTACTCGCTCCCTCAGCCTCAGACGAACCCGGCCCGTTTCATACCTCCGAACCAGGTGGTGATCGCAGACGCTACCCACCGGCGCCCAACAGGGTTGGAAAGAGCGGGAATTCGGCGGAAAACGAGCCCACACCCTAGGATGCGGCACCACCTAGAGGTCCCACAGCCCCGGTTGTCCGCACGATGTGGCTGTAACGTCCCTCACCGGCAGAGAGCTGATCGCCTCACCGCCCTACCGCCCGGTCCCGAACATGTACGCCCGGCCCCTTCGGGGAATGCACGAGCCGGCGGCACTCCCCGCAGCGGAAGTCTCCCGCCGGGGTGATCGCCGTGCCACGCTTCACGTGAGGGAACCTGTCCCGCACCGCCCGGTCGCGCTGCTCGGCGCTCCACCTCCTCGGCCTCCCGCGCCGGCGCCGCGCCCGCCGCCGCGACAGTGGCTGCGGGGCTCTACGTCCAGCTGGAGCAGCAGGCAGAGGCCCCCAGGAGCTCGGGCGCGCGGTCGGTCGATCGCCGCGCGGGCCGAGCCCGTACTGCCCGCCCCGGGCAGCAGACCCGCAGAACTTCACCGGCGGACTGCACACGTCCCGACCGGCACGGCCTGAACCTCCCCCTGGCCCCGTAACTCCCCGGCCATGGCGCGGAGCGCGGCGTACAAGCGGGCGGCGGGAGAGTCGCTGCACCGCGACTCGCTGCCCAATCGGCTGAACGTACGCTGCTGCCGGAAGTGAACGAAGCCTCCTGCCGTCGCTCCGGTGTTGGTACAACTGTCCGGTTCTCTGCCCGGGAACTGCCGGATTCCAGTCTGCCCCCACCCGCATGAGAGGGAGTTATCCAGAAGTACGCCCCGCGCTGCATCCGGCTGGCCTGGAGCGGAGGAATAGAAGCAATGACTCACACCGTGTTGTACGACCCGGAGAGCGTCGTGGCGCAGTCCATGCCGCTCGACCGCGAGATGCACCTGGCGCTCACCGCGGCCGTCCTCGCCTGGGAACCCGGTGAAGCGGGACTGCGTAGTGCCGACGTCGAGCAGATCAGCCTGCAACTCACCGGCCACGCACGCTGCGTCGCCTCCGACCTCCGCAACGCTCTCGAGCACCTGCCCAAGGACAGCGAGCTGCGGCCGCTGACCGAGGCGGTACTCCGGGAGGCGGCGCGCCGGCTGTCCGTGCCCTCCCACAACAGCGTCCCGCACGCACAGAACCGGGCCCGCCTGGTACGGGCGTTGCATCGGGCGCTCGACCGCCTCGACGCCGTACGGCCCGCCGTGGCCACCTGATCCGCCTGGAGCCTCACCCGTGGCTCCGGCGTACCGAAGTCCCCCGGCGGTGGGCGCCCGGCGCGGCCCGCCGGGGGACTTCTCCATGTCTCCGCGCACGTACGAGGGCCTGGACCGTGACCAGGAGCTGGTCCGGCTATGGGAAGAGCTGCTGGAGTGCGCCGGTCGTGAAGGCGAACGCGAGGCTGTATGCGCAGCTCGCACAAGCCCCGTACATCTTCCGTACCCCAGGCGGCGGCCGCCCACGCTCGACGCGTCGCCGTCGGCGTGCGGAGCTGGCTGTCAGGTGCGTGGGCGCGGCCAGGAGTCGTGCTGTGCGGCGGAGTCCGGGCGGCGCGCAGGCGGGATGACCCGCTCCAGCTCGCTGCCCGGTCGCTGGGCTTCAACGCGTACCTGGGCCGGGATGTCGCCCCGTTCAACGATGAGACGGTTCTAGATCGGGGTCTCCTGGAACGCGGGCTGTCTGCCTTCTCAATCGGGGGGATGGTGCTTGTGCCGTCGACCCCGGTGGCCGTCTAGAGCTACGGGCTGAGGCCGAACTGTGTGGTCAGGTCGGTGAAAAGCTCCTGGGCGGCTTCGTGCAGCGCCGTGTCCCCACCGTGCGGGGACAGAGCCGAGGTGAAGTCCTGGATGCGGTGCGGGCGCCGGGAGTAGATGAACGCTCCCACATGCTCGGAGACGACCGACACCAGCGGATCAGAACCCTTGCTGGAAACAATGACCGCGGTCAGGTGCAGGGCGCTGCCCACCCCTGTGAGTAGTTGAGGTACAGGCAATCCTGGTAAGAATGATCTTGCTAGGGTCCACCCAAGACCTGGGGCGTTCAACACATGGGAGGTGGTCAGGCGATGACCCCTGACGAGCGGGATCTGGTCATGGGCCTGGGGGTCGCACCGTGCTCGCCCCCGACGCGCACGATCGACGAGGTGCTCGCCCACTTCGGCGAGTCCGACGGTGGGGCCCTGGCGCTCCGGCTGCTCCGGGACGCCATGGAGCGCCGGGACGCCGACGATGTCGAGATGGCGTTGATCGTCCATTGGGCCGCCGACGCCTCGGTCGAGGAGTTCCTGGAGCCGTTGACCGAGCTGTTCCCTGCCGACTGGCACAGGGGGTAAGAGGACATCGTGTCCATGCTGGGCAAGCTCTGCTCGCCCAAGACGGTGCCCACGCTGGTCTTGGCGACTCGCTGGGTTCCCGAGTACCTGGACTGGGACGAGAACCGGGCGCTCGCGGTGAAGGCGATCTGGGCTCTCGGAGCCATTCCAGGCCCGGAGGCCCGAGAAGCCCTCAATGCCTTGCGCGACGAAGAGAACGAGATCATCCGTGAGAACGCGGTGAATCAGCTCGCACGCCGCGGCGAGCTCTGACCGCGGAGTCGAAGCCGTTCGTCTGGAACGCGCGGCCGCGTTTCCTCGGCCGGGCGTTCCGCCGTATCCGGAGCCTGCCGAGAGGCGGGGCATCACCCCCGCGCCTCACCGCCCCCGCGCGTCCACCTCCAGCCGTTACCGGGGGGGCGACACCGCGGCGCCGATCGCGTTGGCGGTGGAGGAGGGATGTCTTCCGGTTCGCCTCCGCGTCCTCGACACCCACCCGCTACCGTCGGCTGCGCCGAGTCGGGGGACTGAGGGGCCCTTACTGACACGCCGATACCTAGGGCTTTCAGGGAATACAGCACATCGTGAATGACGCTCCCCGCCAGCTGGCGGCTTCGCCTGGGACCCCAAACGGCGCGAGGCGTACGCGAACGACCAGGACGCCCCCCTCACCCTGATCGCCGTCGCCGCGAAGTCGAACCGCTCCCAGTCCGACAAGGACCGGCGCAATGGCTCGCCCGGCCGCCGACTACCGGTGCCAGTACGCGGCAGAGTGGACCGCGACGAAACTGCGCTGGGACCTGGCCGCCGACGAGGCCGAACACGAAGCACTGCTCGGTCTCGCCGCCGAATGCCCGACCACCACGGCCGTCTACGAGACCGCCTCATAGGGCTGACACCCCTCAACGAGCAGGAACACGCCTGCCAGCCAGGTGCGCGGCGGCACGTAGGCCCAGTTGGGGGTGTTGGGGCCCGGCAGGTCCTACAGCGGTGCGGGGTGAGCCGACAGTGCCCGGGAGCGGGGAGGGCTCCTACGGTACGCAGGTCGCCTACTCGTGCTGGCCGGTGGCGTTGTTCTTCTTGCCGTCGGCGCGGGTGTTCGCGTTGTTGTTTGCGAGGCTCTGCACATCGCTGTTGATGTTCGAATTCAGCGCAGAGACGTGGTCGAGGACATCAGCGTTGTTCAGGGTGCCGTCGGCGATACCGGCGTGAGCCGGAGCGGCAAAAAGGAGCGCGGTCACAGCGGTGAGGCCGGCGGTGGCGAGGATGTTGGTCTTCATGACTTGATCAACGACGCGTGTTCAAGCCGGTTACCGGAGCTCAGGTGATTCCTGAGAGACGCATCGTGTCCTGTCGCAGCGCAGGCGGCAGTTGACGTGACGCTGACTTGCATAGGTACCAGATGTTCGGAGACTGCGGGCCGGGGCCATCTCAAGCGATCTGGCTTTCGCGGAAGTGGTGATGGTGCCAGGTAGACCGTCCGTCGTCAGTGGCGCCTGTGAGGGTGCTCTTCGTGAACCTTGAGAACTTCCGGGAACTTGTAGAGACGTTGTCGCCGACAGGCAGACGGCAGGGATGCGCGACTTGCATGGCTTCGTTCTGATTCGTCGCGCAGGCCGCTGCCGGAGATCGTCGACAGCGTCAACCGTTTTCCGTTCGGGGAACGGTCACCGTGAACGTTCCCCGAACGCTTCACCCAGCTCCGGCCGGCCCGCCCGCTGGCCACCGGCCTCCGGCGGCCCTGGGAGAAGCCAGCACTGCCGAACAGGCTCACGCCCGCCCGCGTCCGCAGAGGGTTCAGGAACCTACGGACGAAGACCGGTGCACCGGCCGGTGCACCGAAACCCTGCCGCCCCGGCCCCGGCCGACCGCTCGGCTCAAAGAAACCACCGCCCTGCCATCCGTCACGATGTGGGCCGAGTCCTCGCCACCGGCGAGGCATACAGCCGCCCCACCCACCACAAGGCAGGCACCGAACCCCGCAGAACAGGCTGACAAACGACGACGGGGATCAACACACTGAGCACATGCGATATGAGAGAAGAGCCGAAAGAGCCAAGGTCAGGGCCGTTAAGGCCCTGATCTCGCTGGCCATCCTCGTCGCCTCACCGGTGCTGCTGATCGCAGGAGCCCTGATCCGCCGCCGCTACTTCCGCTACATCTACCGCGATGAAGCCCCGCCAGTCCTCGACAAACAGCGGGGCCGCGTCAGCGCCCACTACTTCGTCGTCACCCACCCTCTACTCGGATGGCTCTGCCGGCCCACAGAGACGCTCGCCCGCCTCATCAAACGCCGAGGTTGAACGACAAGCTGAGGGCGGTTCGTCCGGCGGGTCCGCCGAGGACTCCCGGCCCGGCTCCCCAGCGGGAGCGCAGGAGCTCGTGCTCGGCCAGCCCAGCCAGCAAGGGCAGGAAATCACACGGTGGGACAAGAGGGGGGAGGCTCCTCAGCACCCCGCTGGAGGTCGTGGAGGGCAGGCTGGAGGCCTCCACGACGCGGAACCCCGTACACCCGGAGGGTCCGCAAGGGGTGGTGGCGAGTCGCCCTGCTCGCGGCCCCGGATCGCGGCTGAGCGGGACCCGACAAGGGAGCGCCCGACCGGGAAGCGGTGGTGTACTGGGAGGAGCGGGCCGTGGACCGCGGTCCGCTCCGGCACCTGCCGACAACCGATCCGGATCTCCCCATGCACAGTCTCCGAAGAGTTCCCCGGGCGCTCGCGAGCGCGATACTCGTGGCCCTGGCAGCAGGCTGCTCGGCAGCGACGGCCGGGCAGGCCACAGCACCGGACCCCGTCCTGACCGCAGCACCGGGCGCACCGGCACCGACGACAGAGCCGGCGAAGCCACCGGCCGACCGGACCGATCCGCGGACCGAGACCGCGACGCTCTCCATCCCGTCGATCGGCCTCAGCGATCTGCGCGTGGTTCCGTACAAGGGGACGACGGACGACTGGCCGGGGACCCGTATCCAGAACCGCGGCGTCGCGGCCAGCCCGTACGGCGAGGACGGCGGCGTGGGCCCGGGCGAGGTCGGCAACTATCTCGTGACGGCCCACCGGCTGTCCGCGGGCGGCCCGCTGCGCGAGCTCCCGTCCGTCGAAAAGGGCGACTCCGTCTTCGTCACGGAGGGCGGCACGGTGTACGAGTACCGGATCACCGAGTCCAGGACGACCTCCTTCCGGTCCGAGCGCTCCCTCGCCGAGCAGCGCGCCGAGGTTCCCGGCTCCCCGGGGGAGAAACCGACCAAGGCGATGATCACGCTCTCCACCTGCGCCACGCCCGAGGACAACGCGGCGGGCAACTTCTGGCGGGACGACAGGGACAATCCCGAACACCGCATCGACAGGATCGGCGTACTGGTGGCCTCGCGGCCGTCATGACGTGTCACAGGAGCGAGGCCCTCATGCCGAGGACCAGGAGTCTGCTGGACGCCGGCCGAGTCGAGATCGACCTTCGGATACCCGGACGGCGTGCGGCAGTCGTCGAGACGCTGGGCCGGGACAACCTCCTCGGCTGGTCGTGGCTCTTTCCTCCCTCATGTGTGGCACCTGGGCACGCATGTCGTTCATGCGGGGCGGGCGGTGGAGTTCGACGCGGCCGTCCGTGCCCTGTGCCAGGACGTCCTCAGCTCACGTGCGGCTGTCCCTGCTCAAGGCAGGTGTCCCGGAGGGCTTGGCGCCAGGAGGTGACGTTGGGCCTGCGGCGCAGCAGCGCTCGGCGCTCGCGCTCGGTCATCCCGCCCCACACGCCGAACTCCGTCCGATTGTCGAGGGCTTCCGTCAGGCATTCGGTGCGGACGAAGCATCCGGTGCACACTGCTGTGGCCCAGTTCTGGCCCGGCCCCTTCGCGAACAGCACCTCCGGGTCGCCGCTCCGGCAGGCCACGCTTCCCAGTGGTCTTCCCTGCTCAGCATCCTGGCCCTCCCCCGTCGAGACATGCTCCCCGCGACGAGCCTAAGACCGTGTCCTATGTGGTGAGTCGGGCGAGTCGTTTGTAGCAGCAGAGTGCTGCTGCGAGGCCGAGAAAGGCCAGGTAGTTGCGGGGGTGGCGCTCGTATCGGTGGTTGAGTCTGCGGTAGCCGGTCAGCCAGGACATGGTGCGTTCGATGACCCATCGTCGGCGCCCTAACCGTTCGCTGGACTCGACTCCCTTGCGGGCGATACGGACACCGATGTGCTTGCCCCATAGCCATTTCCGCAGGTGAGGTACGTCGTACGCCTTGTCGGCGTGGAGGCGCCGGGGCTTGAAGTACCGGCCGCGGTGGGGGTCGTGTCTCGTTTGGTGACCCTCGATCATGGGCTTTAGAGGTCCTAACAAAGGCGTTGGACGTGGCGGTGGGTGATGAGGCAGGTGGCGAGGCCGAGGAAGGCTTCGTGGATGTCATCACGTCTCTCCCAGCGGACGCGGAGACGTCGGAAGCCGTGGAACCAGGCGATCGTGCGCTCGACAACCCAGCGGTGAACTCCGAGGCCGGAGCCGTGCAGAACACCGCGGCGGGCGATGACCGGTTTGATGCCCCGAGCCCAGACCAAGCGGCGGTACTTGTCGTGGTCGTAGCCGCGGTCCCCGAGTAGCACGTCGGGCCGTCGACGCGGCCGTCCCACGAGCCCTGGGACCGACGGGATCTTGGCAAGCAACGGCATCAGCTGGGTGACGTCGTTGCGGTTTCCGCCGGTCAGGGATACCGCGAGCGGGATCCCCTGGCCGTCGACGAGGATGTGGTGCTTGCTGCCCGGCCGGGCGCGGTCGACCGGGCTGGGACCGCTTTTGGGCCCCGCCGAGCGGCCCGGACGTGGGAGGAGTCGATCACCGCCCGCGACCAGTCGAGCTGGTTCGCCGCTCGCAGCCTGGCCAGCAGCACGACATGGAGCCGGTCCCAGACGCCGGCCTCGTTCCAGGCAGCGAGCCGGCGCCAGCACGTCATGCCCGAACCGAAGCCCAGCTCCTGCGGCAGATACTCCCACTGAATCCCGGTATGCAGGACAAACAGGATTCCGAACAGTGCCTGCCGGTCAGGCACCCTCGGCCGACCGGCTACCAGCTTCGGTCCCGGAACAGGTAGCAACGGCTCGACCAGCGACCACAGTTCGTCCGAGACGATCCACGGACGCGACTCTCTCTTCCCCACGAACAGCCCAACGAGCATCCAAGCCGACAGTCACACCATCAGAGGCTTCTGTTAGGACCTCTTAGCGCGAGGCTGTCGTGGGTGTTGGCCGCGGAGAGGCCGACGAGGAGGGGCAGTCCGTTCGCGTCCGACAGGACGTGCATCTTGGAGCCCGGCTTGCCCTGGTCCACGGGGCTCGGACCTGTGAGTTCGCCCCTTTTTTAGCCCTCACGTGCGCGGAGTCGAGCACCGCCCGGGACAAGTCGAGGAGGCCGGCGTCGTCCAGGCGGTGCAGGATCTCTTCGTGGAGCCGGCCCCAGACACCGGCTCTTGACCAGATCAGGAACCTGCGGTGGGCCGTCGACTTCGATATCCCGAAGCACGGCGGCAGAGCCCGCCAGGCGCATCCGCTGACCAAGACGTAGATGATCGCCGCGAACAGCGCCTCATCAGGCGTGTCCTGCGTCCCACCACCCTGCGGCCGCACCTTCGACGGTGGGATCAGCGGCTCCGCCATCTCCCACAGCCCGTCCGGAACAATCCAACTCCACGTACCCCGCCCCATACGCAGACCAACGAGCCAACCCCCACATAGGACACGGTCTAAGACATCGTTTCTTATGGCGTGATTGCTCGTTGAGCCGCGCATGGCAGGCAGGCTGGTCTGCAAGTAATCGTCTGCACCTCTGGGAGTGGGTGAAGCCTGCCGTTCACCCACAGTGCCGAGCTACGCCCGTCTGTCCAGCACGGAGAGCTCCGTGCCGCAGTCGGTGCAGACGGCCTGTCCGAACATGTATGGCAGCCCGTGTGCCACGACTCTCTGGCCATCTGCCAGGGCCCGGCGGTGCAGCTCCTGTACCGCCCCGCCCGCTTGGGCGGGGTCGATCGGACGCAAGGGCGACCTCTGCGCTTTCGGGTTCGCGTAGTCCTCGCTGGACGCGAAGTGGCCTTCCTCTCCGAAGACGATGGTCAGCATCACTCCGCAGTAGGGGCAGTCGACTTCATGCTCACCCTCCGCAAGGTTCTCCAGATTCCGGTCCCAGACCTCGGCGCCCTGGAACGCCATCCATGACTGGAGCAGGAAGACGTAGTCCACTGCGGTCATGGATGTGGTGAGTGTTTCCTCTGTCAGACGGCAGAACGCGGCCGCTTCCCGGGCTCCCACCTGAGCTGCCTCGGGTGAAGAACGGGCGCACCCCGTGATCGCTCCCGCCAGGTAGAGCACGTCCAGTCGTTCGCCGGCCGCTCGTCCGGCTGCGATCCCAAGAAGGCGGGGCAGGGCGGCGAAGCTTGCGGAGAAGGCGGTGTCGTACATCGGGCAGAGCCGGTCAACCAGCTCCGTTGAGACAGCTTCGGGGTCCGCCTCGTACCGGTCAAGCAGGTCGGGCACCCCTTCCGCTGAACCGTATGCGTCGCTGAGCCTGGGCCAATCCGTCATGCCCGGCATTCAAGCATCGCCCGTCCAGTCCGAGGCAGCAGGGGCCTACAACAGCAGGTTTCGCTCTACTTGGTGAGGCGGCGGTGACAGATCAGGGTCGCGGCTATGCCGACGAAGGCAAGGAAGTGCTCAGGTTTGCGCTCGTAGCGGCGGTGGAGTCGTCGACAGCCGGCGAGCCAGGACACGGTCCTCTCGACGACCCATCGGTGGCGGCCAAGCCGCTGCGAGGACTCGAGCCCCTTGCGGGCGATGCGGTGGCGGATGCCGCGCTTGCGGAGCCATCGGCGCAGGTGGTCGTAGTCGTAACCCTTGTCGGCGTGCAGTTTCCCTGGGCGACGACGGCGAGGTCCGCGGCGGGAACGAATGGGCGGGATGCCCCGTACAAGCGGCTCAAGGCCCTGACTGTCGTGCATGTTGGCGCCGGAGATGCCGAGCGACAGCGGCAGTCCGTTCCGCTCCGTGATCAGGTGGATCTTTGAGCCCATTTTGCCGTGGTCGGTCGGATTCGGTCCCGTCAGTGGCCCCCTTTTGCAGCCCGCAGACTGACCGAGTCGATCGCGCACCGCGACCAGTCCAGCTCGCCGCAGGCTCCGAGCTCGTCGAGGACGACACGGTGGAGCCTCGCCCAGACGCGGGCCCGGCTCCACTGGGCGAAGCGTCGGTAGACGGTCTGCCAGCTCGGGCCGAACACCGGCGGGAGCTGCCGCCACGTGCAGCCCGAGGTCGCCACGAAGATGATCGCCGCCAGGGCCTCGCGGTCACCGGCCCGTCGCCGACCCCCGCCCTGAGGACGTATCACCTCGGTCGGCGGGACCACCCGCCGGAACAACACCCACAACTCGTCCGGCACCAGCCGCTCAACCAGATTCGCCATGCACTGCTCAACGAAGGATCAAGCCATAAGAAACGACGTCTAAAGCCGTTTTGGGGGCGTTTTGCTGATGCGCGACGGGAGCGAGGCGGCGTCGGCCGCGGGGTGATAGCGCCCAGCGGAACGGCACCGGGGGAAAAAGGCCGGTATGGCCGGAGCGCGTCCGGTTCCCATGGAGGAGCGGAGCAACCTTCCCGCGAGATACACCCCACTCGTTCCGGTACGAGGTGGTGGGATACGCCAACCTGCCCCGGCCCTCCGACCAGTAGCATCCCGCACCAACGCCGGGCTGATGGTGAGAGGGATGGAGCGGGCCTGGAATCCGTTGCTGCGGGCCTGCTCGGCGTCGCGGTGGGTGAAGTCGAATCCTGCGGGCTTTCCTCAAAGACCCGATGCTGGCGGTCATGCGGTCTGCGGTGTCGGAGTCGACGGGCTCGGGCACGCAGCCGCGAGGGTGGGTGAGCGCGGTGCAGAGGAGGGCTCTCTCGGCTTCGGTGGGTTTCGGGCTGAGGGTCGCGCTCATGGGGGCGGCGCAGTCGGCGTCGTTCGACGGGTCCTCCTTGATCACGTGCGCCCGGGGCGTACAACCCTGGGCCGGATCCGGTTGTCTGTACGTGTGCAGATCAACTGCATTCGAACGTGCGACGACTGCCGGGTGAACGTGCCCGGAAGTCTGCGCGCACTCTCCCGCTAAGGAGCCCGCGTGGCATCCCGTGCACTCGGCACCAGTGTGGTCCTCGCCCTCACCATGGCGTCCACGCTCGTCGCTCTGCCCACCACCCAGGCCGCGATGCCGTCCGGCCCGGCACAGGCGACGACCGCCTTGCCCGGGAAGAAGAGCGACTTCAACGGCGACGGTTACGCCGACCTGGCCTTCACCGCGCCCGGGGCCACGGTCGACGGCCTCGCGGGCGCCGGTTACGTCGGCGTCCTCTACGGGTCGAGCACCGGCTTGAAGACCACCACCAAGCAGGTCCTCACCCAGAACTCGGCCGGCATACCCGACGCGGCCGAGGCCTCCGACGCGTTCGGCACCAACATCGTCTCGGCCGACCTCGACAAGGACGGCTACGCCGACCTGGTGGTCGGTACGTGGAGAGAGTCCGTCGGCACCGTGTCCGGGGCAGGCTCCCTGACCGTCATCTGGGGCGGTGCGGGCGGACTTTCGGGCGGCGCCACGCTCCTGACGGGCGAGACCAATGACTACGTGGGCAGCCAGCTGGTCGTCGGCGACTTCAACGGGGACGGCAGCCAGGACATCGGCACGACGCGCGCCTCCGTCCTCCAGGTCCTGAAGGGTCCGTTCACCCGCCAGGGCTCGGCAGCCGGCATCACTGCCGTGTCTTCCGACCACCACCTCAGTTGGTTCGACATGGCCGCGGGCGACCTCAACGGAGACGGCTTCGACGAGATCGTCGGTGTCTCCGGGGGCGAGGACTACCGGGACGCCAGCATCGCTACCGGCGGCCCCGAGGGCCCTGGGCCCTTCGTGGGGATGATGCACAGCGACGTACGCAGGTTCGAAGGCGGCGAGACCGTCGCCATCGGCAACGTCAACGGCGACGCATACGCCGACATCGTCGTGGGCCGGAACGACGGCCTGGACGGCGACGAGGACTTCCCGTTCTCCTTCGGCGGCATGATCACATACGTGCCCGGCGGCGCCACGGGCCCCCAGATCGGCAGGTCGAAGATGATGAACCAGGACTCGACGGGCGTGCCCGGTGCCGCCGAGTACCTCGACGGGTTCGGTTCGTCCCTCTCCATCGCCGACACCAACGGTGACGGCTTCGGCGAGGTCGCTGTCGGCGTCCCGAACGAGGCCCTGGAAACCACCAAGAGGGCCGGCGGCATCGTGATCCTGCCCGGCACGGCGGCCGGGCCGACCGGAACGGGTTCCACGGGCTTCAACCAGACCACGGCGGGCATCACCGGCACTGCCGAAGCGGACGACCTCTTCGGCGGGGCCGCCGCCTTCATCGACGGCAACAGGGACGGCCGCGCCGAGCTCGCCGTCAGCGCACCCGGTGAGAACGCCGGAGAAGGTTCCATGTGGGTCATCCCGTCCATGACGACGGGCACCGGATCCTTCACGTTCGGTCACGGCACCCTCGGCACCGTGGCAGTGAAGGCCGCCCTCGGAGCGTCCATCAACCGCTGACAACCGGTGCAGCCCTCGGCTCGGGGCCAAGAGTCCGCAAGACGCGGGCCAGGGGCGGTCGTGCAGGTCCTGCGCAAGGTGCGGCCCGAGGTTGGCGAAAATCGAGGAGCTCGCCGCCCGAGCCCACGTGGTGCCGGCCAACCGGCGGCAACATGAGCTGTACGGGACGCCTCCCGGCCGGCCGGCCGGGCGGACCAGCGCTCCAGCTCATGGAGCAGGGCTACAGCACTCGGGAAGCCGCGCGGATCGTCGGTATCAACCTGCGTACCAAGCGGTGGCGCAACGGTTGGCGACGGTCGCCCGGGAACTCCGGATGACCTGCCGAACCGTTCAGCGCCCAACCGACGCGGCAAGCCCGGAAGAACTCTTCCAAGGACAGTGGCAGAACCGCAGAACGAAGCTCGACGACTTCAAGCCGCACTTGCACGAGCGGTGGGCCGAGGGCTGCACGAATGCCAGGACTCTCTGGAAGGAGATCCAAAGCCACGGTTACGCAGGCGGATACGGTGCCGTCCGTGCCTGCCTTCGTCCCGGGACGCCGCGCCGAAGGGCGGCCGGCGTCCCCCAGGACCATGGCCGGGTGGGTGCGCAAGCGGGCACCACTCGCCTACTGACATCGCTGTCAGCGGCTAATGCGACGATCCCCAGGCAGCCACGCGTGGAGAGACATGGGTACCTGGGACGTTGGCCCCTTCGATAACGACACCGCCGCCGACTTCGGCGGTGACCTGGACGAGGCAGCACTGGAAGAACGCGAAGCCATGATTCGGGGCGTGCTCAAGCGTGCCGCCGGGCCTGCGGACTTCCTGGGCATCTACGACGGCGAGCGCGCAGTGGCCGCGGTGGCCCTGGTCGTCGCCCAGCATCCTGACGGAGATCCGGCGTGTTCGAACTATGGCCCATCAGAGCCGCTACCGCAGTTGCCTGCAGACCTTCACATGCTCGCCGTCGACGCCCTGGACCAAGCGGTCTCCAACAGGTCTGAACTCGCCGAGCTATGGGCCGAAGCTGCGAACTGGTCGAAGTGGCGCCAGGGCATCACCCGCCTTCGCGACGTCCTTGACCCTCCGGTCCCGCCCCAAGAGGAAGCCCTTTTCGAGATCTAGTC
Source organism: Streptomyces sp. NPDC048560 (assembly GCF_040650955.1). Classification (NCBI taxonomy): domain Bacteria; kingdom Bacillati; phylum Actinomycetota; class Actinomycetes; order Kitasatosporales; family Streptomycetaceae; genus Streptomyces; species Streptomyces sp. NPDC048560. The sequence continues at coordinate 21,400 of NZ_JBEZIJ010000016.1, forward strand.
GGTGACCCACAGTAACGAACTACAGAAGTTGGGCCAGAACCCCATTCCGGGAGGCACCCTGGTCGGCAGCTGTTCGACGTCAGGTGACACCTGTGAGCGGAGCGGTGTCGCTCATGGCGGCGCCCGTCACCAGCGTTCGTACGCGGTGAAGGGTTCGTTGTAGCTGTCCGAGCGGACGGCGATGATCCGGTCCCGGTACGGGAGCAGGTCGTCGACGGAGCCCGTGCCGTCGCGGAAGGCCCGGTCCTCCTCCTCGTCGCCGGTGGCCGCGTCGAAGACGTACAGAACGTCCCCGTACCTGGAGGAGCCCTTGACTGCCATGACCCGGCCGGCCTCTGCGTGCAGTCCCTGGACGACGTAGGCGGCACCGCCGATGTCCTGCTGCCACAGCTCGTCCCCGGTCTTCAGGTCGAAGGCGGCGAGGAGCCCCCACTTGCCGCCGTTCGTGAGCGCGAAGAGCCGTCCGTCGGAGACGGCCACGTTGGTGCCGATCGAGCCGTAACCGTCGCCGGTGACCTGAACTTGCGCCCCGGGGCGGCCGTCCGGCCCGAAGGTGAGGAAGGCGTTGACGCCCCGGTCACCCTCGTCGACCCGCAGCACGATCGGCTCGGTGGCCGTGATGGTCACGCTTGCATCGACGGGGACACCGTGGCGGGCGTCGAGGGACGTGGTCCACCGCTCCCTGCCGTCGGCCGGGTCGAAGGCGGCCAGCTTCATCTCCTCGCCGCAGGCCAGGACGGCCAGAATCTGCTTCGGCGCGGTGTTCGTCCCGGAGGGAACGCAGCCCTTCGGCACCGCGGCCGTCCAGCGCGCGGAGCCGGTGCGCAGATCGACCGCGCGGACGGCGGGGACACCCTTTCCGGTTCCGGCATCGAGGACCACGCCGAGTCCGCCGCCCACGGCGAGGGCGCCGACACTGTTGGACGTGTCCCCGGTCGCCGGGGTGAGGTCGGTGTGCCACAGTTCGCGGCCATCGGCGAGGTCGAGCGCGGCGATGGTGGAGCAGCCCGCGTCGGGGTTCCTGAAGTCCTCGTCGTACGCGATCAGCACGCGGGTGCCGTCGGCAGTGGTGCTGGTGGCGCAGATGTCGGTGCGGCGGGGCGGGGCGAACTCCCAGCGCTCTTTGCCCGATCCGGCGTCGAAGCCGGTGACGGCGTCGTAGCGGACGCGGACGAGGGTGTCATCGACGAGCCAGGCGTGGTGGGTACTGTCCTCGGGTGCCTGTTCGTCGCTCCGGGTCTCCCAGGCTGTCGTCATCGACGATCCCGGCCAGTAGCCCGTGTTACTCAGGAACACCCAGGCGATGCCGACGACGATCGCGAGCAGGAGGCCGATGGCGAGCAAGCCGCGGAGCACGTCCCGCCATGCGCTCGGCTCTGCCGTGCCGCCTCTTCGGTCGCTGGTCGTCCGCTCCGCCATACAGATCCCCACCCCTGATCCAGCCACTCTGATGGCGTACAGCGTAGGGGACCAGTGATCATCGGTGCCGCTCAGGGACACGATGGCGGTCCCGAGTTGCCTAGGTCGCGGCCCCTTGTTCCGGCGGACCCGGCCGCGGGGTCGCGCGTGTTCCGCCCTACCGGGGGTACCCGCGCGGCATGACTGTCCTCAAAACGAGTGTTCTGGTCCTGGACTGTGCCGAGCCCATGGAGCTCGCCGGGTTCTATGCGGCTCTGCTGGGCGCCGAGATGCGGGTCGGCAGCGATCCTGACTTCGTCGAGATCGTCGGCAACCAGGGTGTGCACCTGGCCGTCCGCCGCGACCACGGCTACGCGCCCCCCAGCTGGCCCCGCCCCGAGGATTCCCAGCAGGCGCATCTGCGCGTCCTGGTGGACGAGGGGGACATGGACGAGGCCGAGCGCGAGGCGATCGGCCTCGGCGCCCGGCCGGTGGACACGAAGGACAGCAACAGCGGTCCGCGTGATGTCCGCGTCTACGCGGATCCGGCCGGGCACTCCTTCTCGCTGGCCGCCTACCCCTTCGACGCCGAACGGCGGCGCAGCGTGGGCTCGGTGAGCACGGACGGGGTGTAACCGGCGTCCCGTGCGGACAGGTTGGTGCCGGGCGGGACGATCTCGTCGATCCGGTCGAGGACGTCCTGGCTCAGCCCGACCTTGTCCGCACCCAGCTGGCTGTCCAGCTGTTCGAGGGTACGGGGGCCGATGATCGCCGAGGTGACGGCCGGGTGCTCCAGGACGAAGGCCAGGGCCAGCTGTACGAGGGTCAGCCCGGCCTCCTGCGCGAGCTGGGCCAGGGCTTCAGTGGCGGCGAGCTTGGCGGCGTTCTCCGGTGCGGTGATGTCGAAGCGAGCGGCCTGGTGTGCCGCGCGGCTGGAGACGGGCTGCTCGGCGCCCGTGCGGTAGCGGCCGGAGAGCCAGCCGCCGGCCAGCGGGCTCCAGGACAGGACTCCGAGTCCGTACCGCTGGACGACGGGCAGCACCTCCCGCTCGATGCCGCGGGCGAGCAGGGAGTACGGGGGCTGCTCGGCGACCACGCGCTCACGGCCGCGCCGCTCGGCGAGCCACTGGCCCTCGACGATCGCGGAGGGCTCGAAGGTGGAGGTGCCGACGTAGCGGATCTTGCCCTGGTGGACCAGGTCGGAGAGCGCCCCGAGGGTCTCGTCGAAGTCCGTGTCCGGTTCGGGACGGTGCACCTGGTAGAGGTCGATCCAGTCGGTGCCGAGTCGGCGCAGGCTGTTCTCGACCTCCCGGATGATCCAACGGCGGCTGTTGCCGCGTTCGTTGGGGTCGTCGCCGAGACTGCCGTGGAACTTGGTGGCGAGCACCACGTTGTCGCGCCGGCCGCCGGCCAGCGCCTTGCCCACGATGGTTTCGGACTCACCGGCGGAGTACACGTCGGCTGTGTCGACGAAGTTGATGCCCGAGTCCAGGGCGTGGTGGATGATCCGGACGCTGTCGTCGTGGTCCGTGTTGCCCCGGGCGCCGAACATCATGGTGCCCAGGGCCAGCGGGCTTACCTTGACGCCGGTGCGTCCGAGGGTGCGGTATTCGGTCATCCTGCGTTCTCCTTGACGAGTTCATCGGTGGTGAGGTGGTCCGCCGGTGCGGGGTTGCCGGTCTGCCGGAAGGCCTCCCAGAGGCGGTGGTAGGCGCCGCGCGCGGCGAGCAGTTCGGTGTGCGTGCCCGACTCGACGACGGTTCCGGCGTCGATGACGACGACCCGGTCGGCCCGTGCGGCGGTCGTCAGCCGGTGGGCGACGACCACGGTGGTACGCCTCCTGGCCAGTGCCTCGGTCGCCGCCACGACACGGCGCTCGGTCGCCAGGTCCAGCGAGGCGGTGGCCTCGTCGAGCAGCAGGATGTCGGGGTCGACGAGTTCGGCGCGTGCCAGCGCGAGGAGTTGGCGCTGCCCGGCGGACAGGCCCCGGCCCCGCTCCCCCACCGGCTGGAGGTATCCGAGCCGCAGTCCTGCGACCATCTCGTGCGCGCCGACCGTGCGGGCCGCCGCCTCCACCTCGGCGTCGGTGGCGTCGGGGCGCCCGTAGGCGATGGCGTCGCGGACGGTGCCGCTGAAGAGGTGGGCCTCCTGCGGAACGATGCCGAGCCTTCGGCGGAAGCCGGGGAGATCGAGGTCGCGCAGGTCCTGGCCGTCGACCCGGACCGTGCCGGCCGTCGGGTCGTAGAACCGGGCGAGGAGCTTGACGACCGTCGACTTCCCGGCGCCGGTGGCGCCGACCAGGGCGACGCTCTCGCCGGGCGCGATGCGCAGCGAGAGCCCGTGCAGCACCTCCTGGCCGTCGCCGCCCGCGTATCCGAAGGAGACCCCGTCGAATTCGACGTCCCCGCGCAGTTCCCGGACGGGCCGGGGGCTCTCCGCCGGCGGGGTGCCGGCCGGGGTCCGCATCAGGCTGCGCAGCCGGCCGAGGCCGATGACGGCCTGCTGGTAACCGTCGAACACCTGGGACAGCTGCTGGATCGGTGAGAAGAACAGTTCGACGTAGAGCAGGAACGCGATGAGGGTTCCCGCGCTCAGCTCACCCGCCCTGACCTGCCCCGCACCGATCACGAGCACGGCCGCGGTGGAGAGGGTGCCGAGGAATTCCACGAACGGGAAGAAGGTGCCCATGTAGCGCTGGGCGCGCAGTCTCGAGGTGCGGAAGGACCAGGCCAGTTCCGCGAAGTCGCGTGCGTTGCGCTGTTCGCGCCCGAACGCCTGGGTGACGCGGATGGCGGTGACGTTCTCCTGGAGGCAGGCGTTGACGGCGCTGATGCGCTCCCTGGCCTCCCGGTAGGCGGGCACGGAGTGGTGGCGGAACAGTGCGGTCGCGCCGATCAGTACGGGGAGTGCGACGAGCAGGACGACGGCCAGGCCCGCGTCGATGACGAGGAGCGCGACGAGGACTCCGAGGATGGTCAGCAGACTGACGACGGCGGTGATCAGCCCGGTCTGCAGGAAGTTCGACAGGGCGTCCACGTCGGTGGTCATCCTGGTCATGATCCGGCCGCCGAGCTCCCGCTCGTAGTAGTCGAGGCCGAGGCGCTGGAGCTGCGCGAAGGTCTTCAGTCGAAGGGTGTAGAGGAGGCGTTCACCGGTGCGCCCCGTCGTGCGGACCTGGGCCACTCCGATCAGCCAGTTCACCGCCACCACGAGGGCGGCTGCCGCGGCGGCGGCCAGCAGCACTCCTCCGGCATGGCGGGCCACACCGTGGTCCACTCCGTACCGTACGAGGACGGGCACCGCGATCTGCGCGGCGGCGTCCAGGGCGACGAGGAGCAGCCCCAGCACGAGCGGCAGCCGGAAGGGCCGCAGCAGGGTTCCCAGGTGGAAGTCGGGGTCGGCGGCGACCGCTTGCGCGGTGGGGACCTCCGGGTCGGCCGCGGGCAGCGGCAGCCTGGCGAGGCCCGCCATCAGTTCGGCGCTCGGCGGGGCCGAGCCGAGCACTCCGCCGCCGGGCCCGCCCCGGCCGGGTCCTGAGGTGGCCGCCGCTTCGGCCAGGGCCTGGGCGGCCCGGACCGCCGTGCCTTCCTCCGTGGCGGTGGCGGCGCTCTCGGCGCGGTGCCACAGGTGTGCGGTGACCCCGTCGGCCGGAGGGCCCGCGGGTGCGCCGGCCGCCTGGTCCGCGGCCTGGGGACTCTCGGCGCTGGACAGCAGCGTTCGGAACAGGGCGGATCGCGAGCGCAGTTCGTCCAGTGTGCCGGTGTCCGTGATCCGGCCGCCGTCCAGGACGGCGATCCGGTCGGCGAGCTCCAGTGTCGACCTGCGGTGCGCGACGATCAGGGTGGTGCGGCGACGGGTGGCCTCGTGAAGGCCTGCGTGGATCTCGGCCTCGACCCGGGCGTCGATGGCCGAGGTGGCGTCGTCGAGTACGAGCACCGCTGGGTCGCCGACCAGGGCCCGGGCCAGGGCGAGGCGCTGGCGCTGGCCGCCGGAGAGGGTGAGCCCCTGTTCGCCCACGACGGTGTCGTAGCCGTGGGGCAGCCGCTCGATGAACTCGTCGGCGCGGGCGGTCCGGGCGGCCCGGCGGATCTGCTCGTCGGTGGCGTCCGGGACGCCGTACGCGATGTTGGCGCGCACGGTGTCCGAGAGGAGCAGGCTCTCCTCGAAGACGAAGCCGATACGGGAGCGTAGCGAGGCCAAGGTGAGTTCGGTGACGTCGGTGCCGCCTACCCGTACCGAACCGGTCGGCACGTCGTAGAACCGCGGCAGCAGGGCGGCGGCGGTGGACTTCCCGGAGCCTGCGGAGCCGATCAGGGCGAGTGTCTCCCCCGGTTGCACATCGAGGGTGAAGCCCCGCAGCAGTGGGGCACCGTCCCCGTAGCCGAAGGTGACGTCCCGCCAGGAGAGGGCCGGTGGCCGGTCGGGAAGGTCACGGGCGCCGGGAGCGTCCGTGATCACCGGTGCTTCGTCGACGACCTCCAGGACACGTTCGGCGCCGGCCCGTGCCTGTTGCCAGACGGTGAGCAGCGTCGCCACCTGGCGTACGGGGGTGACGAAGGAGCCGAGGTAGGTGGTGAAGGCGAGGAACGTGCCCAGCGAGATCCGTCCGTGGAGGGCCATCCAGCCACCGAGGGCCAGCACGGCGACCTGGCCGAGGGCGGGCACCGCCTGGAGGGCCGGGTTGTAGCGGCTGGTGAAGCGGACGACCCGCAGCCGGGAGGCGAACAGGGTGCGGGCGCGCTCCTCGAGGCCGTTCAGTTCCCGCGTCTCCTGGCCGAAGCCCTTGACCACGCGGACGCCGGTGACCGTGGCCTCCACGGAGGAGGCCACCTCGGCGGCCTCCTGCTGGGCGTGCCAGTTGGCGGGGAACAGGTCGCGGCGGCTGCGCAGGGCGATGAGGTAGAGCAGTGGACCGACGACCAGGGCGACGACGGTCAGCAGCGGCGAGAGCACCGCCATGAAGATCACGGAGCAGAGGAACATCAGGACGTTGCCCGTGAGGTTGGGCAGGAACTGCAGGAGCGTCTGGATCAGGGTGATGTCGGAGATGGACCGGCTGACGATCTGCCCTGTGCGCAGATCGTCCTGCTGGGCGCCGCCGAGCCGCAGCAGTGCGGCGAAGGCGTCGTTGCGCAGGTCGTACTGCACGCCGAGCGAGAGCCGTCCGGAGCGGTAGCGGCGGGTGAAGCTCGCTGCGAAGCGGATCGCGCCGAGGCCTGCGAGCAGGAGGGTCCAGGGGAGGAGGGATCCGGTGGTGCCCCCTGCCACCCCGTCCACGACATGGCGCAGGACGAGGGGCAGGGTGGCGGTGGCGACGGCCGCGACCAGGGCCGCTCCGAACGCGAGGAGCAGGTCGGTGCGGTGGCGCAGGCAGTACCCCAGCAGCCGCCGCGCCCAGCCGGGCGGCGGCTGCTGGGGCGTCGCGGTCTGCTGGGGCGTACCGCTCTGGGGTGGCGTACCGGACTGTGCTGACGTACCGGACCTTGCCGGCGTACCGGTCTCTGGTGGCGGACAGTCGGTCACCGGGCCGCCGCCGCGAGGCCGATACCGGTGTGGCCCGCGGAGGTGTCGACCGGGTCGAACAGCCGGTTGGCGGGCCGCGGCAGACCGTAGTGCTCGCGAAGGGTGGCGCCGGTGTACTCGGTGCGGAACAGACCCCGCTCCTGAAGGATGGGGACGACCCGGTCCACGAAGACCTCCAGGCCGGAGGGGAGCACGGCGGGCATGATGTTGAAGCCGTCGGCCGCCCCGCTTTCGTACCAGTGCTCGATGGTGTCGGCGACCTGCACGGCGGTTCCGGCGAAGGTGCGGTGACCACGCCCGCCACCGAGCCTGCCGATCAGCTGACGCACCGTCAGCCTCTCGCGCCGGGCCAGCTCCACGACGAGTGTGTAGCGGCTCTTGGCTCCCTCGATCTGGTCCTCGTCGGGAAGACCGTCCGGAAGTTCCTTGTCGAGGTCCAGTTCGGCCGGGTCGAGCTTCAGCGTCCTGGCCAGCTGGCGCTTGGCGTACTCCGGGACGATGAGCCGGTCGAGTTCGGCGTCCAGCTCCAGCGCCTCGGCCTCGGTGTCACCGATGACGGGGACGATGCCGGGAAGGATCTTGATGCCGTCGGCGTTGCGGCCCAGCGCCTCGGTGCGCTGCTTGACGTCCTTGTAGAAGGCGATGCCCTCCTCAAGGGTCTGCTGCGCGGTGAACACCGCCTCCGCATAGCGGGCCGCGAAGTCCTTGCCGTCCTCGCTGGAACCCGCCTGCACGAGCAACGGGTAGCCCTGCGGGGGGCGTTCGACGTTGAGAGGGCCGTCGACCCGGAAGAACTCGCCCGTGTGACCGATGCTTCTCACCCGGTCGGCCAGCGCATGGACCCCGGCCTCCTTGTCGGCCACGACCGCGTCGTCCGCCCAGCTGTCCCAGAGCTTCGTGGAGACCTCGACGAACTCGACGGCGCGCCGGTAGCGGTCGCGGTGCAGAGGTGTGTCGTCGAGACCGAAGTTGCGTGCCGCGTCGGCACCGGCGGTGGTGACGATGTTCCAGCCGGCCCGCCCGCCGGAGATGTGGTCCAGCGACGCGAAGCGGCGGGCCAGGTTGTACGGCTCGTTGTAGCTGGTGGAGGCGGTGGCGATCAGGCCGATGTGCTCGGTGACCCCGGCGAGCGCGGTGAGCAGGACGGTGGGTTCCAGTTTGGCGGCGGGCCGTCGGCCGGGGTCGCCCATGAGGACAGGGCCGTCGGCGAGGAACAGCGAGTCCAGGAACCCCCGTTCGGCGATGCGGGCCAGGTTCTTGTAGTGCTCCAGGTCGGAGTTGGCTGCGGCGCGGCTCTCGGGTAGCCGCCAGGACGCCTCGTGGTGGCCGGTGGACATCAGGAAGGCGTTGAGGTGGAGCTGCTTGCGCGGCATGGTGTCTTCTCCTCGGGAATCAGTTCGTGAGCTGGGGCTGTGCCACCCCGAGGGCGGTGAGCAGCGTGTCGCGGTACTCCTGGAAGCGCGGGTCACGGCGGGAGCGCGGTGACGACAGGTCGATCCTGAGGTCGACCGAGATCTGGCCGCCCTCCAGTACCAGCACGCGCTCGGCGAGTTCCACGGCCTCGTCGACGTCGTGGGTCACCAGGAGCACAGCGGGGCGGTGGCGTTCGTACAGTTCGCGCAGGAGGCCGTGCATCCGGATCCGCGTCAGCGCGTCCAGGGCGCCGAACGGCTCGTCTGCCAAGAGGAGTTCGGGGTCGCGGACCAGTGCGCGGGCCAGTGCGGCGCGCTGCTGTTCGCCGCCGGACAGCTCGTGGGGCCAGGAGCGGTCGCGATCCTCGAGGCCGACCTCGGCCAGCGCGGTCAGACCGCGCTCACGGGCCTTCGGACCTCGCAGACCGAGGATGACGTTGTCGAGCACCCGGAGCCAGGGCAGCAGACGGGAGTCCTGGAAGGAGAGCGACACCCGTTCGGGTACGAGGAGTTCACCGGATCCTTCGACCGTGTGGTCGAGGCGGGCTACTGCCCTCAGCAGGGTGGACTTGCCGGAGCCGCTGCGGCCGAGGAGCGCGGTGAACTCCCCCTGCGCAACGGAGAGGTCGAGCTCCTTCAGTACGACCCGGTCGCCGAACCTGCGTACCAGCCCCGTCGTGCGTACCGCGGGCCGCTCGTCCATGGTCCCGGTCCCGGGCAGAACCTCTGTCAGCCCGCCAGAGTGCGTCGCCATGACAGGACCCTCCTTTCGACTGCGCGTACCGCCGCGTCGGAGGCGAAGCCGAAGATCCCGTAGGCCACCAGCCCCACGATGATCACGTCGGACTGGGCGTACTGCTGGGCCTGGAACATCATGTAGCCGATGCCGCTGGTGGCGTTGATCTGCTCGACCACGATGAGGCCGAGCCAGGACGAGGTGACTCCGAGGCGCAGGCCGACGAAGAAGCCGGGAAGCGAGCCCGGGGCGACGACCTTGCGGATGAACTGCCAGCGTCCCAGGTCGAGTCCCTCGGCGAGCTCCACGTACTTGCTGTCGATGCCGGTCAGCGAGGCGTACGTGTTGATGTACATGTTCACCGCGACGCCGAGCGCGATGACCGTGACCTTCATCTGTTCGCCGATGCCGAGCCAGAGGATCAGCAGCGGGAGCATGGCCAGGGACGGGATCGCCCGCTTGATCTGGAGAGGGCCGTCCAGGAGGTACTCGCCGCTGCGGCTCAGTCCGGCCGCCACGGCAAGGATCACGCCGGCCGACACACCGAAGAACAGGCCGAGTCCGGCGCGCTGGAGGGAGATCAGGACGTTGTCCTGGAGCCGCCCGGTGGAGACCAGGTCGCCCGCGGTGGCGAGCACGGTGCCGGGCGAGGACAGGATGCGGGGGTCGAGATAGCCGGACGCGGAGGCGGCCCACCATGCGGCGACGAGCAGCACAGGCCCGATCAGCCGCCCGAAGGGCAGAGCCCGGCCGGGGCCGAGCCGTCGACGGGGGTCTCGGGACGCGGGTGCAGGTGCGGCCTTCGCGACCGCCGGTGGAACCTCGGTGACGTCCGGCCCGGTCTCGCGCGCCTTGGACAACAGATCTGTCATGCCCCCTCCCGGTACTCGGCGGCCACGGCCTCGGCCGCCAGCCCTTCGAATCGGCGGTCGAACAGCTCGGAGGCCTTCAGCTCGGGTACGAAGCCGCCCTCGGCCAGCAGATCCGCGGTCTCCTGCTCCCAGGCGATGGCCTCATCCCAGTTGGGCGGAAAATGAGGCTTGTTGAGGGAAGTGACGATGCGCTTGCCGTCCGCCTTGGAGACGCCCTGGTCCTTCACGTAGTACGTGTCGATCCACTCGTCGGTGTTCTCCCACGCCCAGACCTGGCCTCGCGCCCACAGCGGTATGAAGCTGCGAACTGCCGCTGCCTTCGCCGGGTCGTTGAGGACCTCGTTCGGCGCCCAGAGGACGGTCAGCAGGTCCACGACGTCCGTCTTCACCCCGCGGGCGCCGTCCTTGGCGTACTGGGAGAGGTATTTGGTGATGGTCGGCTCCCCCAGTGGGGCCACATCCACCTGCTTGGACTGCAGGGCGGTCAGGAACTGGGTGCTGGGCAGGGCGACGAGCTCGACGTCGCCGTTGCTCAGGCCCGCGTCCTTCAGCGCGCGCAGGACCACGACGCCCTGGGCCTGCCCCTGGGAGAACCCGATCTTCTTGCCCCGGAAGTCCTCGACGTTCCTGATGGACGATCCGGGTGCCGTCGCGAAGATGTAGGTCGGCTTCTTGCGGATCTGCACCCCGACGATCTTCGCTCCGACGCCGATGGCGTGTGCCTGGATCGGCGGGATTCCCGCATTCGTGGCCAGGTCGATCGACTGCGCGCGGAACCCCTGGATGATGTCGGGACCCGCGGTGAGGTTCGGCCATTCGGAAACCGTGAACTTGAGTTCTTTCGAGAGCCCGGACGGCTCCAGCTGGAGTCGCGACGTACGGACCGCGATGGTCAGTTTCGTGCCGGCAGGCGGATCTCCGGTGGGTAGTGCGCCGACGGGTTCCGCGCTGGCCACGGACTTGGTCTGCGGAGAGCAGGCGGCAAGGCTCAGAACGGTTCCGCCGGCCAGTGCGAGGAATGAGCGGCGGGCGAGTGTCCGCCGGCTGTCATGGTGCGTCATGGTGTATTCCCTGATCACTGATCGGTCGTGGGGCGGATGGAGTGGTAGGAGCCGTTGTGGAACAGCAACGGGCTGCGTCCCTCGTCGAGCCAGGACTCCTCGACCCGGGCCACGACGATGCGGTGGTCGCCGGCCGGGACGATGTGCCGGACGGTGAGCCGCAGCCAGCCGGTCACCCCGCCGAGCACGGGCTCACCGCCCGCCAGCCGGCTCCACCGGGTCGGCGCGGCAAAGCGGTCGATGCCGCTGGTCGCGAACGTGGTGGCCAGCGCCTCCTGTTCGACGCCGAGGAAGTTCACCACCGCGGTGGTGGCCCGCTCGATGTGCGGCCAGGACGAGGTGGACGTCCCGATGCCGAAGGAGACGAGCGGAGGGGCGAGCGACAGCGAGGTGAGGGAGGTGGCCGTGAAGCCGACCGGCCCGTGACCGGCGTCGGCGGTGACGACGACCACACCTGCGGGATACCTGCGGAAAGCCTGCTTGAAGCGTTCCGGGGCAATTCCGGGCGCGTCGGGTTCGGTTGATTGGACAGCGGCATACGAAGACACAGTGACGGTCAACGTCTCTCCCCGGTCGGAAAGGCGGAAAATGGGTGCACGAACAGAAGGGCGGCAGGGTGAACACGCACAGAGGCGCGGGCCGCACAGAAATGAGGACGAGAGTTATCGGTTACCCGGACAGGGGCGACAACAGGAGTGCCGGGCGAAATCGCTCACCGGCTCAGCCGCGCGACAGGGACGTGCCACCTGGGGCACGTTCCCTGAATTCCGCTTTCGGCTGGTCATGAATCCATCTTCCCGTTCGGGGTAAGGGCGGGTCAACAATGCAACGATCTGAATTAAGTCGGTGTTCGCCGGGCCGGTCAGGAGACCGCGGGCAGCGCGGGCCATGGCCCCAGCGGGTCGGCGTACAGCGCGGCGAGCGCGACCGCACCACCCGCGGTGGCCAGCACCGAACCGGTGAAGCTGCTCGGCACCACGGCACGCTCGGGGTCGTCACACACCTCGGAGCGCTCGGCCACCTCGGCCCGCAGATCGGCGAGACACTGCGGCAGCCGGCCGGCTCCGGGCTCGACCACGACGAGGCATTGCGGGTCGAACATGTCGAGCAGCAGCGCCGCGGCTCGGCCCACCAGCCGCGCTCGGCGGCGGAACAGGGTCACGGCTCGCGGCTCGTCGGACATCGCATGATCGAGCAGTTCGCCGAACGACTGGACGTACAGACCCTGTTCGGCGGCCCGGCGGGTCATGGCGCGCTCGGAGACCTCGGACTGGAGACACCCGGTACGGCCGCAGCTACAGGGCTCGGCGTCACCCGATCCACCGGGCCCCAGCGGCAGATGGGCCACGCTGCCCGCTCCCGAGCGCGGGCCCCGGTGCATCTCCCCCGCGGTGGCGAAGGCAGCGTCCACGACGGCGCCGATGAAGAGCAGCACCGTGCTGGCCCGCGTCGACACCTCACCGAATATCTGCTCGGCCCGCACCAACGCCCGCGAGTGGCTGTCCACATGGACCGGCAGCCCCGTCGCGGCCGCCAGGACCTCCCGTACGGGTACGGCGCTCCAGCCGAGATGGGGGTGCTCCACCACCATTCCGGCGGCGGAGTCCACGCGGTGCCCGGTGGCCACGCCGAGGGCCAGCACCGTCCGCCCGTCCGCGGCAGCCCGAATAAGCCTGGGCAGCCGCTCGGACAGGTCGGCGAGAATGCCGAGGGGCTCCGTACTGCGGTGTGGTCTGCGGTCCTCGGCCACCACCCGGCCGCGCAGATCCATCAGGGAGACCGTCGAGTGCGCTACGGCGATATGGGCACCGGCGACCAGGAACCTGGCGGTGTCGATCTCCACCGGTATGTGGGGGCGTCCGAGTCCTCGCGGACCTGTGGTTTCCTCGCTCTCCCGGACCAGGCCACGGGACACGAGGTGTCCCACGTGTCCGGTCACGGAGGCCGGCGACAGTCCGGTGACGCGGGCGACGGTGGAGCGGGCCACCGGGCCGTGGTCGAGGATCGCGCCGAGTACGGCTCCCGTACCGGAGGCGCGGCGGGCGGCCCCGGCCGCGGGGATGTCCGAGCGGCGTGGCGGACCGGTACGGCGGGCGGGCGCAGGCAGACTCTTCACAGGTGTCTTCCAGGTCCTCGGTGGCAGTGGGCGATACCGGATGCGGGTCCACCCCGGCCGAGGTGCGGGGCGTTTCCTCGTGGCGGAACCGGCCGGTATCGGCCCGGTGACGATTCCGCTTCTCCCGTGCGGCGGGGCGCCCGCAGCGCGCCGGAGGAACGTGTCCCCGGGGCGTCTGTCGCGGGCTCCGTGTGTTCAGGCCCGGTGACACGCCGCGGAGCACACGCGCTTCAGGTCGACATGACCTCGCGTCGTCAGGTGTGCGGATCGCTGCATGCCGCGCAACGTAGCCGGAACGGCGTAAGCCGGTCAAACCACTGACCGAATGCTGGGACACCTGTCCACAAGCGCGTGTTGCCCGCGTATTGCGGCGCGATGATGGGGTGTTGACGGCACATGAAGGCACCGTGTCCGACGTGTTCCGGACCGTCTCCGCGCCGCCTCGCCGGCGCACGCCTAGTGTTTCCAGGAATCAACTTCGTGATGCCTTGTCACTCCCGGCTACGTGCCTAGCTTCTGCCACCTCGGCACAACTTGCGGGCAGTTCACGTCCACATGGCCAACCCCGGCTCCGCCCTGCTCGCGGGCGCCGTCGCCGTCGCCGTAACGCTCTCGGCGACCGCCCTCCCTGCCGCCTTCGCGGGCCCCGTCCTCCACCGCCGTGATCTCCGAGGTGTACGGAGGCGGCGGCAACTGCGGTGCGACGCTCACCCGCGACTTCATCGAGCCGGCCAACGCCGGTTAGAGCCTGTTCGGCCTGTCGGGCTTCAGCGTCCAGTATCTGCCGGGCCCCCGTCCGCCGGCTCCCTGTGGCAGGTCTCCGAGCTGTCCGGCGCCGTCGCGCCGGGTGGCCACTACCTCGCCGGGTGCAGGCCGCGCGCACCGGGGGCAGGGTGGCGCTGCCGACCGCTGACGCCACCGGCACGGTCGCGATGCCCGCGGTGCGAAACGTGTTCTTGGCACCCCGCTGCCCGGAGGGACCACGGTACGAGCACGTGGGCAATCGTCCTGCCGGAGCAGTCCCCGCTCGCGGTGAGCGGAATCCTGGACCACTGGCAGACCTGCATGGACACCGCGGCGGAGAACGACGGCCTGCCCCCTCGCGCCTGGGAAGACGGGCCTTGGTGGCACCCCCCTCTGGGCTCCTTTGGCTAGGGCCTGTCCGGCGGATCTTGCTGGCCGATGGGCGCGGGGCGCCTCGCCTCGGCTGGGCAGGACACGGCGGTGACGGCGACTTCACCGACTCCTGGTCTGGTCTGGTCTGGTCTGGCGAGCCTTCTCCACGCCGTCGCGCGAGCATTGCATGAAGGCGAAGGCGTCCACGGGCTGCACCCCTGCCTCACCGCCCAAGGTGAGTTGTGGTGGGACGAAGAGGGTTGCTCCGAGCTGAACGGTCACCCGCTCGGGGCAGCCCCCAGTGGGGCCTACCTGATCGCCAGTCAGTCTTCATTCGTCCTGGCCACGCACTGAGTTGGGACGGATCTCGTGGCCAAGGCCCAGGTATAACCGGACCTGGCAGTCGCCGACTCGCTCCAGGAACCCACCGGTGCCCAGCCACTCTCCAGCGACTCAAGTACTCAGGTACGCCTACTCATGTGCGGATCGCACGTCACCTCCAAGGATGTCCGCATAACGCGAACCTTCAGCGGAGATGCGGTGACGCCCCCTCCCAGGTGGCGTGTTCCGGCGCTCTCCCATCGGGGAACCCTCCCCTGCTCTACCGAAAGAGGCATTTCATGAGTCGCGAAGTGCAGATACGAGCCGCCGATGCCGAGGATCTGGTCTGGATCCACGAGTTGAGGCACCGTGTGTACGCCCAGGAGCTCGGTCAGCACGCACCGCGCCCGGAGGGACGCCTGCACGACGCGCTGGACGGCGACAACGTCTACCTCGTCGCGGCCCGAGGGCCGGTCCGCATGGGATTCGTCAGTCTGACCCCGCCGTGGCTTGGGCGCTACGGCCTCGACAAATACCTGACCCGCGACGAACTGCCACTGCTTTCCGAAGGCGGAGCCTTCGAGGTGCGCATCCTCACCGTGGAGCCTCGCTGGCGCAGCACGACGGTGGCACCGCTGCTGATGTACGCGGCCCTGCGCTGGATCTCCTCCCGGGGAGGCCGCACGGTGGTGGCCATGGGCCGCACCGAACTGCTCACCATGTACCTGGCGGTCGGCCTGAAGCCCCTCGGGCACACCGTCCACAGCGGTGCGGTGACCTTCGAGGTGCTGACGGGCGAGGTGGCCGGGCTGACGCAGGTCGCCACCGCTCGGTTCCGCACCGCCCTGGAGCGGTTCCGCTCCGTCGTGGACTGGCAGTTGGACATGGAATGGGCGCCTGGCCCGGACGGGTGTGAACATGGCGGAGCTTCCTTCACCGCCATCGGAAAGGACTTTCGCACCTTGCACCGGCGCCACGAGGTCGTTGCTGCCGACGTGCTGGACGCCTGGTTCCCGCCCGCTCCAGGCGTACGCGAGGCGCTCGCGGAAGACCCGGCCTGGTCCACCCGGACCTCGCCCCCCACGGGCGCCGAGGGTCTGCTGTCGGAACTCGCGGAGGCCCGGGCGCTGCCGGTGGAGACGCTCGTAGCCGGAGCCGGCTCGTCCGACCTGATCTTTCGAGCGTTCGGCCGCTGGCTGACCCCGGAGAGCAGGGTGCTGCTGCTGGATCCCGGGTACGGCGAATACGCGCACGTCACCGAGCGCGTGATCGGGTGCCGGGTGGACCGCTTCCGGTTGCACCGGAAGGACGGGTGGCGGATCGACGTCTCCCGGCTGGCTTCCGTCGTCGGGGCGGGTCAGTACGACCTGGTGGTCGTCGTCAACCCGAACAACCCGACCGGACGCCACGCACCCGCAGCCGAACTGCGCACTCTGATCGAGGCCGCCCCTGCCGGAACCCGCTGGTGGATCGACGAGGCCTATCTGGGCTACGTGGACCTGGCCGAGTCGCTTGCCCCGCTGGCCGCGGTGGACCCGCGGGTCGTGGTCTGCACCTCGCTGTCCAAGATGTACGCGCTGTCCGGCGCGCGGGCGGCCTACCTGGTGGCCGAACCCGCCACGGCCGCCCTGCTGCGCCGGTGGACGCCGCCCTGGGCGGTCGGCCTTCCCGCACAACTCGCCGCGGTGGCCACCCTGCGGGACCCCGCGTACTACCGCTCCTGCTGGCTGCGCACCCACGCCCTGCGCCGCCAGCTGGCCACCGGCCTCGCGCAGGTGGACGACACCGTCGTGATCGAGGAGGGCGTCGCGAACTTCCTCAACATCACTCTGCCGTACGACGGGCCCAGCGCTGCCCGCCTGGTGCGGGAGTGCCGTCGGCACGACGTCTACCTGCGCGACCTGTCTCCTCTGTCGCCGCAGTACGAAGGGCGCACGGTACGCGTCGCGGTCAGGGACACGGCGGAGAACGCGCGCATCGTCGCGGCGTACGAAGCCGCGCTGGCGACACTGCTGCCCAGCTCTCCGTCACGGCGGACACCCAAACTCCCGGCCGCCGCCGTCGCCGGGTACGCCCGGTGACCGACGTCGCCTCCCTCGCGCCCTTCCTCGGCGGCGCCCTGGCGGTCGGCGGGGTCGCCGCGGCGCTGTCCGGCCGCCGTGAACTGCTGATCCGGTGGTGTTGCTGGGCGGTCGGAGTGCCTCTGGTCGCCGCTGCGTTCTGGTGGGGTACGCCGGGAGTGACGCTTCTCGCCCTTGTGGTCGCAGTGGTAGCGGCACTGGAGTTCGGCGGGCTGATGCGTCTGTCCCTGCCCGACAGGGTCGTACTGGCCGTCGCCGTCTGCGGCGTGGTGCTGACCTCCTGGCTGGCGCCCGGGCAGGAGGTACGGGCGGTTGCGGTCGGGGCACTGACCATTGCCGCAGTCCCGCTGCTGGCGGGTGACTCGACGCACGGTCTGCGGCGGCTCGGGGCCGGTCTGCTCGGGCTGATCTGGCTGAGCGTGCTCGCTGCCCTGGCACCGCTCGGCGCGACCGCGCTCGTCCTGTTCATCGCCGTCTCGGTGGGCGACATCGTCGCGTACTTCACGGGCCAACGGCTGGGAGGACCGAAGTTGTCACCGCTCTCCCCGGCCAAGCGGTGGAGCGGCACCCTCGCCGGCGCCGCGGCCGCCGTCGGCGTACTCGCCGCGCTGTCCGCTCTGAGCTGGCCGACGGCGGTCGCGGTGGCGGTCGGCGCCCCGGCGGGAGACCTGCTCGAGTCCATGGTCAAACGAGGAGCGCGGGCGAAGGACTCCGCTCACTGGCTGGCCGGCTCCGGTGGCCTGCTCGACCGGATCGACTCACTCCTCCTGGCCCTGGCCGTCCTGCTCCTCCTGCGCTGAATCGGCGACACAGGGCGCCGGGGCAACCCGGGCGCCGGAGCCCCTGCGAAGGGTCGAGGGACGACCGGGCCAATTGGCTTTTGACTTGGGCCCGTTGGGCTCGTCCAAGGTCGATGAGGGCCGAACCGCACGGCGGGCGATCTCCGATGACCCGGTACGGGGCTTGAGTCCGCCACCCCGACCCGCTCCAGGGCAGGGGCGGCGACCGCACACCCCCTGGCCGTCAGCACGCAGGGGCGCCGCGCCGGCCCAGGTGGCCGACGCGCCGCCCCCGTCGTCCTCTTCCCGTCGGTCAGCGGGGGCGAAGGTCCTGGCGAAGGGCGTCCAGAACCACGGCCGCCTCGGAGTAGCCCGCCTGGTGGCAGCGGGCCGAGGCGACGGTCAGACGGGTGATGGCCTCGGCGGCGCGGTCGAGGCCGTTGCCCTCGATCAGGGATGCGATGCGGACCGCCTCGGCCCGCGGGAGTTCGCCCCGTTCGCCGCCCTCGTCGAGCGCGGCGACCGCGGCCTCGGCCTCCGGGAGCGCCTCGTCGAAACGGCCCGCCTCGGCGAGGACCTGAGCGCGGCGGTAGTGGTTCTCGCCGCGTTCCTACCAGACAGCGAAGTCCTCCTCGCCGGAGGGCAGGGTGGCGAGGACCGCGTCAGCGCGGGCCAGGTGCTCCAGCGCCGTGTCGGTGCCCTCGCTGTCGCGGGTCTGGAGCGTGAGGCGGCTGCTCGCCGGTCGACCAGGCCGCCAACCGCAAACGCCTCGGCAGCTGTGGCGGCACGCCGCAGGCCTTCAACCGTGAGAAGCCGTTGCCATACCGATCATGGAGTCTGTCGATCGAACGGGAGTCTCGATCGGGTGATCGCGGGCACTGCCCGGCATGAGGCCGGTCCTGGCGGTATACGGGCAAAATCTAAAGGACCGGAGGGCCGCTCGCTGCTACGGTCGGGCGCTATGAGCTGGCTTCCCGATGACTTCGTCCATCCCGTCCTGGTGCCGCTGCCGGGCAGTGGTCATCACCTGCGGCCGATCCGGGAGGCGGACACCCCGCTCGACTATCCGGCTGTGATGGGTTCGCGCGAGCGGCTGTGGACCATCTTCGGCCCGGCCTGGGGCTGGCCCGCGGCCACCATGACCTACGAGGCCGACCAGGCCGACCTGTTGCGGCACGAGAAGGAGATCGCCGCACACCAGTCTTTCAACTACGCGCTGTTCGACGCGGCGGAGACAGCTCTGCTCGGCTGCGTCTACATCGACCCACCGGAGAGGGCCGGCGCGGACGGCGAGATCTCCTGGTGGGTGGTGGACGAGCTGGTGGGCAGCAAGGTCGAGCAGGCCCTCGATGAGCTGGTGCCGCAGTGGATCGCCGCCGACTGGCCGTTCGAGCAGCCGCGCTTCCTCGGCCGAGAGATCTCCTGGTCGGACTGGCTCACCCTGCCGGAGCACTCCGACGCGTAAGTAGCGTTTGTCGTACCGAGAGGTTCGGTTGCGGGTCGAACTTGGGTGCTCGATTGGGTGCTCGGTTGGGTTATCGGCTCGTGGCCGGTGAATGAAGGCAGGGCCTCCCGCACAGCTCATGGGTGTTGAAGTCCATTCGAGCGTCAGGAGGCCCTGTGCCTCAGTCTTCCGTGCCGGTGTCCGTGGTAGTCCAACCCTGACATCCCGTCGTGTGTCTGTCTCGCCCCATGTGTACGGGAACGGCCGACCACGGTGTGCGAAGGCGTCATTCCCCTCGGACATGACGGACCGGGAGTGGGCCCAGGTCCGTGCCGCGCTGCCGGTGCCCGGCTGGCTGGCGGCCCGTGGCGGGCAGCCGGAAAGCTATTGCCACCGGCAGATGATCGACGCGATCCGCTTCCTCGTGCACAACGGAATCAAGTGGCGGGCGATGCCGGTGGCTTTCCCGCCTGGCACCGGGTCTACGGGTTCTTCCCGGCGCTGGCGGGACAACGGCCTGGTCAAAGAGTTGCACGACCGGCTGCGTGGGAAGACCCGTGGCGCGGCCGGGGCCCGGAGCCACCCGCAGGCATCATCGACTCCCAGTCGGTCAAGGCAGCCGCGTCCGTGCCCGCCTCCTCACGCGGCTTCGACGGTGGGAAGAAGATCAACGGCCGCAAGCGGCACATCGTGGTCGACACGACAGGGCTGCTGTTCACGGTCGTGGTCACCGCGGCGAACGTGACCGACCGGGAGGCGGCACAGGTTCTACTCACCCGGCTGACCAGGAAATTCTTCCTGCTCAGGCTGGTCTGGGCCGACTGCGACTACACCGGTCCTCTGGTCGACTTCGCCGCGAAGGCACTGCGTCTCGCACTCACGGTCGTCAAACGCGAGCGGGCATGTCGGGCTTCGTGGTGCTGCCCCGCAGGTGGGTGGTGAAGCGGACGTTCGGGTGGCTGATCCGCTCGCGCCGGCTGGCACGCGACCACGAAAGGCGGGGACCGCCACGTCCGAGGCGATGGTGCTGTGGTCCATGACCATGGTCATGAGCCGCCGCCTTGCGAAACAGCGACGCTGAAGGAGCCCGCGGTGTCCTCGACGAGCAGCCTCGCGCGGCCAGACGCTTCGCCTTGGACCGCACCCTTTCGATCTTCGCCAGAACGAGCTCAAGGTCCAACAAGCTGGCGAGTTGCCGGCAGATCCCAGACCCTCCACCGGCCCGCTCACGATCGGCCAGGACGTGCATGATCCGCTGGTAGTCCGGCGGCAGCACCGTCACGTCCAGCCCTTCCCGCCGCGCCGGCACCACCGAACCGGGCACCGCCCGGACCACCGCCGGTTCCGGCTCAACCGGCCGGGCATGGGAACTCGCACGTCCTGGGTTCTCCGGCCTCGGACAGCACCTCACTATTCGTTTCCTTCGCGATCACCAGGCGATCCCGCGCAGCCTCCGCCTCCTCCAGCTCGGCAACAAGCCGGTCCAGCTCGTTCCGAGCCACTCAACCCGCTGCCGGGCAGAGACCTCCCGCTCCTCGATCAACCCCATCACCGACGGCGTCTGGCACCTCCACCAAGAGGAGAAGACGACGTGCCATCTCTATTGCAGCGGAGGCAACTTCACGCTCGACCAGCGGACACCCGGCCATCACACCCGGGAAGACAACAGATTCTGACGGGCCTGCTCGTCCTGGTTCTCCGCGTGGCCGACGATCCAGGTAAACGCATCGCAGAGTCTCTGCGCGTTATCGCGGCCCTCCGCCCACCGTTCGGCCAGGTATAGCTTGTGCGGGCTGAGGGTGCTGCGGCGGCCCGGCGGATCCTGTCCTTCCGGCGGCGGGCGGTCCGGTGGGGGCGAATGACCGCCCAGGAGGGTGATCCGTGTCGACCATCCGGAGGTCTCCTCGCGGCGCACGGACAGGGCGTCGGCGCAGATGGTGTGACCTGGCACGGAGCATTTAGAAGTCACACCGGAAGGAAGAACGTCCATGTTCAGGAACACCAAGGCTTTCAGCGGCTTCTCGGTGAACGACATCGACAAGGCCCAGCAGTTCTACGGCGAAACGCTTGGGCTGGAAGTCGAGGCGAGCAGTGAGGAGGGAATGAACATGCTCTTTCTCACTCTCGGCGGCGGGGCACGTGTACTGGTCTACCCCAAGGACGACCACACCCCCGCCGGTTTCACCATCCTCAACTTCGAGGTTGACGACGTCGAAGCCACCGTCGACGAGCTCGGGCGGCGCGGGGTGACCTTCGAGAGGTACCCCGAATTCGAGACGGACGAGAAAGGCATCATGCGGCAAGGCGGCCCGTACATCGCCTGGTTCAAGGACCCTGCGGGCAACGTCCTGTCCGTGCTCCAGAACCGCTGAGCCCTCACGCGGCCCGGTCCCGACAGACGTCAACACCGAGCCACACTCCAACGCCCCCGACGTCTCACCGCCAACTGCCCACGTGCTCGTAGGACATCTCCCTCGCACGAGCAGGCCAGTAGCGTGGAGGACATGGACAACCGCAGCGAGGTACGAGACTTCCTGATCTCACGCCGCGGCAAGGTCACCCCCGACCCGGTGGGCCTCGCCGCCCAGGGCCGGTGCCGCGTGCCCGGCCTGCGGCGCAGCGAGGTGGCTGATCTGGCAGGGGTGTCGGTGGAGTACGACACCCAGCTCGAACGCGGGAACCTGCGCGGCGCCTCCGTAAGCGTCCTGGAAGCCCTCGCCAGGACGGCCGGAAGTGCGCGAGTTCGCGGATTCCTGCACGCGGTCTTGCCCCAACCCGCGCGCCGGTTGCCGCATTGACGAGCCTGCATGTGAGTTCGCCGCTCAGGCGACCAACAGACTGCACCCGTACCCGAGCGTCAAGTTCTTTACTGGGTGAGGAAGCGCCGGGCGGCGCTGGACACGTCGACGCCCGACGGGTAGACAAGCACGTGAAGCCTCTGGTGAGACGCTTCTCGTGTCGAAAACCCATCTACCAGGGGCTTCACCACGTTGTCGCCCCAACTTCCGAGCTGCAGTGGCAGGTCGGTAAAGGCTCACTGGGTCGAGTCGCCTGGCGAGATCGTTTCGTTAAGAAACCCTCATTGGCGCGGACGCCTGGACAGTTCTTGTGAACAGCCTTCTACAGCCCTCCCAGTTGTAGAGGTGCGCCGAACATGGTCACGGGGCCTTGAAATCGGTCACGGCTAGCGACTTGTCCACCCGAGCGGCGGCCAAGTCATCGTGGCGGATCACAAAACTCGTGTCCCCTGCCTTCTCGCGGCCCGCGAGGGTCTGCTCCGCGATGCTGTTGATCACCTCGTCATCGGCATACCCGCCGATGACGATGCCGGCGCCAGACGACCAGAGGTCGTAGGCAAGATCCCGAAGTTCGTCCAGGTGCGGCAGGTCACGCTCCATGTACCGGGCCAACTGCTGTTGGAAGGGCGACATGTCCTCCCAATCGAGATCCTCCCAGTACTCGTGCCAGTCCTCGTCCTCGTCGCCCTCCTGGAGCCAAAGAGGCAGTTCGGCTCTGAGCTCGCCGTAGACGTCGAGCTGCTCGCGAACACACACGGAGCTGGGGGCTTCCGCGACCGTGGTTTCAGTGCCGTCCGGTACATACACGACTCGCGTGTACCTCCCGGAACTGTCCTCATGGTCCATCCCCTGGTCCACGAAGAAAAGCAGCGTCCCGTCCGCCGGCAGGTCGAAGCCGTCGACTCTCGGCAGCGCCCCACAAGCGACGGAAAGGAGCAACGGCAACGGACTGGCCTCGGCAGAGGGCCACTTCATGCTTACCGGCAGCCGGGGAGACCCACCGAACGCCGACCGTGCCAGTGCTCTTCTTTACATCGCCGGTCTCGTCGACGACCAGCACCGCCCGGTCGTCGTGCAGGTGCTCCACCACGTACGCGCACACGTCGTCGCGGACCTGCCCTCGAACGCGTCCCGCCAACGGGCGGGTTCTATGCTGTGACCTGCGGCCACCGTCTCTTCGTCAGTCCAGACAACTCACGATGATCAACGGTGGCCGCACCCGTCTCCACAACGCGTCAGGGTCGCGCAGTTCCGGCTGCCGACCTGAGTCAGGAGGACATGTGCAACGTGGCGAAGTCTGGTGGGTGGGGTTCGACGAGCGGCGGCTGGTCGTACTGCTGGCGGCAGACGACGCGTCCAGGATCCGGGCGATGCAGGTCGTCACTCCTGCGGGCGTCGACATCAGCGGTCTGGGCGTCGAAGTGCAAGTAGGTGCCATGGAAGGACTGCCCATCGAAGGCGTGCTGCGGTTCGCGTTCTCGCGCCCGGGCTTTACCCCCTGCACGTGGCTGACCACCGTGTCCCGGGACGACCTGATCGAGCGGGCGGGCGTCCTGTCCTCCGCGAAGCTCAGCGAGATTGAGGACGCCCTCCGTCTCGGCGAACAGGCGAAGGAACGGACCCCGGCGACAACCGCGAAGCTCAGCGCGATAAGGGACGCCCTCCGTCTCGGTGAACTCCGGTAGGCGGAGAGGCGCCGCTCACCATCGAGATCACGATCTACGGCTGG
Organism: Streptomyces sp. NPDC048560; assembly: GCF_040650955.1. Lineage (NCBI taxonomy): Bacteria > Bacillati > Actinomycetota > Actinomycetes > Kitasatosporales > Streptomycetaceae > Streptomyces > Streptomyces sp. NPDC048560. The sequence continues at coordinate 44,786 of NZ_JBEZIJ010000016.1, forward strand.
AGTACTAAGCGTTGCCGGGCGGAGTTCCTGCGCGGTCCGGTGGGGGCGAACACTGGGCAAGTGATGCCGGTGGCGACGGCAACGACGGGCGAGGCAGTCTTCCTTCGCGTTCCCGCCGAGCCCTCGTCGCCCGGGCGCGCTGTCCAGGGGTTCGACAGTCCGGCCCGGCCTCTCTACGAGATGACGTTCAGTGAGTGGTAGCTGGCCTATCTCCAGGGCAGGGACGTGACGGTGTGTTCTCACAACTTCGCGCCTGACCGTGCGTTCTTCGAATTCCTGCCCTGAAAATGATCACGGTGGTATCTCCTGTCCTGGTGACAGCAGATACCACCGCGTGAAGACTTACCCGTGATCACCTCGCCACGCGCGTGTCGGGGGGGCCTTGGTAAGTCCGCCCCGCCACGATGCTCTACAGGATCGAAAGGGATCCGTCGCGTTGCGGGGGAATCGCCACGCCGTTCTGCTGGAGGGCCACGGTACGCGCCGGGGCGGGGATGCGGATGCCCTCCACGCGGTAGCGCTTGTGCAGCCGTTTGATGAACTCGTGCTTGATCCGGTACTGGTCGCTGAACTCACCCACGCCCAGGATTACGGTGAAGCTGATCCGTGAGTCCCCGAACGTGTGGAAGCGGATGGCGGGTTCGTGCTTGGGCACCGCGCCTTCGACCTCCGTCATGACCTCGGTCACGATCTCGGCGGTGACGCGCTCCACGTGCTCCAGGTCGCTGTCATAGCCGACGCCGACCTGCACGGTGAGGGTCATTTCCTGTTCCGGGCGGCTGAAGTTGGTCATGTTGGTGCTGGAGAGCTGGTCGTTCGGGATGATGACGAGGTTGTTGGAGAGGTTGCGTACGACGGTGTTGCGCCAGTTGATGTCGACGACGTAACCCTCCTCCCCACTGGTGAGACGGATGTAATCGCCGGGCTGGATCGTCTTCGAGGCGAGGATGTGGATGCCCGCGAAGAGATTGGCGAGCGTGTCCTGGAGAGCCAGGGCGACCGCGAGCCCGCCGACACCGAGGGCGGTGAGCAGCGGAGCTATGGAGATGCCCAGGGTTTGCAGAACGACCAGGCAACCTATGGCCAGGACGACGACGCGGGTTATGTTGACGAAGATGGTGGCCGATCCGGCGACACCAGAACGGGACTGCGTGACCGCCCGAACCAGGCCGGTGATCACGCGTGCCGCGGTGATGGTCGCGGCGAGGATGAGCAGGACCGTCAGGATCTCGTTGACGGCGTTGTTGACCCGGCCGGTCAGTGGCAGCGCCGCCGAGGCGGCCGCCACTCCGCCGGCGAGCGCCGCGATCGGCACGAGCGCGCGCAGCGCGTCGACGAGGACGTCATCCCCGCTCCACCGGGTACGGGTCGCGTGCTTGCTCAGCCAGCGCAGGAGGATGCGCAGCAGGAGGCCCGCCGCGAGCCCGACAGCCATCCAGACGCCCGCGACGATCCAGTCGTGAAGCGTGAGGTCCCGGTTCACCGGCTGCCTGCCGTCGTGCCGGGACGAGGGCTTACGCCCGTTATCTGATGTGTCGTCACCTTGCTGCCACCTGCTGCTCGAGTCCGGGATGTGCGGGGCCCGCCGTAGCGACGAGTCGTTGACCGACGGGGCCCGCTCATCTTGCTACATGCGCAGGGGTGCTTCGCGGCAGGGCCGCTCGCCGTCGTCCGCGGCACGGCATGAACCGAGACCTTCGGCGCGGTGGAGCCTGCCGGTGGGCGCGCGTCCGGCACCGTCGGACGAAGAAGATGTTGGATGCCGCTGGCGCCGACAGGGAACCTGCGCGGTGAGGAATGCCCGTTGCGGGGGTCGACGTCCAGCCACGTGACGTCGTCTGAGCGCTCATCCGCCGCGCACAGGCGCCGGCCCGAAGGTGCAGGACCAGATCACACGGCCACCGGCCCCCGCACGGCACCGATGCGGTCGAGTCCACCTACGCCAACTGCGTCGAGCGCGAGGACGGCGATGGTGTCGGTGCCACGCACGGACGCCCACACCTGCTGGACGCGCTCGGGCACGTCCCGCGATCGTGATCGGCCGACGCACCGACGTCCCGGCGTGGAAGCGGCTGGGTCACGCGCTGTTCGCCGGGACCTCGACCCCGGCGCCCCGGACATTCCGGCGCAGCGCCCCAACATAGCCAGACCGGTGTTCCTTGACGCCCACACCCGAGACCTGTACGCGGACTGGCCCAGCAAGGCCAGGGCGGTGGCGGGGAGCCTGCGCCTGGTGGCAGGCAGGTACCCGCAGGACGCCGCACTGCACACGCTGCTGGCTGAACTGAGCGCGTGGAGTGAGGACTTCGCTTCCATGTGAGCCGATCACCAGGGCAAGGCGTGCGCGGTCGCCGAGTGCGAGATGAGGCACCCGCTGATCGGCTCACTGACCGTCACGCAGCAGACCTGGAGGCAGGAGTCGGGGCCCAGCATCGTTGCTGCCACCACTGCGGCCAGCTCACCCTCGCGAGCCGCCCTGGACCTCCTCGCGCAGGCCATCACCCAGAACGCCCCGCCCGTTCGGACAGTCGGCTCAGCACCGGCTGACCTCGCACGGATCTTGCTGGTCCGACCGCCGCGGGACCGGCCGAGGGCCGGGTCGCGGAACCCCATATTCGGACTCCGGCCGCGTACTGGTGGGCGCGGACGACCGTCGAGTCGACCGACATCAGCCAGTCGATGTCGCCCGCTGCGTCCGCTCTCGCCCGCGCGGCCCGCAGCATCCGGTCGAACGCGCCGTCCACCCCCTGCGGAAACGGGCGTGGAGCGTGGCCCGCAGCCCGTCACGCCCGGGAACATCCCGCCAGGCCGTCCCGGTGCGGAACTTCCACAACCCCGTTCGGGACTCTGCGATCATCCAGCCGCTGCCGCCCCCGCAACGACTCGGGCGGCAGCGGCCAGACGAACTCCCTCCCGGCATCGGACAGTTCATGACGACGTATCACGACCCCGTGGTCCACTACCAAATCGGCCTGATGGGTCGCGCATTCGGATCTCCTTGTAGGTAAGGTCCGCCAGTCTGTGGACCGTCTGTTCGGCGTCCGCGACAGATTCGCGACGCATCAGCGGCGCACCGACGGGCGGGCTGTTCAGTACCGCTTTCTCGGCGAAGGGCGGGATTTCTTTGGTTGTCCGGCTCTTGGGTGGTCACAACCGACCGGTGCGCGCGATCACCTGGCCGGCGAAGTCGAGCATCTGGTCAAGGCCGGAGAACAGTGCGAAGGCGTCCACGAACGCCTCGTCCGCACCTGACTCTGCGAAGCGCTTGAGCTTGTCGGCCAGCGCATCGACGGACGTGCCCGGTTCGAGGTTGATACGTATGGCCTTCTTCAGCGCGTCGGGATCGCGGCCGGCCTCCTGCGCCGCCTGGCGCGCGAGCGACCACAATTGGTCGGCGACCTCGTCCGGCAGAAAATCGATCCCGAGCCAGCCGGTGGCGCTGCGGCCGACCCGGCGCATCGCGGCCTCGCTGGTGCCGCCGATCCAGATGGGCGGCCCGCCCGCTTGCACCGGGCGCAGGTCGGCGTGAACCGGCGGCAGCGAAAAGAACTCGCTGTCCCAGGACACCGGGTTGACCGTCCACCACTCGTGCAGGAACGCCAGCAGGTCATCGAGCATCCGCCCGCGCCGGCTCCAGTCCGCGCTGCGGGAGATGTCGTGCTCGTCCTTCATCCACCCGAGTCCCACGCCGACCTCGAGACGGCCGTCGCTGAGCACGTCGAGCGTGGTCAGCATCCGGGCCAGGTGCGGCGGCTCGTAGTAGAAGGTGCTGAGCGTGCTCGAATTCAGCCGCACCCGGCTGGTCGAAGTCGCGGCTACGGTCAACAGCAGCACCGGGTCGAGATAGCGCTTCATCTGCGGCGGGTACGGCTGCTCTTTGCCCGGATAGGTGCTATGCATATCGACCGGCTGGACCAGGCGATCGCCGACCCACAACGTGTCATAGCCAAGGTCCTCGATCCCGCGGCAGAACGCGCTCAGGCCGGCTGCGCTGCTGATAGCTGGCCCGATTATGGGAAGTGTGAAACCAAGCTTCATGGCGAGTCCTTTCGGTGATCCGTCAACCGTTTGCTCAGACGGGAAGCCCGGTGATGCCGAGGGCGAAGTCCAGGTTCCCCACCCCGTGGTTGGCGAGGCCCACCGTGACCACCCCCGCTCCTTCCAGCCAGTGCGCCATCTTCAGGCCGCCGACGTCCAGCGGGCGCATCCCGAGGCTCTCGATGAACGCCTCCACACGTGCCTTGGCCTGCGCATCGTCGCCGGCGATGAAGACGTCGGGCCGGCCCTTCTCCAGGACATGGCGGAAGACTGTGTTGAACGCCTTCACCACGCTGGCGCCGGCCGGGGCCGCCTTGGCGACCTCCTGCGCGATGGAGGTCTCCTCGCGGTGGGCCAGCCCGTCGAACGTGGAGTTGAAGGGGTTGCTGATGTCGACGATGACCTTGCCCGCGAGAGCTTCTCCGTACTGGGCGACGGCCGGTACGACGCCGTCGTGCAGCAGGGCGACGATGACGATGTCCCCGGCCGGGGCGGTGCCCCATTCTCCCGTCGCGGCGGCGCCGCCGAGAGCTTTGGCCAGGTCGGCGGCCTTGGACTGATCGCGGCCCATGATCTCGACGGTGTTGCCGCCCGCTATCGCCCGCGCGCCGATGGTGCGGGCCATGTTCCCGGTGCCGATGATGCTGATGTTGCTCATGAGGTGTCCTGTCCTGGTTGTGTGTTGTTCGGTCTAGATGGCGGTGGTGCCGCCGTCGGCGACGAGTTCCATGCCGTTGACGTAGCTGGAGTCGTCGGAGGCGAGAAAGAGGGCGGCGGTGGCGATTTCGTCGGGGCGGCCCATCTGGCCGCGGGGGATGAGGGACTCGAACTGGCGCCGGGTGGCCTCGTCGAAGAGTTCTTCCTGCTTGGCGGTGGCGACCTGGCCGGGGGTCAGGACGTTGACGCGGATGCGGCGGTCCTTGAGCTCGTTGAGCCAGATTCGAGCCCATGCCTGCTGGACGGCCTTGCTGCCGGCGTAGACGCTCCAGCCGGGGAAGGCGCCGAGGGAGGCGTTGGAGCCGGTCATGAGGATGGAGCCGCCGTCGTTGAAGAGCGGAAGGGCCTTCTGGACGGTGAACAAGGTGCCGCGGGCATTGAGCCCGAACCATGTGTCGAACTGGGCCTCGGTGATCTCGCCGAGCGGGGCGGGCTCGCCCCCGCCTGCGCTGGCCCACAGCACGTCGAGGCTTCCCTTCTCCCGCTTGACGGTGTCATACAGGCGGTCCAGGTCGTCCAGGTCGGCGGCGTCCCCCCGGACGCCGGTGACGTTGCGGCCGATCTGCTTCACGGCCTCGTCCAGGGCGTCCTGGCGACGGCCGGTGATGAAGACGTGCGCTCCCTCGTCGACGAACAGCTTCGCGCCTGCCAGCGCCATGCCGGTGGTGCCGCCGGTGATGACAGCGACCTTGCCGTCGAGCTTTCCCATGGCCATTCCCTTGGTCGTTGGTGCCGTACGTGCTTGGCAAGACAGTTAAGTACACCGCCCTGTGTGCTTAACGTACGGGGCGGGCAACCGGGACGCAAACTATGTACACCGATCGTTACCTAGCTGCGGTACGCTGGGCCCATGACGGAGTTGGAGAAGGGCCCCACGGGCCGCCGCCGCGGTCGGGGCGCTCGCGAGCGCATCATCGGCGCGGCCCAGCAACTGTTCCGCGAGCAGGGCATCAACCGCACCGGCATGGACCAGCTCTGTGCGGCGGCCGAGGTGTCCAAGCGCACGGCGTACCAGCACTTCACCGGCAAGGACGAACTCGTCGCCGAGTACCTGCGCAGGTTCGACCCGTCCGTTCTGTCCGGCGTGTTCGACCGCACCGACCTCACGCCCCGGGAACAGCTCCTCGCCGCCTTCGACATCCCCCCCACCACCCCTCTGTGCCCCTACATCGCCGCCGCCGTCGAACTCCACGACCCCCAGCACCCCGCATCCCAGTACGCACGCGACTACAAGAAGGCCGTCGCCGCGCGGCTCGCCGACACCGCCCGCGCAGCCGGCGCAGCCGACCCTGAACAGCTCGGCGAGCAGCTCGCGCTGCTCATCGACGGCGCCGCGGCGCGCACCCGGGTCCTCGGCGCAGATGCCTTCCCCACCGCTGCAGCCATAGCCGCCGTCCTGATCGACAACGCCATCCCCGCCACAGCCGGCGACGACCGACGACGGGAGAAAGCGTCGAGTTGACGTGGCACTCCGCGGCCGGGGTGGACGCGTGGCTGCACCCGCCGGCAAGCCACACCAGCCGCCCGGCACGTGGCTCGGACCTGCCGGCTCTTACGGAACTGGCCGCCCGCCCGCTGAAGGCCACCGGGGAGAACAAACACCGGCTTGTCCAGCACCGGGGAAACCGGCAACCGCGTGGACCAGCCGATGCTGTCGGCCTGGCAATTGCTGGCACGCCGACGTGGTCGGCCTGGCAGCTGCGGCGCCGCACGTTGCCATAGTGCTGAACAGCCTCAGCGCTCTGCCGGACAACTCGGACGAGACGATCGACGCGGCAGTAGACGCTGCATGCACGGAGGCCCGGTACCGGGTAAGCCACGCGGCAAGCCTGCGGAGCACGGAGCGCAAGCCTGCGGAGCGCCGAGCCGCGTGGCTTCTTCCAAGAAGCCTCCCTCGCCCACGAGGCCGCCTGCGCCCTGCGCGACATGGGCCAGGCCCCGCATCGTGCTCCTCGACAGGTCGGTCGGCCCCCAAAGCAGCCTCCGCCCGATCGAGAATGGAGGTGTAGCAGCGCTCCCACCGGCTGTTCCCGCGCGCCGCAGACCTCATCGCGAACATGCTGGCCGCCACCGGGGGCGCCGCGCTATGAAGCGCTGCCGCTTCCGCTCCCCGGCAGGCTCCGTCCTCATCCGAGGACCTTCACTTCAGGACAAGCGCGGGAAGATCACGGCCAAGGGCGGGGCGGCGGATCGGATGCCACCTCCGCGCGGCAGATGGCATCCGACCGGCCGGGCGCCGGAACCAGCTACGTTCTCCGGGTCAGCAGACCGGCGTCGATGACCTCAGCGACAAGGGCGGCGCCGCGGCTGTTCTGGTGGATGTGGTCGGTCGTGAGCACGAGACCTCGGCGCCGCGAGATCGTGTCGAGGCTGCGGCGCAGCACGGCGTGCTGGACGAGGACGCCGACGACCGCTGCGGGCGTCACCTCCCGGTAGGGAATCGGCGGCGGGTCCGATCGGCGCAGCTCCTCGATCTGGCGTTCGTGGAGCGGAAGGTAGACCACCTCGTCGGTGGCCGCGACCTCGGCGATCAGCCGGCTGTACGCCTGCGATGCCTGGGCCGCCGCTCCGTCGAGTTGTTGGCCGAGTACCGGTAGCGACAGCAGACCGATCGTCGCGTCGGTCTCCGCTCGCAGCCGTGCGACTACGGCTCCCAGGCACTGTTGGAACCAGCCGGCTGACGGGCGATCGGGGAGCTGCTTGCGCTTCATGGCCTGCTCGACGCGGTAGCCGGCAAGGCTCGCTCGGGCGTCGTTGCTCCCGATCAACACGGTGATCACATCGGGCGGGTTCGTGACAACGGCGTCGAGGCGCTGCAAGAGGTTGTAGGCGAAGTCGCCGTTGGTACCGAAGCGGGCGAGCTGCACGTCACCTGGAGGGTGGCGTCGTCCGAGAGGATCCAGGTAGTCGACGCTGAACTGCGCGCGGGTGAGGCTGTCGCCGAGGCACGCGATGCGTGTCGTCACGGCGCTTCCTCCGGGCCGGGCGTGCCGACGCGTTCGGTCGGGCGGGTGCCGGTCCGAGGACGGTGGTCGGTGCCGAGGCTCGCGGTGATGGCCAGGATGGACGCCGGCCCCTCCATGTCGACCACGTGCCATACCCCGGCCGGATTGATGGTGGCCTCGCCCGGCCCAAGCAGAACGCGGCAGGGCACCCCGTCCACGTCGCGGGTGACCGTCACGGACCCGCTGAGGCAGACGACCAGTTCGTCGCCTGCAGGGTGGCTCTCCCAATGGTCGCCGAGCCCGTCGCCGTCGAAGATCATCACCATCCGGCCCTCGGCGCCATCTGCCTCGACCGCGGCGCTGTAGGCCTGGAGCACCCCCGGGTCCCAGGCGAAGCCCTCGACGGGGTTCGCTCTCGATCCCAGTCCGAGGTGCACCGGGGTGGTCCGCAGGTCCATGGCGTTGCGTTCGTGGTCGACGAGTCTCATGCCGACGATCGTCCACGACAGTGATCGGGCGGTCTTGAAGAAAAGGGAAGGGGAGCCGGCGCCACGGGCAGTCAGCCGGCGGCTACCCGGATCCGAGGAGGACTTCGCTGCGACGCCAGGCCGTCGGCGATCGGCCCGTGAACTCGCGCCAGTCCCGTACGAGATGGGCCTGGTCGGCGTAGCCGGAGACGGTTGCCACATCGGCCCAGGGGAGCGGGTCCTGCGCCGCCGCCAGTTCGTGCGCGTGCTCGAAGCGTAAGACTCGGGCAAAGGCCTTCGGCGACAGGCCCACCTCACCGCGAAACCGCTCGGTGAGGTACCGACGGCTCCAGCCGAGTTCCGTAGCAACCGCACCAACCTGGACACAACCCCGCGCGGCGACGAGGCGGCGCCACGCCTCGGCTACCTCGGGGCGCACCCGGCGCACACCGTCGCCGCAGGCGTCACGGCCGACAGCTCGGAGGAGCAACTCGTCCAGTGCGGTGAACCGCGCCGCCCATGTTGTCGCCGACCGGAGCCGGTCGATCAGCTCGACAGCAAGCGCTCCGAGAAGCTCGTCAAGTGGGACCAGTCGGTGGGCGAGCTCGGCAGCGGGAATGCCGTAGATGGCCCGGGCCCCGAGCGGTGTCAGCGATACCTGCACACCTTGCTGGCGTCCGTCGTGGTGGATCGCGACGGACCGGCACATCAGACCGCCGGCCACGCTGCTGAATCGGGTGACCGGTGACCCGTCGTCAACGCCCGCCGCCACCTCCAAAGGATCTGACAGGCTGATCACCGTGGTGAGCGCGCGGCTCGGCGGGCCGCAGTGCACCCCCGTCGGTAGCCCGCGGAGGTCGAAACCGACGTACGAGTCGACGTACTGCCGCAAGGCGGGCGCCGGACGTACACCGATCCCGGTGGCCGTGTGGTCCTCCATTTCGTCAGTGTACGAGCCGCCCAGCCCAACTGTGCTACTTCGCTTTGGACGCAACGGACCACGCCGACCACGCCGACCACAAGGAACGGGGCAGCATGATCCGCCGCTTCATCATCTGGCGAAACCGTCACTCCGAAGACCGGCGATTACGCGCCGTCGTCGACAGGGCAGACGTTGCCCTGATGCGGCACCAGCCGCCCGGTCACAGTCGCTTGGCCATCCCCTGGTGCCGGAAACGCCTCAACCTCATGCGGTTGGCCCGGCACTTAGCATCCCGACCCCGCTGACACCCCCCAAGGCCACCGACGCGCCCACGCGCACCGACGCCTCACCTGCCTCCGCCGACCGGCCTCGGCCGGACCGCCGCTCCCGGTGGTCGGTGCCGGACGGGAGACATAGACTTGAGTCAACTTCTGTTGGTCTGGCCGCTCTTTCTGTGAAAAAGCAGGCGGCAGAACGAGCCCGTCCCGGCTCTCGGTCGACGGTAGGACCAGGCGCATGACTCCGGATGATTTCGGTGATCCTTGGCTGTACGCCGCGGAGATACTCATGAACGTCACACCTGAGCCGACCGCCCCCACTCGTAGACGTCCGTGGATTCGCCGGGATACTTCAGGCATCAACAGTGCGGTCGAGGACCCCTTTTACGGATTCAACGAAGGGTCCGCGCACGTGCGTGTAGGGGGCGACAATCAGCCCAGCCAGATCGGGAACGCGCGCGTGCCGGGGGCGCACACGGCCTTCGTGCACCGTAGCCACAGTGGCCGTTACTGCCTGGTCAACTCGAAGGTGGGGTACCAGAATCCGCGTCGGTTCCTCTTCGGCGACCGGAAGGTGGAGGCCACGCTCGTCGGCCATCGCCTGCCCTCTGCGGAGGACCATGTCGCCCGGCTGGCCGAAGTGCAGTTGTCCGTTCGTGGCCTGCCCATCGTGATGCACGAACGACTAGAGACGGATGATGAGGGGCCCGACGAACCTTCCGACGGAGCCTTCGCCCTGGCGACAGTCTTTCCCGGCAGTTCCCTCACCCGGCCGCCCGGCAGCCCGGCGATGCGGTACGCACTGCATCTGCGGATCCTCACACTGCGGGAACGACGGGGCATTCTCCTGTTCAAGGATCACCTTGAGCGGGCCGCCGACTTCGACGACGTACTCATCGTGGACATCGGCACGAGCGAGTCCGGGCCGGGGATCCGGGCCGCGTGGAGTTCCACCATCCCGGGCGCCATCCGGGATCTCGGCCTCAGCGGGGAGCCGCTGAGGCCGAGGACCCCGACAGTGGTCTGTGGGTCGCCCGAATACCCCTCCCCCGAGCGCCTGGCCGATTCTCGGCGAGAACGCGCGCGTCCGTCTGGGCGTTTCCCCATGGAACTGAATCCGAAGGTCCTTCCGCTTTCCCCCCATCCCCCACCATTCCCTTCTACGCGGAACAGTGAGGTCGACACCATGCACCAGTCCGTGCGCGACCAGTGGATTGCGTTCAACGACCCGCTCGAAGGCCGCGTCAACTTCATGTACCTCGATCAGAAGGGGTGGGTGAGCACCGGGATCGGCAACAAGATCGACCAGACTGCCGCAGCCAACTCCAGCCCGAGTGCGGCGGAACGGTCCGCCTCGCTGGCCCTGGCCGGCGAGCTTCGATGGCTGGACGGCAACGGCTCCCCGGTGACGGCGGACCTCGTCGCCTCCGAGTGGGACAAGGTCAAAGGGCGCCTCGATCTCGCCCCTCGGGGGCATGGCTCCTTCGCTCCTCCCTTCACGTCCCTGCACGTGGCGGACGACGAGATCGATCGGCACGTGTTCGCCAAGCTGGACCAGATGGAGTCCTTCCTCACAGGCCGGCCCGAGTTCGGTGCCTTCGGCTCCTGGCCGGCCAATGCGCAGCTGGCGGCCCTGAGCATGTGCTGGGCCCTGGGACCGGCGTTCAAGTTTCCCAAACTTCAGGGTCATGTGCGTGAGCGCAACTGGACCAGCGCCGCCGACGAATGCCACTTCACTCCGGACGAGGGAACCATCAAGGTCCGGAACAAGCTCGACCGGGCGCACTTCCTGCTGGCCCGGACCGTCGAGGACCGGGGGCTGCCCGCCGACCGGTTGGCGCTCGACCTGTCCGACGTGTTCGGGGTTCAGGGAGCACTGCTCGCCCTGCGCTTCGAACCGGGACGCCAGGACGGTGCGGACGGGCCCCTCACCCAGGGTGCGGTCCGCAAGTTCCAGGGCGAGAACGGACTGGAGCAGAACGGGTCCTTCAACGACGCGGCCACCCTCGCCGCTCTTGGCACCCGGCTTTCCGAAGCGGGTTTCACCGTGCTGGGGGCCTGACCGTGGGTCAGGCGTCCGCTCCGCTGTATGCGATTCCGACCAGCTACGACCAAGGAGAGACATCATGCCCACCGCCACGATCGTCGAGCTCTGGTGCGTGAAGCCGGCCACCGGTACGGACTTCGGCCATCTGACTCCACACATTCAAGGCCTGCTCTCGGGCTTCGAGAAGATATTCATCGACGAGACCGGCCAGGCCGTAATAGCCACCGTGCGGGCGATCCCCGGGCTCGTACAGGCGCTGGACGAGGTCCGCGCGGACCCCGACAGCGTCTATCTCACCGTCAACTCCGCCAGCGGTCTGGACAACTCGGTGTGGCCGGGCAACGGCGAGACGGTCGACATGAACACCGGCCAGGTGGCGCACCCCTCCATCGCGATCCCCTTCGACTTCTCGATGTCCCTGACGCTCATGGAGAAGGACTCCGGGATTCTGAACAGCGATGACCCGCTGGGGACCATCAGGATCGACGGAGACGACACGGACCGGGGGCACGTCGCACAGGTGGCCTCGTCGAACATCGAGGGTTCGTTCTACTACGTGACCTATCGGGTGGCCGCCTGAGTACACCCGCACGTTCCGGGAGGACGGTGATCGTCAGTGGCTGAGGACGAGGGCCGACGGCTGCTCCAGCTTCTGCAACGCGCGTTCATCAGCGCGCTGGAGAAGGCGGCCGCAGAGGCCATGCCCAGTCTGTCCGGCCTCCCGGTGGACGAAACGTTCGCCGCGACACCGTACGCCGGAAGAATCCTGCAGGCGGTGCACCCCGAACACCAGGTTCTGGCGGTTCTCGACCGGCTGAGTGCGACCTCCGGCACCGCGCACGTGGGGCTGCACGGCTGGCGGGAAGCGGCTGCCGACGACGCACCGCATGGCCTGGCGTACGTCGCCACCTCCGGGACCGGCGCGGTCGCGCTCCTGGCCGTCGTGCCCGGGGGGAATCCGGCGGTCACCGTCCGTGCGGCCGGTCTCAGCGGGGGTTCGCTACCGGAGCTCCCCCTTCCGGGCGGTTTCACCCTGACCGTCGGCGGCAACACGCCCGGTGAACTGGCCGTCGGCCTCTCCCCCGACCAGCCACCCGCCGCACTTCAGCTCATCGCCGGCTCCCGCGTCGACCTGGCTCTGACCCGGTCCGTCCCGGGAGAGGCCCTGGGCATCGAGGGTGGCCCGTCGGTCCGGTTCGGTGCGGTGAGCGCCGGGGCATGGGTCGGCGCCGGCCCCACCGGGGAACTCGAACGCGGCGGACATCTGCGCCTGACGGGCGGGGAAGTGGTGCTCACGCCGGGCTTCCTGCGCGGCATGCTCCCGGTCGACCTGGCCTTCCCGCTCGACGTCGACCTGCACGTGGCGCCGGGCAGCGGCGTCGTCATGGCCGGCAGTCCCTCGCTGCGCGCCCGGCTGACGGGCTCCGCCGGGCGCTGGCTGGACCTGGCGGCCGAGGTCCCCGACACCGCCGACGCCGCGACGATCCGCATCTCCTTCCGCACGTCACTCACCGTCGCCCTGCCGGCCGCACCGGTCGAGGTCGAGGTCGGCGGGCTCGGATTCAGCCTCCCGGTCTCGGTGGAGCCAGGCACACCGCTCCTGCCGGAACCCTCGGAACTGCTTCCCGCGATCCCCGACGGTGTGGGGGTCTCCCTCGATCTGCCCGTCGTCGCCGGAACCGGGATCATGGCGCGGATAGGCGACGATCTGGCCGGCGCCCTCAACGTTCGCATCCCCCCGATGTCGGCCGCCGCTTTCGGCGTGCTCTCGCCGGCGAAGGACGGGAACCCGCTTTCCTTCCTCGTCATCATGGGGGCGACGTTCCCACCGCCCGGGATCCAGATCGGGTTCGGGTTCGGCGTCTCCGGAGTGGGTGGAATCGTCGGCGTGAACCGGCGGATCGACCGCGACGCCCTGCTGCGCGCGGTCTCTGACGGCACCGCGGCTCAGATCCTGTTCCCCTCCGACCCGGCGGGGACCGGGCGGAAGACGATCGAGGCCCTTCCCGCGATGTTCCCGGCCGCTCGGGGCTCCGTCGTCACCGGCCCGATGTTCCAGGTCAGTTGGGGCGCCCGCATCGTTACGGGAAGTGTCGCCGTCCTGGCCGAGGCGGGCAGGCAGATCCGGCTGACCATCATGGGCAAACTCGTGATCGCCCTGCCGGACCCGGCCGCGCCCCTGGTCTTTCTCCAGGTCACCTTCGCCGGCTTCATCGACCCGGCCGAGCCCAGCGTCATGTTCGTCGCCGGCCTCGCCGGCTCCCACATCGTGGGGGCGCCGCTGACGGGTGATCTCCTGCTGCTGACCCGTGGCGGCGCGGACCCGACCCTGGTGGTCAGCGCGGGCGGATTCCATCCGGGCTTCCCCCTGCCGAACGGCATCCCGCCGCTGCGGCGCCTGTCGATGGACCTGTGCCCGGCGCCATGGATCGAGATGCGGTGCGAGGCCTACTTCGCGATCACGTCGAACACCCTGCAACTCGGAGCCCGCCTCGAACTGGTCGCCGAGGTCGCCGGCTGCGGCCTGCGCGGCTTCCTCGGTTTCGACGCGCTCGTGCAGTACGAGCCGTTCCGCTTCGTCGCCGACGTCGGCGGCGGGATCGCGCTGCGGGCTTTCGGCCGCACCCTTATGGGTGTCAGTCTCGCCCTGCACCTGGAGGGTCCAGCGCCCTACCTCGCCCGCGGACGGGGCTCCATCGACCTGTTCCTGTTCGAGGTCTCCTTCGACTTCGAGATCGGCTGGGGGTCCCCGGCTCCCGCACTGGGCGGGCGCGATGTGGGCGGGGACCTGAAACGGGCCCTCGCCGAGCCCGCCGCCTGGCGGTCGCGCGGTTCCGGCAGACGGGACTTCCGGCTCACGGCACGAGCGGAGAAGTCACTGGTCGACGCCGCCGCCGTGGACCCGTTCGGGACCGTCTCGGTGCGCCAGGAGGTCGTCCCGTTCAGGGTGGAGATCCAGCGGTACGGCGGAGTGCCGGTGCCCACCCAGCTGTGGGACATCGCAGAGGGGGAGTTCGCGCCCGGGGAGCCCGCCGACCCCGGCCACACCACCGAGGTCCGGGCCGATTTCGCACCGGGCATGTTCGTGGCGAGCGGGTCGGACGACGAGGCCATGACCAAGGACGCGTTCGTGAGCCTGCGGGCCGGGATGGAGCTGCATCCCGCGGCGGCGACAGGCGCGGACTCCCGCCCCGCCGGCCTGGTCTGGGAGGAGCGGGTGCTGGCTCGCGACATTCCGATGCCGGTGCGGTCGCCGGTGGGAGCGCTGATGGCCCTCGGCTCCCTGGAGTCGCTGCTCACGGCCGCCATGTTCGGGAATCCCCGCTGGTGGGCGGCCCCGGACACGGCCGTCACGGTCGCGGCGGCTCCCCCGGTGACAGCCGCGTCCGCATGGTCGATGACCGGCAGCGAGCTCAGCGCCGCCACCGGTCTGGAGATGGCGCAGGCCGTCGCGCGTTCCGGCGGGGCGCTCATGACCGTCGAAGCGTGGGAGATGTGACCCGATGGCCGACCTGGTGTTCAGCTCGTACGCGCAGGGTCCCCTGGGTGAGGCGATCAGGACCGCCGACACCATGGACACGCTGCCTCCGCCCACGTTCACGCCGGCGGTCACGCTGCTGGGGCCTCCGCCGGGCCCGGGGGCGGAACCATCGAGGGACCCCGTACCGGGCCCGGCCACCCGGCTGCTCGGCCCCGGCGATGTCACGGGGCTCAAGCCCGGTTGCGTACTGCGGCCCGAACCGGCCGACGGCGCCGTGGACATCGAGCCCAACTACCTCGCGTCGGTCGAGGTGACCCCGGTCGAGCTGCCCTGGGTCCTCACACCGGCGAAGGCGAACGGCGGCAGGCTACGCCCGTGGCTGGTGCTCGTGGTGCTGGAGAAGAGCGAAGCCCCGCTGACCGACGGTCCTGTGCTGCCCATGGTCGAGGCCGACATCGGCCGGCTCCCGGACCTGCGCGACTCGTGGGGCTGGGCACACGTCCAGCGCACCGCCGGTGACGGCCCGGTCGTCGGGGAGGGGACGCCTACAGCCCCCGCCACAGCCCGGCTGATGTGTCCGCGGCGGCTCGCCGCGGGGGTCACCTACCGGGCGTGTCTCGTGCCGGCCTTCGACACCGGCGTGGCCACCGGCCTGGGCAGCCCTCTCCCTCCGGAAGCACCGCACGCGCCGGCGTGGAGAGTGGAGAGCGCGGGTTCCGTCCGGCTGCCCGTGTACTACGAGTGGTCGTTCACCACAGGCCCCGAAGGGGACTTCGAGCAGCTGGTCACCCGGCTGCGGCCCGCAGATCCCGAGGCGCTGCGGGTCTCCGCGGTGCGCCCTGTCGACGTACGAGCGCCCTGGCCGGGCGACGTCCCGCTCAGTGACACCGCCCAGACGGTCGGGATCCAGGGTGCACTGATCCCGTTCGCCGACCCTCCGGAGCCCGAACACGCCGCGACTCCCGAGGTCATGAGCGGCCTCGACCAGCGCCTGCGATCCGCGTTGAACGCTCCCGCACGGCGGCTGATGGGCGCGGCGGCAGGCGACGGTGACGGTGTCGGTGCGGACGCTCCCCACGAGGGTTCGACGCCCGAGGACCGTGCCGGCGCGCTCGCACCTCCTCTGTACGGCGCACGGCACGTGTCGCAGGACCTCGTGGACCTCGATCCGGCGTGGATCGGCCAACTGAACACCTCCGTCGCGAACCGCATAGCCGCCGGGCTCGGCGCGCAGTACGTCCGCACCCATCAGGAGGACCTGATGGCCAAGGCCTGGGAGCAGGTGGGAGCCATCCGCGAAGCGAACCGCAGACGTGCCACGGTCGAGTTGACCACCGCGGTCGCCGAGCACATGCACCAACGGCATGTCGACCCCCTCCAGGACGGAGAGGTACTGGCCCTGGCGGCCCCCGCCCAGGCCCGCGTGCGTACCAGCGACTCGACCACCCTGTCGATGGAACTGCGCATGAGCTTCCTGGCCGACGGGATCGCGAGTTCGGCCTTCGCGCGGCGGCTGAGGCCCACGGGGAAGCTGGCACGGCGCTCGGGTGTGTCGGTGTCCGGGATCGTGCCTCGCGGCCTGGTGGGCGAGATCGGTGTCCCAGCCGGCACACGGCTCGTCCCGGCCACGCCGGCCGTCGATCCCGTCGGTTCGCAGACGGTGATCTCCCTTGCGGCGGCCGACCAGTTGATGGTGATGAGCGCTCTGGCCAGCGTGGCGAGCCTCAACGGGATCGCCGGTGGCGGCGAGCTCCAGGAGCGGATGAGCAGCCTCGCTCTCGCCCCCCGCATGAGCACCCTCATGGCCTCCGGGGACCTCCGCTCCCTCGCCGCCGAGATCGCCGGGCAGGTCGATACGGTCACGGCGGCGACCGACCAGGTGCTGACGGACATGACCGACAACCATGCTTTCGCCGATGTGTCGGAGAGCGGTGTTCCGATCGTCGCGGAGCAGATCGCCGGCCGGGTTCGCGAGGGTCTGCTCCCCGGAGCGAGTCACTGGTCGCGGCTGGCCTCCCAGACGTCGATACCCGAGCGACTGGCACCGGCCGATGCCACGGAACCGGTCATGGCCTGCCCCCAGTTCCCGGTGCCGACCGCCCTCGCCCTGCTGGACTCCGATCCCGAGTGGCTCATGCCCGGGCTGGGCGGGGTGCCGACGAACCGGGTCGCCCTGCTGCGGCAGAACTCGGCGTTCATCGAGTCGTACCTCGTCGGCATCAATCACGAGATGATGCGGGAGCTGCTGTGGCGCGAATACCCGACGGACCGTCGCGGCACCCCCTTCACCACGTTCTGGCCACGCCCCGACGGCTCGCCGGACATCGCGCCCATCCATACCTGGACCGACCCCGCGGCCCTCGGGGACCGGCTGCTGCAGGACGAGGCACTGGCCGTCCTCCTGGTACGGGGCGAGGTGCTGCGTCGCTATCCGGGCACCGTGGTGACGGCGGTCCGCTCCGGGCCACCCGACGAGCAGGGCCACCACCGCCCGGGCACGGCAAGCCCCCCGCTGGCACCGTCCTTCGTGATCCCGATCGACACCCAGACCAACGCGTACGCCTTCGTGATCCCGGAGGTTGAGCTCATGACTCCCGCGAGCCCAGAGGCACCCGGATGGTTCTTCGTGTTCTCCGAGAACAGCTTCCACATCCGCTTCGGGTTCGACACGCCACCGCCGCCTGCCGGCGACCTTGCAGGCTGGAACGACGCCACGTGGCCCGCACCCGAGGGCTCGCACCCCGCGTTCGTACCGCTCCTGCGCTCCCACGCGATCGCCGGGCAACCGTTCGGACCACCGAGCACCCCGGCCGCCGATCAGCCCCTGTGGAACCGCGACGCCGCCGACATCGCACGGATCTGCCTTCAGAAACCGTTCCGCGTCGCCGTCCAGGCCGACATCCTGCTGCAGCCCGGGAGTGGTGCGTGATGTCCGAGATCACCGAGGCACGGCTCGTCCTGCGTTCCGCGCGCGCCGCACGCGAGGTCGCTCTGCGCGACCTGCATACCACCGAGGCAGACGCTAACCGTCTGCGCGAACCGGACGGCAGCCTGCCCATCGTGGATGCGAACGTCCCGGGCAACCAGGAGTTCGCGGACCGGGTGCAGGCGCTCCGGGGGTCGCTCGCCGTGACGGCGAGCGCGCTCGACCAGGCGGAGGCGGTCCACGCCGAGGCATCTACGGCGTACGAGGTACTCGCGGGCCTCTCGCCGCTGTTCCCGACCGACAATCTGGGTCCCGTCCTGCTGCTGCCACTGCGGCTGGAAACTATCTACGCGACGAATGATGAGGACGGGACCCCGGAGCTGCGTATCCGGGTCTACCCGGACGACGTCCACGTGGACAGCCACGAGGCCGCGCTGACCGACGGTGAACGGACGGCCGGTACGAC
Organism: Streptomyces sp. NPDC048560; assembly: GCF_040650955.1. Classification (NCBI taxonomy): domain Bacteria; kingdom Bacillati; phylum Actinomycetota; class Actinomycetes; order Kitasatosporales; family Streptomycetaceae; genus Streptomyces; species Streptomyces sp. NPDC048560. The sequence continues at coordinate 63,073 of NZ_JBEZIJ010000016.1, forward strand.
GTACTGGCGTGAGGTGTTCGCCGCGGGCGACGACGCGCAGCGGCGTCGGGCCGCCTGGGCCACGCTGGTGACGGCGGTCGGTGGTGAGCGGGCGACCTGGATACGGGAAGCGCTCACACCGACGGGCGAGCCGCCGGGCGAGCCGGACTTCCCCTCGGTGGAAAGCCGTCCGGAAGCGTGGAACAGGGCCGCACGGACCCTGCTGCTCCCGGACCGCCTGGAGTTCTCCGCCTACCGTGACGACGAGCTGGTCTGGCGAACGACGGGCGCGGACATACCCGACACCCTTCCCCTGGGAGTCGCGCCGCAGTCGGGCGGCGACAACGGCGAGGAGGACGCCGACACGCTGCCGTTCGACGCGAACAGCCGCTGGCTGGTCGACTTCGAGGCGGCGGTCGCCGTGGGAATGGGACTTGCCGCTCCGCTCGGCACCGCAGACGACCGGTTCGATCTGCTCACGGTCGTCGGCGTCGGCACCCAGGACGCCGCCACCGGCGCCCAGCGCGTCCAGGACGCACTCGCGGCGCGTGTGTTCACGGACGGTCTGTCGACGGTTCCGGTCGGCACCCCGACCAACAACACCCCGCAGAGCAGGAGCGGTTGGCGCACGCGGGGCGCTCCCACGGAGCCGGATGTGGTGGCTGCCTGGCGTGCGGCGTACGACCCGGCCGGAACCCAGGAGGCGGCCCGCCTGGCACGTGCGCTCGGTATCGACGGCCAACCTGTCCTGGCGGGGGTCTGCGACCCCGAGGGCGGCGACGAGGCGCTGTTGGGAAGGCTGCACCGGCTGCGGGCGGAAACCACCGCCTGGTCGGGGGTCTGGCAGCCCGCCGTGGACAGCAACAAGGCCCACGGCCCCACCGACGCACCGTGGTACGCCGCCGCATCGAAGCACTTCGAGGCGCATGTCCGCGGACGGGGCCCGTTGCCGTTGCTGCGGATCGGCCGCCAGCCCTACGGTGTTCTGCCGGTGAGCTCGCTGGACCTGTGGCGGGGTGAGGACGGTGACGACCCGCTCGCCCAGCACGTGGGGTCCTTCGCCGCGGCGTTCGCCGAGCATGTCGACCGAGCGGTCCAGGTGGGTGAGGGAACCGATCAGGACGCCACACTGCTGGACGTCCTCAGCCGGGAGGCCGCCCCGCGGGGGATCGCCGACTGGCCGCACTTTCTCGACGGGATGGATCAGGCGCCCCCACCGGCGTCGGCCGGCTCGGTGCCACCCACCCTGGGTCTCGCCTGGCAGCAGCAGTCCCGGTTCCCGGCGGACGAGGCGATACCGCCCCTGGAGCCGGAGCCGATCGCCCCGTTCCCGGACGAGATCCCCGCGGACCTGCGAGCCTTCCTGGACGCACGGCCGTTGGCCCAGCTGCTCGTGCTGTTCGACGAGACCATTGACCGGATGCGGCAGACTCGGGCCGCACCGGTATCGCAGGAGTTCGCGGCGCAGTACGATCCCATCGCTTCGACCCTGTGGCAGCTGCGCAGAGAGCCGACCCACAGTCTTTTCTACAGCCACGCGGAGTGGGCGTACAACGCGATCTCCAACACCCTGAGGTCCGGGCCCGTTCTTCCCGACGCGGTCAACCGGGCCATCACCGACGCGCAGGCGTGGCGCACACTGTTCGCCGGTTACGTCGCTCTCGAGGACGAGGCCGTGGAGGATCTGTCGCGCGTCGAACGGCTCTTCCGTGAGACCTTGGAACCGCTGTCGCACCGGGTCGACGCCTGGGTGTCCTCGCTTTCCACACGACGCCTGGAACACCTGCGCGACCAGCTCCCCACGGGAATCCGCACCGGGGCGTACGGCTGGCTCACCGACGTCGAGTCCACCGACCCGAATCCGTCGCGCGAGGGATACGTGGTCACGCCCTCCCTGCACCACGCCACCACCGCCGCCGTTCTGCGGTCCGGGTGGCAGGCGCACTCCGCCAAGGCCTCGTTCGCCGTCGACATCCAGTCCGCCCGCGTCCGCCGGGCCCAGGCCATGATCGAAGGGATACGCGGCGGGCAGACCGTCCCGGCACTGCTCGGCTACCAGATCGAGCGGGCGCTGCACGACGCCCGACTGGACGTGTTCATCGCGAGTCTGCGGAACGCGTACCCGCTGGCCCCGCTCGTGGAGCCGGGCGACACGGACATAGATGAGGCGCGGGTCTCGATCGGGGCACGCAATGTCGTCGACGGGCAGGCGCTACGACGCGACCGTGCGAGGCTGGACGACGACGCGGCCCTCGCCGCCGCTGTCGGCCAGGACCCCGGCGAGCACGCCCCGACGCTGCGCCGCATGCTGGCCGAGCTGGACGAGACCTTCGACGCGGTGGGCGACCTGCTGCTGGCAGAGAGCGTGCATCAACTCGTCGGCGGCAGCGCCCTGCGCGCGGGTCTGGCCGCCGACGCGGCCGGCCGGGGCCAAGAGCTGCCGCGCGACTTCGACGTACTCCGTACACCCCGCAGTGGCATCGCGGTCACGCACCACGTGGGGATGGTCCTGCCCGATTCCCCCGGTGAGGGCTGGGCGAACGACCGGCCGCTGGCCGCGCTGGAGCCCGGGCTCGAAGGGTGGGTGCGCCGCCGGCTCGGCCCGGCCGACCAGTGGCAGGTCGGACCCGGCCTCGGTGATCTCGGCTGGTGCGCACTCGACGTCCTCGTCGCCCCGGCGGAGTCGCTGCGTGCGCTGCTGGCGGCCCGGGGCGCGGTGGACGGGCCGGTCTTCGACCGGCTGATGCTGCTGTGCGAGCGCCTGCGGGCGGTGCTGGCCGGCGCGGTGCCGCTCTCCGGAAATCACTTCGATCCAGGGGCCGTGTCACCGTCGGCCGGATACGACCTGGGCGAGCTGGACCGCAGGGTCCGCCCGTGGCTGACCAGAGTCCGGGCCGCAGCGGCGGCTCTCGCCGCCGTCCCCACGGGGGACGCCGCACCGGTCGTCGCCGAACTCGCCGCGCTCGGCATTCCGGCGGGGACCGGTGGACCGCCCGGCGACGTCGAGGGGCTGCGCGTCCTGCTCGATTCCGTCTCCCTGGAGGACGCGCCGTCGCCTCCCGACGCCGAGGCCGCCGCGGACACCGTCGCGGCCGACCAGTGGCTGCTGAATCTGTTGAAGGTCACGTCCGATCTCCTGCACCCGGCGGTCCGGGTGGTGCCGAGACTGACCGTCGGCCTGCCACCCGCGCCGTCGCCCGATCCGTCGGTCGACGAGGTGGGTGACTGGCTACGGGACATGGCGCTGGTACGGCCGAAGGTCGACGCGCTCGATGGCGCGCTGGTCGCGGGCGAGGTTCTGGCGGGGTCCGCTCCGGCCGGGCTGCTCGTCGCACAGCAGCCGTTGCCTGCGGGGGGCGCCGGCCAGTGGCTGGCGACCTCCGCACCGCAGGAGGGCCCGAAGACGCGGTGCGCACTGGTGCTGGAACACGACGGTGCCCGCGAGTGCCACAGCGGTCTGGTGGCGGATTCGTGGTCCGAAGTCCTCCCACGGGCGCCCGGCGCGCAGGGCCCCGAAGAAGTGGTCGGAGTGGCGTTCGACTTCGACCGTCCTGGTGCTCGCGCACCGCAGGCTCTGCTCATCGCTGTGCCGCCGGACCTGGCCCGTGGCTGGTGTCTGGAGGACATCCACGCCTGCGTCGAGGAGACGCTGCTCCTGGCCCGCGTACGCACCCTCGATCTGGCCGACCTGCCAGAACTGGCACCGGTGCTGCCGATCCCCCAGGCGGTGTCGTGATGGGCCGCTACGAGACACCGTCACGCGGACACGGGATCGGGGAAGGGCTCTCAGCCCTGCTCCACGATCCGCTCTGGCTGCTCGGCCGGCAGTGGCAATTCGGCGAGTACCGGCACGAGAACGCCGCGTCGCCCGCCTGGGCCGAGATCTCGACACAGGCGCACGTGGTCGACGAGTGCCGCACCGCCGACGGGCCGTCGTGGCACCCCTTCGACGTGGCGCGGACACCTCTGGAGCGGATCGTCGAGGAGCACGGTGGCGGTCCTTCACCCCGGCTCCGGCTGGAGGGCGGCCTACGGCTGCGGAGGACTCTGGTCGCGGCCGGCAGGGCCGGTGACCTCACGGCCTTCGTCGCGCACTGTCCCTTCCCCGCGGCACCGATGGTCGACTTCGCGGACGGGACGCTCCGATCGGCACTGCCGGACGGCGCGCGGCTGGCTCTCTGCCTCGGAAAGCTGGCGGATGCCGGCACCCGGCCCGCCGAGCTGGAGTCACTGCGGGGCAGCGGGCCCGTCGCTTCCACCGACGATGAACTGGCCGAGCTGGCCCAGGCGTGGCTGGCCTGGTGGCAGCCACGGGTGCCGGAGATCATCCCCGAGACGGAGGACTGCTGGGACGAGCACCGCTTCGAGCACCGCTTCGAGCTGCGGTCGTCGGGGCTGCCGGAGCTGGAGTTGCGGGCGGGCGAATACGTCGGCGGCCGGCTCGACTGGTCTTCCGTGGACGCCGTTGCCGTGGATGCAGGTGCCGTCGAGGGTTCGCCGGGCGGGCCCGCCGAGCCCTTGCAGGTGGACCAGGTCTGCGTGCCGGCCCCGGCTCGTTTCGGGGGAATGCCCGCAGCCCGGTTCTGGGAGATGGAGGACGCACGCTTCGACCCGGGGTCGATCGACGCGGCGCCGATCGACCTCGGGCGGTTGATGCTCGCCGGATTCGCGACCGTTTACGGCAACGACTGGTTCGTCGCGCCCGTACGGCTTCCCGTGGGGACACTGAGCCGGGTCACGCGCTTCGTGGTCCACGACGTCTTCGAGCGGACCACGGAGCTCAGTGCGGTGGGCGCCGATCAGGACGGCTGGAACCTTTTCGGGCTGACCCAGGCCGATCAGCCGCTCATCGCCGGTCAGGAGCGGCCTACCAGCCCCTGGTTCTTCCTGTCTCCGTCGCTGCCCGGCTGGCTGGAGAGTGCACCGGCCGACGTCGTGATGCTGCTCCGCGACGAGATGGCGAACGTGGCGTGGGCTGTCGAAGCCGTCGTCTGCGACGACCAGGGGCGGCCGCGGGACAGATTCGAGCAATGGGCGGCGCGCGAGGCGCCCGCTCCCACGGAGACAGAGGTACCCGCGTACCAGGTGGCGTCGGAGGTTCCCGACCACTGGTTCCCGCTGATGCCGGAACAGCTTGAGGACCAGGAGTCGATCCGGCTCCGGCTGGTGCCCCTGACCCGGCTGGTGGAAGGTGCGGTGACCCACGTGGCGCCCGCGGGCACGTTGTTGCCGACAGCCGGTGCGTGGCTGCACGAAGAAGAGGTACCACGCTCCGGAGTTCAGGTGGTGCGCACCTGGCAGCACGCCCGATGGCACGACGGGTCCCGGCACCTGTGGCGGGCACGGCACAAGTTGACCGGCCACGGCGAGGGCGACAGCGGGTTGCGCTTCGACGCGGTCCAGGATCCTTAGGCCGGCCCCGGCCACACATCAGAACGGAGGAAGGCTCATGGACGCGCAGAAAGGCTGGCGCAAGTGCAACCGATGTCAGGGCTTCTTCAACGCTTTCGGCGTGGGCGGAGCCTGCATCGGCGGTGGGATGCACGACTTCTTCACGAGCGCGGAGTACAAGGCCCCGTGGGGAACCCCCGAACCGGGAGCCCAGGAGGGGTGGGGGGCGTGCCTGAAATGTGCCTGCCTCGCGGCCAAGGGCGCCCCCGGTATGTGCAACGACCTCACACCCCACGAGTTCGCGGAGTTCGGCGCCCACTACTCGGTACTCGTCGGGCCCCACACCTCGGCCCGGCCGGGCTGGCGATGGTGCAACAAATGCCAGTGCCTGTGGGACGGCAGTCACCCGACCGGACAGTGTTACGCCGGTGGGGCCCACGACGCGACCGGCAGTCTCGAGTACAGCGTGCCCCTGGTGGAAGCCGCGCTGCAGAGGGACTGGCAGTGGTGCAACACGTGCCAGGGCCTGGTCTCCGCCATGCAGGCCGGTGTCTGCTTGAACGGCGCGCAGCACACGTCGAGCAGCGGCACGTGGTACAGCGTCGCGTTCGGTGACACCGCCACCGGTTCACAGCCCGGATGGCTGCTCTGCGCCAAATGCCTCACGCTGGTCTCCGAAAGCGCGGAGGGTACGTGCTTCGCCGGCGGCATGCACGAGTTCGCCGAGAGTCTCACGTACAGCGTCCCGTTCGACGTGGAACCGGTCGACGCACAACCGGGCTGGCGGCACTGCGGCAAGTGCCAGACCCTGAGCTATGCGGGTTTCGAGGTGGGTCCCTGTCCTGCGGGCGACCTCCATGATCACAGCGCCGGCAGCAGGTACAGCGTTTTCCCCAATTCGCTCGCCCAGGGGCAGCCGGGATGGAGGCTGTGCCGCAAGTGCCTGGCCTTGGCGCTCGGTTCGGTCTCGGACGGCGTGTGCCGTGACGGAACCGCCCACGATCTGACGGGCAGCCGTGCCTATTTGATTTCGGGCAACGGCGTCATGGAGGGCGCCGAGAACAATTGGAACTGGTGTCATCGCTGTCAGTGCCTCGCACACGGCGGACCCAGCTTCGCCGGGATATGCCACGACGGCGCCCCTCACGACTTCACGGAGAGCGAGTCCTACGGCGTACAGATCGAGTCGCCGCCGGAGGGCGGAGAGGCCGGGTGGCGACGCTGTGTCGTGTGCAACGTGCTGGCGTTCAACGGCAGTGGCGTCCCGGACGGGCTGTGTGCCGGCGGGGCATCGCCGCACGACTTCACGGGCAGCCCGGAGTTCACCGTCGCGGTGCAGGCTCTGCCCGAGCCGCCACCCCCGGCCGGAACGTCCCTCACCGTGGCCGAGTCCGCCGATGCGGTCGTGGTCGACGGAGCCGGATTCGGCAGCGAAACACCGGTCGAGGTGTCGTTCATCGTCGGCGGCGTGACCACGGAGGCCGACCTCGTCACGGACGGCCAAGGAGCCTTTCACCACGAGCGGCGTCCCGTGGTGCCGGCACTGCCGGGAGGCGGGCTCATCATCGCGCGTGACCAGGCCGGGGCGGTCGCGAGTAGAAGGCTGAAGGACTTCGTCCCCGCCTGACCGGCGCCGCAGCTCTGCACGCATTCACCGCAGCGCCCCGGCTCACGCACTCACCGGGGCGCTGCGGCCCCTGCCTGGTTCACCACTCAGTTCACCGGCACTCAGTTCACCGGCGTACCGGACACCGCGACAACCAGCCGGTCGTGTACTCCCCGGCGCACGTCCGCCATCCCACGACCTCGGGGATCGACCTTGCCGGGTTGCCATTCCAAGTAGCCAATCACGCTCCGCTCGCGCCAGCCGTGCGCCCGGCACACGGCGGCGGCCACCTTCTCGATGGCGCCTTCGGCCAAGGGTCCTGCCCGTCGGCGAGGTTGACGCACTCGAAGCCGTAGAAACGCGCGTTGCCGTCCGTGTCGGCCGCGTTGTCGGGCGGCAGCGCGGTTTCGCCGACCACCGCACGTAGGACGTCGCCGTCGCCCTTCCCCGCGTGGTTGGTACGGCTGTAACAGACCAGGACGACCCTGCCGTCCTTGGCGATGACTCCGTGGCACAGGCTGATAGCCGGTGCACGACGATCGGTGCAGCTGGCATACATCCAGGGTGCGGCAGGTCTGCTGTCACAGCAGGCCGAGTTCGGTGTCCGGGCGGCACTGATGGCAGGCTCAGCCGGTGTCCCAAGCGATCGGCGCTGCACCTGATCGCCGGGGATTGCCGAGGTGCGCGTCCGCCCATTGACCACCAACCCTGGTGCACCGCGACGACCCGACGCCCGACGCCGATGCCGTGCTCGACTATTCAGTCCGGGACGGCAGCATGGGCCGGCGTGCGGCTATCTGCGCGCAGCGTTCCTCTTCGGCCCGGCGCCACCGTCGGGCGCAGTCAAGGTCTTGCTCACGGACGCGCTCAAGGAAGCGGAGTTCTCCAGCCCCGACACGGACTCTTCGAGCATGACCATGGCGCCCGCCAGCGGGCGATCGCCTCGGCGCCGGCGCCATTCGATCGAGCGCACGTGTGAGGCCAGGACACAGTGAAGCATCGGCCCCGCCCGGCCGGGGTCCGCTGTCCGGCTCGACGGCAACGTCTCCAGCAGGCGTCCGCGCCGCCCCTCTCCTGGTGCGAGCCGAGAAATGGCGGTGTAGAGAGGAGTCATGTCGCAGCCCCAGGATGGACTTCGGCGACCGGCGCGAGCGGGTCGGGCGTTGGTCGCCATCCCCATCGCGTGGATTGTTGCGGTGTCCGTGATCGACGTCCTTGCGCCGCCCGACATCCATCTGGGTCCGCTGCTCGTCGCCGCCCCGGCGATCACGCCGTCGTTCGGCGGGCCCCGAACGGTGGGACTGATCGCCGCGCTGGCGGTGATCGCGCAGACGACTATCGGGGTACTTCGCGATCCTGACGAATTGCTCTCAGCCAACCACGAGGCACAGATCATCGCCCTGGTGCTGGTCGGCACGAGCCTCGTGATCTTCTGCGTACTGCGGGAGCGACGCGCCAGAGAGCTGACGCAGGTACGGTACGTGTCCGAAGCCGCGCAGCGAGTCGTCCTGCCGCCGCTCCCCAACCAGCTCGGACCGCTGCGCGTCGCCTCCCTCTACCTCGCTGCGGAGGCCGAGGCCCAGATCGGCGGAGACCTGTACGCGGCGGTGCGTACCACCTCCGGCACCCGGCTGATCGTCGGCGACGTGCGCGGCAAAGGGATAACCGCGGTCAGGGACGCCGCCCTGCTGCTCGGCGCGTTCCGCGGCGCGGCCCACCGCCAGGCGAGCCTGGACGAGCTGGTGACCTACCTCGACCGCAGCGTGTGCTGGGACCTGTCGGAGCCGGGCGAGACGAACCGTTCCGGAGAAACATTCATCACCGCCACCATCCTGGACATTCCCGACCAGGACGTCCGGGTCGAAATGATCTCCTGCGGGCACCCGCCGCCGCTCGTCCTGCGCAAGGGCCGACCAACGACGATGGACGCCCGTCATCCCGCACCTCCGCTGGGCCTGGGCGAACTGACGCTTGCGCGATACCACGTCGACAGCTTCCACTTCGAGCCGGGAGACCTTCTACTGCTGTACACCGATGGCGTTACCGAGGCACGCGACTCCACCGGCACGTTCTACCCGCTCGCCGAGCGCATCACCGGTTGGACCGAAACCGACCCCGACGCCTTCCTCGGCCGCCTCCGGCGCGACCTGCTGCATTACGTCGGCGGGCACCTGAACGACGACGCCGCCGTGATCGTCATGGAGCGTCCTGCCACGCCCCGGGCCTGATCACCCCGCTCTGTCACACCACTCAACCGCCGCGCTCGGCCGCCCCCGCTCACCTACCGGGGAGCGGGACATCACCTCCCTTGTAGGTCTCGACCTGGAACGGTGCAGGGCCCACACCGGCAAGATCGCGAAAGGGATGCTGCATGGTCTGCGCCTGGTGTACTTCTCGCGCGAGGACACCCGGGACTCCGACTTCTTCGCATCCAGCCGCAACTCGATGCCTTCGGCCTGGGCGTATGCGGATACATCCGCCAGGGTCCGCAGTCGTAGGCCCGGGCGGTCCGGGACCGCGCATCACCGCTCAGACAGCAGCCCTCGTATCTCGCCGATCACGCGGGTGATCGTGGAACGGTCGACACCGAACAGCGATCCGAGCGCCGCGTGCGGGCAGATCGTGCCGCAGATGAATCAGCGCTTCAACCGGTCGACGAACACCAGCTGATGACGGGCACCGGCCCCCGGTACACGTTTCCTGACCCCGCCGCCTCTGGCGGGAGGGTGCTTCTCGGAGCTCCTTGAGCAGCCCGACGTTGGCCATGTCCAGCGCGGACCAGCGGTCGAGCGTGTCATCCAGCAGTGCGCGAGCGTCGTCCTCACTCAACTCGGCAACGGCGCACAGTGCGTGCTCACCCCGACCGACGCGCCCTGATTCGTGTGCCAGTTGGGCCCACGCCGTGTGACGGGTGAGAGGTACGGCGAGTCCTGGGCGGCCGCGCCCAGGGGATCAGGTACACCGCGCCGGCCAGCCCGGCGAGGGTGGCCCGGTGGGCGACAACCTTCCTGGAGAGCGATTTCTGGCACGGGCTGCATTTTGTCCCGATCGCGCCTACCAGCCGGGCGGCCAGGTCGTGGTCGATCGGCCTTCGGCGATGGCGGGGTGAGAGTGCCCTCCCGCCGCGAGGCGATGGCCCGCGCCGCCCATGCCGCTCGGAAGCGCCGCGGCGGAGGTGATCCTCCGGTCCCTCATCTCCGAAAAACGGTGGTCGGCGAATCCCTCCGCGAGGAGGGCTGTCATCCGGGGGCGGGCTATGACGACTTGCCTGAGCAGGAGTATCTGAATAAATGACAGTTAAACCTTATTCAACCCGTTTGGCCTAATGCCCCTGCCCCCTCCCGTGCCCGGCGGGACCCTGTCAGAGGGGCCAAGTGCAAGGAGGTTGAGCCATGAAGCAGCCAGTCACCAACCGCATCAGAGTTCACGCCAACCGCGAACCCGCTCCCCATGACGGCCGTCTGGAGATCGTGGTGCGCGGCGGTGGGGGCGACATCTGGCACAGGTGGCACAGCGCCCAGCAACGGCTTGAACCCCGACGGCTGGCAACCTCTGGGCGGAAGTGGTTACGGGGATCCAGTCCTTGCCCAGAACGCAGATGGCCGTCTGGACATCTATGTGCGCGGCTCCGACGGAAACCGGTACCTGAAGTGGCAGACAGCCCCTGGCGGCGGCTCCGGATGGCATTGCCGACGGAAGCTGGCACAACCTGGGGCAGGCAGGTGGAGGACTTGTTTCCGACCCTGTCGTGGCGACGAACCAGAATGGTCGGCTTCACGTGTTCGCCCGCTGTGCCGACAACTTCGTCTACCACAAGTGGCAGAAGTCAGACGGCACCTACATGGATGTCTGGCTTCCGCTGCCTGAGCCCATGGCGGGTGACCCCGTAGTCGCTCGGAACCGCCCCGGCGACGACCGCTTGGAGGTCTTCGCGATCGACGCGGCCGGCAGGCTACGGCACATCTGGCAGTTCATCGCGAACGACGACCTCAAATGGAACGAGAGCTGGGGTCATCTGGAGGGAAGAAGGACGGCAGCGACGAGACCCTGACGTTCGTCGGAAGTCCCGCTGCCGGAATAAATCCAGACGGCCGGGTGGAGGTCTACGCCCTGGCGAACGACGGGCAGCTCTACCTGAGGTGGCAGTTCTTCGTCGACGGCGGCATCCACTGGAACCCTGAGGGCTGGAGGCTTCTTGGGAAGCCACCTACCGCGTCACTGACCGGCAACATCGTGGTCGGCGAGAACGCCGACGGTCGACTGGAGATCTTCTGCCACGGCTCAGACAACAACATCTGGCACATCTGGCAGAACGGCGTCAACGGCCAGGGCGGATGGTCCGGGCCGGCGCAGTGGGATTCGCTCGGCGGCGGCTCGCTCGTGAGTGCGCCCGCCGTCGGGCGGAATTTCGACGGGCGACTCGATCTCTACGCCCGTCACGGGGACAAGGCACTCCATGTGAGATGGCAAGTCTTCCCCAACGGCAGCAGCGGGTGGAACCCGGACGGCTGGCACACGCTCGGCGGGGAACTCCGCAACTTCTAGTGTGATGGCGGAGGCCGGCAACATCAGGTGCGGGCCCCCGCCGCGGCCTGGTCAGCACCGGCCGGCAGCGCGGAATGCGCGCCGAAGCACCGCAAGCAGAGCGGCCTGGGCCGCCAACAGCCCGGTCTTCGCACAGCGCCTCGACGCGGTGTCAAACCACCGAGGTACGTCCGGAGGAGCCGTGACGCCCCGCCTTGCGATGCCCCGCACGGGCCGCCGACCGGGCGGCCTCCTTGCAAATGGTGACCTTCGCGCCCCAGTTCGGACTCACACTCGCCGACCCGCCACTCAGCCGGAACGGACGGGGAGGCGTTTAATCGGATGTGCGTGCGGCACGAGGCTGTTAGGTTCCCCATGTGCCGAAGCTGAATCAGATCATCGCAGTCGAAAAGGGCGTCAAGTCCAAGGCCCTCCAGGACCTCACCCAGGCTCACCAGGACGTGCAGAAGCCCGCCCTGCTGGCCGGCATCTCCCGGACCTACCAGCCCAAGGACGAGGAGGGCGAGCAGCTGCCGCCCGAGTCCACACGGGTGCAGATCAAGGCCGAGGACGCTCTGCGGGCGACCGCCGGAACGCTGACGCGACTCTTCGACGTGACCGCGACGAAGGACTGGGCCAACCGGTCCGCGGTCGCCGACGTGGTGGTCGACGGTGCGGTGCTGTTGCCCCAGGTGCCCGTCCCGTACCTGTTGTTCCTGGAGAAGCAACTCACCGACCTGCACACCTTCGTGCGCAAGCTGCCGGTTCTCGACGCCTCCGAGTCGTGGAACCTGGACCCCTCGACGGACTCGTGGAAGACGGACCCCGTGCGGACCATCCGCACGAAGAAGGTGCCGCGCAACCACGTGAAGGCCGAGGCCACGGAGAAGCACCCGGCGCAGGTCGAGGTGTACTACGAGGACGTCCCGGTCGGATACTGGACCACCGTGAAGTTCTCCGGCGCGCTGCCCGCCCGGCGGGTCAACGAGCTCCTGGACCGCGTCGAGAAGCTCCAGCAGTCCGTCAAGTTCGCCCGCGAGGAGGCGAACAACACCGAGGTCACCGATCAGCGGGTCGGCGACGCGGTATTCGGCTACCTCTTCCGGTAGCCCTCACATACGCCCTCCGTCGCGAGCGGAGGGTGCGCGATGAGCGCAAGCTGAAACTGATGTTGAAGCTGATGAAGGGGTGTCAGTTGGGGGTTCGAATCCCTCTCCCCGCACCACGTGCGGGGGTGGCCCAAGCCTGGCAGAGGCGGCCCCGTGAAACTCAGATTCTCGCTCCAGTCTCAGTATTCGCCGCCGAACACCGGATCGACCGAGCGTGGGCGAACATCGACGGATGGGGGTTCAAGTCCCCCCGGCGCCTCTCTCATGGCGCTGTAGTTCAAAGGCAGAACACGTCGATCTCAATATGACCCACGGTTCTTAAACGCCGCCGGTGTGCGCAAATGGGTGGCAAGCTGGAGCCCGGGAGCTGGACATGCTCCCGGGCTCCGTCACGTTCCGGCCTGCAGCCTGTGCTGTGACCGAGATGGTTCACCGGGTAAGTGGTCGGGCCACGAGGGGTAGGATCCTGCCACCCCAGCGGGTCCAGACCCGCGCTCTGCATGCCTACCTGCGCCGGCGAAGCCAGAGCGCCCGCCGCCCCGGCGCGACCGCTCGAACGATCCCCGTCTGGCGCGAGCGCACGAGCGCAACGAGCGCGTCCTCACACTGCTGAGGGACGCGGAAGCTCTCCCCTGCCCAGGTTGCCGCAGCAAGCCCGCACGGCGCGCTGGCTCACGTTGCACTGACGCGTCGGACGACGCCTTGACCGTCGCAGCCGTTACCGCCGGCTCGGCCCCAACCCGCCCGCCAGCACCGCGGACATCGCTTCACCACGACGTTGTCCCCGGACGACGTTGACCGCCCGGTGGTGGTGTTGCCGTAGTACACCCTGCGCCACGTACCCGTCTGGGAGGCCTTCACGGTCGTCCTGAGATCACCCGAGCCGTCCGCGTACACCTTCTTCGCCGTGGTGTAGGTACGGCGCCGGCAGGCTTGAACGGCAGGCTCACCAAACGGCCTGCATAGGAGGAGTACTTCCTCCCAGTTGGCCCGCGTGACCCTTCCAGTCACGGTGATGGTGCCGCCAATCGTGTTGACCGCCCCCGGCGGGCAGTGCTTGAGCCGGCGCGTGGACAGCGTTTCTGCCAACCGGCGGTTCTGGAACCAGATCAGCAGCGCCTACCAGCACGAGCACAACCCGCAGATCGGCGCAACGCCCCGGCTGTGGGGCACGTACGCCATCCCCGACGCGCACGTGCATGCGCTGGGCGACGTCACCGGCAAGCGCTCCTGAACTCGGCTGCGGCGCCGGCCGGTGGTCCAGGGCGCTCGCCGCTGAGGGCGCCCTGTGATCGGGCTCGACCTGTCCGAAGCCCAGCTCGCCTCGGCAGCTCGCGAGATGGGAGCGGCCCGCTACCCGCTGGTGCAAGGCGCCGCCGAGCACCTCCCGTTCGCCGCCGACAGCTTCGACCTGGTGTTCTGTGACTACGGCGGGCTCAGCTGGGCGCCACCGCACCTGGCCGTCCCGCAGGCCGCGCGCATCCTGCGCCGCGGTGGGCGCCTGGTGTTCGACGTCGCCAGCCCATGGTTCGAAGCCTGCTACGACGAAACCGCCAGCCGCGTAACCACGACGCTGCACCAGGACTACTTCGGGCTGGACACCATCGTCGAAGGCCAGGGCGCGGTCAGCTATCAGCTCACCTACGGCGACTGGATCAAGGTCCTGCGCGGCGCAGGTCTCGTCATCGACGACCTCATCGAGCCGCGGCCCGAACCCGGAACAGCCAACGGCTACAACCAAACCGACCCGCCTGACTGGGCACACCGCTGGCCGGCAGAAATGCTCTGGGTAACCCACAGACCGTAGGCAGCGCCATCCCCGTTCCGGCCGGTCAACGCGGCCACCGCCTGCGACGCAGGAGCCGCAGTGGCAGGCCACCTGCCTTCGACCGTGAGGCCCGACAGATCCGGTTCGGGTCACCGTGTTACAGGCGGCGCCAGCGGGCCGAGGCGAAGGAGAAGACACCGAAGAGGATCAGCCCGATCGCGACGGCGAACAGGAGCCACGGTCCCGCCGGTGTCTGTGTGAAGCTCCGGAGCGTCGCGTCCACACCCTTGGCCTCGGCCGGGTCGAAGCGGACGGCTGCCACCAGGATGAAGATCCCGGCCGCGGCAAACACCACACCACGCGCCACGCCTCCAGCCACACCCAGAGCGGTGACGACCTGCTTCGTACGACGGCTCATGGTGGCGGTGTCCAACTGCTTCAGGAAGCGCCTCAGGGCCGCCCGGACGGCGAGTACCCCGCCGATGCCGATCAGGAGGCAGCCCGCAGCCCCCACCAGTACCTGGCCGTACGACAGTTTGAGCGCAGATGCCGTCCCGTCCTGCGACTGCTCGTTGCCGCTGGACCCCTGGCCGCCACCTGCGGCATACACCGCCGTGGTCCAGCAGACGAAGGCGTAGAAGACCGCCCGCCCACCATCGAGGAGTCGTGAACCCGCCTTGCGCCGCGGTCCCCGGGTGAGCACGGCGCGGGTACCTCGCCACAGCGCCATCGACGCGAAGCCGACCACCAGCGCCCACAGCATCACTCTCCCGAACGGCTGCTCCGCGACTTGGGCCAGTGCGCCCTGCCGGTCAGCCGACTCGCCGCCGCTGCCGAGCGCAACCCGAAGGGCAAGGGCGCCGATCAGGACGTACACCACGCCCCGCGCGACAAAGCCCGCCCGCCCCGCGGCAGTCAGCGTCTCCTTCTGGGCGGAACGGGCCGCGGACTTCACGGCCTGACCGCGCCCTTGCGTGCTGGACGGCGTCACAATGTCCTCCCCATGGTGTGGGCCTGATACGCGGCCACCCCTCCCCAGTGCCCCGGGCCGGGGGTTTGATGCGCGCACTCGGCGAGCGACGGCCGAGCGGCACAGGCCGGGTCATCGGTCGTCGTCCGGGGCGTCACCGGCGCGGTTGTCCCGGCATCGGGGCCGTCATCGGCGGGCCGGCCCGCTGTTCGAGGACGGTGCCACGTGGGGGATTTCCTAGTGCGGCCGACGGCTCGTCAGCGCACCTCCGAAGATGACGAAGCCCACACCGACCAGCGAGGACTGGACCACCAGGACGGTTCTGAAGGGGCCGTAGGTGACGGCGCTTTGATGCCTTAACAAAGGCTTTGGACGTGGCGGTGGGTGATGAGGCAGGTGGCGAGGCCGAGGAAGGCTTCGGGTATGTCGTCGCGTCGTTCCCGGTGGATGCGGAGACGTCGGAGCCGCAGGGACCAGGCGATCGTGCGCTCCACAACCCATCGGTGATCTCGATCTCCGAGGCCAGAACCGTGCAGAACACCACGGCGGGCGATGACCGGTTTGATGCCCGCTTTCCGACACCAGGACCACGCTCGAAGTCGGACGTCCCCGGGCACGCCTCAAACCGCCACTCAAACACTGTTCCTGGCGAGGTCGGCCTTCAGCAGGTCGAGTTGGTCGCGCTCGTCGAACCGGTTGGAGTTCAGGGCGCCGAAGTGCCCTCGTGAGTCCAAGCACAGAAAGTAGGCGGGGCGGGACCCGGCGTTCCGCGAGTTACTGGCATCCTAGACCGGTGTTCTCATCCGATCATGCGGGCGCCGTGTTCTTCGATGTCGATGGCACCCTCGTCCCGGGTACGAGTTCGTCGGTCTTTCTGGCCGGCTTCCTTGCCCATCGGGACGAGTTGGCCAAGGCCGAAGACGCGTACGCCTCCGGTGACCTGGACAATCGGCAGGTCTCGGAGCTGGATGCCGCCGGCTGGGCGGGGGTTCCCGAAGACCGGGTCTCTGGCTGGCTCGACGGGCTTCCTTTGGTCCCTGGCATCGCAGAGACCGTGACCTGGTGTTGGCAGAACAGGTTGGTGCCCGTGCTGGCGACTCTCGCCTGGTCGCCAGTCGGTAGATACCTGACTGACCGCTTCGGCTTCCACGCGTTCAGCGGACCTTGGCTGGAGACCGTCGACGGCCGGTTCACGGGACGGGTCGCCCGTCACTTCGACGAGTACGACAAGCGAGATTTCGCCCTCGCACAGGCGCGGGAGCTGGGGCTGGCCCCCCGCTCGTGCGGGGCCGTCGGAGACAGCCGCTCCGACCTGCCGCTGTTCGCATCCGTCGGATTCAGCGTGGCGTTCAATGCCTCGGCAGGAGCGCGCGAAGCGGCGACCGTCACAGTGGACGACGACGACCTGCGAGGCGTGCTCCCTGTCCTGAGCCGCTTGGTCACAGCCACTCGTTGACGGCAGAGAAGAACCACCAAAGCTCCCCTCCCCCTGATCGCGGTAGCCGCGAAGTCGAGCCGCTCCAAGTCGGACAAGGACCCGGCGCAGTGGCTCCCGTCGGCCGACGACTACCTTTGTCGTACGTGGCCGAGTGGACGGCTAAAGCGTGTTGCAGAAGGCTGTGTGGTGGCGTGCTGACGCCGGGCTGCGGTCGTGTCTGATCACGCGGCGAGGGCGTGGTTGTGCATGTGGGC
>NZ_JBEZIJ010000017.1:0-57719 GCF_040650955.1 Streptomyces sp. NPDC048560
TGGACCTGGGCGGACGACGACGCTCCGTTCTCCGCGCGTAAGCAGGTCAACGGCACCTGCTGGGACGTCCAGGGCGCGTCGGAGACGACGTACGACGGCTCAGCCGAAGGGGAGACGATGACCACCGTTTTGGAACGCCCCGCCAGTGCCGCCACCGACCCCACCGCAGCCCCCAGGGACCCGGGTGCGTTCATCCCGGGCGAGCAGTGGGCGAAGCTGGCCGGGCTGTTGATGCGCGACTACCCGTTCGACTCTGTCATGGCCGAGCGGGTGCTTGGCCAGGCCATCGCCTACCTGATCACTGCGATGGAGCACCGTGGCCAGGCGCTCGGCATGGGTCCCGGCCGGATCGTCGACATCGGGGTCCACACGATGATCTTGGACACTCAGGCGTACATGGAGTTCTGCGAGCGGTACAACGGCGGTGCGTACCTGCATCACGTGCCCCTGGTGGAGATGAAGGGCGATGGGAGCGTGGTGCGCACCGCCGATGTCATCGCCGCCGCGGGCTTCGATGTCGACCGTCCGTTGTGGGAGGCCGATTCGACGAAGTGCACCCCTTGCCGCCCCGGTGAGGACGGTCACTGACCGGTCTCGTGTCTGCCCGGCCCTCTGCCCACCGCATCGCGGGCAGGGGGCCGGATTGCGGGCTCAGCTTGTCGTTCGGGTGAATCGGGTCGGGCTGCCACGTCGATCATGACGGGCGGTACAGGATGGGCCCGTGAATCTGTCCTCATCCGCCTCAGCAGCCCCCGATGTCTGGCAGAGCAATAGACCGTGTCCTATGTGGGTTCGGCTCGCTGGGTCGGTTATGGGGCGGGGTACGTGGAGTTGGATTGTTCCGGACGGGCTGTGGGAGATCGCGGAGCCGCTGATCCCTTCGTCGAGGGTGCGCCCGCGGGGCGGGGGGACGCAGGACACGCCTGATGAGACCCTGTTCGCCGCGATTATCTACGTGCTGGTCAGTGGGTGCGCCTGGCGGGCGTTGCCGCCGCGCTTCGGGGTATCGAAGTCGACGGCCCACTGCAGGTTCCTGATCTGGTCCAGAGCTGGTGTCTGGGGTCGGCTCCACGAGGAGATCCTGCACCGCCTGGACGACGCCGGCCTGCTCGACCTGACCCGGGCAGTGCTCGACTCCGCGCAGGTGAGGGCTAAGAAGTCATCTCATTTGGCGAGCCTGCGGTAGCAGATGAGGGTGCAGGCGATGCTGGTGAAGGCGAGGAAGTGGTCGGCCTTGCGTTCGTAGCGTCGGTGGAGGCGGCGGCAGCCGGCGAGCCAGGCCATGGTGCGTTCCACGGTCCAGCGGTGGCGGCCGAGCCGATGTGAGGACTCGACTCCCTTGCGGGCGATGCGGTGGGTGATGCCGCGTTCGCGTAACCATCGCCGCAGGTGGGCGTCGTCGTAGCCCTTGTCGGCGTGGAGTTTGCCGGGCTTGCGCCGTCGCCGGCCGCGGCGCGAGCGGATCGGCGGGATGCCCTTCACGAGCGGGATCAGGGCCTGGCTGTCGTGCAGGTTGGCCCCGAAAATGCCGACGGATATGGGCAGACCCGACCGTTCCGTGATCAGGTGGATCTTCGAGCCGTACTTGCCCCGGTCGACAGGATTCGGACCTGTCAGGTCCCCCTTTTCAGGGCCCGCATGTTCACCGAGTCGATCGCGCAACGCGACCAGTCCAGCTCGCCGCGGGCGCCGAGTTCGTCGAGGACCAGGCGGTGGAGCTTGGCCCACACCCTGGCCTTCGACCACTCTGAAAACCTCCGATGGGCGGTCGCACCCGACGGGCCGAACGACGCCGAAGGTAGCTGCTGCCAGGTACAACCCGACGTAGCCACGAAGACGATCGCGGCCAGCACTTCCCGATCGCCGTGCCGACGCCGACCACCGCCCCGCGGCCGCGACGGCGCCTCAGGCACCACCCGCTGGAACAACACCCACAACTCGTCCGGCACCAACCGCTCAACGATCCCCACCATGACTCACAGAATACCGAGTCAACCAAATGAGATGACCTCTAAAAAAGGGGGGCGAACTCACAGGTCCGAGCCCTGTGGACCGGGGCAAGCCGGGTTCCAAGATGCACGTCCTGTCGGACGCGACCGGACTGCCCCTCCTCGTCGGCCTCTCCGCGGCGAACACCCATGACAGCCTCGCGCTGAAGCCCATGATCGAGGGTCACCAAACGAGACGCGACCCCCACCGAGGCCGGTATTTCAAGCCCCAGCGTCTCCACGTGGGACAAGGCATACGACGTCCCTCACCTGCGGAAATGGCTCTGGGGCAAGCGCATCGGTGTCCATGTCGCCCGGAACGGAGCCGAGTCCAGTGAACGGTTGGTTGGGCGGTACGCCGCGGTGACCACCAAAATCACCGGCCCCAGCCGGTCCGGCGGTGCGCCCGACCCCCGGGGCATACCCTTCGCGCCGGGCAATGGCGACGGTCCGGGGAACGTGTCCGGCGGCCAGGCAAAGTGGCATCGGTTCCCGCCGACTAGGGCGCCGCCCTCGGAGCGGACGTACAGCCCGACGGCTCGGCGTCCGCCCGCCACAGCGGCGGAGTCCCAGTCTCAGGAGGGGAAGAAGAGCGATACCGGTTCCGGTCCGAACGTGGACGGCGGTTGTCCCCTCGCAGAGACCGGCGGCTCCGATCCGGTATTGCCTCTGCCGAGGAGCGGAAAGGCGGTTGGGGTCAGGAACGCTTACGCGGGCGATGCGGAGAAAGCCCGCGCCAATCACCACGATCCCTGCGCCGATGGCAACCCTCGGCAGGGCAGGGGCCTGTGTGTGCGGGGTCGACGACGCCCGCCCGTCAGTACAGTCCCGCCCGGCGTGCGATGTCCTCGCCGTGCTGCATGCGGCGGCGGGCTTCGTCGCCCAGTGTGCCCATCACGCCCGCGACGACGGTTTCCAGAACCGCGAGCGTAGGGACGAGGCTGTCGTAGGGGGACGGGGCCGTCACCTGGCTGGGCAGTACCACCTCGGCGTGCGCCGCCGCGGGGGAGAGCCAGGTGTCGGTGAAGAGGACGACCTTGCCGCCCTGCTCCTGGACCAGGGCGGCCATTGTGGTCTTGTCGTCCTCGTAGCGCCGGTAGTCGAAGACGACCAGTACGTCGCGGCGAGTGAGGGCGGCGAGCACGGCTGTGCGCTCGACGTCGCGGTCGGGAAGGAAGCGGACGTCGTCGCGCAACTGCATGAGGTGCAGGCCGAGGTACTGGGCGAGCAGGTGTGTGAACCGGCCACCGACGAGGGTGACGCGCCGCTTGCCGTCGGCCAGGAGCCGTACGGCATGCTCGAAGTCGTGCGGAGGCAGCTCGGCGAGGGTTGCGGTGACAGCGGAGGTGAATACCTGGCTCCCGTGCCGGAGCAGCGCCGACTCGGTGTCCGTCTCTTCGGGAGGAGGACGGAAGTCGGCCGAGGAGTAGAGGGTCAAAGGAGAGGCGTTGCGTTCGTCGAGCTCCGCACGCAGTGCCGCCTGGAAGTCGGGGAACCCCCGATATCCCAGCCGGTTGGCGAAGCGGATGACGGTGGGAGCGCTGACAGCGGCCCGTTCGGCGAGCACGGCGACGGTTTCGAATCCGGCGGCCGGGTAACCGGCCAGCAGGACGCGGGCCACCTTGCGCTCGGCGGGGCTGAGCTCGCCCAGCTTGTGCCGGATCTCTTCTGCGAGCGCGCCTGAGGCCATGGTCTTCGGTTCCCTTCGGGTGTGCGGACTGCTCGGCGAGCCTACGGGGCGGGGACCGGTCTACGGGGCGGCCGGTCCCCGCACGGGGCGGTCGGCGACTCAGCCCGTGGCCACGCCTACGTACAGCCCGATCAGGGTCTGCGGTGTCGAACCGTCCTCGCTGAAGGCGGTGAACGCGGGCGGCTTGGAGAAGGCCACCGTGAAGCGCGGGCCGTCCTCGTAGGTGGTCGCCTCCGCACTGCTCTGTGCACTGGTGGCGGCCAGCGCGCGTGCCGTTCGCAGGAATGAGTACGGAACGCCGGCTGGGTTGGCCGCCGAGTAGAACACGTCGGTGTTGGCGGCGATGGGTGTGGTCGCGTGCGGGGCGAGCGGGCGTTTGCCGGCGGCGGGGACCGTACGCCGGCGGAGGGGGTCGTAGCGGTCGCCGTCGGTGAGATAGGAGTAGCGCACACCGGACACGGACCAGGCCGCGCCGTGCGCCGCGCGGGCCGACCGCAGGTCCAGGACGGCGACGCCGCGCGGCCCGAGCACCCGCAGCCGCTCGCGCGCGCTCCCCGGGTGGTCCACGACCAGGGCAGTGTTCTCCTCAAGGGCGTATACACGGTCGTGGCCCGTGTCGGAGGCCAGCCGGATCGCCCGGCCCTCTCGGCCGTACGCCCCGGTATGTGTATCGATCAGCCCGGAGCGGAGGAAGCCGAAGCCGCCCTCGGGCTCGTAACCGAGACGGGTGGGGTCCTCGAAGTACCCCGGGCTGCTCCCGTCACGCAGACCCTCGTAGGACTCGCCGCCTGTCACCATGTCGCGACCCGCGGCGATCTGCGCTCCGGCGCTGGAGCCGGCGACGACGGCCCCTTGTGCCAGTTTGGCCCTGATGGCCGCCAGGACCTTGGAGTCGGTGTGCGCGGCCCCGTGCAGGAGGGTGGTGAGGTAGCGCGACTGGTCGCCGCCGCCGAAGAAGAACCCGGTCATGGAGTTGACCTGGCGCACGACGGCGTCCGAGTCGGCGTTGGAGGCGGAGTCGAGGTCGAGGGGTATCCACTGCGCGTCGGCCGCACCGTGCCGCTCGAAGAGGCCGGCGTAGTAGGCCCCGTTGCATTCGGAGTTGCTGCACCGCTCGGGGTCGCCCGCTTCGGGGTCCTGGCTCGGGGGGACGGATGCGGCGGTGATCACGCCGATACGGGCGCGGCTGCCACCGGCTCGTTCGATGATCTCTCCGTACACCTGTGTGTTGTCGTCCTTCAGGGCGCCGCCGACGAGCACCAGCGAACCGCTCTGCCGCGAGGCATACGGGCTGTCGGCGGCGGCCACCGCCGGAGTGGCGGCGAGCGTGAGCAGGAGGGCGGTGGCCCCGCCGGTGAGGGCGGTGCGCCGGGTGGGGGAGTGGGTGCGCATGGGAGACCTCCGGATGGTGTTGGGAAGCAGTTGGCGGTTGATCGGCGGAGTCGTCACGCGGTCCCGGCGTCACCCAGCGTCGCGATGAGTGCGGCCAGCAGGGCGACCCGGGCGGGTACCGTCGTTGTGTCGAGCCATTCCTGGGGGCTGTGGTCGGCGCCGCCGACGGGGCCTAGGCCGTCCAGGACCGGCACGCCGACTCCGGCGATGATGTTGGCGTCGCCGACTCCGCCCGTGGCCGCGGCGTCCAGAGACATCCCCAGCTCCCCGGCCACCGAGCGTGCGTGGGTCATCATGCGGCGGCCGGCTGCCGTGCTCTCCATCGGAGGGCAGAGGTCGAGCTGCTCCACCGTGACGGTGGTGCCGGTGACCGCGGGCTGTGCGGCGGCCCCTTCAATGGCGGCCCTGGCCCGTGCGATCCCGTCCGCGGTGGCCGAGCGGACCTCGACGCGCAGCTCGGCTTCCGGGCAGACGATGTTGGTACGGGTGCCCGCCCGGAGCACGCCGACGTTGATGGTCACATCGTCCCAGCGGCCGTTGAGTGCCTGGAGGGCTATGACGAGGTGGGCAGCGGCCAGGGCCGCGTTCGCGCCGCGCTCGGGTTCGATGCCGGAGTGCGCGGCGCGGCCGGTGACCGTCAGAAGGAAGTCCGCGACGCCCTTGCGCGCGATCACCAGGTCGCCGTTCTCACGGGCGCACTCCAGGGCCAGCGCGTAGTGCGCGTGCCGGGCCGTCCGCTCGGTAACGGGACGGCTTGCGGGCGAACCGATCTCCTCATCCGGGGTGGCGAGGAAGACCAGTTCGTCGTAGTCCTCCACGCCGGCCTCGTCGAGGATCTCCAGCGCTGTCAGCCCGGCGAGCAGGCCGCCCTTGTCGTCGCTGACGCCGGGCCCGTGTGCGAGGGATCCCACGACGGTGAAGGGCCGCTCCGCCGCGGTCCCGTCGGGAAAGACGGTGTCCATGTGCGCGGCGAGCAGGATTCTGCGCCCGCCGTCCACGTCTGTGAGCCGTCCACGCCTGCGGCCGATGACCACGTCCCCGGTCGAAACGCCGCCCACCGGGTCGGGGGTGACGCGTTCGACGGAGAATCCGAGCGAACAGAGCCGGTCCGCGGTCCAGTCGGCGACCCGGTCGACCCCGGCGGGACTGTACGAGCCGGAGTCGATGGTGACCAGCGCGGCCAAATCCGACAGGAACCTGCCGAGGCGCGCCTGGGCGTGAGGGAGCAGATCGGTGGCGCGTGGCCGCTGCCGTGAGGGCGCGGTCACAGGACCTTGGACAGGAAGGCACGCGTGCGTTCCTGCTCCGGGTCGACCAGTACCTGCCGGGGGTCACCGGCCTCGACCACCACACCGTCGTCCATGAAGACGGCCGTGTCTCCGACCTCGCGGGCGAACCCGATCTCATGGGTGACGACCACCATGGTCATGCCGTCTGCGGCAAGCTGCCGCATGACATCCAGGACGTCACCGACGAGTTCGGGGTCAAGGGCGGACGTCGGCTCGTCGAAGAGCATCAGTTTCGGTTTCATGGCCAGGGCCCGGGCGATGGCGACGCGCTGCTGCTGGCCGCCGGAGAGCTGAGCGGGATAGTGGCCAGCCCGGTCGGCGAGCCCCACCTGGTCGAGGAGTCTTTGGGCGTCGGCGCGGGCCTGAGCGGTGTTCGTTCCGGTGATGCGTACGGGCGCCTCCATGACGTTCTGCTCGGCCGTCAGGTGCGGGAAGAGGTTGAATCGCTGGAAGACCATTCCGATGTCACGGCGGTGAGCGGCGATCTCCTTCTCCCGCAGCTCGTGCAGCCGGGTTCCGCGCCGCTGGTATCCGACGAGTTCGCCGTCCACCGCGAGTGTGCCTCCGTCGATCTTCTCCAGGTGATTGATGCAGCGTAGGAACGTGGACTTTCCCGACCCCGAGGGGCCCAGCAGACAGCAGACCTGCCCGCGTTCGACGGTCAGGTCGATGCCTTTGAGGACTTCGAGCCTGCCGAAGTGCTTGTGCACGCCGCGAGCGTGCACCATGGGCACGCTCAACGGCCCTTCTCCTTCCCGGTCGTGGTAGCGGTTGCCCGGCTGAATCCGGTGAGCATCCGCTGCAGGGGCGAGCTGTGCCCCCCGTGCGCCGCGCCTCTTCCGTAGCGCCGCTCCAGCCAGGCCTGCGGAATGCTCAGCAGGCTCACCAGGGCGAGGTACCAGATGGAGGCGACGACAAGCATCGGGATGACCTGGTAGTTCTGCGCGTACACGTCCTGGATGTTCGACATCAGGTCGTGTGCCGCGATGACCGAGACCAGGGCCGTCATCTTCAGCATGTTGATCGTCTCGTTGCCCATGGGCGGGATGATCACTCGCATGGCCTGAGGGAGCACGATCCTGCGCATGGTCATCCCCGGTCGCATGCCGAGCGAGTGCGCGGCCTCGGCCTGGCCGGTGTCGACCGACTGGATGCCGGCCCGGACGATCTCCGACGCGTACGCAGCCTCGTTGAGACCGAGGGCGAGCAGGGCGGCGACGGTCGGGGTGAGGAGGGTGTTCGTGTCGGCCTGTACGAAGGTGATGTCGGTGAATGGGATGCCGATGAGCACATTCTTGTAGAGGGCGCCCGCGTACCCCCAGAAGATGATCTGGACGAGGAGCGGGGTGCCGCGGAACGCCCAGACGAACAGGGAGGACAGGCCGTAGAGGACCGGGTTGGACGAGAGTCGCATCACCGCGATGACGGTGCCGAGGACGAGTCCCAGGGCCATGGCCGCGACGGTGAGCCACAACGTGGTGGCAAGGCCGTCGAAGATCAGGTCGGCGAAGAGGTAGTCGCCGATGATGTCCCAGTGCAGGTTCGCGTTGGTGGCCAGCGAGCCGATGAGGCCCGCCAGCGCGGCGATCGAGACGAGAGCGGCGGCCCAGCGCTCGTAGTGCCGTACGGGTACGACGGTCAGCCCCTCGTCCGCCGGAAGCTCGTGGTCGGGAGGAAGCCCCGTGAGTGCGGTGTAGGTCATCTCTAGTCGACCGCCGCGTTCTTGGTGGCTTCCTTGACCGCGATGGAGGCCACGCCGTACTTCTCGAAGATCTTGGTTGCCGTCCCGTCGTCGATCAGGGACTGCAGGGCCTTCTGGATCGCGTCGGTGAGCTCGGGGAGCTTCTTGCTGACGGCTATGCCGTTGGGGGATGCCTGGTAGCCGCCGGCCGCCGCCGGGTCGTCGACGACCTCGAACGCGTTGCCGCCGTCGGCGGTCTTGGCGGTCCAGCCGGCCGCGGGCTTGGTCAGCACCTGGGCGACGACCTTGTCCGCGCGAAGGGCGAGCTGTGCGTCGGAGTCCTTGGGGAAGGTCAGGATGCCGATCTCACCGCTACCGGCCTTCTCGCACGCCTTCTGGTGCTCCTTGAGCAGGTCGAGCTGGTTGGTCGCGGCCTGCACGGCGACCTTCTTGCCGCACAGGTCGACAAGTGTGGTGATCTTCTCGGGGTTGCCCTTGGCCACCATGATTCCGGAGCCGGAGAAGGAGTAGTCGACGAAGTCGACGACGGCCTGCCGCTCCTTGTTGTCGGTCATGGCGGACATGGCCACGTCGAACTTGCCGGCCTGGATCGCGGGGACGATCCCGTCGAACTTCTGCGGTGTGAAGGCGAACCGGACCCCGAGGCGGGCTCCGATCGCTTGTCCCAGGTCGTAGTCCAGGCCGGTGAGCTCCTTCTTCCCCTCGCTCACGAACATCTCGAACGGCGCGTAGGGGACGTCGGTCGCCACGCGTACGGTGCCGGCCTTCTTGACCGCGTCGGGGAGCGAGTCGTGCAGCTTCGTATCCTTCTTGACGGTCATGCCCGCGACTTCCGCCGACGCGGGCACCTTCGCAGCGGCGGTTCCGTCACCCTCTCCGCAGGCCGCGAGCACCAGCATCGCGGCGGTTGTCAGTGCGGTGGCCGTAGCGCGACCGGAGACACGGACGTACCTCATGTGCGTTCCCTCCCGAAGGATCGTCGGCCGAGGGTGACTTCGCTCTCGGCCCGCCCCAGAAATTACACAACGACATTAGATCTGCATAGATGTAATGAGCGTTACTTCGTTGTGACGTGACGAAGGGGAGCTCGGAACGAGTCGGTGCAACCGTGGTGGAGCTGGATGCCACCCACTCCGTGGGCAATCGGGCGACTCCCCATCGTGTTACATCTGGCGCACAGTGCCCTTCATCTGTACGTTCCATCACCACCGGCGAAACGTCGGTCCCTGAACCCCTCTTCCCCCGGGAGAACTCCGTGCTGCCGAGATCCACCACCCACCAGGTCCCCTCCCGGCCGCCCACCGGGGCAGGACGCAACGTCCTGCGGCTGACAACCTGCCTGGCAGCTTCCATGGCCCTGCTGGCCCCCGTCCTGATCGCGGCCGAACCCGCCCACGCCTCCGCCAAGCGCATCCGGCTCGGCAACTCCTCCGACGTCAGCCGCGGTGCCTGGTCCGGTCCCGCCCACACCATGAACGGCTCAGGCGCCGTCGTCCCTGCGACGATGACGAAGGCCATCGACGCCATCCGCGGCGGAACCGGCAGCCTGGACGTCGTGGTTCTCGCCGGCTCCGCGCCCACCTCGGGTAGCGCCACCCCCGAGTGCGACACGGTCACCAGGCTGGCCGGCGTCAACTCCTGCACCACCTGGACGCTGACCACGCGCAACGACGGCAACAACAGCGCAGCCAACACGGACATCCGCAACGCCGAGTTCGTGTACTTCGCGGGCGGCGACCAGTGCGACTACGCCAACTGGAAGGGCACCGCCCTCCAGGCATCGGTGAAGTCCGTGGTAGCCAAGGGCGGCGGCGCCGGCGGAGGAAGCGCCGGTCACCACATCAACAGCTCGATCGTGTACGACGCCTGCGACGGCAGCGTCACCTCCGACGAAGCGCTCTACGACCCATACGACCCCTACATCACCTTCACCACCGGCATGTTCACCTGGCCCAACTACGCCAATACCATCAACGACTCCCACTTCGTCAGCCGAGACCGCATGGGCCGCACCATGGCCTTCGTCGCCCGCGCGATCGAAGACGGCCTCACCACCGGCGGTGCCGCATGGGGCGTCGGCGTAGACGACGGCGGCTCCTTGTCCATCGACCGGAACGGCCTGGCCACCGTCTCCGGCGCCGACGCCTTCGTCGTCCTGGGCGACCACCGCCCCGAACGAGCCGACCCGGACCGCTACCTCACCTACCACGACTACAAGATCTGGCGCCTGCGCCCCGGCCAGACCTACGACTTCAAAAACCGCCCGACCTGCGGTTACTACCTCCGCAGCATCGTCACAGGCATCGCGGACAGCAACCTCTACGACGGGACCCCGGTCACCTCCTGCCAGTGACCGATCCCCCCGGTCGAAGAGATGCGCCCGCTGCCCGGCACCAGTCCGGCAGCGGCTGCACGCACGCCGGTAGTGGCCGACAGCGCGCAGATGACCCTGATCCGGCGCGCGCGAGACGGCTGCTGCGCACCCACCACCCACGGCTCCCGCCGGAGCCGTTGCGGCAGATACGGACGGGTGCGGTTGCAAGCCCGGATACAACTGCTGCTCGTGAACATCTCATTGCCGGCTCGCGATCCCGCCTCGTGTTCCATCGATACTGACCGGGCGATCTAGCGGCGGCGGGGGCAGCGGTGGAGTGGACAATCTGGGCCGGCTTCGCGGCCGGCCTGCTGATCTCGACGGTGACCGCTCCGGTCGGCGTGTCCGGAGCGGTCTTCCTCTTGCCGGTACAGCTCAGTGTCCTCGGCGTGCCGAGCCCCGCGGTCACGCCAACGAACCTGCTTTACAACGTGGTCGCCGGGCCCGGAGCCCTGTGGCGCTACCGCCGCGACGGGGCTCTGCGGAGCGGTCTGGCTCGGCACCTGGTGGCTTGGACGCTGCCCGGCGTTGTCGCCGGTGCCGCCATCCGCGTCTTCGCTCTCCCCGGCCCCGACGTCTTCCGTCTCCTGGTCGCGGCCTTCCTGTTGCCGCTCGGCGTGTGGCTGTGGCTGCGCACTCTGCGCCCCGCCCGGCGGCAGCCGGACGCGGCGGGGCCATCGGCACGCGTGCTCGCCGCCTTGGCTCTGACTGTCGGGGTGGTAGGCGGGATCTACGGGATCGGAGGCGGTTCCCTGCTTGGCCCCGTCCTCGCGGCGCGCGGCATGCCCCTGGCCCGCATCGCACCGGCTACCCTCGCCGCTACCTTCACTACCTCCGTCGCCGGGGCCGCCGCGTACGCCGTGCTGGCCCTGGCGAGCCCTGGGCCCGTAGCGCCTGACTGGTGGCTGGGCATGGCCTGCGGCCTGGGCGGGCTGATCGGCGGCTACCTCGGCGCCCGGCTCCAGCCGCATCTGCCCGAGAGCACGCTCCGGCTCCTGCTCGGCACGCTCGCCTCCGGTCTCGGCGCGCTGTACGCCGCCCAGACCTTGGCCTGAGCGGGTGAGGCACATTCAGTGGCCGCGCGGGGTCTACATGATGAACACCCTCCCGGCCAGGCAGACCAGTGCGCCAATGATGTCGAAGCGGTCTGGGCGGCAGCTGTCAGCGGCCATGCCTCATGCAATCGACCCGGCGACGAAGATCCCGCCGAGCGCGAGGATCCGGCCGAAGTTGTCGTCGGACTGGAAGGCGGCCCCCCCCGGCTACACACCGAGCCCGATGACGCCGGCCGACCCAGAACCAGCACTTGTGCTCGCGGATGCCCTGCCAGACCAGCCGGGCGCCTCCGATCTCGAATAGGGCGGCAACGATGAGCAGGGCGACAAGGACGACGGAGACTCTCCAGAAGCAAAGCGGGAAACGGCGGGAAGGGGAACCGCGGTCAGGTGGGCACCCGAACAGTTCGGTCAGCAGCACATCGCCATCGGCCGGCGCGCGGTCCTCCACGTGCAGGTGCAGGCCGTCAAGATGGAACCGGCAGTCGAAGAACGGGCAGCATTGCTGTTCGGTCGCCGCCAGTTCCGCGACCCGCCTCCACTCCGCAGCCTGCGCCTCCGGCGGGCCTCGCCGGGGGCTCTCCGCAGGACCGGCGGGCGGAACGGGAACCGGTCTGGGGGCGAGGCTTGTCCTGTCGTGCGTGAGTCCCGAGATTCCCGGCCGTCAGGCTGAGCGGCGTGGCCTGCGTCTCTGGAACGTCGGCATCGTCCTGGTCCTGGTGTTCACCGGCGCGATCCTGGTCGCCGGCTTGGTGTTCTACACCGGATGGGACCTGCTCGGCGCCCGGGAACTGAAGCAGCGGCAGAAGATCGATTCCAAGACGCTGTTCGATCTGGTGAAGCTGGCTTTCGTTGTGGTCGCCGGAGTTGGTGCCCTGGTGGCGTTGGTCGTGGCCTATCGCCGTCAGCGCGTCGACGAGGACGCCGCCCTGCGCGAGACCACCCGGCTGCACAACGAACGCTTCACCACCGCCGTTTCCCAGCTCGGCGACAAGAGACCGACGGTCCGCCTCGGCGGAGTTCACGCCCTGGCCGGACTCGCCGACGACGCCCCCACCCGCGAGCTCCGCCAGACCTGCATAGACGTCCTCTGCGCCTTCCTCCGCCTGCCCTATACCGCGGAGAGCGACCTCCAGGCGG
Organism: Streptomyces sp. NPDC048560; assembly: GCF_040650955.1. Lineage (NCBI taxonomy): Bacteria > Bacillati > Actinomycetota > Actinomycetes > Kitasatosporales > Streptomycetaceae > Streptomyces > Streptomyces sp. NPDC048560. The sequence goes on from NZ_JBEZIJ010000017.1 coordinate 12,631, forward strand.
GAGACGCGGGAGCCAGGCACAGCTATCTCGCGCTGCGAGAAGCCCGGCACACGGTAATCCGGCTCATCCGCCATCACCTCCGACTGCCGCACGAGCATCCCCGCTGTGGCTCGGAGCGGTGGCTGCCGGCCGCGTAGCGCTGGCCCCGGCGTCGACGGCCCGTTTCTACTCCCACCCGGAGGTGGTGTTCCGTCCAGTCCCCGGGGTCTCACCGAGCCAGGTAGGGCTGGCCCGGCCAAAGGGCCGGACACGCGAGGCGGCGCAGGATGAGCTGCTGGAGGCCATCGCGAGGCGGTTGGGCCGGAGCTGACGACAGGGCCGACGGACTGTCGGCATGCAGCCCGGCCGGATCGGCGCCACTTCCGGAGGCAGCCGCGTTGAACGGGCTCGCCCAACACGAGGACACCCATGGCGACCGCCTCGGTCGGGTGTGCGCGGGCTGTGACCGCCGGCCGCGCCGCCCCGATTGCGCTCAATGTTCGATGCGAACACTCAACCTTCGCTGCGGCAGGTCACCTCGGAGGTCCGGACGAATCGTGAACACGGTCCCGGTGCCTTCCCCCGAAGGTCCGAGCCGGTGGTAGCAGGCAGGGGCCGCCACCGGGCCTGATGGCCGCGGCCCTGTTGTTCACGCACTTCTCCACGTTGGGGACCCTCGATCTGCCGCTGTGGGCGCGGGTCCCGCTCGGGGTGGCGGCCGGGTTCGGCATCGGTGTGGTCGCGGCCATCATGGGCGTGGCCGGCGGCGAGCTGCTGATCCCTACGATCATGCTGCTCTTCGGGCAGAACATCAAAACCGCCGGGAGCCTCTCCCTGCTGGTCTCCCTGTCGGCCATGCTCGAGGCCTTCGCCCGCTACAGCCGTGACGGCAGTTTCGCCGTGCTGGGCGCCAACCGCCGCTTTGCCCTGGTCATGGTCGCGGGCTCGATCGCCGGGGCGGTGCTCGGGGGCTGCTGCTCGGCGTGTTCCCGGACGTGGTCCTCATCCCCGCGCTGGCCGTGATCCTGCTCATCTCCGCCGTCAAGCTCGCGCGCCACGACCGAGCAGCCCGGGGCCGCCTACTCCTCTTCATCGTCGTCCTCGACGGCGTCCGGATCGCGGCAGGGCCGCAGCCCCTGGCCGGGACCGCTGGCCTTGATGTGGATCAGGTAGCGGCCCAGGAAGTTGATGTGCCGGTCCTTGAGCGGGGAGAGGCGGGCGACGTCCTCGTCCTTGATGTCGTGCCCCACGGCGCGGAGCCGGGCGACGGCCGCGTCGAGGTAGCGGGTGTTCCACAGCACCACCGCGTTGAGGACCAGGCCGAGGGCCGCGAACTGGTCCTCCTGGCCCTGACGTTACGCCTGGCGGATCTGGCCCCGGCCGCCGTGGCAGATCGCGCGGGCGAGCCGGTGGCGGGACTTCTGCACGGTAAGCTGCCGGTTCATCAGCCGCCGGTAGGGTGTCGTCGACCGGGTCGACCACGGCGAGCAGGTGCATGGTCTTGTCGATCCGCCCGTACTCGGCGAACGCCGCCCCCAGCGGCGTCGGGTGGTCCTCGCGGCCGAACATCCGCAGCAGGTCGTAGGCCCGGACCTGGTTGGTGATGAGTGATCCGGCGACCCGGAGCATGTCCGGCCAGTGCGTCTCGATGCGCTTGAGGTTGACCTTGTTGCAGGCCACGGCCTCCAGTGGACCGTACCCGTCGGCCAGCGCCTAGCCGTCGGGCAGGTCGGCACGCCAGAACCGCTAGTCGGCCAGGTCGCGGAAGCGCGGGGCGAAGCGGAAGCCGAGCATCTTGTACAGGCCGAAGGCCATGTCGGGGTAGGAGGCGTATGTCGGTCGCGACCATCTCCGGCTTCACCCCGCCGTCGAGGTTCAGCAGTGTGTCCAGGGTGTAAAGGCTGTGTCGCGGGGTGCCGCGGACGACGGTGGAAGTCGAACTCCGCGTAGAACCGGTCCCAGACCGGTTGAGACGCTCAATGTCAGGCCCGTCGGGAAGCGTCGCCAGACTCCAGGTGACCGAGGCAACGGGCTCCTTGATGGCCGGCCACTTGCACGAGCTCGGCTCCATTGGGAAGAGTCCATCTGCCTGTTCGGTGATGAGCTCCTTGACGCCGTGTCCGCAGAGGTCGACAAGGTTCTTGGTCCGCCGATACGGAGGTCCGGCGCAGGTGTAGGTCACCTCTGAGCTCGGTCCTGGCTCATGGTCTCGCGAGAATGCGTGGCGAAGCCCAGCGCATCGCGACGCCGAAGGTTGCGCGGCCTCCACTCGATGGACCTCAACCGATGGGCGTGAAAGGCCGTGCATTCCCGCTTGTGCGGGCTCCTTTACCCGAACGCGGTGTTGTTCGGGAGCGTGATCAACGAATCAGCACGCGCGTAAGCGGCTATACGGTCCGACGGAACCCACTTCGGGACGGCTCAGAGTTTGCGAGTATCGCGGGGCTCTGCGTAGGGCTCCTCGTCGTCCGGGTGTCCGGTTTCCAGTGCACGGCCGCGTTCGAGTTCGGAGTTGAACTCGAGGCCGAGCAGGAGCGCGAGGTTGGATATCCACAGCCAGACCAGGAAGATGATGATCCCCGCGAAGGTGCCGTACGTCTTGCCGTAGCTGCTGAAGTTCGCGACGTAGACAGCGAACAGGCCGGATGCGACGAGCCAGATGATCACGGCCAACAGGGCACCGGGGAGTACCCACCTGAAGCCCCGCTTGACGTTGGGAGCGGCCCAGTAAAGCAGTGCGAACAGCAAGGCGACGAGCACCGCGATCACGGGCCACTTAGCAATGTTCCAGACCGTGACGAACGTGTCGCTGAGGCCCAGGATACTGCCCACTTTTGCGGCGAGGGGGCCGGTAACGACCACGCCGACGGCTGCGACGGCGAGGACAAGCACGACGGCGACCGTGATGCCAAATCGTGTCGGGAGGGTCTTCCAGACCGGACGGCCTTCGCCGATGTCGTAGACGGAGTTCGACGCGCGCATGAACGCCGCCACGTAGCCTGACGCGGACCACAAAGCAAGGACGACGCCGACGATCAGGGCGGTCAGTGCTTTGCCCCCGCTGCTCTGCAGTTGGGTCACCATGCTGCTGAGGATGTCCTGGACCGCGCCGGGAGCGAGGCTCCCGATGTTGTCGACGAGGGACTTCGCCGCGTCCTTGCTCACGAGTCCGAGGATCGAGACCAGCGCGAGCATCGCCGGGAAGATCGCGAGTATTGCGTAATAGGTGAGTGCCGCTGCGCTGTCACCTAGATTGTCGGCCTTGAAATTCGCCAAGGTCCGTCGCAGAACACCCTTCTTCGACTCCTTCGATAGTCCTGATGGCTTGTCGACGGGCGGTTCACCGTCGGAGCGGGCAGTCTGGCCCGGCTGTTCCCGCTCGGAATCACGCTCCATGATGTCTCCCCATGACAGGGTGATCGGCGAAAGGGCTTGATGAGACGAGTGGTCGCGTTGTCGGTCGCCTTCTCACGCAGTGTGCCTGCATGCGTGATCCACGTCATTTGTGAGATCCGCCGAGCCCGGGCGGCCCCTATCCGCCGAGAGGCTGCCTCGTGACAACCAGCGTGCTCGGACCACGCCGGCACCACGAGACCTTGAGCCCCTCCCACCAACGTCGCAGAGTATGCCTGCTCTCGCCACTCCGGACGACGTGTGTCATCGACCGTGCGCGCCTCCTCGCAGTCGTGCGGACTCTGCTATGCCCGCCTGCCGCCGGGTGCCTTCCTTCTCTGGCGGCAGGCACCTTCACCTTCGACGATGGGCAGTGGTCCGTCGTGGTCGAGCCATGCGGCCCGGCGGGTCGACCGAGGTGCAGCCTTCCCCCTGCCTGGGCAGAGGGAAGGCCATGAGGGAAGGGATCTTCAATCCTGGCCTGACGGCCCGGCTCTCTTCGCCACGTAGGACACGGTCCAAGGACGCGTTGTTCCGGCAGTCAGGCGGGAATCCTCCTCAGGTCGGACGCCGGGCAACTGGTGGTGGGCGGCAATGAGTGCGGTGTCGACGTCACGTGTGCCGGTCGAGACGCACAGTGTGTAGGCGAGATCGTCCATGCGCTGCTGCACTTCCAGGTTGCTGTTCTCGGATTGCAGGATCCGCAGGGTGGCGTACTGCTCAAGGAGGTTCTGCAGGGCTGCTGGGTGGGCCATCAGCATCGGACGTTCTCCTCTCGCCCTGGCAGGGGGTACTCGCCAGCCCGTATACCCCAAGCATTCATCGTCCTACCACCTGAGTTCCATGCACGCAGCGGTCGAAGCCCGGGGCAGAAGGTCGTGCGAATCAGTCGGTCGAAGCGGCCTGCGGGAACCTGGGCCTGGCTCTGGAGTAGAAGCCGCACAGCTGAACTGGATACGGCGCCGGCCTTGCGTACGCGGCCCTTGACCGCGCACGAGGCCTGCGGCGTCACCCTCCCCGGATCAGTCGCTGGTGAGCGGTCTGCAAAGACCCGAGCTCGCTGGGCAGGTCTCGCCAGGGTGAGCAAGCCGACGCGACCGACGAAGTGTAATGGGAGGGTCAGAAATTTCGTCAGGACCATGAGGTGTGCGTGGGCACGGTATTGCGGGGCACAAGGACGCGACAAGCCTGATAACTATCGATCCGAGGTTAGCCAGGATGTACCGGTCGGGCGTGACGGGACCGCTGTAAAGCAGAGGTGCGTACACGCCTGCGAGACTCGACGATGGGAACTGACATGATCCTGCTTGGTGCCATTCTGCTCATAATAGGCCTGCTTGTCGGCATGTCGTTGCTGACGACCATTGGCGGTGTGCTCGTCGTGGTGGGCGCCGTTCTGTGGCTCCTAGGCGCAAGCGGACGTGCGGTCGGCGGGCGTAAGCACTATTTCTAGCGAGGGTTTCGTCCGCGCTTCTCATGTAGCCAGCGGCTGAAGAGAGCTGCGGTACGTGCGGGCGGGCCGCGACGACGTCTCGTCGCGGCCCACCCGCAGGTGGATCAGCGCATGTCGAAGTTGCCGGGCCCGCGAGGCCCTGACAGCGCGTCACCGGGGCCCGGCAAGCCGCTCTAGCTCCCCAGGCATTTCGTGGTGGGGAGCCGCAACAGTCGCGTCATCGAAGCCGTTGCCGCTTGGCGTGTTCAGGTCCGCATACAAGCGTGATCGAGACGCCCATGAAAGGTGAGGCCCGGGCCCAGGAAGTCGTATGTCCGCCAAAATGCTGTGATTTCCAGGAGTGGTCCTGCTGGCCTACGCCGTGCCGGGGCCGGACTCCCTCGGCGTCACCGTGCCGCTGCCCGGAGACGCTCCCTGGGGCGCGCCGCCGCATTCGGTGCACAGGCCGGGCTGTGCGTTCACATTGCCGCAGCAGTCGTAGACCTCTCGCTCTTCACCAGCCGATCAGCTCTCGCCCACACCATGATCAAACTCGCCGGGGCGGCCTACTTGATGTACTTGGGAGTGCGTACCTTGCTTGCGTCTCGCAGGAGTGGCAAGGCTGACGGGGCACGTCAACCGAGGGGAACGGCTGTGCCGAGGGATCGAGCGGGAGTGAGGACAATCGGACCGCGGGCCGGCCGGGGTGGTGGCAAGCCTTCGCTGAGGGGCTGTTGACCAATGCACTCAACCCGAAAGCGTCACTGTTCTTCTTGAGTGTTCTTCCGCAGTTCGTCGATCACGACAGTTCTCGGGTACGGGAACAAATTCTCCTGCTGGGAGCCCTCGATGTGGCTGTCGGTATGGGCCGCCGGAATCCGTGGGGGCAGGGCGTGAGCATCTCGGCGCAGGTCCTGCCGACTGCCTGGTCGGCGGGGATCTGCTCGATCTGGCCGAAGAAGGCGTCCCGCGGCAGGGTGGACTTCTGAAGGCGGATTCCAGATCCATACAAGGCCGGCCCTTATTGTCGAAGGCCAGCACGTCGGCACGCCAGGTCGGGTCCTCGCTGCTCACCTCCAGCTCCGCCCGCCATCCCGCTGCCCGGGCCATCATGGCCAGCTCCAGCTTCAGGAGATGACGCTCTGGCGACTCGTTCGCCAGCTCACAGTCCTGTGGTCGCACCTGGTGGTAGAAGTGGCGCACGCTGTACTGGGAGGCTCGGGCGAAGACCCGGCCGCCACACTCCGGACACGCCAGCCGCAGCCCTTGACCCGACTGACGCCCGCCCAGGCGCGGCCGCATCCGAGATCGTCCAGCGACGCGCCCAGCCGACCCCAGACCGGATGTACAGCGGTGTACCCATCAGCCCTCCTTAATCCCTAGTGTCCCCACGTCGGACCGCCTCCGGGTCTTCATTCCGGAGATCGGCCGAACCCGGTCCCCTTCCGGCCGGTGCTGACCGCAGACACCTGCTGCGGCTGACCACACCGACCATCCGAGCCCCGTGCTGAGCGCAGATCACGCACGCGCTCGAACTCGGACCACCCGCCGGCCTGAGGACCGCCCGATGACGCGCCCCATTTTTTGCCTGCCTGGATCCGGCCTACGTGTGCGGCGAGTTGGCGAGATGCCGTCGGCCTGGCCCGCAGGGCCCTGGCCAGGCCCGCGATGCGGCAGCGGGTCAGAGGCATCGGTCGTTCCGGTGCAGTGCCGCCCTTGTCTGCGGCACGATCAACCCATGGATCTTCAAGGAGTGGGGGCGATCGCGGCCGCCGTTGTCGCCGCGGTGAGTGTCCTCACGGTTTTGATCGTCGGTCTCAGGCAGTCGGGAGCCGGCATGCAACAAGCCCAGGCGACCTACAGCGCGGCCCTCGATGCAGTGACGGCCCAGGCGACGGCATCCCACAACCAGTGGCGGCGCGGCACCCAGAGAGACGCCTACGCCGCCTTCCTGCTGGCGGACCATCAGGTCCGCGAGGCTGCTGATCGCCTCCTAGCCGAGCCAACCTCCGACCGCTCGTTCCTGGACGGGCTCATGGCGGAGGTCAGCAGGGCCAAGGCAGCGATGCGCGCGGCGTACGTCGTCGTAGACCTTGAAGGTCCGAGCGGCCTCGCGTTCACCGCCGACAGCATCCTCACCCACGCCTTTCTCGTGGCTGAGGCCAATCAGCGCGAAGCAGTCATGGAACGGGCGTGGCACCAACTGGTTGAGATGAGCGAAGGAAACTGGCTGGCGGGCGGTATGACCGCTGTCTCCCGCGACCGGGCCCGCGCGTTTTTGGAGTGCCTGGTGCGCGTCCAGGTGACTATCGCCGCCCGGTCGAGCGAGGACTACTCCAGGCCCGGCGCCACGGACGGCGAGATGGGTGAGCGAATGGCCGAAGTCGTCACGGCGATGGGCCGGGTAGGTGAAGAACTCAGCCCCAGGGACAAGTCCGTGCTCCTCAACATGCACCTCCAGGGCCGCCCCCGCCAACAAAGCGATTACGAGGAGTGGACCGCCGAGTTGGAGCGGGCGCGAGCTGAGTTCGTACTCGCTGCCCGTACTGAACTCGGCGCCCACCCCAGCACCTGATGTCAGCGCCCCGCTCTGGCGCGGAAGTTGTTCGGCCGCGTACCCGGGTGGCGAGTGACCTCTGGAACCTCATCCACGCGGCCGCTGAGGCGGCGACACGGCGGCTGAGCCGTCTGTGACGCCGCGCGCGCCCTGGGCGCGCCTCAATCCTGTCGTTGCCGGCGAGCAGCAGCTCCTGGTGGAATCCGGGCGGAGTCGACGTCAGGCCCAGCTCATATCACGCCAACGGACGTGCTCAGTCGGCTTCCGGGTACCTCGTCAGTGGTCCGAGAGCATGCGGGGGCTTCCACCCCTGCTGAATGGGGCCCGGGCGGGCGGGGTCCACGGGTCTGGGTGGGGGGGTGTCGCTGCGGATGTCATCGAGGAGGTCGTTGAGAAGGGCTTCCTCGTAGGCGGGGCGGCCCTGTGCGCACATGGCTGTGTGGGGAGCGGGATCCCATCCCGTCTCCGGGAGGTGTTCGGTGTCCAGGGGGTGCTGGGACGGGTGGGGTGCAGGCTTCGGACGTAGTCGTTGGCGTTCATACGCCATGGACGCGCACGGGGGACGGCGCTTAGGGCAGTGCGCATGTGCTGGATTCCGGAGGCGTCGAAGGCGGCGCGCACGGCGATGTTCCAGCCGCTGTCCGCGAGGCGAGCCAAGGTGTCGAGTTCCGTGGCTGAGGGGGTGCCGACGGTACACAGCAGCCGTACGGGGATGGCCGGGGGGTAGTTCGAGGGCTGCTGTCGTGACCGAGGGGTTCTCGGTCGCGAACACCCAGGAGCCTTCACCTGGTGGGGCGGGGCAGCTGACGTCGGTGAGGATGGCAGGGGGCAGGACGAGGGGAAACCGGGCGGGCACATGCCAGCCGTCGGGGGTGGACGCCGAGGCTGAGCAGTCCTACGCCCGCGCGGTCGAGGTCGACGCCGAGGATGCCCCTGCCGTGCGGGGCGGAATTTGGGCGGTGGTGAGCCCGGCGGCTGCGGCTTCGGCCAGGATCCGTCCGGCCAGGTCGGTGCCCGGGTCCAGGCCGTGCGGGTCGCCTGCCGCTTTGAAGGCCAGCAGCCGGCGGTCGATATGGCCCTGCGTGGGCAGCAGCCGCAGCACCTCGGCCGCGGTCTTGAGGAGTTGTTCGGGCGCGGTCGACCGGACATTCCTCTACCGTCACCCTGACCCGCTTGAACCAGTCCACGTGCTGCCACTGCCAGCACCCCAGTCAAGGACGGGCGGATGGCGGCGGTCAGCCGCACCTCCCTCCAGACCGATCTCGCGAACGCGCTGGAAGCTAACAAACGCCTCACCGCACTAGCCCGGCAGCTGGAGAAACGCCTATCGACCCCAGCTCGGCGACACCATCTGGGCCGAGTCCGGACTCGGAGCACCTGTCGTCATCGATCAACTGCAACGCCGCATCACCCTGCTCGAGCAAGAACGGGCCGACGCACGGGGACAGCTGGAAGAACGGACCGAGGAGCTCGACGCGGCACGAGCAGTCAACCGGGAACTGACGCGCGCGCTGAACCAGCCGGTTCCCTCCAGATGAACAAATTCGATCACAGTGGGAAAATTGACGTGCATCCATCCAATTACTGGAAGGAGCAACCAATGTCTGAAGAACACATCATCTTCGAACGCCAGGCGGAAGCGGAACGCCAGGCTGAGGAACAACGCAAGGCCCAGGTCGAAGAAGAGCAGCGAAGGGCCGCAGAGACCAAGGCGAGGGCTGACGCAGAGGAAGCCCAAAAGGTGCAAGAACTTCAGAACAGAAGCCGCTACGGACGCTGAACGACCGTTCGATTAGTTCCGCACGGTCAGCTGTCGGCAGACACGTTACGACCGACAGCTGACCTGTTCGGAGATTGAGCACCGGGCTCACCCGAAGTGGCTCTACATCCAGAGTGAACGCCCGTCCACTGCACCGGAGGGACGCCGACTACTCCGGCAGCAAGTATCCGCTCCTCGCATAGCGGACGAGCCGTCCCCGCGGCGTTACCGCAATGGTCTTCCTTCGTCCATCCTCATCGGACGTCGAACTCTGAATCACGTTGGCATCTTCCAGGGTCTTGATGTGAGGGACCATGGCCTGCGGGGAGTTGAACCCGAACTATTCAAATTCACCGGGGGAAGAGTTTTCCTGAGATTCTTGTTCAAGATGTCGTAGATGAGCCTCGCCCTGACTGCCCCCGGCCGCCGCCTGGCCGGCGGACCCGCACTCGCCGAGCTGGTCGAAGAAGGCTGGCAGCCGGTCCTCCGTCCATCCACTGCGAGATCGACCGCTGGTGCCTGGCTGAGGATGGATGACGCCAGCAACAGAGCCCGACCGGACGGCACCACTGTCACATTCAATGAGCCGCACGCCGGAGCTCCGTCCACGGGCGACGTGTAGTGCGGGAGGAGTGCCCGACTTCCCCAACGGCACCAGAGCTGTCCTGGCGTCACGCAAGTCCGGCCAACTGGCGAGTAGCGGGGTCCAAAAGCAGCGGACACTGTATCGAGGACCGCGTTGACGGTCCTTGTCAGCTCCTTCTTTCCGGCCGTCCCGCGCTGGGCGCCGCGGCGTATGCCTCGCGAATGCGCAGTCGCGAGAATGAGGGCCAGGGCCAGGAGCACACCCCAGAGGGCTACGGTGCCGTATGTGAGAACTCGTGCAGCACGACGGTCCGGGAGTGCTCAGGGGTGCTGTTTCGGCCGGCAACGAGGCCGCCGTGCGGGCAGAGAATCGGTCGGCGATTGCGGCTGAAGGCCGCCGCGCCGGTGGTGATCGCGCGCCGGTTTACGGCTACGGAAACGGCGCCACCGCACTTCCCAACCGCGTCGGCGGAACGGGGCGCCTTCTCCACCAGTCGACGAGCCGGAGCGAAGTGTCGGGGGCGGGCCACTCTCCGCTCCTGATATCCCGTCAAGAACGCACCGGGGCGGATGAGTAGCTCCGGCGCGAGCGGAGCGCCGTCGGCGTCGGCGCGCTCCGCTCGCGGGGTGAAGTGTGCTGACAGGGAATCAGGTCGACTCGCGCACGACGAGTTCGTTCGGCATGATCACCGGCCCGGTGGGGCCGCCGTCGACCAGGCCGAGGAGCAGGTGGACGGCGGCGGTCGCCTGGTCGGCCATCGGGCTGCGCACCGAGGTGAGCGCGGGACTGGTGTAGGACGCGGCTTCTATGTCGTCGAAGCCGATGACCGCCACATCTTCGGGGACACGTCGGCCCGCTTGATGGAGGGTGCGCAGGGCTCCGATCGCCATCAGGTCGTTGGCTGCAAACACCGCATCGAGGTCGGGATCGTCCTCCAGGAGCTGCCGCATTGCTTCGGCGCCGGAGGCTCTGGTGAAGTCGCCCAGTGCCACGATGGAGCGACGACCGGTGTCACGCAGCGTCTGACGGTAGCCATCTAGACGCTCACGCGCCTCGTACAGTTCGAGCGGCCCGGTGATGGTGGCGATCCGGCGCCGACCACGCTCCAGGAGATGACGTACGGCCAGCGCCGCTCCGCCGGCGTTGTCCAGCGCGACGTACGGGACGTCCTGTGCGGAGGTGCGATTGAAGGACACGACAGGAAGGCCCTGCCGGGCCAGTGCGGCCGGCAGCGGATCCGTACCGTGCAAGGCGACCAGGAGCACGCCGTCCACATGCCCGCCGGCGATGTACTGCACGACTCTGGTCCGGCTCCGGTCCGATTCCGCGAGCATGAGCACGAGCCGTTTGCCCGCCTTCTCGAGCTCTCTGCTGACGGCGCGGACCACGGCGGAGAAGAGGGGGTCGTCGGAGACGACTCCTTGAGGCGGGTCGGATACCACCACGGCGAGGGTGTCTGTGCGGCGGGTGACGAGATTGCGTGCCGCACCGTTGGGCACGTAGCCCAGTTCGTTCACGGCGCGCATGACGATGTCTCGGATATGCGGGGCGACCGTCGTCTCGCCGTTGATGACCCGGGAGACGCTCGATTTGGACACGCCGGCTCGGGCGGCTACCACATCTAGAGTGGGGCGTTTCATACCTGTCCGTCCCCTGTGCCGCCGCCCGGGTTCGTGCGCGGGGCGGGTTTTCTCATCAGGGTGACCTCCGGCTCTGCGTCATGGCGATGCGAGCAGCGTATCCGCAGGCCGGGGCGACACGAGCGTGCTCGGAAAGGCGCCTCCCTCAGCGCCGCTCCCGTGGCAGGCGGCGCGCCGCGTAGGCCATGAGGGACCGCTCCCTCTACACGTCATGAGTGTTACGTCGCCGTTTTTACGAGGTGAAGAAGCTCTTGACAGCCTTCATCAGTCCCTCCATCCTCCCTCTCAGGGAGCGCTCCCTGACCTCCCCCACTTGAGGAGTCGCCCATGCAAGCGCCGCTGCGTCGCTTCAGCTTATTTTTGGCCCTCGCGGCCGCACTGCTCACTTTCCTCGCTCTCCCTACCTTTTCCGCGCAGGCGGCGGAGGTGTTGCTCTCTCAGGGAAAGCCCGCCACCTCCTCAAGTACCGAGGGAAACTTCAGCGCTAGTAGCGCCGTCGACGGCGACCCCGGGACGCGCTGGTCCAGCGCCTTCGCCGACCCGCAATGGATTCAGATCGACCTCGGGGCAAGTGCGGGGGTCAGCCGGGTCGTCCTCAACTGGGAAGCCGCGTACGGTACGGCGTTCAGGATCGAGGTATCGAGCGACGCGGAGAGGTGGACCGTCGTCCACCAGACGGCCGCGGGCGCGGGCGGCACCCAGAACCTGGCCGTTTCCGGCACCGGCCGCTATGTGCGCATGTACGGGACTCAGCGTGCCACCTCCTACGGCTACTCGCTGTGGGAGTTCCAGGTGTACGGCACCGCCGGTGGCGACAACCCTGGCGGTGACGCCGACAAGCTGCTCTCCTACGGCAGGCCGGGCGCGGCATCTTCTTCCCAGAGTGACCAGAACTGCTGGGAGTGCACTCCGGCCAGGGCTTTCGACCGGGATCCGGCCTCTCGCTGGGCCACAAGCTCCACCACAGGATGGACCGATCCGGCCTGGATCTCCGTCGATCTCGGTGCGACGGCGCAGATACACAAAGTCGTATTGCAGTGGGATCCCGCCTACGCCAAGTCCTTCCAGCTCCAGGTCTCGTCGAATGGAGTCGACTGGACGCCGGTCTATTCGACGACGTCCGGCACGGGCTTCAAGCAGACACTGGCCGTCTCGGGCACCGGCCGCTATGTGCGCATGTACGGGACCCAGCGTGCCACCCCTTACGGCTACTCGCTGTGGGAGTTCCAGGTGTACGGCACCGGCGGCGCTCCGATCCAGGCTCCGCCCCTGCCGAGTGACCCCGCGAACCCCCCGCGACTGGTGTGGAGCGACGAGTTCGACGGCGCCGCAGGCAGCAAACCCGACTCCTCGAAGTGGAGGGCCGACCCGGGCACCGGTCCGAACAACGAGCTGGAGAACTACACCGACCACCGCAACGCCGCACTGGACGGGGCGGGACACCTGGTGATGGAAGCGCGCAAGGAGGTCACCGCCGGATCATCGTGCCCGCCTGACCCGCTGAGCGGCAGCACCACCTGCCAGTACACCTCGGCGCGGATGAATACCGGCGCGACGTTCCAGTTCACCTACGGGCGAGTCGAAGCACGCATCAAGGTGCCCAAGGGTAACGGTCTGTGGCCCGCCTTCTGGATGATGGGCGGCGACTTCCTGACGGGCCGGCCATGGCCGTACAACGGCGAGATCGACATCATGGAAATCCTCGGCAAGGACGTGAAGACCGCTTACTCGACCGTCCACGCGCCCGCCTACAACGGCGGCGGTGGAATCGGCGCCCCGTACACGCTGCCAGGGAACGCCGACTTCTCCGACGACTTCCACACCTGGGTGGCCGACTGGAACAGCAAGGGCATCACCTACAGCCTGGACGGCCGGATCGTTCTGACTCTCGGCAAAGACCAGGTGGAACAGACACGCGGACCGTGGATCTTCGACCACCCTCACTACCTGATCCTCAACCTGGCGGTCGGAGGGGACTGGCCGGGCCCAACAGACGCCAGCACCCCCTTCCCCGCCAAAATGCTCGTCGACCACGTGCGGGTCTATCAATGACCCTGGCCGCCCGGTGATCGCGAAGGTCACAAGCGGCTGCGGCTCTGCCCGCCCCCTGTGGGCGGCGGTCCGAGACACTCAGATCCCCCTGCGGGCACACGCCTCTGTCCGCCTCCTGCTTCTCCCCTCGCCGTACTTCGGCGAGAAGCAGACCCGTCGCTCCTGATGCCCGTAAGGACGTGCAATGCGCAGACATCCCGTCCATCTGTACACACTGTTGGTGAGCGCTCTGGCAGTCGTGCTGGTCGCCGCCCTGAGCTTGACCGTATCCACCCAGCAGGCGCAGGCCGCGACTGTCACCGTCCAGGCCGAGTCCTACGCAGCCCAGTCGGGTGTCGCGTCGGAGGCGACCGGGGACATCGGGGGCGGGCAGAACGCCGCGTTCCTCGCCGACGGTGACTGGATGCGCTTCGACAACGTCGACCTCGGCGCGGCCGGCCAACTGACGGTGTCGGCCCGGATCGCCTCCGCCGTCGGCTCGGGCACGGTGGAATTCCGGACCGGCAGCCTGACCGGACCACTGCTCGCCGTCATACCGGTCTCCCCGACCGGCGGTTGGCAGACCTGGGCGACCCAGGCCACCGAAGTCACCACCCATCCCACCGGTTCACAGACGGTGTTCGCCGTGCTGCGCAGCACGACGGCCGGTGACTTCGTCAACATCAACTGGTTCTCCTTCGTCGGCGCGGGCGACAGCCCGGCGCCCGGATGGGTCCCCATCGACCAGGCCAAGTGGAACGCCCAGTTGGCGCAGTTCCGTGCGATGACGCCCGCCACCGTGCCCGCCGGTATCGTCCGGGTCCCGGAGTTCAACGCCACCTGCACCTACAGCCACTCCAAGCCGGACGACCCCATCGTCCTACCGGGCCTGCCCGGTGCGTCCCACATGCACAGCTTCTTCGGCAACAAGAGCACCGACGCGTTCTCCACGACCCAGTCGCTGCTGACCAACACACCCACCAGTTGCACCCCTGCCAACGACCTCTCGGCGTACTGGATCCCGACCCTGTACGAAGGCGACAAGGCCGTCGAAGCCGAGGGCATGATCGTGTACTACGGTTCCCGGCTCGTCGACCCCTCGGCGACCGTGCCCTTCCCACAGGGATTCCGCATGATCGCGGGCAACGCCAAGACCCAGACACCCACCCCGGCGGGCTCGCCGGGCCAGTACTGGTGCGCCGGCGAGGGCGGCGAGATCGGCCGCAGCGCCGACGGCAACTGGCCGCGCTGCGCCCCGCAGGCCCATCTCACCCACCAACTCGTCTTCCCCGACTGCTGGGACGGCAAGAACCTCGACAGTCCCGACCACAAGTCGCACGTGGCGACCACCTACGACGGCAAGTGCAGCGGCGCCTACCCTGTCGCCATCCCCAACCTCTCCTTCGTCGTCAGCTATCCGACCAGCGGCAGCACCGCGGGCTTCCGGCTGGCCTCGGGCATGGCATCGTCCATCCACGGCGACTTCTTCAACGCATGGGACAACGCCGGTCTCGGACACCGCGTGAAGGACTGCATCACCCAGAAGGCCAAGTGCAACTCCGCCGGCACATTCTGACCCTGTGGTCGGCATGCGCCATGGTGGTGGCTCTGCTGGCCGTCGGCTGCACCTCGCAGCCGACGGCCAGCGCGTCGCCAGGACCGGCCTTCAACGCCACCGATACCGCTTGGATCCTGTTGATGATTCCCATGGCCGAGCGCGCACAACTCCTGACCGATCTGGCTCCCTCCCGCACGGCGGACCCGAGCCTGGCCAAGCTGGCGGCGAAGACCGGATCGACACTGCGTGGAGACCTCCGCCGACTGCGCGCGGTGCTGCGTCTCTCAGGCGTCCCCGATACCCACCCCCACGAGGGGCACAACATGCCGGGCATGGTGAGCCTCGGCACCCTCGAAAGGGCGGCAGCCACGAACGGCCAGGCGTTCGACCGGATTCTCACCGACGCGCTGCGCGCCAGCTTCACGCAGTCCCAGTTGCTCTGCGCCGGCGAGCAGACCCATGGCCAGGCCGACGAGGCGACGAAACTGGCCGCAGCCATCGCGAGGAGCACGGCCGAGCAGACCTCCCGGCTCGAGAAGCTGCGAGCAGCGCAGCCTGCGACGTCCGGCGACGAGACCATGGTGGCGCCTGGGCCGGGCGTGAGCGTGGCCAGGACGTCTATCGCCTCGCGCACCCCCGGGGCGCAGGGGGCCGGGCCTCCTGTTCGAAGGTCCAGAATCCTGGCTGACGTGGTCCGGGTGGGCGCGGTGTCGATTCGCCTAGTGTGCAGCCATCGCATGCAGCAGTTCGCGTTTGATGTCGGCGAAAAGTCAAGCGCGTACGTCTCAGGGGGCGTTAAGAGGCCCTGCTGAGGTTCTCGTGTTGTCGTCGGGTGGTGACGGTTCATGATCCCTGCGGTATGTCGGTGGGGTGAGGTATTCGGAGGGTGGGGGCCTGACCGCTGAGCGGGGGGCGTTTCGTGAGCAGGCGCCCGCCCGCAGAGCACTGGAGCGTGACGAGCACGCGGTGGACCTGTGGAAGAAGGAGGTGTGGCCCCGGGTAAAAGGCTCGCGGCGGCCTCTGGGGCCTGGATCGCCGTCGAGGACGAGGCCGGCTTCTCGATGACACCGCCCCGGGCCCGCACCTGGGGCCGGCGCGGACATACCCCCGTCATCCGCGTGCGTGGCAGGTCCCGCCGCCGGACCTCGGTTGCCGTGCTGTTCTGCTACAAGGCCGGCGAGAAGAGTCGTCTCATCCACCGGCCTCACACTCACCTCCTGCTCAAGGGCGCCCGCAAGAGCTTCTCCTGGCAGGACTACCGCGACCTCCTGGTGCGGGCACACGTCCAGCTGGGCGGACCGATCGTTGTGGTCTGGGACAATCTGAACACCCATCTGGCCGCGGGCTCAGGCGGTACGAGGCCGAACACGACTGGCTCACGTCCGTCCGGCTTCCGCCGTATGCACCCGACCTGAATCCCGTCGAGGCTGTCTGGTCACTCCTGCGCAGAGCGATGGCCAACACCGCTTTCGCCACACCCGACGACCTCGACCGCAAGCTCCGCAGCGAGTTGCGCAGGATCCAACTCCGGCCCCGTCTCATCGACGGCTGTCTCACAGCCACAGGACTGGCCATCAACCCGCCGACCCCACCCTGAAATCCTCAGTAGGTCACCCTAAATAACGCCTCGGACGCAGTGGTACCCACCCCCGGTCCATGGCCTCACAAGTCGGACTTATGAATTCCATAGGTGGGCCTTGGGTTCGGCGGTCGGCCCGCCGTCGGCCGGCGATCAGCCGCCGAAGGCGGGGAGGGTGAGGCGGTAGATCCCGTAGAAGACGAACCCTGCGACAGCGGCGATGAACAGGGAAAACGCCACGGTTTCCACCTGGCCGCGAGTCCCGGCGCGGATGACGGCGTTCTCGGCGTTGCTCGGCTGATAGGCGACCTGGACGGGCTTGACCCAGATCCCGGTGTGGATGTGGCGGGACGCCGTCGGTGGCCGTGAACGCGTAACGGGTCTTGGTGTCGGCGACCGAGGGGGAGGCAGGGAACTCGCCGTCCTGGAAGACCCGCTGCGCCAGTTCACGGTGATGCCGTACCGGGCCAGGTACCACTGCCGCCACGCCAGTATCAGGTACCTCACGGAGTCGGAGGCGAGCCACACGCCGGTCTCCCCGAGCAGGAGCGTCGCGATACCCCGGCTCAGGTCCTCGCCGATCAGCCCGACGACGAGGGCGAGGACCGCGACCGCGGCGTGGGCGGTGTACGCGGGCCACCCGCCGTGCGGCGACACTCCGTCCCTGATCTCGTTCCCGCTCGCGTCCTCCACCACTTCCTCCTCCTCGTCCGAGGCGAAGCTCCGGGTGACGACGAGCGTGGAGCCGTCGACGGGCTCCTCGTCCGTGGCGCATGGGGGCAGGGCGGCGTTCACCGCGTCGGCGAAGGCGGAGGCGCCGGCCGCGCTGACATCGGCGACGCGGTACACGGTGGACGTGGCCCCGGCCGGTGCGAGCAACTCCACCGCGAGGTGGCGCCGTTCGGCGTGGACGCGGGCGATCGCGGCGAGCGGGATGCGGAGCTCGGCGTCGGGGCGGCGCAGCAACAGCTCCTCGCCGGCCGCTCGTCGATCGGCTCGAACATGAGCCATGCGGCGAGCGCGAGGGTCGGGACCGCGAAGATCCCGAAGGTGAAGACGACGAGGGCGCCGGGGTGCCCCGAGGAGCGCGCGAGCACGCACAGCCCGATGACCACGAGGGTCGCGATGAGCGCGCCCCGCTTCACCTAGCGGAGCCACCTCCGGTAGCTCGGCTGGTAGAGGCGCTCGCCGGTGACGAGGTCGGCACCGGCGATCGCGGTCCGCGCCGCGTACGAGGCCCACCGAGAAGTGAGTGCCGCAGCGACGACGGCCACGCGCCGCGTCTGGCCGGCCGCAGCCGGGTTCTGGCCCGTCAAGGAAGAGGGTGAGACGATCGGCTACGGGCAGGCCCCTTCGATGCCCTCCACGCCTGGGTGACGGCCGACGGCAGCGCCGTCGATCACCTCGGCCACGACTACATGTCCAATTCGCACAAGACCCTGCGCGGCGCCCGCCAGGCCGCCGCCCGCCAGCGGGCCGCAGCCGCCGGCCGGCAGCCGCTGCCCCACCTCGATGAGGAGCAGGCGAACTGAGCGGCGGGCCGGTGATGTCGTGGGTCTCCTTCCCTCTGGCCGGCGTTCGTCGTCGAAGCCATGCGCCGACGGGCCTTTGCCGAGTTCCTCCTCCAGCACGGCGAACTGGGCCTCGGTGACGGTGGGGACGTTCGCCGGACCCGCCGAGCGCAAGCCCTCCATGCCGCCCTCACGTCAGGCACGACGCCAGCGTTACACACGGGCTCTGGGTCCATCCCACGTGCGTGGGGAGCAAGAGCAACGTGCGGGATATGGGCCCATCCCCACACGCGTGGGGACAACTGCTTCGCCGAAGCAGTGCAGTGAAGCGAGCGACTGTAGCGCGGCTGGCCTACAGCCGGATGCCGTCTTGAGCCAAAAGCGCTGCCAGCTCGGGGTCTTCTTCTGTGCTGAGCTCGTGAAGTTCGCCGTCCCGGATGGCCCACACGCCTCGAAGACGGAGGTCGACTGCGACGGCGAGCTGCTCTCCGTTGTGCTTGAACTCGTAGTAAGTGCAGTGGCTAAGTTCCACGAACTCATCCATCGCAAGCGTGACGACGTCCACCCGTGCTCCTCACTCTGGCTGCCTGCCCAAGAGTAGGGCGTTCGTCAGTCCGGTTCGGTGTCGGTGCACCCGGTGTCGAGCTGCAGGTAGGCGCGTTGGCTGTCGTCGTACAGCCTGGCGCTCACGTCTGGAGCTCGCGCTTCAGGGCCAGCTTCGGCCGGTGCTCGGCTGGGGTGCCCGTCCGGAACGTGGCGGGCGGGGGACTGTCCGGGGTGCGCGGCCCGGTACCGAGGATGCGGCGCTGCTCCGTCATCCGGTGAGTGTCCCAGTGCCGTTTGTTTCCAGGGGCGGCAGTACCCAGGACGGCCGCCACCCCGGAACGGGTGACGGCCGTCCTCGTGCGGCGCGGGACCGGCTTACGCCGCCGTCTGGATGTCCTGCTGCTCCAAGGGAAGGCGGCGCTTTTGTGGGGGCCGCTAGCCCCGTGGCTTGTTTGAGGGCCTGGCGGGGCATTGACCAGGTCGGGCCCCTTTGTCGGCGTACTGAGAAAGTGCTCAGGCGCGTACAGGCGAACGTGCTCAGTTGTGGGACCGGGACTGCAACCCTGCAGCTGCGGCGGCGTCCGCGGGTGTCTATGACTCGCCGGCGGTCTGCACCTGGAGTACGCGAGCGTAGGCTCTCAGGAATGCGGATCGGCGAGCTGTCCACACGCACGGGCGTGAGTCCGCGCTCATTGCGGTACTACGAAGAGCAGGGCCTGCTGACCAGCTCACGCTCCGATACCGGGCAGCGTCACTATTCCGCTGAGGCAGTCCAGCGCGTGTCGCTCATCCGAAAGCTGTTCGACGCGGGTATGTCCAGCCGAGTGATCGCGACTGTGCTGCCGTGTGTGGACGTCCCGGGTGACCTGGGCGTCGCCGAGGAGACGTTCACGGCGATGATGCGCGAGCGCGACCGGATCGACGACGACATCGCGCACCTGATCGAGACCCGGGATGCGCTCGACGTGCTGATCAGAGCCAACAGCCGGCACCGGGCGGAGCTGTCCACGTCGCCGGAGCCGACGGCACGGTTGGCCTGACGCTGTGACCTGCATCTCAGTAGGTTGCCCCTGACATCGATGTGAGAGGTGAGGATGGCTGCAGAGCCCGGAATCACCGGGTCGGTCACAGGGGAGGCGGCAGAAGATGGGGCAGGCGTGGGGTTTCGGCAGGTATGGCGGGCCCGAGGTGCAGGAGTTCTTCGATCGTCCCGATCCCGTCCCTGGTCGCGGCGAAGTACTGATCCGGGTCGACGTGGCCGGCGTGAATCCCCTCGACCACATGCTGCGCTCGGGTCTGGTCCCCGGGCTCGACGGCGGGCGTCCGTTCCCCCGTGTGCTGGGTATGGAGGCAGCGGGAACCGTTCTCGCCCTGGGCCAGGACGTCGACGGGCTCGAAGTGGGTGACGCGGTCTTCGGCTTCGCACTCACTGGTGGCGGCACCTACGCCGAGACGACGGTGCTGTCCGCGCCGAACACCGCGCGCATACCGGCGGGCCTGTCCGCGACCGTGGCGGCAACACTGCCCGTGACCGGGACGACCGCGGTGGACGTGCTCGACCAGCTAGGCCTCCCGGCCGGTGCCACGGTCCTGGTCAACGGAGTCGGGGGCGGGGTCGGCCTCGCTGTCGCCCGACTGGCCGTCGGGCGCGAGCTGCGTGTGATCGGCACCGGGAGTACCGCCAAGCGCGAGCAGGCCGAGGCCATCGGGGTGCGGTTCATCGACTACACCGCCGGGGACGTCGTCGCCGCGGCACGCGAGCTGGTTCCGGACGGCTTCGACGGGATCGTCGACCTGGTCGGAGGCACCTCGCTGCGGACGGTCGCTCCGCTGGCCCGGGATCCCCGCAACGTCATCGCTGTGGGTGATATGTCTGTGCCCGATCTCGGTGGGCGTTTCGTCGAGCGGCGCCTCGACCGGGAGAGCCTGGAGCGGTCGGCCCGGCTGGCCCTCGACGGAGTTCTCGCACCCGTGATCACTGCGGTCCATCCGCTCTCCGACGCCCTGGCCGCCCTCGCCACCGTCGAGAACGGTCACGCTGCGGGCAAGGTTGTCATCAAGGTGGCATGAGAAGTGTTCGGCCGCCCAGGCCGTCGACCGTCTGCGGACTGACGAGAGCCCGTGGTCAGCGCATCATCAACTGAGTACGTTCACCGGCTCTGTCGCTGATCTTGTGACGTTGGGGCTGTTCGTTCGTTTCGGATGGGTGTGTGGTTCCGGGGGTTTGCAGGAGGTTCTGCCGCATCTGGCAGACGTAGTGGTCGAGTCGGTGCGCCGGGATGCGGGCGTGGTTGTGCTGCGTGCACGATCTCGTACGCGCTCGGCGCGGTGTCCGGGGTGTGGAAGGCTGTCCGGCCGAATACATGGCCGGTACGAACGGCGACTTGCGGGCGGGCCGTTGGGAGGGCTGCCGGTGGTGATCGTGGTGCTGATACGGCGGTTCAAGTGCCTGACAACCGAGTGCCTGGCGGTCACCTTCGCTGAGCAGATTCCGGGACTGACCCGCCCGCACAGCCGGCATACGCCGGTCCTGCGGGACCTCCTCGGCCACGTCGCTCAGGCCCTGGCAGGACGGGCCGGTGCACGGCTCGCCCGAAGGCTGGGCATGACCGTGGCGAAGGACACCCTGCTCAGGTTGCTGAGGAGCCCGCGCTTACCAAGCCGGGGCTCGTCCGGGTCCTGGGCATCGACGACTTCGCCCTGCTCAAGGGCCACACATATGCCACGCTGCTCGTCGACCTGGAGGCCCGCCGGCCGATCGACGTGCTGCCCGGTCGCGATGCCGCACCAGTAGCCCGCTGGCTGGCCAGGCACCCCGAGGTGCAGATCATCTGCCGGGACCGCGCCTCCGCCTACGCGGAAGCTGCCAGGAGAGCCGCCCCTCAGGCCGTCCAGGTCGCCGACGCCTGGCACCTGTGGAACAACCTGGCCACAGCCGTGGAGAAGACCGTCACCAGCCACTGTGGCTGCCTCCGCGCCCCCCACCAGGCCGCGCACCAGCCCGGAGAGCCGCAGCCACCGGCGGAACCGGACGGCATGCTCGATGTCCGTGGCAAACCTCGGAGTCGTCGTCACCATCCGCGAACGCCACCACGCCGTCCAGGAACTCCTCGCCCAGGGCCGGTCCCTTCGAGGAATCAGCCGTGACCTGGACCTGGACTATTACGCCGTCCGCCGATACGCCCGGACCACAGACGTCAACGAGCTACTGGTGAAGGTCACCCCGGACTCTGCTGGACGACTACAAGCCCTACATCTATCGGCGACTCGTACAGGGCTGCCGCAACGCCAGCCAGCTCCACCGGGAGGTACGTGACCAGGGCTTCCCCGGAGACAGGAGCGTGGTCAACTCCTACGTCCGCCTGCTGAAGCAGGGCGTCGTCACAGCACCACCGCCCCCGCCCCTGCGAAACCCAGGAGAGCCCTGCGCTGGATCATGACCCGCCCCGGGCAACTTCGCCCCGACGAGGACGTGGGCCTGAAGCAGGTCCGGGCGAGCTGCCCCGAACTCGACGCCGCCGTCAACCACGTCCGAGCCTTCGGCTCGCTCATGCGCGAACACCGAGGCAAAGACCTCGACGAATGGATCGAGCAGGTCAGGGAGAATGATCTGCAAGCCCTGCGGCAGTTCGCCGACGGCCTCCTCCACGACCGGGACGCAGTCGTCGCCGGCCTGTCGAGCACCTGGAGTTCCGGCCAGGTCGAAGGCCAGGTGACCAGGGTCAAGCTCCTCAAACGCTCAGCCTCGGCCGGGCCAACCTCGATCTCCTCCGCACGCGCATACTCCTCCGGCCTTGAGACGGGCAAGGATCTTCCCGTGCATTGGCGAAGGTGGGAATGATTTCCTCATGGACGACCTCCTGAAGTTTCTTCACGCCCGCTACGAGGCGGACAACCATGCCTATGCTGAGGTGGCCTACCGTTTCGGGGCTGATGCCCTCCTTGACAGCCACCTGCCGATGCTCGATCTCGTCGACATGCTGGCCCGGGATTGCGAGGCAATGGATCCGTCCGACGCCCGCTTCACCGGCCTCGGACATGCCCTTCGTGTGCTCGCACAGTCGTATGCCGAGCACCCTGATTACCGAGAGGAATGGCGACCCTAGAGACCCGGAGCGTCACAAGATCAGCGACAGATCCCGCGAACCTGCACAGCCACCGTGGCGAAGCACCGGCGGAGGGCGGCCGCGAGTCCTGGTTCCAAAGCCGCCCTCAAGGTAGGCCCATCGGCCGAGGCCCGCCCTGCCCATCAAGGTGATCATGAGGGCTGTTCGATCGAGCTGAGGAGAGACCATGCGGGTGGAGCAGGTGGACTGGGTCGAGATTCCGGCCGGGTTGCTGCGTCGGGGTACGTCGATCGATGAGGTTGCGGAGGTGGCGCTCCGCTATGCCGACACCGGGGTGCCGGTGGAGTGGTACAGGAAAGAGGCCCCGCGCGCGGAGATCCGCCTCCCGGCATTTCGGATTGCTCGCACCCAGGTCACGGTCGGCCAGTGGACGCTCTTCGCGGCGGCCACCGACAGACCGATTCCGCAGGCGCCGTCGGACCACCCGGTCGTCGGGGTCACCTGGGACGCGGCGACGGCCTACTGCCGCTGGCTCGGGGAACAGCTCGACGGCCAGGAGGTAAGGCTGCCCACGGAGGACGAGTGGGAGCGCGCCGCTCGTGGCGACGACGGCCGGGAGTTCCCGTGGGGCGAGCAGTACCGCACCGGCCTGGCCAATCTGGTGGACCTCGGTATCGGCACCACGATGCCGGTCGGCTCGTTCCCGGCGGGCGCCAGCCCGTTCGGTGTGCTGGACATGGCGGGAAACGCCGACGAGTGGACCTCCACCCTCTATGCCCCCTACCCGGGCGCTCCCACCGAGGTGCCGAGGGCCGAGGACTGGGCATTCGATCCGCACGTCACCCGAGGCGGCGCGTTCCGCCACGACCGAGACCTGGCCCGGTGCGCCCGTCGACACGGCGCCTACGAGAGGGACCTGGCGGCGATCGGCGTGGGGCTTCGGCTGGCAGCACCGGCGGAGTAGAGACCGGATGCCGACACCCGGCAACCCATGACGTGCGGCATGTCCTCAAGCCTGTGCACTTTCGTCTGTACCGGACTGCGCACGTTTCGGTGTACGCCGACAAGCGCTACCACCACGGGTTGCGCCACGTCCAGGACCAGCTCACCACCTAGCCCCACCGTCCGGTGCCAGCGCCTCCACCTGGACAGTGGTCGTGGCCGGCCCGGCTCCCGCCTCGGATACCGTGTTCCTCTACGGGGTGCCATAACGGATGTGACGCCCCCCACCGGAGGTAGTCAGCGTATGAGTTCAAAGCGCAGCAAGAATCCAGCCCTGCCCGTACTTGACGACGCATTCCGACTCGCGTCGGTCAAGGACGCCGAAGAGTCCACCCGTGACATGGCCGCGCGGCTGGCCACCACCGAGCTGCGCCGCGTTTCCCACCCGGGCCGGGTCACCTGGGAGCCCATCGATCAGGCCGAGCCCGTACCGGTCCCACCGAGTGTGGTCGACGGTGACGGGGACCTGTGGCTGCGGGACCGGGGCACTGGAACCTGGACCATGCCCGAGTTCAACCCGAAGGAGTTCCCGGCCCGCTGTGGCGAGGTTCTGACGTGGAACGAGCTTGCCCGCGAGTTCGGCCCGCTGACCGCACTGGCCGACGACCGCCGCATCGGCGGCGGCCGGCGCTGACCGCGCAGCCTTCTGGGATGACCGCGCCCCTGAAGCGCCCGTTACGGGTAGCTGGGAGCTCCAGCTCATCGCCGAGCTCGACGATGGCGGCGAGCAGGTGAGCGTGGTGGTGGCGTGCGACGGCCTCGAGCAGCGTGGTGCGGGCCTGGCGCCACCCGATGTCCTCGGTGCGGTCGGCGTCGGTGGACCAGCCGGGTAGCGGTCGGCATTTCGAGTGCGTCGTCGACCTGAAGGCCCCCGGGCTGGAGCCGGGCAGCCTGGTGGACCGCGCCGGGCTGGCGAAGATCGCGAACATCGCCGAGGACGACCTCCCGGACCTGAAGTTCGAAGACCACAAGATGCCCGAACCGCAGGCCCACGACGCCAACGGGCCTCTGTCATCGCAGCACGTGGCCCGGGACTGGGCGGAACAGCATCACCGCGCCCAGGGCCCCGGCGGACTCCTCTCCGCCACCACCACTTTTTCGGCACCCCGCAGCCCGTGGGGCTCGTCGCCGACCACAACCGCCTCACCAAGGTCATCCAGGGGGACGGGAAGCAGACCGAGGAGGCGGCCAAGACCCCCGCCTGGTGGCCCGCGGCCTCCCTCACCGTGGGAACCGAAAGCCTTGTCCCCATGTCGGCGCTGCAAACGACGCTGATCGAGGCAGTGCTCTCCCATCCGGCCACAGGAGTCCAGAAGGGGAGGTGATGACGCTCCTTGAAACCCCCTGCTCACGGCGTCCCCAGACCTGCTCATGTTGGTTCCCCACCCACTCGCCGCGATGACCCGCGATGAGAGGATCATCGCCTGCCCGGTTCAGGGCATTGCCGGGGCGAGCAGGGGGAGACTCAATGGGGCTGGGAACGGTAAGTGCCTGGGCAAGCCACCTGTGAGGGCGGCTTGCCCAGGGCCGGCGGTCCGGCTACGTCATCGCGGCGGCCACGGACTCCAGGACGGCGCGCTGCTCCGGGTCGACGGGGGTGTCGGCATGGCGCAGCGAGCGGAGCGTGCGGCCGTCGGCGCACAGCCTGCACAGCTCGATTACCGGCATCGGCCCCGGCACCGATGAGGGTGTGCGAGGAGGAGCTGTCGTAGACGCCCCGGTAGCAGCCGGGGTACGGCAGGCAGTCATCGACTCCGTCCGCCGGCGGCGCGCCCGGACCGAGCAGCGGCACGATCCGCAGGAGGTTCTCCCCGGCCTCGGCCCACAGCCCCATCGGCCGCTCCGCGGACCGCTCGAAGACGACGTCGTCGCCGTCAGGGCCTTCGCTGGTACGGACCCGGGCCAGCGTGCCGACGCCTTCGTCGGGGTGGTTCGGGAGGAACGCCAGGACGGTTCTTGGCGCCGGGCTCCTCGGTGACGCAGAGCGCCGGGAACACCGTTGCGCTGGTGAAGCTGGAGGCTGGCCGAGTTCAGGCGGCCGGGTCGGTCCAGTCCTGCTGCGCTGCCCACTGCTCGAAGGTGGTCGTGGTCAGGCCGTAGCGGTCTGCGTGGTGGGGGCACGCGGGGTAGCCGACGAGGTTATTCCAGACCTGACTGTCCGCCATGGGTGCGCCGCGGCGCTGCTCCTGCTCCTCCCAGGAGAGGAAGGCGGCGGTGATCTCGCGGCCGGAGGCATTGGAGAGGATGTCCGCGATTTCGGGGTGCGTCAGCGCGTCGCCCGCAAGATCAATCTCGGCTTCGTGGAACTTGCCGGGCTCGCCCACGGCAGCGGCGACCGATGCTCCGAAGTCGTCCGAGTTAATGAGCGCCATCACGGCTTGCGGGCTCGCAGCGGTGACCAGCTTGTCCTGCGACAGCTCGGGGAACATGAAGCCCTGCATGGGCGGGAGAAAGTTGTCCATGTAGAAGGCGGGCTTGAAATAGTCCAGTGGTCAAGGCCCGACTGCCGGATCGCGTCCTCCGCGGCCTCCTTTTCGTCCCAGTACGCCTTCTCCAGGTCGGATAGCTCGTAGCCCGGGCGCAGCTCCTATATACGAGCCGAGACGGGCGTTGCGGCCACGTGTCCCGCAGCGGCAGTTCAGTGGCAGCTTTAGAGATGGCTGTCCAGGAACTTCCGTATCTCGGTGTTGGTCATGGGCCCCGTGCCGTGCGCCACCGCCTCTCCTCCCTTGAGCAGGACGTAGGACGGGGCTCCGGTGATGCCGTATCGCTCGGTTGCGGCCGGGCAGCGTGTGATGTCGGCGCGGACGGCCGTCAGGCGGCCCGCGTAGTCGTCGGCGATGCCGCCCACGACGAGGTCCATCACCCGGCAGGGCTCGATCGCCTTGGGCCATGTCCCGGTGAAGTATGCGAGGACCGGAACTCCGCTCATCCCGAGGATGAAATTGAACTCCGCGTCCTCACGCGGTCGGTGAACCCGCTTCGTCATGGAATCTCCTGACCACGTTCCGTCATTCCATCCCCATCATCCCTTGCGTGCTGTCATCTCGGCGCAGCGCAAGCTCGAGCTGGTCAGCAGGGGCTGCTGCTGTTCTCGGTCTTCCCGCCCGCGTGGCTGCTCGGCACCGCCGGTCTGTCCGTGGCGACATGGACAGCATGGAGATCGGCCACAACGTCCTGCACGGCCAGTGGGGCTGGATGCGAGCCCGGGCACCCGATCCCTGCTGCCTGCCGGTGCCGCGGACGGGGCCCGGTTCCCCGGGGCGGGTGCGCCCGCTGCTCCGCCGGCACCCCGGGTGAACCTCCGTGCCGCCTCCGTGCGTTGTACCGGACACACATCCAGCCGGATCTCCGGAAAGAGGCATAGCAGACATGTTCAAGGCACTCATTGACTTGGGGAAATCACGGGCGAAGCCAGGGGAAGACGATCGTTCGGGTCTCATCGAGGATATACAGAAACGTTACGGTACTGCGGGTGACGAGGCCCCCAGGAAGCTCGGTAACGTCGTCGGGGAATCCGCCACTCTTCTCTATGCCGTGTTCGGAGACAAAGGCTCCGAGGGGATCAGGGAATTCTTTCAGCGGCCGGAGATCCTGGAGCTCTGTGATGTCCCTCTCGACAGTCCGAGCTTTGACCAGGCGTGCGAGACGCTTGCCACGAAGGAGAACGGACATTGGAAGGCCCTGGCAGAAGCGAACCCGGATGCCCCGGGGCCGGCGGCCGGCGCCGCATTCTCCGGAGCGTTCCGCGACTACATACAACGTGGAGTCGCTACCGTAGTGCAGAGCCAGGATCGAATGGCGAGGGAGAGAAATGAAGCGACTCGGGCCACGTTCACCGGGAGCCTCGCCAGCACGGTCGCCAACCTGAAATCGTTCCCCTCCGGACAGACCACCACCACGGCTGCCGGTCAGTCACAGGGTTCTGCTTCCCTGCCCCCAAAGCCCGTTCCGCAGACCCCGGCCCCGAGTCAAAGCCGTTGACACCCCGCCCCCGCCCCCGGGCAGCCCCCGCCTTCGGGCCCGCGGGCGGGGGCTGCCGGCGCGCCCCCAGTTCGTGGCGGCGGGCAGGTCCGACCCTCTTCCGGGGCGGGTGACGCTGGAAGGGGGCTTGTTGGTGTGTGGGGTGCTGGCTGGTCTGGTGGGATCGACCTGGTTCGCCCCCGCCGCACGGCCCCCCTTTGAGGAACGGCGGCCGGGGCCGCTTTCCTCGCGCCGGTCGCGTGCCGGTGAGCTCTCACGGCTGTCGAGTCCACCGAAATATCCCAGTCGATCGCGCCCGCCGCGTCCTCGGCTGCCTGGACGCGGGACAGCAGCATCTGCCACGTTCTATCGGCTGACCAGCGACGATGACGCTTATAGGGTGTCTCCCACGGCCCGAACCGCTCCGGCAGATCCCGCCACTGGACACCGGTCCGCTCTCAGTGGAGACCTCGTTCATCACCGGGCGGTGATCGCTCCACCGGCCACCACGCGCACCACCAGGAGGTAAGAACGGCTCCAGTCGATCCCACTCCGCATTCGTCAGATCACCACGACCCATGAAGCCAGCCTGACCACAACACCCCACCTACGTCAGGAGATCCGGGAAGCAGTGCCTGTATACGGTGGCGGCATGGCGACGATCCTGCGGCACCCTCGACCTGGCTTCACATGCGAGCCGCCATACGGCCACCGTTCCGGCCCCGCGATTTGGTGTCGTACCCGTAGCACCGCCACCGCTACCAGGGACATGACTCCCGCGAGTAGCACCCAGCCCCACACATGACCCCCCTGAGCGTCCCGGAGATCCGCCGATTGATGGGCCACGTCGTCGTCACGCGCCACTGCCACAGATCTCCAGATGCGGTTGCATCACTAACGGGGGAGTTGATTGGGCGGGTGCTGTCCGAGGTACGGGCGGACCTCCGGCAGTCTGGCCCGGGAGGAAGACGCGATCGCCAGCATGAACTGGAGTCGTGATCCGGCAGGCGCCGACGGGGGGTGTCGATGGGTACGGTGCGCAGCGGTGATTGGGTCTGTCGAACCGGGCCGCAGTCCATGGACTGCTCCGGCAGGAGACGGTGACGGCCAGTACGTCGAGCCGGTTCCGCTCCGCGACCAGAGCACGCTGGTGCGGTGGGAGCTTGCAGCTGCGGCGTCACCCTCACCGGTGACGATGAGCATGGTGGCCCGCTCGACCAGAGCGCGGAGCAGGTCGCGTGCCGCAGAACCAACGCGGCTCCTGCGCTGGGGGGTGAGACTTCGGAAAAAAATCCCCCAGCGTCACAGGAGCCGCGTGCGTCGCGGGCGTCGAGCCCGTCACTCGATCAGTGGCCACGCCGAAAACGCTCAGTAGGTGAGTGCGTCCTCGGCGGTACCGAAGAAGCTGGTGACCTGGCTGTCGTTGACCGTGACGGGGCCATCGTTGACCGGAACGGTCATCGGACTCTCGGAAGCGGCGAGTGCCACTTCCACCTTGTCGGCGCTCTTGCCACCCGCGGTGTCGGCGCGCGAGAACATGATCCCTGCATACGCGCTCTCGCCGGGCTTGAGAATCCAGTCCTTGCCGGCGGGTCCCATGTGCCCGGCGGCGCCGTCGAGCCCCGGAAACGTGATCACCAGCTCGTTCGGCGACAGCAGACAGGGGTCGCTGCCTTTGTTGCTGGCGGTCAGCAAGGCGTGGTTGACCGGCCTGGACGCGACGGTGACGTTGTAGGAGAGGTCGGCCGTCTCGCACATGCCGACACCTCCGTCCTGATCGTCGTCGGTCCCGGGCTTCGGCGACGACGGCGGGGTGCTGGGGCTGTCGGAGGACTTCCCGCTGCCGCTGTCACCAGGGTCGGCCGACGAGGGCATGTCGGTGCCCTCGTCCGTACCCGTAGCGGAAGGGCTCGCCTGCGTGCCCGGGGTGGCGACGTCGTTCTCGCCGTCACCGTTGCATGCGGTCAGGGCCAGGATGCCGATCGACAGAGCGGCGAGTGCGGCGGTGGTACGGCGTGAACGAACTGTGTGAGCCATGAGAAGTCCCCCGGGTTTCGGAATGTCCCGCTGATCGTGCCTCATGGGAGCGCTGCTGCCGATCGATCGCACCTAGCAGCAGCGGTCTTCGAACAGGTTCGTGACATTGTGACGGGGCGGTCGTGGCGAGGCAGTACCCGGCATCGAGCCGGTGGCCGCACACGCGGCCGGCCCGGCTCGGCGAGGCCCTGAGCAGGGTGAGGCCGGCGTTCACGGCGCCGCGGTCGAGATATGGGCGACAACCGGGCCCACCAGTGCATAGTGGCAAAGAAGTCTGGTTCGCCGGCCCCGGCGCTTCCCGGATCTCACCCCGGACGGCCCCACCGGCAGCTCGGTCCCGGCTTCCTCATCCGTGACGTTCCGGAGTATTCCGCTCCGCTGGTAGCCGCTGGTAGCCGCTGGTAGCCGCTGGTAGCCGCTGGTAGCCGCTGGTAGCCGCTGGTAGCGGCCCTGGCCCGCCGCCGCAGGATCATACGATCCGGCCGGCAATTCCGTTGTATGGGGACGATGTTGTGGGAGATCATGCGCGTTTGTGACCCCGCGAGCAGATGAACCTATCCATCCCACGGCCCGGCCCGCCCCCGCCGTGGCCGTTACCCCCTCCACTCCGGTGCACCGGGACGGCAACGTCCTGCGCTGGCTGATCGCCTACACCTTCTCCGTGGTCGGCGACGCCGCCTACTTCGTGGCGCTCGGCTGGGCCGCGCAGAGGGTGGCCGGACCGGCCCAGGTCGGCCTGGTGATGGCGGTCGGTGCGATACCCCGGGCGGTCCTCATGCTCGGCGGCGGAGTGATCGCCGACCGGTTCGGCCCGCGCAGGGTGGTCATCTCCTCCGACGCGGTCCGCGCTGTGGTGATCCTCGCGGCCGCCGCGGCGCTCGCGTTCAGCACCCCCGGCCTCTGGTTGCTCGTCGCGCTCGCTCTCGTCTTCGGCGTCGTGGACGCCCTGTTCATGCCGGCGGTCGGAGCGATGCCGCCCCGGCTCACCGGCCGCGACCAGCTGATGCGGGTGCAGAGCCTGCGCAATCTGGTGCAGCGATCCGGCCACATCGCCGGTCCGCCACTCGCCGGGTTCTCGATGGGGCTCGGGGGTCCCGCCGCCGCGTTCGCCGTGACCGGCGTCCTGTTCACCCTCTCGCTGTTCCTCCTGGTCGCGGTCCGGCTCGCCCCGCTGCCGCCCGAGGAACAGCCAGCCGCGGACTCCACCGCCCGCCGCGACCTGGTCGACGGCATCGTCTACCTGCGCCACGAGCCCGTCGTCGGCCCGCTCGTCCTCTCCGGCCTGCTCTCCATGATCGGCTGTATCCCGCCGATGGCGATCGGCGTCATCATGCTCGCCGAGGAACGCGGCTGGGGCCCCTCCGGCGGTGCCTGGGTGAACGCCGCCCTCAGCGCCGGCGTCTGCACGACCTCGCTCCTGCTCATCGTGCGCGGCCGCTTCCCCCGGGCCGGCCACTGGCACAACATCACCCTGCTCGTCGCCTCCGCCGGCATCGGCCTGATCGGCGTCATGCCGAACCTCACCCTCGCGGTCGCCGTGGCGCTCGTCTCCGGCCTGGTCTCCGGCCTCTGCGGCGGTCTGGCCCTGGCCCTGATGCAGGCCAACACCGCCCTCGCCTTCCAGGGCCGGGTCGCGTCCGTCCAGGCGCTCAGCGCGGTCGGCATCACCCCGGTGATGTTCCCGCTCTTCGGCCTCCTGGTGGAAAGGTGGGGCGCCGGCCCCACCTTCCTCCTCTTCGGCTGCATCAGCATGCTCGGCGCCACGGTCTCCACCGCCTCCCACGCCGTCCGCCATGCCGACCTGGACTTCACCAAGACCGCGGACTGACTCCGACCCCCTGGCCGGGGCCCCCATCACCCAGCGCCATCCCCTGATCGAGCACTACACATCCCCCGAGAACCTGCGGCGGGAGGGTTTTCGCCCGGGCCTCCCGGCACGGACTGCGCCACTTCTACCACCAGGTGCGGCCGTTGGACTGCGAGCTGGCGAACGAGTCGCCGGAGCATCATCTCCTGAAGCTGAAGCTGAAGCTGAAGCTGAAGCTGAAGCTGAAGCTGGCCGTGGCTGCCCGGGCGGCCGGGTGGCGGGCGGAGCTGGAGGTGAGCAGCGAGCTGCGGGACTGGCGGGCCGACGTGCTGGTCTTCGACGAACAGGGCCGGCCCTTTATGGCGCTGGAGGCGCAGCTGTCCCCGATGACGCCGGACGAAGCGCGGATGCGCACGGACCGCTACGCGCGCGACGGGGTCGCGGTGTGCTGGGTCGGCCTGCACGGCCGCCCCTGGGAGCGCGCTGTGCCCGCGCTCAGAGTCCGCGCCCCAGCCGAGAGAGGCGATCCCTGGACGGTGCGGCACGGGGTGGCCCGCTACACCTGGACGCCCCGCATGGTGAAGGGGAAGGCGAAGTGGGAGCACATCACCTGTCCGCTCGGTGATGCCCTCGCGTGGATCCTCCAAGGGTGGGTGCGCGTCCACACGGGGGTGAACGGCACGGTCTGGTGGACGGCGCCCGCATACGAGGAACGGGCGCTGGCCCGTGCCCGGATGGAGGCCGACGCCGAAGCCGCCAGTCAGGCGGCTGCCGCCGAGCGCCGCCGCGAGGAGAGTGCAGCCGCAGATCGGCGCCGCCGGGCCGCCGAGCAGCGGGCCCTTAACCGGCAGGCCGATCTGCAGGAGCGGCAGGCCGAGATGCAGCGGCTGACGGGGTTCTTCCAGCGCACAGGCTTTGACCTCACGGCTTGGGACACCTTCACACAACTGGTCCGCTCCGCCTCCGGCAAGGCGATCGTGTACGGGGAAGATAGCCGCCGGTACGGAAACGGCCTCCTGGTCCACGCCCGGGCACGGGGGACGGACGGCGGATACACCCTGGCTGCCGTTGTCTGGCCTGACCCCGCGGCGCTCACCCGGTGGCCGGAAGCTCGACATCCTGGTCCCCGACCACACCTGGCTCGCCCGCCTCCGGACCGCCGCCCGGGTGCCGCTGCGGGTCGCGGTACTGGACCCTCGCACGGGACGCAGCACCTTCGAACGCATCCACCCAGTCCTGGATCCAGTCGCGGGACCAGACCGGCCCGGATGGGCGCACTACTCCTCGTGCCTGAACCGGTCGACCGGCCGACCGATACCGACGTCGCGTCACACCGGGTGCCCTGGTCCTGCGGCCTGGAAACGACGTCGACTCCGAAGTTACTCAGGTGGCGGGCCGGAGACCCCTACGTACCAGTCGTCAGCCTCCGTCATCCCGTCCATGCTCGGCTGGTAGGGCTTGACGACGTCGTCGGCATCCTTGAAGTACACCGTGGCGCAGAGCGGGTACTCCTTTCCGGTGGGGGCCGTGATCGTTTCCCGGGCGGCCACCCACACGAATTTTCCCGGCTGAGCCCACTTCTCGCGGGCGAAGGTCAAGGTGGGGTCCGCCGTCCCCTGCCGCAGCAGGTCCGACCAGCTCATGTACGTCACCTCGTGAGCGTAGAGCGCGAACTCTGCCGCACGGTAGGGGACTTGACAGCCACGCTCACAGCCCACTCGCCAACGGCCGGCAGCGCGCCGGCCGTCGCCGCGGTGCTCATCCCCGTGGCTGCTGTCCGCCTGGTTTGGCGACTCACGCGCCTACCTCCTCCTGGGCGGACGCGCGTCGTCTGACAGCCGGGCTGTGGCAGCGGGCCGTGACGGACCGGACAGCTCAACACCGCGCGGTATGCGGCATGCGCATGTCGTGGGCCCTACTGAGGAGTGCCCTCGCCGAACGTGCCCGCCACGCCCCGGACATGCGAGAGGATGCTCCGGTGATCATCGCCAGCTGGGGCGGTCAGGTGCCGGAAGACCCCGGAGGGGCCGAACTGGCCGACCTCCTGGACGGCGTCGCAGCGACCCTCCACGACGCCACCCGCTCCGATATCAGGGCCGAACTGGCGGTCGCGGTTTCCCACCTGAGGGCTGCGGACCGCCTCGGCGGGCTTCTGCCGGCCGTGACGCTGTGGCACCTGCGCCAGGCGCTCCAGCGAGCCGCCTCCCTCCCGGATTCCAGAGAACCCGTCACCGCTCCGGCCCGGAGCGCCTCGGCCTAGCGTCGCGCCCCTGTCCACGAAGCATGCCCGTGGACAGCCCACCGACCAGATCTGCGCGCTGGCGCGAAGACTGGCCCTTGGAGCTCAAGGCCTCGGTTCGGGTCAGGGCCGCGGACACCCTGCAGCCGCAGATCCACCGGCTACCAGGTTCGACGGCACCAGCACTTTCCATCCGATCGAGAAGGCAGACCGCCCGTGTTTCAGGAGACCCCGATCTACAACCGTCTCATTGTTGAACGGGGCGATACCCTGGCCCAGGTACGTGGTGAGGCCCAGCGGCTGGGTAGGGAGCTGGAGCGGGTCATCCCGCCCGCTCGCCGCCCGGACTCCTCCGCCGCGCAGCATGACCCCTGGCCGCGCCCGCGCATGTGACAGGCCGGCCCCGTGTGCCGCGTCGAGGCCGCAGATGGCTGCGTTCCGATGCTCACCCAGCCGCCGCTGCGGTTTGTTCGCGCAATGTGCGGAGCCAGGTCTCCATGAAGCCGACCGCGCCGGTTTCGTCGCCCGGCGTACGGGAGATGTACGAGTCTTGTTCGAGCTGTTCCATGAGCGCTTCGTACAGCTGGTCGAAGAGGAGTTCGAGGCAGACGGTCAGGCTTTCGGCGAACTGTCTGGGGGAGAGGCTCAGGGAGATCATGGGGGCCGAGGAGCGGCCCCACGCCCCATGAACCCCGCAGACCGAGCAGCACCTCCCGCGCCCTGACCAGATCCTCGAACGTGGCCAGCTGAACCGGACCCAGTACGTCGGCGTTCCGTTGGAGCAGTCTCCAGTCCACCGGTGGCCCCTCGCCCCGCTCGGCCGCGCCCAGCCCCTCACGGTCAGCCCGGACATGCCCCAGTCGGCGAATGCCTAGACCAATGCGTCCGCGCCCACCCACGAGGATTTCCCCGGGGAGAGCTAGTTGCGGATGTGACATTCAGTGACCAACTTCGGTGGTGTTGGGCAGGACGAGGGGATTCGGGTCTAGGCGCGGAAGGCCTTCCGAAGGAGTTCGCCGAACTCGGCGGGGTGCGTGGTCAAGCCTGTGTGCCCGCCTGGATAGTGCTGGAGTTCCGTGCCGAGACGCTCGGCCAAAAGAGCCGCAGGACGGTAGGGCAGCTCGCCACGTGAGTCCTGGCCGCAGGCGAGTACGAGCCGGTCCGACAGTGCCTCCAGACGGTGGATGTCCGGGGCGTAGGACATGAATCTGGGCACGATGTGCCCGACGAAGTACGGCAGGTTGGCCATTGTCCGCTCGGCCCGCGCCGCTGCTTGCGGCGGAAGCTTGAGCTCGGCCTTCGGCTCGGTGGTGTCGCCGTCCTTCTTCAGCCCTGCGGCGAACACGGCCATCGCCGGCATGAGCCCCTGAGTGTGAAGCGTTTCCTGCACGCGCGCGATGAGCGTGCGATGTTCGGCGGCGTCCGGCAGGACCTCCACCATCGGCGGTTCGTGCGCCACGACGCGTTCGATGCGTTCGGGATGGGTGGTGAGCAGGTGCAGGGCGGCGATCGCGCCCGAGCTGGCGCCGAACACCCGGGCGGGCTCACCGGGAGACAGCAGTTCCAGCATTCGGAATGCGTCGTCGGCGTGCTCGGCCACGTGCTGCTCGGTCTCGGGGTCGTCCAGCGTGCTTCGGGACATGCCGCGCGGGTCGTAGGCAGCGACCGTGTATTCGGCGGCCAGGTCGTCGGCGATGCCGTCGTAGGAGGCCGCGTCGCCCGCCCCTCCGGGGATCAGCAGCAGGAGCGGGCCCTGACCGCGCACTTCGTAGTGCAGAGTCGCGCCGTTCACGCGCAGGCTGCCGATGGTCGGGTCGGTCATGAGGAGTCTCCTTCTCGGGACGAGGGCCAGTGCTCCAGGAGGGTGTGCAGGGCGTCGAGGGCGCGGACCCATGAGTGTTGCGGCGAACGCTTGTGAGCGAACCCGCCCGCAGCCTCCAAGGCGACGAACCCGTGGAATGTGCTGCGCAGCAACCGGACCGCGTCGGTCAGATCGGGCTCGGCCAGTCCGTAGCCGCGCAGCATGCCGTAGGTCAGCTCGACCGCGCGCCGCGGTCCGGGTGCTCTTGCGGCCAGCTCAGGGTCGATCTGGATCGGGGTCTGCGTCGCCATGTAACGGCCCGGGTGCTGGCGGGCGTACTCCCGCCAGGCATTCGCAAACGCGACCAGCGCGTCCTTGCCCGACCGCCCGGCGGTCGCCTCGGCGATACGGATGGTCTTCTCGTCTGCCGCCAGCAGCGCGATCCGTCCACGCAGATCCTCCAGACTGCGGACGTGCGTGTAGAGGCTCGCGTCCTTCACGCCGAGCCGCCGCGCCACCTGCGACATGGTCACCCGGTCGAGCCCGACCTCGTCCGCCAGCTCGGCGCCCGCGATCGTCACTCGCTCCGCCGTCAGCCTGGCCCGCGCCATGGCGTCCTCCCAATGATCCTAGGTCCCCTAGATATAAACTAGGGGTCCTAGGAATTCAAAACGGGGATGCGTTCACGCACGTACCGCTGCTGCGGATGACGGGGTATCAGAGCTGGCCACCAGCGCCTGTGCGTGTGGATGCCCGCTGGTTGCCGAGCGCGTGAGCGAGTTGCCGACGCAGACTCGGATCTCCTCCACAAGTTGCCGGTTCCGTTCCAGGGCCGCTTCAGGCGTGCGTGCAGCGAGGCATCGGAGCGTTCAGCCGCAGGGATCTGCGGCGAGGGGGAACACCGAGTCGTGTCACGAAGTCGTTCGATCTCGCTCGGATGTCAGGCTGGCCATAGAGCCAGGAACGTGTGATGCCCGCGCGCCGGGCAACGCCCCCGAAAGACATCCGGAGCTCCGGTGCGGTCGAGTTCTCGCAGGGCCTGGATGGCCTTGGCGGGTGTGAGTTCGCGGCGCTTGCGTGCGGCGGCGATGAGCGGTGCGGGGTTGGGCTCAGGAGGCATCGGCGGCCGCCTCACCGGTGTCTGACTGGCCGTCGTCTTCGAGCGACGTGATGATCTTCTCCAGGTTGTCGGCAACCTGTCGGTTCACATGCGGGCGAGCCGATCTTCTTCCACCGTGTCCTGTCGCTCTTGACCAGGCCGGCAGGGATGTGTACGTGGCCAGCGGCGATGGATCTCAATGCGCATTGCAGTGCGGGCAGGCGGGCTGCCGCGCTGGCTTTGGTGGGAGGAGCCACGGCGAGGTAGCTGAGCATCTCCCGTCCGCGAATTTGCTCGGATGGGCCACGCGACGTGCGCTCACCATTCCGGCTTCATGCGTGGTGGGGATTCCGGCGGTGGGGGGCGCTGAGTTACCCGCGGATCTGGGCGTTCACTGGGGGATGTGCATTGCCGTTCTCAGCGCCCAGGTTGGCGAGCAGGCGTCGTAGTCCGTCCTCGGCGGGGCTGGCGGGGGCCGCGAACAGCACCAGTAGCTCGATGCCTGATTCGTTCGGCAGCGCGAAGTTCTCATGGTGCAGTTCCAGCAGTCCGACCAGAGGGTGCCGGTACGCCTTGCGTACATGAGTGCGGGCGCGCACGTCCGCGCGAGCCCAGAGGCGGCGGAAGCGTTCACTGCCCATCGCCAGCTCGCCGATGAGTGAGGCCAGGCGGGGATCCTGCCAGCGGCCAGGCGCAGGTGCCCGACCACGTCGAGGGTGCAGTTCTCCCAGTCCGCGTACAGGCCGCGCTCGGCTTCCTCAAGGAAGATGTGCCGGGCGGTGTTCAGGCCCGGCATCGGACGGCCGTAGAGGAGTCCGGCGAGGCGGTTCCCGGCGAGTACGTCCATGCGGTGGTTCATGATCAGCGCGGGTGCGTCGCCTACCAGGTCCAGGACGCGCAGCAGCTCCGGCCGGACCCGCCCGGTCGTCGTCGAACGTGGTGAGGGCGACGACCCGGGTGGCAGGGCGCGTCGCCTAGATGCTGGTGGCCGTGATGCCGTCCATGCCGGGCATTCTCAGGTCCATGAGGACGACGTCGGGAGTGAGGCGTTCAGCCGGTCGTACTGCCTCTGCTCCATTGTCCGCCTCTCCCTGGATTTCGATGTCCTGAGCCTGCTCGAAGAGCATGCGCAGCCCCATGCGGACGAGCTGCTGGTCGTCGACGACGAGGATGCGGATCACAGCTGGGGCTCCATGTCGGGTGCGAAGGCGGGCAGTTCGGCCGTAAGCCGCCAGACCCGAGCCTCGGGGCCCGCATCCAGCCGGCCGCCGAGCAGGTCCATGCGTTCGCGCACGCCGATCGCGCGAAGGACCGGAATCAACCCGCCAACACGGTAAGGAGCGTCGTGGTTAGCCACCGAGTGTTCTGGTTGACCGGAGCCGCGCACAGTTGGCCGAGCTCGTGGCTCGACCGGCAACGCGCGAGTCCGGGAAATGGAGGTGCTAATTCTTGGCCTGCGCAAGGATCTTTCCATGTCGACCGACGTCAGCGGAATGATCGAATGCCGGCCGGGGGCACGCCTGTGGGGCCCCGACAACGAGGACTCGGTAGGGGAGGTCGGCATCGATCTCTTCCTCCTCAGCAGGGGCAACGCCTACGACGGCAGTCCGTCAGCCTGGCGCGGGGGGAGAGTACAGCCAACGCTTCAAGGGCCGGCAGCGGGTGCGCGTGCGCGAGAACAGCCGGGTGCGACACTGGGGGAGTGGAGGACGACGAGCGGCAGATGGACCGACGCTTGGAACGGGCCATTCTGGAGCTGTTGGAGCGGCGTGATCCGAAAGCCACGATCTGCCCCTCCGACGCCGCACGGGCGGTGTACGAAGGGGAGGGCGACGGCTGGCGCGCGCTGATGGAGCCGGCACGTCGCGCGGCCACCCGGATGGTCGAGGCCGGTGAGGTGGAGATCACCCAGAGTGGTAGCCCCGTCGAGCCCTCGAAGGTCCGCGGCCCGATCCGCATCCGTCGCGCCCGCTGAGGTCCGTCCCGCTCGTGTGGCACCCGGCCGGACGGGTGCCATGAGGCGCCCCTGACCTCCGGCTCAGGGAAGCGGACTGATCGCGTACGCGCCGAACTCACGGATACGCGCGGAGAATCAAGAACGAGGCGTCCTGGACCAGGGGGAAGATGGCGGTTGACCGCGTGTCCTGAGGTCATCCGTCCGAGCCGCAGGACAGCATCGACCGGATGAACCCTCCTGCGGACCCGGAGCGGACTCCGGACGGCAGATACGTGGTCGTCGACCACCGCCGATGGCGTGCGACGGATCCGGAGATCCCCGAGGACGTCGCCTCCCGCCTACGGCATCATCTGATGGCGGCGCGCCGCGGGGTGGCTGCCGCACGCCGCGCCGCTGACGCGAAGGCTGAGGGCCGGGCGCGGAAACGCGTGAACACCGCGAAGGTGGCGCTCGGTGAGCGGGGTGATCCCTGGTGGGAGCAGTCTGCCGAGGTTCGCCGTCTGCGCTGGGAGAGGGGGCTCCACGAGCTCGACCAGGCCGAGAGGGAGGAGGGCGGGCGCGCACCGTGAGGCGGGTTGTCTCCTTGGGCGTGGTACGAGGCTCCGGCTCGTGGTGCACGGAGCGATCAGGTCCCTGGACCCCTGCCGATTCGAAGCGGACCGCTGTTGCCCCCCGGTACGGGACCGCTGAGGGGCGGGGTCCGACATGCCTCGCGCGGGAGTCGCCGAGAAGGCGCCGGCCGGTGCGCGCAGGGATGGGCCCCAGCGGGTCGGTTCGTCCTGGGGGGCCGGGGCGCCCGGCCGGCGATGCCGCCCTGACCGGTATGACCTCAGCCTTCGGGGAAAGGAGACTCACGTTCCCCAACCCCGGGCGAGAGGAGTCCACCGATGGCAGCCGACGGCATGGGGCACGCCGAGGACGCGTGGTGGCGGTCCGCGGTGGTCTACCAGGTCTATCCGCGCAGCTTCGCCGACTCCGACGGTGACGGCATCGGCGACCTGGACGGCCTCACCGGGCGCCTGGACCATCTGTCCGGGCTCGGCGTCGACGTGCTTTGGCTGTCGCCCGTCAACCCGTCCCCGCAGGCCGACAACGGGTACGACATCAGCGACTACCAGGACATCGACCCCGTCTTCGGTGACCTGGCGGCCTTCGACCGGCTGCTGGGCGCCGTGCACGAGCGCGGGATGAAACTCGTCATGGACCTGGTCGTCAACCACACCTCCGACGAGCATCCGTGGTTCCAGGAGTCACGCGACCCGGCGAGTCCGAAGCGCGACTGGTACTGGTGGCGTCCGCCACGTGAGGGACGCGAACCCAACAACTGGGGCTCCTTCTTCTCCGGTTCCGCCTGGGAGCTGGACGCGGCGAGCGACGCTTACTACCTCCATCTCTTCTCGCCGAAGCAGCCCGACCTCAACTGGGAGAACCCCCGGATGCGTCGGGCCGTGTACGCGATGATGCGCTGGTGGCTGGACCGGGGCGTGGACGGCTTCCGGATGGACGTCGTCAACCTCATTTCCAAGGACCCTGCCCTCCCCGACGGCGAGGTGCACGAACAGGGGCCGTACGGTGACGGCTCGCCCTACTTCGTCTGCGGACCCCGCATACACGACTACCTCCAGGAGATGCACCGCGAGGTGATCGCCCGGTACCCGGGCCGGCTGCTGACCGTCGGGGAGATGCCCGGGGTGACGGTCGAGCAGGCCCGCCTGTTCACCGACCCGGCGCGTGCCGAACTCGACATGGTCTTCCAGTTCGAGCACGTAGGGCTCGACCACGGGCGGGGCAAGTTCGATCCCCGCCCGCTGCGGCTCACCGACCTCAAGGCCTCGCTCGGCCGCTGGCAGTCCGGCCTCGCCGACGTCGGGTGGAACAGCCTGTACTGGAACAACCACGACCAGCCCCGGGTGGTCTCTCGGTTCGGAGACGACGGACCGAGCCACCGGACCCGGTCCGCGACGATGCTCGCGACCGTGCTCCACCTGCACCGGGGCACGCCGTACGTCTACCAGGGCGAGGAACTCGGCATGGCCAACGCGCCCTTGCGCACCATCGAGGACTTCAGGGACATCGAGTCCCTGAACCACTACGCGGAGGCGCTGCGCGCGGGGGCGGAATCCGAAGACGTCCTCCCGGGACTACGGGCGATGGGCCGCGACAACGCCCGTACACCCATGCATTGGGACGCGTCCCCGCATGCGGGGTTCACCACAGGCACCCCGTGGATGCCCGTCAACCCGGACCACACCGAGGTCAACGCCGAAGCGGCCCTCGCGGATCCCGACTCCGTCTACCACCACTACCGTCGGCTGATCGCCCTCCGGCACCAGGAACCGGCCGTCGTGCACGGTGACTTCACGATGCTGCTGCCGGACGACGAGCGGATCTACGCGTTCACCCGCCGGTACGGCCGCACGGTGCTCCTGGTCGTCGGGAACTTCACCGGCGACACCGCCTCCGCCGTGATGCCCGCCGGATGGGACGGCGCCGAACTCGTCCTGGGCAACGGTCCGTCGGTCCCCCCGCGGCCCGGCCGCCTGGTGCTCGCCCCGTGGGAGGCGCGGGTGCACCGGCGCAACGACTGAGCCGAGCGGCCGGGGACGGCGACCGATGATCCCTCCGGTGCCGGGTACGCGGATCCCATGACCGTCTATGGATTCCACGCCTCCCATGAACAAGTACCTCCCGCCGACCTGCTGGCAGCCGTCGTGCGCGCGGAAGGCGCGGGCTTCACCGCCGCGATGTGCTCGGACCACTTCTCACCGTGGAGCGTGCGGCAGGGTGAGTCCGGCTTCGCCTGGTCCTGGCTCGGCGCGGCGCTCCAGGCCACCGACAGGATCCCCTTCGGAGTGGTGAACGCCCCGGGCCAGCGCTACCATCCGGCGATCGTCGCGCAGGCGATCGGGAGCCTCGCCGCGATGTACCCAGGCCGCTTCTGGGCGGCGCTGGGAAGCGGCGAGGCGTCCAACGAGCACATAACCGGCGACCGTTGGCCGCGTAAGGACGTCCGGAACGCGAGGCTGCGCGAGTGCGTCGACATCATCCGGGCGCTGCTGCGCGGCGAGGAGGTGAGCCACGACGGGCTGGTGACCGTGGATCGGGCCAGGTTGTGGACCCGTCCGGAGACGGTGCCACCGTTGGTGGGGGCCGCGTGCAGCGAGGCGACCGCGCGGTGGTGTGCGGAGTGGGCGGACGGCCTGATCACGGTGAACGCGCCGCGCGAGAGACTGCGCCGGATCGTGGACGCCTACCGTTCGGGGGGCGGCGTCGGCCGGCTGCACCTCCAGGTGCACCTCAGCTGGGCCCCCGACCTGGAAACCGCCCAGGAACTCGCCCACGACCAGTGGCGCACCAACGTGCACGGGCCGCCGGCGAGCTGGGACCTCGACTCTGCCGAGCTGTTCGACAACGTCAGCGAGCACGTCTCTCCGGACAGGGTCGCGGA
This sequence comes from Streptomyces sp. NPDC048560, assembly GCF_040650955.1. NCBI lineage: Bacteria > Bacillati > Actinomycetota > Actinomycetes > Kitasatosporales > Streptomycetaceae > Streptomyces > Streptomyces sp. NPDC048560. The sequence goes on from NZ_JBEZIJ010000017.1 coordinate 54,622, forward strand.
GTCCGTCAACATCTCCGACGATCTCGGCCGGCACGCGGCATGGCTCCAGGAGTACGCCGACCTCGGCTTCGACGCCGTCATGCTGCATCACGTCGGCAAGGAGCAGAGCGCCTTCATCGACGCGTTCGGCGCGAAGGTGCTGCCGCAGCTGGATGTCACCCGGCCCCCGGCCGCCGTGGCGGAGGGTGTCCGATGAGGCTGACCCGCACCTCCGACCTGTGGTGGAAGAACGCGGTCGTCTACTGCCTGGACGTGGAGACGTACCAGGACTCCGACGGCGACGGCACCGGCGACTTCGCCGGCCTGACACAGCGCATCGACCACTTGGTGCGCCTCGGCGTCACCTGCGTGTGGCTGATGCCGTTCTACCCGACGCGGGAGCGCGACGACGGCTACGACATCACCGACTTCTACGCCGTCGATCCCCGGCTCGGCACGCTGGGCGACTTCACCGAGTTCGTGCGCACCGCCCGCGACCGGGGCATCCGGGTCATCGCCGACCTGGTCGTCAACCACACCTCCGACCACCATCCGTGGTTCCAGGACGCCCGCTCCAGCCGCACGTCGAAGTACCGCGACTGGTACGTCTGGTGCGACAGCCCGCCGGAGGACGGCCCCGAGGGTGTGGTCTTCCCCGACGTCGAGAAGAGCGTGTGGGAGCACGACGAGACCACCGAGCAGTACTACCTGCACCGGTTCTACAAGCAGCAGCCCGACCTCAACGTCGCCAACCCGGCGGTCCGTGACGAGATAGCGCGCATCATGGGCTTCTGGACGCAGCTCGGACTGTCGGGATTCCGGGTCGACGCGGTGCCGTTCCTGCTGGAGACCGACGGCCAGGAGGACGCGGACCAGCTGCCCGACCCGCACGAGTACCTCGCCGACCTGCGGGCCTTCCTCGGACGTCGCAGCGGTGACGCGGTGCTGCTGGGCGAGGTGAACCTGCCCTACCCGGACACCGCGAAGTTCTTCGGCGACTCGGAGTCCTCCCGCGGTGACGAGCTGACCATGTGCTTCGACTTCATCGGTATGCAGCAGATGTACCTGTCGATGGCGCGGGGCGAGGCGGCCCCTCTGGCGGCGGCTCTCCGGGAGCGCCCCGCGGCGCCCCGCGACGCGCACTGGGCGACGTTCGTCCGCAACCACGACGAGCTCACGCTCGACAAACTCGACGACGACGAGCGCGCCGAGGTGTTCGCCGCCTTCGGCCCCGACAAGGACATGCAGCTCTACGACCGGGGCCTGCGCCGCCGCCTGCCGCCGATGGTCGACGGCGACCGGCGGCGCGTGGAACTGGCGTACAGCCTGCTCTTCTCCCTGCCCGGCACACCGGTGCTGTTCTACGGCGAGGAGCTAGGCATGGGCGAGAACCTCGCCGCCGAGGGCCGGCAGGCCGTCCGCACCCCGATGCAGTGGACGCCCGACAAGAGTGGCGGTTTCACCGCGGGGGAGGGAGTGGAGCTGCCCAATCCCGTCGTGACGGGTGCGTTCGGCCCGACGAAGGTCAACGCGCATGACCAGGCGCACGACCCGGCTTCGCCGCTGGGTCGGATGCGGACGCTGATCGAACGCTACCGGGAGACCCCCGAGCTGGCCTGGGGTAACTACCGGGTCATCGACGCGGACGATCCGGGCGTGCTGGTCCACCTCAGTTTGCTGGAGGGCGGCGCGGTGCTCGTGCTGCACAATTTCTCCGAGCGGTCCGTCACCGCCTCCGTCGAGGTCCCGGGACTGAGGGGCGGCCGGCTGCTCACCGATGTCTTCACCGGTGACACCCTCAAGTCGGCGGCCGCCGGCCTCGTCGATGTCGCGCTGGACCCGTACGGCTACCGGTGGCTGAGGGTCAACACCCCCCTTGACGACCCGGATCGGGCGACAGCGGTGTGATCCGACGCGCGCGAGGTGTCCGACCCCACGGAGTGGGCCGGACACCTCGCGCGATGGTCGTCCCGCCGGCTAAGGCGCGTCCACCAGAGTGCGGCCGTCGGCGGGAACGAGCGAGGCGAGGCCGCCGGCGTAGGCGGACTCGACGCGGGATCGTTCAGTCGCGTTCGGAACCGCGTTCGTGCAACTGGTGCCCGCGGCCGACCCTGACATCAGCTGGGAGCACGGGCCGGGCTTGGTGTCGGGCAGGCCCAGGCTGTGCCCCATCTCGTGGGCGGCGATGCGGGTCTTGTCATAGCCCTCGGACACCGCCTGGCTGCCGAGTTCGACACGCACCTGGCCACCCGGGCGTACCGGTCCGAGTGTCGCCTGCGGCCAGCCACTGGTGGCGACAATCTGGATCTCGGCCCGGGTGCCGGGTGCGGCTTCGACGAGCCTGACGTTGCTGACGTTCCGGTTCCACGAGGCGACTCCGGCGGCGATCGCCGCTTCCCAGCCGCCTGCGCGGCTGTCGTCGTAGTGGAGTGTCACTACGGCAGCCACGCTTGTTGCTGCGGTCAACTCCGGTGCGGGCGCGGGTGCGGCGTGGGCTGCTGTTGCTGTGACCAGGGCGACCGCGAAGGCGGCGCCGGTCGCCTTCAGCCATGAGGAGTGCGGCATTGCTGTCCCTTCACTCGTGGGGGACTCGGCTCGATCCGAACCGAGAGCGGGGAGGGGCCGCGATCGGCGGAGTGGCCGGGCGCAGGTTCTCCGGGGGCCTCAGAACTATGCCCATCCCTCCGTGCTTATCATGCCCCTGTCATCAAGGGAGGGCCGGAAAGGAGCGGTGCGGACCGCGTCCGCGGTCCGGAGCGGGCCGCCTGCGCCGTGTGAGACGGCGCTCATGACGACACATGAAAGCGGTCCGTCCGGAGACACGCCCGATGAAGTCCTGACGATGCGGCGTTACCCTGCGCGGACGATTCTTCAGTGGAGGTACGGATGCTCGTTCCGTAGGCCGGAATGTGTCGTTCCTCGAGTGGCCACTATGCAGATGAGGCGTCTCTCCGCTGCGCATCTGGGCAAGCTCCCAAGCCGCGAATGCCGTCTTCATCTTTTCGGCCAGAGGTCCAGGCGGGCCTAAAGCGTGTTGCAGAAGGCTGTGTGGTGGCGTGCTGACGCCGGGCTGCGGTCGTGTCTGATCACGCGGCGAGGGCGTGGTTGTGCATGTGGGC
>NZ_JBEZIJ010000018.1:0-35400 GCF_040650955.1 Streptomyces sp. NPDC048560
TCATTCCGGGCTGCCTTGTTGCTCGCAGCATAGGCGCCTGATAGGGCGGTTTCCGGTCGTGGCGACCGACGCTCCGACCGGAATATTACTAATTAGTACATCCAGCGTCGCACGCATAAGCAAGCGCTTGGACTGTGATCTAGCCAACGCCCCGCAGCCCTGCTGCCCCAAGGGCCCTCCGCCGGAGGGGATCAGTCGCGCAGCGCGGTGAAGCGGCCCTGGTGATAGACGAGCGGCCGACCGCCGCCGGCCGGGTCGCCGACCACGGCCTGGGCGATGACGATGCGGTGGTCACCGGCCGGGATGCGTGCCACGACACGGCACACCAGCCAGGCGAGGACGCCGCCGAGCAGCGGGACGCCTTCCGGCCCGTTACGCCAGTCGGTGGACGGGCCGAACCGGTCGGCGCCGCTGCGGGCGAAGGTGGCGGCCAGTTCCTGCTGGTGCTCCCCGAGTATGTGGACGCCGATGTGCTCGGCCTCGGCGACGACCGGCCAACTGGAGGACGAGGTCCCCACGCCGAAGGAGATCAGCGGCGGCTCGGCGGCGACGGAGTTGAGGGAGGTCGCGGTGAATCCGACCGGGGCGTCGCCGGCCGCGGTGATCACGGCCACGCCTGCGGCGTGCTGCCGGAAGACGGAGCGGAGGAGGTCGGGAGAGGCCGTCCGGGGGCTTTGGAGCTCGGGCGAAGCCGTCATGGAACTGTCCTTCTGCTGTGAGTGCATACGGGGCCGTAGGTGCTCAGGCACCCGGACAGCGCGCACTCGCGTTGTGGGCCAGGTCGACGTGGACCCGGCCGTACAGGAGGATTTCCGGCGGCATAACGTCAGAGTGACGATGTGTGACGGGTGCAGTCAAGCGCGTTCCGCGATGTGGGAGATGCATCACGGTCCGTCACATCGCCTCTCCCAGCGCCGCCACGACATCGACGGTGCGCGGCTGTCCCGCCGCGCGGCGGACGATCCTTCCGTCGGCGTCCAGCACCAGGACCGTCGGTGTCTTCGTGATCTCCAGGTGGCGCACCAGAGTGAGATGTGCCTCGGCGTCGATTTCGACGTGCGTGACACCTTCCACCATTCCGGCCACTTCGACGAGGGTCCGGCGCGTGGCGCGGCAGGGCTGGCAGAACGCGCTGGAGAACTGCACGAGTGTGGCCCTCTCCCCCAATTCCACGCCGAGTTGGGAGGCGTCGAGCCTGCCCCCATGTGTCTGCCCGTCCACCGTCGGCCTCCTGTCAGAGCTCATCGCAAAGGGTCAGCACCCGGCAGCCATGAGACATTCCCGGAGGTAGTACGTGATGAGAATCTCGCGCCCCGCACCCGCCGGGGCTGGCCACGGCGTCGCGCATGGGGCACGATCGGCCCAATGCCGAAAACCTACGGCTGCGTAACTTCCGCCGGGAGAACCTCCCCAGGCACTGAAGAAGGGTCTTCTCCAGATGGCAGAACTCGTCTATCGGCCGGTCATCGGCGCCGCTCTCACCCTGTTCAAGGCGCTCGACCTGAAGATCGACACTCAGGGTTCGGAGCACATCCCGAAGACCGGCGGTGCGGTTCTGGTCAGCAACCACATCAGCTACCTGGACTTCATCTTCACGGGCCTGGGTGCGCTGCCGCAGAAGCGGCTCGTGCGCTTCATGGCGAAGGAATCGGTCTTCCGGCACAAGATCTCCGGTCCGCTGATGCGGGGAATGAAGCACATCCCCGTCGACCGCAACCAGGGTGAGGACGCGTACGCGCACGCGCTCGCGTCGCTGCGGTCCGGCGAGATCGTCGGGGTCTTCCCCGAAGCGACGATCTCGCAGTCCTTCACGCTGAAGAGCTTCAAGTCGGGAGCCGCGCGCCTGGCTCAGGAAGCCGGCGTACCGCTGATCCCGATGGCCCTGTGGGGTACGCAGCGGATCTGGACGAAGGGCCGGCCCCGCGACTTCGGGCGCAGCCACATCCCGGTCACCATCCGGGTGGGCGAGCCGATGGAGGCCCCCGCCGACCAGTACGCGGGTGCGATCACGCGGCGGCTGCGGGACCGGGTGCAGGAGCTTCTCGAAGCCGCGCAGCGCGCCTATCCCGTGCGTCCCAAGGACGCCGGTGACACGTGGTGGGTCCCGGCCCACCTCGGAGGTACGGCCCCGACGCCCGCCGAGGTGCGCGAGAAGGGCTGACGTGCTGCCGCCCCCGGTCGGGGGCGGAACCCGGGGGCGTGGTCGGTGATCCGCGCCCCCAGGAGCGGCGACACGGCGTTCAGGGACCCTCGTCGTCGCGCCGGACGGCTCCGCCGGGCTCCGGGAGGTCCGATGACCTCCCCGCCCCGCTGCGGCCGCCCCCACGGAAACGGCCGACCGGCAGCCGATGGCTGCCGGTCGGCCGTTTCAGCCGTACATGTGGGCGAAGGCTACTTCGCCATCTCTTCCTTGAGCGCCTGCACGAAGGCGTCGACGTCCTGCTCCTCGGTGTCGTAGGCGCACATCCAGCGCACGTCCCCGGCCGACTCGTCCCAGAAGTAGAAGCGGAAGCGCTTCTGCAGCCGCTCGCTCACCGCGTGGGGCAGGCGGGCGAAGACGGCGTTGGCCTGGACGGGGTGGAGGATCTCCACACCGTCCACGCCGCGGACCCCTTCGGCGAGCCGCTGGGCCATGGCGTTCGCGTGGCGGGCGTTGCGCAGCCAGAGGTCACGCGAGAGCAGCGCCTCCAGCTGGACCGACACGAAGCGCATCTTGGAGGCGAGCTGCATCGACATCTTGCGCAGGTGCTTCATCGCCCGGACCGAGTCCGGGTTCAGGACGATGACGGCCTCACCGAAGAGCGCGCCGTTCTTGGTCCCGCCGAAGGAGAGGACGTCGACGCCCACCGTGTTGGTGAACGTACGCATCGGTACGTCCAGCGACGCGGCGGCGTTGGCTATCCGGGCCCCGTCGAGGTGCACCTTCATGCCGTGCCCGTGGGCGTGGTCGCAGATGGCGCTGATCTCGTCGGGGGTGTAGACGGTGCCCAGTTCGGTGTTCTGGGTGATCGACACGACCTGCGGCATCGCCCGGTGCTCGTCGTCCCAGCCATAGGCCTGGCGGTCGATGAGCTCGGGCGTCAGCTTGCCGTCGGGGGTCGGCACGGTGAGCAGCTTCAGGCCGCCCATACGTTCCGGCGCGCCTCCCTCGTCCACGTTGATGTGCGCGGACTCGGCGCAGATCACGGCGCCCCAGCGGTCGGTCAGCGCCTGGAGGGCGAGGACGTTGGCGCCGGTTCCGTTGAAGACGGGGAAGGCCTCCGAACCCGATCCGAAGTGACTGTGCACGACACGCTGGAGGTGCTCGGTGTAGTCGTCCTCGCCGTAGGCGACCTGGTGGCCGCCGTTGGCGAGGGCGATGGCCGCGAGGACTTCGGGATGCGCGCCCGCGTAGTTGTCACTGGCGAAGCCGCGTACCTGCGGATCGTGGTGACGGCGCGCGTCGGTCTTCACGGTTGCGGGGTCAGCCACAGGCGTTTTCCGTTCACTTCTCCGGCGGGCTTGTCCCAGACGCCGGCGATGGCCTCGGCCAGCTCCTTGACGTCGGTGAAGCCCGCGAACTTCGCGTTCGGGCGCTCGGCGCGCATCGCGTCGTGCACCAGTGCCTTGACGACCAGGATCGCAGCCGCGGTCTTCGGGCCCTCGTCACCCCCCGCCTTGCGGAAGGCGTCGGCGAGCGCGAGGGTCCACGCCTCTGCCGCCGCCTTGGAGGCGGAGTAGGCGGCGTTGCCCGCGGTGGGCGCGCTCGCTCCCGCGGCGCTGATGAGCAGATAGCGTCCGCGGTCGCTGCGCTGGAGGCCCTGCTGGAAGGCCAGCGAGGTGGACTGAACCGTACGGATCAGCAGCTTCTCCAGCAGATCCCAGTCGGCGAGGTCCGTCTCGGCGAAGGTACGACTGCCGCGCCAGCCGCCGACGAGGTGCACCAGACCGTCGATGCGGCCGAATTCCTTCTCCGTCTTGTCCGCCCAGTCCCGGGCTGCCGCCAGGTCGAGCAGATCGACGGTGTCGCCGGTGACGGTCGCGCCGCCGTGGGCGTAGCGGGCGGCGTCGACGGCCTCGGCGAGGCGTTCGGGGTTGGCGTCGGAGGCGACCACGGTCGCACCGGCCTCGGCGAGCCTCATCAGGGTGGCCCGGCCTGCCGGTCCCGCGGCTCCCGCCACGGCGATGACCGCGCCGTCGAGCGCACCCCCGCTGCCGTTACCCGTCGTTCCGGTCATGGACTCCGCCTCCTCGGGACGAGCGCTCACGCGGCTGCCTTCTCGGCATCGGCTGCGGTGATCCCCTTGGTGGAGGCGATCACGTTCTTCAGCTTCTTGGAGAGTGCTTCATAGAACATGCTCAGGGGAAACTCGTCCGGAAGCACGTCGTCGACGAGCTTGCGCGGCGGCTGGGTCAGGTCCAGCGCGTCCGGTCCCTTGGCCCAGCGGGAGCCGGGGTGCGGGGCGAGGTAGGTGGCGACCAGGTCGTACGCGGCGAACCAGTGGACCAGCTTGGGGCGGTCGATGCCGTCCCGGTAGAGGGTCTCGATCTCGGCGCAGAGCTGGTTGGTGACCTGGGGTGCCCGCTCCCAGTCGATCTTCAGCGTGTTGTCCGTCCAGCGCAGCACGTCGTGCTTGTGGAGGTACGCGAAGAGGAGCTGACCGCCGAGGCCGTCGTAGTTGCGGACGCGCTCGCCGGTGACGGGGAAGCGGAACATCCGGTCGAAGAGCACCGCGAACTGCACGTCACGGCCGTGGGCGTTGCCCTCGGCCTCGAGCTTCACCGCCTCCTTGAAGGCGGTGAGGTCGCAGCGCAGCTCTTCCAGGCCGTACATCCAGAACGGCTGGCGCTGCTTGATCATGAAGGGGTCGAACGGCAGGTCGCCGTGGCTGTGGGTACGGTCGTGGACCATGTCCCAGAGCACGAACGCCTGCTCGCAGCGCGTCTGGTCGCCGATCATCTCGCGGACGTCCTCGGGCAGTTCGACGCCCAGGAGGTCGACGGAGGCCTCGGTCACCCGGCGGAAGCGGGCGGCCTCGCGGTCGCAGAAGATGCCGCCCCAGCTGAAGCGCTCGGGGGCCTCGCGCACGGCGATGGTCTCGGGGAAGAGGACCGCCGAGTTCGTGTCGTAACCCGAGGTGAAGTCCTCGAAGGTGATGCCGCAGAAGAGCGGGTTGTCGTAGCGCGTGGCTTCGAGCTCGGCCAGCCAGTCGGGCCAGACCATCCGCAGCACGACCGCTTCGAGGTTGCGGTCCGGGTTGCCGTTCTGCGTGTACATCGCGAAGACGACGAGGTGCTGGAGGCCGTCGGCGCGGTTCCTGGCCGGCTGGAAGGCGAGCAGCGAGTCCAGGAAGTCCGGGACGCCGAAGCCGTCCGCGGCCCAGCGGCGCAGGTCCGCGCCGAGGGCGCGGTGGTACGCCGCGTCGTGCGGAAGCAGCGGGGAGAGCTCGTCGATCGCGGTGACCACACGGTCCAGCGCCGCGGCGGCCGTCGCGGGCGACGGCGCGTGCTCGGCGCCGAAGTCGATGGAACCGTCCTTCGACTGCCAGGGACGGATCTCCTCCACGGCGTGCTTGAGCGCGGGCCATGCGGGGTGCTCGACCACCCGTGAGGCAGTCGCTATGGCGCCGTCGGTGACGTCGTGCACAAGAATTTCCGTCATAACACTTCCTCCACGGGAGAACCTCGCGTAACGCCACCGTATCTGTGTGCGGTCACTTCCTACAAGTCCAGCTCAAGAAATCCTCCTGCCGACCCCCCTCAGTGACCGCTGTTTTTCCTGTGACGCAGCTCGGACGCACAGGTTCCGTCAGCTTTTCCGGAGCCCGGGACAGAGCACGACACGGTTCACGTCGAGGCGTGCACGGCCGGTCCGCCCGCAGGCGCCTGCCACTAGGCTCCGCACTGCCGTAGTACCGCGTGGGTAGGAGCCGCACGCGGGGAGACGTCGACGGAAGCGAGAGAGCCTTGACTTTTCTCACCCTCGGTCATCGCGGGGTCATGGGTGTCGAACCGGAGAACACCCTGCGGTCCTTCGTCCACGCGGAACAGGCCGGCATGGACGCCATCGAGCTCGACCTCCATCTGAGCAAGGACGGGGCGCTCGCCGTCATGCACGACGCCGCCGTCGACCGCACCACCGACGGCAAGGGGCTGATCGCCGAGAAGACGCTGGCGGAGCTGCGTGAGCTCGACGCCGGACAGGGCGAGCGGGTGCCGGTCTTCGAGGAGGTCCTCGACGCGGTCGCGGCACCGCTCCAGGCCGAGATCAAGGACGTCGCCGCGGCGCGGGCGCTCGCGGACGTGATGCTGCGGCGTGACCTCGCCGGACGGGTCGAGGTGTCGTCCTTCCACGACGAGGCGGTCGCCGAGATCGCTCAGCTCGTCCCGGGCGTACGGACGGTACTCATCGCCAGCCGCTGGGGCGGCGACGTGGTGGACCGGGCCAGGGCGGCGGGAGCGGCGACCCTCGCGCTGAACATCCGCCGCCTCACGCTGGAGACCGTCGAGCAGGCGCACCGCGAGGGGCTGAAGGTGATCGGCTGGGTGGTGAACACCCAGGATCATCTGCGCCTGGTGCGCGCCCTCGGCCTCGACGGCGCGACGACCGACTTCCCCGAGATCCGCCGCGCGGGCCGCTTCACCGCGTAGCGGACGTCAGGCGGAGGGCAGCTCCTTGATCAGCAGCTCGAACGCGAGATCGTCGCGCTGCGGGATGCCGAAGCGCTCGTCGCCGTACGGGAAGGGGGTCAGCTTTCCCGTACGGCGGTAGCCCCGGCGCTCGTACCAGGCGATCAGTTCCGCGCGGACGGAGATCACCGTCATGTGCATCTCCCTTACCCCCCAGCTCTCCACGACCGTGCGTTCGGCCTCGGCGATGATCACCTTGCCGAGGCCGGCTCCCTGGAGTTCCGGCCGCACGGCGAACATCCCGAAGTACGCGGCGTCGCCCCGGTGTTCGAGCTGGCAGCAGGCGACCGGCGCACCGTCTCGCTCGACGACGAGCAGACGGCCCGACTCCGCCGCGACGACCGCACGCACGCCGTCCGCGTCGGTCCGCTGCCCCTGGAGGATGTCGGCCTCGGTGGTCCACCCGGCCCGGCTGGAGTCGCCGCGGTAGGCGGACTCGATGAGCCGCACGAGTGCGGGTACGTCGCCCTCCGTCGCGTCGCGGAAGGTGAGCTGTCCGGAGTCCCGTGCCGGGGCCGTGTCCATGGTGATGCTCTCCGTTTCTCTGCTGCCGGCTTCGGCGCCGCCGACGTGCCGCACGAGACTAACCCGGCCCCGGCCACCCCCCGCAGGCCTGTCCGCGCTCCCCCCGCACCCCAATGCGCCGGGTACGGGAGGGCGGAAGCCGGGCATCGATGCGTACGACACCGGTGTCGTACGCCTGAGGGGGAGGTGCGCCGTGCATGGACCGGCGCTGTCCGGCTGGCTGCTCATGGTGTTGTGCGGGGTGGCTGGCGCCTACTGCCTCTCGCGCGCGCACCACGGAACGGCGGAGGAACGCAGTGCGGCCCGCGCCGAGGCGGTGATGGGCCTCGGGATGGCCGCGATGGCGGTACCCGCCGTGCTGTTCACACCACCGCCCTGGGCCTGGGCCTTGTACGCGCTGCTGTTCGGCGGAGCGGCGGTGCGCGCCCTGTGGTTCCTGCGGCGCGGTGCGGGCCGGCCGCAGCACCTGCACCACCTGCACCACCTCGTCGGCTCACTCGCCATGGTCTACATGGCCGCGGCGATGGCGCCGGGCGCGGGTGGGGGCGGCCACGCGGGACACGGCGCCGCCGCGACAGCGGGCGGCGTCCCTCTGCTGACCGGGGTGCTCCTCGTCTACTACGCGGTCTACGTACTCACCTCGGCGGGCCGGCTGATCCCGGCGACCGCGACCGCCGGAGGCCCGAAGCCCGGTGTGTTCCGGGGTGCGCAGCCGGAACTGACGCCCGCCTGCCGGCTGACGATGGGCATAGCCATGTTCGCGATGCTGCTCACCCTGTGAGACGGAATGCCCATCGGGCCGTGGCGTACGTCACTTGACGCGCGCAGCCATACCCGCGAGTACCCGGCGCTCATAGGCTGACCGCATGTTGGTCTCCCTCGTGCTGCTGCTGCTCGGTGCACTGGCCGCCCTCGTGACCCCCAGCCTGATGGCACGGGCACAGTGGCCGGAGCGCGAGCCGGTGGTGGCCCTGTGGGTCTGGCAGTGCGTCGTGGCGGGGGTCCTGCTGTCGTTCGGTCTTTCCATGATGTTCAGTGCGTCGGCCGCCTGGCAGGCGGTCCGAGGGCATGTGTTCGCACCCGCGCCGCACGCGGTGGTCGAGGCGTACGCCCTGGCCGCGTACGGCCCCTGGTCCGCGGTGATCGCCGTACTGCTCGCCCTCGGCGGCGCGTGGACGCTGGCCATGCTGGTGCGGGAGATCCTCCGGGCGCAGTCGCGGCGGGCCCGGCGGCGCACCGAACTGCTGGTCCGTTCACCGCTGATGCCCGGCGAGGAGCCCGGTGGCGGGCGGCTCGTGGTGCTGGAGGGCGAGCGCCCCGACGCGTGGTGGCTGCCCGGTGCCGCTCCCCGGCTGGTCATCACCACCGCCGCGCTCGGCCGGTTGAAGGGCCGTCAGCTGGACGCGGTCCTGGCGCACGAACAGGGCCACGCGCGCGCACGCCACGACTGGCTGCTGCACTGTTCGGGCGCGCTGGCCACGGGCTTTCCCCAGGTTCCCGTCTTCGCCGCGTTCCGGGGCGAGATGCACCGGCTCGTCGAACTCGCAGCCGACGACGTGGCGTCGCGCCGTTTCGGACGGCTGACGACCGCGCTCGCGCTGGTGGGACTCAACGAGGACCGGGGTGTGTTCGGCCCGTGCCCGCCCACGGATGCCCAAGTCCCCCTGCGGGTCAACCGGTTGCTGGCCCCCACCGAACGGCTCACGGCGGGCCGTAAGCTGCGGCTGACAGCTGCGGCCGCCCTGCTGCCCGCTGTTCCGTTGCTGGTGGCGTTCGTTCCGGGGCTCAGCGCCTTGGGTTAGCCGGTTGTGCGGGTCGTCGGCGAGGATCGACCCATGCGCCTCATGGAGCCCCCCCACCTTTCCTCCGACGCCTTCCGCCGGGCCGGACCACGCCTCGCACTGACGGGCACCGTATGCGCGGCTCTCTCGGTCGTGCTGGTGATCCTGGTGGCGGTGGGCTGGTCCCCGCTCATGTCGGTGGACCGCACGGTCGCCGACAGCCTGCACCGCAGCGCCGTGACCGAACCGACGCTGGTGCACGTCAACCGGGTGCTGACGGACTGGATCTGGGACCCCTGGACGATGCGTGCGGTGATCGCCGTCACGGTGATCGCCCTGTGGTGGCGCGGCGCCCGGTGGCTCGCGGTCTGGGTGGCCGCCACGAGCGCGCTCTCCACGCTCGTACAGCAGGGGATCAAAGCCGCCGTCGGCCGGGACAGGCCCCGGTGGCCGGATCCGGTGGACTCCGCGCACTACGCGGCCTTTCCCTCGGGCCATGTGATGACGGCGGTGGTGACCTGCGCCCTCCTGCTGTGGCTGCTGCGCCTGAGGGGTGTGACTCCCCTGTGGTGGCGGACGGCACTGGCGGCTGCGGCCGTCTCGGTCATCGGAGTCGCCTTCACCCGGATCTATCTCGGCGTCCACTGGATGACCGATGTGGTGGGCGGCACACTCCTGGGCGTGGCGGCGGCCGCGTTCTCGATCCTCGGATACACCGCCTTCCGGAGGGGGAGGATCGCGCCATGACGTTCACAGGCGCTCTCTTCGACTTCTCCGGAACGCTCTTTCGCATCGAGTCGGTGCACTCCTGGCTGCGTACGGTCCTCGACGAACGCGGCATGACTGTCGAGCAGCCCGCGTTCGAGCGGTACGTACGCGAGCTGACCTCCGCCGGAGCGCTGCCCGGCGGCCCGCTCCCCACGCGTGTTCCGCACCACCTCGCGGCGGCCTGGGCGGTCCGTGACCGGAGCTCCGACATGCACCGGGAAGCCTATACGGGGCTCTCCCGCGAGGTCGCGCTGCCGGATCCCGGGCTGCACGACGCCCTGTACACACGCCACATGTCACCTGCCGCGTGGCGCCCCTATCCGGATGCGGAGCGGGTGCTGCGCGGGCTGCGGCGCGAGGGGACCGCGATCGGCGTGGTCAGCAACATCGGCTGGGATCTGCGGCCGGTCTTCCGGGCGCACGGGCTGGACGACCTGGTCGACGCGTACGTGCTGTCCTTCGAACACGGCATCCAGAAACCGGATCCGCGCCTCTTCCGTACCGCCTGCACCCTGCTGGACCGGGAGCCTGGGCAGGTGGTGATGGTGGGTGACGACCGGCGTGCCGACGGAGGTGCGGCGGCGCTCGGATGCGCGGTGCGGTTCGTCGAGCACCTGCCGGTGGAGGACCGGCCCGACGGCCTCCAGGCGCTCGGGCTGACCCGGACACCGTGACACGCCGGTCGGAATCAGCCATAAACCTGGCCGATGTGTGGATGTGAGGGATATCCCCGTCGCACAGTGTGTCGGATTGTCGGATCGGGGTCGTAGCCTTGTACGTATGTCCACCTCTCCGTCCTCGTCAGGCTCCGCGCGCTCCACCACCGTCGTCAACGAAGCGATTCGCGATCTGTGGCAGCGCTCGGGCGGATACCTGACCCCGGACGACGAGGCCGAGTACCAGCGCCTGCTGGTGGAGTGGGCCGCGGCGACGGGGACGAGCGTCCGGTCCGCCGCCTGAGGCGAACGCCGTCCGATGCCTCCACCGCCTGACGGAGGGAAACGCTCCGCTGTACGCGGCGGCCTGTGCGATGCTGCTGGGATGATCGACCGGCCCACTGTGCTCATACACCGCCTGGCAGGCCGGGACCTCTCCCCCGCCGACGGGCTCGCCGCGCTTCTGACCGCGTACCACCTGTGCACCGAGGCCGAGAAGGGCCGGGCCGTGGAAGACGCGGACGCGCTGCCCGCGCGGTACCGCACGGAGATCCTTTCACCGCACAGCGCCTTCGCCGACGACGCCGTGGTGATCGCCAGGAGCGAGGGCGCTCCGGTGGGCTGCCTGGTGGTGACCGCCCCGGTCAGGGGACGGACCGAGATCAAACGCCTGTGGGTGGACCCCGCGATGCGGGGCGCGGGTGTCGCGTCCGCGCTGGTCGGCTGCGCGCTGGATCACGCGGCGCAGATCGGCGCCCGTCCGGTGGCGCTCTCGGTGTGGAGCTGGCGTACCGGAGCCATCGCGCTCTACGAGCGGCTCGGATTCCGCGTCGTCGACTCCTGGGACGCCCGGGACGGCCTGGTCTGCATGGAGCGTGCCTGAACCCGTGACACACCACGCCGGCCGGACCCCTGAGGATCCGGCCGGCGCCGGGAGACGGTGCGTCCCCGTGGTGTCCGACAGTCGCTAAGACTCCGTACGCCGGAGCGGACGGCCTAGCGGTCGAAGTAGTCCGGCTGCGTCTGCGGGTTGAGCTCCGACATCCGCACCTTCTTCGCCGGGTCGGTCCGTCGGTCGTCGAGCCTCAGCACATCGAAGCCCTTGGCGATGTCGTTGCTGTAGATGTGGCCGTTGTAGTAGTACGCGGACCACGGGCCGGCCGTGGTGACCCTGTCCAGGGTGACCGGACCACGCTCGAAGAAGGCGATCTCCTTGGGCGCCGCGGAGTTGGTGAAGTCCCACACAGAGATGCCGCCCTGGTACCACGCCTGGACCATCAGGTCGCGGCCCTTGACGGGGATGATCGAACCGTTGTGGGCGACGCAGACCTCGGCGTCGGCCTGGTGGCGGTCGATCTTGAAGTAGCTGCGGAAGACGAGCTTCCGGTGGTCGCCGCGGCCGACGATGTCGTAGATGCCGTCGGCGCCACGCTTCGGACCGATGGCCTCGTTGCAGGTCGCCGCGCCGCCGCCGCCGAGCTCGTCGGTGAAGACGACCTTGTTGGCGCCCTGGTTGAAGGTCGCCGAGTGCCAGAACGCGAAGTTCACGTTGTCCTGGACGCGGTCGATGATCTTCGGGTGCTCCGGGTCCTCGATGGAGAACAGCAGACCGTCACCCATGCAGGCTCCGGCGGCCAGGTCCTTCGAGGGCAGCACGGTGATGTCGTGGCAGCCGGTGGTCTTGGAGACCCCCGGGTTGGTCGGCGCGCCCGGGTTCCCACCGTCCGCGAAGAGCACCGGGAAGTTCACGATCCGGGCTTCTTCGGGGGCGTTGCGCGGCACCTTGATGACGGAGATTCCGTCATGCGGCGGCTGGCAGTCGGGGAACGCCTCGTTCGGCGAGTACGAGGAGACGTACACGTACACGCTGGAACGCTTGGGGACCAGCGTGTGGGTGTGCGAACCGCACGCGGTCTCGACAGCGGCGACGTACTTCGGGTTGCTCTTGTCGCTGATGTCGAAGATCTTCATGCCCTCCCAGGAGGACTTCTCCGTGGCGGGCTGGGAGACACTCGAGCACGAGTTGTCGCTGCGCGAGGAGTCGGTGGACAGGAAGAGCAGGTCACCGGAGACCGTGATGTCGTTCTGCCCTCCGGGGCAGAGCACCTGCGAGACGGTCTTCGGGGCCGACGGCTTGCTGATGTCGTAGATCACGAAGCCGTCGTAGTTGCCGGAGAAGGCGTACTTCCCCTGGAACGCCAGGTCCGAGTTGGTGCCCTGGAGCGCGTCCTTCGGAACGTTGGTGAGGTGCTTGATGTTCGGGCTGTGGACGATCTCGTCCACGCCGGGTATCTCGCCGCTCTGTATCGCGGCGGTGGCTTCGGCCTCCTGGCCGGCGGAGATGCCCTTGTGGGTGGTGGGGGCGTCACCGGGATCGGGCGTCGCGACGGCGGTACCGGCGGTCAGCAGAGTGGCGAAGAGCCCGGCCGCGGCTGCCGCCACACCCAGACGTCTGCGCCGCACGCGGGTGGTGTGCAACGAGGTCACTGTGTCCTCCCTAGTATCCGTTCATAGTTGAACGGGTTCACGGACCCCGGCAGTATCGTCCCTTCCATGTGCACATCAACAGATGGCAACAGAGACGTAATAAAAGTTTTTGATCATTGCTCTGCGGAAGCGTGTTAGGACGGTGTGCAGCAAACCCATGTGGCTCAGGAGGTCACCGTGTTGATCCGCCGTCAGACCCGACGTATGCGCGGAGCCGCTCTCGTGGCAGCGGTCGCCGCTGCCGTGTTCACCCTCGGAGCCTGCGACTCCGACAGCGGAAGCAAGGACGCCAACTCCAAGGCGGGCAAGGGCCCTTCGGTGGTGGCGCCCGGTAAACCGGGTGAAACCGCCAGGCGACTGTCCGCCGAGGAAGCCCGCAAGGAGATCGGGGTTCCCGCCCCCAACTCCGCGGACTTCCGCTATGCCCAGATGATGATCGAGCACCACGCGCAGGCTCTGGTGATGACCGATCTCGCCGCCGACCGTGCGGACTCCTCCTCCGTCAAGCGGTTCGCAGATCGCATCGCATCAGGCCAGAAGCCTGAAATCGCCGCGATGGAAGGTTGGCTGAAAAACAACGGCGGCGACAAGCGCAAGCAGACCCACGACCACTCCACGATGCCCGGCATGGCGACGGAGGCACAGCTGAAGCAGTTGCGCGCCGCACGCGGCGCGGCCTTCGACGAACTCTTCCTGAAGCTGATGATCACCCACCACCAGGGAGCGGTCACCATGGCGACCGAGGCGCTGTCCGAGGGCAACGACGTGCCGATCGAGGAGATGGCGACCGATGTCGCCGCCCAGCAGACGGTGGAGATCGACCGGATGCGCGCACTCATGGAGTGACACGGCCGCGCCCCCTCCCCCGATGCGCACTCCGGTGCGATGCTGGAAACAGCCCGCGGGAAGAGGTGCGCCGTGCTCCGTATCGCCGTCGTCGGTTCCGGTCCCAGCGGCGTCTACGCCGCCCAGGCCCTGACCCAGCAGTCCCTGGTGCCGGACGTGCGGGTGCACGTCCTGGACCGGCTGCCGACCCCGTACGGGCTGGTGCGGTACGGCGTCGCGCCCGACCACGAGAAGATCAAGTCCCTCCAGAGCAGCCTCCGGGCCGTCCTCGAGGACGAGCGGATCACATTCGTCGGGCATGTCGAGGTGGGCGGTGACAACGGACTCTCACCCGACCGGCTCCGGCAGCTCTACCACGCGGTCGTGTACTGCGTGGGGGCGGCGGCCGACCGGGGCCTCTCGGTGCCGGGCGAGGACCTGCCGGGCAGCTACTCGGCCACCCAGTTCGTCTCCTGGTACAGCGCGCACCCGGATGCCGCCACGGACGCCTTCACGCTCCGGGCCGGCTCCGCCGTGGTGATCGGGGTGGGCAACGTGGCCGTCGACGTGGCCCGGATCCTCGCGCGCGGCGCCGATGAGCTCAGGTCGACGGACGTGCCGCCCGCCGCGCTGAGCGCACTCGCGGGCAGTTTGGTGCGCGACGTGCACATCGCGGGCAGACGCGGCCCCTCACAGGCCCGGTTCACCACCAAGGAGCTGCGTGAACTCGGCGCGCTGCCACAGGCGCGGATGGTCGTGGACGCCGCGGAGCTGGCCCGGGACCCCTGGTACGCGGCCCCGGCCGGAGGGCAGGACACGCCTCCGCTGCCGGCCGTGGTGCGGCGCAACCTGGAGGTGCTGCGCGGCTGGGCGACGGCACCGGCGGCGGCGGACCGGCTGCGCCGCATCCACCTCCGGTTCTTCCTGCGACCGGTCGAGCTGCTGGAACGCGCGGGGCGGGTCGCCGGGGTGCGGTTCGCGCACACGGCACCGGACGGTGCGGGAGGCGTACGCGACACGGGTACGTACGAGGACGTCGAGGCGCAGCTCGTGCTCCGTGCCGTCGGGTACCGGGGGCTTCCGCTGCCCGGGCTGCCCTTCGACACCGCCCGAGGAACCGTGCCCCACCTGGCGGGGAGGGTACTCAGGGACGGAACGCCTTCGCCCGGCGAGTACGTCGCGGGGTGGATCAAACGAGGGCCGACCGGGGTGATCGGATCCAACCGCTCGTGCGCCAAGGAGACCGTCGCCTCACTGATCGAGGACGCGCCCCTGCTGCTGCGGCGGTCGGTGGCGGCCGATCCACTGGCCACCCTGAGGAGCTGGGGACTGCGGCCGGTCGCCTGGGACGGCTGGCTGGCGATCGAGCGCGCCGAGGCCGCACTCGGGCGGTCGCTCGGCCGCGGGCAGGTGAAGATTCCCGACTGGGAAGGCTTGCTGGGCGCGGCCGGGGACGACGGGCGCTGAGGACGCAGGAGCTGAGGACGCAGGAGCTGAGAACGACGAGCCCTGAGCCGACGGGCGCTGAGGACGTCAGGACTCCGGACGTCAGGAGCGGGCTGTCGGGCGGAGTCAGCCCGCGAGTCGCGCCGCCTGCCGGTCCGCCGCCGCGAGCACGGTGTCGAGCAGCCCCGGGAAGAGCGCGTCCAGGTCGTCCTTCCGCAAGCCGCTCACCTTGGCGGTGCCCCGGTACGTCTGATGGATGACGCCGCTCTCGCGCAGGACCCGGAAGTGGTGCGTCGTGGTGGACTTGGTCACCGGGAGGTCGAAGGTGGAGCAGGCCAACTGGTCGGCGGTGCGCGCCAGTTGGCGGACGATGCGCAGCCGGACCGGATCGGCCAGGGCGTGCAGGACGCCTTCGACCCGGATCTCCTCGCGGGCGGGGTGGGCGAGCGCGCGGGAGCCGGGGACCGTTGCGGTGGCGGGGGCGCTGACGGGGGTCACGGTGGCTCCACTTCGTCCTGGGGGCTCCATCGTACGAGAGTCGTCGTAGTTCCGGGTACCGGATGGCAAAGCCGCGGCGACGCGTGGGAGCGCGGCTCCGGTCACTCCCGGGTCGCCACCACCAGGCGGGCGCGGGGGCTGCCGTCCGGGCGGACGCCCAGTTCGGCCAGTGGCTGCAGCGTTACGGCGAATCCGGCCGCCGCCAGGTCGCCGAGCACGTCGGGGAGCGGGAACGTCCGGTAGTACATGACGAAGGTCGGCCGCCACAGCGCGTTGCGCACCCGCATGGCCACGTCGAAGCCCAGCAGCGACCAGTACGCCTTCGAGCCCACCACGGGCGGCGCACCCACGGGAAAGACGAACCGGCCGCCCGGCCGCAGCGAGGCGTACACCTGGGCGAACAGCACGGGCCGCTCCTTGGGCAGGAAGTGGCCGAACGCCCCGAGGCTGAGGGCCACGTCGAAGGCGGGCGCGAAGGGAAGGGCCAGTGCGTCGGCGCGCACCCAGTGCACGGCGGGCCCCGCGCCGGCCCGGCCCTCGCCGGCCAGGGCGCAACGGGCGACGTCCAGCATTCCCGCGCTGAAGTCGACCCCGGTGACCCGCTCGCGGCACACCTGCCGCAGGACACCCACGCCTGCCCCGGTACCGCAGCAGACGTCGAGCCCCGCATCGAACGGTCCCAGCGGCCGGAGCGCCCGCGTGACCGCGTCGAGCACCCTGTCCGGGGTCCGGTAGGGCGTCAGGTCGAACTTCGGGGCGAGCAGGTCGTATCCGCGCTCGATGGACGACAGCGCCTGGACGGCCAGTTCGCGGAGCGTGGGGCCCTCTGAGGTGAACATCGCGGTCAGCGTACC
This sequence comes from Streptomyces sp. NPDC048560, assembly GCF_040650955.1. NCBI lineage: Bacteria > Bacillati > Actinomycetota > Actinomycetes > Kitasatosporales > Streptomycetaceae > Streptomyces > Streptomyces sp. NPDC048560. Next base: position 16,510 of record NZ_JBEZIJ010000018.1, read on the forward strand.
CACAGAGGGCCCTTGGGTCAGACCGCCCAGCCGTACTGCTCGGGAACCGCCACCGTGCCACTGCCCAGGTCGCGCGCGGCGTTGCGGGCGAAGTAGGGGTCGCGCAGCAGTTCCCTGCCGAGCAGCACGGCGTCCGCCCGCCCGTCGGCCACGATCTTCTCGGCCTGGACCGGGTCGGTGATCAGGCCGACCGCGGCCACCGGCAGTCCCGCCTCGGCGCGGACGCGCTCGGCGAACGGCACCTGGTAGTCGGGTCCCACGGGGATACGCGCCCGGGGGGCGAGGCCGCCGGTCGAGACGTCGAGCAGGTCGACACCGTGGGCCCGCAGTTCGTGCGCGAGGCGGACCGTTTCGTCGGCCGTCCAGCCCTCCCGCTCGTCGTCGGCGTTCTCCGACAGCCAGTCGGTTGCCGAGATGCGGAAGAACAGCGGAAGCTCCTCGGGCCACACGGCGCGCACCGCGTCGACGACCTCCAGGGCGAAGCGGCTGCGGTTCTCGAAGGAGCCGCCGTAGGCGTCGGTGCGGTGGTTGCTGTGCGGGGACAGGAACTCGCCGATCAGATAACCGTGCGCACCGTGGATCTCCGCGACCTGGAAGCCCGCCGCCAGCGCCCGCCGGGCGGCGTCCGCGAACTGCTCGACGATCTCGCCGATCTCGTCCACGGTCAGCTCGCGGGGAGCCGGCCGGTCGGTGTCGTACGGGGTGGGGCTGGGCGCGACCGGCAGCCAGCCCTCGCCGTCCGGCGCGCCCGCCTCGATCGGGCCGCCGCCGCGCCACGGGCGCTCGGTGGACGCCTTGCGTCCGGCATGGGCGAGCTGGATGCCGGGGACGGTTCCCTGACCGGTCAGGAAGGCGGTGAGGCGGCGGAACGCCTCGGTCTGGGTGTCGTTCCACAGGCCCAGGTCCGCGGGGCTGATGCGGCCCTCCGGGCTGACCGCGGTGGCCTCGACCAGGATGAGGCCGGTGCCGCCGGCCGCGCGGGCCGCGTAATGGGAGTGGTGCCAGTCGTTCGCGACGCCCGCGTGCGGCCCGGAGGCATCCGCGCTGTACTGGCACATCGGCGCCATCCAGATGCGGTTGGGGATGGTCAGCGACCGCAGGACGTAGGGCTCGAAAAGGGCGCTCACGACAGACTCCGTTTCACCAGGTGCGACGGGCACGCCGGGCACGGCGGGTCCATCCTTGTACGAGAAACACCGTACTACGACGATCGTCGAATTACGAAACCTCTCGTACAAGCGGCGCGAAGGGGCCGGGGAGGCGCCCTTCAGTCCTCTGTCCGCAGGCGGTACCGGAGTGTGATCCCGGCGTCGGCCGCGTAGGCCTGGGTCCAGCTCCGCCCAGCGCCCGACTTCCAGGTGACGTGGGCGGTGGCCCCGTCGTTCCGCACGCTCTCGACCGTCATGACCCGGTCCCCGTCGCGCACGTCCCCCCGGCGCAGTTCATTCGCCTCGACGGTGACGGGATCCGCCGACGACACCATCTCCGCCTCCCCGGCGGCAGCGACGAGCGCGGCGGCCAGCTCCCTGGCCGCCGTCGGCGTGCAGGACCAGGTGAGCCCCTCCGGCCGCGCGCCGAACCGGATGCCCACCTGGAGCACACCCGGGGTCACCTCGACGGGCACCCGGCACCCCTGGGCGTCGTCGATCTCGATACTCATGGCTGTCGCCTCCTCGTCCGGCTCACGACCTTAGCCGTGACCTTCCCGAACCCCGACGGGACGGACACTCCCGGCCCCCAGGATTCCTGCCACCGCCGCTGCGACCTGCGTGAACGACCGCTCTGCGCGCCACTGTCAGTGGCCGGGTGCAGACTGGCCCGTATCCGACTCAACGGCGTTTCGGGAGGTCTGTGTCATGACCGACGTACTGCTCACCGTAGGCACCCGCAAAGGACTCTTCATCGGCCGCAGGCGCGGCGGCACGTGGGAGTTCGACGGCCCGCAGTTCAACGCCCAGGCGATCTACTCGATCGCCATCGACACCCGCCGGGAGACACCCCGGCTGCTCGTCGGCGGTGACAGCTCGCACTGGGGCCCCTCGGTGTTCCACTCCGACGACCTGGGCGCGACCTGGGTCGAGCCGAAGCAGCCGGCGGTGAAGTTCCCGCAGTTCACCGACGCGTCGCTGGAGCGGGTCTGGCAGCTCCATCCGGCGGGCCCCGAGGCGCCGGACGTGGTGTACGCGGGCACCGAGCCGGCTGCCCTGTTCCGCTCGGAGGACGGCGGCGAGTCGTTCGAACTGGTCCGTCCGCTGTGGGAGCACCCCACCCGCTCGAAGTGGGTGCCCGGCGGAGGCGGGGAGGGACTGCACACCATCCTCACCGACCCGAGGGACGCCCGAGCGGTCACGGTCGCGGTCTCCACGGCGGGTGTGTTCCGTACGAAGGACGGCGGCGCGAGCTGGACCCCTGCGAACAGGGGCGTGTCGGCGGTGTTCCTGCCGGACCCGGACCCCGAGTTCGGCCAGTGCGTCCACAAGGTGACGCGGGACGCGGCCGATCCGGACCGGCTCTATCTCCAGAACCACTGGGGCGTGTTCCGAAGTGACGACTCCGGTGACTCGTGGACGGACATCGGAGCGGGCCTGCCCTCCGACTTCGGGTTCGCCGCCGCCGCGCATCCGCACCGCGGGGAGACGGCCTACATCTTCCCGATCAACGCCGACGCCGACCGCGTCCCGGCCGACCGCCGCTGCCGGGTGTTCCGTACGAGCGACGCGGGCCGGACCTGGGAGCCGCTGTCCGAGGGCCTCCCGCAGGGCGCGCACTACGGCACGGTCCTGCGCGACGCGCTGTGCACCGACGACGCCGACCCCGCCGGGGTCTACTTCGGCAACCGCAACGGCGAGGTCTTCGCCAGCGCCGACGACGGGGACACCTGGCAGGAGCTCCTCTCGCATCTGCCGGACGTGCTGTGCGTGCGCGCGGCGGTGGTCGGCTGACCGGGCCGGTGGCGGTGGTGCGTACCGCGCGACGTTGCGGCGGTGGCGGGGCGGTGTGGCGGTGGCTCCGGCGGGAGGGTGTGGCGGATGACGGCACTCTTACAGGTCAGTTGATCAGCTTGGTCGTATCACCAGTAGAGTGCGGCCCGTGGCAGCACGACCGTTGAAAGAAATCGTCGAGCCGGGGTGGGCGCGAGCCCTTGAGCCCGTGGCCGAACGCGTCGCCGCGATGGGCGACTTCCTCCGTACCGAGATCGCCGCGGGGCGCACCTACCTGCCTGCGGGGCCGAACGTCCTGAGGGCGTTCCAGCAACCCTTCGAGGAAGTCCGGGTCCTGATCGTCGGTCAGGACCCGTATCCGACTCCCGGGCACGCGATCGGGCTCAGCTTCGCCGTGGCTCCCGACGTCCGTCCGCTGCCCGGCAGCCTGGAGAACATCTACCGGGAGCTGCAGGCGGATCTGGGGCTCCCCCGGCCGTCCAACGGCGACCTGACACCGTGGACGCGGCAGGGGGTGCTCCTGCTCAACAGGGCGCTGACCACCGCGCCACGGCGGCCCGCCGCCCACCGCGGCAAGGGCTGGGAAGAGGTCACCGAACAGGCGATCCGGGCGCTCGTGGCCCGGGGGACACCCCTGGTGTCGATCCTGTGGGGCCGTGACGCCCGCAACCTGCGCCCCGTGCTGGGCGACTATCCGGCGATCGAGTCCTCGCACCCCTCCCCCATGTCGGCGGACCGGGGGTTCTTCGGCTCCCGGCCGTTCAGCCGCACCAATGAACTGCTGGAGCGCCAGGGGGCACAGCCGGTCGACTGGCGGCTGCCGTGACCGCTCCGCCGGAGGGATACGTCATCGGCGTGGACTCCGGCGGATCGGGGCTGCGGGTGGCGCTCGGGACGGTCGACGACGAGCGGCCCGTGTCGGCGACGGTCTGTTCCGAACCGGTACGGACGGGTCCCGGCGGCATCGACGCCGAGCACCTGCTGGCACAGCTCGTGCCCGCTGTCCGCGAGCTGCTGGTGCGCGCCCCGGTGGGACACGGGGGCGGCGCGGACTCCTCCCCCGACCACCACTCCACCGGCGCTTCTTCCGGTATCGCCGCTCTCGCGATCGGGGCCGCCGGGATGGCGACCCTCGGGGAGCGGTTGCGCGCGGAGCTGCCCGGGGCGCTCGCGGCCGAACTGGGCGTACGGCGGCTGGCGCTCGCAGCCGACGCGGTGACCGCGTACGCGGGCGCCCTCGGGCAGCGGCCGGGAGCGGTCGTCGCGGGCGGCACCGGCATGATCGCGCTCGGCACCGACCTCTCGGACTGGCGCAGGGCCGACGGCTGGGGTCACCTTCTCGGTGACTGCGGAGGCGGGGCCTGGATCGGAAGGGCCGGCCTCGAAGCCGCGATGCGCGCGCATGACGGACGGCGGGGCGGCTCCCCCGCGCTGCTCGCCCGTCTGGTGGCGGCCTTCGGACCGCCGACGGACCTGCCGGGCCTGCTCTACCCTCGGACGGACCGGCCGGCCCTGCTCGCGTCCTTCGCCCCGGAGGTCGCAGCCTGCGCGGGTGACGACCCGGTTGCCGCGGGCATCCTGGAACAGGCGGCGGCCCTTGTCGCGGAGACCGCGGCAGCGGTGTGCCCCGAGGCCGGTCCCGACGGTGACGGACAGCTCGAAGTATCCCTGACAGGTGGCCTGTTCCGGATGGGCGCACCCCTCCTCGTACCCCTGCGCACGGAGCTGGCCCGGCAGGTGCCGCAGGCGGTGGTGGTGCCCGCCGCCGGTGACCCGCTCAGCGGCTCCCTCCGCATCGCCCGGGCGCTCGCCGGCCCCGGTCTACGGCTGCCTCTCCATCCGACTCTGCTGTTCGTACCTGACCGGAAACCGCCTGACGCACCGTTCGCGGCGCCGGGGCCGCGGTGAACGGTGCGCCAGGTGCGCGAACGGGGCGCCAGAGGCGCGAACCGGGTGCCGATTAGGGATACGAGGAGTCATTCGGGAAGCCGTTCCGGCCGACAGAGCGGGGCAGTTGACCACTATGCGACTCAACGGACATTAGCGGACAGATAACGTCCGACTGGGCCCTCCCCGAACAGAGGAGCACCCAAAACCAGTAACATGCGGCGCCATGAGCACCCCCACTGGGCCCGCTTCCGGCCTGCCTGTACGAATGCCGCGACCTCGCCAGTCCGGACGGCACCGCCGCCCGGAGCCCGTGGTCGCACCCGAGGGCGCTTCCGCGCTCGTTCTCGCCGTTCCCGGTACCCCCTCTTCGGCCACGCGCAGCCTGGCCGAAGAAGTGATCAGCATCGCCCGTTCCGAGCTCCCCGGCCTGAACGCCCGGATCGGATACCTCGACGGAGACGACGCCGAGTACCCGACCCTGGCCGCCGTACTCACCCACGCCGCCGCCGAGCGCGTGACGCGCTACGAGCAGGCCATGGCCGCCGGCCGTGAGGCCGTCGCCCCGGAAGGCCCGTCCGCCGTCGTGGTGCCGCTCCTCGCGGGGCCGGACAACGCCCTCATGCGGCGGATACGGCAGGCCGTGATGGACAGCGGTACCCAGGTCGAGCTGACCGACGTACTCGGCCCGCACCCGCTGCTCGCCGAGGCGCTGCACGTGCGCCTCTCGGAGGCCGGTCTGGCGCGCGCCGACCGCGCAAGGCTCTTCACCGTGGCGACCGCGGCGGACGGCATCGTGCTGGCCACCGTCGGCGGACACGAGGCCGTGCAGGCCGCCGGCATCACCGGCATGCTGCTGGCCGCGCGCCTCGCCGTGCCGGTGATGGCCGCCGCCCTCGACGTCGAGGGCTCGGTCGCCTCGATCGCGGATCAGCTGCAGAACTCCGGTTCGTCCCAGCTGGCGCTCGCGCCGTACCTGGTGGGCCCGGAGATCGACGCAAGCCTGCTGGACGCCGCCGCGAAGGAGGCGGGCTGCGCGATGGCCGAGCCGCTCGGCGCGTACCCGGCCATCGGCAAACTGGTGCTCTCGCTGTACGCGACGGCGCTCGGCATCACCCCCGCGACGCCGCAGGGAACGCTGGGCGCACAGGCTCACTGAGCGACCGCGCGGCGCCCGGAGCACGCACGTCGGCCGGTGCGGTACGGACCCGGGATTCCGGGTCAGTACCGCACCGGCCGTCTCCGTGCGGGCGGTTGTTCCGCACCACCGGGTCACGTGCGCGTGCGTCAGGCGAAGGCCACGCAGGAGGGTGCGGGGAGGTCCAGCGAGCCTGCGGGGCTGGGCATGCCCGTAGCGGCGTCCACGGCGAACCAGGTGACGTTCCCGGAGCGCTCGTTGGCGGCGTACAGCCACTGCCCCGAAGGGTCGAGGGCCAGGTCGCGCGGCCAGTGGCCCCCACAGCCCACGGTGGCCGCCAGGGCGGCCTTCTCGCCGGTCTCGTCCAGGGTGAGGACCGAGATGCTGTCGTGCCCCCGGTTCGCGACCCAGAGGAACCGTCCGTCGTGCGAGACGACGACCTCGGACGGGTACGAACGCCCCTGCTCACCCGCGATCACGTTCTCTGGCAGCACCGCGGCGACCGTGACTGGCTCGAGGACGCCCGCGGCCGCGTCCCAGGCGCACACCGTGAGGGTCGGTTCGAGTTCGCCCACGACATAGGCGAAGCGGCCGGCCGGGTGGAACGCCAGGTGGCGCGGCCCGGTACCAGGGCTCAGCTTCGTCTCGCCGTGCACGCGCAGGTCCCCGGTGGCCGCCTCGACGGCGCAGACGCGCACGGAGTCGGTTCCGAGGTCCACGCTCAGCAGCCACTGTCCGGAGGGGTCGGCCAGCACCTCATGAGCGTGCGGGGCCTCTTGGCGGGAGGCGTCGGGGCCGCCGCCCTCGTGCTGGACGACCGACGCGGCGGCCGCGAGCGAGCCGTCGGCCAGCACGGGGAGCACGGTGACGCTGCCGGAGCCGTAGTTCGCCGTGACGACGTGGCCGGCGGCGAGTGTCAGGTGGGTGGGGCCGTCCCCGCGCACGGACTGCGGGTCGCCCAGGAGGCGCGGTACGTCCTCCGAGACGTCGAAGGCGGCGGCCGCCCCTTCCGAGGTCTCACTGACCGCGTAGAGCACCGCTCCGCCCGGCCCGAGCCCGCTCACCAGGTACGACGGGTCCGCGACGGCGTCGGTGGAACCGAGCACGGTCAGATCCCCGGTCTCCCGGTCCACGGCGACAGCGGTGATCCCCAGCCCGCCCGCCGAGGTGAACGACCCAATGAATGCCCGGCCGGCGCTTTTCCCGCTCATCCGCACTACCCCACTTCACCGTGTGTCCCGATCTTGGGGCCGACGGTAGCAGGCAGCTCATCCTGGTCCAGACCAATGCGGACGTTCCCCGGAAGCCCTGCCGGCGCCCGGGGACCGCCGGCCCCCTGGACCCTAGGAGCGCACCAGCGGCGCGCGCGGGGAGCTCCCCAGCGGGGCGGCGAGCTCGCCGAGTGCCCGCTCCAGATCGTGGAGGTGGGCCAGCGCGCGTTCCGCTCCTGCGGGCCCGGATGCGGTGACGGCGGGCTTCGGCGTGCCGTTCGGCGTGGTGAGGGCCTCCACGGCGGCTTCGACGCGCCAGCAGGCAGCCGCCAGGCGGGCGTCGTGCGAGGCGGCCGGGTCCGCCGCGATGGAGATGAGGCCCCGTACCTCGCGGGCGCAGTCGTCCAGCAGCTCGATGACGTGCCGGGCGCGGGCCTTGCGCGCACGGAACGGGCTCAAGGGGTGCACCAGCGGAGCCAGGGACATCCGGACCCGGCCGAGCAGTGACTCCAGCTCGGCGGCCTGCGGCGCCGGATCTACCTCCGGGTCACCGGCGAGGCGGGCAGCCGCCTCGCCGGTGGCCGCGTGCACGCAATGGAGAACCCGCTGGATCCAGGCGTCGTTCGTGGCGTGGGTCGTGACCGGCAGGACGAGAAGCACGGCCAGGGCGGCGCATAGCGCGCCCACGCCCGTCTCGGCGAGGCGCAGCACGAGCAGGTGCAGGTCGAGGACTCCCAGCAGGCCGTACAGGAGACCGGCCATGACCGTCACCGCCAGCATCATCCAGGAGTACGAGACCGCGGCGGTGTAGAAGATGCCGAAGACGGCGACCGCGACGAGGGCCGCCGTGGGCACGGGCGCGCCGTGCAGCGGGATGGCGACCAGCAGAACGACGACGATCCCGACCACGGTGCCGAGTACACGGCGGAATCCGCGGACCAGGGTCTCCCCGCGGGAAGAGGTGTTGACGAAGATCCACCAGACCGTGCCGACGGCCCAGTACCAGCGGTCCTCGGAGAGGACCTGCCCGATGGACAGGGCGACGAGACAGGCGGCGGTCGCCTGGAAGGCCTGCCGGGTGGTGGGCCGCGCCAGGCCCGTTCCGGGCAGGCCCGGCGGGACCGCCACGGGCGGTGTACGCCTCTCGATGGGCCAGACCAGGAAGCGCACGGCACCGGCCGCGAGAAGGGCGAGGCCCACAGCGGCGTACAGCTCGGGCAGCTGGGCCGGGACGGCGTGCAGGAACTGCGTCACGAAGAAGCTCATGAACGCGAAGATCCCGAGGGCGTGGCCGCGGGGGCCCCAGCGGCGCGCGTACACGCCGACGAAGACGACCGCGAGGAACGCGGCGTCGCGGGCCATGGTCACGCCGTGCAGGGTGGTGGCGAGCGCCAGGACCGGGAATCCCGCGACAGGCAGCAGAGCGGTGGTGACCCGCTGGGCGCGGACGGTCGCGTCGGTGACGGTGAAATGGGCGAGCAGGGCCGCGAGCCCGGCGGTGATCGACGCGACGAGCGAGAACCCGCACAGTTCGGCGGCGGCGACGGCCAGGGCGATACCGATGACGGCACGGACCGAGTTCCTCAGCCTCAGGCGCCCCGGATCCGGGGCCACGAACATCCTCTTCACAGCGGCGTGCCGCCCCCTCGCAGTGGTGCGCGCCCCGCCTGCGCCCGCCCGGGGTAGGGGCGGCGAACAGACACGACGAAGGCACCGCGGGCCGGATCCCGGCTTCGTTGCCGGCCGGCGCTGCGCGGCGCCTTGAGTACATGGATGGGACAAAGGTAACCATCTTTGGCCCACTGGCTCAACAGCCTTCCCTCTGGCTGTGCCATTGGCACGGCATCTCCACCCTGAACCCGACAAGTGGTAGGCCAACGGTCAGGTGCGTCGCGCGGAGAGCCACGCTGTGACCCGGCGCGTGGTCCGCCGTGGCTCCGGGCGTCCGGGCGCCGCTTCACACCCCGGACAGGAGATGGACACCTGCCGGTCGCACGACCCCTTCGCCGTCTTCCGCAAAGGGGAGACCACTTCTGCTGCCGACGGGTCCACTGTCGACAAGTCCCCACCTAGGCTGTGACCATGCGGAAACTGATTCCCCTGTCGCCGACCCTGCGCCTCCCTCCGCACGACCGTCTCCTCCTGGGCAAGCCCCTGTCCGCCGTCCTGGACACCTCCGATCCGGAGGCGTGGGCCGAAGTCGACCGGTGGATAGGCACGGCGACCGCGCGACGCAGGGAGCCCCTGCCGCCCGGAGTCCTGCTCCGCAACCGCCAGGGCGACGGGGCCGGGTCCGCCGACTGGACGGCCGCCCCCCGCTGGGACGAGGAGACCCACGACGTCACCTGGTCACGTTTCCCGCCCTCCGAGCCGGAGATCGCGATCGTCCTCTGCCACCACCGGTGGGAGGCGCGAGAAGCCGCGCTCGCCTTCACGGTCGGGCGGCCGGCCCTCCTGCCTCTGCTCCTCGTCCGCTGCGCCGACAGTCATCCGCGGGTGCGGGAGCGGGCGCGCCGGCTGGCGGACAGGGCCCTCGGCTCATCGGCGGCCCAGGCGTCGGAGTCGGTGTCCCTGGTCCTGCGCCTCAGCCTGCGCCCGCACGGCGGCTGGGCACTGGAACGCGTCATGGCCGCCGCCGATCCCCTGCCGACCGGTCTGGAGGCCCCCTTCCACACCAATCCGGTGGCGCGCCTGCGCGTCCTCGGCGCCCGACTCGCGCTGGAGCGGGATCTGCTCACACCCGCCGAGCTGACAGAGCTCGCCCTCACCGCCCCGGACCGGGCGGTCCGGCACCTCTGCACCGCCGCGCTGCTGGGCGGGGTCACCACCGCCCCGCCGAGGCAGCTCATGAACCGTCTGCTCCACGCCTCCTCCGCCGTGACCCGGTCCTCCGCGGTGACGGCGCTGCACAGGGCCGGCCGGGGCGGGGAAGCCACGGCGTACCTGTCCGACCCGTCGGCCCGGGTGCGCTCCGCCGCCCGCCTCGTCCTCGGGCTGGAGGGCGAGGACCCTCTGCCGCACTACCGCGCCCTGTGCGCCGACGCAGGCACTCCCGGCCCGCCGCCGGGCGCACTGCTCGGGCTGGCCGAGACCGGCGCGGCCGATGCGGCAGCTCTCCTGCGCCCGCTGGCAGCGCATCCCGAGGGCCGGGTGCGCAACGCGGCGCTCGCCGCTCTGCTCATGACGGACGCGCAGTCCCCCGACGAGCTGATGGCCGCCATGGAGGACCCGCATCCTCCCGTGGTGCGTACCGCCCGCAAGGCGCTCGTCCCCTACGTCCTGCTCGTCCCCGAGGACTGGCTGGTCTCCCTCATCGCACCCGGACGCCCCCGCCACGTGCGCAGGGCCGGCCTCCATCTGCTCTGCGCCCACGGCCTGGGGCTGCGCAAACGCGTCCTGTCCGCACTGGAACTGGACGAGGACCCCGAGGTCGCCTACGAGGCACAACGCGCGCGCTACGAACCGCTGCCGCCCACCGGCCACGACGGCTGACATCTGGCGCCCGCGTGCCGCCGTTGTGCCATCGGTACAGTCGGCATACGTTTCACCGAGCCAGGAAGGAGCCGTCGGACCATGGCCGTGGACACGCTCGACACCCGCATCCTGCGTCTGCTGATCGAGCAGCCGCGCACCAGCGCGCGGGAGTACGCGCGCATTCTCGGCATCGCCCGGGGCACGCTGCAGGCCCGGCTCGACCGGCTTGAGCGGGACGGCGTGATCACCGGTACGGGTCCCGCCCTCTCCCCCGCCGCCCTCGGCCACCCCGTGCTCGCCTTCGTACACCTGGAGGTCACCCAGGGACACCTGGACGAGGTCGGCGAGGCCATGTCCGCCGTCCCCGAGATCATCGAGGCGTTCTCCACGACCGGCGGCGGCGATCTGCTGACCCGCGTCGTCGCCCGCGACAACGGGCACCTGGAGGATGTGATCCAGCGGCTGATCCAGCTTCCGGGCGTGGTCAGGACCCGGACGGAGGTGGCGCTGCGGGAGCGGGTGCCGCACCGGGTGCTGCCGCTGGTCGAAGCGGTGGGACGGGCGGCCGGCGGCGTCGGCTGATCAGGCGCCCGCCATGCTGGGAGTCATGAACTCACCGCGCCCGCGTGTACCGGCCCCCCGCGTCGTCTTCGATCTCGACGGCACGCTCGTGGACAGCGAGCCGAACTACTACGAGGCGGGGCGCCGCCTCCTGGCCCGGTACGGCGTGAGGGACTTCAGCTGGGAGCACCACACCCGTTTCATCGGGATCGGCACCCGCGAGACGCTGACCGCGCTGCGCGCCGAGTACGGGATCGAGGCTCCGGTCGACGAACTGCTGGCCGGAAAGAACGCCCTCTACCTCGAACTGGCCGGATCCTCCACCGAGGTCTTCCCTGAGATGCGCGAGCTCGTCGAGCGCCTGCACGGTGCGGGCGTCCCGATGGCGGTGGCCTCGGGTTCGTCCAGGGCGGCGATCGGGGCGGTGCTCGCGGTCACCGGACTCGACGCGTACATCCCGCTGTACGTGTCCGCCGAGGAGGTGCCGCACGGCAAGCCGGAGCCCGATGTGTTCCTGGAGGCCGCGCGGCGGCTGGGCACGGACCCGGCCGGCTGCGTGGTGCTGGAGGATGCCGCGCCCGGCGCTGCCGCGGCGCATGCGGCGGGTATGCGCTGTCTGGCGATCCCCTACGTGGCGGGCACAGCGGAGGATCCGGCTTTCCTGGCGGCGGACCTGCTCTTCGCCGGCGGGCAGCGCGAGTTCACGGCCGGGGCCGCGTACGAGTGGATCCTTCGGGCGGGCGGCCCCCGGGCCGCCGTACCGATTGGCTGATTGCCGCCCCCACCAGCGCGTCCGGCCGCGGGCGGCGGATCACCGGTGCCAACTGCGGTCCGGCAGGCCGATATCCTGACCCGGCCGCACACCCCTCCGCGGCTGTCGAAGCGGGCCACAGTTCGAGATTGGTGCACAGGTGCTGGTAGCTGGTCGGTACCGGTTGATATCCCCTATCGGCCGCGGCGGCATGGGCGAGGTGTGGCGGGCGACGGACGAAGTCCTCGGCCGGGCCGTCGCCGTGAAGCTGTTGCTGGGCGACCGTGACGACGCGTCATCGGCAGCCCGGTTCCGGCTGGAGGCGCAGACCGCCGCCCGGCTGAGCCACCCTCACCTCGTGGCCGTGTTCGACTTCGGCGCCTGGGAGGACCGCTTCTATCTCGTGATGGAACTGGTCGAGGGCAGGAGCCTCAGCGATCTGCTCGCGGCGCAGGACACGGTCCATCCGGAACAGGTGGCCCGGATAGCGGGCGAGGCGGCCGCGGGGCTGGCCGTCGCCCACCGGCAGGGCGTCGTACACCGGGACATCAAGCCCGGAAACCTGATGCTGGACGCCGAAGGGTCGGTCAAGATAGGCGACTTCGGGATCGCCCAGTTCGTGGACGATCCCGCCACGGCACTGACCACCGCCGGACAGATCGTGGGAACGAGTCTCTATCTGGCCCCGGAGCGCGCGCTCGGCCGCACGGCCGACTCGGCGTCGGACATGTACTCCCTCGGCTGCGTGATCTACCAACTCCTCGTCGGCCACCCGCCGTTCCGCTCCGACACGGCGACCGCGACGCTCTATCAGCATGTGGACACCCCTCCGGTACCGGTGCGGCAGCGCGGCGTCGACATCTCCCCCGCGTTCGACGCGTACCTGCTGAGCCTGCTCGCCAAGCAGCCCGAGGACCGGCCAGGAGCCCAGCAGGTGTCCGACTGGTTCCGCACCGGCGCCTGGCTCGGGCGCCCCGAACCCCTGCCCCAGCACGTCGCCCCTGCCGGACCGGCGTACGCGCCGATGCCTTCCCCGGCCCGGGGTCCGCTCACCTCACCTATGTCCACCGGTGCGCACCGGTCCGGACCGGACACGGCGGGCGGCGCCGCGGGCCTCACGACGTACCGGCTGCCGCAGGCCACCGGCCGAAGACGGGCTCCCGCTCCCGCCAGGCGCAGCACGCGTGAGGCGATCCGGCGCCGGCCGCGCGTGGCCAGCGCCATCGCGGGGACGGCGGCCTTCCTCGCTGCCGTGTATCTGGGCATGGTCCTGTTCGCGCCGGAGCCCAGCTCCGCCGGGACACCTGCCACGGATCCCACGGAGACGACCGCACCGGTGACCCCGGCCGGGGAGGGACCGACACCTACCACTCCCACGTCCGACGCGACGGCCCAGGACGGGGCCCAGGACGCCCTGGACCAGGGCGACGGCCATGGGGACGGGGCGAAGGAGAAGGACAAGGACAAGGACGAGGAGCACGGGGACGACTGAGGCCGGTCCCGGTCCACTCGGTCCGTCCGCCCTGACCGATTCGCCCCCGACGCCACAACCGATGGCCGGACCGGCGCGTCCTGCACGGCAGACCGTCGGTCCGCGGTGGATGCTGACCGGGTGCACGCCCGGTCCGGGCCTCTCGTCCGGTTCCTCCCGCCGTGTGCGTCGACGCCCACGCCAGACGAACGGGGATTCCGATGCGTATCCGTCCCGCTCTCGCCGCTTCCTCCGCGGCCGTCCTCGCCCTGTTCGCGACGTCCGGCGTCCCCGCCACGGCAGCGCCCGGACCCGCCGTCTGCGCGGAGCGCGTCCTCACCGTACGCGCGGCCGCTTCCCCCGACGTGTCGGACGTGGTCCGGATCAGCGTCACCAACCAGGGCACGCGCCCGTGTGTCGTCGACCGGATCCCCACCGTGACGTTCGGGGATCTCGACGGCGCGGCGCTCGCGGTGCCCTCGGCCGAGAGCGCGCCGTACCGGCTGGGTGGGGGCCGGTCCGCGTACGCCGCCGTACGGACCCTCGACCCCGCATCGACCGAACTCAGGCCGGTGGACAGCCTGACGGTCGCCGGGCATCCGGCGCACCACGGGCGGACGTTCGACGCCGCTTCCCTCGGGTCGCCGGACAGGATCCGCGTCTGGGAACCCGTCACCACGTGGTGGCACACCACCCGGGCCGCGGCCGACGCGGTGCTCGCGGAGCACACCAGCTGAGTCCGGTCCACCGCAGTGCGGTCCGCCGCCCCGGGCCGCACAGTGGAAGAACAGGGGACGAATGAGCTGCGGGCGGAGGAACTGGCGTGAACACCGACGACGTACGGCCGACCGGTGACGCACCCCGGTTCGTCGTGCAGATCCATGACGCGCGCCGCATGCATTTCGACTTCCGGCTGGAGGTCGACGGCGTACTGAAGTCCTGGGCGGTGCCCCGGGGCCCCTCGGGCAATCCGCGGGACAAGCGACTGGCCGTACCGACACAGGATCACCCCCTGGAATACGGCGAGTTCGAGGGTGTCATTCCCCAGAACGAACAAGGCGGGGGCACGATCATCGTCTGGGACCAGGGCACCTACCGGCCGCTCAGTCACGACGAACAGGGCACGCCCGTATCGTTCGAGGAGGCTCTGGAACGCGGGCACGCAACCTTCTGGCTCGACGGCGACCGGCTCCACGGCGAGTACGCCCTCACCCGTTTCCAGGTGGGCGAGATGCCGGAGTCGAGCCCGGTGGCATGGCTGCTGATCAAGGCGAACGACAACGAGGCCGTCCATGACGGACCGGGCACTCCCGATCCGTACGACGCCCGGTCGGCCCGGACCGGCCGGACGTTGCACCAGGTCGAGGCGGCGGAGCGCGAGCACTCGGGCTGACGCGGCCCCGGGCGGGCCGCGGCCGGCCCCCCTTGCCACCCGGAATGCGGCGGTGACGGCACCGCGTACGAGTGGCCCCCGCCCATGCCTTCGGGCAGCATGGGCGACGGGGACCGGCCGCGTCACGCATCTGCCGTGCGGGCACCGGCCGGACCCTTCGCACAAGTTCATGGCATGAGCCCCGACGGTGGCGTCGCACATTGCGACAGGCAGCCACGCGCCGAACGGCGCCTGAGTGCGGCACACCGCCGCACCCCCGGGCGCCCGCGAGGGCCGCGTGCAGTGGCACCGGTCCGCTCTGGAGGTGTACGCACCGTGATCGGCTCGCATCCACAGGAGACTCCGCAGCGGAGGTCTCCTCAGCAGAGGTCCACGACGGACGCCTCGGGTCTGGGTGCACCGTGCTGGGCCAGTCTCGCCACGCGCAGTCTGGCCTCCTCGCAGGAGTTCTACGGGGCCGTACTGGGATGGACCTTCCGGGGTACGGACATCGGCGACGAGTTCAGCGTGGCCCTCTACGACGGCGTACCGACGGCCGGTCTGGCCGAGCTGACGGACGCCCTGCACATCGCCAACGACTGGACCCCGTACTTCGCCGTGCCGGACGCGGATGTGGCCGCCGCCCGGATCAGGGAGCGCATGGGCACGCTCGCGATCGGACCCATCGACTTCCCGATCGGCCGGGCCGCGGTAGCCGCCGATCGCGACGGGGCGCGCTTCGGGGTCTGGCAGGGCCGCCTCGTGGCCGACTGGCAGGCCTGGCGGACGCACCGCCCCTGGTGGCTCGACCTCACGACGCCCAACCCGTTCGAGGCCGCGCTCTTCTACGGCGAGATCCTGGACTGGGCGTCGGAGCGCCCCGGCTACTGCGAGGTCGGCTACGAGCACGACGACGTGGTGCTGCGCGACGACGGCAGGGTCGCCGCCCTCATCACCGCGGGCCCCGAGGGCAGCGAGGCCCTCCCCGGGTGCGGGCCACGCTGGAACGTGCACTTCCCCGTGCGGGACGTGGAGGCGGCGCTCAGGACCGCGGTCCGGCACGGCGGCCGGGTCCTCGAACGCCGGAACTCGTCACACGAGGACGGGGCCACGCTCCGCGACCCGTGCGGCGCCGTCTTCTCCATCGCGTCGGCCACCGGTCCCCCGCCCGCACAGGGCGGCTACCCACCACCCTGAGCAGAGCTGATCACGGAACGTGACATCAGGGGGTGCGCTCCTGGCAGGAGGCTGGTTCGCTTGGACTGTCCGCTCTCCATGAACCCAGGAGTGATCATGAGCGCCATATCCGGACCCTCGGCCCGCGACCAGCACATGCGCCAGAAGGCCAGCGAGTTGAGTCAGGCCGCCGAGCGCACGAGCGATCCCGAGCACCGCCTGCGCCTGCGGCAGAAGGCCGAACGGCTGTTGGCGCAGAGCGAACGGGACGCCAAGGAGACGGACGGCACGGCCGGACGCTGACGGCCCCGCTTGCCGGGCCCGGGCGGGTGCAGATCACCCCGCCCGGGCCCGTGGCGTTCGCCGGCGCCGCCCCACCGGCCGGACGGGGCACTTCCCCGTCCGGCCGGTGGGGATGTTCCGGAACCGATCGCCGGTCCACTGCGTGATGATGGACAGGAGAGTCATCGCCGCAGCAGACATGAGCCGGTGCCCCGGTGCGGAGCCCGCTCGAAAGGGGCGGCCGCCATGCACACCTCCGGTTCGAAGAGACCGGCCGTCACTCTGTTCGCCATCCTCCTGCTCCTCGTCGCCGCGGCCTGCGGCTGCCAGGGCGGAGGGGGCACAGCTCCCTCGCCGGACAGCTCGGTCACCTCGTCCGGGCAGGCCGACGTCCTCGCCGTGAAGATCGACAACGTCGCCCCCGCACGGCCGCCGACCGGACTGGAGAATGCCGACCTGGTCTACGTCGAGCAGGTGGAGGCGGGACTCAGCCGGATACTCGCCGTCTACTCCTCCGACGTCCCCCCGGTGATCGGCCCGGTCCGGAGCGCCCGCGAAACCGACCTGGAACTGCTTCGGCAGTTCGACCGGCCCACCCTCGCGTACTCCGGTGCCCAGTCGGCGCTCCAGCCGTCGATCGAGGCGGCTCCACTCGACGCCCTGCCGCCGTCGAAGGCACCGGACGCGTACTTCAGGGACCCGGAGCGGCCGGCTCCGCACAACCTGTACCTCCGCCCGGAGGACATCCCGCACGCAGCGAGCCAGGTCGACGCGGCCGAGGACATCGGGCTGCGCTTCGCGCCCGCGCCGGAGGGCGGCACACCCGTCACCGAACGGACGGTGAGCTACCCCTCGGCGCGGTTCACGTTCACCTGGTCGCCGGAGCAGAAGACGTGGCTGGTCGCCATGGACGGCAAGGCGTCCCGTACGGCCTCCGGGGAGCGGCTGACGGCGGCCGACGTGATCCTTCAGGACGTGACCCTGGGCCCGTCCCGCTTCCGGGACAAGTGGGGGAACACGTCACCCTTCACGCAGACCGTGGGGTCCGGCTCGGCGCTCGCACTGCGCGACGGCAAGGCGTACGACGTCACGTGGCAACGAGACAGCGCAGCGTCGGCGACGGAGTACATCACGCAGGACGGCCGGCCGATGACGTTCGCGCGCGGCCAGGTCTGGATCGTGCTGGTCCCCGAGTGACTCAGGAAAAGGGCCGAAGCCTGCCTCCGCGCAAGGGAGTTCAGCGCCAGGGGTCGTGTTCGACCTTGTCCACCGTCTCCAGCACGACCTCTCCGGAGCCGAGGTCGGCCCCGGATGCCGGGCGGACGCGGGCCCCGGGCCACACCAGTTGGGGCGGAGTGCCGATGACACGGCAGCGGAACATGAAGCCCTCGGGGAACCGCACCAGGGACTCGTTGCGTGCGAACTCGGTGTAGCGGTGCACCACCGTCGAGCGGACCACGACACCGTGGCCCTCACTCGACTCCGTCCGCATGTCGCTCGACTGGCATACGGGGCACAGGAGCCGCCGGAACGACGCAGTGCCGCACCAGCGACAACGCTGGTAGGTCAGTCCTGTTCCTTCACGCGCCGCCGTAGCGGTGCCGCTTCCTGGCTGGGACACGTCTCGACCCCCTGCACTCGGCTGTGAGCGCCGCACCATCGCGCGGCGTTCAGCACCATATGGCACTGAGTGCCGGAGCGTAAAGGTACTGAGTGCCCCTTCTTTCTCAGCCTGCCGCCATGGCCGCCTCGATGCTCTGCACCACACGCCACATCGGGGCCTTCCTGGAGGCCACCATGACGATCACGTCGTCGCCCTGTTCCGCGGCCGCCCCGACGACCGGAGCGACGTGCGCGGACCCCTCCGGCTCCGCCTCGCCGCGGGGGTCCGCGGCGGGCCCCCGGGCCGCGGACCCCCAGACGTCGCGCACGAGGCCGAGGGCGTGGTCCACGGCCGCGTCGGCGTCGCCCACGCCTCCCGAACGCAGCCACGAACGCAGGGCGTTGTTGTGCGCGGCCACCACCGCCGCCGCCACCACGTCGGCCCGCAGTCCGCCGTCCGGCGCATCCGCCCAGCGCCGCCGCAGATAGCCGGCCATCGTCCCCTCGTAGCGGCGCACCACGGAGAGCTCATAGGTGCGCAGCCCCGGAACCTCCTGCGTCAGCCCGTAGCGCTGGACGGAGAACTCGGGGTTCGCCGCGTACATCCTCATCACGAGCCTGGCCGCGTCACACACCGCACCGACCGGATCCGGGCCGTCACGTCCGTCGCGCCCGTCAAGCAGCGCGGTCATGTCGGCCAGACACCGTTCGTGGTCGGGGAAGACCGCGTCCTCCTTCGACGGGAAGTACCGGAAGAAGGAACGGCGCCCCACGCCCGCCCGCGCCACGATGTCGTCCACCGTGGTCCGCTCGTAGCCGCGCTCCAGGAAGAGCTGGAAGGCCGCTTCGGCGAGCGCCTCCCGCATGGGCACCTTCGCGGGGGAACTGCCGGATGCCGGGCCGGGTGCCGCCCTGCGTCCTCTGCGCGCTTCAGTCATGCCGGGAACGTAACACCGGAATGCCCCGATTGGCACTACGTACCTTGCAAGAGGGTACTGAGTGCCATATCGTTGTGCCAACGAAT
>NZ_JBEZIJ010000019.1:0-30568 GCF_040650955.1 Streptomyces sp. NPDC048560
GTGGACAACGTCATGTACTTCGACCACCCCGTCGATCACGTGCCCGGCCTCGTTCTGATGGAGGCCGCCTATCAAGCGGCGCACGCGATCCTGCAGCCCGCCCACCTTGAGGCAACCGTCATCACCAGTGCTTTCGAGCGGTACACCGAATTCGACCGCCCCTGCCGGATCGAGGCGCGGGTCGTGCACGCCGCCGCCGAGGAGATCTCGGTACTGGTCACGGGGACGCAGGACGGGAACACCGTCTTTCAGGGGCGGCTCAGTGGCCCTGCAGGCGAGAACTGACGTCGTCACTCCGCTTCCATCGACGCGAATCCTGAAGCCCTTGCCGTTGCCTCCTGAGCGTCACGGCATGCTTTTGAGCTCCAGGCCCAGGGGCTCGTGTGCTTGTCTGCCTGTCCGGCATCGACGTGTTCAGCTCTGCCTATTGCTTCCTGCTGTTGGCGCTATGGGGTGGCGTTCGCTCTGGAGCAGGTACTGCGGCTGCCGACGACAGCGTGATGAGCAAGGCCGGCCAGTTCTCCACGGTAGGCACAGTGTTCTCGGAGGGCTGGCAGGCTGCTCGTCGTGCGCGCCATTCCGTGTTGCGCAGTTCGTTCGACGTGGTCCGCCGCCAGGGGTGCTGCCCCTGCCGTGAGCAGGCTGCCGGCGAGCCCGGCAGCGGCCCGGCGGATCGAGCAGTCGCCCAGGACTTCTAGGAGGAGATCGGGTGTTGCCCTTTCCGACAGCCGGCGGGCGACGCCTGCGCGGATGCAGGCTGCGGTGAGCAGCGGTTGTTCGGATCCTGCCGGGGCGACGAGCAGGGGGCGGCCGTGGATGAGCGTGGTGAGTACCGGCGCCGACGTGCGCGGTAGCCGGTCTCCGCCTCGCACTCCACCTGCAGCCTGCGCGCCAACGGAGACGCGCCGTCCCTACGCCACCACGCCGCTCCTGCTGGTTCGAACCGCTTCCCTTCCAGATTGTGCAGGCCGTGGCGCAGGCGACCCGGATGCGGTCCTCGGTGCAGGCACGCTGTCGGTGTCGCAGTTCGAGTGCCGCGATCGGGATGCCGGTCCATGCCGCTCCCCGTGTGCGAAGACCGTGGGCGCGGCCGAGCACGGAGCGCAGGGGCTGTATGCGGTGGCAGGGGGCGGGGCATCCACTTGTGACCGGCCGCCTGATTCCTGGCGAGGCCCCTCGCCACACGGCTCAGATCACCGGTCTCAGCCGATGGCCAGCTTGTTCTTCCAGCCGACGCCGTTGCTGTTGCCCACGATCGCCACTCCGGAGTGCTGCATCTCGCCCGTGGTGCCGGCATAGAAGCGCACCGTGCCGTCCACACGAATCGTCCAGACGTCCGGGATGTTGTCCCCGTTGACATCCGGCGTCCCCATGAGCAGGCGCACATTGGTGCTCTGCCAGCCCGACGCGCCGTACGTGATGTCGATGCCGCCCGGCGACGCCGAGTCGGCGGCCGCGGCCAGCGAGACGAAGTCGACGCCGCCGGAGGCGCCGGGCTTGCCGAGCCTCAGGTACAGCTTGCCGGCCGTGTCGTTCCGGTACAGCAGGTCGGTCACGCCGTCACCGCTGATGTCCTGGACCGAGACGATGTCGCGGTCCGTCCACACCGACGCGGCCAGGCGGGTCGCGCTCTCGACCGTCGCACCGTTGTACCCGGTGAGCACCCAGAAGGCGCCGCCGGCCGTCAGGAAGAAGTCGGTCTTGCCGTCCCCCGTGACGTCTCCGGCCGCGGCGATCTGGCTGTAGTCCGCAGGGTCGGGGGCATTCGCGGGCAGCAGGATCTGCTGCCGCTTGTCGATGTTGACGGCCCCGTAACCGTCACCCGGGTACACCCACAGCTTGCCCTCGCGCCGGACGATCAGGTCCTGGAGACCGTCGCCGCCGTAGACGTCGCCGAGGTGGGTGATCAGGGTGTCCTTCCAGTACCCGGACGGCACAGCGGCGTAGACAGGCAGTCCGTCCTCGCCGCTCGGATCCTTGGCGGGATTGCCCCTGTAGGCACCCGACATCGAGTAGCCGATGTCGCCGTTGCCCCTGGTGAGGTCCTCGCTGCGTGCCTCGCCCGGGTACAGCCGGAGGTTGCCGTTGCCGTCCACGATGAATATGTCGGAGATGTCGTCGCCGGTGAAGTCGCCGGGCTCGTCCGCCTTGTCACGCGGGGCGAGATAGAAGAAGTACTTCGTCGGCGGGGACACATGACCGGCGTCGTCCACGGCTCTCACGTACAGGACGTTCGGCCCGGCCATCGGCGGCTTGACGGTGGTCACGCTGGTGAGCGTGGTCACCGCCGCACCAGATGCGCGGGAGACCGAGAACGGGTAGTTACCCTGGTTGAAGCCGTATTCGTAGCGGATCACGTCCGTCTGCCCGGCCTTGAACGTGAACGTGCCGGCCGTGCCGAACTTGACGGCGCTCCAGGTGGAGTCCTCGGCATCGTTGTTGAAACCATTGTCCCGGGCGTCCGCGTCCGGGAAGTGCGGGGACGTCACGATCGGCGCGGACGGCGCCAACGTGTCGAACACGAACCGGCAGGGCACCTTCGTGTGCGAATAGCCCGAGGTGGAGCCGAACTTGTCGACCGACTTCGCCCGCCACGAGTAGGTTTTCCCGTTGACGAGTTTCAGGCCGGTGGAGCCGGTCAGGAATGGATCGGTGTGGACACGGGCCGATGAGGTCTGGCTCCCCACGGACACCTTGCCCTTGCTGCCGAGCAGGTTGGGGCCGCCGCCGCTGAGCCACAGCTCGAAGTTGACCGAGGCGAGGTTGCCGTCCTTGTCGCTCGCGCTGGCCCACAGCGCCAGTGAGGACGCACCGAGATTGACGTACGGGGACGTCGTGTCGCAGCTCAGCTCGGGATCGAGGTCCAGGCTGGTGGGCGCGTTGGGCGGACGGTTGTAGCTCAGATCGATGTACGGGTCGCTGCCACCGTTGGCCTGGAACTTCTTCCAGGAGTACTGGGAACTCTCGTCCGTCGCCCGGAAGCCGAGCGTGAGCGTCGGCCAGCCGTTGCTGACCGCGCGCTGCGCAGCCGGCTTGACGTCGAACGCCTCGTACGCGTCACGGCAGTTGGTCTTGTAACCGTGGGCGAAGCTGCGTCGGCCGATCTTGTTTCCGTCGTTCATCGACGGCGCGTTCTTCCAGTTGGTCTTGGAATTGATTGTGCCGGTGAGGTGCACGGACATGCTGCGTGACTGGCAGGACCAGGAGTATGTGTTCAGGGTCCGCAGCACGGCCTTGGTGACGAGCGCGCCCTTGAGGTCAGGGTTCCAGTCGATGGTGAAGAACGACCGGGACGTGCCCCAGGTGTCGGACTCGAAGCCGACGCGGGCCTCGTGGGTGCCGCCCTTGTTGAAGTTCTTGCCGTTGTAGAAGTTCGCGTACGGGTGCCTGCTGTACGCGGTCGTCCAGTCGTTGGTGTGCTTGCTCACCGACGGGTCGATGAAGACCGGGTAGACCGTGGTCGCGTCAGCCAGAAACTCCTGGTCGGGAATGAACACCCAGTCGCCGCCGTCGAGATGCGTCTCGACGAGCGCGCCGTTGGAAGCGGGCTGCGGCCCGTTGAGGGACGGCAGCGACAGCGTAGCGGCCGATCCCGTCTGCGAGGGCTCCGGCGTCGGTTCGGCCGGTACGGGCGGAACGGTCGACTCGGGTTCGGTGGCCGAGGGGTCCGGCGCCTCGTCGGAGGCCTCCGGCAGCACCTCGTTGAACGGATCCTCGATGTCACCGTCCTGGATCGCGTCCGTGGGCTCCGCGGTCGGGGTCTCCGTCTCGTCCGGATCCAGCGGAGCACCCACGGATTCGGACGGCAGCACCTCGGGCGGCGCGGTGGCGTCGGTGCCGGCCTGACCGTCGGTGATCGCGGGGACGCCCGCACTGTCCCACATCAGCGGCGTGGGCGACTCGGCGATGTCCTCGCCGCCCTGGTCCTGAGCGCTGACGATTCCGGACACGGGGTCCAGGGAAAAACTCAGGTCCGGCGAGGACAGCCCGTACGCGAGGCGTGCGACCCGTGGATCAGCGGCGGCCGCACGGGACTTGACCACGAGCAGCTGCGCGAAACCGTTGTCGTCCGCGGTCAGTACCAGGTCGGCTCCGGGGAGGATCTCCGGGTAGAGCGCGCGGGAGCCGTCCACGATCGGCGTCGGAATGGCGTCCGGCCAGGTCAGGACGATGTCGTGGCCGTCTACCGTGATGGTGGCGAGGGTGTTCCCGGTGCCGGGCGTGATGCCGTCGGACAGCAGCGAGACGCGCCGGACGGAGGCCCGGGAGGCACGCTCGGTCCCGGAATCACCCTTCGTACCCGACCCCTTGGCGGCCTTCGAACCCGCCGAAAAGACCATCGCGGTGTTCGTAGCCTTCGGGGCCCAGCCGTCGTCGACCCGTTCCAGGGTCGGGTCGATGGCCTTCCAGACACCGTCGACCTCGGCGCGCACCGGGCTGGAGTGCATGCGCCGGAGCATCGAGCCGTCCGGCTGTGCCCAGGTGGTCGTGTACGCGCTGCGCAGCGCGGTCGCCTCCACCGGCTTGCCGGTCTTGGCCGCCCGCAGCGCCGCAGCATCCTCGGTCAGCGTGACGCGCCGCTGCTGTGCGGCTCGGGGTGGTTCCGAATCCGCACCGTCCCCGGATTCATTCAGCGCGACGTACGTCATTCCGGACGCCAATACGGCGGCCGTCGCAACCGCCGCGAGCGACCGGCGGCCGGACAACCGCATACCGGACGACCGGCGCCATCTGCTCGTCATGAGCACGAATTCCTTCCCCCCAACCGGACAGTGCGAGCGAAGCATGACCCACGCGACGGATCCCGTCACGCGCCGGACTTACCGTGACGAGGAAAGAGAGGGAGCCATCGCATGGCCGGGCGGGGAATCGGCTCCCTCTCTCAAACAGGGGCATTCACAGCCCAAACTGCCGCAGCACTCCGATACTTGGCCCGATTTCGCACAGGAGCGCCTTGATTGCATCAATCTCCCGGAACAGGCTGTGATTATGCGATATCTGCCGTGATCCTTATCACTTGACTCTATTTATGCTGGCTTTACCGGCATAGGACTAAGCACAATCACGCTGTTTTCCGATCGGGAATCACGTGAGCTCTGCCCGGGCTCCGTTTCAGCAGTCCGGGGGGACTTCTCCGTGCCATCCCTGCTGTTCGTTCACCGTCGTCTGCGCGCCTTCGCGGTGCCGACAGGTGCCGTTCTGCTCGCCCTGCTTCTCCCAGCCACGGCTCTGGCTCAACCGCCGGATCCGGCCAAGGACGAGATACCGCGTGACGGTCTGGTTCTGGAGACCCTCCAGAAGGGTCGGTTCGTCCCCGAGAAGGCGAACAACACCGGCCTGGAGCGCATCGGCGCCGAGGCCCCCACCACTCAGACCGAGCCCCCGGCGGGTACCGCCACGCCGCCGAAGGCCGACAGCGGTGTCGTCGACTTCAGTGCTCCGGTCCAGCCGACGGCATACCGCAGCGGTGCGAGGACCACCACCTCGTCCACCTCCTCCGCAAGCACGGCCTCCGTCAGTACCGCTTCGGTGACTTCCGTCGCGCTCCAGCCCGCCGACGACCTGCCGGTCAAGCTCGGGCAGGCGCCCGGAGCGGCAGCCCCCACCGGCACCTGGCAGGTCTCGATCGCCGATCGCGCCGACCCGCTCGTGCAGGGCGTCGACGGCGCACTGCTCACCGTGACCGCGCCGGCCACCGGCTCCGTTCCGGTCGCCGTCCAGCTGGACTACAAGGCGTACCAGAACTACTACGGCGCGGACTGGGCCTCCCGCCTCCGCTTCGTGCAGTTCCCCGAGTGCTACCTGACGACCCCCGAGGTCGAGGCGTGCCGGGCGTACGAGGAGCTGGAGACGGCCAACGACACCACGGCCAAGGCGATCACGGCGACGGTCGACACAGCGGCCGACGGCACCGTCACCCCCGTCTCGGCCCCGTACCCGGCCCCCTCCGCGGGGTCGGGCGCCGTACAGGCGGCGTATGTGAGGGCGGCGGCGACGCCCGTCGCCACCGGTGGTGACCGCGCGGTCATCGGCGCCGTCGACTCCGGCGCGGGCGAGGGCGGATCGTTCAAGGCCACCCCGCTGATCTCCAACGGTCAGTGGGCCGCGGGCAGTTCCTCCGGCGGCTTCAGCTGGTCCTATCCGATCGACGTGCCGCCAACCCCCGCCGGCCCCTCGCCGAAGATCGAGCTCGGCTACGACTCCCAGTCCGTGGACGGCAAGACCGCGGCCTCCGCGCCGCAGTCGTCCTGGATCGGCGAGGGCTGGGACTACGACCCCGGCAACATCCAGCGCCGCTACCGCACCTGCAAGGACGACATCAAGGACGTCGGTGGTCAGGCGCCCAACAACACGGGCAAGGCGAACGAGACCTCCGACCTGTGCTGGGTCTCGTACAACGCCGTGATGTCCCTCGGCGGCAAGACCGTCGAGCTGGTCCGCGTCGGCGCGACGAACGAGTACCGCACCAAGGAGGACGACGGAACACGCGTCCTGCTCAGGACGGGTGGCACCAACGGCGACGACAACGGCGAGCACTGGGAAGTCACCACGCGTGACGGCACCAAATACTTCTACGGACTGAACCTGATCGGCGGCGGGCACGCCGACACCAGCTCCGTGTTCACCGTCCCCGTCTTCGGTAACCATCCCGACGAGCCCTGTCACGCGTCCACGTTCGCGGCCTCCCGCTGCAACAGCAGCACCAGCAAGCAGCAGGCCTGGCAGTGGGGCCTCGACAAGGTCGTCGACGTCCACGGCAACGTCATGATCGTCAACTGGGCGCCGTCCACGAACTACTACGCGGTCAACGAGAAGACCGAGACCCCTGAGAAGTACACCCGCGGCGGTCTTCCCGACTCCATCGAGTACGGCCTGCGCGAGGACAACCTCGGCGGCACCCCCAGCGCCGAGATCAACTTCTACCTCTCGCAGCGCTGCCTGGAAAGCGGCACCGTCTGCGACTCGGCGAACTTCGACAAGACGGATCCGGCCTCCTACCGCTACTGGTGGGACTCCCCCGGCAACCTCAACTGCAAGTCCACGTCGAAGCTCTGCCCCCAGTTCCCGTCCTTCTGGAACCGGATGCGCCTCGGCAAGATCGAGACGTTCGCACACCGCCCCGGCACCACCGGCCTGCAAAAGGTCGACACGTACGTACTGAACCACTCCTTCCCGCGTGACTGGTACGACACCTCCCCGGGCCTGTGGCTGAACTCAATCACCCGCCACGGATTCCTCCCCGGCGCCACCAGCGGCACCCTGATGTCGAAGTCGGGCGTCAGCTTCAAGGAGTACGTGGTCGGCCCGAACCACCCGCTGCGGCACCTGAAGGACCAGCAGCTGCCCAACCTCGTCGCCCGCGACGCGAACGACGCCCGCCCGGGCTTCAAGCGCCCCCGCATCGGTGGGGTCTCCACCGAGCACGGCGGTGACATCGAGGTCATCTACCGCGGTGGCTGCAAGGTCCAGCCGACGGTGGCCCCGGAGAGCAACCACGGCACGTGCTATCCCATGCGCTGGTCACCGGACGGGGAGGAGAAGCTCCCCAAGCTCGCCTGGTTCAACAAGTACGTCGTCGACACCGTGATCGAGACCGACCGGATCACCGCCCTCTCGGCGCGCGTCGTGACCAAGTACAAGTACGCGGACGCCGCCTGGGGCAAGAGCGATGACGAGTTCACCAAGCCCGACCTGCGCACGTACAGCGAGTGGCGTGGCTACCAGACCGTGACCACGGTCAAGGGCAACGAGACCAAGAGCGTCAAGAGCACCGACCCGGAGACCCAGTCCTACGGCGTCACCCGCTACTTCCGCGGTGCGGGCGGTGCCGTCAAGGACTCCACCGGCAAGGTCACCCTCCTCGCCGACGACCAGCCGCAGTACGCCGGCCAGGTCGCGGAGAGCATCACGTACAGCGGAGCGGGCGGTCGCGTCCTCAGCCGCACCCTCAGCCAGCCATGGTCGGTCCAGACCGCCTCACGAGCCCGCGACGGAGGGGCCGGCAACCTGCTGGCGCACCGTGTCGGCGTGAAGCAGACGGACACCGTCCAGGCCGTCGGCACGAGCTGGCAGGCGGTGCGCAGCAAGACCGACGTCGACACGACGTACGGTCTGCCGATCCAGACAGAGACCTCCGTGGTCAAGCCGAACGGCACCGGCGAGACGCTCAGCGACTACAACTGCACCAAGACCGAGTACGTGCACAACCCCGCGGCCGGGCTGATCGGCCTGACCAAGGCCGTACGCGCCACCGCGACCTCCTGCGCCGACTACGCGACCGCCGATCCCGGCACCCAGCTGCTCAGCGCCGCCCGCACCACGTACGACGGCCTGGCCTACGGCACCGCCCCGGTCGAGGGCCTGGCCACCAGCCTGTACGAGACCAACGGCGAGGGCACCTCGCACGCGGTGGTCACCAACATGCAGTACGACACCCTGGGCCGCACGACCAAGGTGACGAAGCCGCTGGTCGGCACCACTGAGACGCAGTACACCCCGGCGACGGGCGGCCCGGTCACCTCGATCAAGGTCATCAACCCCAAGGGGCACTCCAACGTCTCGACGTTCGACCCGGGCCGCGGCCAGGCCGTGACCGTCAGCGACGCCAACGGCCGAACCGCGCGCAACGAGTACGACGCCTTCGGCCGCCTGGTCAAGGGCTGGTCCCCGACCCGGTCCACGGGTACCCAGACGCCCGACGTGCAGATCTCCTACCAGCTGGCGGACGCGTCCACCTCGGTGACCAAGCCCTCGGCCGTCACCGTGCAGAGCATCAAGGACGACGGCACCTACGCCAAGCAGGTCACGATCTACGACGGCCTCATGCGGCCGGTCCAGACCCAGTCGCAGGCCCACGGCCCCGGCCGGATCGTCACCGACACCCGGTACAACGACCACGGTCTGGCCTGGGAGCAGACGAGCCCCTACCTGGCCAAGGACGAGCCTGCCACCAAATTGTTCAAGCGCCAGTCGGACACCCTGGTGCCCAGCCTTCAGCGGACGTTCTACGACGGTCTCGAGCGACCGGTGCGCGTGGCGACATACCACGGCATGACGTTCCTGCACAACGCGTCGACGACGTACGGCGACACCACGACGTACCACCGCCCCGCCGGAGTCAGCGACCCCGCGACGAAGTCGTTCACGGACGCGCTCGGCCGGGTGGTCAAGATCCTCCACTACACCAACACCGGCTCTACGCTGTCGCGTGCGACGACGTACGCGTACGACGAGCGCGGCAATCAGGCCAAGGTCACCGACTCCGCGGGCAACGTCTGGACCCGCGGCTACGACGCCCGCAGGCGCGTGGTGTCGAGCACGGACCCGGACATCGGCCCGACGAACACCACCTACGACGCCGCCGACCGAGCGATCATCAGCAGCGACACGCGCGGTTCGACTCACACGTCGTACGACGAACTAGGCCGCGTCACCGCTGTCCGCGAGGGCTCGGCCACGGCGGCCCCGATCAAGTCGTTCACCTACGACACGCTGCCGGGTGCTCTCGGTCTGCCCGTTTCCTCGACACGGCACGACGCGAGCGGCAACTACGTCGACCGCGTCACCGGTTACGACGTCGGGTACCGGCCGACCGGCCACGAGACGGTCATCCCGGCCAACACCATGACCGCCGGCGTCTCCGGTACGTACGCCTCGGCCTTCACCTACACGCCGACCGGCAGGCCGCTGACGGCCACCCTTCCCGCGAAGGGCGGCCTGGCGGCGGAGAAACTCGTCACCCGCTACAACGAGGACGGCCTGCCCGAGTCCACCTCGGGCGCCACCTGGTACACGTCCGACGTCACGTACTCGCCCTACGGCGAGCCCCTGCGTACGGTCAGCGGCCCGCAGCCCTACCGGGTGTGGACCACGAACTTCCTCCAGAACAACACGGGTCAGCTCCAGCGCACCGCTGTGCACCGGGAGACGGCGAGGAACGAGGTCAGCGACACCCGTTACTCCTACGACTACGCCGGCAAGATCACGTCCATCGGTCAGAAGATGTCCGACCCGACGACCGGCGCCGTCACGAACGACAACCAGTGCTTCACCTACGACGCGATGGGTGAGCTGGTCCACGCCTGGACCTCGGGCGTCGTGGCTGGCTCGGGCGGAGCCGCCTGCCAGAGCCCGGGTGGCTGGTCCTGGGGCTACCGCTCGGACGGCAAGGCCACCCGTGGTCCCGTCGCCGACGCGCCGGACACCATCGGCGACGGCACAACGCCGGACGCCACCCTGATCAGCTCCCTGGCCGCGTCGGGCCCGGTGGCGGGTACCGTCTCCGGCGGCACCCTCGGGTACTGGGACAGCTACAACTTCGACGTCATCGGCAACCGCACCAAGCGCACGGCGCACGACCCGGCCGATGCGACGAAGGACGTCACCCAGACCTACGGGTACGGGATCGAGATCACCGGCGACGGCCTGCCGACCATCGAGGTCCAGCCGCACGCCATGGCGTACGTGAGTTCCACGGCAGCCGGTCAGAACAGCTCCTACCAGTACGACGCCGCGGGCAACACCACGGTCCGTGACCTGCCCGCCAGCACACAACAACTGACCTGGAACCTGGAGAACAGGCTCGCCACGCTCACGGAGGACGGCGTCACCACGAAGTACGTGTACGACGCCTCGGGCAACCGCCTGCTGGAGAACACTCCGTCGGGCAGCACCCTCTACCTCGGCGAGACCGAGCTGACCACGGTCGGGGGCAAGATCACCCGCGCCACCCGGGCCTACGGTCACCCCGGTGCACCGACGGTCCTGCGTTCCACCGACAACGGCGCGACGACCGGACACAAGCTGGACGTCCTGATCAGCGACCACCTCGGCACGCCGAACACAGTGATCGCGATGGCCGCCGGCCAGGCGGTCAGCCGACGCGCCTTCAAGCCGTACGGCGAGGTCCGCGGTACCAAGACAGCCTGGCCCAACAAACGCAGCTACCTGGGTGTCGGCATCGACGACCCGTCCGGCCTCACCCACATCGGGGCACGTGAGTACGACCAGTCGACGGGCCGCTTCATCTCGGTCGACCCGGTCATCGACCTGCAGAACCCGCTCCAGATGAACGGGTACGCGTACAGCAGCAACAGCCCGATCAGCTCTTCCGACCCCTCGGGTCTCTTCTGCGACGGCTGTAGCGCGGACAACCCCGACTCGGCCTGGAGCCCGGACCACGGTCCCGGCTGCACGACCGAGGGTTGCTACGACACGGACGGCGACTACCTCTACAACCCCAACTCCAGCAGCGGAAACAGCTCGTCTTCCACGCAGACCCAGCAGCCGACCACGACCGTCAAGGTCACCAAGGACTCCAGCGGCAACACCTACATCGAAGGCACCCGCCAGCCGACGGCCCAGGAGCTCATGGCTCGCTACCCGCTGGTCGCGGAGGAGAAGCGGTACGAGAAGTGGGCTCAGCACCACTGCGAGTACATGATGTTCGAGGGGGGCTTCTGCCAGGCGTCGGAGAGCATGGGCCTGGTCAGTTCGGAGCAGAGCAGTTTCGACAAGGCCGTCACCGCGGTCATCGTGGGCATCGTCGCCCCGGACCCCAGCGCCTGGACGGGCTGCGCCAGTGGCCCGAATCTGTCCGACTGCGGCTCCGCGGTCCTCGACCTGCCCTTCCTCAAGGTCCTCAAGGGACTGAAGGTCACCTACAAGGTGGCCAAGAAGGCCGACGCCGTCTGCAAGCTGAACAGCTTCCTGCCCGGCACCCTGGTACTGATGGGCGACGGCACAACCAAGCCCATCGAGGACATCAAGGCCGGGGACGAGGTGCTCGCCACGGATCCGGAAACGGGCGAGACCCGGGTCAAGACGGTTGTCGTTCCACTGAAGGATACGGCTGAGAAGACCCTGGTGCGCGTCACGATCGACACGGACGGGGAACTCGGGGACGAGACCGAGCAGATCGTCGCGACCGCGGGTCACCCCTTCTGGGTGCCGCAGCTCGGCGAGTGGCTGGAGGCGACGGACCTGATTGTCGGCCAGACGCTTTCCACCGGTTCCGGCGCCGAGGTACGGATCGCTGCGGTCAAGCGCTGGACCGAGCACGCAACCGTGCACAACCTGAACGTGGCCGACCTGCACACGTACTATGTCGTCGCAGGTGACACGCCGGTTCTGGTTCACAATGCGGGTGGAGAGCTCAGCCCCGAGGACCGCAAGTCGATCGACTCCTTCAACGAACTGATCGACGAGCACGAGCAGAAGCTGGCGGATTACCTGGCAGACCCCGATGCCTATGACAACAAGGGCTTCCTGAAGAACGCTCCGAGCCCCGAGGTTCGGCAGCGGATCATCGCAGGACGGGAAAGGCATCTGCGGAAAGAGATCCAGACGTTCCACGAGAACATCGCGAAGATCAGAGGTTGCTGATGGACGAGTCGCCGCTTCACATTCCGGTCGAGAAGCTTCGAGAGGTACTCGACGTCCTCCTGAACCATGTGGCACAGGACGCGGATCACGTGACAGTCGAGCGGGAGGCCTTCTGGTCGATCCCGGCGGACGAGGTGTACGACGTCTACCAGGAGCCGAAGGAACTCACCATCGGAATGGTTTCCGAGTCGTGGAGGAATCTGGAGGCGATGACGGGGGACAACCCGAGAGTCGTCGGCTACGGTCTGGTCTGGCTCGCCGAAGTCCTCCGCGCCATCGGCGACGAGACGGTCTCGTAGCCTCGTAGTGTCCGAGTCGAAGGCGGCGCCTCTCCGAAAACGGAGAGGCGCCGCCTTCACGCGTATTCTGGCGGGCTCCTCGCAGGATGCCCTGCAAGCAGAGGCGGACCTTGCAGGGCACGAGGCGTCACGCCCGGAGCGTCGGTTCCGCCGACGTCAGCGCAGGCTCGCCGCGACCTAGCTGCGCAGTTGGGGCAGTTGTCGTGTTGTCGTGCAGCACACCCGGGCAGAGCGTGGTAGCGGGCGCATCGGCCAACCTGGGTGGGCGAGCATGCCACGGACGGTTGACCTCGGGTGTTCGGTAGATGCAGGTGCGCTCATGACGATTCCACTTTGACGCGCACCGCTGCTTGATCGAGGTGACGGCCAGTTCTTCCGACCGCCAAAGCTGCGCTGGACCCTCCGAGCAAGGCGGCCAGGGACTTTCTTCTTGTCGACGCCGTGGCCGATGCGTGGGGCATCAGCAACGACGGCCGGACAACGTGGTGCACATTCCGAATCTCCGCGGGTAGGCCGTGACGACTGCTCCCGCGAGCGCCACCCTCGAAGGATTACGCGAAGTCGAGCTACGGACGCACCGAAGCGTCCAGCCTGCTGAGCGCATCTTCGTGACCTCCCGGCGCCTCGGCGGAACACGCGTGCCAAGGACGTCTGGGACGTGCTGGATATGGCCAGTCGACACAGACAGGCCAGGGTGGACAGTCGAACGGAACGAGGCGCTGACCCAGTTCTCGCGAGCAACTGAGGAACTGCTGATCGAGGTCCGGCGGTATCTATACGGGGGCCCCGTGAGGTGAGGTGCGTGCCTGGGAGTCCCGCCATACCGGCAATGGTCCAGCCCGCGCCGTGCCACGATATAGCCAGGGACTCCGCTATCACAGCTGCGATCATTGCTTCGCCGGTCGCCATGCTCGCTGCCGCAGCAGGGTTCGGTGCTGGGCGGCTCCAAGCTCGCGGTGCCCAACGGACCCATCTACGCCGTACGCCGCCAGCACCAGCGAGATGCCTACGCAGCCCTGCTCATCGTTCTTAATGCCTTCGTGAATGAGTCGATGATGCGCTCTGCTTTGCAGCGTGTCCGTACGGAGGCGAGCCAGGCAGGGGGCCCACCAATCGATGTCACTGATCGTGCCCACGCTCTCATCGCTGATCTCGCCGGCGCTCCGATTATCGCTGCGAACGTGGTTATGGAGCTGGAAGGCCCTGAGTCGGTCGCCGCAGCTGCGCGAGGCGCGACCAATTGGGCGGTGTGGATTCCCTACATCGCAAGCGCTGAAGTGACCGCAGCAGATTTGTCGCGAGTGAGGAGTGGAGCCGCTTGGCGCCAACACCGCGCGCGGATCATGGAGGAGGAGATCGTTTCCATCGGGGTGCCGCAGTCTGTGGCATCGGCTGATGCGCCAGTGGAAGCAGCCCACGCGGAGTTGGTAGCGGCCACGGTCAGGTTCGTCATGGCCGCTCGGACGGAACTCAACCGGCGTCCTGGGTAGGGGCGGTCCCGCGCAACGTGCGAACCAACGCGGAGCCGCCAGCCCGCTGTCCTGCTCGAAGCCTGCTCCAGCTGGGGTCCGTCACCGTAGTGTCCGGGTGTCAGGACGAGGCCGGGGGGTCGGCATCGCCCGTCGGCGACGAGGTGGATCTTGGCGGTGAATCCTCCGCGGGAACGCCCCAGGCACTCGCCGATCTGACTCCTCCAGACGGGCGGCCAGTTTCCGCAGTACCGGATCGACCTGGTTCGTCCCCTGCCCGGCCCTCTTTTGAGGAACGGCGGCCGGAGGAGCCTTCCTCGCGCCGGCGGCGTGCTGGTGGGCTCGTACTGCTGTCGAGTCCACCGACACGTCCCAGTCGATCGCGCCCGCCGCGTCCTCGGCTGCCTGAATGCGGGACAGCAGCATCTGCCAGGTCCTATCTGCTGACCAGCGACGATGTCGTTTGTAGACCGTCTCCCACGGCCCGAACCGCTCGGGCAGATCCCGCCGCTGCACGCCGGTCCGCACCCGGTAGAGGACCCCGTTGATCACCCGGTGGTGGTCACTCCACCGACCACCACGCGCACCACCGGAGGGCGAGAACAACTCCAGCCGAGCCCACTCCGCATTCGTCAGATCACCACGACCCATGAAGCCAGCCCGGCCCCAACAGCCCACCCTTGTCAGGATATCCGAGGAACAGTGCCTGTGCTGTGACCGCATGGGTTCGTCGGGTCGGCGGTCGTGGCGGGTGCATGTGCGGTGACATCCGATCCGACCGCTGGAGGCGCGGTGGCCGAGCCCGTCCGTGTGCGCGGACTGACTGGCCACGAGGGGCAGAAGCTGCAGCAGATCGTGCGCCGGGCAGCACGAGTTCGGTGCGCTACCGGCGGGCGATGATGCTGCTGGCCTTCGCTGGAGGGGGCGCCGGCAGCGGATGATCAGGCGGATCCCGGCCGGCCCGCGGAGCGGGTATGTGCGGCGCTGATGTGTCCTCAGACGCCCGCTTCCACCAGGTCGTCGGTATGGAAGGTGCGGCGGTAGGAGGCGGGTGAGACACCGAAGGCGGTGCGCATGTGGGCGCGCAGGGAGTTGGCGGAGCCGAAGCCACAGCGGTGGGCGACCAGGTCGATGGACAGGTCGGTGGTCTCCAGCAACTGCTTGGCCAGTTCCAGGCGTTGCGCGGTGAGCCACTGCACGGGGGTCATGCCGACCTCGCCGCGGAAGCGGCGGGTGAAGGAGCGCAGGCTCATCTGGGCGTGTTCGGCCAGGCGGTTCAGGGAGAGGGGTTCGCCGAGGTGTTCCAGGGCCCAGGCGCGGGTGGCGGTGGTGGTGGCGACGGTGGGTTCGGGCACCGGGCGGTCGATGTACTGGGCCTGGCCGCCGTCCCGCCAGGGCGGGACGACGCACATGCGGGCGGCGCGGTTGGCGGCAGCGGCGCCGTGGTCGCGGCGGATCATGTGCAGGCACAGGTCGACGCCGGCGGCGACGCCCGCGGAGGTCAGGACGTCGCCGTCGTCGACGAAGAGGACCTCCTCGTCGACCTTGACGCGGGGGTAGGCGCGGCGGAACTCGGGGGCGAGGTGCCAGTGGGTGGTGGCGGGCCGGCCGTCGAGGAGGCCCGCGGCGGCCAGGACGTAGGAGCCGGTGCAGATGGACACCAGGCGGGTGCCGGGCCGGATGCCGGCGATGGCCGCGGTGACCTCGGGCGGCAGCGGGCCGCCGCGGCCCAGCTCGGGCATGGCGTGCGTGGGCGGGACGATCACGGTGTCCGCGGCGGCCAGGGCCTCGGGACCGGCCGCGGGCTGCACGGTGAACCCGGCGTCGCTGAGGACCGGGGCGCCGTCGGCGGTGCAGACGGTGACCTCGTACAGCGGGCGTGAGCCGGCGTCCAGGACGCTGCCGAAGACGCGGGAGGGGATGCCGAGTTCGAAGGGCGGGACGCCGGGCAGGGCGAG
This sequence comes from Streptomyces sp. NPDC048560, assembly GCF_040650955.1. Taxonomy (NCBI): domain Bacteria; kingdom Bacillati; phylum Actinomycetota; class Actinomycetes; order Kitasatosporales; family Streptomycetaceae; genus Streptomyces; species Streptomyces sp. NPDC048560. Next base: position 16,111 of record NZ_JBEZIJ010000019.1, read on the forward strand.
GACGGCGATGCGGTGCCGCCCGGCCGCGTCGGCGCTCGGGTCGGGGCGGGGGTCGGTGCACGGCCACTGCATCTCGCTCATGGCCAGATCCTGTCACATAGTGGCCAGACGGCCAACACCATGGTGGGGGCGGGTGCCGGATCGTGGACTGCGTCGCGCCGGGAAGCCCGGGCGGCCGGTATCCGATCAAGACGGAAAAGAGTGAGGCGGACAGCATGCGTGCGGTGGTCGTGGAGCAGTGGGGCGGACCGGAGGTGCTCGTGGAGCGTGAGGTCGCCCGGCCCGAGCCGGGACTGAACGAGGTCCTGGTGCGGGTCCACGCGGCCGGTGTGAACCCGGTGGACTTCAAGACCCGGGCCAGCGGGGCCCTGATCGAGTGGGGCGAGGTCCCGGCGGTCGGCTGGGACGTCTCCGGCACCGTGGAGGCCGTCGGACCGGGCGTGGGGATGTTCCGCCCCGGGGAGGAGGTGTACGGCATGCCGCTGTTCCCGCGGCAGGCGGGCGCCTACGCCGAGTACGTCGTCGCCCCGGCCCGCCACCTCGCGCCCAAGCCGGCGAACCTCACCCACGTGCAGGCGGCGGCGCTGCCGCTGGCCGCGCTGACCGCCTGGCAGGCCCTGGTGGACACCGCCGGGGTGCGCGCCGGTGAGCGGGTGCTGGTGCACGCGGCGGCCGGCGGGGTCGGCCACCTGGCCGTGCAGATCGCCAAGGCCCGCGGCGCCTACGTCATCGGCACGGCCAGCGTCGGCAAGCACGACCTGCTGCGGCAGCTGGGCGCGGACGAGGTGATCGACTACCGCACGGTCCGCTTCGAGGACGCCGTCGGGGACGTGGACGTGGTGCTGGACGGGCTCGGCGGCCAGAACGCCGAGCGGTCCCTGACGGTGCTGCGCCCGGGCGGCCGGCTGATCACCCTGCCCGGCCCCGACGACGTCCCCGCCGACGTCCCCGGCCACGTGCGGGCGGTGTGGATGCTGGTCGAGCCCGACCACCTGGGGCTGCGCGAGATCGCCGCCCTGGCCGAGCGGGGCGCGCTCACGCCCGTGGTCGAGACCGTCGTCCCGCTGGCCGAGGCCGCGAAGGCGCACGAGATCGGCGAGCAGGGCCGCACCACCGGGAAGATCGTCCTGAGCGTCGCCTGACGCCGGCCGCCCCGGCCGGGTCGGCTGCGGGCAGGTGGAGCGGGACTGGAGCCCCGGGACCGACCGGTCCCGGGGCTCCGGGCGCGGCCGAACGGGACGGGGCGGACCTGCGGGCACGGCCGGCTGCTGTGCCGTGACCCCGCTGACGCCATGTGCGGCGAACAGTTCGCGGGCTGCGGTCATGATGCGCTCACGCTTGGCCTGCTTGGCCCGCTCGCGGCGCCCGATCGGCATGTGACCGCGTCCCATGGGACCCCCCTTGCATAATCCTGAGCAGACTCATAATTGAGTGCAATCGGATTAATGGGGTGAGGCTAGGCCCCCATGTCACGCCGAATTGACTGATCTGGCCTCACGCCTGGATAGACAGGATGAAGACAAGGAGTAGTGCCCCATGCGAGCGTTCGTCGTCACCAAGTACAAGGAGCCGCTGCAAGAGGCGGACGTCCCCGAACCCACCGTGGGGGAGCAGGACGTGCTCGTCCGGGTGGAGGCCGCCGGACTGAACCCGCTACATGAGAAAATCCGGGCCGGTGAGTTCAAGCAGATCCTGCCCTACGAGCTGCCGCTGATCCTGGGCAACGACGTCGCGGGCACCGTCATCAGCGTCGGGGCGGCAGTTCGCGGCTTCAAGCCCGGAGACGAGGTCTACGCCCGGCCCCACCAGGACCGCATCGGCACGTTCGCCGAGCGCATCGCCATAGCGGAAGGCGACATGGCGCTCAAGCCCGCTTCCATCAGTATGGAAGAGGCCGGCTCGCTGCCGCTGGCGGCGCTCACGGCGTGGCAGGCGCTGGTGGAGCGCGGGAAGGTGCGGCCAGGGCAGAAGGTTCTCATCCACGCCGGCGCCGGCGGGGTCGGTTCGATCGCGATCCAGCTCGCCGCACACCTCGGGGCGAGCGTCGCCACGACCGCCAGCGGTTCCAACGCGGACTTCGTGCGCGCGCTCGGCGCGGACACGGTGATCGATTACCGCAGCCAGGACTTCGAGCAGCTCCTGACCGGCTACGACCTGGTGCTGGACAGCCTCGGTGGTGAGAATCTCGAGAAGTCCCTGCGGGTGCTCAAGCCCGGCGGCAAGGCCATCGGGATCGCCGGTCCCCCGGACCCCGCGTTCGCCCGCGAGGCCGGCCTGAACCCGCTGCTGCGCCTGGCGGTCGCAGGCATGAGCGGCAAGATCCGCAGGCAGGCCAAGAAGCTCGGCGTGACGTATGAGTTCCTGTTCATGCGCGCCAGCGGCGACCAGCTCCGCCAGATCACCACTCTCATCGACCAGGGCGTGGTGCGTCCGGTCGTGGGAAAGGTCGTCGGCTTCGACCAGACCCCGCAGGCGCTGCAGTCCCTGTCCCAGGGCGGCATCCGCGGCAAGGCCGTCATCGGCAGCAGCTGACCCGCCGCAACCGCGACGGGCGACACAGAACGAACGAGGACACCACCCATGTCTGTCGCCTCCCAGTCGGTCGGACGGCGCGAGCGGAACAAGCAGGAGAAACTCGACCGCATCGTCGCTGCCGCCAGTGAACTGTTCGCCGAACACGGCGTCGACGAGGTCACGACCCAGCAGATCGCGGACAAGGCCGACATCGGCACCGGGACCCTGTTCCTTTATGCCAAGACCAAGGGCGAACTCCTCCTCCTTGTCCAGAACGCCAAGTACGCCGAAGCGCTTGAGCAGGGCCGGGCGGACGCCGAGACCGTCCCCGGCGTGCTGGACGCGGTGCTGGCGATCGTCCGGCCGATCGTCGAGTGCAACCGCATCCAGATCGACAACGGACGCACCTACCTGCGAGAGATGGTCTTCGGCGACCCCGAGGAGCCCCGGCACGGCGCGGCACTGGCCATCGTCGCGCAGACCGAGGAGGCCGTCGCCGCCGTGCTGCGCCGAGACGAACGGGCCGCAGAGGGCGACGCCGCGACGCTGGCACACATCGTGTCCGCCGTGATGTTCCTCAGCATGGCGGCGAGCGTGAACATCGCCTTGAGCGTCGAGGAGATCGTGCAGGACATCCGCAGGCAGGTCGACGTCCTGCTGCCTCGCTGAAGCGCGGCCCCAGCCTCAGGTCCAGGCGACCATCCGGGTAGTACTCGGCTGCAGCATGGCCCGAATCCCCAAATGGCAGGTCATCCGGCCGTTGCTACCCATACCGGCATGACTGGACGGGTGGGGCGGCCGGCCGGAGGACTACCGCCACCGCGTGCTGCTGGGATTCCGGAAATTGCCCACCTACGTGGCGTCGAGTCCCGTCGCGCAGTCCCTGTCCCCAGGATTCCGGGTCGAGGCCCGTGTGGTGCGGTCAGGTCCTTGTGGGTCGATTCAGCAGTTCAAGGGCGCCTTCGACGCGATTGATGCCGCCCTACCGCGTCGTGCGCGGCACAGGCGGCCAGATCGGGGCGCTCGTAGGGCTGCCGGCAGACATGGCAGTCGTAGGTGACCGCCCCACCACTCGAACGCCGCCCGGTCGTCCATGTGCACATCACGCCAGTCCCGCCTGCCTCGCGCGAACCACAGGAAGTCGAAGTACGTGCGCAGGGCCCGGACATGGGCGGCCTGGGTGTTCCACGGCGAAGACGCCAGCCACACCGAGAAATACCGGTTCAGCGCCACGTCGTACACGCCCGCCGGACTGATCAGGAACGGCTGCCCCTCGGGCACCCCCAGATCATCCAACCCCTCACCGAGATCGGCGAACAGGGAGCTGAACTCCCGTGCTCGCCAACCGGTGATCGACATGACGCTGGACGATAGTCCGTGGACAGCTCAACAGCGCATAACAGGAGTGGGACGGTTACCGCGCCCTTGCCGGCCGGTGGGCCGACGGCCGTGTCGCCCTACGGAGCCGCAACGGCAGCGATCTAGCACCGTTGAGATGGGCGCTAGCTGCTTCGACAAAGGCCCGCTCACGGTCCTTGAGGATGTTGTGCCGCTCATCGAACTGTCGCAGGTCCTCAGGAGATGTGGCGGTGGGGTCATCGGTGGCCTGGAGCGTCAGCACAGCACCAAAGACGTGATTCGAGGCGCGTTCGATCCGGTGGGCCAGTTCGGCGAGGTGCGCCGGCCCTTCGAGGCGTACGGCTGCGACAGCGAAGAGAAGAGCCTCGCTAGCATCGGGGCCGGCGAGAATACCGTTCCGGTGATGTCGCATCCGAGGGCTGATGGTCTCGATGTACTCCCGGAACATGTGCTTCTCGTACTTGCTGGCCTCGATGACGAGGGCGGCGTACGCCTCACGTTGGTGTTGCCTGCGGACAGCGTCCACGGGCCCGCGGTGGGCCGCCCTCGCTTGTGCACTCCCTGCGACATAGGCGGCAACGGCGGCAATCACGGCGGTGGGGGTGGTAATGACGGCAGCGACGACGGCGGGATCCATGACGGGGGATCCTGCCGCAGGTCTACTCACTTCCGTACTTCACTCCCGGACACCTCGAAGCCATGAGGTGCCCACCGCTCGGCCGGCCACGTCCGGCTTCTGCGGATCAGGTCCCCGCTGACGCCCACTTCTATGCCGTCTACCATCACCTGCGCCTGACCCTGGAAGCGCGTGGACACCCCGTTCCTCAGGCCAGGAACCGCAACAGCGGTGCCCGCGTTGCCCTGGCCCGCAACCACGCGGACCTTCCCGTCCTTCCGATCGCGGCCGCCGCAGCCTTTGAGCCCGACCACCGCCTGTGGCCCGACCCGGCTTCAATCTGCACCGTCACCGGCTTCTTCACGAGCCTCGCGGCGGTACGGGAGATCAGCGGACTGACCCAGCATGAGGTCAGTCGCCGGTCAGCCGGAGGCATCTCCACAGCAAGCATCAGCAGACTGGTTAACCGCGACGGGCTCCCCGCCACGTGGACCACCACAGCCGCCTACCTGTCCGCCTGCGGGGTCCCTGACAGCCAGATCCGCCAATGGCACAGCACCTGGCAGGAACTGCGGTGAATCGAAGCCATGACGCAAGAACCGAGCGTTGCGGCGCCTCGCAGGGGCCCTGGCGAGCCCGAGAAGTCACGGCGACGGCTCTTCGCTCTGTGGCCCAGCCGCCGTCACTGACCAGGGTCAGCCGGCGCAGAAGAGGCTCCCGAAGGGCGGGGCTGAGGAGGCTTCTCGGTGCCACCGGAGTCATTTCCGACCAGAGTGTTCCATCCGGCAATGGCCAAAACGCATACCACCAGGATCACGCCGACGGACGGCTTCTTCCACCCGCTGGAAGCCGATGAGGACTTAACGTAGTGCTCGCCCGGTAGTACCCCTTGCGCTGTTGCGCCACAGCTCCTCATCCCCCGAACCGACCAGTTGGCTGATGCGATAAGTCTTCCAGCAGCGATTCGGCTTTGCTGCTGAACGGTCCAGCACGTCCGAATCGTGGCGCCTGGCCTTCTGCCACGCGTCAGTCGGGGATGCTTTCGAGCTGATGGGGAAGAGCCCGAAGCGGTGGTCGTAGAGGTCGAGGCTGAACAAGACCTGCGCGTGCCGCACGATGTAGCCCGTCTCCGGCTGCCGGACCGAGGTCTGGTCCGCGATGGCTACCGCGCCGACCTGGTCCTTTTCGACCCGAGGACGGTGGCGGCCGGCTCGACGTTCGACGCTTACGACCTGGTGCGGGCCGACGTACGTCAGCCGGCTCGGGATGCGGGCGGCCGCGCGGAGACCCTCACGTGCGCGAGCGCGGGTGGTTCTGTTCGCGCCAGTCCCGGGGCGAGATCCCGAACGTCTGCCTGAACACCTTGCTGAAGTGGGTCGCGTCCACGAAGCCCCAGCTCCGGCCTATCGCCGCGATGGTCCGGATCCGCCCGTTCGGTCCGGCAAGCTCCCGCCTGCATTCGGTCAGGCGGCGGGTACGGATCCAGTCGCCGAGGCTGATTCCCGACCGCGAAAGCACCGCGTAGAGATGGCGTACGGAGATGCCGTGTGCGGCGGCGATCCGTGCCGCCGACAGACCGGGATCAGCCAGGTGTGCCCGGATGTACTGGGTGATCCGCAGGCTGAGTGTGGCTTCCAGAGGTTCCTTGGCCAGACCGGAGTCACCGTACTGGGTCGTCAGGACGGCACGGAGGAGTCCGACGCTGGGTTCCACGACGGCGTCGGCGTGCGCCCCCTGGAGCAACTCGTCGCTGACGGCCAGCTGGGAGAAGTAGGTGAAGGCGAGGCGTGCAACGGGGTTGTCGGATCCCAGGGGGACAGCGGCGAGGTCTCGTAACAACCGGTCGGGGAGCGCGAGTAACGCGCGGGGAAAACGGATGAAGCGGTGGTCGACTCCCTCGTCGAAGAGAAGCGTGTAGGGAGCGATCGATTCGTAGACGGCACAGTCCCCCGGCCCCAGCAGGCACTCACGATCGTTCTGCACCACCAGGCTGCTGCCCGTCATCTGAACACCGAGGAAGACGGCCGGCTCCTCGTCCTCACGGGCGAGCCGCTCCGTCCGGCGGATCGTGACCGCGGTCGCCCGTGCCGAACAGATCCTGATGGGCCCGACGGTGCCGAGTCCCAGGCGGACGCTGAGGTCCTCGGCCGCGGGGCCGTGGTCGATATCCACTGCCACCACGGACTCCCACACCGCGTTCCTGACCACTTCTTCCCGGTCCGACGACGGTATGAACGCGGTGTCCAGAGCCGGGCTCATGCGACAGACCTTCCTGTGCGCCGGTCACAGAGCCGGCCCGGCAGTACCTCAGCCCGTTGCCCCACACGTTCCCCCTAAACGGTGTCAGCTCCTGACATCAGTGTGCCGGGGCCCTCTCCCGCCGCGCAACGAGTTCGACGGTGACACGCGGGAACGGCCCTCGCGACGCCACCTCGCGGCGGTGTGCACCACTGACAAAGTTCCCTGCACGGGTGACACATCCCGAATCCCGCGATGATCCTAAAGTCCATGGGCGGGGCCGGAGAACGGGGCGTCATCGTCGAACGTGGCTCGGGCGCCACGTCAGCCTTAAGGGAGCGTGCATCACATGAGGCGGGCCTTCTCGATATCCGTCGCCGTCGTGGCGGCTGCCTGCATCACGGCGGGCTGCGGCGCCGGGACGGATGTCACGGCGAACTCTGCTAAACCTCCGAAGAGGGACACGGTCACGATTTCGGACAGCAACCTCAGAGATCTGACCGTCCCCGAGGAGATGGAAATCGAGTACGCCGAGCACGCACTCGTCAAGGAATGCATGGAGAGCAAGGGATTCAAGTACTGGATGGGAACGGTGGTGAGCGTCGACGCCCGCAAGGCGGGCCGCTACGTGATCGACGACGTCGCCTGGGCGAAGAAGTACGGCTACGGCCGGCCCTTCGACGAAGCGGCCGAGAAGGACCGCCGCGAGCACCCCAATGTCCGGTACCCCAACGGCCTCCCGAAGAAGGACCGTATCCGCTACAACGTGGCCCTCAACGGCGAGTTCGACGATGTACTGCGCGTGGAGCTGCCCGCTGGCGGCACCATAGGGACCCCCCGGACGGGCTGCTGGGCCGGGGCACAGACCCAGCTCTACGGCGACCTGAAGTCCTGGTCCGAAGCCAAGAAGACCGTCACGGGCCTGACCCCGCTCTACGTCCCGGACATCCTCGCCGACGAACGGATGAAAAAGGCGGTCGGCGCCTGGTCGCACTGCATGAAAAAGTCAGGTCGGCCCTTCGCATCCCCGGATGATCTACGGGAGAAGCGGATCGCGCTCACCGCGGGAATGAATTCTCCCGACGCCGGGAAATTCGAGATCGACCTGGCGGTGACCGAGGCCACGTGTGCTGCACAGACGTCTCTCGGGAAGACTGCCCGCACTCTTGAGCGCGCATATCTCGCTCCCTTGCTGAAGAAGTACGGCAAAGAGAATGTCACGTACCAGCGCATGCGGCTGACGGCACTCTCCCGGGCCCAGGATCTCGATAGCGAATGACTCACAGGTTTCCGCGACCCAGCAGTCGCGGATGATTCACCCACCTCCACATGAAGGAGCACCACCTCATGCGCAAGGCTTTCGCCGTCATGACGACCGTCGCCGTGGCCTCCCTCGGCGTTATCGTGCCCGCCACCTCCGCCCAGGCGGCGGACTGTCGCGATGCCAGGGACGGCGCCGACTCCGGCTCCATGTACGCGTACGACAGCGCCAACTGCATCGGGTTCCTCGGCAAGGCCGCCGGCGACGACCTCAACTGGGGTGACTCCACGCTCGCTTTCCAGGGAGGCGACTCCAACAAGGCGACCTCGATCCTGAACAACGGCAACAACTACGAGGTCAAGTTCTACAGCGGCACCGGCGGCACCGGCGGACACATCTGCCTCAGCAGGACCGAGCGCTGGGCCTCCAACCTGTCCGACGACACGTTCACCTCGGGCGTCACGGTGAACAACGCCATCAGCGGCCACGCATGGTCCAGCGCCTCGAACTGCTCCAAGTGGGCCGTCTGACCCGTTCCCGTGCACAAGAGCGGGTGACGGGAACGTGATCCTGCACCCTCTCCCCTGAACCGTTTCGGCCCGCCGGCCTGCCGCCGGCGGGCCGATGCGGCGCCGCCGAGCCCCCACCCGCCCGGATCCGGCCCTACGGGAAGCCACGTTCGGCATCAGGCAGCCGGCGGCTCCTGGAGGAGCATCTCCCGCCCCCAGCATGTCGGTGGGGTCCTCGTTCGGCTCCAGGAACACCGGCACGTTGATGGGGGCGACCTTGGTGGTGTCGTGGTGGGGCAGGTGCCGTACCGAGACTTTGGTGCCGGTACGGCCGTTCATCCACGGGGCGAGGGAGTAACGCCGCCGCCACCGCACCCCGGACGTGCTGATCGTGTGCGTACGCCCATCGTCCTCCAGAGCGAATGTCGCCAGCTGCCCCGCGGCCACATCCGTCAGAGGTGCCGCGTCGGCCTGCTATGCCTGGACGGGGGTCTTCCCGTTCAGCGCGGACGGACGGTGGCGGGTGTTCCACCAGGTCACCCAGTCCAGCAGCAGCCTAACGAACGCCTCACACGTCAGGGGCGGGGCTTCAGGGCCGGGTGCCTGCGCGCTCGCCGTGCCGTTCCCGCACCCCGGCCCGCGCGCTGCTCGCAACTGCTGTCCGCCGCAGCTGACGCTGGGTCTGTCAAACGAACGGTGTAACTCGGGTTGTTGAGGGTTACTGGCGTGCTGCGGAGAGTCGGCCGTGGTGAGTTTCCGGGTCGGGCACTCACCATCGCAGGTCAGCGGCGGTGCGGCCGCTCACCATGCCGATTCCATAGCGGGGGGTGTGACGTCGAGCCGTCAAACGACCGGGTGACGACCTGGCAGATGACGGCTGGCGACACGCTGCGCCCCGCGCCACGCTGGCCGCACAGCCGCGCCAGACCCTTGAGTGCCACCGCCCGGGAGTGCGCCGCGTCGCGCTGCAGAGCTCCTCCGACTTGGATCGCGCGGCCGCAGACCGGACAGGCCAGCCCCCCGAGCGTGCCGGTATCGCAGTGCCAGGACGCCTCACCGAGCAGTAGCCCCAGCCCCATGACCCGCTCGGTAGCCTGCCCGTCCCGGTACGCCTGGGCTGGTACGCGTCATTGCGAGACTGGCGCCGAGCCGACGCTTCCCGTGGCGGCCGGGCATCGCACGCGGCACGCAGGCAGCGGCCCGTACCTCCATGATCGCCTCGGTCGGCCCCGGGATGCGGCACAGGCCGTCTCAAAGGACGTCGCGAAGGATGCCTCAAAGGATGTCGCAAGGGGGGTGACACCGTTTCCCTTCGGCTTCCTGCATTTCCGCTGGCAGGAGCCCATCTTTGTGTGGTGAGTTGCTCAGACTTCCCCTTGTCTACTGGCCTGCCCGCTCTTGGATATTGGTGTGGGTGGGGTGTGGTTGGTCTGTCGGCGCGGGGAACTCCGGCCGCGCTGCGCTGGCTTGGCTCCCCGGCCCGACGCGAGACGCCGGGCCGATGCCCGGACGAAGGGGCGGCACGGTGCAGCCGGCGGCCTACTACCGGCCGGGCGGCCGTGGCTCGCGTTCGTCCTTGGTGTTCTCGGCGTCGTGTGCGGTCCGGGCGTCGGTGACGGCCCGCGCCCGGGTCCGCTCGTTACCACCGTGCGCACGGGACAGCCGTCCGGCCAGGCCGCGCTCAAACCCACCGGCTCGCCGCAGCTCCACCTCGACAGCCCAGAGTTCGTTCTGCGAACACCGGCCGGCCCGCACGGAATCTCCCTTCTGAGCGCGGACGACACGCTTGGCCCGACACCTCAGCAACCGAGAATGTCGCGGCTATGCCCACCGCATTCCGATGGCGGACAATTGCTCCATCCGCTGCGGGGCCAGTGTCGCTGCCCGGGAGCGCTGGTTGCTGATCCATGCGCCGAGCCGTAGTTCCCGCTCCTCCTGGTCCTCGCCGACGATCCGCTCGACGTGCTTGCGCGGCACCTGAAGGTGTTCCTCGCGCTCGTAGAACTGTTTGGCGGCCTCGTAGTTCATTGCCCACTTGTCGGCCTGTGTACGGCGCGGCTTCGGCTTGTCCTCCTCGGCGACGGGCCCGAGCCCGAGGACGTGTTCGCACATCCACTGCTGCACGGTCGTGAGCTGGCCCCACCCGTACCGCACCGACTGCACCCACCGCCCGAGATCCTCGCCCTGGCGCAGGACCTCGCCCGGCTCGCTGGGCAGCGCCTCGCCGGCGTCCAGGTGCATCCGCACGAGGTGGAAGCTGCGCTGCCAGGTGACCGGCCAGCTCGGGCACCAGGACGCGTCGATCTCCTCCAGCTGCTCGCGCCGCTCGTCGGACAGTGCCCCGGCCGACGACTGAACCGACAGTCCCTCGGCGCGCCGCCGCTCGATCTCCGTTACCTTCCGGGCGGCGGCCCGCGCGTTCTTCAGCCAGATGCCGACCTTGTATCCCTGGTGGGCGGCGTCGAGCGGGGCCAGGAGGTGGCCGTGTTCGGCGGCCCATCCGCGCGCGGCGGTCAGGCCCTCTTCCCATGCGATGTCGAAGTGGGACCAGATCATGCCGAGCTTCTCCAGCTGCGCGACACGGTTGTCGTCCATGTCGCTCCGGGCGTAGGACCGGCGGGCGTCGGCGGTCCACTGCCCCAGCGGGAACCCGGCGAGCGAGGCCGGCCACCCCGTGGCTTCCGCCTCCTGGTCCTCGTCGGCGGGCACGCGGAACGTGAAGGGCACCCTCAGGTCACCGTGCTCGCGGGCGTAGATGACGGCGGCCTCGATGCCGCGCCGCCAGTGCTCGTGCTCGGGGTCAAGGACACGCAGGTTGATGAACGCCGCCAGCTGCGCGGGGTCACGTGGCGTTGAGAACTTCAGCAGCTGCCGGGCAGGTGCCGACGGCCCGCCTTCCCCGTCGCCTCCGGCCTCCTGGCCCCCACTACGGCTCTGAACGCCCCTGACACGGCTCGGGGCCTGTGGTTCCGCGAGAGTCTCCACGATCCTGGCATCGTGCGCCCGCAGCGCCTCCAAAAGTTTGGCGAGCCCGCCGAACGCCCGGGAGGTGAGCATGTTGTCCGCCGTCTCACCGGGCCCGAGCAGCACCGGCACCACGAGCGACGCCATCTTGCCCTCGCCCGGCTGCATCCGCAGCGCCCGGCCCACGGCTTGGACGAGGTCGGGCATGGAGCCGCGCACATCGGCCCAGTAGACGGAGTCGCAGTGTTTGGTGTCAACGCCCTCGCCCAGGACCTTCACCGAGCACAGGAAGCACTTCTCCACCACGGTGCCGTCCGTGGAAATCGAGGCGGCGAACTCGTCCAGAAGCCGACGGCGGTGGAGCGGCTTGTGGTCCCCGCACAGCCAGTTCGCCCAGATCGTCTTGGGGTACAGCTCCGGGTCGGCAGCGTGCAGCTGCGCGGCGACGCCGGGGAGGCCGGACGCGAAAGCCTCGGCCTCCTTCACCATGTGGTGGAAGACCAGAGTCCTGCGAAAGCCCTCTTCCGCCGACGCCTTCATCAGAGCGGTCTGCAGAGCGGCGAGCCGCGCCCCGCGCACCTCTGCCGACCGGCCTTCCGCGCCCAGGAGCTGCGCGGCCTGGAGCGCGGTGTCGGTGACGTCCACACATACGACCTGGTAGGGGGCACAGACTCCCCGGTCGATGGCCTCCGAGAGCGTCAAAGTGAACGCCCTGTTGCCGAAGGGCCCGTCGGGGTCGTCGTCCATGCTCGCGACCAGCTCGCCGGGTGCGCCGGCCTCGTCCTCGTCCCCGAGCTGCCACAGCCGGGGCGTGGCTGTCATGTACAGGCGGCGCAGGGAGGGGATCTTCTGGTTGTCGTGGACGACCGCCCACGGCTTGCCGATCCGGCCCGAAACGCGGTGGGCCTCGTCCACGACGATCAGGTCCCAAGCCGCCAAGCCCGCGGCGTGTGCCCGCTCCAGCGTGCCCAGACCGAGGCTGGCGTACGTGGCGTACACGGTCACCTTGTCCAAGCTCCGGGTCCACTCCACCAGCTCGTCCACGTCCGTGGTGTTGGGGAAGGACACCTCCTCACCCCGCAGCGAGGACACCCCGATCATCGGCCCCCGGCGGCCCCCCTCACGCCACGCGGACTCGGTCTGCGCCAGGAGATCCAGGCCGGGCACGAGCACCAGCACACGGCCCGCGTGGAGCTCTTCCGCGCTGCGGACCGCCACCCGGGTCTTCCCGGACCCGGTCGCCATGATCACCTGCGTCCGAACCCCTCGCTCGGGCACAAGTGATCTTGCAGGCAACTCAAGGGCCCGCACGACCGCGTCAACAGCTTCTCGCTGGGTTGCCTCACGCTGATCAGCGCAGTCTGTGCGCGGCATATCCGTCTGCCTCTTCCTGATTGCCGTCCGGTCGGTCAAGCGGCGGGCAGGGGAAACCTGCACGTAGCGAGCCGCAGACTACGGTTGGACTCACTCGGTCGGCCGGTTGCTCTCCCTTGCCGGAGCACCGGCAAAGCCGTCTGAAAGATCTCAATAACCTTCCCGGAACGAACCTGGGTGGCGTGCACCAGTCCAGAGTCTATCCGGACCTAAAAATGAAGCACAAGGAACACAGAAACCACCCAATATGGTTTCAAGCCGTTAGCCTTTCACTATTGGCGAGCCGATTCGGGACCTCGACGCCCCTTCAGGGCGCTATCTCCACCCCATCTCCCTGACTCGCCGTCACCCGGCCTCGGGCCACCACCCCGGTGAGTGGCGTGGATCGGGGTACACGGGCCGCATGGCACCGAAGACCGAACACCTCGCGTCCCCGCGGGCCGTACGGCAGCTGCGCCGAGTCCGCACCTTCTACACGGCAGGTGTCCTGCTGTGGACGGCCGCTGCGGCCTGGACGGGGTGGCTCCATCCAGGGAGCCGCCAGATGTGGGTGTCCCTCTTCCTCCTGGCGGGCTTCACCGGCCTGCTCGGCGCCGCCTCTCTGTGGTTGCGGCGCCTCCAGGCCGCCCCGGTCCACAAGCCGGCGCATCACGCCGCACCCCGACGAGCCACCGCCCCACGCCACGCGAGCGCCTGAGCCTGGCACCCGCAAATTCGGGGCGCGGGGTACTGGCGGTATGTGCCCTTGCCTGCCGTGCGGGGGCAAGGGCCAGCAGAAGTGAAGGGTCACCGTTCACCCTCCGATTGCACGTCAGATATGGCTCGGTGGGTTCACCTATGTGAGGAGTCGTCATGACCACCTTCGTCATCACCGTTCCCGGCACGTTCATCTCGGACATCACCGACTCCGCGCGCTCGGCTCTCGAACGAAAGCTGGCCTCGCAGCACACGTACGTCAGTGAGAGTGAAGGCCTGAACCTCCTCACACTGAACGAGGACAACACCTTCTCCGTCTGCCTCGAGGTTGATGCTCCAGACCGGTACGAGGCGGAGCTGGACGCCACAAGGCTCGTCTCAGCCGCACTGAAGGAGGCGGGGATCCCGGAAGCCGACGCGCCGCTCGGCCCGCCGGCCGTCACCGGGATCGACAGTGAACTCTGACTCCGTTTCGTTGCCGGCGGCCCATACCGAGCGCTAAGGGGAGTCAGCCTCCCCCTAGGAGGAGTTACGGCCCGGCGTCGACTCCATCCTCGCCCGCGTGGCGGGCGTTCTTTACGCCACACGAACGCCCGCCCGACAAGCAAGACCCCCGCACGCAGCCAGCTAGGCCCGCGCCAGCGGGCCCCAAAGGCCTTGGAGGCGCAGCCGGAAGGGCCGTCAGGCGGGGGAGCGCAGCGGACCCGCCGGCCCGGGCCGGAGCGAAGCGGAGACCCGGAAGTGGGACGAAGTCCCACTGGTCCGGAAGCGCAGCGGACGGACCGTCACCCGCCCTGCGAAGCAGGGCGGGTGTGCTGATCGCGCAGCGATCAGCACAGCGCGAACGCGGAGCGGGAGCGCAACACCCGTGCGAAGCACGGGTGTTCGCTTGCACATCGCGCAGCGATGTGGTACCCGCTCCGCGGG
>NZ_JBEZIJ010000020.1:0-23946 GCF_040650955.1 Streptomyces sp. NPDC048560
CGGCGCGGGCTGGACCATTGCCGGTATGGCGGGACTCCCAGGCACGCACCTCACCTCACGGGGCCCCCGTATAGATACCGCCGGACCTCGATCAGGATGGTCACGACGTACTCCGCAGCTCCGCGATCACAGTGCGGATGTCGGGGCGCGGCCCGCGGTTGTACGGCAGCTTCGACAGCACGACTCCCATGGCGCACGAGTTGCTGACGGCGGCGTAGGTGAGGCCGGCGCCGATCGCGGTACCGATCAGGTGCGCACCGGGAACAAATACGCCGACAAGGCCGGTGGCCAAGACGACCGAGCCGGCCACGAGGCGCACCTGGCGCTCCATGTCCCACCGCTCGGGACCCCGGTTGAGGGGTGCGCCGGCGGTCTCCCAGGCGACGATACCGCCTTCCAGGACGCGGAGGTTGGGTATGCCCGCATCGGCCAGGGCCTTCTCGGCCTGCGCGGCGCGCTGGCCGGAGCGGCACACCAGCACGACGTCCTCGTCCAGGTGGGTCAAGAGCTCGGCCCGGTGTTCACGAAGGGTGTCCAGGGGGACGTTGTACGAGCCGGGGATGTGCGCCGTACGGAACTCGCCGGGTGTGCGGACGTCGAGCAGGCGGGGAGCCGCTCCTTCCTGGACGAGGCGGTACAGGGCGGCGGGGGTGAGGGGGGAGGTGGGCACGGGGGTGGTGCTCATGAGGTTCCTTCGGGTCGCCCCATATACCCATGGGGGTATATGGGGGAGCTGGTGGGGCCCGGTTGGGTTGCGGGCCCCGGGGGACGTCGGTCAGGCGTTCGCGGGCTCGGCCGACAGGGCCCAGGCGGCGTGTCCGCCGAGGATGTCGGAGATGTCGGTGAAGCCGCGGTGGCGCAGGAGGCTCGCCGCGATGGAGGAGCGGTGCCCGCCGGCGCAGTGGAGGACGAGGGGCCGGTCGGCGGGCAGCTCGCCGCTGCGGGCGGGCAGTTCGCTCAGGGGGATGTGCAGGGCGGTCTCGATGAAGCCGTTCGCCTCGCGCTCACCGCAGGTGCGAACGTCCACGACGACGGGAGGGTTGTCCCCGGCGAGGGCGGTGCGCAGGTGCGCGGCGGTCACACGGCTCGCCGGAGTGACGTCGTCGGCAAGTGTCTCCAGGGCGTCCTCGGGGTTGCGCAAGTAGCCGACGGCGTGGTCGAAGCCGATCCGGGCGAGGCGGGTGACGACTTCCTCCTCCCGGTTCTGCGGTGCCATGACGACCAGTTCGTCGGCCGGGTCGAGCACGGTGCCGGCCTGTTCGGCGAAGCGTCCGTCCGCGGGGACGTTGACGGCGCCGCGCAGGTGTCCGGCTGCGAACTCCTGCGGATCACGGGCATCCACCACGATCGCTCCTGCGGTGCGCAGCGCGGTGAACTCTGCGAGCGTCAGCGGCCGGGGGGCCGTCGTCGCGTCGTAGCGGGCGCGGTTCTTGCGGTTCAGCTCAGCGTCGTAGGCGAAGTATCCGGGCGCGGTCGACTGGTCGGCCGTGACGAGCGTGACGAACTCTTCGCGGTCCATCGGGGCGCACGCGTAGTTGGTGGCACGCTGTTCGCCGATGGTGGACTGCTTCTCGGTCGAGAGGTTCTTGCCGCAGGCGGAGCCGGCGCCATGGGCGGGGAAGACGCGCACCGCGTCGGCAAGTCCCATCAGCTTGTTCTGGACGCTGTCGTGGAGCATCGCGCCGAGTTCCTCGGCGGTGACGCCGACGGAGGCGAGGAGGTCAGGGCGGCCGACATCGCCGATGAACAGCGCGTCACCGGTGAGGACGCCGTACGGGACGGTGTCGTCGGCGTGCTCGTACACGAGGACGCTGATCGACTCGGGCGTGTGCCCGGGTGTCTCCATGGTCTCCAGGGTCACGTCCCCGAGGGAGATCCGCTCACCCTCGGCCAGCAGGCGTATGGGGTACTCGGTCTCGGCCCGGCGGCCGTAGCCGATCCACGCACCTGTCTCGTCGGCCATCTCCAGGTGACCGGCGACGAAATCCGCGTGGAAGTGTGTGTTGATCACACCGACCACTGTCAGGCCGTGCGCGGAGGCGTCGGCCAGGTACTCGGAGATGTCCCGCCGCGGATCTACGACCACCGCCTGACCGGTCTCGTCGTCGGCGATCAAGTACGACGCCTGGGAGAGGCAGTCGAGGTAGTACTGGGTGAAGAACACGGCAATCCCTTCATGAGGAACGCGCACCGCGAGGTGGGTGCGAGGGCGTTGTGTCACGGGTCGGTGCCACAACCGGGGTGTCGGACGAGAGCGGTGCTCAGGCGGTGCGCACGCCCGTCCCGTGGACGAGCGGGCGACCGGCGCGGGCCCAGCCCGCAGTGCCGCCCACGACCGAGACGGCGTCCACTGCGGAACTCGCGAGGTGCTCGGCGGCCCACGCGCTGCGGTTGCCGCTCGCGCAGATCACGTACACCGGCCAGTCGGCGGGCAGCTCACCGAGTGCGGCATCCAGCGCCGACAGCGGAAGGCTGAGCGCTCCCGGTACATGGCCTGCCACGTACTCGTCGAACTCGCGGACGTCGATGACGAACGCGCCATCGGCGAGCTCGGCTGCGAAGACGTCCAGAGGTGTCTCACGCATCGAGGTATCCCTTCTAGATACCCCCCTGGGTATTTATGTACTCGACGGTAGGTCGACTTCGGCGAGGAAGTCAAATACCCCCCTGGGTATCTTGATCACAGAGGTACGGGAACAGAGCCTGCTCGGTCAACATACGGGTGGGGGTATTCTGAAGTGCAGGTATGAGGTGCCTGAGTGGCTCAAGACCGATACCGCGCAAAAGAAGGAAGGCCACGCGCAGGTCTGCGGCGGGTCCACCTCGCCGGCCCCTCAGTGCTTGCCCAGCGCCTTCCCCACCTCGTCAAGGCACGAAGGACATCCGCCCGTGAACACCGCACCTACGGCCGCTTTGCCGCGCGACGCCCAGGGGCGTCCTGTCCGGCTCGGGCTGCGGGAGAACTGGCTTCAGTTCTCCCTGCTGGTCCTCGTCAACATCGCCGTGGGCGGCCTGGTCGGTCTGGAACGAACCACCGTGCCGCTCATCGGCACCGACACCTTCGGCCTGACGAGCGACCTGGCTGTCTTCTCCTTCATCATTGCCTTCGGCCTCACCAAAGCCCTCACGAACCTCGCTGCCGGAACGCTGACAGCCCGCTTCCGCCGCAAACAGCTCCTCGTCGCCGGCTGGCTGATCGGGATCCCCGTACCCTTCGCCCTCGCCTGGGCGCCGTCCTGGGAATGGATCGTCGCCGCGAACGTCCTGCTCGGCCTCAACCAGGGTCTGACCTGGTCAATGACCGTCAACATGAAGATCGACCTCGTAGGGCCTTCCCGCAGAGGCCTGGCCACCGGGCTGAACGAGGCCGCAGGCTACACCGCCGTCGGCGCCACCGCCCTGCTCACCGGCTACCTCGCCAGCTCCTACGGGCTGCGCCCCGTCCCGGAACTCATCGGCGCCGTCTTCGTCGCCGCCGGCCTCGCTCTGACCATCGCCGTACGGGACACCGCCGCACACGTCGCCCTCGAACTCGCCCAGCACACCAAGCCCCTGCCCAACGGTGAGAGCACAGGCCTGGCTGCCACGTTCGCCCGCACCTCCTGGCGCAACCGCTCTCTGCGCGGCGCCAGCCAGGCCGGCCTGGTCAACAATCTCAACGACGGCCTGACCTGGGGCGTCTTCCCCCTGCTGTTCACCGACCACGGTCTCGGCCTCGCCGCCATCGGCCTCATCAAAGGCCTCTACCCGATCTTGTGGGGCATCGGCCAGATACCCACCGGCCACCTCGCCGACCGCATCGGGCGCAAACCCCTCATCGTCACCGGCATGCTCGTCCAAGCCGCCGGCCTCATCCTGGCCCTCACCCTGCTGGATACTCCGCTCCTGGCCGGAATCCTGTCCGCCGTCGCCCTCGGCCTCGGCACCGCCATGGTCTACCCCGCCCTCATCGCCTCCGTCTCCGACCACGCCCACCCCACCTGGCGCGCCAATGCCCTGGGCACCTACCGCTTCTGGCGTGACATCGGCTACGCCGCAGGAGCGCTCATCGCCGGAATCCTCGCTGATCTCCTCGGCCTGAACGCCACCGTCATCGCAGCCGCCGTCCTCACCGCCGGCTCAGGGCTCCTCGCCGCCCGCTGGATCACCGACACCACAAAGCACTGACGGCCCGCGCCCGGCCGGGACGGGGGCCGGGCGCGGTCGGTCATGGACCTCAGCTGTCTGGTGTGGAGGGTTGACGCTCGGCGTCGGATGCACTGCCGACGTATCCGCCCAACCCGCCCCGTGGTTGCGGAGATGAACTGGCTGAGACCGGTACCGCCCGCATGCAGTCGCCCGGCCTCGTCACTCCGTTCCTCATGACTGTCGGGTCCAGGAAGAAGACGTTTGACCTCCTTGGCCCTTCATCCGGTGCTTGCCTCTACGGGACCAGGTCGGGCAGACCCGCGGAGGCGAGGACCTCGGCCCGGTCGATGGCGATGCGTCCCTCCTTGAGCACGGCGTGCACAAGAGCCGGGTCGGCGAGGGCATCGATGCCGCCCAGCGGGTTCGTGCCGCAGACGACGAGGTCGGCGGCCTTGCCGGCGACCAGACTGCCGGTGGCGTCACCCACGCCGCACAGATCGGCGGCGTCGGAGGTGGCTGCTCGGATGGCCTGGAGCGGCGTCATGCCGCCGATGCGGACGAGGAGTCCCAGTTCCTTGAGGTTCTGCCCGTGCGGGGCGATCAGGCCCGCGTCGGTGCCCATCGCGACACGGATTCCGGCTGCCACGGAACGGGCCACGGACTCCTGGGCGACCCGGTGCCAGTGCGCGGCCTTCGCGTGTACGGCCGCCGGCACGGTGGACGGGTCGGGATCGGCCATGGTCTCCAGGAGGGTGGGCACCAGGAACTGGCCGCGTTCGGCCATCTCCGCCCGCAGTTCGTCGGTGAGAGCGTAACCGTGTTCGATGCTGCGGACCCCGGAGCGAACAGCCGCGGCGATACCGGCCTCCCCGATCGCGTGCACCGCGACGGGAAGGCCGCCGTAGGACTCGGCCTCCTCCACGGCCGCGCGGATCATCTCCGCACGCAGTCCGAGCCATTCGGGCTGGTCGTGCGGGGAAGTGACCCCTCCGCTGGCGGCGAGCTTGACGCAGTCGGCGCCGACGGCGACAAGCTCGCGTACGCGGGTACGGATGTCGTCGACGGTGTCCACGATGCCGGAAGGGCTGCCTGGGAAGGCGACGGCGGAGGCTAGGGCGTCGATGCCGCTCGAGAGGCGGAAGTCGGCGTGCCCGGCCGTCTGGCTCAGCATGCTCACCGCGACCAGGAGTCGCGGCCCCGCGATGCGGCGTTCAGCAACCGCCTGCCGGAAGCCCGCGTCGAGTCCCATGAGGTCGCGTGCCGTGGTCACCCCGTTGTGCAAGGTGACACGGAGCCGTTCGATCACCTTCAGGGTCCGGTAGCTGACGGGTTCGGCCGCACCTGCCAACGGGCTCTCCACCGGACCCGGCAGGGCGAAGTGCACGTGCGCGTCGATGAACCCCGGGCAGACGGTCCGCCCGCCGAGGTCCACGCGGGTCGCCTGGCGCAGGCTGGGATCCTCCGGCGCCTCGTGGGCAGGGCCGCACCAGCGGATGAGGGCGTCTTCGACCACCAGGATCCCATCGGATACCGGCGGGGCACCCGTGCCGTCGATGATCCGGGCATTGTGCAGGACGACAGGAGTCGGGGGCACGGCGATCCTTCGAGTTCGGACAGCGGTGAGGCGATCGTGCCACGGCAGCCCTCCGGCCTCGGGGACCCTGGCATCGTGCCGCCCGGTGGAGGCGGAAGCCGGTGCGTCCCGCCGTTGCCTCGGGTCCCCGGGGCTGAGATTCGGATCCGGGTCACCCCGCCAAGAAGAAGAAGCTCCCCCTGTCCTGGACGGCGCGCCTGCCGATCAGGCAGTGGACTTCATGCCTCAGAACTACGACCCTCGTGCCGTCGAAACCCCGTGGCAGGGGCGCTACGTCCTCCTGCCGACTGACGACGACAACACGCCGTGAAGAGGCGGAGCCGGCCAGAGCTCCCCGGCGTCGGTGCGGCGCCGGGAGCGGACGGGCCGGCCCCGCCGGTCCGGGTCAGCCGATCCGGGTCACGGCGCTAACGAGTGGGAGTGGGACGCGGCGCCGCGGCCGGTGTGGCAGCGGGCTCGGCCGGTGTGGCAGCGGGCTCGGCCGGTGTGGCTGGCGTCATGGGGTGTCTTGGGCGTTCGGGCCACAGGGCGTGGTCGCCGAAGAGGCGGACGAAAGCAGGAACCAGGAGTGGCCGGATGAGGAAGGTGTCCAGCAGGATCCCGAAGGCCATGGCGAAGCCGAACTGGAAGAGTTCGCGGATCGGTTGGGTCATCAGGACCGCGAATGTGGCAGCGAGGATGAGGCCCGCCGAGGAGACGACTCCGCCGGTGCGAGTGAGGGCGGCACTGATGGCTCGGCCGGGGGCAAGGTGCGCAGTTCCTGCTTGAACCGGCTCATGATGAAGATGTTGTAGCCGATGCCCAGCGCGACGAGGAAGACGAAGACGTATGCGGTGACCCGGTTGCCGACGCCTTCGTCGCCGAGGACGGTCAAGGTGAAGAAGGTAGTGGCGCCCAGGGTGGCAAGGAACGACAAGACAACAGGTGTGGTGCTATCGCCAGTTCAGGTGATCCGCGAGGCCAGGGTTGTTGACGCGGCTTACCGACCCACCCGCACATTGAAGGTCAGGCCGTGGAGGCGGGGCCGGGCGGTAGGTGGACGGTCATGATCAGGTGGCATGTTTCGGTGCCGGCGCCGCGGTAGGTGTGGGGGACGTCGCCGTCGAAGGTGGCGGTCTGTCCGGCTTCTACGGGGTGTTCGGTGCCGTCGACGATCAGGATCATCCGGCCGGAGGTGGCGCTGACGGTTTCCACGACTCCGGCCTGATGGGGGTGGCTGGGGTATTCCTCGCCCGGCTGGAGTTGCCAGCGCCAGACCTCAGTGGGGGCTGGGCCCGAGGTCGTCAGCATGAGTCGGGCTTCGCTGCCCTGCTCGCCGGTCCACAGAGGCATCACCGTGTCGGCGGAGACGACGCGGACACGGCCCTCGGCCCGCCCCTCCATGAGCGTGGACACGGAAACGCCGAGCGTGTCGGCCAGCCGGACCAGCGTCGCGAAGTTCGGGTTTCCCTGCGCCTTCTCCAATGCGACCAGGGCGCCCTTGCTGACCGTGGCGCGCCGGCCGAGTTCATCCAGGGAGAGCCCGGCCCGGGTGCGGGCCGCCCTGACGTTGTGGGCGAGCGTCCGCAGGGCTGCGTCCGTCTCGGCCATCCGATCACCATCCTCGCTTGGACCACTGGAATGCACCGTGCGGTCGGTTGGTTGACATGAGTCGGTCGGTTCGTTGTACGGTTTAGTCGTTCCATTGCATAATAAGGGATGTACCGTGATTGCTCTGCTGCTGGCCTTGGGCAGTTCCCTCGCCTATGGGTGCGCCGACTTCCTCGGTGGCCTCGGCGCCCGCAAGGCCCATGTACTGCGCACCGTGATGATCGCGGCCCCGGCTTCTCTCGCGGTCGAGATCATGCTGTGGCCGGTGCTCGGCGCCTCGTTCAGTGCCGGCGCACTCGGCTGGGGTGCTGCGTCCGGGGTCGCTTCGGCCGCCGCGTTCGCCCTGCTCTACAAGACTCTGGCGATCGGCCCGATGAACGTGCTCTCGCCCGTGACCGCGTTGGTTTCCGCCATGCTGCCCGTCGGCGTGGGTCTGATGCAGGGCGAGCACCTGGGCGCCATCGGTCTGGTGGGTCTGCCACTCGCGCTGGCCGCGGTGGTGATGGTCAGTGCCGGTCGTGGCGCCGGGTCGGCGCGCCCCTCCCGCACGGCGCTGCTGTTGGCCCTCGGTGCCGGTGCGGCAATCGCCCTCCAGCTGATCTTCTTGCACCAGGCGCCGTCCGACAGCGGGGTAGCCCCGTTGATCGTGGGCCGGGCGGTCTCCTCGGCCGTCACCCTGGCCGCGGCGGGGCTGATGTTTCGCAGGCTGGGCTCCGAGAAGCCCGCCTATGCGGTCTCGGCGGCGGCCGGCGTGCTGGACTCGGTGGCGAACCTTCTGTTCCTCGTGGCCGCCCGAAGCGGGGATCTCGCCGTCGTTGCCGTCATCACCGCCCTCTACCCGGCGGGCACTGTTCTGCTCGCCCGCAGCGTGCTGGCCGAACGGATCCACCGCGGCCAGCTGGTCGGGCTCGGCACTGCCGCCCTCGCCGTCGGCCTTCTCGCCCTGACTTGAGCCGCGGCCCACCCCATCGTCGATCGCGCAAGGAGAGAAGCATGTTCATCCAGCCCTGGGACGCCGCCCTGGACGCGGCCGAATGGCAGACCTGGATCGCCGCCGGTCACGACTTCGGCCAGCTGAGCGTCAACGGGCCGCCCGGTCAGCCGCCCGCCGTCGTCCCCACCCACTTCACCACCGACAACGGCGACCTGCTGATCCACCTGGCCCGGCCCAACCCGGTCTGGAAGGCGATCGAGCACGACCCGAACGTCACGTTCACCGTCATCGGCGACTACGCCTTCATCCCTGGCCCCTGGCGCGCCAAGCCCGACATCCCGCCTACCGACGGCGTCCCCACCAGCTACTACGCCGCCGTGCAGTTCACCTGCCGCGCACACCTGGTCGACGACCCCGAGGCCAAGGCCGAGCTGCTGCGCTGCCAGCTCGCCCATTTCCAGCCCAACGGCGACCACGCCCCCGTCGCCGTCGGCCGGCCGCCCTACGGCCGGATGCTGTCCGCCATCCGCGGCCTGCGCCTTCAGGTCACCGAAGTGCGTGCGAAGTTCAAGTACGACGACCACAAGCCCGTAGAACAGCGTGCCGACGTGGCCGACCGCCTCACCGAACGCGAACAGGGCCTCGACGTTCCCACCGCACGGCAGCAGCGCCGCCGCCTGGACCGCCTCGGCCCCTGGAAGCCCTGACCTCCACCCCGCACGCACACACGCACGCACGCACGCACGCACGCACGCACCGAGGATCGGAGCCCTTCATGACCGACTTCCGTATCGCACCCGCAGTCGCCGACGCCTTCCCCGACACCCTCATCGCCGTGGTCACCGCCACCGGCCTCCGCGGCCACGAGTCCTGGCCCTCCACCGCCACCGCCCTTCAGGACCTGGAGCAGCAACTCGCCGACGGCACCTGGCAGCCCGCCGACGAGACCGACCCGAGGATCGAGGCGTGGCACACCGCCTACCGGGCCTTCGGTACCAACCCCCGCCGCATCCGCCCCAGCGTTGACGCGCTCGGCCGCCGCTTCACGAAGAAGAGGGCTCTGCCGCGCATCAACCCGGCCGTCGACTCCTACAACGCCGTCTCCGTCCAGCACGGCCTGCCGGCCGGCGCCTTCGACCTGGACCAGATCGCCGGTGCCGTCGACATCCGATACGCCGACGGCACCGAGGAATTCACCCCGCTCGGCGAGCCCGGGACCGTCGAGAACCCCAAGCCCGGCGAGATCATCTACACGGACACCAGCGGCGTCCTGACTCGCCACTGGAACCACCGCGACGCCCACCGCACCCGCGTCACCGAAGACTCCACCCACGTCGCCTTCGTCCTCGAAACCCTCCACACCACCCGCGACGGCAACCTCCTCACGGCCGCAGCGCTGGAACTGCAGGGGCTGCTCGCCCCGCACTCCGAACAGACCGCCGCGTACTACCTCAGCCCCGACCATCCCCAGGTCACCGTCTGAAGACCGACCCGGTCCCTGGACGCGGTCTCGCGGCGGGGAAGCCTTCGCAGATTCCGTGAGCTCGTCCCAGTGGCCGATCACTCGCGTTGCTTCAGGGCCCGTGTCAGCTCACGTTTGGCGGCGCGGGCGGCCTCCAGCTCTTCGGCGTCGTCGAGTTGGCCGCGTGTGGTCACGAGTTCCTGGTCAAGCATCGTGATGCGTTGCTGGAGCTGGTCGATGTCGGCCGCGGCCCCGATGCGATCTCTCGGTTTCGTACCAGCGCGCCACCTGCACGAATACCGCCCCGTGACAGCGGAATCACCCCGATCTCTCACATCCATGACAGTGAGACCTGTCCAGGAAACAGACCCCCACCTGCACGAACGCACAAACCCTCGCTGTCTCTCACGCCCCTGTCATGAAACCGAGAGATCGCACGCCCCGCGCGGACCCCGCCCCGCCCTCGGCCAAGGTCCACCGGCGTGCCGAGACCGCTCGTAAGCCGTCCCCGCCTTCGAAGGATGCCCATCGGGCCGACTGACGACGGGAGGGCACTGCGGGAGCGTCTGCGGCTGCAGGCCGTGGCGTGTAAGGAGTGCTTGTCGATGTCCAACACCCGGTTCCTCCTCCCTCCTCGACGCCTCGACCGTTCGTGCCGCTGCGGCACGACCCGACGGGCAGGACGAGGATCAGCCTGTGAGGGCGGGGAGCACGAGCTGGTACGTCCCGTAGTCCATGAACCCCGCGATGACGGCGGCGACCATCGCAACGACGAGTATGAACACCTTCTCGCCCGTCGGAGGGCAGACGGCGGCGTACGCGGGGTTATTCGGGTGGTAGGCGATCCGGACGGTCTTCCCCTTGCTGTGGCCGACGATGTAGCGGGTCACGCCGTCGGTGGCCGAGAACGCGTGGACGGTGTCGCCGTCGTCCTCCCGGAACACCTGCCGCCCCTCCACCGTGATGCCGTGGCGGGGCAGGTACCAGTCCCGCCACACCATCGCGAACAGCATCACGACGAAGTAGGAGCAGGCCACGCCCGTCGCCCCGAGCAGCAGCGTCGCGATCGCCCGGCTCCAGTCCCCGCCCAGCACACCGACGACGACGGCCAGGGCTGCGATGGCCGCGCAGCCGGTGTACATCAGCCGGATGCCGTGGGAGGGCAATCCGCGTTGGACCAGGTCCTCGTCCGCTTCGTCTTCGTCCTCGTCACCGATCACCAGGCTCCGGGTCACGACAAGCGTGGAGCCGTCGACTGTCTCCTCGTCCGCGGTCTGTTCCGGCAGAGCGGCGTTCACCGCGTCGGCGAAGACGCCTGCGGCGGCCGCGCTGACGTCGCTGACGCGGTACGCCGTCGGATCGACTCCCGCTGGAGCGGTCAGCTCCAGGAGGATGTCGCGCCGTTCGGCGTGGACCCGGGCGATCGCGGCGAACGGTATGCGCAGCTCGGCGTCCGGACGCCGCAGCAGCAGTTCCTCACCGGTGGAGCGGAGTTCGGTGCCCCTGTCGCCACGGAGGACGGGGACGGGCGAAGAGATCGACATGTGAGTGATCGTAGGTGGCGAAGTCCCTACTGGTGAAGAGTCTGTGGGGCTTTCGGAATGAACCTGTGGTGTCGTACCGTCCGTCTGTGAACCTGGTGATGACCGTGCTCCTCCTTGCCGTCCTCGCATCAGCGGCCTTCTGCTTCTTCGGCCTGATACTGGTCAAAGGCGAAGGAGCGGAGCTCAAGAAGATGACGGAGCTATACGAATCCGGCGTCGAGGTGCGAGCAGAGCTGGTGAGCCTAGCGCCGTTCGGCACCGACGGCTACGCGAGCGCTGTCTACGAGTGGCAGTCCCCGGAAGGCTCCGGCCGACACCAAAAGGGTGCGAACGTGGGCCACGCCCACGTCGTCGGACAGAGCTACCCCCTCGTCTTCGACCCGCAGAACAGCAGGCGGGTGCACCTGGGGACGAAGGTCGCGGTCCACAGGGAGCGCAAGCGCCGCCAGGGCTACGTACGCAACGCCCAGCGAATGGCGCTCCTGGCCCTCGCGGGCGGCGCCTTGGCGACGGTGGGGCTGATCATCAGCCCCTGACGGCCGTGAAGGTTCGAACGCGGGCAGCTGATGACGACTACAAGCGGGCTGCTGTCCGGCGGATCTTGAGGGACGACGGCCAAAGGAGGATATGGGGGCCACCGTGGCGAGGCCGGCCCGATCGAGGTTCGCTTATCTCGCGGCGACCGAGACCGTCGCCGCGAAGCTGTACGCCCTCCTGCGACAGGCCCTGGAGCGCAGCAGTAAGGTCGCCGTCGCAAAGTTCGCCCAGCGCGCCCACGAGCGGCTGGGGCTCCTGCGGATCAAGTGGCCTACATCCCGGGCCCGATCGGCGAGGGGCATCCCCCGCTCGCGCAGAGAGCACCCCTCTTTGACCTGAGGCGTTAGACGTCGTTTCTTATGGCGGTTGTCGGTCGTTGAACGGTGTATGACGGATCTGGTTGAGCGGCTGGTGCCGGACGAGTTGTGGGGGTTGTTCCAGCGGGTGGTGCCGCCCACGGAGGTGCGACGTCCGCAGGGCGGAGGCCGACGTCGGGCGGGTGACCGTGAAGTTCTGGCTGCGGTCGTCTTCGTGCGGTGTGGCTCACCTGTTATGCGCAAGGGCTTGGCCAGCGCGTCAAAGCCGCAGGAAGTACTCGTCCGGCATCTCCCACCATGGCTTAGCGGACGCCTGGTCCTCGAGGACATACATGTAGTAGTCGTCATCGAAAAGGATCACGGGACCGATCGGTACGTTCTTTGACGGCGTATGGGGCACGCGGAAGTTCCGACGCCCACCACAGTGGGCATTTACGCCGCCAGCGTGATCACGAAGCCGACACCTCGCACGCGGCTTTGAATGCCTCAGCCGTAGAACGGAAGCCCGATATGGGAATGCTGGAATTCAGCGTTTGGAGGCACCGCAGCCGAACGGCTCGTTAGGGCCGGGCGGCGGAACCGCCCTCGGTGCCAGCCCCGCCTCCATGCCTTGAGCGTCACGGTCGGCACCACCCGAGACGCAGCAACGCTGATGCCGCCTACGGGCGTCACTGGTCTTCGGAGCTGCACGCGAAGCCGCCTCAGCTGCGGGTCCTGGCCCCGCAGAGGGCGCGGTTCGGGCTCGAGGGTTAGCGGCGTGTCGGTGGTTGAGTCCGGAGGGAGGATCCGGCATCACGGGCGCACCCACCCCCCAGTCCTGCGGCGCCGCACCCACCGGTGCGGCGCCGTTCCTGTGCGTGCCGAGCAAGTACAGCGCCCTGATCAAGGGAACGTCAGTCGCCTGGTGCTGAGTGCCTGCTTTTTAGCCCAGTGGCTTGATCCAGCCGGATCGGGGCAGACAGGACTTGTGTCCTCCGCGTCGCCCGACCTGCTGCCCCAGGTTCGGCATGCCTTGATCCAGGCGGGGTTTTATCTGGTTGGCGAAGACGCAGAGGACAGCAGACCCGGGCTCGCGGTGACGAAGGTGCCTGCCGGGGCGCTGGTGAAGTGGACGGCCTCGGATGGATTCACCGCACTGGCGAAGGACCAGCCGGGCGTCTCAGGCGACAGCATGAAGGCAGTCGTGCAAGCTGCAGTCTCGGGCCTATTGCTCCAGCTGGGACACTCCGTCGTGGAACCAGAAGACGGCGGCGGCCTGCTGGTCCTGGCAGATAAGTAAGTGCCTGCTTCTGAGCCCAGGGACACGGCGGCTCGGTAGGCTCGTCAGGCATCTGGCGGAAATTCCGCACTCTGGACGTTGCTCGGCCGTCCGGGTCTTCGACTGGCTGTTCTATCGAGGGACCATCGACTGCTACCAAGCACCGATCCTGGACGCTCGGCTGCGAGATGAACTGATCGGGCTCTACCAGCCCCGGCCAGACGACCTGCCTGCGGAGTCCACCAATACGGACGAGATCGCCACGTTCTTCACCGCGCACCTCGGTTGGTGCCTGCTGCCCGAGGAAGCGCCACCACCAACCACGGCACCGCCCCCGGACGACCAGTGGCAGTCTGACCGACGAGCAGGATGGCTGAGCTGACCTTCTTGCCGTCAGCAGATTTCTGCGAAAGCCATGTCGTTTGAGAATGCCGCGGGGCGACGTTCTCAAGTGACATGGCACGCCAGCAGGTAAGCAGCCCTCTACCCGCCAGATGAACTGCCACAGGACAGAACGGGAGCGAACCGTCAGGGCATCGTCCCGGGTGGCCTACTCGTGGTCGGTGCAGAGGTGGGTAGTCAGGGCCGCGCAGGCCCACTCCTCCCAGGCGTCAGGAGACCAGCCCCGGTCGCGAACGAAGATCAGGTACAACTCCGGGCTGAGCAGCCCGTACAGCAGGTCGGCGGCGCGGGCGGTATCGACGTCGGGGCGGGCGTCCGGCTTGGAGGTCAGTGCCTTGGCTGCGGCGTGCTGGACGGTGTAGCGCGGGTCGGGGCCGGCGGGCCAGTGCGCGGCGATCTGCGGGTCCGTGGCTGCGGCAGCCGCGATCAACGGCATGATTGGAGCGATGCGGTCCAGGATGTCGCGTACACCCTGTACGTGGGTACGCAGTTGCCCGGCCGCTGTGGGCTCGGCGCACGCGGCGCGGAACCATTCGCGGTCCATCGTGGCGACCGGTTCGTCGTCACCCGCGATGGACGTGTCGACGACGTCCTTGAACAGCGCGCGCTTGTTGCGGAAAACGAAGTAGACAGTCTGGACGGCCACACCCGCGTGATCCGCAACCTCCTGAAGGCTTGTCGCGCCATACCCCTGGGCAACGAACAGTTCACGCGCCGCCGCAACGATCTTCTCACGGGTCCGCCGCGAACGCTCGGCCCGCTTGTCGGGGCGCTTGACGTTCTGTCCGTCGAATCCCTTGACTGCGTCCATACTGAAAGTCTATCTCTAGAGGCAGTCACTAGAGACGAACTCTAATTTCTCTGAGGAGTAGCGATGAGTGAGACTCGGACGGCTGCGGAGCTCGACCAAGAAGCATCTGTGCGCAGCGTGTTGGAGGACTTCTACCGGGACGGCAAGCCGCCGTGGGACAGCGGCGTCACGCCGCCCGAGCTGGTGGCCCTCCTAGAGGGGCCCGAAGCGCCGAGGGCGGGCCGGGTGCTCGAACTCGGCTGTGGCACCGGGACCAACGCGGTCTACCTGGCCCAGCACGGCTGGCAGGTGACTGCCGTAGACCTGGTCGACCGCGCGGTCCGGCAGGCGAGGGAGAAGACCGCCGCGGCCGGAGCGGACGTCACGGTGCTGTGCGCGGACGCCACCCGCCTCGACGAGGTGGGCGTGCCCGGCCCATACGACCTGTTCTTCGACCTGAGCTGCTACTGCGGGATTCCACCGCACCGCCGCGACGCCTACGCCGCCGGCGTCACCAACCGTGCCGCCCCCGGTGCATGCTTGTTGATGTTCGCCTACGGGCCCGGGGCGTTTGACGACTCGTGGTCCGGCGTCACTGCGGACGAACTCAGCACCAGATTCCCTGGGTGGCAGCTGACCGACGTTACGCCGGGCACGAACCCGGTCCCGACCTTCTGGTTCACGCTGCGCCGGGCCGCCGCATGAGTTGAGGCGGCAAAAGAAGCTTTGTGACTCACCTCTGACCAGCGGGAACATAGCAACACCGTCCGAGGCGGAGGCCGCGTCGACAGGCACAGATGACCGGTTCCTACACGAGCTCGTGGCCATGCCGTCTGTTGTCAGGCTGCGGCGTTGCGGGTGAGGGCGACTTGGGGACGCCGGATCGCGGCTTTGCTGCCGTGTACTGCTGGAGGACCGGCGGGACGGCGCCGAAGGTGGGGCCGTCTTCGGCGGCCATGGCGCGCCGGTGCAGATCGGCGTGAGGGCGGTGGCAGCTGCCCCGAGCAACCAGGCTGGGCGTCCGTGGACGTGGGCGATGGCAACAGCAGCGTACGAACGCTTCCCGCTGGTTCCAGTCGGTCAACCCCCAGGAGGGCCTGCTGGGAATGCGGGGTGCCCACGGCGGCGTGCAGGCGGGCGGCGGCCTTGACCGCGACGGTACGGTCAGCGGGCGTCACGGCCCACGCCTGATCCCGAATCAACCGTACGGCCTCCTCCACCAGTCCTTCGATATCCGGCCACCATGTGTCCGCGGCCGTCACGCACGCAGTCGGTGAGCGCGCTCACCGACTGGCGGGCTGCCGGTGCGCTCACCGGCGGCCGCAGGCCGGGGAGCGCACTTGCCCGGGAGTCATGCCGTAGTGGTTGCCGCCACATCGTCCCAGGCCAGCGAGGCGATACGCCATCCTGCCGGAGTTCGAAGGAACTGGGTGGTCTTGTGGCCGGAGCTCTGGAACGACTCACCATGGTGGATGCCGGACTTGCGGTATCGGCTGAACCGGTGCGCTATCGATCCGAGAATCTCGGTACTTTCGGATACCTCCCATTCGGAGAACTCCGTCAGCGTCCCGTCCGTGAGCATCTTCTGCCGGGGCTCGATGAAGGCGTCGAGGTCGTAGATCACGGGCTTGACCCCGACGTTCGATATGATCCTGCCCTGGGGGATGAAGACGTCGCGGATGACGTCGAGTTCAGAGCGGCTGCCTCCGGTGTTGGTAAAAGCGCCGGCGAACCCTGCCATCAGCCGATCGAGCTCGGCCTTGACACCGGCCTCGGGCGCTTCGGACGCCTCACCGGGGCAGGGCCATTCCTCGGAAAGGACTGACCAGACTTCGCTGTCGTGCCGCACACCGCGGTGGGCAGAGCGCCGCCGCAGCACTCCTTCACGGGTCACACCCAACCGCTGTGCGACATCGACGCTGCGGGTGTTGCCCGCCGCGACCCACCATTCGACGCGGCTCATCCTGGCCGAAACCGCATCTGGGTCAGTTCCTGGGACGTTTCCCTCGCCGACGATGAACTGGCCAGGCAACAGGCCGACCGATACACCCGTCTCCGCTCGGCCATCAGCCCCCACTTCGAGGTCGCGCGCGACCTCGGCCAGCTGCCCGCAGACGCCGATCCGGAACAACTATCGGCAGGCGCCGTCGCCTTCGTACATGGACTCGTCGTGCAGGCCCTCTTCGACCCCGGCCGATTCCCTGAAGACGTACAGATCGCCATGCTCGACGACTTCCTCACTGCGATCGCAAGGCCACGGTTCGCCAGCGACGGCAGCCGAGCCGCCCCGGATGCCTTTGAACGGCCCTGAGGGGGCGGTCAGTCGAAGACTGGTCCGCCTCAGGAATGCCGATCGACCTCGGGAAAGAGTGGACCGATCGTCTCGGCCGAATCGAGGCTTTCACCATCAGCAAGAAGGTCTCGGCCGACGACCGCAAAAGGGGCGGAGGGCCTGCCGGTCGTCGGCAGGCCCTGCGCCCTGGCGCGGTCGTGAACGCTCCCGGACGGTCCGTCAGATCTGACTGCAGTCGTCGTAGCCGGGGGTGACGGGCTTGAAGTAGTGGATGAGCGCGTCGCGGGTGTTCGGGCCGTAGACGCCGTCACCCGTGACGCCCGACCCGTTCTGCGCCCGTATCAGGGCCAGGCGGGTGTTCTCGCCGAAGTCGTTGTCCACGCTGAGGTTCTCGCGGTAGCACTTGTTCAGAGTGCGCTGGAGCGCGCCCACGGCGGAGCTGTTGGAGCCCTTACTCATCTGGCACGTCCTGGTGACGCTGCTGCTGGTGCGGTACACCGGAATCTGCGCCTCGCCCAGCCACTCGCCGAAGTTCAGGCGGACGGCGGTCGTCGAGTTGCACCAGCCGATGGCGGCGGCGGGTGTGGCGGTCA
Source organism: Streptomyces sp. NPDC048560 (assembly GCF_040650955.1). Taxonomy (NCBI): domain Bacteria; kingdom Bacillati; phylum Actinomycetota; class Actinomycetes; order Kitasatosporales; family Streptomycetaceae; genus Streptomyces; species Streptomyces sp. NPDC048560. Next base: position 17,443 of record NZ_JBEZIJ010000020.1, read on the forward strand.
GGAGGGTGCCGCCCATGCCGGCCAGCACCATCGTGCCGGAGATGAAGGCCGCTTTCGTGCGGGTCATCCGGGTCTTTGCCATGCTGTTTCTCCTCTGTCACGTGCTTCGGTGGATGAAGTGGTTCACAGGAGGGGCGGGTCAGCCGTTCCCTCGCTGGGCCTGCGCCAGCCGGCGCGCCTGCTTCCGCCGTTCCGGGGTGGCCGGGTCGTCCGGTGCCCCGGGGTGCGGAGCGTCGTGGCGGGCCGGGCCGGCGCCGAACGCCGCGGTGAGGCCCCCGAGGGTGCGGGAGTCCGGCTTCACGTCGATCTGGAAGTGGTCCGCGGTGGCCGGTGACAGATCGAGGCCCCAGCGCACGGTGCCGTCGCAGTCCGCGAGGATGTCGCGCACGATCGCCGTCTGGTGCGGCCACAGGCCGTCGCCCGCGCCGGGGAGGACCAGCGCGGTCCCGGAGAGGCGGTTCGACGCGTAGGCGGTCCGCACCGCGCGGTCGGTGGTGTGGCCCAGGACGTCCGAGGCGGCGTGGAGCGGCATGACCTCGTAGTGCCAGCGCCGCGCCACATGCAGCAGGACGGCGGCTGCATCCGCGTGCAGACGGACTGTGGCCGGGGAGCCCTCGATGCGGTACGACTCGACGGCGTCCGGGTCGATGAACCAGCCGTTGTCACTGCGACCCGCGTCCCAGAGCCTCGCCCGGGCGGCTGCGGCCGGTGTGGTGCGGGGCGCGGCGGCGGCGGGTTGCTGCGGCAGGGCCAGCAGCGCGGTGGCCGCTCCCGTGGCCACCAGGAGTGTGCGGCGGTCGATGGTCACGATGCGCCTCCTTCGGCGTCGACGCGGTCGGTGAGCGCCCAGCGGAAGCCGAGCAGGAAGGAGTTCAGTTCGGACGCGGGGATCGCCGTGGGGTACTGCTCGATGTCGAGCCCTTCCTTCTCCATCGCGATGATGTTCACGCCGTACTGCCACGTCTGGTCACCGGTCAGTGCCCGCCTGGCCAGATCCTCGACCCGTACGTAGTCGGCGCCGAACCGGTTCGCGTAGAAGTTGCGCCAGCGCTCCTCCGCGTTGATCCCGCCGGTCGACACCTGTGTGTAGTACTCGGAGACGGCCTCCGACATCCGCTGCCCGGACTGCAGGCGGCGGCTCAGGTTGAACGCGTCGGCGTCCTCGATGAAGTCGCCGTAGCCGAAGGTGGAGTCCACGTCGGTGCGGCCCAGCCGGTCCTGGCAGAACGCCAGACCGGTCGGGTAGGCGTCCCGATTCTTGCGCCACTCGATGTAGAAGGTCAGCAGGTCGCCGCCCCAGCCGGCCATGTCGGCGAGGTTCGGGCTGTCGATGGAGACAGGGCGGCGGAGGAAGCCCTCGGTGGAGGCCATGAGGTGTTGGGTGCCGATCGGCTGCTGGGAGACCGGGTCGGTGAACTCCAGGATGTCCTTGTCAGAGATGCCCTTGCCCTTCGCGTACGAGATCCAGTCGTCGTCGATCGGACGCAGCAGGGCATCCCACACCACACCGTCGTACTCCCCGTGCCGGAGGAACTGCGTGACCAGCTGATTGCGGCTGATTCCCTCCTCGTTCCCGTAGGTATCAGCCGCGGCTTCGAGTTGCCGCAGACGGGCGGCGAACGTGTCGAGTTCCGGTGCCGGGGAGTTGACCGAACCGGATCCCGGGTCAGTCGACCCACGCCAGACGTCGTGGTCGAGATCCCGCACCCCGTCCCCGTCGAAGTCGAACTCGCGGATCTGGTTGATGGACCAGTTGCGCGGCAGCGGGTAGCCGAGGTTTCCGGAGAAGCCCCAGGACATGCCGCTGACGAAGGACCAGCGGGCACCGGTGTTGCGGGACACCTGCTCGCACACGTTCCGCGAGCCGTACACGCCGAACTGGTAGTAGTTGCCGTACTGGGAAAGCTTTGAGCGGACCCCCTTGAAGTACGGGATGATGTACTGGTTGATCTCGGTGCCGATGGCGTCGTAGTCGACCGCGAAGTAGATACACGTGCCCCGGTTGAATCCGAAGCTCCGGGCCTTCTGGTACGCGTTCCAGCCGTCCAGTTCACCTCGTGCGTACGTGAACTCGCCTGCTGCGCCGCCGTAGTACTGCGAGATCGGGAACACGCGCAGTCCCGTGTCGAAGATCGTCTGGAGTTCGCCCGGCTTGATGACCTTGTCGAGCCAGCCCTTGTCGCCCTCCTGCAGTTTCTCGTCCAGGTAGCGGCCGACGAGGCGGTATCCGGCGTTGTACAGAGCCTGGCCGCGCTGCGGGGTGATCGTGGTGATGCCGTCGCATCCGGCGGCGGGCCGGGTCGGATCACCGGAGGAAATCAGCAGCTGCGCCCAAGTCCGGTAGGTACCGGTGGCGTTGACCGGCTCCAGCAGGGAGAAGCGCTTGAAGGCGCGGAGCCATTCGCCGTGTTCCATAGCGGTGAAGGAGAAGTCGTAGGGGTATTCGCCGTAGTCCTCGTCGTACGTCGGCGAGTTGAACAGGCAGGCTGCCTTGAAGAGGTAGCCCAGTGGCGTGTCCAGGTCATCGGGCTCGACGTTGTGGTTCAACAGGCCGGCGATGGTCCCCTCGCCGAAGTACCCGGTGATGTCCGCCGGAGCGATGCCGATCTCGTACTGGATGGCCATCATCAGGCCCTGCTGGACATCGCGCGAGTACACGCCGTCGCAGGGCACGAGGCTCATGGCGGGGATACTGATCCCGAGTACGTAACGGGAGTTGAGTTGGCGCTGGATGCCCTGGACCAGGGTGTCACCGCCGGGCACCAGGCGGAACTGGTCCATGCGCAGCAGTGCCTTGGTCACGCGCGGCCACATGTCGGCGCTGATCGGGATCTCGGGTGGGCAGCCCATACCGGCCCACAGGTCCATGAGCGAGCTCTGGGCCGTGGAGTCCCAGGTGTCGGGGGTCGCCGAGCCGTAGTACCCCTTGCACCACAGCGCGTAGTTGTAGATCCGGACGATGTTCTTGTTCGTCTCGGATCCGGGCCGGAGATTGCGGGACCGCACCTTGGCGTACGTGCCGGGGCCGAAGTTCTGCACGACGGGCGAGATCCCGAGCTCGTGCTGGAGGGCCTGGGTGAGGCTGAGTACGGTGCCCCAGCCGGTGCTGCCGTCCTCGTCGCAGTCGAGGTACCCGTTCACGCCGCCATAGGTCGCGTTCACCCACTTCTGGGCCGCGAGCACGTTCGGATCGTTCATCGTTCCTCTCCTGGAGGTTCGGTCAGGTCCTGGACGTTCGGTCATGTACGGGCGGGGATCGGGGCGCAGGCCGGACCGGAATTCCCCCGACGGCTCCGGACCGGCCGCGGCACGACGGAGCCGTACGCCCCCCGTCCCCGTGCCGGACAGAGCATCCGATGCCGCGCGTGCCGGGCGCTAGAGCCTTCCGGACGGTGGGGCGATCACGGGACGGGACGGCCGCTGCCTGCGGCGATACGGACCCCGGTGAGGTCGGGACGGGACGGGCGCACATCGGTGCCGGTGTTCTGGCATGCTGACGCCCGGCGCAGCCGAACACATATATGGGGGGACCATGGCGCGGTGGAAAGGCCTTTCGGAATCGCTCGATCCGCACCTGCGACAGCTGGTCGTGCTGCTGCGTGAGCACAAGGACCACAAGGGACTGAGCATCGCAGCGCTCGCGGCCAGGACCGGAATCGGCAAGTCCTCCTGGGACCGGTATCTGAACGGCCGGGTGCTGCCTCCCGAGGAGGCCGTCGAAGGGCTAGCCCGGGTCTGTGACACGGAAGCCGCTCCGCTGCTGGAGCTGCGGGAACTGGCTGCCGCGGCGCCGGCCCCCGACGGACCGTCCGAAGGGGAGAGCGCCCCGGTGTCCCGCCCGCCCGTGCCCTGGCTCGCGATGCTGCTGTCCAGTGTCACCACAGCCCTCGTGATGCTGCTCGGACTCCTGCTCGTCGCCCCCTGGGAGGGCGCCACGAAGGCCGGGGACAATGCCGAAAGCACCCCGCTCCCCGGCCCCGTCCACCCGAGCCTCGGTGTCTTCACCTACAAGGCCGGCACGACGTACGAGTGTCAGGTAGCGCGGGACACGGAGGACAAGCTGCTGTACGCCGGGTACAGCCGTACCCGATCCGAGCAGCTCCAGCGTGATGTCTCCGGCTGGTCGGTGGTGGAGGCCCAGTGCCTCCTGGAGCACCGCGGCTTCTCGGCCGGCAGCGTCGACGGTGCCTTCGGGAACAACACGGACCGCGCGGTGCGGCGGCTCCAGGACGCGGCGAAGATCGCGGTGGACGGGATTGCCGGGCCGGATACCTGGAAGGTGCTGCGGAAGTGACCGGGCGGGACATGCCGCCCGAGTGGGCGGGGCTGTGCCGGACCCTGCGGGAGCTGCGTGCCGGTACGGGGCTGAGTCTCGCCGCCCTCGCCGCCAAGACGCCGTACAGCAAGTCGTCCTGGGAGCGGTATCTCAACGGGCGCACGCTGCCGCCCCGGCAGGCGGTCGAGCAGCTGTGCGCGCTGGCCGGGGCCGACCCCCGGCGCCCGCTCGCCCAGTGGGAGCTGGCCGAGACGGTGTGGAGCGGCCGGGCGGGAAAGGGACGGCAGAGCCCGGCGGACGACGAGGTGGCCGCCGCGCCCGCCGACGGGCCCGGATGGCGCGCCCGCCAGCCGCGCCCCTGGGTCCTCGGCGCAGCGATCCTTGTCGTCGTCGCCACCGCCGCGACGCTGGCGGTCCGCCCGGGGCCGTCCCCGGACCCGCTTCCCGCTGTCGATGTCCGGGCCACGGTGCAAGGCCCCGGCTGCCACGGTACCAACTGTACCGGCAAGGACGCCGAGGACCTGGAGTGCTCCAACTTCGCCGAACCGCCCACCACGCTCGGTGAACAGCGGCTCGACGGGACCGTGGTGAAGGTACGGCACTCCGCCGTGTGCGAAACGGTCTGGGCCCGTATCGACCGGGGCACGGAGGGGGACCTGGTGGAGGTCCTGGTGCCGGACATCCCGGCTCAACGGGTCGCCGTCAAGGACCGGTTCGATGCGACGGGCTCGGTCTCCACGCCCATGGCGGCCGCATCCGGTGCCGCGCTGCCCCAGGTCAGGGCCTGCCTGGTCCGGGCGGGCCAACGGCACTGCTTTACGGCGGCCCCGAGCTGAGTGACACCCGCGCCAGTCAGCGGGGCCGGGTCGGTCAGTGGCCCCCGCGGTTCTCCACGCACGGCCCCGTTGCCGGCTGCGGTTCGGCGTGGGCGCCGTGCACCTGGACGGTCAGTTCCTTCGCCGTCAGGCGGCCGGACGCGCATACGTCCCCTGTGTGAACGCTGTAGAGCCCGTCCCAGATGTAGACGCCGTGCTCTCCCTCGTGCGGTGTTCCGTTCGCGGAGTCGCTCCTGCTGGGTCAGCGTCGTCTCGTATGGCCCCCGACGCCTGGCCCACGCACTCGCCGCCGCGAGTGCGGCCGGATTCCTGGTCCCCGACCTCCCTGCGGCGCATACCCGAACATGGCTGACCTCGGCGGCCAGAGCTGGGATCCAAGCCCCACTGCTCGCCGGCCCCGAAGCGCCCACGGCCGTTCTCGCTGCCACCTGCCAAGCGGCCACCGGGTTCATATACATTCCGGCCGCCCACGGACGCACACCGGATACCGCGACACCCGCGATATCGACGCGCTGGCCGCTTTCGCGGTGGTATCTCCTGTCACCAGGACAGGAGATACCACCGCGGTCATTTTCAGGGCAGAAATTCGAAGAACGCCCGGTCAGGCGCGAAGTTGCGAGAACACACCGTCACGTCCCTACCCTTGAGATAAGCCAAAAACCACTCACTGAACGTCATCTCGTAGAGAGTCCAGGCCGGGCTGTCGAACTCCTGGACAACGACGCGCCAGGGCGACGAGGGCTCGGCGGGAACGCGAAGGAAAACCGCCTCGCCCGTCGTGGCCGTCGCCACCGGCATCAGCTGCCCGGTGTCCGCTCCCACCGGACCGGGCAGGAACTCCGCCATGTCCTCCTCGCGCCAGAGCTCGAGGTCCCTCCTGATCATTGCTCCCAGATCATGCAGAAGATGGCCGGCGGGATGCTTCAGATACAACTGCTTGTTGACCAGGATCGAACCGTAGGCGTCGACGATCTCACGGAAGTCCGCAGGAAATTCGATGCCGAGTTCATGCTCCAGTTCGATCCATGGCGCCGGATCCGACCAGTTGAACCGGGGTTCACCCAACAGGGCCGTAATCTCGGGAAGCGTTGCCACCACTAGGTCCTTCTAGCCGTCGAGCCGATGCCTGCCTTGACCGTAGTACAGGAGAAAGTCTCCTCAGCCCCCCTGGGGTCCGTACATGGTCATCCCACCTGAACCGTGGGAGGAACGGCCGAGTAAGGGCCGGGCCTCCGTATACGCGCACGACCTAACCAGCCCCGCACCACGAATCACTGACCGGTCAAGGAGACAGGCTCTAAAGCGTGTTGCAGAACGCTCGGAACTGGGCATTTCCTGTGTATGCGTGGGGTGTTGAGGGTTGAGGCGTTGTGGGTTGAGGCGTTCACGGGT
>NZ_JBEZIJ010000021.1:0-22028 GCF_040650955.1 Streptomyces sp. NPDC048560
CCCCCATCTTCGACCTCGTCGACTACGGCGTCGTCGGAGACCTCTTCACCGTCGTCCCCCAACTCACCGAAGAAGTACAGACCCGCAAGGGCTGAGCAGGGGAAGTTCCGAAGGCCCGGGGCCGCGTGGTGATCTCACCGCGCGGCCCCGGCCGCTTTCGGGCAACCATTGACGCAGGTCACGACCGCCTACTAACTTCGCTATGTGGATTACTGATTCCGACTGGCGGAAACAGTGGCGTTCTGGAGGGTGTGGGAATGGGTCAGCAGGAGAAGGTGGCAACGAGCCTCGCCGGTGAGGTCAGCGAGCGCATCAGCGCCTCCCTGACGCCGGTGGACGCGGAACTCGCCCGCCGCTACCCGGGGGACCCCGGAACTCGCCAGCCCGTCCACACCGTCTACGTCCCCGGGGACGCCTTCGCTCCTGACACCATCCGCTCCTGGGGCGACCAGGCGCTCAAGGCCCTCGACGAGCACGCCCCCGACGCCGCGGCCCTGGCCGGGGTGCTCGGCATCCCGGCCGAGCTCGCGGGACAGGTGTACGACCGCGTACGCGCCAAGCTGGAGCGCGAGCCGATCGAGGACCTGCGCATCGACTTCGAGGACGGTTACGGCCCCCGCCCCGACGCCGAGGAGGACGAGGCCGCCGCCCGCGCCGCCCGGCTGGTCGCCGAGGCGTACGCGAACGGGACCGCCGCCCCGTACATGGGCATCCGTATGAAGTGCATGGAAGCCGCCGTGCGCGACCGGGGCATCCGCACGACCGATGTCTTCCTCACCGGTCTGATGCGCGCCGGAGGTCTCCCCGACGGCCTCGTCCTGACCCTGCCGAAGGTGACGTACCCCGAACAGGTGACGGCCTTCGTCCAGTTGCTCGAAGCCTTCGAGGCGGCGCACGGCCTCCCGTCGGGACGGCTCGGCTTCGAGATCCAGATCGAGACCAGCCAGTCGATCCTGGCCGCCGACGGCACCGCCGCCGTCGCCCGCATGATCGACGCCGCGCGGGGCCGCGCGACGGGGCTGCACTACGGCACCTTCGACTACAGCGCCTGCGTCGGCGTGAGCGCCGCGTACCAGGCGAGTGACCACCCGGCCGCCGATCACGCCAAGGCCGTCATGCAGGTCGCCGCCGCGGGAACCGGCGTACGGGTCTGCGACGGCTCCACGAACGTGCTGCCCGTCGGACCCACCCCCCAGGTCCACGAAGCATGGCGCCTCCACCACGGCCTCACCCGCCGCGCCCTGGCCCGTGCCTACTACCAGGGCTGGGACATGCACCCCGGGCACCTCCCGACCCGTTACGCGGCCGTCTACGCCTTCTACCGCGAAGGGCTGGAGCAGGCCGCAGCCCGTCTGGCCGCCTACGTGGCCAAGGCGGGCGGGGACGTCATGGACGAACCGGCCACGGCGAAGGCCCTCAGCGGATACCTGCTGCGCGGCATCGACTGCGGCGCGCTCGACACCGCCGAGGTCGCCCGCCTCACCGGCCTCACCCGCGCCGACCTCGACGCCCTCGCGTCACCCCGCCGCGGCGATCTGACGGTCACGGCGCCGTAGCCCGGCGCGCCGTGCGGTGGCGGTGACGCTCACTGCCGCCGCACGGCGCCACCGATCCGCCTCGCTCTCTGGGTGAGCCTGCTGCGCAGCCTCATGCTGACGAGGGTCCCGGTCAGGAGCACCAGGACGGCCAGGCTGGCGATCCGCCAGGCGTTGCTGTCCAGGACGCTGACGACACCGATGAAGGCGAGCCCGAGCAGGAACACCATCTCGCGGAGTTCCTTCTTGAGCTGATAGGTGCGGCTGCAGCGGATGCGCACCGTCGCGAGCCACTGCCCCTCCACACCCAGGCCCGACCACAGCCGGCGGTCGAGGAACGCCCACGGCAGGTCGGGGTAGGTGCCCAGAGCGTCGAGCGAGCTCGGATACCGGCTCGTCATGTCGCCGCCGTGCAGCTCCTTGCGGCGCTCCTGCACCTCCTCGCTCGTACGTATGGCCTTCAGTTCGAGCACCGGCACGATGCCGTTCTCGTCGGGGAAACCTTCCAGGACGATGTCGTCACCGCTGCTCACGCCGATGAGTTCGAGCGTGAGTGCGTCGAGGAGGCAGACCTCGTGCTCGGCGCTCGCCCGGTCGCCGTCCTGGATGCGGCAGGTCACGTAGTTGAGCGGCCCGAAGAGCACGTCCTGCCAGCGGTGCCGGGGGTTCGGCAGGGTGGCGGGCCGAACCCGGACTGCCTCGCCCGGTTCCACCCCCACGCAGATCCGCAACGACCGGTCCACCTGGACCGTGATCCGGTCGGACGCCTCGATCTCGGGCCCGACCGCCACGTTGGCGAGCGCGCCCAGCCGCTCGTGCCGGGCCTGCGGCACCTGTGCGTTCTGTACGACGACCTGCCGCGGATGGCCGAGGTCGGCGGCGAGACCCGAGGACATGCGGACGACCCCGGAACCCCGCTGGTCGTACGTGTCGGGTGTGCGGGCCACACGATGTGTGCCCGGCGTCGAAGGGTTGGCGGGACGGATGTCGTCGTACACGGTGTACGCCGGGGCGGCCGGCACGAAGTGCTCCAGTCCGGACCGCGTGATGCGTTCCTCGTCCCGGAACAGCCGGGTGCCCTTCTCGCAGAGCTGGTCGTCACCCCGCGCGCGCGAACTGAACTCCTCCGGCGTGTCCCCGAACCACTCGCGCAACATCCGCGACTCCGAGAGGAGCTCGGTGAGCAGCTGCCGCTCACCGTTGTGACGGCGCGGCGCGCCCGAGCCGTCGTGGAGCACGCCGTATCGGTGCACGTACACGTACACACCGCCCAGCAGCTCACCGGACGGCATCTCCATCGGGAAGTCGGCTCCGGGCAGCAGCACCCGGTCGTACTCGCCGCCCGGGGTGAAGACGCCCTCGCTGGCATCGACTACCTCCAGCTGGGAGGCGTCGAGCCAGGTGACGAACAGGTCCTTGGTGATGCCCGGGGCGTGAAAGGGGGAGGACGAGACGTAGCCGAGCGGACTCACGTACGCGGACACGCCGATGTCGATCCCGGAGGCGCGGACCTTCACCATGGGGACGGTCGACGAGATCCCCAGGCCGTCCATCTTGTGGCGGAGTTGCGCCGGGCAGGCGTTCGAACCCACGGACAGGACCGGGAAGCGATCGCCGACCAGCGTCTCGTTGGCCCTCATCAGCGCGTAGTCCAGCGGCACGGACTCGCCCGGGTCCACGGCGCTGCCGAAGCCGTCCGGCGGGATCTGCACTCTCCACTGGGCCAGTCGGCGGTTGTGCTTGGGGCGCAGTCTCAGTAATCGGCCGCGGTGCAGCAGCCCGGATTCGATGGGCCAGGCCCCCGGATAGATGAGCGGGTGTTCGCGAGGTGCTTCGTCGAGGCCGAGGGCCTCAAGTGTGCGGTCGTCCACCGTGCTTCTGGCCTTCCCCGGGCAGTTCGGCGTCAGGGCGCCGTGCGGTCCACATCGTAGTGAATCCGCGGTGCTCTCTCCTAGAGGGCCTCACTCGCGGGGGTGCTGCCACCGGCGGTCAGGCGGGCGGGAGTTCGCCGGAGCCGCGGGGGACGAGGGTGGTCGGCAGTTCGACGCGGGCCGGGGGGTGGTCGGCGCCGTCCAGGCGGCGGAAGAGGTGCTCGGCGGCCGTCCGGCCGACCGCGGCGGCGTCCTGCGAGATGACGGTGATGCCGAGGAGGTCGGCCAGCTCGATGTCGTCGAAACCGACCAGCGCGACGGAGCGCCCGTGCTCGGCGAGCACGCGTACCGCCGTCACCGTCACCCGGTTGTTGCCCGCGAAGAGGGCGGTGACCGGTTCCGGACCCGAGAGCATCGCCTCGGCCGCCGCCCGGACCCGGGCCGGGTCGGTCGAGCCGAGGGAGACCCAGGAGTCCTGCACGGTGATTCCCGCGTCGGTCATGGCGGCGTGGTAGCCGCGCAGCCGCTCGGTCGCCGTGTGGATGCGCGGCTGGTCACCGATGAAGCCGATCCTGCGGTGGCCGTGCGCGATCAGGTGGGCGACGCCCTCGCGCGCGCCGCCGAAGCTGTCCGACAGGACGATGTCGGCGTCGATCAGACCGGCCGGGCGGTCCACGAAGACGGTGGCGATGCCCGCCTTTATCTCGGGTTCCAGATAGCGGTGGTCGTCACCCGCCGGGATCACGATCAGCCCGTCGACCCGGCGGGCGCACAGGGCGAGAACCAACTCCTGCTCACGGTCGGGGTCCTCGGCGCTCGAACCGTTGATCAGGAGCGCCCCGTGGGCGCGGGCGACCTCTTCGACGGCGCGGCTCAGCGGTCCGTAGAACGGGTCGGCCAGGTCCTCCAGGACGAGCCCGATGGAGGCGGTACGGCCCTTGCGCAGGACGCGCGCACTGTCGTTGCGGCGAAAGCCGAGGGCGTCGATGGCCTCCTGGACGCGGCGTTCGGTGTCGGGCGTGACGCCGGCCTCGCTGTTCACCACCCGGGAGACCGTCTTGAGGCCCACTCCGGCACGGGCCGCCACGTCCTTCATGGTGGGCCGGTTGCCGTAGCGGTTCTCGGATTGACGGGTGGTCTCGGCCACGGTGCGCTGTCCTGTCGTCGGGGTACGGGCGGGGCCGGCGGCACGGGCGGGCGGTGCCGGAGAAGTGGCCCTGAGGCTGTGGCGTCGAGCATAGGCCCTGGACAACGTTGTCAACAGAATAGAGACTATGCAGACTATGGGCTGAACCCGCAGGTCCTGCCCCCTCACCATCCGGAGAGCCAACACCGATGCATACCGACCTCGTCGCAGCGCTCGACATCGGCGGCACCAAGATCGCCGGCGCGTTGGTCGACGGTGACGGCGTCCTTCTCGTACGGGCGCAGCGTCCCACGCCCGCACGCGACGGCGCCGAAGCGGTGATGGGCGCGGTCGCCGAGGTCCTGGCGGAGCTGCGCGCGTCCTCCCTGTGGGAACGGGCCGGCACCGTGGGCATCGGCAGCGCGGGGCCCGTGGACGCGTCGTCCGGGACGGTCAGCCCGGTCAACGTCCCTGGCTGGCGCGATTTCCCCCTCGTCGAGCGGGTGGCCGGAGCGACCGGGGGGCTGCCCGTCGTGCTGATCGGCGACGGGGTGGCGATGGCGGCGGCCGAGCACTGGCTCGGTGCCGCCCGTGGGTACGACAACGCGCTCGGCCTGGTCGTCTCCACCGGCGTCGGCGGTGGCCTGGTCCTCGGCGGGAAGCTGCACCCGGGACCCACGGGCAACGCCGGGCACATCGGCCACATCAGCGTGGACCTCGACGGCGACCTCTGCCCGTGCGGTGCGCGAGGCTGCGTCGAGCGCATCGCCAGCGGTCCGAACATCGCGCGCCGTGCTCTGGACGGCGGATGGCTCCCCGGCCCGGACGGCGACTCAACCGCCGCGGCCGTGGCGGCCTCCGCCCGTGCCGGGGACCCGGTGGCCATCGCCTCGTACGAGCGGGCCGCCCAGGCCCTTGCCGCCGGGATCGCCGCCACCGCGACGCTGACCGAGATCGAGATCGCGGTGATCGGCGGGGGAGTGGCGGGAGCGGGCGAGGTCCTCTTCGCGCCGCTGCGGCGCTTCCTGCGCGACTACGCCGCGCTCTCCTTCGTGCGGCAGCTCAGGGTGGCACCCGCCGTGATGGGCACCGACGCAGGGCTGGTGGGTGCGGCCGCCGCGGCATGGGCATCGGTGACGCAGGAGGCAGAAGTGACCGGAGCCGGGGCCAGGGGCGGTCGCACGGGAGCGCTCCGGTAGCGGGCGTACGCAGGTCGTCCAGGGTGCCCGGTTCGACAGGCCGGCCGGCACCCCTGGGTCTTCTCCGGCTGCGGAAGGCCGGCTCAGCGACGTCTGCTGCGGACGGGCTCGCTCACCGGCCCCGGTCCGTCGCCTGCTGCGGCACGATCACCAGGAAGACGTCCTGGTCCAGGTTCATCACCACTTCGGCCGCCATGCCCTCGCCCCGGCGGGCCTCGGCGAACTCCTCCGCGGGCAGACTGCCCCGCGGCCCGCCTGCGGGAAACTGCTCAAGCACTGTCCGACGCATGACGCGACCCCCTCGTGGTCCCTGTCGATGAAGCCTCCAACGACCTCCGGCCCTTCTCGTTACGGCCGTCGTCACCGGTCGCGGGCGCGCCGGTTCGTACAGTCGGGCGCCCCCCGGCGGGCCCGCCAGGGGGGTCGCCATGACGGTGTCGCCACGGCGGGGTTTCCGCGGCAGGGTGTTGCGGGCAAGCCACAGGGGGCTACGGAAGAGGGGGAACCGTGATCGTCTGGATCAACGGTGCGTTCGGTGCGGGCAAGACGAGCGCTGCGTGCGGACTGATCGATCTGATCCCGAACAGCACCTTGTACGACCCCGAGCTGACCGGTGAGGGGCTCAGGCACCTGCTGCCGCAGAAGAGGCTCGCCGAGGTGACCGACTTCCAGGACCTGCCGATCTGGCGGCGGCTCGTGGTGGACACGGCGGCCGCGCTCCTCGCGGAGCTCCCCGGGGTGCTGGTCGTGCCGATGACGCTGCTGCGCCAGGAGTACCGCGACGAGATCTTCGGAGGACTCGCCGCCCGGCGCATCCCGGTGCGTCATGTACTGCTCTCACCTGAGGAAACGATCCTGCGAGCTCGTATCGCCGGACGGGAGGGGTGTGCGGACGATCAGGAGGCCGACGAACGGCTCCAAGGACGGGCCCTGGACCACATCGAGCACTACCGGGCGGCCCTCGGCTGGATCACCGCCGACGCCCACACGATCGACACCAGCGCGCTCACCCCGCACGAGACGGCCGAGCGCATAGCCGAAGCCGTACGCACCGGGACGGCCGGGGAGTGCGGGATCGTCCAGACCCCGGAGCCGGCCGCGGAGACGGTTGCCGCCGGGGTCCTGCTCTTCGACGAGGAGGACCGCGTCCTGCTCGTCGACCCGACCTACAAACCGGGCTGGGAGTTCCCCGGCGGCGTCGTGGAAGCGGGGGAGGCGCCGGCGCAGGCGGGAATCCGAGAGGTCGCCGAGGAGATCGGGCTGCGTCTCGACTCGGTGCCCAAGCTTCTGCTCGTCGACTGGGAGGCACCCCGGCCCCCCGGCTACGGCGGACTGCGCTTCCTCTTCGACGGCGGACTGGTAAGCAGCGAGGCCGCAGAACAACTCGTACTGCCCGGGGAGGAGTTGCGCGGCTGGCGGTTCGTCACCGAGGAGGAGGCGGCTTCACTGCTGCCGCCCCTGCGCTACGAACGGCTGCGGTGGGCGCTGCGGGCCCGCGAGCGGTCGACGGTGCTCAACCTGGAGGCGGGGGTGCCGGTGGGCTGACCGGCCCCGGCGGCCGCCTGCGACTCCTCGCTGCCACGGTCAGCCGGCGGCCGAGTCCCGGTCGGCCGCCGCCCGCAGGATCTCCGCCGCGTCGGCGGTGAGCGGGTCGCCGTGGCCGAAGCAGGCGGTGGCCGGGGCGAGCGCGGCCAGCCGCCGGAAGGAGGCGAGTGCCTGGGCGCGGTCGGTGTTGAACACACCCAGCATCACCCGGCCGACGCCCGCCACGCAGTCGCCGGTGAACAGCACGCCGTGGCGCGGCAGATGGACGCCGATGGATCCGGGGGTGTGGCCGGGCGCGTGCACGATCCCGGCGCCACCGCCGAAGGGGAGTTCGTCACCGTCCTCCAGCTCGCGGTCCACCCGGGTCGGCGGGGCGGGCGGAACGGTCAGACCGTGCGCGTACAGGGGCCGTTCCCAGTCCAGGAGTACGGGGTCGGGCACCGGCTCGTCGCCCCGGATCACCGGGGCGTCGAGCCGGTGGGCCATGATCTCGGCGCCGTAGCGGTCCGCGAGTTCCCGGGCGGCGCCGTAGTGGTCGCCGTGGCCGTGGGTGACCACGATCCGGCTGATCCCCGCCGGGTCGAGGCCGAGGCCGCGTACCGCGTGCTCGATGGCGGGCGCCGCGTCGGCGTCGCCCGCGTCGATCAGGGTCAGGTCCGCGCCGTCCCGCCAGAGGTACGCCTGGCCGATCCGGAAGCGGAACATGTGCAGCTGAGGGAGTACCTCGACGAGATCCATGCGGCGAACGTACGCATCGGCGCGGTCCGCCGCACGGAAATCTGCTTTTGGCGACTTTCGTCCGAGAGCCTGACTGCGAGCGCCGGTCAGACCTTCTTCGACTCCGCGTAGTTCCGCAGGAACAGCGCCTCGGTGACCGAGAGCCGCTCCAGCTCCTCGGGCGACACGCTCTCGTTCACGGCGTGGATCTGGGCCTCGGGCTCGCTCAGACCGATCAGCAGGATCTCCGCGTCCGGGTACAGGCTCGCGAGGGTGTTGCACAGCGGGATCGAGCCGCCCATGCCGGAGGACTGCATCTCCTCGCCGGGGTAGGCAACCCGCATGGCGTCCGCCATCGACGTGTACGCCGGGCTGGTGATGTCGGCGCGGAACGCCTGGCCCTGACCGACCTGCTCCACGGAGACCCGCGCGCCCCACGGGGCGTGCGACTCCAGGTGGGCGGTCAGCAGCTTCGTCGCCTCGGCGGCGTCCTGGCCCGGCGGAACACGCAGGCTGATCTGGGCCCGCGCGCTCGCCTGGAGCGACGGAGTGGCGCCCACGACGGGCGGGCAGTCGATCCCGATGACGGTGACTGCGGGGCGCGCCCAGATGCGGTCCGCGACCGTGCCCTTACCGATCAGCTCCACACCGTCGAGCACCTTCGCGTCCTTGCGGAACTCGGCCTCCGGGTACTGCAGACCGTCCCACTCCGCGTCCGTGGTGAGACCGTCGACCGTGGTCGTGCCGTCCGCCGCGCGCAGCGACGCGAGCAGCTCGATCATCGCGGCCAGGGCATCGGGCGCCGCGCCGCCGAACTGTCCCGAGTGCAGGTTCCCCTCGAGGGTGTCGAGCTTCACCCGCAGCATCGTCATTCCGCGCAGTGTCGCGGTGACCGTGGGCAGGCCGACCCGGAAGTTCCCGGTGTCACCGATGACGATGGTGTCGGCGGCGAGCAGTTCGGGGTGGGCCTCCGCGTACCGCTCGAGACCGCCGGTGCCCTGCTCCTCCGAGCCCTCGGCGATCACCTTGACGGAGACCGGGACCCCGCCGTTCGCCTTGAGGGCGCGCAGCGCGAGCAGATGCATGAGGAAGCCGCCCTTGCAGTCGGCCGCGCCGCGGCCGAACCACCTGCCGGCGCGCTCGGTCAGCTCGAACGGCGGGGAGAGCCAGGCGGACTCGTCGAGCGGCGGCTGTACGTCGTAGTGCGCGTAGAGCAGCACGGTCGGGGCTCCGGCCGGGCCGGGCAGGAAACCGTAGACGGACTGGGTGCCGTCAGGCGTGTCCAGCAGGGCGACGTCCTGGAAGTCCTCGGCGCGCAGCGCGTCGGCGACCCAGCGGGCGGCCCCTTCGCACTCGCTCTTCGGGAACTGCGCGGGGTCCGCCACCGACCGGAACGCCACCAGCTCGGCCAGCTCCTGCTTGGCGCGGGGCATCAGCGAGGCGACGGTCTCTGAAATCGGACGGGCGGTCATGGGCACGCTCCTCGTGGGTGCGACGTTATGTGTACGGCGCGGTGGTGTACGCATCGTGGGTGACGCCTTGGGTGCGGCGTCGAATGTACGACAAACGCATGGCCGATCCTCCCACAGGGGGGTGCGGCCGAGACGCGCCGTAGGATGCCGTGAGCAGCTGGGGCCACAGGTCGGATCGGGAGCAGAAGCACATCGTGAGCAGCGAGAACGCAGACGCCGGACGTGAGCACGAAGAGCCGTCGGTACCGGAGTCGGTATGGGACGTGGTCGTAGTCGGCGCAGGTCCGGCCGGCGCCTCCGCGGCGTATGCGGCGGCCGTGGCGGGCCGACGGGTCCTGCTGCTGGAGAAGGCGGAACTGCCGAGGTACAAGACGTGTGGCGGCGGCATCATCGGATATTCGCGTGACTCCCTGCCCCCGGGCTTCGAACTGCCCCTGCAGGACCGGATTCACGCGGTCACCTTCTCGCTCAACGGGAAGTTCGCCCGTACCCGCCGGTCCAGGCGGATGCTCTTCGGGCTGATCAACCGGCCGGAGTTCGACGCCGGTCTGGTCGAGCACGCGCAGAAGGCGGGTGCCGAACTGCGCACGGGCGTGGCGGTGGTGCGCGTCGAGCAGCACGGTTCCGCCGTGCCGGACCGGCGTACGGTCGCCGTGGTGCTGACCGGCGGCGAGACCGTCCTCGCCCGGGCGGTCGTCGGCGCCGACGGCAGTGCCGGCCGGATAGGAGCACACGTCGGGGTGAAGCTCGACCAGGTGGACCTCGGCCTCGAGGCGGAGATCCCGGTTCCCGAGACGGTCGCGGAGGACTGGGCGGGGCGGGTGCTCATCGACTGGGGTCCCATGCCCGGGAGTTACGGGTGGGTCTTCCCCAAGGGCGACACGCTGACCGTCGGTGTGATCTCGGCGCGCGGCGACGGCGCGGGGACCAAGCGGTATCTGGAGGACTTCATCGCCCGGCTCGGGCTCGCCGGCTTCGAGCCGAAGATCTCCTCCGGGCATCTGACGCGCTGCCGCAGCGACGACTCGCCGCTCTCGCGCGGACGTGTGCTGGTGTGCGGTGACGCTGCGGGACTGCTGGAGCCGTGGACCCGGGAGGGGATCTCGTTCGCCCTGCGCTCCGGGCGCCTCGCGGGCGAGTGGGCGGTCCGGGTCGCGGAGTCGCACGACGCGGTGGACGCGCGGCGCCAGGCACTCAACTACGCGTTCGCCATCAAGGCCGGGCTGGGTGTCGAGATGAGTGTCGGCCGTCGGATGCTCAAGCTGTTCGAGCGCCGCCCCGGGGTGCTGCATGCGGTGCTGACGGGATTCCGGCCCGCCTGGACGGCGTTCGCGGGGGTGACCCGCGGGACGACGTCGCTCGCCGAGCTGGTCCGTACGCATCCGCTGGCGCAGCGCGCCCTGTCCGCGATGGACCGGTAGGACCTCCGGGCCGCGGCGCGATCCGGGGCTGCTGATCGATTCCTCGGCCGCCGGGCCACGCGGACGGTGGGGTTACGCGGACGGTGGGGTTACGCGGACGGTGGGGGATCCATCGGCGGGGCGGGCGACCCGCCGACGGGGCCGTCCGGCGCGGGTGGGACCGTCCGGCGCGGGTCGGGCCGCCCGGGTCTCCGTGACCCGGTTCAGCCCTGGACGGTGATCCGGAAGACGGGGTGATCGGGGCAGGCGGCCAGGAGTTCCGCGTCCGTCGACTTCGCGGTGATGCCCTTGAAGTACTGGTTGACCTCCCAGCCCCAGCGCTCCAGGTAGGCGCGGACGATGCGCACCTTCTGCTCGTCGTCCGCGATCTCCACGGCCGTGAACGTCCGGGTTCTGCGGCCCACGCGCAGCTCACCGCCGCCGGCCGCCCTCATGTTGCGCACCCACTGGGAGTGGCCGCGCGCCGAGACCAGGTACTGCGTGCCCTCATAGACGTGCGGGTTGACGGGTACGCGCTGCATCTGGCCGCTCTTGCGTCCGCGCACCGACATCTCCGCCGTGCCGAGCAGGCTGATCCCGTGGCGGGCGAGCCAGCCGATGACGCTGTTCAACCTGATGGCGAAAGCGCTGCCCTGAAGGTAGTACGGCTGCGGCTTCGGCTGCGGCTGGGACATGGAGACCTCCGGCAATTTGGAGAGCGGTGCTCTCGCTTGAGATCAGTGTGTACGAGACTGCCGCACAAAAGCAAGAGCAGTGCTCTCGATAGTGGCCGGTGCTCTGAACTCGTGGCAGAGTGGAGGTCATGAGCAAGATCAAAGGGGCCCGGGAGCGCGCCCGCATCGAAGTGACCGCCGCGATCAAGGACGAGGCGAGGAAGCAGCTCGCAGCGGACGGTGCGGCGAAGCTGTCCCTGCGCGCGGTCGCCCGGGAACTGGGCATGGTCTCCTCGGCGCTCTACCGCTATTTCCCCAGTCGCGATGAGCTGCTCACGGCGCTCATCGTCGATGCCTACGACGCGGTGGGCGAGGCGGCGGAAGCGGCCCGGGACGCCGCGGTCGCAGGCGCCCGAGAGGCGGCCGACGGGCCCGCGGACGAGGAGACGGGAGCCCGGGCGCCAGGCGCGAAGGGTCAGGACGCGGCCGGCCGGCACCAGGAGCGCTGGACGGCGGTGGCCTGCGCCGTACGGGACTGGGCCATCGCCCACCCTCATGAGTACGCCCTCATCTACGGCTCGCCCGTCCCTGGGTACAGCGCCCCCCAGGACACCATCGGCCCGGCCTCCCGGGTGGGTCTCGTCCTCATCGACCTCCTCCGCGACGCCTACCGCACCAACGGCCTGGCGGTTCCGCCGCTCGCCCAGGAGCTGCGTCCCGACGCAGCCCGCATGACCGCCGAACTCGCCCCCGACCTGCCGCCCGGGGTGGTGGCCGGGCTCGTCGCCGCCTGGGCGCAGCTCTTCGGGCTGATCTCGTTCGAGGTCTTCGGCCAGTTCAACCGTGTCGTCGAGGCCAAGGAGCAGCTGTTCCGGCAGGCTGCGGGCGAGCTGGCCCGCGCGGTCGGCATGACCGGCGCACGGTCCGCACCCGCGCCCCGCGCCCGTACTGCCCGCCCGGCCACGCCGTAACAGAAGGGCCCCACCGCTGAACGCGGGTGCCCGCCCGGCCCGGCGCATACTCTCCGGGGAGTACGGCCGGTCACCACGCCCGGCTGACGCCCGCCCGGTGTCCGGCCGTCTAGCGTGGCGGGCATGGAAGAGCAGCGTTCGCGCCGAGATGACGGGCCCCGGCGGGGCTTCTGCGGCCCCGGGGGGCGGGGAAGGCTGCCGCGGCTGCTGTCAGGGGCCGGGGCGCGAAGGGCCGCGGGGCTGCCGTGGACGTCGACCGTCGCTCTTCTGGTCTTCGTCATGGCTGGTTCGAACTTCGCCGCGGAGTCCCAGGGCCGGGAGCCCCTGGACGTCTTCGCACGGATCCTGCTGTTCCTCGCTGTCGCGGTGCTTCTGTTCCGTCACCGGCACCCGGTGGTGGCGGTGGCCGGCACGTCGGCGGCGACCCTCGTCTATCTCGGGGCCGGTTATCCGTACGGCCCCGTCTTCGTCGCCGTGGCCGTGGGCTGCTTCAGCGCCATCGTCGCCGGACACCGGCGGGCGGCCTGGTGGTCACTCGGCGTGCTCTGGGCCGGTCACCTGCTGCTTGCGCACTGGCTCTACCGATGGCTGCCGCCCGCCGGTGACGGCGCGGCCGGCTGGGGGCAGGAGGCCGTGGTGACCGCCTGGGTGATCGCGATCGCCGCCGCCGCCGAGCTCCTGCGCGTACGCCGTGAGCAGTGGGCGGCGGCCCGGGCCGAGCAGGAGGCTGCGGACAGGCGGCGGGCGGACGAGGAGAGGCTGCGGATGGCCCGGGAGCTCCACGACGTCCTGGCGCACAGCATTTCGGTCATCAACGTTCAGGCCGGGGTGGGGCTCGCGCTGCTCGACGCCGACCCGGAGCAGGCGCGCGTCGCTCTCACCACCATCAAGTCCGCGAGCAAGGAGGCCCTGGGTGAGGTGCGGCAGGTCCTCGCCAATCTCCGTACTCCCGGTGACGCCCCTCGTGCCCCCGCCCCGGGACTCGACCGGCTGCCCGAACTCGTGGAGCAGGCGTCCGGCGCGGGGCTGTCCGTCACGGTCGAGACCGAAGGGGAGGGCGGCACGGTCCCGCCCGGCACCGATCTCGCCGCTTTCCGCATCGTGCAGGAGGCGCTGACGAACGTGGTGCGGCACTCGGGCTCGCGTACCGCCCGGGTCCGCATCGCTCACGGACCTGGGCGCCTCCGGCTGCGTATCGACGACGAGGGGCCCGCGACGGGCGGTGACGCCGGAGGCAGCGGCAGCGGACTCATCGGGATGCGGGAGCGGGCCGCGGCACTCGGTGGCACCATCGAGGCGGGGCCACGGCCCGGAGGCGGTTTCCGGGTGAGCGCGGAGTTCCCGCTGCCGCCGGGTTCGAAGGACCGGGTGGCGCCGCAGGAAGAGGAGACACCGTGATCCGCGTACTGCTCGCCGACGACCAGCTGCTGGTCCGGGCCGGTTTCAGGGCACTGCTGGACGCCCAGCCGGACATCGAGGTGGCGGGAGAGGCGGCCGACGGCGCGGAGGCCGTGCGCCTGGTGCGTGAACTGCGGCCCGACGTGGTGCTGATGGACATCCGGATGCCGCACCTGGACGGGCTCGCCGCGACACGCACCATCACGGGCGACCCCGCACTGACCGAGGTGAAGGTGGTCATTCTCACCACCTTCGAGCTCGACGAGTACGTCTTCGAAGCCATCAGGTCCGGGGCCTCCGGCTTCCTGGTCAAGGACACCGAGCCTGAGGAACTCCTGCGTGCGGTACGCGCGGTGGTCGGGGGCGACGCCCTGCTCTCGCCCGGCGTGACGCGCCGTCTGATCGCGGAGTTCGCGGCCCGTTCCAAGGAGCCTGCCGAGGCGACGGCGCTGGACGAACTCACGGAGCGGGAGCGGGAGGTGATGGCACTCGTCGGGATGGGGCTCTCCAACGAGGAGATCGCCCGCAGGCTCGTCGTCAGTCCGCTCACCGCCAAGACGCATGTCAGCCGCACGATGGTGAAGCTGGGGGCCCGGGACCGGGCTCAACTCGTCGTACTGGCCTATGAGTCGGGGCTCGTCCGGCCCGGCTGGCTCGGCTGAGGGGGCTGCCGGGAAGGCGGCAGCGAAACCTCGCCGGGGGAGCGGCGTGAGAACCGCCACAGGACGTGGACGAGCCGGGCGACGAAGGCCAACACCGCGACCGAGCAGCCGACGGTGGTCAGAACGCGCTCGCCGGCCGCGGACAGATCGAGGACCAGGGCCGGGGCGGTGATACCGGCGAACGCGGCCGCCGCCACGAAGGTGGCGCTCGCCAGGGCGTAACCGGTTTCGACGGTGATCGCGTCACGGTCCTCCTGGCTGCGTCGTCCCATGCGGGAAGTGTCACAGGGACCGTGACCGCAGGCAATGACGCCTCAGGGAAAGCGCGTTGGAGCCCACGGAGCGTTGAGATCGGTGGGTGCCGGGAGCGTCCCGCATGGCGGGAAGGGGTGCGCAGGGGTGGCGTAGGCGCCGAGCATGTGGGCGGGCAGATGGTGCCAGGCGTCCGGGGCGGCGCTCCTCGGCGCGGGTGATGAGGCACGGGAAGCCGTGGTGCGCGCCTCGGCGCGGCGTTCTTCGAGGGCCGGCCCCTCGGCACCGAAGTGCTTCCCCCGGATCCGCACCGGACTCACGACCAGCTGATCCCCGACTTCTCGGCCCACAGCAGGGCAGGCCTCTCGTCACCGGTGAGTGTGACCGCGGCCAACGGCAGACGGTTCCACAGCGCGAGGTGGAGCTGCTCGGCAGTGCCGCTCAACTCGCAGTCGACGGTGCCCGGTTCCGGCGACCCCTCGCCGCGTACGGCCTGCGGGGGCTCGGCCGACAGGCGTACGGTCCACGCCGCGTCCGCGTCCGTGGCCCGTATCCGCAGGGTGCACGGCACGTCGGTCCGCACCCGGCTCTTCGGCCGGGCGTGGAAGCGGGTGAGCAGTTCGTCGATCCCGTCCAGCGCGAGGGCCTGTCCGACGGGCGACAACGGCCCGCCGAGCGCCGATTCGGCGTCCACCCGGTGCACCGTGGTCTCATGCGCCTGGCGCCGCGCCCAGAACGCCAGCGGGGAGGGTGCGGGCATGAACGTCCAGCATTCGAGGCCGGCGGGCGCTGCCGTCAACGCGTGGACCAGCAGCCCGTGACCCTCGCGGAACCAGGCGAGCAACTCGGGCCCGTCCAGGTCGGGTTCACCGCCGTCCGGGTGGTACGCCGTGTGCCCCTCGGCCACGAACGCCGTCGCCCAGCGGTGCACCATGCCGGTGTGGCGGAGCAGATGGCGTACCTGCCAGTCGGGACACGTGGGCACCGCGGCGCCCGGCCCGGCCCCCTCGGCCGCAGCGGCCAGCAAATGTCCCTCGTGGGAAAGCGACTTGATGTGCTCGGCGATCTCCATGTCGCGATTCTGCCAGGGTCCGGGCCGTACGGGCGGGCCGTTCTCGCGCCGTGGGCGGAAGCCGGGTGCCCTCGGTGTGCGTGTGACCAGGGGTCGGCCGCCTCACGCATGGGTGGCGTTACGGGCTCCGAATCCCAGCACCGCCGCGGCCGCGGCCAGGAGTGCCACCGTCGTGAGGGCCACCGGCAGCGAGAACCAGTCGGCCAGGAATCCGATGGCGGGCGGGCCCAGCAGCATCCCGCCGTAGCCGAGCGTCGACGCGGCGGCCACCCCGCTCGGCCCCGCGAGCTCGCCGGCCCGGCCGACCGCGACGGGGAAGATGTTGGCCAGTCCCAGGCCGGTGACGGCGAAGCCGAGGAGGGCGAGCCAGGCGGTCGGCGCGAGCGCTCCGAGCAGCATTCCGGCCGAGGCGGTCGCGCCACCCATGGCGAGGGTCCGGGTCTGGCCGAGGCGCTCCAGCATGGCCGTGCCGCTGAGCCGGCCGATGGTCATGGTCAGGGCGAACAGGGAGTATCCGGCGGCGGCGATGCCGGGAGCCGCGTTCAGGTCCTGCTCCAGGTGCAGGGCGCCCCAGTCGGCGAGTGCGCCCTCGCCGTACGCGGTGCAGAGGGCGATGACTCCGAAGAGGAGCACGATCCGGCGGGCCTTCCCGCTCAGCCGCTGCGGGGGAGCGGCGGCGGGCCGGCCGGGGCCGGTGCCTGCCGACGCGTCCTTGTGGCGCAGCAGTGCCGGTCCGGCCGTGGCGGTCACCACCAGCCCTATGCAGGTGAGGGCCGTCAGGTGCGTCGCGGCCGACAGGCGTCCCGCGACCAGTCCGCCGAGCCCGGCGCCGATCATTCCGCCGAGGCTGAACGCGGCGTGGAAACTCGGCATCACGGGGCGGCGGAGGGTGGCGACCATGTCGACGGCAGCACTGTTCATCGCCACGTTCGCGCCACCGTACGCGGCGCCGAACACCAGCAGTACGAGCCCGAGCGTGAGCGGCGAGTGGGTCTGCGCGGGCAGCGCGATGCTCAGCGGGAGCAGCACCCCGCAGGCGACGGTGACGGCATGGCTGCCGTAACGCCGGCACAGCCTTCCCGTGAGCATCATGGTGATCACGGCGCCGGCGGAGACGCCCAGCAGGGCCAGTCCGAGGGTGGAGGCGGTGGCGCCGGTCTGGTGCTTGATGGCCGGGATGCGGACCACCCAGCCGGCGAAGAGGAATCCGTCGAGGGCGAAGAACACGGTCAGGGCGGTACGGAGTCGGGCAGACGAGGGTGGGGCGGTGTCTCCGCCAGGTCCCCCCGGTGCAGCCGTCCGCAGTTTGTTTAGTTGCGGCACAAACTCAGCATAGAGGTGCCCGGACAACCGGCGCAAGGCGGCTGCTCGTTGCCCCCATGGCAGACGCCGCACGGCACCTGGGCGTCCGCAGAGGCTCCGGATCATGGGAGACTCGCCCCCATGAACGGCAAGGCGACCACTACCCGGACCAAGTTGGAGCGGGGCCGCAGTGCGCTCGGACCCGCGCTGGAACTGGTCCACACCGGACGCGCGCCCACACGCGCCGTCCTGACCTCCGAACTCGGCGTCACCCGCGCCACCGCGGGCGCGGTCGCCGCGGAGCTGGAGGCACTGGGGCTCATCCGCGTCGACTCGAGCCCCGGCTCCGCCGCCGGCTCCCAGGGCCGCCCCTCGCACCGGCTCGCCGTCAGCGAGACCGGCCCGGTGGCACTCGCCGCACAGGTCCACGCCGACGGATTCCGTGCCGCGCTGGTCGGACTCGGCGGCCGGATCATCGCCACCGCGCCCGGCTGTGTCGCCGTCATGGCCGACCCCGCCCAGGTCCTCGGCGAGGTCGTCGCCGCGGGCGCCCAGCTGCTGCGCGACACCGGTCTGCGCTGCGTCGGCGCGGGACTCGCCGTCCCTTCGGCCGTCGCCGAGCCGGAGGGCACTGCCCTCAACCCGCTCCACATCGCCTGGCCTGCCGGCTCGCCCGTCCGCGAGATCTTCGCGGAGTGCGTCCGGGAGACGGGCATCACCGGCCCCGCGTTCACCGGGAACGACGTCAACCTGGCCGCCCTCGCCGAACACCGCCACGGCGCCGGACGCGGCGCCCAGCATCTGCTGTGCGTGGCCACCGGGCACCGGGGCGTGGGCGGCGCCCTGGTCCTGGACGGGCGTCTGCACAGCGGAAGTTCCGGACTGGCTCTGGAGGTCGGGCATCTCACCGTGAACGCCGAGGGGCGCCCGTGCCACTGCGGCGGCCGGGGCTGCCTGGACGTCGAGACCGACCCGCTCGCCTTCCTCACCACGGCCCGCCGCGAGCCGGGGCCGGAGGAGTCGCTGCTCAAACAGGCCGGTGACCTGCTGCGTACGGAGTACGACGATCCGGCCGTACGCAACGCCGCCGAGGAGCTCATCGACCGGCTCGGCCTGGGCCTGGCGGGACTCGTCAACATCCTCAACCCGGACCGCATCATCCTCGGCGGTCTCCACCGCGACCTCCTCGACGCCGACCCGGAACGGCTCCGTGCGGTGGTCGCCGACCGCAGCCTGTGGGGACGCAGCGGAAGCGTGCCGATCCTGCCGTGCACGCTGGCCCACAACAGCCTGGTGGGCGCGGCCGAACTGGCCTGGCAGCCGGTGCTCGACGACCCGCTCGCCGCCCTCGCCTGACGGACGCCGGGGCTGGGCGCGTGGAGGCTGCCTCGCCGCTCCCGGCGGCAGTGCACGTGGAAGCCCCGGCCGCTTCCGGCATCGGCCGGGCCGTCCGGCCACAGAACCAGCGGCCCGGCGTCGCGGCGCGGGTGGAGCAGTCCTGGGCGCCACCCGTGTCCAGCTGCCCGGCCGGGATCTCGCCGGATCCAGCCGACCGGCCGGGAATCCCCGCCACACCTCGTGCTCGCGCAGCGGATACGCCGACGGCCGCTCCCACGCCGTGCCAGGTCCGTCGAGCAACTGCTCAGCCGCGCCCCCTGGTTCCGTAGTCGCGGGGGCGAGCGTGTACCCCCCACTTCGCGGGCGGGCCGGATCACCCCGGACCGTCCGATCGAGGACGCTGCCAGGGAGCTGTTGTGCGAGCGGCTGCGAGGGACGAGCCCCAAGGCCACGCAGCAGCAGTCCAGCAGCAGGCGGGCGCGGGCCAGGGCGGTCACGGGAGCACGTACGGCTGCCCTGCGTACTCCCGCGGGGGTACGCCGACTGTCGTCAGCCGTACGACGACCCGGCTCCCTTTCCGCGACAGGCTCGTAAGCGACAGAAGAACGCGAGCCACCACCTCTGACGAGGGAGCTGACCGAGATGAACACCCTGGCGCACTCCGGCGGACCCGGACCCTGGGTCCTCCTCTTCCCGCTCGTCTGGGCGGCCGTCGTCGTGGGAGGGGTGACCCTCCTGCGCCGTACCGTCCGGCGCGGACACCACGCCCCCTGGCGGGCACGGAGTGCCGGGAACGGCCCCGGAGCCTCATCGCCCATCGCGCTCCTCGGCAGGCGCTTCGCGGCAGGCGAGATCGACGAGGAGGAGTACTGGCGGCGGCTCTCCGTCCTGGACGAGCAGTTCGGCCCTGCCAAGGACAGTGGGGCCTGACGGCCTTCGTCCGCGCCACGACCACCGGGCCGCCACATGCGGCGACGGCGCGCCGCACGCCTCGACGTGCCGCGCGCCATCGCCACGGAGTAGGCGCCGGGAGCGGTCTGTCCGTCCCCGCCCCGCCCGGTCAGCCGACTACGGCCGACCGGGCGGGTGGTTGTGCTGTCGTTTCGAGGGCGGCGAAGGCGAACGGGCCGTCGGTGGTCGACCCGTACACCGCGAGCGGCGGCAGCGTGGACGTGCCGCACGGCGCGGGAAGGGTGAACCAGACGACCTTGCCCGCCCCGCCCGCAGGCCGCACGCCCCAGCTCTCGCTGACCGCGGCGATCAGTGCCAGTCCGCGCCCCGAAGTGGCGTCGGAATCGGGATCACCCATGGTCGGCAGCCGTGGGTCGTGGTCGTGGACGGAGACCGTCAGACGGTCGAGCAGCAGCTCGATCTCGACGGTGCATGACTTGTCCGGCTGTGCGTGCCGGTGGACGTTGGTCAGCAGTTCGGTGACGCCGAGCGCTGCCTGGTCGATCAGAGGATCGAGATGCCAGTAGCGCAGTTGCGCCGAGATTATCCTGCGGACTTGACCGATCCGCGGCGGCAGGGCCTGGAGCTCCACCGCGCAGTGCCTGCTTGGCTCGCTGATCACGGCTGCGACTCCCCGAAATAGGTCCGGAAGAAGACGAAGGAACGGATAGCAGATGGCTGGCTGCTGTCTCTGGTCTGAGTGTCGCGCTCCGGCGGAGACTGGATCACAGTGTCACCGCCGGTGCACCATCAGTGACGTGGGACCAGCGTGACGCAGGGGGTCGCGCTCCGCAACTCGCGGTGGCCGACTGTCACCGTCAGCTGTCCCCGGCCCCGGCGCCGCGCAGTGCGTCGAGCAGCCGGCGGGCCGGGACGGCCCCGTCGTCGGGGTCCCTGGTCCGTTGCCCCATCGTCAGCCGGTATCGCACCCCGTTGAGCCGTGCGACGGCCGAGTCGGCTGCCGGAAACCACCCCCTCCCGACGCTGACCGCTCCCACCGGAGCGCTGTCGATCTCCCGGCCGTTGCTCGTCAGGAGAGCCACCCGGCCGTCCTTGACGACGACACATCCGGCCCTGGTGAGCGAGCGTGCCCATCGCTCGATCCGGACCCCGCTCGCGCTGAACTCCGTTTCCCGCATGGTGAATCGCCCCCATTTCGGCTGCCTCTCCTGTGCAGTGTGCCCCTGCCGGGGCTTTCGCACCAGACGCCCGCCCGCCAAGTCACCAAGGCAGTCCTATGGGTCATCAAAGTCAACGTTTGTGCAGGTGGGGGGAATATCGTGGAGGTCGGTGAGTACCGGTGACACGAGGAGGAACGCTGATGGACACCAGTGGGCACAGAGGTGACGGCGGGGCCACGGCGACCGTGGACATCGACCGCACCGACCTGGAATACCGGTCCTGGCTGAAGGAAGCCGTACGAAAGGTGCAGGCCGATGCCAACCGCTCGGCCGACACCCACCTCCTGCGTTTCCCGCTGCCCGAGCAGTGGGGGATCGACCTCTACCTCAAGGACGAGTCGACGCACCCCACCGGCAGCCTCAAGCACCGACTGGCCCGTTCCCTCTTCCTCTACGGGCTCTGCAACGGCTGGATCCGCCGGGGTAAACCGGTCATCGAGGCGTCCAGCGGCTCGACGGCCGTGTCGGAGGCCTACTTCGCGAAGCTGATCGGAGTGCCGTTCATCGCGGTCATGCCGCGCACGACGAGCCCCGAGAAGTGCCGGCTGATCGAATTCCACGGCGGACAGTGCCACTTCGTCGACGACTCCCGGATGCTGTACGAGGAGTCCGCGCGGCTCGCCGTCGAGACCGGCGGCCATTACATGGACCAGTTCACGTACGCGGAGCGGGCCACGGACTGGCGCGGCAACAACAACATCGCGGAGTCCATCTACCAGCAACTGCGGCTGGAGAGGTACCCCGAGCCCGCATGGATCGTGGCGACGGCGGGCACGGGCGGCACGTCCGCGACGATCGCGCGCTACGTCCACTACATGCAGTTCGACACCCGGATCTGTGTGCCCGATCCGGAGAACTCCTGTTTCTTCGACGGCTGGACCCACAACAACCCACTGGCCACCAGCGACTGCGGCTCCCGCATCGAGGGCATCGGAAGGCCCCGGATGGAACCCAGTTTCCTGCCCGGCGCCATCGACCGGATGATGAAGGTGCCGGACGCGGCCAGCATCGCCGCCGTACGCGCACTGGAACGCGCCATCGGGCGCAAGGCGGGCGGCTCGACGGGTACGGGACTGTGGAGCGCCTTCAAACTGGTCGCGGAGATGGTGGAACAGGGCAGCACCGGCAGTATCGTCACGCTGCTCTGCGACCCGGGCGACCGCTACCTCGACAAGTACTACTCCGACAGCTGGCTCAGCGCCCAGGGCCTGGACATCGCCCCGTACACCGAGACGATCGACTACTTCCTGGCCACCGGGAACTGGCAGGCCTAAAGCGTGTTGCAGAAGGCTGTGTGGTGGCGTGCTGACGCCGGGCTGCGGTCGTGTCTGATCACGCGGCGAGGGCGTGGTTGTGCATGTG
>NZ_JBEZIJ010000022.1:0-21259 GCF_040650955.1 Streptomyces sp. NPDC048560
GTGGACAACGTCATGTACTTCGACCACCCCGTCGATCACGTGCCCGGCCTCGTTCTGATGGAGGCCGCCTATCAAGCGGCGCACGCGATCCTGCATCCCGCCCACCTTGAGGCAACCGTCATCACCAGTGCCTTCGAGCGGTACACCGAATTCGACCGCCCCTGCCGGATCGAGGCGCAGGTCGTCCACGCCGCCGCCGAGGAGATCGCGGTACTGGTCACGGGGACGCAGGACGGGAACACCGTCTTTCAGGGGCGGCTCAGTGGCCCTGCAGGCGAGAACTGACGCCCAGCGATCGGTGAGCCCTTCTGCTTTTCGCTCCCCACTTTCTTCAGGTGGGACCGAGATGAAGCCCCGTTGCACCACGAGGAATGTCGACAGGAAGCCTGCTGGGTGTGCTGAAGGACTACCATCTGGCGCGGGCTCTGGACGCGATCGCTCGGCTTGGACTCCGGGTCCGGGGCCGTGTGCGTGAGCGGCCGGAGAGTCTATGGGCGACCTCCCGCTCCGCATCCCTCCGCCGACCCTCTCGCTCCCTCTCCGTCAGGAATTGCCGTGTCCCACGCCTCCGCCGCCCCTCGGGTAAGCAGTCCAGCTTCGCGCGCCGGCACTCACCGCTTCAGCTCTGTGATCAGCCGCATCGCCGAGGAGATAGCCACTCTTACCGACCACGGCGCCCCTGCCGACTACATACCGATGCTCGCCGGTGCCGACCCCCGACGGTTCGGCATCGCCGTCGCGGAGCCGGACGGGACCGTCTACGGTGTCGGCGACTGGCAGCAGCCGTTCTCGACGCAGTCCATCTCCAAGGTGTTCGCCCTGGCCCTGGCACTCTCCCTGGACGGCGAACAGATATGGCGGAGCGTGGGCCGCGAGCCTTCGGGTAACCCCTTCAACTCCCTGGTGCAGCTGGAATACGAGAACGGTGTTCCCCGTAACCCGTTCATCAACGCCGGTGCCCTGGTGGTGACCGACCGGCTGCAGGCTCTGACCGGGGACGCTGCCGGGCAAGTTCGGGAGCTGCTGCGCTCGGAGAGTGGCAATGCCGCCATCGACTTCGTACCGGAAGTCGCCGCCTCCGAGGCGGCATACGGTGACCGTAATGCCGCGCTGGCTCACTTCATGGCCTCCTATGGCAACATCACGCTCCCGGTCCCCGACCTGCTCTCCGCCTACTTCCGTCAGTGCTCGATCGAGGCGTCGTGCGCGGACCTGGCCCTTTCTGCGGGGTTCCTGGCACGGCATGGTGTCCGGGCCGACGGTTCCGCGCTGCTCACCCGCAGCCAGGCGAAGCAGGTCAACGCGGTCATGCTCACCTGTGGGACGTACGACGCGGCCGGAGAGTTCGCCTACCGGGTGGGACTGCCGGGCAAGAGCGGTGTCGGCGGGGGGATCATCGCCATTGTGCCCGGGGTGTGCACCCTGTGCGTATGGAGCCCGGGCCTTGACCGGCGCGGCAACTCGGTGGCGGGTGTCTCGGCCCTAGACCGCTTCACCACGCTCACCGGGCTGTCCGTCTTCTGACGTAAGCGCTCGCGCCGCAGCCGACGCTTCCGGCTGTCATGCCTTCAAGGCGATGAGACGGTACTGCGGGTCCGGGCGGGCCGCGTCCGGCAGTAGCTCCGGACAGACCGAACGAAGCAGCCGGCACCTGCTGCCACGTACATCCTGACGTGGCCACGAACACAATCGCAGCCAACACCTCACGGTCACCGTGCGGACGCCAACCGCCACCCTGAAGCCGCGGCGGCGCCTCTGGCCCACCCGCTGGTGCTCCCACAACTCATCCGGCACAAGCCGCTCAACGATGCCCACCACTACCGACAGCCCACCCAGTCAGCCAAATGAGATGACTTCTTCGTCTGCGTGGCAGTAGGCGGCCGCTGCTCCGGCGATGCCGGGGCCATATCGGGTGCGGGCGCGGTCGAGGGCGGCTTCGAGACGCGGGCTACGGCGGGCCCCATGATGTGCACGGGACCACCTGGCTGACCTGGGCCGAACTGGACACCACGGGCTGACAGGAGACCGATGCCTCAGGCACACGAACCCGCGCCTCAGCCGCGGGGATCGACACCGACTGAGGCCGGGTATGGAGCGTCATGCGCATCCTCAGCGAGGTCCACGGGGCCGAGAACGTACGCCTTGTCGTCTGGTTCCACTGAGGATCTCTCCACATCGACAGACGTCAGTACGTGGCCCGTCGGTACGTGCTGTCGCTATGCCTCAGCCGCTCGCAGCCTCATCGCGGGTCGGTGTGTGCCGAGGACCGGCACGTCGGCGGGGCGCAGGTCGGTCCGGACTCGCAGATGTCGCACGGGGTGTCGGTGCCGGCCGCTGTCGATCGCGGTGTCCGCGCGGAACTCCACCACTACCTCCGGCTCGGCGGGCCGGAAGATCAGGGTCTCTCGCGAGCCCCAGCCGGAGGAGAACCGCATGCCCTTCCAGGGGTGCCCGCTCTCGGCCGGTCGCAGGATGGCGCCGAGCTGCCGGGCAGCGGCCCGCGGCAGGGTTCGTTCGGGGTGCCGGTGCTGCTCACGGTGGATCTCCCGGTGTATTTCTGGTCGCGCGCCGCGGGGTGGTGGCGGGTCCGCTGGGGTTGACGACGGCCCTGCCGAAGCCGGGCGCCAGGCCCGTGACCAGGTGCATCACGCCTTGCTCGGCGTGGACGGTGAACTGGTGGAGCTGGTCGATGTCGGCGGGTGGGTTCTACGTCATGGAGACGACGACCTTGCCGGCCTTCGCCTGGCCCTTTTCGACGTACTCCATGGCGTGGAGGGTGTCGACGAACGGGAAGACGGTGTCGACGACGGGGCGGATCTTCCCGGTGTCGATGAGGGGGGTGAGTTCCCGCAACTGGTCTCCACTGGCCTTCATGAACAGGAAGGAGTACGTCACGCCCAGGCGCTTGGCCTGGCGGCGGGTCTTGGAACTGAGCGCGGTCATGGCCAGGCGGAGGAGCGGGTTCGCGCCTAGTTCACGGGCGAAGGCCGGGTCGGGCGGGCCCGCGACGCTGATGGCGATGCCGCCGGGCTTGAGGACACGCAAGGACCTGGCCAGGTTGTCGCCACCGAGGCTGTCGAGGACGACGTCGTAGCCGTCGAGGATCTCGGTGAAGTCCTGGGTACGGTAGTCGATGACTTCGTCCGCCCCGAGGTTCTTGACCAGGTCGACCTTGGCGGTGCTCGCGGTGGTGGCCACGTGCGCGCCGAGTTCCTTGGCCAGCTGGACGGCGATGGAGCCGAGGCCGCCGGCGCCCGCGTGGATGAGGACCTTCTGCCCCGGTCGTACGCGGGCGCGCTCGACCAGTGCCTGCCATGCGGTCAGGGCGACCAGGGGCAGGGAAGCGGCCTCGGTCATGGTGAGGGTGGAGGGTTTGGGCGCCAGGTCGTCCTGTTGGACTGCGAGGCGTTCGGCGAAGGTGCCGATGCGGTCCTTGTCGGGCCGGGCGTAGACCTCGTCACCCACCGCGAAGCGGGTGACGGAGGACCCGACCTGCAGGACCTCTCCGGCGAGGTCGTTTCCCAGGACGAGGGGGAGACGGTAGGGCAGGAACGCCTTGAAGTCCCCGTTGCGGATCCTGAGGTCCAGCGGGTTGACGCTCGCCGCGTGGATCCTGACCAGGACGTCGTCGGCGCCCACCTGCGGGTCGGGCGTTTCGGCGGCGCGCATCCCCGCCTGGCCGCCGTACCTCTCGACCATGAAGGCCCTCATCGTCGTCTCCGTTCCGTGTCCCGTCCGTGGAAGGGGGCGGGGTCTGTGCTCGCCCCGGGCTTCTCCCGGTGCGAGATAGTGCCCAGGCGCTTCAGGCTGGCCTCCACCGAGGCGACCATGTCCTTGCGGCTGTTGCCCGTCTTGGAGATGTCCCGCTGCGGAGCGGAGCCCAGGGCGAACTTGGTGGCCAGGACGAAATGGTCGCGGTCGGCGGAGATCAGCTTTCCGGTCAGTTGCTCAGACTCGCCGAACTGGTAGCCGTCCGCGCTGTCGAGGAAGGTGCCGCCGGCCTCGGCGAACCGGTCCAAGATCCGGCGTGCCTCGTCCGGCTCGGCGCCCGCGCCCCAGCCGGTGCCGAAGTTCGCGGTGCCGAGTGTGCACTCGGACACGCGCAGTCCGGTCAGGTGCCGAAGCTCGTATAACGCATGAAAGGTCCTGGCACGACGGGTGGGAAGGGGGCGCCGCGACGGCGGGGTGAGCGTCAGGCTGCGGTCGGCTGAGGTGCCGCGGCCAGGCTCTGCTTGACGTACCGGCTGGTCTCGTCGGCGAGGATCTCGGGCAGGCCGGCCTCGATGCCGTACAGGGCCTGGCTCGCGACGTCGGCGGCGGCGACCTTTTGGTCGGCGGGGACGCCGGCGGCCATGTCGGTGTCCATGTAGCCGACGTGCAGCGCCGAGACGGTGATCCCGCGGGGCGCCAGCTCCTCACGGGTCGCGTCGCTCAGCGCCCAGGCGGCGGCCTTGGAGGCCGCGTAGGAGCCGAGGTCGGCAGGGTGGAACCAGGACAGGGCGGACAGGACGTTGAGTACGGCGCCGCCGCCGTTGCCTTCGATGACGGGAGCGAAGGCGCGGGTCGCGGCGAGCGGGCCGAAGAAGTTGGTCTCCATCTCCCGGCGCACCTCATCGGTGTCCCCTCCGATCAGCGTCGCGCCGGTGGAGATGCCCGCGTTGTTGATCAGCAGTGTCGCGTCCGATGCCACGCGTGCGGCCTCCCGTATCGACGCCTCGTCCGTGACGTCCAGCCGCAACGGGATGACGCCCGGCACGTCGACCGTCTCGGGGCGGCGGGCCGCCGCGTACACCTTTGCGCCGCGCTCCACGAGCTGGGCGGCGAGGTGCCGTCCGAGGCCCCGATTGGCGCCGGTGACGACCGCGACCGTGTTCTTCAGTTCCATGCCTGCTCCTGGTCTTCGGCGGGCGCCGTCGAGTCGCACGCCCTACTTTTGGATTACGACCACAATCTAAACATGGGGATACGATAGATGCCAGTCGACATCCAAATGGGAGGTGGCCATGGGCCGCGTTTCGCAGGCGCAGGCGCAGGAGAACCGCAGGCGGGTGGTGGACACCGCCTCCCGGCTGTTCCGGGAGCAGGGCACCCACGTGAGCGTTGCCGATCTCATGAACGCGGCCGGTATGACCCACGGCGCCTTCTACAAGCAGTTCGCCTCCAAGGAGGCGCTCGTCGACGAGGCGACCGCCCATGCCTTCGCCGAGCTTGGCCGGCGCCATGCGGCCGGGCTTGAGCGGTACGACGGGCAGCGGGATACCGCTCAGCGAGCCCTGATCGACGCTTACCTCTCCGTCCAGCACCGCGACGACCCGGCGGGCGGCTGCCCGGTCGCGGCCCTCGCCGTCGACGTCGCACGCGAGGGCGAGGGCGGCGGGGCCCGCCGCACCTACACCGAAGGGGTGGCCGACTTTGCCGCGTTCCTCGCATCGGCCGGGGCCGCCGACGACGGCGAGGACGGCATCGCCCGGCTGTGTACCTTGTTCGGTGCGCTGGTGCTGTCCCGGGCCACCGCGGGTTCCCCACTCTCCGAGGAGATCCTCACCGCCGCGCACGCGGCCCTGACGGAAGCCGACTGACCAGGGTCGGAGTCCCGGGCACCACGCGGCGTGTGCGTGCCCGTCGCACCCACCGTCGAACATCGCGGGCACCCCGCGAGGGGTCGTGATCGCCCCCGGTCGCCGTAGCGCTGCCGGCCGGAGGCTCACCGGCGTCAGCGTGGCAGTACGACCGCCAGCTGGTCTCGGACGTCACGCAGGATCTCGTCGACGCTCGCGGTCGCGTTCACGCTCGCCGCCATCGCGAGGAACACTACGGCGGACACGACGCGCGCCAGCGTCGCGGCATCGCTCTCGCTGAGCCGCCCGGCGCGGCCCAGGGCGGCGGCGACGGCCTCCTCGGTGCGCGCGGTGATGGATCGACCCGGCCGCCCTGTACGGCGGCGGCGAGACCGGATAAGCCGACTACCCGACACTCGCGCGGAACCCTGCCTGACCGTGTCCGCGAGCCGCACGCCCGGGGCGTGACGAGCGGGCGGCTCGCCGGCTCCCACCGCGTGGTTGCTCCCGACGCGACGGTGTACGCAGACCGAGTGCGTCATCACTGGGATAGACGCAGCCTCCTTTCGGTGGCGGTTCCGGAGCGCTCAGAGCGCGGCTTTCCACCAGCAGGCGCAGTTGCTGGTTGGTCAGGTCCCGTGCCTTCGCGGCCATGGCCTGCGCGGGGCCACCGTGCAGGGGTCTCGACCACCGTCTCCGGGCTGGGATACGTCGGCCTGGAGTACCAGCACAACAACGCGTCCGCGTCCCTGCGAGGCGTGGGCCGGGACGCGGCGTACGTTATCAGGAAGCTGGCCGGACAGGACGGGGCGCCCGCGCCACTCAGCGGCGACCCGGGCTCACAGGCTGCGTTAGGCGCGGTCCCTCTCGGCCCAGACCGTGACCACCGACGGACGCGGAATGCTGCCCGGTCCGTCGGGCCATACGGACACAGGCTTCTCGGCGGTGGCGCCGTCGGCCTCGCCCGGGTGTTGGGCGGCGACGAGCGTGCGGTCCTCAGTAATGATCGGCTGCAGGTCTCGGTGACGCGTACGACGTGACGCCGTACTTCGCGGCCGTCTCAGGGTTCTCGTCGATGTTCAGCTTGACGATCTCGATCCTCTCGCCGTATTTCGGCCGCGATGGCTTCGAGGGAGGGGGCGATCTGGCGGCACGGGCCGCACGATGCGGCCCAGAAGTCGACGAGCGCAGGCTTGTCGCTCTTGAGCACGTCCTGCTCAAGGAGTCGTCGGTCGTGTTCTTGAGAGCCATGAGGGGCCTCCTCCTGCGGTACGTGTCAGACGGTGGCCGGGGCCTTGCTCGGCTCGGCGGCGTTTTCGGCGTCGGTGAGGGCAGCGAGGTACCGCTCGGCGTCGAGGGCAGTCACCGCAGCCGGAGCCGGCAGCGGTGATCGCTTGGCGGTAGATGTGGTCGACGACGACGACGACGTCGCCGGCGGCGAAGACGCCTGGGATGTTCGTACGCGTCGAGAGGGCTTCGACCTTGAGGTAGCCCTCGTCGTCCAGCCCCAGCTGGCTCTTGAAGAGCTCGCTGCGCGGGTCGTGGCCGATCGCGATGAACAGCCCTGTGGCGTCGAGGTCGCGGGTTGTGCCGGTGATGACGTCACGCAGGATCAGGCCGGAGAGCATGCCGCCCGCCTCCTTGATCTCCGCGATCTCGCTGTCGAAGGAGATTTTGTCGTCGGCGAAGGCGCGATTCGGCATGACCTGGGAGGCCCGCAGCGTGGAGCGCCGGTGGACGACGGTGACCGACTTCGGGAAGCGGGTGAGGAAGGTGGCCTCCTCCATGGCGGTGTCGCCGCCGACGACGACCACTATTCCGCGGTCCCGGAAGCAGAACCCGTCACAGGTCGCGCACCAGGACACGCCACGGCCGGACTGGGGCACCCAGCGGCTGGGCCGCTTCCTGGCCGACGACATCGACGGCCGCGCCCTCTTCGACGCGGCAATCGCCGCCGCGCACTCGACACCGGGACGACCGACACCGGCGGGGTCGCGTCCCTCGGGGACATTGTCGCGGTACCGCCGGTGCGCGAGGCCCGGGACGCGGGGCTTCTCAAGGCTCAGCCGATGTTCACCCGCCTCACTGCGGACGGCATCGAATGGGCCGACGGTACGAGGACCGAGGCCGACGCGGTCTTCTGGTGTACCGGCTTTCGCCCTGCCCTCTCCCACCTCGCCCCGCTCGGACTGCGTGGCTCACGAGGCCACATCCCGACAGTCGGCACCCGCGCTGTCGACGAGCCCCGCCTGCACCTGTTCGGCTACGGCGACTGGGACCGGCCCCGCTCCGACACCCTCATCGGTGTCGGTCGCCCCGCGCGCTCGCCGAACTCCTGGGCGTCAACGCCGTCTGCGGACCCCCGCACCGCCACACGCCCCAGCACGGGCTTCCAGAAGGCATCACACGATCTGAGGACTTCGGCGCTCCAGGAGCAGGACGTCACGCCAAACGCCGTGATGGCGGCCGATGCGTTCTCGGGTGCCGATCACGCGGAAGCCGGCCCGCTCGTGGAGGGCGAGGCTCGCCGTGTTCTCGGGGAAGACTCCGGACTGGATCGTCCAGATGCCCGCCGCTTCGGTCGAATTGATGAAGGCGTCGAGGAGTGCACGTGCGACGCCCTTGCCGCGTGCCGCCGGATGTACGTACACCGAATGCTCGACGACTCCGGCGTACGCGCAGCGGTCGGAGACCTTGGAGGCGGCGACCCAGCCCAGCACCTTTCCGTCATTCGGACCCCTGGCGATGAGGCGGTGCTCGGGCAGCTTGGCGGCGTCGAACTCGGTCCAGGTCGGAGCCTGGCTCTCGAAAGTGGCGTTTCCTTCGTCGATGCCCAGCTGGTAGATGGCGAGGACCTGTTCGGCGTCCGCGGTCGTCAGCGGCGCGATCTTCGGTGCGTCAGCAGGCATGGTCCGCCTCCTGGCCCAGGATCGCGCGGACTGCGGCCGGGAAGCACTCCAGGCAGGTGGCGTTGACCGTGTAACGCGTCGAGGCGCCCTGCCGCTCGGGGAGGACGAAGCGGACCTCGGCAAGGATCTTCAAATGGTGCGACACCGTCGACTGCCCGATGGGGAGCCGCTCGACGATCTCCCCGACCGCCATCGGCCGCCGCTCTGCGGACAGCAGGTTCAGTACGCGTATACGCATCGGGTCGGCGAGCGCCTTGAACCAGTCGGCATAGGTGACGGCGTCTTCATGGCTCAGCGGCACCAGGCCGTGCACAGTCTCATTCATCGATAATCGACGATAGTCGATAAAGTGAAGGGGTGAAAGGCCCCCGGCTGAATCCCTACGCCGATGGACGCCCATGGAGGGGCCTCTCGATGCCGAATCGGGGTTTCCTCACTTGGGCTGCGTTCGGGGACAGCGCGCCAAGCACTTCGGCGGCACACTGCTTCCATGGCTGCGAGTCGATCGCTCGATGTGCTGGTGGTAGGGGCTGGGCCGACCGGGTTGGCGCTCGCGGTCCAGCTGCACGCGTACGGGGCACGGTTCCGGATCGTCGACCGGCACCTGGACCGGGTGAGGGAGTCGCGGGCGCTGGCGATCCAGCCCCGAACGCTGGAAGCCCTCGCCCCGTTCGGTGTGACGGACGAACTGATCGCACGGGGGGACCCGGCCGTACGGCTGCGAGTGCATGTTCCGGGCCGTACCGTGCGGCTGCCGCTGTACGACCTCGGCGCCGCCGACACTCCGTACCCCTTCCTGCTGTTCCTGTCCCAGGCCGAGACCGAGAGTGTGCTCGGTGGCCACCTGTATGAGGCCGGTACGACGGTCGAGCGGGGCACCGAGCTGCTGGAGCTCACGACCGCGGGTGCCTACGTCGCGTGTCGGCTGAGGAATCTCGACGGTACCGAGGAGAACGTGAACGCCCGCTACGTCGTTGGCTGCGATGGAGCGCACAGCACAGTCCGCGCCCAGGCGGGCATCGGCTTCGAAGGCCATGTCTACCCACAGACCTTCCTTCTCGCGGACCTGGAGGTGGACGGCCTCGAACGCGGTGCCGCGCACGCGTACATGACCGAAGCCGGGATGCTGTTCTTCTTCCCGCTTGGCTCGCCCGCGAGCTGGCGACTGCTCGCTATGCGCCCGCCCGGCGGTCCGGATGCCCAAGGGCCGGTAGAACTCGGGCAGTTGCAAGCCCTTGTCGACCGCTACGTCAACGACCCGCTGCACCTGCGGGACCCGGTATGGATGACCGACTTCCGGATTCACAACCGCGGCGCCAAGAGCTACCGCGCCGACCGCGTCTTCCTGGCCGGCGACGCCGCCCACATCCACAGCCCAGCAGGAGCCCAGGGCATGAACACCGGCATCCAGGACGCGCTCAATCTCGGCTGGAAGCTCGCCCTCGTCTGCCGGCGAGCGGCACCGGAGGCGCTCTTGGGCACATACGAGAGCGAACGCGCCCCGGTCGGCCGGAACGTACTGCGATTCACCGATCGCGCATTCACTATCGCCACAAGCCGCAACCCACTGCTCCGCCTGGCTCGCACCCGGCTCGCGCCCCGCCTCGCACCGCTGGCCCTGCGCCTCCCGTACCTGCGCGGCGCCGCCTTCCGCACGCTGTCCCAGTTGGCTATCCACTACCGGCACAGCCCCGCCACGGCAGAGGGCCCCCATCGGCCCAAGCGCGGTCCACGGGCAGGCGACCGACTCCCCGACACCCCCGGCAACCTGCACGCACTGACTGCTGCAGCCGGATACCACCTGCTCCTGTGCGGCGGCCCGGAGGGAGCCTGGGACACGGGCCGGATCGTGTCCATTACCGGCCGCCGCGGTCACCTCGTCCACATCCACCGGCTTGGCAGGGGCAGCCCCTGGCCGGAGATCACCCACTGCCTGGTCCGTCCCGACGGCTACATCGCATACCGCGCTGGAGGCACGGACCTGACCGGGCTCCTCGCCTACGTCGATCGCTGGCTGCCGTCATCCGAAGCCCGGGCCCACTGACTCAGCGGACGCGATCACCGCTCAGGCGGCGGCGTACTTGCCCAGGATGTGACCCATGGTGGCGAGCACGGACGGCTCGACGCGGTAGTACACCCAGGTGCCGCGGCGCTCGGAGGTGAGCAGGCCCGCTTCCTTCAGCTTCTTGAGGTGGTGCGAGACGGTCGGCTGGGAGACACCGACGTCGGAGATGTCGCAGACGCACGCTTCGCCGCCCTCGTGCGAGGCGACCGCGGAGAAGAGCCGCAGGCGAACCGGGTCGCCCAGGGCCTTGAACATCACAGCGGTGCGTACCGCTTCCTCCCCGGTGAGGGGGCGTTCATTCAGCGGCGGGCAGCAGGGGGCCGTGTCCGACTCCAGCAGCGGCAACACCTTCACATTCGACATACGTCTATGTTGACACGCATCGAAGCAATGACGCGGACGGTGACCGCGAGGGTCATCAAATTCGACGCTTGTCTATGTTGACAACCGTCAATGCAAGTGCAAGGCTCAATGAATAGACAGGCATCGAATCAAGGAGCTCCTGTCATGGCTGCACGTGTCCGGACATCCCTGGCCGCTGTCGGAGCCCGTCTCACCTTGCATCGCTCGCCGGACGCCGAATTCTGCGACTCGTGCTCGCAGGTGTGCGACGCCGCCTGCCGGTCCAGTGCCCGCTACCGCCGTGTGGAGCTCTCGGTCTCCCTGTACGGCCGCCCTCCCTGATCCGAACCGACACCCCGCCTCCCGCACAGCCCGTCACCAAGGAGAAAACAGTCATGAGCGAGCAGAAGCTTCCGGTCGTTGTGATCGGCGCCGGTCCGGTCGGCCTGGCAGCCGCCGCCCACCTGGTGCAGCGCGGCATCGAGCCCCTGGTCCTGGAGGCCGGAGCCGACGCGGGCAGTGCCGTCCGCGAGTGGTCGCACATCCGGCTGTTCTCGACTTGGTCCGAGGTCGTCGATCCGGCGGCCGAGAAGCTTCTCGCCCCGACCGGCTGGACCGCGCCCGATGGCGCGACGTACCCCTCGGGCGGTGACTGGGCCGCGGACTACCTCCAGCCGCTTGCCGACGTCCTGGGCGACAAGGTCCGCTTCGGTGCTCGCGTCACCGGTGTCTCGCGCCTGGGCCGCGACCGGGTCGTGGACGCCGGCCGCGAGCAGCAGCCGTTCACCATCCATGTCCTGAACGCCGACGGCTCCGAGGAGCGGATCACCGCCCGCGCCGTCATCGACGCCTCCGGCACCTGGACCACGCCCAGCCCGATCGGCGGCGACGGCCTGCCCGCCCTCGGCGAGCGTTCCGCCGCCGACCGCATCTCCTACCGCGTGCCCGACCTCAAGGACCCTGCTGTACAGGCCCGTTACGCCGGCAAGCGCACCGCCGTGATCGGATCCGGCGCCTCCGCGTTCACGGCCCTCGCCTACCTGGCCGACCTCGCCAAGGACGCGCCCGGAACGCATGCGGTGTGGGTTCTGCGGCGTGGGATCGGCGGTTCCACGTTCGGCGGCGGCGAAGCCGACGAGCTTCCCGCACGCGGCGCTCTGGGCCTCGCGGCCAAGGCCGCAGTGGGGAACGGGTACGCCTCGGCGGCCACCAGCTTCCGTACGAGCGTCGTCGAGCAAGCCGGCGGCCAACTGGTGCTTGAGGCCGAGGGCGGCGACCGGCTCGACCCGGTCGACGAGGCCATCGTCCTCACCGGCTTCCGCCCTGACCTGTCGTTCCTCTCCGAACTCCGTCTCGGCCTCGACGAGCGACTCCAGGCCCCGACGGAGCTTGCCCCACTGATCGACCCCAACCAGCACTCCTGCGGAACGGTCTACCCGCACGGCGTGAAGGAGCTGTCCCACCCGGAGCAGGGCGTCTACCTGGTCGGTATGAAGAGCTACGGCCGCGCGCCGACGTTCCTCGCCATGACCGGCTACGAGCAGGTCCGCTCCATCGCGGCCTCCCTCGCCGGGGACCAGGAGGCAGCGGAGCGCGTCGAGTTGACCCTTCCGGAGACCGGAGTCTGCGGCGGCGCGGGCCTCTTCGACGAGCCCGACGCGGCCGAGTCCGAAGGCGGCGGCTGCTGCGCCGCTCCCACCACTGTCCAGATCGGCGTAGGAGCCCCGGCAACTTCCGGCGGCTGCTGAGCCCTCACCCACCCCTCTAGCAGGAGGCACGCCATGTCCCGCGTACAACTCGCCCTCCGCGTCCCCGACCTCGCCGCGTCCATCGCCTTCTACACCAAGCTCTTCGGCACCGAGCCCTCCAAGCTCCGCGACGGCTACGCCAACTTCGCCATCGCAGAGCCCCCGCTCAAGCTGGTCCTCATCGAAGGGAACGCGGAAGAGGACACCCGCATGGACCACCTCGGCGTCGAGGTCGACACCACCGAAGCCGTGCACGCGGCCACCACCCGCCTGAGCCATGCGGGCCTGGCCACGGCCGAGGAGAACGACACCACCTGCTGCTACGCCCTCCAGGACAAGGTCTGGGTCCACGGCCCCGGCCAGGAGCCCTGGGAGGTGTACGTCGTCAAGGCGGATGCCAACTCCATGGCCAAACAGGAAGGCAGCACCTGCTGCGCCACTCCGGCCGCCGACTCCGGCGTGGGCGAACCTGTCGCCACTTGACCGTGTCCTATGTGGTGAGTCGAGCGAGTCGTTTGTAGCAGCAGAGGTTGGCGGCGAGGCCGAGAAGGGCCAGGTAGTAGCGGGGGTGGCGCTCGTATCGGTGGTTGAGTCTGCGGTAGCCGGCCAGCCAGGACATGGTGCGTTCGATGACCCATCGTCGGCGCCCCGACCGTTCACTGGACTCGTCCCCCTTGCGGGCGATACGGACACCGATGCGCTTGCCCCAGAGCCATTTCCACAGGTGAGGGACGTCGTATGCCTTGTCCGCGTGGAGACGCTGGGGCTTGAAGTAGCGGCCTCCGTGGGGGTCGCGTCTCGTTTGCTGACCCTCGATCATGGGCTTCAGCGCGAGGCTGTCATGGGTGTTCGCCGCGGAGAGGCCGACGAGGAGGGGCAGTCCGTTCGCGTCCGACAGGACGTGCATCACGGAACCTGGCTTGCCCCGGTCCACGGGGCTCGGACCTTTGAGTTCGCCCCCTTTTTTTAGCCCTCACCTGCGCGGAGTCGAGCACTGCCCGGGTCAGGTCGAGCAGGCCGGCGTCGTCCAGGCGGTGCAGGATCTCCTCGTGGAGCCGGCCCCAGACACCAGCTCTGGACCAGATCAGGAACCTGCAGTGGGCCGTCGACTTCGATACGCCGAAGCGCGGCGGCAACGCCCGCCAGGCGCACCCACTGACTGGCACGTAGATAATCGCGGCGAACAGGGTCTCATCAGGCGTGTCCTGCGTCCCCCCGCCCCGCGGGCGCACCCTCGACGAAGGGATCAGCGGCTCCGCGATCTCCCACAGCCCGTCCGGAACAATCCAACTCCACGTACCCCGCCCCATAACCGACCCAACGGGCCGAACCCACATAGGACACGGTCTCAATCCTCTCAGAGAATCGAGCCTCCATTCGACCCGGAACGGTTCACATGGTCGGGGTGAGTTTGATGGAGAGACAGGATGTACGACAGATGCTCCCGCATTCCAATGTGCGTCTGCGTATCGCCGTCTGCAACTCTAGCTGGGCGGAGCACAGTTGATTGGTCAACCGAGCCAGCGATTTCAGCGCCCAGTTGCACGGGCGCGCCAAGAGTGATGCTGTGGAGAAGGCGAGATGGCCCTGAGCCTTCTACCTCTTACGGCACTTACACGCCTGTAATGAGATTCCGCGAGAGGTTGACGCCGGTACCAAGGCTTACAAATGTCGGCGCGCCACGACCTTTGTTGTGGCTGCGCCCTAAGGCATCGATGAAGTGCATCCCCGCGGTAGTCGGCATTTACGCATGCTGTGTCGAGACTTCGCGAGAGAGGGAGCTTCGTCATTCGATGCAATGAGTCTGCTCGCTATCGCCTTGCAGTGAACAGAGTCTGATGGGGAAAAGGATCGGAGGATGGTCATGAGCGTTGTCAAGGGTGACTCGAATGAGCCGGGAGAGGCCGGGGTAACTGGCACGAGCGGACAGTGGAACGGCGTGTATGGCGAAGCCCAGGCAGCTGGCCAAGCGGGCATAGCCGGTGTCAACGAGAACGGCGGGAACGGTGTTTACGGCCGGGGCTCCACCGGGGTGCACGGACACGGCACGGGCGAAGGCGGTTCTGGCGTCGCCGGTGCGAGTGATGCATGGAACGGCGTTTTCGGAGTTACGCAGGCAACCGGGCACGCCGGTGTGGCTGGCGTCAACGAGAACGGCGGGAACGGACTGTACGGCCGGGGCTTCACCGGGGTCGCCGGACACGGCACGGGCGAAGGCGGTTCTGGCGTCGTGGGGACGAGTGATACGTGGAACGGCGTATTTGGAGTGACTCAAACATCCGGACA
This sequence comes from Streptomyces sp. NPDC048560, assembly GCF_040650955.1. Taxonomy (NCBI): domain Bacteria; kingdom Bacillati; phylum Actinomycetota; class Actinomycetes; order Kitasatosporales; family Streptomycetaceae; genus Streptomyces; species Streptomyces sp. NPDC048560. The sequence continues at coordinate 14,909 of NZ_JBEZIJ010000022.1, forward strand.
TTCCGGTGTTGCCGGTGTAAGTGACCATGGCGGGAACGGAATCTATGGCCGGGGCCGTAACGGGGTGTTCGGCGTAAGCAATATGGAAGGAGGGAAAGCGGCGTTCTTCCAGGGCGACGTGGTGGTTACCGGGGACCTCGAGCTCCCGGGGGCCGATTACGCCGAAGCGCTGACCGTTGCGGAACCGGCCGTCACCGCTGGGATGGTCGTGGTGCTTGACGATGCGGGGCGGATCCGGCCTTGCACCGAAGAATACGACCCGCGCGTCGCCGGCATCGTCTCCGGTGCAGGCGGAGTGCGACCGGCACTGGTGCTCGACCGGCACGACGGAGGCGCCCCTGTCGCCCTTATGGGCAAGCTGTGGGCGCTGGCCGACGCATCGGAAGCGCCAATCCGCTGTGGGGATCTGCTCACCACGTCATCGACCCCCGGACACGCCCGCAAGATCGCTGAGCGGGATCGCGGCTTCGGTGCTGTCGTTGGGAAGGCTCTGACAGACCTGGCGTCAGGGCACGGAATGATCCGTGTTCTGGTAACCGCGAGTTGAGGTGATCGGCGTGTCACGCATACGCATGGCAGTGGAGATTCAGAACGAGTCGTCCGTGCCTCTGGTATGGGACCGGGATCAGATGGACTCCGGCGACTGGACCGATCCATGGTACCCGTCCCGAGCGGCCACCATCGCCCCCGGCGCTACCGCGGAGTGGCGGACCGAGGGGGGTCTCTTCGGCGTACCGACGACAGGCACAGAGGGCCGCGTCTGGTACAGCATCGATGGTGACCCAGGGCGGCAGTTGTATGTGCACTTCAACAGTCCGCTCGTGGAGTCCCAGTACGGCAATACGTTCCACGTCTGGGCACCGCCGGGTTTCGAGGCTGCGTACAGCGGTGGCCAGGGCCACCATGCCCGGCTCCGTATTCGTCTACGAGAGACCTCGCGTCGCCAGGTTCGCGGGTTCACCCCGTCGGTCAATGGATTTCAGTTCTCGAACTCGTGGAGTCCGGAACTTCCTGCGATGACTGTCGGCTTCCTCTGGAATCGGCTGCTCGACGAGCTTGGCGGGGAGGCTGCAGGGGCCCTGGGTATCGCCCGGGTCGACGACGGGTGGCTGCCCATCACCCAGGCCAACGCGGGAATGTGCGGCGGAATGACCTTCGCGGCAATGGACTACTTCGCCGCCGGCAAGCTCCCACCCGCCGAGACAACCTCGCCAACCTCCACCGCGGATCCACTCTTCCAGTTCATCCGCGACCGGCTGCTCGACAGCTTCGACATCGGAGGTTCCGGGCACCGGTGGCTGGGCTACTCTTCGCCGCACTACCCAAACGGGGATGAAGGGTTCATTCAGGTGGCAGGGCTGGCGAGAGGCCGCGCTTGGGTGACCTGCCGGGATGAGTGGCCGCGCATCCGGGACGACATTGACGGCGCTCGACTGTCACCCCTCGGACTGATCCAGACCGACTCGTTGGACATCGGTCAGAACCACCAAGTGCTCGCTTACGCGTACCAGCAGAGCGGTCAGGTCGTCCAGCTATGGGTGTACGACAACAACTACCCTGGAAAGGACGATCTGTACCTCCAGTTCGACATCACGGACACCGCAGGTGGCGTCGGCATTACCCGCTTCGGGTCCTATCGACCTAGCGAACCGCGGATCTTCTGCATCTTCCGATCCAACGGCTACAACCCACACACCCCACCGGGTGGGCGTCAGTTGTCGGTACGTCAAGCGATGGAGCGTGTCAGCGGGCGCAGGTTCGGCCGTCTGCCTGACGACGTCGGGCTCCCTCGACCGGCTTCGCTCCGCCGCTGGCTCAGCAGCATCTGACCCGGCCGGGGCGGTGGGCCGTTTCGGAGGCGTCTGCGCCAAGAGGTCATCTCATTTGGTTGACTCGGTATTCTGTGAGTCATGGTGGGGATCGTTGAGCGGTTGGTGCCGGACGAGTTGTGGGTGTTGTTCCAGCGGGTGGTGCCTGAGGCGCAGTCGCGGCCGCAGGGCGGTGGTCGGCGTCGGCACGGCGATCGGGAAGTGCTGGCCGCGATCGTCTTCGTGGCTACGTCGGGTTGTACCTGGCAGCAGCTACCTTCGGCGTCGTTCGGCCCGTCGGGTGCGACCGCCCATCGGAGGTTTTCAGAGTGGTCGAAGGCCAGGGTGTGGGCCAAGCTCCACCGCCTGGTCCTCGACGAACTCGGCGCCCGCGGCGAGCTGGACTGGTCGCGTTGCGCGATCGACTCGGTGAACATGCGGGCCCTGAAAAGGGGGACCTGACAGGTCCGAATCCTGTCGACCGGGGCAAGTACGGCTCGAAGATCCACCTGATCACGGAACGGTCGGGTCTGCCCATATCCGTCGGCATTTCCGGGGCCAACCTGCACGACAGCCAGGCCCTGATCCCGCTCGTGAAGGGCATCCCGCCGATCCGCTCGCGCCGCGGCCGGCGACGGCGCAAGCCCGGCAAACTCCACGCCGACAAGGGCTACGACTACGCCCACCTGCGGCGATGGTTACGCGAACGCGGCATCACCCACCGCATCGCCCGCAAGGGAGTCGAGTCCTCACATCGGCTCGGCCGCCACCGCTGGACCGTGGAACGCACCATGGCCTGGCTCGCCGGCTGCCGCCGCCTCCACCGACGCTACGAACGCAAGGCCGACCACTTCCTCGCCTTCACCAGCATCGCCTGCACCCTCATCTGCTACCGCAGGCTCGCCAAATGAGATGACTTCTTAGGCACTTTCGTTTGGATCATTGGAGGGAGACGGAATGATGGCACCCATGGTCTCCAAAGAACCGTTCCCTGGTCTGTCGAGCGACGCCGCTCACAACCTCATCGCGTGTCCCTGCTGTTTCCAGCAGACTTTGGAGAAACGGGCCAACTTCGAAATCTGTCCGGAGTGCGGATGGGAGGACGATGGCCAGGACGACGCGGATGCGCACATCGTGCGAGGTGGGCCCAACGGCGGGCTGAGTTTGACGCAGGCCCGGCTGAACTACCTGGAGGATGCAGCCGAGGGGTGTAATGACTCCACGACGCGCGGCGGTGAAGGGCTGTGGATGTCGGAGGCGCGACGTCGGATGCCGGACGTGGCTGAATAGAGCAGCATCCGGCAACGGTGTACCTCGTTGTCCGGTCATGTCGCTGACCGATGCGCGGTGGGCACGGATCGAGCCGTTGCTCCCTGACCGGACTCCAAGACGGGGAGGCAGGTGGCGGGACCACCGGGAGGTGATCGACTCGATCGCCTTCAAGTTCCGGACCGGAACGCAGTGGGTCCACCTCCCCGAGAAGTACGGCAACTGGCGAGGCGTCTACAACCGGCTGAGGATGTGGGCCGTCGACGGCACGTGGGAGCGGGTGTTCACCGCGCTGGTCGCACAGGCCGACGCCGACGACAGCCTCAACTGGGCTGTCTCGGTGGACTCCACCATCGTGCGTGCACACCAGCACGCTGCCGGAGCCCGCAAAGGGGCCCCAATTGGCGAACCGGCAGACAGCCAGCACCTCCGGCAGCGCCGGGTCGTCGATCGAGGTGACGGGGAAGACGGGCGGCTTCGCGCCCCGGCGGGCGGGCACGGTCGGCGCCGGTTCGCCGGCGAGCATCCACCCCCACGTCGTCAGCGAGACCCGATAGATCCGGGTGGAGGACTTCGTGATGCCCGCGCCGGTGAGGTACCGCTCGACCGCCGCGGTGTACGACGCGGGCGGGGCGGACAGGGGCACCACCCCGGGCGCGCGGCAACCGACGTGCGCCCCGCTCCCGATTACTGCGGCACCACCCTGACGAGCCATCAGGCGGTGGGAGTCTGATGGCCGACCTCGATACGGAACCGCTGCTACCACTATCCGCTCTACCGCCGACCCTCACGATGAACGCAGCCCCGAGCCTTACATAGCGCTACATGTCCGTTCGCCGTAGCTATATGAGAACAGGGCCGTGACGCCCGGCCGACAGGGCCCGTCGTCCCGTCTCGCGGCTGCGAGGTGCGGGGCCGCGCGGTAAATTGGAGTTCGAGCGTGGTGTCGGATTTCCACCGGGTACAGGCGTGTCGCCCTCCGACAAGGAGCCGAACATCATGGCCAAGTCCGTCCGCCTCGGCATCATCCGGGCCCGGCACGACACCTCCGTGCCCGTCATCCCCGATCCCGCCTGTATCGCAATGCTCATGACCGGCGACCACGCCTTGCTGCGGTTCTGGGAGAACACCACCCGGGGTCATCTCGACTTCGTCGACTCGTCGATGTTCCCGTGGGTCGACGTGACGATCGGGACCGACACCTCCCGGGCCGCCCAGGCCCGGGCTGCCGTCGACGCGCTGCGTGCCCGGTTCCCCAACCCCCCGGAGTGGCCCGGCCTCAACGGCCTGGTCGTCATCACCCACCCGGGACAGCGGACTGTGCCGAATCCCCAGGCGGGGCAGCCGGGCCAGCCTGCCACGATGACGCAGAGCTTCGACGGCGGCGCGACCGGTGTCGACGGGCTATCGGTCGCCGTGCTTCCGGTGATGTCGAGCGACCTCACCTTCATGTGTCACGAGGTCGGCCACGTCCTCGGCCTGGACCACACCTTCGGGCTCGACAACAACGGCACCGACTGGGATCCAACCGACGCCAACATCGTCGTCGGCCCGGAGTACGGCTCCCCTTACGACCTCATGTCGTCGGCCACCTTCGCCGGTCGCTTCCTCGGCGCGGGGCCGACCTACTCCGGCCAGCCGACTTTCACCGGGCCGACGGTCACCAACTGGCCGTACGCCGGTGCCTTCGCCATGGGCCCGCACCTCTCGCGCGCGAACCTGCACCTGTCCACGCCGGACGCGCTGGCCGGCCGGGTTGTCGATGCGCCCTTCCCGCAGCCGGGCGCACCGGTCACCGCACGCATCGTGCCGGCGTCCGCGTCGAATGGCAGGTGCCTGCTCCTGCTGCACCCGCCCGGCGAGCCGGCCAACGGGGTGGGCCGAGTCTACGTCGAGTACCGCGTCCCGGCGGGCTGGGACGCCGGCATGGACCCACTGGGGCCGAGCCTTTCGCGGGAAGGGGTGGTCGTCCACTCGGTCGTCGACGTCACCAACCAGGGACCGCGCGCGTGGTACCGGGGGTCGGTACCGACGAAGTCGCCGGACACCGATGTCACCGTCGCGACGACACCGCTCGTCGTGCGCACCGTGGCCGTCGATCCGGAACGGCACTGGGTGGACGTGTCAGTCACGGCGGGCGCGGCGAGCGCGGTCGAGATCGTCCGGGGACTTCAGACCGACGGCGTGATGGGCCCCGTCGGTGAGCTCCAGGAGACCAGGACGCCGTGCGGCGACCCCATTCGTCGCGGGACGTTTGCCACGGCCTCGACCGCCGCATTCGGTGTGCGCGGCACCGGCTTCGGCGGCAGTGGCGTGCCCGTCGACCCGCAGCCCACGATCACCTGGACCGTCGGAGGTGTTCCGCTGGGCGCACCGAGTGGGATGGTCAACGTGCCCGTGGACGGGACGGTGTTCACGCTCGACTACACGATCGAGCCGGTCATGTCCGAGCTCGTGCTCACCTCTCGGGGCGGGGAGCGCTACGAAACGTCCGCGGTGGTGACGGTCAGCGGCGGCGGGACGACGGCATCCGCCACCGCCGTGTTCACGGCGCAGGGGTGGGTTGAGGGGATCCACCCCGACGACGTGCAGAAGTTGGGTGACTGCCTGGGCCGGATCGCGGAGCGGTACCGGCGGATGCCCGCGCCGTTCCGCAGGCCGACGCCCGAGCCGCCGTGGAGCGACCTGGCGACGCGTCGGCTGGCCGAACAGGCATGGCTGAGGCAGGCGTTCCGGCTGATCTCCCAGCCGCCGGACCTGGACGCCACCGGGCGCGGCGAGCTGAGCCGGCTCCTCCAGGTGCAGGCGCCGCCCACCGCGTTCATCGACGCGCTGGGGGAGGCGGCCGTCGACTACAGCGTGCCGGAGGCGGACCTCACCGACTGGCTCCGGAACCCCGAGTTCACCCCTTACCCGGCGCTCGCCCAGTCGATGCTGCTGAGGCTGGCCAGCACGCGATTGAAGCGTCCTGTGTTCCTGGACGTCATCGCGTTCAACTACGAGAACTCGCCGGGGAAGCCGTCGCCTCGTCTACTGGAGGACGTGGACACGGCCGTCCTGGAGGCGGCCGTGGTTGAGGGCTGGAACGTTCGGTATGGGGAGGCGGTGTCGGAGTTCGGCGAGTTGTTGACGTGATGGTGCTGGGGGTTGTTGTCGGCGATGACGCTGCGGGCAACTGCTCCGCGTACTCCGCCGCCACGACGTTCACCACCCCCGACCTGACCCCGCCGGCCGCCGTCACGCAGCTCGGCGTCGAATACCGGTCGGGCGTTCC
>NZ_JBEZIJ010000023.1:0-7026 GCF_040650955.1 Streptomyces sp. NPDC048560
GGCGCGGTGGGGGTGGACGACGGCGGCACCCTCCGCGGCGAGGCGTTCGGCGGTGGCGGCTCCGATGCCGGAGGCCGCGCCGGTGACCACGGCGGTGCGGCCGGTGAAGCGGTCCATCGTGGGGTCGTCTCCTTCGTGTGCGTCCGTCGTGGGCCGTGGGCGCGGGCGGGCGGGCCGTCCGGGCAAGATATGCGGCTCACTCACGTGTCAGTACCACCAGATCGGCGTCGTGACCGGCGCTCCAGGCGAACGGCAGTCCGTAGTGCAGCAGATGGGCTCCGCCGTACGTCGTGCCGGTGGCCGTGTCGCGGTAGCGGGCCGCCGGGTCCAGGCCGCGCAGCCGCAGCCGGGCGGGCCGGCCGGGCACGAGCGGGGCGCCGTCGAGGCGTCCGGTGCTGAACGCGGCGACGACGGTGCGCTCCCCGGCGTCGTACTGGACGCCGCAGGTCGGCTCGTCGGGGCTGCCGAGCAGGCGGGCCTCGCCGTGGTGGACGACGTCCCGGACCTCCTTGTAGCGGGCGATCCAGCGGGCGGCCTCGGCGCGCTCCTCGGGGCTCCAGGCGCGCAGGTCGGCGCCGATGCCGAGCACTCCGCACATGGCGTTGACGAACCGGAAGGCGAGGCTGCGCGGGCGCGGGTCGAAGACGCCGGGCGCGTCGGTGACCCAGGAGCTCATGACGTGCGGGGCGTGGGCGTGCAGGAAGCCGTACTGGATGGACAGCCGGTCCAGCGGGGCGGTGTTGTCGCTGGGCCAGACGACGTCGGTGCGGGCGAGGGTGAGGTGGTCGACGCGGCCGCCGCCGCCCGCGCAACCCTCGACGGTGACATGGGGGTGGGCGGTGCGCAGGTGGTCCAGGACGCGCAGGTATCCGGCGACGTGCTCGGCGTCCAGGTCGACGGCTCCGGCGCCGGGCCGGCCGCGTTCGGTGGGCGGCCGGTTCATGTCCCACTTGAGGTAGTCGACGGCGTAGGTGCCGAGGAGCCGGTCCAGGGTGCCGATCACGAAGTCCTGGACGTCGGGGCGCCCGAGGTCGAGCAGCAGCTGGTTGCGGACGAGGCGGGCGGGCCGGCCCTCCACGCGGTACACCCAGTCGGGGTGCTCGGTGTGCAGCCGGCTGCCGGGACTGACGGCCTCGGGTTCGACCCAGAGGCCGAAGTCGAGGCCGAGGCCGCGGACGTCCTCGACGAACCGGTCGAAGCCGTGCGGGAAGGCCGCCGGGTCGGGGTGCCAGTCGCCGAGTCCCCCGGTGTCGTCGGCGCGGCCGGTGAACCAGCCGTCGTCGACGACGAACAGCTCGGCGCCGATGTCGGCGGCCACCTTGGCGAGTTCGAGCTGTCCGGCGGCGTCGACGTCGAAGCCGGTGGCCTCCCAGGAGTTGTAGAGGACCTTGCGGGGGCGGTGCAGCCGGTCGCCGGCGAGCCGGCGTTCGTAGCGGTGCCAGACGCGGGACAGTCCGTCGAGTCCGTCCGCGCTGAAGGCGCAGGCGAGACGCGGGGTGGTCAGAGTGGTGCCGGGGGTGAGGACGACGGCGCCCTCGTGCGGGACGCGTCCGGCGCGGACCCGGATCGCGCCGCCCGGTTCGGCCTCGGCGGTGATGTGCCAGTTGCCGGCCCACTCCAGGGCGACTCCGTAGGCGGGGCCGTCGCCGGGGGTGCCGTCCTGCACGGCGAGCCAGGGCGCGTAGGCGTGGCCGGGGACGCCCTGGGTGCTGCCCATGGTGAACGTGCCCCGGGTCAGGTGCAGTTGGGTGCGCTGGAACTCCTGGGACCACTGGCCGGTGAGGTACGTGAGCCGGGCGCCAGCGGTCACGGGGACGTTCACGGCAGCCGAGTCGAGGCGTTCCAGGCGGAGTTCGCGGGTGGCGGTGTGCTCGGTCCAGCGCAGGATGACGTCGGTGCCGGGCACCGTCTCGTAGCACAGGACCGTGCGCAGGCCGAGGACGTCGTCGGTGAACGCCAGGCGCAGCGCGCCCTCGCTCTCCTCGGCGCCGGTGAACTCCCACCAGGAGCCGCGCTCCCCGTCGAGGGCGGCGGCCACCAGCTCGGCCCCGGTGAAGGGCCGCAGACCGTACGGCAGATACTCGGCGGGCGCGGCATCGGCCGGGGTGACGAAGTGCGTGCGGTGGGACCAGTCGAGGGCCGAGGGCCCGTCCTCGACGCCGGCCGGGTCCCGGCGCCGACAGGCCCACGCGAGCCGTCGTGATGTGCAGGACGTGCCCGGCGAGGCAGACGCCCGCGGGCTGACGCGCGGGCAGCCGCAGCGTCCGGTCGAGCGTGCCGTCGGGCAGGTGGCGGCGAACCGTACCGGTGCCCCAGACCGCCATCCACACGGCTCCCTCGGCGTCGACGGCCATGCCGTCGGGACTGCCGTCCTCCACCGTGACGAACTCGCGCGGTGTGCCGAGGTCACCGGTGGCGGGGTCGACGGGGTAGCGCCGGACCACCCCCCGGGCGCTGTCCGCGAGGTACATGACGCTGCCGTCCGGGGTGAACGCCGGCCCGTTGGGCACGGTGACGCCGTCCAGGACCCGCACGACCGTGCCGTTCCGGTCGAGCCGGTACAGGGAGCCGGCGCCCTCGTCGGCGTCGAACGCCATGCTCCCGGCCCAGAACCGGCCGAACGGGTCGGCGACGGCGTCGTTCATGCGCATCCGGGCGGGGGCGCCGTCCTCGGGGCGGGCCAGCCAGTCGACGGTGCCGTCGGGGCGCAGCAGGCAGATCCCGGTGCCGGCGGCCGCGACCCAGGTGCCGTGGTGACCGGCGAGCGGGGCCACGGCGCCCAGCGGGACGGGGAGTTCGGCCAGCGTGCGCAGCGGTGCCGTCTCCTCCTGTGGGACGGACAGCAGGCGGCCCGCCAGGATGTCGACGAGGACCACCTCCGTGCCGGTCCAGCGGATGCCCTCGCCGAGTTCGAGCCGGTCCGGGCGGGTGGCCTGCGGTCGTACGGCGGTCATCGCCCCGCCTCCTCGGCAATGGCGCGGAAGCGGCGGGCTCGCTCCCTGAGCGCGGTGACGCTGCCGCCATCGGCCGCGTCGCCGATCAGCGGGGATCCCACCCCGACCGCCAGGGCCCCCGCCGCGAGGCACTCCCGGGCCGCGCTCTCGTCGATGCCCCCGACGGGCACGAAGGGGGCGTCAGGGAACGGGCCTTGCAGGGCCTTGAGATACGCCGCTCCCCCGGCCTGGGCGAGCGGGAAGAGTTTCAGCGCGGCCACGCCGAGGGCGCGGGCGGCGATGATCTCGGTCGGGGTCAGCACCCCGGCGAGGACCGGCAGGCCCAGGTCCTGGGCGGCCGTGACCCCGGGCCCCAGGCCGGGCGTCACGACGAAGTCGGCTCCGGCGGCGTGCGCGGCCCGGGCGTCCTCGGCGGTGAGGACGGTGCCGGCGCCGAGGGGGCGGTCGGGGCCGAGGGCGGCGCGGACGCGTTCGAGGACGGTGAGCGCGTCCTTGCCGGACAGCGACACCTCGACCAGGTCGACGCCCTCCTCGGCGAGGGTCAGGACGGTGCGCAGCGCGGCGTCGGGGTCGTCGCCCCGCACGATCGCGACGAGGCGGTGGGTGGCCAGCGCGGCGGTGAGGTCCACGGGTGGTGCTCCTTATGGTGCGGGGGTCTCGGGGCAGCGGCAGGCCCCGGTGAGGGTGAGCCGCCAGCGGACCTCGCCGGAGGCGGGAACCCGGGCGGCGTCGCCGGGTCCCGCGTCGGCGAGGTCGAAGACGCGGCCGAGCATCGGTTCGACGCCGGTGCTGCGGTAGGGATTCGGCTGCGGAAATCCGCCGAGGTTGCGCCACAGGGCGACCGACACGGGCTGCCCGTCCGCCCGCAGGCGCAGGGCGAGCCGGTCGGTCCCGTCGTGCACGCAGCACGAGTCGGTGTCGACGACGGCGCCGACCGCGGTGCCGTCGTCGGGCCCGAGCCGGTCCAGGGGCACCCCGTGCGGGGCGGGCCACGGCCCGGCGACCCAGGGCGCGCCGGCGGGCCAGGGCCGGTCGAGCAGCGGGGCGGCCTCCGGGAAGAGACGGGTGTCCGCGCCGTCCGGCATCCGCAGGCGGGCGTCCTCGGAGAGGTCCAGCAGGGCGTGCGCCGCCCACACGAACCGGAACCCGGCGGGAGCGGTCAGCCGATAGTCGACGTGGATCCGGTCGACGTCGGTCCGGGCGGTGCGGGCGAGCGTGAAGGACGTGCCCCGGACGTGCTCGGTGCCGTCGGCGTCCCGGGTCCAGGGCCGGGCCCAGACGTCCCCGTGGTCGGGCCCGGCCCCGCACTGTGGGGACGCACTCCTCCAGGCCGCCCGCGTCGACGAACGCGTCTTCGGGGACGGCCGTGTCCCGTCCGGGCGCCGGGCGGTGCCAGAGCCATTCGCGGGTGGGCGAGCGCAGGGACGTCCACCGGCCGCCGTGCGCCGGGTCGGTGGTCAGCGTCAGCACATGCGCGGCACTCGGTGTCAGCACGCGCTCACCACTCCGCGAAGGAGTCGTCCGCGTGCCGCCAGACCGGGTTGCGCCAGGCGTGTCCGGCCCGGTCCGCCGCCCGTACGGCCGTCTCGTCGACGGTGATGCCGAGGCCCGGGGCGTCGTTGCGGGGCGCGTGCCCGTCGACGAAGCGGAACGGCGTCGGGTCGGCGAGATAGGACAGCAGGTCGGCGTCCTTGTTGTAGTGGATGCCCCGGCTCTGCTCCTGGATCAGGAAGTTGGGCGTGGCGAAGGCGACCTGGAGGCTGGCCGCCAGCGCGATCGGGCCGAGCGGGCAGTGCGGGGCGAGCTGGGCGCCGTAGGTGTCGGCGAGGGAGGCGATGCGGTGCACCTCGGTGATGCCGCCCGCGTGGGACAGGTCGGGCTGGGCCACGGCGACGCCGGCGGTGAGGGCGGGCAGGAACTCGGCGCGGGAGTAGAGCCGTTCGCCGGTGGCGAGGGGCACGGGGCTCGCCTCGACCAGGCCGGGCAGCAGATGGCCGTGCTCGGGGAGGACGGGTTCCTCCACGAACAGCGGGTGCAGCGGCGCGAGTTCGGCGAGGACCCGGCGGGCGCTGGCGGCGGTGAAGCGGCCGTGGAAGTCGACGGCGACGTCCCGGCCGGGGCCGAGGACCTCACGGGCGGCGGCGACCCGGTCGACGACGGCGGCCGTCTCGGCGGCGGTGGCGATCGGCGAGGTGACGCCGGCGCCGTTCATCTTGACGGCGGTGAACCCGGACTCCACCTGGGCGGCTATCTGCTCCCTGAGCTCGGCGGGTTCGTCGCCGCCGACCCAGGCGTAGACCCGCACGCGTTCGCGTACAGGACCGCCGAGCAGGGCGTGCACGGGTGCGCCGTAGGTCTTGCCCGCGATGTCCCACAGGGCCTGGTCGAGTCCGGCGACGGCGCTGGAGAGGACGGGGCCGCCCCGGTAGAAGCCGCCCTTGGTGAGCACCTGCCAGTGGTCCTGGATGCGCAGCGGGTCCTGTCCGACGAGGTACTCGGCGAGCACGTCCACGGCGGCGCGCACCACCTCGGCCCGCCCCTCGACGACGGGTTCGCCCCAGCCGACCACTCCGTCGTCGGTCTCCACGCGGCAGAACAGCCAGCGCGGCGGGACCTGGAAGGTTTCTATCCGCGTGATCTTCACTTGCCCCCCGTGCCTTTCGTGTCGTCGTCGCCGGCCGTCTCGCCGGGCCCGTCGAGCCGGTCCAGATCGCGTCCGGCCTGGACGAGCAGGGCGCGCATCGCGGACTCTGCGGCGCCCGGGTCCCGTTCGCGCACGGCGTCGAGGACGGCGCGGTGGGCGGGGACGGGGTCCTCGCTGTGCGGGTGGCTGTGCACGATCCGGTCGCGGTGGGCGAGGCCCGGCTCGATGACCATCTCCATGCGTTCCAGCAGTTCGTTGTGGGTGGCGGCGAGCAGGGCCCGGTGGAAGGCGAGGTCGGCCTCGACGGCGTGGCCGGGTCCGGCGTCCTCCTCGCCCATGGCGACGAGGGCCGCCTCCAGGGCATCGAGGTCGGCGTCGGTGCGGCGCTCGGCGGCGAGGCGTACGGCGGCCGGTTCGACGATGGCGCGGACCTCGGCGAGGTTGCGCAGCAGGGTCCGGTCGGCGTCGGTGGCCTCGCCGGCGCCCTCGAACTGCCAGCGCAGCACGTCGGCGTCGAGGAGGTTCCAGTCGGCGCGGGCCCGTACGAACGTGCCGCGTTTCTGCCGGGCGTCGACCATGCCCTTGGCGGCGAGCACCTTCAGGGACTCGCGCAGGGCGGTGAGACTGACGTCCAACTCGCTCTGCAGCGCCACCAGGTCGAGCGTGGCGCCCTCGGGGATCCGGCCGCCGAGGATGCGGCGGGCGAGGGCCTCCACGGTCTGGCCGTGCACGCCGCGGCGGGCGTAGGGCGTCATGTGGTCCAGCCTTTCTGCGAAGGAATGGGGGTGGGGGTCATGCCGAGGACTTCACGACGCTCCAGCCGCCGTCCACGACGAGGCTGGTGCCGGTGACGAAGGAGGCGTCGTCGGAGCCCAGGAAGGCGATGGCGGCGGCGACCTCGCCCGGGGCGCCGAAGCGGCGGGCGGCGGTCTCGGCGACACTGCGCTCACGGTCCTCCGGTGTCACCCGGTCCCAGGCGGCGGTGAGGATCGGTCCGGGTACGACGGCGTTGACGCGGACCTCGGGCCCGTACTCGACGGCGAGCTGCCCGCACAGGGAGAGCAGGGCGCCCTTGGAGGCGGCGTAGGCGGGGTGTCCGGGGATGCCGACGCGGGCGTGCACGGACGACGTGAGCACGGCCGCGCCGCGTCGCGCGCGCAGGTCGGGCAGGACGGCGCGGAAGCCGAGGAAGCTCGCGGTGAGGTTGACGTCGAGCTGCCGCTGCCAGGAGGTGAGGGTCATCGCGTCGGCCGGGGCGACCTCGACGGTGTAGGCGTTGCTGACGAGGAGGTCGACGGGCCCGAAGGTGTGCGCGGCGGCGACGATGCGGCGCCAGTCGTCGTCCTCGGCCACGTCGGCGCGGACGAACACGGCCCGGCCGCCGTCCTTGGCGATCCGTTCGGCGACGGCCGAGCCGGCGTCCTCGGC
>NZ_JBEZIJ010000024.1:0-3181 GCF_040650955.1 Streptomyces sp. NPDC048560
TTGAGAACTGCACAGTGGACGCGAGCATCTGTGGCCAAGTTTTTAAGGGCGCACGGTGGATGCCTTGGCACCAGGAACCGATGAAGGACGTGGGAGGCCACGATAGTCCCCGGGGAGCTGTCAACCAAGCTTTGATCCGGGGGTTTCCGAATGGGGAAACCCGGCAGTCGTCATGGGCTGTCACCCACTGCTGAACACATAGGCAGTGTGGAGGGAACGCGGGGAAGTGAAACATCTCAGTACCCGCAGGAAGAGAAAACAACCGTGATTCCGGGAGTAGTGGCGAGCGAAACTGGATGAGGCCAAACCGTATGCGTGTGATACCCGGCAGGGGTTGCGCATACGGGGTTGTGGGAGTTCTTTTTCATAGTCTGCCGGCTGTGAGACGAGTCAGAAACCGTTGGTGTAGGCGAAGGACATGCGAAAGGTCCGGCGTAGAGGGTAAGACCCCCGTAGCTGAAACATCAACGGCTCGTTTAAGAACCACCCAAGTAGCACGGGGCCCGAGAAATCCCGTGTGAATCTGGCGGGACCACCCGCTAAGCCTAAATATTCCCTGGTGACCGATAGCGGATAGTACCGTGAGGGAATGGTGAAAAGTACCGCGGGAGCGGAGTGAAATAGTACCTGAAACCGTGTGCCTACAAGCCGTGGGAGCGTCGCTGTTGTTCTTCGGAACAGCAGTCGTGACTGCGTGCCTTTTGAAGAATGAGCCTGCGAGTTAGCGGTGTGTAGCGAGGTTAACCCGTGTGGGGAAGCCGTAGCGAAAGCGAGTCCGAATAGGGCGATTGAGTTGCACGCTCTAGACCCGAAGCGGAGTGATCTAGCCATGGGCAGGTTGAAGCGGAGGTAAGACTTCGTGGAGGACCGAACCCACCAGGGTTGAAAACCTGGGGGATGACCTGTGGTTAGGGGTGAAAGGCCAATCAAACTCCGTGATAGCTGGTTCTCCCCGAAATGCATTTAGGTGCAGCGTCGTGTGTTTCTTGCCGGAGGTAGAGCACTGGATAGGCGATGGGCCCTACCGGGTTACTGACCTTAGCCAAACTCCGAATGCCGGTAAGTGAGAGCACGGCAGTGAGACTGTGGGGGATAAGCTCCATGGTCGAGAGGGAAACAGCCCAGAGCATCGACTAAGGCCCCTAAGCGTACGCTAAGTGGGAAAGGATGTGGAGTCGCAGAGACAACCAGGAGGTTGGCTTAGAAGCAGCCACCCTTGAAAGAGTGCGTAATAGCTCACTGGTCAAGTGATTCCGCGCCGACAATGTAGCGGGGCTCAAGCGTACCGCCGAAGTCGTGTCATTCATACACATATCCCCAACGGGAGTATGGATGGGTAGGGGAGCGTCGTGTGCCGGGTGAAGCAGCCGCGGAAGCGAGTTGTGGACGGTTCACGAGTGAGAATGCAGGCATGAGTAGCGATACACACGTGAGAAACGTGTGCGCCGATTGACTAAGGGTTCCTGGGTCAAGCTGATCTGCCCAGGGTAAGTCGGGACCTAAGGCGAGGCCGACAGGCGTAGTCGATGGACAACCGGTTGATATTCCGGTACCCGCTTTGAAACGCCCAGTACTGAATCAGGCGATGCTAAGTCCGTGAAGCCGGCCCGATCTCTTCGGAGTTGAGGGTAGTGGTGGAGCCGATGAACCAGACTTGTAGTAGGTAAGCGATGGGGTGACGCAGGAAGGTAGTCCAACCCGGGCGATGGTTGTTCCCGGGGTAAGGGTGTAGGCCGTGTGATAGGCAAATCCGTCACACATTAAGGCTGAGACCTGATGCCGAGCCGATTGTGGTGAAGTGGATGATCCTATGCTGCCGAGAAAAGCCTCTAGCGAGTTTCATGGCGGCCCGTACCCTAAACCGACTCAGGTGGTCAGGTAGAGAATACCGAGGCGTTCGGGTGAACTATGGTTAAGGAACTCGGCAAAATGCCCCCGTAACTTCGGGAGAAGGGGGGCCATCACTGGTGATCCGATTTACTCGGTGAGCTGGGGGTGGCCGCAGAGACCAGCGAGAAGCGACTGTTTACTAAAAACACAGGTCCGTGCGAAGCCGTAAGGCGATGTATACGGACTGACGCCTGCCCGGTGCTGGAACGTTAAGGGGACCGGTTAGTGCACTTTCGGGTGTGCGAAGCTGAGAACTTAAGCGCCAGTAAACGGCGGTGGTAACTATAACCATCCTAAGGTAGCGAAATTCCTTGTCGGGTAAGTTCCGACCTGCACGAATGGCGTAACGACTTCTCGACTGTCTCAACCATAGGCCCGGTGAAATTGCACTACGAGTAAAGATGCTCGTTTCGCGCAGCAGGACGGAAAGACCCCGGGACCTTTACTATAGTTTGATATTGGTGTTCGGTTCGGCTTGTGTAGGATAGGTGGGAGACTTTGAAGCAGCCACGCCAGTGGTTGTGGAGTCGCCGTTGAAATACCACTCTGGTCGTGCTGGATGTCTAACCTGGGTCCGTGATCCGGATCAGGGACAGTGTCTGATGGGTAGTTTAACTGGGGCGGTTGCCTCCTAAAGAGTAACGGAGGCGCCCAAAGGTTCCCTCAGCCTGGTTGGCAATCAGGTGTTGAGTGTAAGTGCACAAGGGAGCTTGACTGTGAGACCGACGGGTCGAGCAGGGACGAAAGTCGGGACTAGTGATCCGGCAGTGGCTTGTGGAAGCGCTGTCGCTCAACGGATAAAAGGTACCCCGGGGATAACAGGCTGATCTTCCCCAAGAGTCCATATCGACGGGATGGTTTGGCACCTCGATGTCGGCTCGTCGCATCCTGGGGCTGGAGTCGGTCCCAAGGGTTGGGCTGTTCGCCCATTAAAGCGGTACGCGAGCTGGGTTTAGAACGTCGTGAGACAGTTCGGTCCCTATCCGCTGTGCGCGTAGGAATATTGAGAAGGGCTGTCCCTAGTACGAGAGGACCGGGACGGACGAACCTCTGGTGTGCCAGTTGTCCTGCCAAGGGCATGGCTGGTTGGCTACGTTCGGAAAGGATAACCGCTGAAAGCATCTAAGCGGGAAGCCTGCTTCGAGATGAGTATTCCCACCCCCTTTGAGGGGTTAAGGCTCCCAGTAGACGACTGGGTTGATAGGCCAGATGTGGAAGCCCGGTAACGGGTGGAGCTGACTGGTACTAATAGGCCGAGGGCTTGTCCTCAGTTGCTCGCGTCCACTGTGTT
>NZ_JBEZIJ010000025.1:0-1893 GCF_040650955.1 Streptomyces sp. NPDC048560
TCAGCCCTTGCGGGTCTGTACTTCTTCGGTGAGTTGGGGGACGACGGTGAAGAGGTCTCCGACGACGCCGTAGTCGACGAGGTCGAAGATGGGGGCTTCGGCGTCCTTGTTGATCGCGACGATGGTCTTGGAGGTCTGCATCCCGGCGCGGTGCTGGATCGCGCCGGAGATACCGGAGGCGATGTAGAGCTGGGGGGAGACGGACTTGCCGGTCTGGCCGACCTGGTTGGTGTGGGGGTACCAGCCGGCGTCGACGGCGGCGCGGGACGCGCCGACCGCGGCGCCGAGGGAGTCGGCGAGCGCTTCGATGATCGCGAAGTTCTCCGCGCCGTTCACGCCGCGTCCGCCGGAGACGACGATCGCGGCCTCGGTGAGCTCGGGGCGCCCGGTGGACTCACGCGGGGTCCGCGACACGATCTTCGTGCCGGTGGCAGCGGCGGTGAAGCTCACCTCCAGCGGCTCGGTGACACCGGCCGCGGGAGCGGGCTCCACGGGCGCCGAGTTCGGCTTGACCGTGATGACCGGGACACCCTTGGAGACCCGGGACTTCGTGGTGAACGAGGCGGCGAACGCGGACTGCGTCGCGACCGGCCCCTCCGCACCCGCTTCGAGGTCGATCGCGTCGGTGATCAGACCCGACCCGGTACGCACCGCGAGACGCGCGGCGATCTCCTTGCCCTCCGCCGAGGAGGGCACCAGCACCGCCACGGGCGACACCGCCTGGAACGCGGCGTGCAGAGCGTCGACCTTCGGCACCACCAGATACTGCGCGAACTCCGGGGCCTGCGAGGTCAAGACCCGCACCGCACCATGCTCGGCCAGCACCCCAGCGGTGGCCTCGCCACCCTCACCCAGCGCGACAGCGACCGGGTCACCGATCCGCCGCGCCAGCGTCAGCAGCTCCAGGGTGGGCTTACGAACAGCACCGTCGACATGATCGACGTAGACGAGGACTTCAGCCATGAGACGTCACTTCTCCTGCATGAAAGATGAGCGAACAAAGAACCAGGACCAACACGAACCGAACCCCGACCCGGACCCCGGGAAAACACAGCGCACGAGACCGGGGCCGGGCACCGGGGGGCCTAGATGAACTTCTGGCCCGCGAGGAACTCGGCGAGCTGCTTGCCGCCCTCACCCTCGTCCTTCACGATCGTGCCCGCCGTGCGCGCCGGACGCTGCGCGGCCGAGTCCACCGCCGTCCACGCACCCGCCAGACCCACCTCGTCCGCGTCGAGATCCAGATCATCCAGATCCAGGGACGTCACCGGCTTCTTCTTCGCCGCCATGATCCCCTTGAACGACGGATAACGCGCCTCACCCGACTGGTCGGTCACCGACACCACCGCCGGCAGGGAAGCCTCCACCTGCTCCGACGCCGTGTCACCGTCCCGACGACCCGACACCACACCGCCCTGCACCTTCACCTCGGACAGCAGCGTCACCTGCGGCACACCCAGACGCTCCGCGAGAATCGCCGGCAGCACACCCATCGTGCCGTCCGTCGACGCCATCCCCGCGATCACCAGATCGAACCCGGTCTTCTCGACCGCCTTCGCCAGCACCAACGACGTACCCATCACATCACTGCCGTGCAACGCGTCGTCCTCGACATGCACCGCCTTGTCCGCACCCATCGACAACGCCTTACGCAACGCGTCCTTCGCATCCTCAGGACCCACCGTCACCACCGTGACCTCGGCATCATCCGCCTCGCCCGCGATCTGCAGCGCCTGCTCCACCGCATACTCGTCCAACTCCGACAACAGACCGTCGACATCCTCACGATCCACCGTCAAGTCATCAGCGAAATGCCGATCACCAGTCGCGTCGGGCACATACTTCACACAGACAACGATCCTCAAGCTCACGCCGGCTCTCCTAGCTGATGCG